>JBHLOY010000008.1:0-170834 GCA_048939995.1 Promethearchaeota archaeon | reverse complement strand
GAGGCAAACAAAATAAGATATTCCTTTATTGGAGGATATGTTATCATTTTATTAGTATTAATATGGATTGCAAATAGTGTTAATCTTCTAGTTAACTTACTCCCCATAGCAACTTTTATTATATATTTACTTCTAATGATAATGTTCTTTTTTATGTATCGAAATAAGAGACTATCTCAAGCTAATTCGCTGATAATAGGAATAGCTTTTTTACTTTTAATTCTCTCAAATATCGTTAGAGCAGTTTTTACAGCCTCCTATGAGTCGTGGAGTATTATCCTTTCAGAAATAATTGACACTATAATAATTGGAGTTCTTTTTACAGGGTTTATAACAAAACCAAAGTATGCGAAACAATAAAATATTTTTAACCTTTCTTTTCCTATATTTTATTTTGAATATTTTTCATTATGCATAAAAAAGCCACTTAAATTTTTTAATAAAGAATACGTAAGTTAATTGTAAAAATATAATAATTTCCACTATAAGTGAGAATTTTTTTATGAGTAAGGAATTAAAAGATTTGATTAATAAGGCAGAAGAAGAGCAACAAACTAAAGCCTATTTAGAAAAGACTATTGAGAAATTGCAACTTGAAGTCGAGAGGTTAAGAAGTAAATTAGATAGCAAAGTTACATTCAAACCTACACCGATTAAACATATTACAGAGCAAAGTGAATCACAAGAAATTGTGGCACTAAAAGATATAGTTTACTCGCTTAATCAAAAATTAGAAAAAAAAGAAGAAGAGAAAGAACTGTTACAAAATAAAATTAAAGATTTAACTTTAGAGTTGGACATAGTAAAAGAAGAACAATCTGATTCTGTAAAAGATGAAGTACTTTCTAGAACACAAAACTCATTAACTAGTTTAATTCAAGATTATGGGAGGTTAGAACAAGAAAATAAAACTTTGAAAAAAAAATTAGTAGACCTATCAAATGAAATCGAAAGCACTACAAAAGTTGTATCATCATTCAAATCTGAAAGTTCGATGAATCAACAACTGAAAAGTGAAATTGCAACCCTTAAGCAGAAAATATCTAGCTTAGAGTTAGAAAATACATCCCTAGCAATAAATTTAGATCAAACCAGAAAAATTTCTGCTGAACAATTAGATAAAATGGTTGAGGCGCTAAAAGGGAATAATTATAGATTAGAAGAGGAAAATAAGGCACTAAATGAGAAGTTAGAAGCATTAAAAAGAGAGAAGCTTAAAATTTTCAAATTAGAATCTCAAATCACTGATTTAAATGAAACAATAGAAAGTTTGAAGCAAAAAAACAAAGAACTCCGCGAGAAAGATACAATTTTATTAGCAAAAACAATAACAGCTCTAAAACCCCAGAGTAAAAAGGGAGCTGGAAAACCTGAATCTGATATTTTTAAATTAAAAGTTCCTGAGCCTAGCATTGAGGAGGAACAATTAGCAATAAGTAAAGTCAATGAATTATCAAAGAACATAACAAATAACTTAATAAAGCCCTATAGTGCTGATACGGTAATAGAATCAAAAACATTAAAAGAAGAAAATTTGCAGGAACCCGAACTAGAAACAATGGAGGATGATTTTACACGAAAATGGCAATGTCCTAATTGTGGAAACTCTAATAAGGCATATATAAGGGAAATGGACGATAAAACTCGAATAATTTATGCTTATCCAAAAATTTATGCAAAAAAGTATAAATGTGGTCAATGTGGAGTAGAATGGAAATAATTCAGATCTAAATTAAGGATTAATAATTTTTACAAAATAAAAAAAGGGATAATTTTTATTTCTTTTCTTCTTTCCAATAAAAAAAGGCATCAAGAACAGCTATTAGAATTATAACTATATTATCTATCCAATGATAAATAATGTTAATTGGTGTACGTGATAGATAAAATGCCGTTGTAATATTAATTATGAAAGTAACAAAAAGAAAACAAATAACAAAGAGAAATAGTAATTTAAAATAGTCCCAATCTCCTTTTAATAGCCCGAATATACCAATTATTCCAAGAGTTATGCATATACCCCCCCAAAGACGCCAAAAGTGGGGATCAAAACTTGGAGCTTCATTTAAAGCATAAACAATTTCAGGAAGGAAGAGATATAAAATACCATAGAACAAAGCAACCACTATATTAATAATTAGTATTATTTTCAATTCTTTAGACATTTCTGCCATATTTAAGCACCTTTTGGTTAAAAACAATTAAATATGATTAAGAAGGGTAGCCATAAAAAGCTTTACTTATATGTAAAAGTCATCATATAAGTCATTGTTTAAAACATAATAAGACTTATATATTGCATCAACGTAAAAAAAAAGGTTTAGATATGTCTATTATTGGAATTGACTATAATAAATGTAGTAACTGCAAAGTTTGTTTAAGTGCATGTATCCTTTATAGATTTAACCAAGAAACAGAAAAAATAGAATATAAAGATTCAAAAAGCTTCTGTAATTTATGTGGCCAATGTATAGCAAGATGCCCAGAGGATGCTATTTTACATGAAAATTTAGGAACTGCTAATGAATTTCAGGGAGTTGACAAACCAGAAGAAATAATTTCATATGATAAACTCTATGACTTTTTACGAGCCCATCGTTCAGTTCGACGTTATCGAAAAAGGAAAGTACCTTATGAGCTCTTAAGAAAAGTGTTTAACGCTATGAGTTATGCTCCTACTGGAGATAATTTGAGATCAGAAGCTTTTTCTATAATTTCAGAACAAGATCAAATAAAGGAACTAAATGACGTAGTTATTCAAGAATTATTAAAAGATTCTTATATGAAAGAGCGTTATGGAAACTTATTTACTCTATTGGGAAGAGCTTTTCACAGTCCGATCTATTTTGATGCTCCTCATATCATATTTGTCTCCTCTCCACAGAGAGGCGAGGTTATAAAAAATAACATTGGGATAATCATTACATATGGAAGATTGGCAGCACAGACACTGGGATTGGGGACTTGTTGGAATGGGTGGACCCAAATCGCAATGAGGATTAACCCTGAAATCAAAAACTTAGCGAATATTGAGGGAGAAAGCATCGGTGTGTTTATTATTGGGTATCCTGCAATAAAATTTCATCGTTCGGCGCCTCGTACATTGAAGCAAGTTACCGGTCTTAGCATGTAAGGAATACAATATTTTCAATGAAATGAAGTTCATACTAAATTTAACTTTAAATTGAAGTTAAACTAACCATGAACCGATTTCTAAATCCTCAATAATGTAAATAAAAAAAAATTAGGAAATCCCATGAAATGATAAATACCTTCAGCATAACCGCATTACTTTTTCTGAAATTTCCTTTTAATTTACTTTCGAAGTATACTTTATTAATTAGATTTAATTAATAACGCTTTTTTCTTGGTTTAAAACTCGGGCGATTACCTTTTTCAGTAACTTTTAAATTACTAGCTTGAGGGCCTTTAGATCCATCAATAATATCAAATTCAACCTTATCGCCCTCATAAATTGCTTTAAATTCATTTTCCTGATCCTCAATTGCAGAAAAATGTACAAATACATCTGCAGCTCCATCGTCTCGAGTGATGAAACCATAGCCTTTACGGCGATCAAACCACTTTACTGTTCCTTTTACCATTGAAAAAACCCAATGCGTAAATTGAGTACAAACTAATTCATGTACTTACAAATAAGTAAAAAGTAACCATTCCAAATAAACTTATTACTAAGAATGCTAAGAGAGGAAGCCTTTTTCTAAAATTATTTAGAATTCATAGAAGCATTTGGTGCAAACCCTTTTTTTGGCATAAATTCTTCGGGGGACATAACTTAGTAATCTAGATTTATCATCAACTTCTTTTATTGCAAATCCATAAGCTCCACAATTTGGACATTCTCTTTTATGTGATGATGTATTGGCGCTCGTAGTAACAATTGGGTTTTCTGTTTGACGTATTACGGGTTCTTGGGTTGCTTGCTGGTTAAAATATGGAGATTGTGTTTGTGATTGTTCATATTGTTGATTTTGAGGGGCTTCAAAATTTTGATATTGAGGAGAAGAGGAAGATTGAATATTTTGTTGACTAAAATACGGAGATTGAGTAGGCCTCTGGATATTACCAATTTGAGATTTTAATTGTAAATTTTCATTATAAAGTCGATTTAGTTGTTCATCTTTCTCTTTAATTAGCAGTTGAAGTTGATTTACTCGATTTTGCAATTCTGAAATTTGGTAATTAAGTTCATTAATTCTTCTCTCATAATCTTCGATATTTGAAAACATCATTCCCTGATCATACCTTACAAAATTGTATTTGAATTATTAATCGACAAATAATTACTAGCCTTGATTACTATTTAAAAATTCTTAAATGTCGGATTTTTTATTGTATTCTTAAGAAGAATATTAATTAAGCCTATAGATTTTATTTAATAAGAATGACATCAATTACTATTTTCGATGGCGCGAAAACCATTGGTGGAAACAAAATATATCTAAAAGAAGGAGAAAGTGGACTATTTCTTGATTTTGGAATGAATTTTAAAAAATATAAAACTTATTTTCAAGAATATTTAAAAGAGCGCTCTTCCAGAGGTATTTTTGACCTTCTTCATCTTAATCTAATTCCCAAATTAAATATTTATAGGGAAGATTTAATTCCCTCAGATTTAGACTTGTCATCTTTTCCTTCATTGAAAATTGATGCTGTATTATTAAGTCATGCGCATATGGATCATTTTGGAAATATACCTTTGCTTGAGGAGTCAATTCCTGTTATAACATCACCAATGACTATCACTTTATTGAAATCTATTCGCGATAGTTCGATTGCCAGTTTAAATAATGAAGTTGCATACTTTACTAAAAAAGTCTTAACTGAGGATGAAAGAATCCTAAAAAGTGATAAAACAACTATTTATTGTAGACAATTTGTGAGTACTGAAAAATTTCCTAACACACTTGAGGATTTCTTATCTATTCGCTTTAGAAAAAAAGATTCTGTGAAGGGTGAGCTATGTGTGCTAAATGATTTTTCCACACCTTTTCAAATTAGTGCATTTGAGGTAGATCATTCAATATATGGTGCTACAGCTTATATCATTAAAGGAGAAAATACCGTTGCCTATACTGGGGATTTGCGCCTTCATGGAAGAAAATCAGATTCTAGTAAAGAGTTTATAAAAAGCTCAAAAGATGCTTCTATTTTAATAATTGAAGGAACAAGAGCAAAGAGAAAAGACTTTAATGAACCAGAAGAAATTATTTATCAGAATTGCCTTAAACTGGTTGAAATATCAAAGGGTTTGGTCATCGCTGACTTCACAGCAAGAAATTTTGAAAGATTAGAGAGTTTTCATACTATTGCTAAAAAGGTAGGTAGAAGATTAGTTATTACCTCAAAAGATGCTTATTTATTAAAAGCAATTGAAAAAGTTGATGGAATTAACCGAACAAAAGACATGTTAATATATAAAATGCTAAAAGTAAAACCATTGAGTTGGGAAGATTATCTTCTTAAAAATGAGACAGGTATCCAATTAATCGATCCTATTGAGATCTCTGAAAACCCTGAACAATATTTACTTTGTTTTTCCTTTTTTGATGTAAAAAATTTATTAGATATTAAACCAACAAAAGGTACTTATATCTATTCCTCGAGTGAAGCGTTTGAAGAGGAATCTGAATTTGATTTTATACGGTTAAATAATTGGCTGAAGCATTTTGGGTTTGAAATTTATGGTTTTGAAATAATAGAAAAACACGAGAGATTAAAACCTGAATTTGTGAGAGGTTTCCACGCATCTGGGCATTTGTCTCAAAGCGAAATCAGATGGGCTATAGAAAGGATTGACCCCGATATTATCATTCCTGTACATACAGATAATCCGAAGTGGTTTGAACAAAATTACGACAATGCAATCCTTTTACAAGATGGCCAAAGTTATACCCTTTAAAAATAATTATTTTAGATTTATAAAAAAAATCTAAAGGACAAGAAACATTTAGTTACTAACATGGATATTGAAAAAATCTGGCATCATGATAATTGGACTCAAGAAACAAAAAAATTACTCTTGGGATTGGAACAATTTCCAAGTGATTCAAAAGTAATCTTAATTCTTCGTCACTCTCATAGAGAACACTCAGATGATCCATGGAGAGTCTCAAAACTGAAACTTACTCCACTTGGTCATGAAATTGCTAAAAAATTCGGAGAGAATTTACCTTTAGAAAGAAATATTCGTTTATTTTATAGTTTTTTGGATCGATGTAAGGAAACTGCTGAAAGTATTTTAAAGGGATTTAAAAACAAAAAAGGGATTGGAATGTTAATGAATACTCTTGATGTTTTAGTTGATATTGGGATGGAACCAGATCTCTTTTTTAATGAAATCACAAAGTATCCTTTAACAAAATTTTTCTATCGTTGGATTGCGGGATTATATTCTTCTGATATCATTATGTCATTTAATAAATTCTGTCAACAAGCTGCTTATACTATTTGGAAAGAAATTGAACAAGCCCCTGATAAAGGAATAGATATTCATGTTTCTCATGATCTAATTATTCTATGTTATAAATTTGGTTGGTTTGGATTACCACCAAATGATTACTGGCCCTCATTTTTAGGAGGTTTTGCCTTTAGCATAATTGAAGATAACATTTTATTATACGACAATAATGGATTGAATTCATTTGAGATACCTTATTGGTGGAAAAATCTAGATTAAATTAATTCATTACCAGATTGTATTCATTTTATAATCAAGTAATTCAAATCCCGCTCTAATCATTTCCGGAATATTGTTATCTATTCCAAATGTGATATATGGCAAAAAATTACGACCATATAAAAATGCAGCTCGGTTAATAAAGTTAAGTTCAGTTTCTCTCTGATAAGATGAAAGAATGTTGTCTAAAAAGGGTCTTCCTTCTTTGAAGAATAAGAAATCTGCAGCAGGGTCATAAATTCTTGAATCTTCAAAATCAATTATTCCAGAAAGTTCAAAAGTTTTAGGATTTACGAGAATATTGGAAGTATCGAAATCTCCATGTACTAGAGTTGGTTTAAAGAGGAAATTTTCTTTGTCACCTAGGAATTTTTTGAAAAGTTTATTCACCCATTCCCTCTGTGTCGAATTCATCAGTGTAAATATTTTCTTTTGGATAAAGTTGTAGTATTCATGCCATTCCGCTTCGTATTGTTTTGCTGAATAATGTTCTCCCATCTCATTTGAGATAACATCTCGAAGCATATCTGAATGTAAATAGGATAAAAATAGTCCAATTTGCTCAGCAACTTTAAATTTTTGGTTTTTTGAAGCCTTTTTGAAGCATTGAGATAATCTTATCCCTTCTATTTTTTCATAACCAATCAGGGGGTAATTTGGTTCAATTGAGATGTAAGTGGGTTCGGGAATAGAAAATGGGATAAAATCTTCAATTATATTTAATATTTTAAGTTCTCTCTTAATTAAATTTACACCATTAATGTTTCTAAAATGAATATCAGGAATACGAAAAATATATTTCTTTTTTATTTCAAAGACATTGTATGTCCCATGGTAAAGAAACTTAATGTCTTGTCTCTTAATATCATGAAAGAAAACATATAGTGCATCAATTACTTCTAGTATGGATATGTCCTGTTTTCTGCGCTCCTCAAAAGACATAATTGAATATAGTTTAAATATGATTTTAAGGTAAATTATGTAAATAATGATTTATTTATTACGGTATGAACGATGAACATCTATGGGAAACAGAAAATTGGACCCTCCAAGTTCGTCAACTTACAAAAGAACTCCCTAAATTCTCTAATAAGTTGAAATTAACTCTAATTTTAAGACATTCTGAAAGATTTGAGCCAAATGAAATTGGAGATGGAATTGAATTACATTTAACCGAAACAGGACATAAAATTGCACATCTTTTTGGTCAGAAGTTACCTAAAGGACGACAAGTTAGGATATATCACAGTATTGCATCTCGCTGTGAAGAAACAGCAATTGATATTTTAGAAGGTTTTAAAAGTAAAGGAGGCAATGGAAAAATAGAAGGTGTTTTAAAACCTCTACACGTGCTGGGAGTTGATCGTGAACTCTTTATTAAGGAACTTAAGGAAAGAATACTTGTTGAATTTTTAAGGAGATGGATGGCAGGATTGTATCCTCCCCATAAGTTAAACCCACTTTCTAATTATTGTCAGAATGCTGCTAAGGTCATATGGGATCGATTTTCTACACTTCCAGCAGGTGGAATGGCTATCCATGTGACCCATGAAATACTCATTATGGCTTTGAGGTTTGGATGGTTTGGGTTACCTCCTGATAATTACTGGGTTAATTTTCTTGGGGGATTTGCTTTTGCGTTTACAAATAACAGAATTTTACTCTTGGATAATAAACAATTTATGCAAGTTGAATATCCTTATTGGTGGAAATCTAGATAAAAGCTTTTACTTTAATCTCATTCTAGGATCAAGGCCGCCAATAATAATATCTGCTATTAGATTTATTATGATAACTGAAAGTGAGAAAGCAAACACAATAGCAATAATTAAGGGATAATCTGAAAATCTAACTGCTTGTCGAAACATAAATCCCAATCCTGGGAAATTATATATTATTTCAACCCCAATCATTCCTCCTAAAACAATGGGGAATCCCATTGCTGAAATTGTAATAATTGGTGGTAGGGCATTTTTTACCGCATGCTTTTTAACTATTTGCTTTCTTGGGCATCCTTTTGCCTCTGCGGTTCTAATATGATCCATTTGTAACACCTCTAAGACGCTAGATCTTGTGTGTCGTACGACAGCTACTAACTGAACGATCACCATCGCCGATATAGGAACTATTAAGTGCCATACATAATCTACAAAGAGATAAATTTCTCTAGACAGAAGAGAGTCTATTAGGCGGGAACCCGTAACTAGTGGTGGATCAGGAAATCTCATATTTTTATATCCAAACATAGGAAATATTTTGAATGGAGTAAAAACATATAATTGCATGAAAAAAATGACTAACACAAAACCAGGTATAGAAATAAATAAGTAACTAAGAATCCTAATTATTTTGTCTTTTAAAGTGTTTTTAAATGAAGCCGAAATCTTGCCTAAGCTGAATCCTATTAAAATAGCGAATATCATGCTAATTATAGTGACTTCTAAAGTTCTGGGTAAGTGAATATTAATCAGTACCCAAATAGGATAATCTGGTTGGACTGAAAGAGAGAATCCCCAATTACCTGTCAGTATATCTCCAATATAGACAATAAATTGTACTAAAATAGGCTGATCTAATCCTAACCGCGCTCTTTCTTTATAATAATCTTCCATAGTCGCTCTAGCGGGGAGGCGTATCCATACGGGATCTCCTGGTATCATTCTCGACAGGAAAAAAGTTATGATAATTATCCCAAAAATTGTTATTAATGATAAAATAACCCGTTTTATGATGTACTTTAGATATCTCATATCAGATAGAGTATATTAAGTCTACAAAATACAAATATAAAAATTTCTTAATCTTATTTAATTTAATGAAATTATGGATTCTTTATAAGAATTTAACTTTATTGTACAACCTTATCTTTATTGCCCCCAATAAGTGAAAAAAGATGGAATAAAAGACGATTTCGCATTAAAGAAGGAATTCTTGTGAACATGAACCTTATTATTTCAGTCGAATCCTAGGATCAAGCGCAGCAACAAATAGATCTGCTATAAGATTAATAATAATTACAGATATTGATAGAACAAAAATAATAGCAATGATTAAAGGATAGTCTAAGTACTCAACGGCTTCTCTAAATAAAAAGCCTAATCCTGGGAAATTGTAAATTAATTCAATCCCAATCATTCCACCTAGAAGAACTGGAAATCCCATAGCTGAAACTGTAATAACGGGGGGGATAGCATTTTTTATCGCATGTTTTTTTAGAATTTTTTTTCTCTTACACCCCTTAGCTTCTGCAGTCCTAATGTAATCCATTTGTAAGACCTCTAATACATTGGATCTTGTATGTCTAATAATAGCTACCATCTGAATAATTACCATAGCTGAAACCGGGATTATAAGATGCCATATATAATCTACAAAAAGATAAATCTGCTTAGATAATAAGCAATCCAAAAGACGAGAACCAGTTATGAAAGGTGGTTCTGGGTACTTAGGATTTTTAATTCCAAACATAGGAAAGATCTTAATAGGAGTAAAGAGATACATCTGCATAAAAAATATAACTACAACAAAACCGGGTATAGAAATAAAGAAATATGTAAAAATTCTCATAATTTTGTCTCTCATAGAATTTTTATGAGCTGCTGATGATTTACCCAGTCGGATTCCTAGATAAATAGCTATTAACATACTAATTATAGTTACTTCCAGAGTTCTTGGTAAATGTGTACTCACTAAATCTGAAATGGGATAATCAATTATTGTTGAAATAGAAACACCCCAATTTCCCGTCAGTAGATCTCCCATATAAATAAAAAATTGAACAATAACTGGTTGATCTAATCCTAACCTTGCTCGTTCTTCCAAATAGTCTTCATAAGAGGCTTTCGAGGGAAGACGCCTCCATACAGGATCTCCTGGAATCATTCTTGATAAAAAAAAAGTAATAATAATTACACCAAAAATAGTGACTAATGATATTAGTATCCTTTTAATGACATACTTGAAATAACCCATTTAAAATCAAATTTTAAAAATTTAACTTATTAGTCAATTTATTCTATATCGCGGGAAACATATAAATTTATCAATAATTAAGCATTCTCTTATTGAAGCTCAATTTAAATATATAAGTTTACCTTCATATTTATCTAAATAATAACTGTATTTCAATTCAACATTATAATATCCCTATATATTTGATTCAATGATAATAGCAGAAGAAAAGCGGGTGACAAAAGTAGTAAGTACCGCAAAAGGTACTTTTATCAAAGACTTCTTTAAAGTCCTTACGAATCTTAAATTTATTTTTTTTTTACGAAAAATACCTCGCAAATTAGAAGATTTTCAATTGATCACAGAAAAAGATCGCTCAATTAGAAGATTTATGAGAAGATCGAAGTCTTTTATATTTGTAATTGGTATTATCCTCGTTTTTATAGTTGTCAATATGGCTGTATTTCAACATTGGATCTCGTCTTATGAAAAAGCCACTCAGACCCAACTTGGACCTTGGGCACCTCCTTCGAGTCAACACCCCTTAGGAACGACTTGGGGAGGCCTTGATGTTTTAGCACGGATAGTTTTCGGCGCAAGATTTACACTGATTATAATTTTAAGTTCTACTCTCATAAGCGCTATTGCTGGTACTATAATCGGATTAATTTCTGCTTATTATGGTGGTTGGTTTGATATGCTGGTAATGAGAATTATGGATATCATATTGTCTTTCCCAGGTGTTGTATTTGCAATACTTTTCCTCCTAATTTGGGGGCGTAGTATTGAATATATCATTCTTGCTTTTGGAATTATTGGAATCCCTACTTTTTCAAGAATAATCAGAACTTTTACCTTGAAACAAAAGGAATTGCCATATATACAAGCAGCGAAGGTGATTGGGGCACGAAACAGGAGAATCATGTTTCGCCATATATTACCAAACTGTTATCAACCGATTTTGGTTTCAGCGAGCTTTAATGTTGGAAAAGTTTTATTAGGATATACCGTGCTAGCTTTCTTAGGAATAAGTAGACTCAGTTGGGTCGATTGGGGCGGAGATGTTATATATACCATAAATCAATTATATAGGGCACCTTGGGCTAGCTTTTGGCCTATGATTATGATTATTGCTACGATTATGGGTTTTCTCTTTATTGGTGACGGCTTGAGAGATGCTTTTGCATTAAAGACTGAGCAAATATAAGAATTTTAGATTTCAAATCAAATATCTTTTTAAATGAATTTTGATTAGTACTATATAGTACAATCCTATTTAAAAATAAAATATGATTACCTACTAATGGAATCTCTAAAAAAGGGGGGATTCTTAATCGCTAAAATACACCAACTATCTCAGAGAACTTTCGCAAAAATCCTTCGAAAAGCAAATCTTACTGAACTGAATCCCGCACAAGGAAGAATAATGTTTGTTTTATGGCAAGAAGATAACATCTCTATACATGAAATTTCAAAAAGAACTCTTTTAAGCAAGTCAACTTTGACTTCAATGCTTGATCGCCTTGAACAATCAGGATTTATAAAACGAGTACCATCAAGAACAGATAGAAGAGAGATTTTAATCCAGTTAACAAATAAACATGAGAACTTTCAAGCTAAATATATAGAAGTCTCCAAAGATATGGCTATGATTTACTATAATAATTTCACTGAGATTGAAATAAATAAATTTGAAAACTATTTGGGAAGAATTTTAAATAATCTTATAGAATATAATAAGAAAAAGAAGTAATTACTCTTTTTTATAAATGAGAATTTAGCCAAGCGGTTACATCATTATAGACTTCATCTCGGTTGATCTCATTAAAGATTTCATGATGGGCACCTTCATAAAATTTATATGCAATGTCTTTAACACCAAACTTCTTGAGTCTTTCTATCATTGCCATAACGCCTTTTGTTTTATTTCCGACAGGATCCAAAGATCCTGAAATGAAATAGATTGGTAGGTCCTTAGGGATTCTTTGTTCATTTTTCTCATCATAGATCTTTTCATTTCCATATATAAATTCTAACCAAAGAGTAGCTGGGGAAACAAATCCACACCAAGGGTCATCAATATATTTTTGAACTTCTGTTTTGTCTCTGCTAAGCCATTCAAATCCCGTAGCTTCTTCATCTTTCTGCCAATCATGATTATAGGATGCGAAATTCATATCATGCATTTTCTGACTTGGTGTGGTAGGTCCTAACTTTTTAATTTCGTTTTTTACAATTAATTTTCCCGCTTTAAGCACCATTTTTCTTATTTTACCATTAGTACCACTTAGAATACATCCCTTTATTTCATTTCCCCATTCTTGAATATAGTCTTGTGAAAGCAAAGCTCCCCAAGAATGTCCAATTAAGAATAAAGGAAGGTTGGGATTTTCTTTCTTAATGATATTGGATAATTCGTGAAGATCATTAACCACACCACGCCATCCATTCTGTCCCAAAACTCCTGCCTTTCCTTCTATAGTGGCTTCAGTTAAATCACCAGCTGTTAATCCATGTCCGCGAGCATCGTTTGCATAACAAATGAAACCATCCTTACAGAAAGCTTCCGCGAATCTCGCATACCTACCAGCATGTTCTGCTAATCCGTGAACAATTTGTAAAGCTGCTTTTGGAGTAATTTCGGGTTCCCATTTATAAACAAAGATCTCAATATCATCTTGATCCTTGAAGGTAAATGTATTGGTTTTCATTTCTATCTCATTATCTATTTTTTTAGTATTTTTTAATTCCAATAAAATCTAATAATTCTTATACTTTTTTGAAATAAAAATAAAAAATTTTGTATCAATGGTGGCTAATCTGAATATATATGACATTATTGATCTTAGTCAATTTGTTATTATTAATATATTCAATCTAACAGTATTTGCACTTTTTTTATCTCGCGTGAAAAAACCCTCCATATCCAAAAAGATTGGGATAGTTTCTTTATTACTTGGAGTTCCAATATTGATAATAGCTATTTGTAATCTTTTCTTATTAAGAGAGTGGTGGTACTGGGTTTTTCCTTTACTTTTTATATCATTTATTATCTTCACTTTGATTGTAGATTATCTTATGAAAATAGAATTTCGAAATCCCCGCAAACTATCAATTTTGATTCCTTTTCTTATTCTATTCTATATTAGTATCATTTTAATGTGGGGATTAACTTGGATCTTGGGATTACTTTATGGCATTATCACCGGAATCACCTATTTTATGCAATTATTTGGAGCTTATTATGCTGGTAAACATGGCGTAGGTTAAAAAAATTTAAATTCACTCTTTTTTTATTTAATTATTACCCTAATCATGAAGGCAATTAAGAAACTTACAGTACCATTATTAGAAAAATTAGCAGAAGAAAGTGGAATTTCTTTTAAAAAAGGAGATAAAAAAGCAGATAAAATTACAGCCATTTTAAACTCTGGTATTCCGAAGAATCAGCTTGAAAAGCTTATTAATAAATATCTAACTCTAAAATCTGAAGGTAAGAAATCAACTAAAGATTTAATTGTAGAGTTAAAAGGAAGAATAAAGCTATTGGAAGAACAAGTAAAATTTTTAATGTCAAAAATAAGTGTAAGCGAACTAAAAATCTCAAAAGAAGAAAATAGAGATGTTATAACCATAAAAAGTGATCTTGGTGATATAAAGAGATTTATAAAGGCTTTATTACTCCCCGGTGAATCTATTAGCATTGATGAATTAATAGAAGTAAGAGAATTACAAAAAATCCCTCTAATTACTTTAAAGCATGCAGTTTATGACCTAATTGAAGAAGGAATTTTTGAAATATCAGAAGGAAGCTCAAGACAAAAAATAGGTGACAAAATTGGTGTATTAAAAAGAAGATAATCAAATCTTAATTTCCTTTCCACAATAAGGACAAATCAACACTTCTGTATCAAGCGAATTATTACAATAGGGGCATTTTATTTTTTCGCTAATATCATTATTATTTAAACTTAGAATAAACGCATTAATATTTTCATTAGTCACGATTAGATATTCTCCATCTATAACAAAATCAAATTTCTTTGCCCATTTAAAAATCTTGTTAGCAAAGGTTTTCTCATCCATTTCCAACGCACTTCTCATCATATCTAGCTTGATTCTATTAGAAACTTTAATCATAGATTTAAGTTTTTCGATACGTTTTTTTTCTAGTTCAATCATGTGAATCCGTTCAGAGTCCTTATAAATTAACACTTGACTTAAAAGTTTTAGAAATTTATCTGTCTTTATTTTGTCTTTAGTTATACGTTTCAGATGTTTTCTAATGAATAAGAATGAAAAAGCTTGATTTTTGGTTGTTATTAACTTAGTAAATAAATCCAAACTTTCTGATGGCCCTATTACTTCTTTGATATCAAAAATTTTAATTTGTTTTAAGTATCCCTCTTTAAACGGTTTAAAACTAAAAGAATTTTCAGTTAATAGAATTATTCCCTTATTCAAATTTGACTTCCAATGATCTGCTGTTGGAGTGCCTTCCCAAAAAGCTCCTTTGGATTCAAAAAGGATGGGCATTTCATTTTTTACGTATAATCGAGTGATTTGCCTAAATAAATCTTCCGAAAATCGCTTTGAATTCGAGCGAATGTTATGTCTATTTAAGAGTGGAAAAAAAGTATAATAATTTTCTTGAGTATCTATTAATTCAATAACTGGAATTGTATTTCTTTTTTTTATATAAAATTCTTTGATATCTGATAATTTTACCTCGTACCGTATTTTATCAATTTCAGATTGAAAAGATATTTTATTTTCGGTTAATTGAATTTTCACCCTTGCTCTTTTTGATATAAGAGCTCTAAAGGACGGAATTCCAGAAGTAAAATTGCCAGAAGATTCAAAATGGATGACCATTCTATGTTGAAAAGTAATAATTTGGGAATTTATAATTTTCCTTTAATATACTGTAAGATATTAAAAATTTTATAACCATGCTATTTTAAAAAGGATATTATTATACATATCATATAAACAAAGAGTGCGAAATGATGGAAATAATAAATCTAACAGACGAGTATAAAAAGACCTATTTTATGTGTTTAGAAGATTGGTCTGATGAGATGAAGGAGGCAGGAAATCATAAAGAAAACTGGTATGAACGTATTAAAGAAAAAGGTTTACGAGTTAAACTTGCTCTAGCTGATAGTGAAAAGTGTGTAGGCATGATTCAATATGTCCCAATTGAATATTCTAATGCGGAAGGTAGAGATTTATACTTTATTAATTGTATCTGGATACATGGCTATGAAGAAGGGATAGGAAATCATCAGAAAAAAGGCTATGGAGTGAAATTACTTCAAGCTGCTGAAGAGGACGTGAAATCAAAGGGTGCAAAAGGAATAGTAGCATGGGGACTTTCATTACCTTTTTGGATGAAAGCTTCATGGTATAAAAAGCAGGGTTATATTAAAATAGATAAGGATAGTGTAGCTGTTTTGCTTTGGAAACCTTTTACTGAAGATGCCGTCCCTCCTAAATGGATTAAGCAAAAAAGAAAACCACAAAAAATTCCGGGTAAAGTAACTATCACTGTGTTTAAGAATGGTTGGTGTCCTGCTCAATCTATTGTTTATGAAAGAGCAAAAAGAGCAGCTTTGGAATTTGGTGATGATGTAATCTTCCAAGAAATTGATACTTTTAATAGAGAGACCTTCTTAGAATGGGGTATCTTTACTGGGCTATTTATTGATAGTAAAGAGATTAGGACTGGACCACCGCCCTCTTATGAGGATATAAAAAAGAAAATTGTAAAAAAAGTTAAAAAATTAAAAAAATAAAACTAAATTTTTTTATTTAATATGGATCGATTTTCATGAATGAATAAGGCTCAAAATCTTCCTGGTTTATTTCAGCAACAACTTCTCCTGGTTGCATTTGACTGTTAGTTTTTAAATAAAGACAGCCAAGTACTCTCTCAACGACTAAGTCACTCCAAGGATCATATTCCGATACATTTAACTTCACTTCTGCCTCCCCTAGTATCATTTCAGACGCTTGCATTGTTATTTCTTCTCTAATCAAACGCGGATTGAAATCAAATCCCTCATAAAGTGGAGATCTGAAAAATTTATAATTATAAGTTATGCTTCTTGGTTTATTTGGATTTAATCCCAGCTCTAATACAATTTTCATAGCATCCTTTTCATTTAATTTATTATTAAGCTCCGCTTTTAACTCAAAATAATGAATTCCATGGCGCTCAACCCAACCATCGAATACTTTTCCCTCCTTTTTGAACTGAATGCTCGCAATTTTTTTTGGATAACCAAATACTTCTCTACCTCCAATCATTGCCATATCATTATCTACTGGCATTGCAAGACAGTATGCCCCAATTACGCCATCATATTCACTGAATAAAAAGAGTGCTGCTTCTTTATAAGTCACCCCAAAATTAGTTCTAGGATAATTTGCAATCATTGCCTGTACCACTGGATATTTAACTGGCTTTAAAGGAGGTGGAAGTAAACGTTTAACAATTTCTGGCTTTGTCTCCCAAAATACTGCTAAAAATTCAGCATCATAAAAATCAAATGATGTCCTTCTTAATTTTTCCAACTCTTCTGGAGTTTTAACAAAACTCATACTATCGCACTATTGATAAAATAATTAATTAACAAAATATGCTAATTATTTTCAAATAAAGTTAATAAAAACTATTTTGCTAAATACTTATAAACTTTTATTAATCTAGAGGATCTATTTTATAATTATTGATTCAATAAAAGTGCATTATTTTGTCTTCTTTATCTAAATTATATAAGGAAATTGAAGCGATTGTGGGGACAGAATTCATTACTGATAAAGATTTTATGAAGGCAGCATACTCACGCAATGTAGATCCCGCGTTCCCAGATAGATGGGCAGATATGATAGTTAGACCTAAAACTTCGGAAGAAATCTCGGAAATTGTAAAGATCGCAAATAAACATAAAGTGCATATGGTTCCTAGAGGAGGTGGTGCTGATTTGGTGGGTGGATCCGTGACCCAAGGGGGCATTCTCATAGACCTTACCCGAATGAACGATATCATTGAAATTAATGAAGATAATTATTATTGTGAAGTTGAATGTGGAATTACGTGGGGCAGCTTGATTTCTCAGCTGCACCAAAAAGGTTTAACAACTGGAGTACTTGGTCCTGGAAGCGGATTTTCTGCAACAATTGGAGGCGGACTTTCCAACAGTACGGCTGGATTTGGTTCTACTAAATATGGTGTTGTTCCAGATATTTGTCTAGGAGTAGAAGTTGTGTTAGCAAACCCTCAAGGAACGATTATTCGAACTGGGGCTGCTACTAATAAATATGCGAGACCCTTTTGTAGATATGGAGTTGCTCCTGATTTTACTGGGCTATTTATGGGGGACGTTGGAACAATGGGGATTAAAACCAAAGCTTTCCTACGTTTATTCCCTGAAACTCCTTATAAAGCTCAGAGATATTATATGCTTAATAAAAATGATTATAATAAGGTTGTCGAGTTATTATATAAGTTGAGAAAAGAAGTACGTGATGGATTACATGATGTATTAGTTATTCCTTTAGCATTATTACAGATACTATCAACCATGGTTGAAAATAAACCTGCTAGAAGGCCAAGATTAAAAGGACCAGTGTTTTCAATTTTGGTGGAATCTATGGATGAACAAGTCCTAGAAATATATTTAAAGAAAGTTTCTGAAATTATGGAAAAAGATACAAGACCTTTTGAATACCAAGAAATGGATTTAGATGTCCCCTTATCAAAGGATTGGAAGTTTAACTTAAAGTATGTTTACAATTATTTTAATAAATATATCTCAGTTGTACCACCAAAAATTTCATGTACAACTTGCCATAAGATTCCTATCTCAGAAATTCCCGAAGCTGCACGACTAAGTAATGAATTTGATATGAATCATGCTAGTGAATTTCCTTCGCAGAGTATATCCTTATTTGCTACAGTTATATTTCTTTTGCCTAATGGACATTGTGTTATCGTGGGGGGTTTCAATGCTGATAATACAGATGAAGAACGAGAAATTTCTATGGATATGTGGCATAAGAAATTAAGAAATCAAGTGAAGTATGGGGGAGTTCATTATTGGCTTGGAGAGGCTATTTCTCAATCTTTAGTAGAAGCTGATGCATACACTCCTGAATTCATTCAATTTTTTAAAGATATGAAAAGAACGGTGGACCCAAATTATTTACTTAGTCCAAATAAATTTCACATGTATAGCTATAATGATGATATCAAAAAATATATTATAAACGGCGAGGAATTATAACAGAATTTAATCCAAAAGAAAAATTCCCACATTTGAGTCGATTTGGAACTCTTCTCCTTCAATGCATTAGTTGTGGGGATTGTAGGGAGGCTACAGATTATACTGCAGATCCCCAAAAATGGGGGGTTTGTGTAGCTAAAGATCACACTTCGGGATTTGAACCTTATTTTGGAAGAGGAAAGATGCAAGTTATAAGGTCACTCTGGCAGGGGAAATTGGAATTAAGTAAAGATCTGGCAGAAGTCATTTACCAATGTCCTACGTGTAATGCTTGCGCTGAAGCGTGTGCTTATGAAATGGACAATGCTTTAATGTTTGAAGCTCTGCGGGCAGAATTAGTAGATGCTGGTTATGGATTAGAAGCACACATTCCCATGAATAAAGCTATTATCGAGTTACTAAATCCTTATGAACGTGATAATAAGCAAAAAAATGAATGGACTAAAAAATTAAACTTTAGAATTAAGGATTTATATTCTGAAGAGGCAGAAGTATTATATTTTGTGGGATGTACTACCGCTTTAACTCCAGAAATCCAAGCTGTGGCAACAAATACTGCAGAAATTTTAAAAAAGTTAAATATTGATTATGGAATTTATGGACAACACGAAATTTGTTGTGGAAGTGTTGTTTTAAGGACGGGAAATACGGAAGCGTTTAACAAAGTATCACGTAAAAATTATGAATTATTCAGAAAAAGTGGAATAAAAACCCTCATAACAAGCTGCGCCGGCTGTTTTAGAACTTTAAAAGTTGATTATGGGGAGGTTCTTAAAGACTTAAATATTGAGATCTTACATTCAATAGAATTTATTAAAAATTATATAGAAAAGAGTGAAATTCGAATGAAACATTTAGACATTAATTCAACTTATCATGATCCATGTCATACTGGAAGAAATTGTGGTAATAATCCTCTTTATGAAGAACCTCGAGAATTAATACGTAAAATTGGTAAATTAACCGAAATGAAAACAATTAAAGAGCAAGCTAAATGTTGTGGAGCAGGGGGTGGTGTGAAAAAAGGATTTCCCGATTTAGCAATAAACATAGCCAAAAGTAGGATTAAGGAAGCAGAACAAACTGGAGCGGAGCATATCATTAGTATCTGTCCTTTTTGTTATCGAAATTTATCAGATGCCATAACAGCTCTTAATTCTAATATCCAAATGATGGACTTAACAGAATTAGTTAACAAATCTCTTGATTAGAGTTTTAAAAGAACATTTAAATTTCTACCTTGATTATTATGTAATACCTATTATTTAAAATAAATGAGGGCTTTATTTTGCCAATGAAAAATGTTGTCAAAAATCTAATAAAAACATTTATCATTGCTGTAGTAGTTTTATTTGTAGGGCTCATCTTTATCTTCCTCCTTATGAACCTACTTCCAATCGATCCAGTATTAGTTTTTTTACCCCCAGTTTATACTCCGGCTGAATATCAAGCTATCGCAGCTCTGTATCACTTTGATCAACCTTTGATTTTTCAATTTGTATACTTCCTTGGTAGATTCTTTTCAGGGCGGTGGTTTATTACTAGTGGAATTTCACCAGGTACTCCAGTTATTAGCTTACTATTAGAAGGAGTTCCGAGAACTTTCGAAGTTTTACTCTTACCTTTGATAGTAGGTGCACTCATAGGTATTCTAATTGGAATCTATTCAACTAAAACCAGATTTAAGTGGTTGAGAGCCTTATTTCAAATTATTAGTTTATTTGGATATGCTTTACCCATAATCTTCCTTGGACTAATGTTTCAATTTATAGCATTTCAGACGGGAATTCTACCTACTTATGGATTTAAAGATATGGCTTATTCAGATCCTCCTTTCGTCACCGGGTTTCGAATATGGGACTCTATTCTTGTGGGACGATGGGATTTGGCCCTAGATACAGCACTTCATTATATCTTACCCGGACTTATATTAGGAGTCACAATCTCAGCTCTGATGATTAAATTTGTACGCATAAATTCAGTAAATAAGGCACAAGGCACCTCTGTAATTTATCATACTTCTAGAATTGCACTGTTTTTTGGTTTAATCTTTGGGTTTGCACTTTTAATTGATCTGATATTTGGTTTAAATGGCTTTGGCAGTTTATTCTTTATTGCTATATTTTCTTCTGACTACTTTTTGATTCAAGGATGTCTCTTCGTTGTTATTATTATTATAATTTTAGTCACTTTAGTTTTTAACATACTTTATGGAGTATATCATCTATTTGTAGAAAAGAAAATTTGGCCAACCACGTGGATAAGGAAGGAAGTAATAACTCAAGAGGAAGTTCTGAATACTCAAAATCAAGAAAAAAGTTATAGTAATTTCAAGAGATATCTTAAATCAAAACTGAAATCACCTATTTTTTGGATATGTATACCTGTTGGATTGGTTTTAGTAATACTTCATTTGATAATAACAATTGCGCCTCAATTATTTACACAATATACTCTTGCTGAAGCATTAGGTGTATATGCAGGTGCGTGGGATCCTCCATCACCTGGTCATCCCTTAGGACAGGGACAATTTGGCCGAGATATTTTAGCACTTACAATGTATGGTATCCAAGAATCATTAATCTTTGGAATCTTAACCACTTTAATAGGTATAGGAGGAGGCCTTCTATTTGGTTTTCTTGCAAACAAGAGATTTTATGAAAAGAAATTTATTAAATGGTTCCTTAGATGGCCAATTTTGGGTTTTATGTTCCTCTTTTACTTGATCCCCATTATAATGCTTATCCCAATAATAGAGGGTATTTTTGGTCCAATCTATTTATTTCTAATGTTAACCATTGGCATCTTCTTAATCCCGTTATGTACTTGGATATTTGTAAAGACAGATTATAGAATTTTTGATATCATTAAAAAGCTAATTATATACATTCCTTTATTCTTGGGATTTGCGATCGTACTTTATAATACTTTTGGCTTTTTAAATTTTTACGTTAGTTCAGCTAATTATCAACAACTGGGTTATACTATTAATCAAGGAAGATCATTCCTCTACTCAGCTCCATGGGCAACCCTATGGCCAGGGTTAGCTATATTACTCTTAACCTTAGGATTCTTTCTTATTCATGAGGGATTTCAAGATTATAACAAACGATAAATGAATAAAAAATTAATTCTAACTCTTTTTTTTCTTAGAGCAGTTAAAAAAAAGAGAAATTTAGGCTATAATTTCTTTCAATTTCAATTTATTTTCCCGATTTTGTTTACTTAAAACATTTTTACTGCTTTTTCTCCATAAAAGTAAAGAACTTATGCCTATTGATATTAATAAAGCAGGATAGATAATGACTTCCAACAAAGAGGGATTAGCATTGTATCCAAATAATGTTTTCATTAAAGAGCCGATAATTTCGAGAAATTCTGGAGTTAAAGGATTTCCATCTGGAAAACTTTCGGGTAATATTGATTTGAGATTCCAGACTTCTGGGATTATTGGATTAATAAAACCAGCTTCTATTAGTTCATGAATACCATAGGTTATTAAGCCGGCTGCAAATAAAATCAGAATGATGTTTGTTATTTTAAAAAACTTAGTAATATTGATGGATTTGATACCATAAAAGGTTAAAAGCCCTATAAAAGTCGCTGTTGATAATCCTATTAATGATCCAACTATTACATCACCTTGTCCTAAGGAACCTACTGAGGTAGCTCCAGTTAGGAGAAGTACCAACTCAATTCCTTCTCTCACTATTATTACAAATGTAAGAGCTGTGATTGACAAGAGTTTTCTGGTCTCAATAGATTCCTCAATTTTCATTTCAAGAGATTGCTTTAATTTGGGTCCTTCTCTGCTCATCCATAAAATTAACGTTATTATGAAAATCCCTGAAATAATAAACGTAATTCCTTCGAATAATTCTTCTATAATACCTGTAAATTCTCCAAAAAGCATATTAAATAATATTGCAAATGAAATACTCGCAAGTATGGCTAAAAAACCACCAAGAAAAACATATTTGTAATATTGAGTTTGTTTTGAGTTTTTAAGATATAAAATAATAATCACTATAACTAAAACAGCTTCTAATCCTTCCCTAAATGCTAGAAATATGGGGATTGGTAAATCTACAATTGAAATAAGTCATGTCACCTTAATAATTGTTAAAAGTTTACTATGTAAATACTAAAAAGAAATCATATAAATTTTAGGCTTATCTAATATAAGGTTTTTTCATTTTTTAGAAGTTCAATTTATTTGAATCCCTATATAAATTATAATCTATAAACATTAATTTGATTATAAAAAGCACCAGAATCCTAATATGGTTAATATAAATCAATATATGGATTAATTGAGCTAAAATTCAAATGAATCGAATTTAAAAAGATATATCAAATGGAATTAATTTATATAATCATGGATTTTGTGGTAATTCTAATAACATATGGATTTCTATTCCTTAGTGAACTAGGGGACAAAACTCAATTGATTGTCTTTAACCTTGCTTTAGAATATGAGAAATTCTATAAAGTTGGTATAGGAGTCACTTTTGGATTTGCATTAATAGTTACTGTTGGAGTGTTTTTTGGAGCGATTATTGCAGAATTATTACCTTACATTATCATATCTATAGTATCAGGGATTGTATTTATAATAATTGGACTTCTGGAGACTCGTTCACTCAAATCGCTTTATTTAAATAGGAAGCAAAAGAACCATGAAATTATTGAAAGTGAAAGCAACGAAAGAAAAGAGAATTTAGAAGGTAAAGGAAACTCAAAACTTGCTAAATTAAGGAAAAATCCTTATTTAGCGGGGTTTGGGTTCATTTCTCTAATGGAGTTAGGAGATAAAACCCAAATTGCCACAATTTCGTTTGCTTCCACAAACCCTCTTGTAGAGGTATGGATCGGTTCATTTCTTGCTTTAATAACAGTAGCTTGGATAGGAATATTGATTGGTGGGACAATCGCTAAAAAGGTACCAAAATTTTATTTAAAATTGATCTCAGTATTAATTTTTATTTTAGTTGGAGTTATAACTATTATTACATCTTTCTAAATGTTACAATATTCGGGATTATTAACAGATATTAGTTGTAAAGTCGATTCAATAATATTGTACTTTTCATTTAAATAATTGTTAATCTTAGAAACTAAATCTCCTTGATTACTATTTAATATATTATCATCTACTTTTAGATATGCGGAAAAAACTAACATATCTGGAGTAATAGTCCATAAATGAGCATTATAAAGATCAATAACCTCTTGAAAATTTTCCTTAAGTTCTTCTCTAATAATATCAATATTCATTCCTTTTGGAGCCATTTCTAATAAAATTCTTGTTGATTCCCGTAAAACACTCCAAGCCCAATATAAAATTATAACAGAGATCCCCAAGCTTACTAGCGGATCCAAAAAGTTGAATCCGGTATAGGATATGATAATTGATGCAATTACTATTCCTATAGAGGATGCTGCATCAGCAATCATATGATAAAATACACTTTTTACATTCAGATTATTCCTTTGGCTACCACGTAATATGAGAACACTTGTAATATTAACTGATAAACCTATTAAAGCTATTATTAACATATAAAATCCAAATACTTCTTGGGGGTTTATAAATCTAAGAATTGCTTCATAAACCATGATCCCTACTATAGGAATAAGAAAAAGACCATTAATGAATGCAGCTAACACTTCTGCTCGATAGAGCCCAAATGTTTTATGGTGACAAGGAGGTTTTCTTGCTATGATGATAGCTAATAAACTTATACCAATTGCAAAGGAATGGGTAAACATATGACCCGCATCACTTAATAATGCAATACTATTTGTAATGATACCTCCAAAAATTTCTAAAATCATAACTGTTGATGTAATAAGTAAGGATAATACCAACTTTCTCTTTTCTATTAAACGATATTGAAATAAATGTTCAGAAAAGTTAGTTTTACTCATCAATGATCACTATCTTTTGCTCTAAATAAATTAAAGAAACAGATTTTATTAAAATAACACTTTATTAAATAAAATTTGTGAATCAAACAAGTTTTCTACTTTTTTTATGAAGATATATTATGAAGAAACATAGGATAAATGAAGTAGAAAAGAGAATAAATGGTAGGGTGATTGAAATAAATTCCATAACATATCCAGTCATCATGGTTGATATTGGAACAACAACAGAATTTAAAGTGAAGGAGACACCAGTGATTTTTCCTAATTCTTCATGTGGTATTCTTTCTTGCATCGCAGTCCAATATGGGATATTGATTAAAGGAAAATAAAAACTCCAAAAAAACAAAATTGAAGCCGAAAAAACAATGTTTGTAGTAAAGGTAAAAATTAGAATCCCTATGGCACCCCAAATATACCCAATAAGAGTAAGCCTTCCCTTCTTAATTTTAGAACCCCAATGTCCAATCATAAGACTTCCTATCAATGAACTGGCTGAAACTGCTGTAACCAATATACCATACCCTTCAGAACCGGCATTCAAAATCCTTTCAGAAAAAACTGGCAATCCTATTGATATTGGACCATTAGAGAACAACATCATAATTATTGTCCAGGTTATTGTTAACATAAGCAAAACTGAATCGTTTTTCATTATTACTAAACCCTTTTTAATGTCTGAGAGAATTCTTCGAAGAGAAATGTTTTCTATCTTGTTTCTATATGTATATTTTATTGGGAAAAACATCAAACTTCCGATAATTAAGGTGTATGCTGAAATTGTAAATAGACTTATATATCCTAACGTATTAATTAAAAATCCTCCTGATAAGTATCCTACTACATTTGAGAACCACATAGCTGAATCTATTAAAGCATTTGCCGGATAAAGATTCTCTCTCTTAATTATTTCTGGCATAATCGCATTTATTGAATTAAGAAAAAAGGGGAATGATATGCCTTGAAGAAATGAAAGAATATAAATATGCCATAGTTCAATAATGCGAAGGATTTGGAGTATTGGAAAGATTAGTATGATAATTCCCCTGAGCATCAACGAAAATACCATTAAGTTTAAACGATTGAACATATCCGTCAATAATCCTGAAAAGAAACAAAGTATTAACATTGGCAAGAAAATTAAGGTATTTACAATGCCAAGCTGTACTTCTGAATTAGTCTCAATCAAAACCCACCAGTTAAGGCTGATTGAAAATATAGCACCGCCTAAACCGAACCCAAGCGTTCCAATCCAAAGGAATAGAAAGTTTTTATCCCCAAAAAGTTCAAAATATTTACTCCTTTTCATTTTTTTCCTTTAAGAAAATATACTAATATCTTCGATGCGTTAATCTTTTTTCGTTTAATTAATTAAAAGTTAGAAAATTTTATAGTTTTTGAAATGAGCTTTCTTCTTCAAGATAATATATGTTTTTTTTTATAATCAAAATATTTTTTAAATTATAATATTGAAATAGATTTAAAGATGGAATTAACTAAAGATCAAATTGAAAGATATTCTCGTCAAATAATTTTAAGTGAAATAGGGAGTATCGGACAAAAAAAGTTATTAAATTCTAAAGTGTCATTAATTGGTTTAGGTGCTTTAGGATCCTCAGCAGCTTACTACTTAACGGCTGCAGGAGTAGGAAATTTACAATTAATTGATTATGATGTTGTGGAAATTTCTAATTTGCATCGCCAAATACTTTATTATACTGAAGATATAAATAAGTATAAAACAGAGAGTGCTATTAAAAAGTTAAATTCTATTAATCCAGATTGCAAAATAGAAACTATTACTGAGCGAATTACCCCTAAAAACTCAAGAAAAATTTTAAAGGATTCTGATTTTGTTATAGAAGGTTCAGATAATTTCCCAACAAAGATGTTAATTAATGATACCTGTGTACATTTAAAAATTCCTTTCACAATAGCAGGAGTTTTAAGATTTCATGGTCAAATAATGACAGTTGTACCTGAAAAGAAAACTACATGTTATAAATGTATTTTTGATAATGTTGATGGGATGGACCCAAATATGACCTGCTCTGTAGCTGGTGTTATTGGATTAGCACCCGGAATTTTTGGTTGCATAGAAGCTAATGAAGCAATAAAAGCCCTATTAAACATTGGAGATTTGATAACAAATAAGATTCTGTTTATTGATATTCTTAGAAATAATTTTAGCTTTATTGAAGTTCAGCGAAATGAAAATTGTAAATCTTGTGGTGAAAGTCCAAAAAAATTTGAAGAAATTGTAGATTATTGGAGTGAAGAATTCTGCCGGTAAAAAGTAAAGAAGTAAAAGATACGAAGGTTCATTCTTTGGATATAAGAGGAAAAGTTTGTCCGATGACTTTCGTATATACAAAAGTAGAGCTTGAGAAGCTTAATAAGGATGAAATTTTGGAAGTAATATTAGATTTTGAACCCGCTCTTAAAAATATACCTGATAGCTGTAAACGCCAAAAATTAGCAATACTTTTAAAAGGAAAATCAATTAATTCAAAACCTAAGGAATGGATGCTTAGACTTAAAAGAATTTAATAAACTCTCCTCGTTCCTTGTTTCTATCCACCCGCAATTGCAGGTAAAAATGAGATTTCATCACCATTCTGTAAAAATGTTTTTAAATTATTTAAGGAACGGACATCTTTTCCATTCTTTGCAACGATTATATAATCATTGATCTCATTCGGAGTTTTTAATACAAGTTCTCCGAACTTTCTTCCAAAATTTAGAGTTATTTTATCTATGACATCTTTAATAGTAGATTTTTCATCAGTAGATAATGTGATTTCATCCTTATTAGTAAAATCGCTTATTACTGAGAAAAAACAAACTCTAATTTGGATCATATAATCTTTTTTAATATCATTCACTTATATTTAAAAAATAACTTTTAAGAATTAATTATTTCCTTTATAATTTTAAATAATAGTTCATAATTTTCTAATTTTTAATAAAATTGAATAGTGATTTATATCAAAAAAAATAAGGTTAATATTGGTTATTTATCCACTGCTTATCATACAGCTTTCATTTTAAAGGAAAGAAAAGATTTTCAGAAACACATTAAAAGCGATATAGATTGGTTTTTATTTGGAACTGGACCATCAATGGTTAAAGCTTTTAGAGAAGGTAGGTTAGATATTGGATATATGGGGCTCCCTCCTGCTATTATTGGAATCGATTCTGGAGTTCCTATTAAATGCGTTGCTGGAGGTCATGTAGAAGGCACAATAATGATTGCTAAAATGAGATACAAAAAAATGGAAGAATCAAATGGTGATATGAATATGGTACTCTCTCAATTCAAAGGAAAAGCTGTCGGTGTTCCAAGTAAAGGTTCTATTCATGATGTAATAATTAGATATTATCTTAAACAACATGATTTACAGAATGATATAACAATAGTTAATTATGAACAGGCAGAATTCATTGCTGTTGATATGAAAAGGAATTTGTTAGAAGCAGGTGTTGGAACTCCTTCGTTAAGTGTTTTTGCTTCAACTATACTAAACGCTCATATTATAATCCCCCCATTTGAATTATGGTCTTATAATCCAAGCTATGGGATATTCTTTCATGAAAACTTAATTAAAGATCATCATAATATAGGAAAAACCTTTTTAGAACAGCACAAGAAAGCTTCATATATGTTGAGAAATAAGAAAAAGAAAGCAGCTAAAATAATTTCAAAATCATTTGGATTTATTAATACAAAATATGTTTTGT
This sequence comes from Promethearchaeota archaeon, assembly GCA_048939995.1. Classification (GTDB taxonomy): domain Archaea; phylum Asgardarchaeota; class Lokiarchaeia; order Sigyniarchaeales; family SOKP01; genus SOKP01. The sequence continues at coordinate 142,223 of JBHLOY010000008.1, read as the reverse complement.
CTGTACTTAAAATCTCACCAAAATATTGCGTTGCACTTTCTGAAGAGTATATAGGGTCTACAATGAGATTTATACAGATTCTTCATAATCTAGGTTATGTAAATAAGCAACTCAGCATTAAAGATATTTTTGATTTTCAATTCACCAATATGATTCATCCAGAAAAAGAACACTACTCTGGATAAGAAAATGATAAATTAAAAATATTGATTAAAGTATTTTTAATAATATGCTAAAATTTTCTTTTGTTATTACCGCTGAACCATATAAATATCAAGCAATAGATACTGCAATTAATCTAGGAGAAGCTATTATTAAAAAAGGGCATCAAGTAGCAGGCATTTTCTTCCTTGGTAGTGGAGTATATAACATTAAGAAAGATAGAAAACTATTTAGTTCGATTCGAGATTTACCAAAAAGACTTCAAAAATTTATTGAGAAAAGTAATGCCGATATAGCTGCTTGTAGTACCTGGATAAGTATAACTGGATTAAAGGAATCAGATTTTATCAAAAGAGCATGTTTGGATGGATTAGGTGGACTTTCAGAACTAATCGGTAAATCTGATCGAGTTGTATTTTTTGGACCAGGGAGGTGAGGATACATTACTTCTATTTTGATAATTTGTGAAGATTCTCCCTTTGGAAAAAATTCTGCGGTTGAGTCAATAAGACTAGCTGCTGGAATTTTAAGTATGGGAGATATTGAGACTTGCCAAGTGCTATTTTTAGGAGATGCGATTTTATTTCTTAATAAAAATGTAAACCCTTCGGATTTGAATATGGATTCGCTTGATGATATGATTAGGTTAATCGAATTATCGGAACTTCATATTCTTGTTGCACTTGAAGATCTTATAGCATTAGATCTTGATAAAAATGACTTAATTCCTTATGAACATTTAAAAATTATAGATTATAAGACGATTTCTAAATTATTGTTAGATAATGATTTTTGTTTTAAATATTAGGAGGAGGTGGCGAAATTGGAAAAGTCTAAAAACATTATTTATCTTTTTGGCTATAGTTTAAACAATTACAGACCATTAAAGAAAATGATAAATATCATAAAAGAACAAAAAGAATTAGGAGTAAATATCACATTCGTATTTATGCATGACGCGGTTATCGGACTTACCAAAAAGTCTAAAATGAGTAAACATTTATTAGATCTTATTAATTTACCTATTTCTTTTTATATTCTTCAACCCGATCTTAAAGCTCGTGGAATTAATCCAAATTTCATTTTGGATAAAATTGCAAAAATCGAGTATGCAAATCTTGTTGATCTATTGGTTGCCAATTCGAAAATTATATCTTGGTTATAATTACTAAAAGCATTCGAAGTTTTATCGGGAGATCCATGTATTATAATCGGTGTAGCCCATATAATACACTCTCTCGCATTCAGGACATTTCCGTGCTTCAATAATGCGAGAATCCTTAGTATGGGAGGTACTATCCTCACAGCAAACTAACTCGGCATTACAATGTTCACATTTCTCGGGTAATTTTACTTTTTTCATAATATCACTCCTTTTATAAAAAATTTGAATCTAGAATATCCTTTTTATTATTTAATGATTTCTCAAAGTTTTTATAAGTTTTATCTTGAAAAACAGAATAATAATTTTTAAATGAAATTGTTTTTACATCAAAATAGGGTATATCTTCGCGATTTATATTTTATACAAAAAACAAATAAATAATGTTTTGTGATAATCCTAAATAAATTTGAATTATATTTTCTTAAACATATAAAAAGTGAGCAATGATGGCAATAGATATTAATTGGTTAGGTGTGATCGTTGTAGCAGTAATATATTGCTTTATAATATTTTTCTGGTACTACCCTAATATTTTTGGAAATACATGGCTTAAATTAGTAGGAAAAGAAGGTGTAGAAAAATCAAAGATAATCAGAGAAACCATTATAATGATATTTACTAGTTTTGTTTCGGTACTGATACTTGAAATTCTAATGGATTTAACTGGGATGAATGATATACCATCAGCTCTTTTGCTCAGCTTACTCATATGGATCGCATTTATAGCAATGGTGGCAGTAAACCAGAACATCTTTAATGACAGGGGAGTTAAATTATTTTTAATAGAATATGGTGCTTACTTAGTAGCACTACTGGTTGCTGGAGTAATACTAGCAGTATGGCAATAAATTATATAAGAAATTTTTTTTTTTTTAAATTTTTCATTTAGTATTTAAAATATGGAATTGGGCATATTTCCTATATAAAATAAGTAGACATAATAAATCCTTATCATAAAAATTTTTAAGTTTACAAAGAAATTCATAGCTAATCATTATAAAGTAAAAAGTATTATAATGGACATTTGGGATTTCTTTTTTGGGGAATTTGGTTATATCCTCTTTTTTATCTTCTTAATAGTAATTTTACTCTTCTTGGTAAAATTCATTGGAAAATACCCAATACCTTTTCAACTATCAGAAAAACCTAAGAAGGAAATTAAAGAAATCATTTTTTTATGGGGAATAGTATTTCTATATTTTTCAGTATCTATCTTCCTATTAAGCCCTATCTTCATACAATTAATAGGGGACTCGTTCTATATTGGAGTGCTTCTTAATACTATCTTTATTCTAATTATTCCTTTAGCTTTTGTGATTTATGTAAATAAATGGAATAAAGCAGATTTTGGATTAACTAATAAGATAGAATCGCCCTCTATAGCGATATTTAGTATTATATCTTATCTCTTCCTTGGAATTTACTGCTTTTTTCGATTGGAACAGAGTGAATTTTACTGGTATGTTTTAATAATTCTTTTTTATTCAAATGCATTTTTAGAAGAATTTTTTTTTAGGGCCATCCTACAATCAAAATTAGAAAGAGCATTAGGACAGAAAAAGGCGGTTATATATCAAGGTATTCTTTTCATGTTAATTCATATTCCTGGTAATGTAATTAGATTTGTTAATGATGGAAATCTGATATGGTTTTTTTGGAATTTTACATTTCAATTTGTCCATGGGATAAATTATGGAATTATTTTCATGAAAACAAGAAATATCTGGCCTTCAGTGATATGTCATTATTTAACTAATTGGACTGGGAGGACAATATTACTTTTCTTATAATAAATATTTATTTAAATGCGAATTTCAATCTTTAAAAACTTTTTTTATCAGAACTTTTAATAATGGAAGATCTTTTAATTGAACTACTCGATTTACGTTGTAAAATTCGCAAAATGTTTGCCAAATTTGTTGTTCCTTAATTAGACTTTCTATAAATAAATTTATTCTTTTTTTAGCAGAGTAAGTTTTCCCTTTAAAAAGATAACATATTGAGAAGGGTGTGATAGACTTCATTAATAAGGTATATTGTCCAAAAGTAGCACGATCTAGGCCTTCAGAAAAAAATTCATCACTAAATGCATTAAAAGCTGTTAAGAATCCTCCAAGAAGATGATTTTCGAAAGATAATCCCACTTCAAACAATTGAGTGAAAACAGGCAACCCACTTTCCGCTATAATAAAAATTGCGACTGGAAGTTCATTAACGGGTTCTTTGAACTCTATTCTACGCTTTTTAACCATTCGATTTATATCTTCACCTAAATGTGATAATTCCATACGTTCAGCTAAAGATGCTTTAGATTTTTTTAATATCTCCCATCTTTCTAATTGAATAAGTAATTCATCGTGTTCATCTGAGATATTAATTGCTAACACGTTTAGTCCAAACTTTTCAGCAATTTGCTGTCCTTGGGTCAGTAATTTTCTTGCCTTTTTAAAGTCCAACTTTATTAATGCCAATTTAGCTTGTAAAAGATAAGTTTCTCCCATAATCCAGTACGAATGCGATTTTTCAGCAAGTTCTAACAGTTGACCAAGGAATTGATTTAACTCATCCAACACACTAAGATCATTAGTTATTCGTAATTCAGTTAGGAGCAATTCACATAAATTAATTAAAACTCTATAACTAAGATCATGAGTTTTATTCTCATTTTCAAGGAGTTGTATCAATAATTCTTCAGCCTTGCCTCGATCGCGTGCTCTAAGACTTGTTTTCAATAATAAAGCCTTATCAAGAAGATACATTAAGTCCCATTGCTTATTTTTTAATTGACGCGTCAAATGCTCTAAGTTGTTAAGGTTTTGCTGTGCTCGCTCAAGATCTCCCCTATCTATTAATATTTCAATTAAAAAGTCGTGGTTATTAGTTAGTTGACTTAGATCCCCCAAACCACGGTTTAGTTCTATAGCTTGTTCTATACATTCTAATGCACGATCTGAATCTCCTTTCAAGTTATAATCATAACTTAAATTGTTAAGAACTAATGCCATACCATATTTATTGCTAAGTTCATTGAAAAATTCTAAACTTTGCTCATTAATTCTTATACAATGATCTATTTCCCCTAGAGAAGCATAAATAAGCGCCATAATCTGAAGACTAGATGCGACGTAATACTTTCTGCGACTTTTTTTAGCAAGAGATAGACTTCGCTCGGAATATTTTAAGGCACGATCCATCTCACCTTTAAAAATCAATAGATTCCATGCGATCTGACCAAGAGACTGTGAAATTTCAGCCTGAATCCCCAATTCTTCTCGAAGTACTAAACTGCGCTCCAAATATTTCAGTGCAAGATCTGCGGTATCTAAATCTCTGGTTAAGTTGTAATAATATCCTTTTATAAAAGCTAGATAAGCTTCCCTTTGCTTGCAGGCTTCTTTTAATTCTTGTGGAAGTGACTTTATAAGTTCTTCTCCTTGCTTAATCAAATTAAAAGCTATATCAAATCTAAAAAGCTTTACTTGTACATGCGTCATTATAAGTAAGTTGTCGATTATAAAGAGATTACTTTCCCATTCTGCGCTTTCTCTATATATATGTTCAGTACGTTTAATAAGCTCTTTGAGCTTTCCTTGCCAAAAAAAAATTTGACATTGAACTAAATGGCAAGAAGCTCTATCATGATGGCTGAGCCCTTCCTCTTGCTCGTAACTATTCAAGAGTGTGAGGGCTTCATCGAGTTTACACTCTTCGATAAGTCTTCTTGCCTGAGTGAGTACCTTAGATTCTGAATTAGACATATACTTAGCCAGGTAAGACTAATTTCAGAAAAATTTGGATTATAACTTTATGAATGTTTAAGCTAATAATAATTTTAAATATAATGTAAAAGATAAGAAAATTACAAAAAAAATCATGATAAAAAAATTAAATTTAAGATATATATATTTATTTTACAACCTCTATTAAGTAGAATCTACTTTTTTAAAACTCTCCCAAATAAGGAATTTAATTTATTATAAAATTCGGTTTCAGACATAAGATATTTTTTCATGTGTTGAATATCTCCAATCTCAAATTCTAATTTACTGGGCAATTGAGTCTCTTTTAGGTATATACTAAAAAATGGTTTTTGCTTTTTTAAGGCGAAGCTAATCTCCTTGTTTACTGTTACTGAATCAATTATATGTGGTGTAATGAATATGAGAAAAGCACTACATCGCTCCAAATTATCCGCAATTATGTTTTTCCAATCTTCGCTTACATGAATTCCTTCATCATACCAAACGTTTATGCCGGTCTTATTAAGGTAATCAATTATGGGATATACCTGCAGTCTGTCAGTGTGAGAATAACTGACAAAAATAAATGATTCATCTCCTTCATAAGCCTTAAATGGCATCTGAAATTGCTCTGAATCTGAAAGAAAACTTTCATAAATCGATTCCTCAAGAGATGCTGTTTCATTTACATTTATCTCTATATTCTTGCTATTAGCATCTTTTAGTTTGTTCATAATTTCAGGTTCTTTTCTAATAGCATCTGAAAAGTGGAGTAATTTCTGTCGGGCACTGTATGTCTGCCCTTGGAACATATAACATACAGAGAAAGAATCGATTGCTGTGATAAGCACTGTATGTTGACCGAATTTCACACGATCAAATGATTCGGAAAGAACTTGGTCGCAAAAGGTATTACAAGAGGATAGAAACTCACTAAAAAAAGTGCTGTCAATTTTTACATCAGCAGTAAATGGATTTGATAATAATATACTCCCTTGTCTTGACATGATAGTAAGTAAAACTGGCTGTTCAGCTACTAATTTTGGGATTTTATCTATGCGACTCTTTACCATTCCCTCCATTTGTTCGTTTAAGCGGGATAATTCTATACGCTCTGCTAAGGGCGCTTTCGAGGCCTTTATTTTTTCCCAAAGTTCTAGTTTTTTAAGCATTTGATCATGTTCGTTTGAAATCTTTATAGCTAGTTGAATAAGTCCATATTTTTCTGCAATTTGTTGTCCTTTAGTCATTAATCGTCGAGCTTCTTCCAAATTCAATTCTATTAATGCCAATTTTGCTTGTAGAAGGCAAGTTTCCCCAAAAACCCAAAAAGAAAGAGACTTTTCAGAGAAATCTAACAGTTGGATAATAAGGGGTTTAATCTCTTCTAAAATCTCTGTTTCATTAGTTACTTTTAAATCAGTTAGGAGTAGTTCACATAAATTAAGTAATACTTCTAAATTTATGTCATAATATAAATTTCCATCTTCAAGGAGTTGCTTTAGTATTTCTTCAGCTTTACCACGATTGAGAGCTCGAGGACTAGTTTTCAAAAGTAAAGCCTTATCAAGAAGATACATTGAATTAATAAATCTACTTTTGTATTGACTATTCAATTGTTCGAATTCAAGAAGTGAAATTTGTGCCTGTTCAAGATTACCCTTATCAATAAATATTTGAACTAGAAAATGATTATTATAGGGATTATAAGTTCCTAACTCATTAGTTAGTGCCATAGCCTGTTTTATACATTCTAAAGCACGATTTAATTCTCCTTTCATTTTGTAACAGAAAGCTAAACTATTATAAACATCACTCATGATTAATTTATTGTTAATTTCTTTTAGAAGTTCTAAACTTTGCTCATAAAATCTAATACTATTATCAATTTCCCCCTTAATCATATAAATTTCCCCTAGAGTGTCAAGATTCCTTGATATCATAAATTTATTATTAAGGTTATTATAAATTGCCAAGCTACGGTTTATATACATACTACTACGGTCAAAATCAACTTTAAATGTATGTACCCTTCCCATATAATATAAATATTGTCCTAGAATCCCTTTATTACCACCTTCCTCGGCTAAAACCACTCCTTGCTCCAGGGATTTTAAAGCACGGTCAAATTCACCTCTTTTTATACACATGTGGGCAATTCCTACAAGTGTTTGAGCAATTTCGTTTTTATTCCCAAGCTCTTCTCTTAATGATAAACTGAGTTCAAACTGTTTTATTGCCTGATCAATATCTGATTTTTGATCATAAGCCCATCCTTTAAGCAAGGCTGTATATGCCTCTCTTTGCTTATACTCTGTGGATAATTCTTGTGTTAAAGTTTTTAGCAGGTCTTCTCCCTGTTTAATGATTTCGAAAGCTTTATCTACTTTAGCAATGCGTAATAGGGCTAAAGCCATTTCTAGTAAAATATCAACCAACAAAAGGTTTCTTTCTAATCCTGAACTCTCTTTAAGCGTTTTTTCGGCAAGTTTGACAACATCCTCATTTAATCCACGCTCACTTAAGAGCTTACACTTGAGAAAATGACAGAAAACTATATCACGAAGAGTTAGACCTCCCTTTTCCTCAAAATTCTTAATAATGTGGTCCGCTTCATCGAGTTTAGATACATCAATGAGTTTTTTAGCCTGAATTAGTTCTTTAGATTCTGTATGGGACATAATTATAGTTAGATTGGATTATAACTTTATGATTGTTTAAGCTAATAATAATTTTAAATATAATGTAAAAGTAAAATGTAAAAGATAAGAAAATTAAAATCAAGTAAGGTTAATACTCTTTTTTATTCGAAAAAAAAAAATATAATTCTAACTGAAATTAATAAATGAAACTTCTAATTATTATTCTCTTTTTTATTATTTTGTAGTGACATTTTCCATTTTGACAATAATGTCGCAAATAATATCGGAATTAGAAAAGCAAAAATCATGCTTGAAGCAATGAGAACTGTATATAAATCAGGTGTTATTAAATTATTTTCAAAGAATATTGCAAAAATGACAATACTAGTACTAAATTTTACCGAAAGTCCAATTCCTAGTAAAATTGAATCTTTTTTACCAAGTTCTTTTTTTCCACTCAAATAACTGGCTATAATTTTTGCTGCAATGCTGATCAATACAACTAAAATTATCATTATTGGAAAAGCAATAAGATATTTTAAGTCCATTGATACACCTACCATTAAAAAGAAGATCGGAGCAAAAAAACCATAACATATTGCTTTAACTTCTGATTCTATAGCTTTTAATCTCTCCTTTGGTAAAAATGTTCTTAGACCAATCCCTGCGAACAGCGCTGCAAGTGGAGCAGCTTCAGCATATATGCCTACACCAATAAATAAAAATAAAACAAATATAACAAATACGAAGAGTGCTTCTACTCCTGTATGTTTAAATCTTTTATGTTCTTTTTTAAACTTAATCAATCCAATCAATAGTAAAAATAAAACAAAAAGAGCAATAATTATTACCCATATATTAAAATCTCCTTGAGGAGAATTTGACCCTACCAATAAAATGACAAAAATTAAAGAAATAATTTCAATTATATCATCCAAACTCCCTACTCCAATAATAGATTGCCCTAATGGTTTGTTAGTCAAATTGAATTCGTCCAAAATAGGAATTAAAATTTCTTCTCCTACCGTTGCAAATGATAAACTGACAATAATTGAGATTAATAAATCTACTCTGAAAACAAAATAGATGAGTAAAGCACCAAAAATGGTTGCTAAAGAAATCGTTAATATAGTTGATTTAATAATAAATTTTCCCATTTTTTTCATTTCTTTTAGATCTATTTCAAAACCGATAATAAAAAGTAAAAAATACATCCCTAATTGGGAAAAAAAGTCAAATATGGGAGAAGAAGTAATCGAAGAAAAGGGGTTATAAATTGCAAGAATAAACCCTAAAATCAGCGCCGCAAAAATCCAAGGAATGTGAATCTTTTCTATCAACATTCCAATAATGTATGTAAGTAAAAATATCATGCTCAGAAATAAAAAGATATTTAGATCCATAATAAAAATTAATAGAAAATAAGTATATAAGTATACTGAACCAACTTAATTTCTCAATTAACACAAAAATATTCCTTTTTATAGAAAAAGAAAAAAAATTAAAAAAATTTATTTAACAGCTTCAAAATAAATCCACCATTGTTCTTCATCTTCGATGAATTCGGTTCCTAAATGTTTGTGTTTAGTTTGTTTAGCTAAGTCTCTAGGAACACTCTCAGATGCGGGTTTGTAGTCAGTGATTACTTTTAAAACTGCTCCAGGCCTCATTTTCATTAATTCCTTCTTTGTCTTAAGCGCTGGAACGGGACATACTAACCCGCATACATTTAACTCTTGATCAAATTTCATGGTTTCTCTCCTTATCTTATTTTTAATTATTAATAAAATTTAATCACACATAATTGAAAATACTGGTTCATCCATATCCTGATCTGCTTTCATTTCTAATTCCATTAACTGGACTAAACGAAGTGCTTCATATCTAACTTTTTTTGCCTCGATTCCAGTATTTTTTGCTATATCATTTATTGTACTAGGCCCTTGAAGTGTAATATAATCCAATACATATTGTCGTGGAGTCTTTTTAAAAATCATAAGTTCTCTCTTTGATTTCAAATTGATAGCAGTTTTGAGTTCTTGTTCATTCACTTTACCTTGTTCAAACAATCCTTTTTGAATTGCCTGTTCAACAAGTTCTTTCCCACGTTCAGTCCATACTACAACGGTAGTATATCCCTTTTGTGAACCGATTTCCCCTGCAGTTAAATCTGAATAAATTGCTGGGAAATCTTGACAGTGGGAACAGAAATGATTACAACTTAAACATCTACGTGCCTCTTGTAAAGCCATATCTTCATTAAACATCTTATCTATCTCTTCAAAAGACCAATTTATCTCTTCAGTTGCTTCCTCTAAGGATTCTGGTTTCAAAGAGTAATCTTTAGGAGGTCTATTAGGTCCAGTGAAAAATGAATTTACTCTCTTATATCGTCCATCTACTAAATTTTCTCCTTTCAAGTACTTGTCTATTGAAATTGCTGCTTCTTTTCCGTGTGCTATTGCGGCAATAGCTACAGCTTTGGAATTGTTAATGATGTCTCCTCCAGCAAAAACTCCTGGAATATTTGTTTCAAAAGTAATTTCATTTACCTTGATTTTATTGCGTTCTTTTTCTAACTTGTTATTAGTAGCAACATCTATCTGGTCAAAATCAACGGCTTGACCAACTGCTATTACGATATTATCAATAGGAATTTCAAATTCGGATTGTTGTACTTTATTTAATGGTCTCCTTCCATTCTCATCTGGTTTTCCCCATTCTATGTTATAACAATTCAAAACTAATTTGCCATCATCATTCTGTGTAATTTTTGAAGTGGATGTTTTGAAGTGATATTGCATGAAAGCCATTTCATTTTCAGGAATATCCTTTAAAACTAATTCTAGTTGTTCTTCTGACATTATATCTACTAAATGAATTTTTTCTGCACCTAACCTTAATGCAGTTTGAGCAACATCAACAGCAACAGGGCCACCTCCAATTATCCCTATAGTTTTTCCTTTAAATTCTTCTTTATTTTCCCAATAACGGTATTTTCTATCCATTAAGAAACTGATTGCCACAAATACATTTGGAAGCTCTTCTCCTTCTAAATGCAAGGTTCGAGGCTTATATTGACCTGTTGCTATAAAAATTGCCTCAAAACCACTATTTTTCAAATCCTCAATGGTCATTTCATGTCCTAATGGTTTATTAAGTTCTACTTTAACTCCAGATTCTATTATCCTTTCAACGTCATAATCTAAGACATAGTTAGGTAATCGAAATTGGGGTACTCCAAATCGTAGCATCCCTCCTGTCTGATCGGTTTTTTCGAAAATAGTTGCTACATATCCCATTCTTCTCAAATAATAAGCCGCAGTTAAACCTGCGGGACCAGATCCAATAATTGCCACTTTTTTAGCATTCTTCTTCAATTTCGGTATATTTTTTACTTCTTTTTTTGCTTTTTCGATCTCCCACTCCGTTACAAACTTCTTTAATTCTCGAATTGCGACGGGATGGTCGTCTCCGATTAAAGTACATCCATATTCACATTCATTAGTACAAATGCGACCACATATTGATGGTAGCGGATTGTTTTCTCTAATTAGATTTACAGCATCTTGATATTTGCCCTGACGTATTAATGAAATATATCCCTGAGCATTTACTCCAGAAGGACAGCCATTACAGCATGGAGAGCATACTAAGCCTTTATCTGTTTCTTCGGTACGAATTTGTGAATTACAAAACAATCCAATTTTTAGAATGTCCCGTTTCATTTCCTCTTCTATTTCAGCAGCTCCACGCATTTCACAGGGCACACCAACAATACCTATTTGATCAAAAGATTCGCCTGTAATTTCTACTAACCGCTCTAACACTCCAGATCTACCATAAACTACTCCTGCTTTTTTAACCGCTTCTTCAGGATTTGAAACAATTTCCGCAATTGGTTTTTCATCCTCTTCATGTACCATTACTATTTTCTTAAGTGTCTGGTTCTCTAAAAGTTCCTTAACAAAAGTAGTGATAAAGCCTCCACTAGCAGCTTTAGATAGAACATCAAGATTCTTACTCCTTAAAGAATATAAAGCTAACGGCTCTTTTTCCTCAAACTTCTTTTGAATAACTTGAGGGCAGTTCTGATAACACTTTCCACAATCTTGACCATCTCTCTCTAAAATACAGTAGTCTTTAAGGGATGGACGCTTTACTTCCATCTCAATATGCTTACACGATCCAGCACATAAGCCGCATCCTTGACAAAGGCCAGCGTCTACAATTTCAACTTTTAATAATTCAAAACTCATGTTTAACCCTCTTTAATTTTTATTTCTTTTACAATACCTATGGAATCAATTGTAAGCTCAATCGAACCATTTTTATAAGTACCTTCAACCACATCAAAAACATGGGTTTTATAGTCCTCAAAATTATCATTCTCATTAATTTGTGATTTAAATCCCCCATAGTAGAGATTAGATAAATTCATATTACCAGCAATTTTTCGAATCTTATCAGTCACCTCTTTATATTTTTTTGGATCTTTGGATTCTATTGTTGTTAGTAATTCATTTTCTAACTCTAATAATTCCTTTCGATATTGTTTTGTAGTCTCACTTACTTCTATATTATTACCTTCTTCATAGGTCTCTAGGACTTTAAGCGTTAGTGAAATCGAGCGATCTCCCCCCAATAAACCCGTAATTAAAGGTAATTCTTCTATTAATCTCCCTGTAAATACATCTTCTAATAGGCTTCCTGAAGAGTTGATTCTCCCTTTAGGCAAACCAGAGGTAGATAACGTGAATCTAAAGAAATTACCAACGATATCAGGTAAACTTGCCGTAACATCGTCATCATTATCTGCTAGTTTATCTGTAGCTCCCTTTTCAGAATGCTCTGTAGAGACTTCAATATTTCCCATTAAAGTTCCAAACATTCCCAGCATTCTGATTCCTGAACGTTCAATTATAGGTTTGCAACCACGACAGGGCGCATTGTAATCGATACATCGTTCTTTACATTCTTTTGCTATAAATCCATTACATAAGTATCCAAGATCATTAAAACATTTCTCTTCGTCATCTAATTCTATTTGACGCTTGACTTCTTCTAAATAATCACACGTTTTCTTTCTTCCACATACAATACATAAATTATTTAGTTTCGGTAAATCTTTACCTATAATTAATGCTTCTAGTTCTTCTATTTCACCCAAACAACCATACACATTCAAGATACCTTCCTGCATCTTTCTTAAAGGTGTTACTTTATGACCCCGTTGATTGGATAAGGCAAAAACTCCACCAGTAGCGCTACAATCTCCATATGCAATAATTTTTGTTGAATTTCTTATAATTTTATCTAAAGTCTCTTTATCCTCTGGTAATAAATAACCCGTAATTACAGAAACATCAATTTTCTCCTCTTTCCAATTCCTAGGATTAGATACAAACCCAATTTTATGGTTTGAATCTGCTTTTAATAGAATAGTTTCATTAAAGCATTTATTGCATCCATTAAATTGAAAAACTTTAACATCCATCTTTGAATGTCGCCTCCTCTCTAATTGCAGTTGCTAATCTCTCTACAATATCTTCAAAATCACCTACTGCAGTTTCACCTTCTGCAGCTCGTGAGGTGTATTGGTTAATAATTTGGTCACTGTAGCCTAATTCTTTGAATAACTTCTTCATAAGCTTAATTCGGTGCATTGAAAGAATATTACCATTGAAGAAATGGCATGCCCCTAGACAGCATCCGACACATGCAACTGCGTCAGCTCCATTACTCAATGCATCCATAATTTGGATCGGTCCTACTTGACCCGTACATTGGACTCGAACTATACGTATAGCTGGATTATATGCCATTCGAGCTACTCCAGCTGTATTTGCAGAACCTTGGCCACACTCATTACACATAAACACTACAATATTTTCCATCTTCTCGAGCACTTCGGGCTTGATATATTCACATTCACTCATTTTCGCATATAACACCTCCAGATACAGCAACAATTTCATCTAATAGTTGCTCATCACTAAAATTTAACAATTGAATAGCCCCTGTTGGACATGCAGGCATACACATACCACATGATTTACATGCTATCTCATTAATCTTAGGGATTCCATCCTCATTTATATCAATCGCAGCAGGAGCACATACAGTTTTACAAAGCCCGCATTTAACACATAAGTCTAAATCTATGGATGGGATTAACATTTCTTTTTCAATATATCCTTTTACTAAGGGAGCAGCTGCTAATGCAGCAGCATTTCCAGCATGAGCTACAGACTCTGAAATGTCTTTTGGACCTTGAATTGCTCCAGCTAAAAAAATACCACCTTTACTGCTTAAGGTGGGATTCATCTTAATATGAAATTCTTTTAAAAACCCTTCTTTAGATCGAAGAACATGCAATTTTGAACCTAAAGGACCGATTCCTTCTGGTGGAACCATGGCTGCAGATAATACTACTAAATCTGCTTTTAACTTCAATGGTGTTTGACTTAATGTATCTTCAACTATTACCCTTAATTCTCCAGAAATAGGATCTCGAAGAATTTCAGAAGGTCTTCCCCTTATGAATCGTACTCCCACTTCCTGGGAGGATTTATATAATTCCTCAAAATTTAACCCAGGAGTTCTTACATCTATATAACATATGGTAACATTAGAATTAGGATACATTTCCTTAATAATTCGAGCATTTTTAATCGCAAATTTACAACAAACTCCTGTGCAATATATATTCCCTACCTGATCATTTCTACTTCCAACGCATTGAATCATCACTACATTTTTTGGGATTTTAGCGTCAGAAGGTCTTAGTACTTGACTGTTAGTTAAAGAGCCAGGAGCAAGCATCCGTTCTACCTGCAGTTGGGTTATAACATTTTCATAACCCTCTTGTTTATAATGATAAGCTTCAATTTCGGAAGGATCGTATTCATCATACCCAGTAGCTACAACTATAGAGCCTATTTTAAATCTTTTTGTTTCTGGTTCCATTGAAAAATCAACAGCTTGAACTGGACAAACATTAATACATGTATTACACTCGATACAATTTTTCTTGTCTCTCACATATGTGGCTGGGATAGCTTGAGGATATGCTTTATAAATAGCCTTTCTTATAGACATGCCTTTATCCCATTCACTGGGAACTTCTACAGGGCAATGAATTGCACATTCCCCGCACGAAGTACAATTATCTTTAACATATCGTGGTTTGATTTCAATTTCCACTTCAAAATTACCCATTGAACCTTCTACTTCTTTAATTTGAGCATTTGTATAAAGTTCGATTAATGGATGATTCGCAACTCCATTAGTAAGTGGAGATATGGAACACTGGGGACATTCTAAGGTTGGAAAGGTCTTGTTTAATTGGGTCATATGTCCTCCTATAGTTGATTCTCGCTCAACCAGATAAACTGGAATCCCTAATTCTGCTAGATCGTGGGCTGCTCGAAGACCGGCAATACCTGCACCAATAACTAATGCAGCTTTGGTTGTAGGAATTCTCCGAGTTTCTACATCTTCTAATTTACGTGCTCTATTGACCCCTGCTTCAATTAATCTTTCTGCTTTTTTAGTTGCTTTATCCTTTTCTTTTTGATGCACCCAACTATCAAATTCTCTAATATTTACTTGTTGATGACGATGCTTGTTTAAACCCATCTCTTGGATGGCATTAGCAAAGGTTCTTCCGTGTTGATTTTTTGAACATGAGGCAACCACAGTTCTATCTACTCCTAATTCTTTAATTGAATCCTTAACCATTTGGACGCCTGGTTTACTACACATAAACATATAATGTTCTGCTTTCACTACATTCGGTAAACTTTTTGCATATTCTGCAACTTCAGCAACATCAACAGTACCAGCTATATTATGCCCACAGTGACAAACAAACACTCCAATTCTAGGTTCACTCTCCTCATGCTCTAATGACTCTTGAGTGTCATTTGTCTCTTTTACTTTTTCTTCTTTGACAGTCATTTACGCTACCTCCTCTCTTTTCGCTTCAACTTCCCCAAAAATATAATCCCGACCCATTAATTGGTATTGTAAACCCACAAATTCTTGATCCATGCCCATACAATATGCAACTAATTGAGAAAGGTGGATTACAGGGTAATCATAATTACATGCCTTGTTTTTGTTTAAGTAATCCTGTCCCGATTCGAACTGTAAATGACAGAAGGGACATATATCTAATATAAAATCTGGCTTCACTTCATCAATATTCTTCATTTTTTCCGCAAAAATTGTCATACTTGCATCACCTGAATATGCTTTTACACCTCCTCCTGCGCCACAGCACGTTAGTTGTTCTTTAAATCTAACTGATTGTATTCCTAAGACTTCCACGAATTCTTCGATAATTGTTGGTCCTTCAGAACTTTCAATTTCTCGAATCCTTGTTGGTTTCAAAAAGTGGCATCCATAATGAACAGCCGCCTTAGCATTCAGTTTCCTTACAATATAATCTTCAATCCCCCAAGGTCCAACCTCATATCCCAGAACTTCTGCTACATGTCGGACGTTGATTTTTCCTTGAAACTGATAATCTCCAATTTCTTTCAACTTCTCATTTACCTTATCTCTATGATCTTCATTTTCTTTAAGATGTTTATTTACTTCTTGAAGTGTACCAAAACAACCATTACATACTGTTAAAATATCAGCATCCATTTTTTCAGCGATACAAAGATTTCTAGCTGCTGCAACCATCCAATCAAATTTGTTAAATGAGCGAAATACACCAGGTGCAGGACAACATGTTGCTCTTTCCATGTCTAAAATCTCGTATCCTAACTTTTCCATAACAAATTTGGTTGACTTTTCAATCGCAGGATAACGGTTGGGCATGATACAACCAAGGAAAAACGCAAAAGTTTTTTCTTTTACCACTTTTTATGCCTCCTCTTTTTTCTTTTTTTCCTCCTTAACAGGAGGTAAATCAAACATTTTTTCTTCAATATTTTTTAAATCTTTATCATCCCCCTCTTGCTTAAACTTGAATGCAGTAGGAGGTAATTCTTCTAAACCTAATTCAACTCTTCGCTTCCTTATCTCATCATTTATGGGTACTGCATGCCCAAATTGTTTCAAGTATCCAACAACCGCTCTATGATTAGGAGAAATGTTTCCTAACTTAGTAGCATAATTTCGTAATTCCATAATTACATCTGTAGGCCTTACATCTCGTGGGCATCGTTCATAACACTGATAACATGTTGTGCATAACCAAATATCAGGATCCTTTAATACCGATAAATCTCCTAGCACAACTTTCCTGATAATTGAACGTGTTTTTAATGCGGTCCATCTTCCGCTTTCACAACTGGCAGTACAAGTGCCGCATTGGATACATTTTAATATATTTGATCTACGTTCAATATTTCTAAAAAACTCTGAGTCAAAATCCTCATCAATCATAAATTCCCGATGTTGTTCTTCTTCCACATCAGACATTTTATCATCCTCTTTAAATATAAAATAAAAAAAAAAATTTTTATAATGAGACTACTTGGCCACCATCAGCCATTTCTATGAAACCAGCTGCACCGATAGGATCTTCTACAAAATCCCACATTTCTTCTCTTTTAATGTTCATTAAATCCATTGTCATTTGACATGGATATAGTTTCATTTTTCCCTCGTCAATAGCTTCTTTGATCAAGGCCCATGGATCTTCCATACCAAATTTCTTTAATCGTTTCCTGAACATTCCAGCTGCCATACCTTTCATAGGTGTTGGCATTCCGGCTACTTTGGGCTTAAACTTCTTCTTTAAAAGGTTTAATCCCCAGAAAGTGAAAAAGAAATTCATTTCCACATCCATTGCACTTCCAGTGGTTCCCAAGATTGTCATCATCATAAACTTTTCAAAAGATTTGTCTTTTACAATAAAGTTCATTTTTTCTACCAAAATTTACACCTTTTTTTTAAATTTGTTTGTTTTGATTTTGTTAATTATGTGAGTTAACTATTTGTTAACCATGATTTATTTGTTTTAAAAAATATTTTTGAATTTACTTTATCTATTTTTTCTTAAATTACATCCATGAGATAATTTTATTACTATTCTCCATTATATCAACAAGCTCCATATAATCTATGGGCTGTAAATCTTCTTGAATATGCTCTAATGGAATTCCTCTTGCGGCTAAGTCAGGAGTCATAACATATTTCTTAAGCATTAACCCTCTAAGTATATTCACTGATTCTGTAATTTTTCCTTTTGAACTAGTACCAATAACGCCATCATGAATGAACACTATGCTTATTTTCTTTCCTTTTTCTATCTGGCTTTTTAGAATTGGTACTAATCGGTTTAATTCATTCCCAAATCTAGGACTAAATCCAAAAAGATATACCATATCAATAACTTTTTCCACTTTTATTCACCACCTTAGAATCTAAATGTAGTATCGGCATTTTCGATTATTTCTGCAAGAGTTTTGAGATCGATTATCTTTAAACCCTCAAATTCCACAAGATCTTCTTTTGTTAATCCAGCATCACTTATAGCGCTGTCAAGTACTGATATTTCTAAATCAGACAATTCCGCCATTTCCATTGGTTCATCAAAAGAATCAACTCCAATTTTAGAGGGATCTGCGTGTTTACTCAATAAGTAAACCGCATCACCCATAAGTACCACCTGGCAGTCAATCTCCTCCCCTAATCCCCTAAATCCTGACCCTAGCCTTAAAGCTTCAATGGCAGAGTTTTTTCCGACTGGAGATTGGTCACTTACTATTACAACCGATTTGATCATTTTCCTTATCCCCCTGTTCCAAACATTATTAGTTTATCTGATTCTGCTGTCCAATTGGACAATTCACCCAATCCTTCTTCTTTTGCACCATCAATAAAACAATGCTCATTTAATCCACAAAGTCCAATCCATGTTGTACACCCAGCGACTGGAATCTGATTCTCCTTAATAAATTCTTCCAAACGTGCTGGTAAATTACGAACAGTAATACCAGTTTCAATATCTTTTTTAATATTATAGACACCGCTTCCGTAAAAAAATATTCCCTTAATATTATGTCCTTTTTGTAACACTGCTCTACATAAATTAAGCAAAGTATCAACTGCTTCGAACTTATACGGCTCAGTAGATATCATGAAAGTATATGTTGACATTCTCATGTTCTCCTTTTTCTAGGCTTTCTTAATCACGAATGTAATTCTACCATTATCTTCTCTTGTTTCAAGCAATTCATCACCAGTTTTAGTCAATAATGCAGGTACATCCTTTAATGCTCCCTTATCATCAACTACCAACTCAAGTGTCTGACCTGGACTCAACTTCTTCAATTCTTTTTTGGTCATTAAAACTGGCATTGGACATTTCTTTCCTAAACAATCAAGTGTTAAATCCGACATTTAAAATTTCCACCTTTTTTAGTTATTTTATCTGTTTTTTCAACTTTTTCAATCACAATAATTTAAATGTGAATTACTTTATGGATAAAAATACTTTCTCATATTTAAATCATAGCTAAATAATTTACAATCGAAAGCATTATTAGTGAAATAAAACTTTTATTAGTTGATTCTTAGTGAAAAAAAATATAAGTATAAAAGGCAATTAATAATTAATGATCTATAATAAATTATAATTTTTTCAAAAAGGAGTTTTTAAATGGTAATAGCAAATTCTACCCCTGGAACGCTTGATGCGATTGATAAACAAATTTTAGAGTTATTACAAGAAGATGGTAAAATAACAATTCGAGAAATTGCAGAACAGACTAATATGAGCCAGACGGCAATAAGGGCTCGTATTCAGAAATTAGAAGAGACTTTTATTAAAAAGTACATGGCGATTATAGACTGCCGAAAATTAAACTATCGGGAGATGGTAATTGCGTCCCTTCGAGTGAATTCAAGGAAACCACTTCAGCAAATTAAAGAGGAAATTGAACGGATGGATAAAATTAAATACGCCTATGTTATCACAGGAGATTATCCAATCTTTATAATGGCTAAATGTCTTGATCATGAAGATTCTATGAAACTGATTGAGAATCTCCGTAATCTTCCAGAAGTAGAAGAAATAAAAACCCAGCTCGTTTTAGACAGGATAAAGGAAGATCATTCCATTATTATCCCTAAATCATAATTAATCAACTGCTAGCTTATTAGTCCTTTCTACTTGTTGCAAACTTACTATAAATTATTATAGTTACTCTGATTAAAACTATTATAAGATATGGAGTTATTCCAGTTAAATAGGTTAATCAGAGCCTTCTATGGACAAAATCCAAAGTTCTTCTATTATTTCGATAAAAGTATGGTTTTATAAGTTTTATGAACTAATTTAATGATAATAAAAACAAATAATCCACCAAAGAAATAAACTAAAGCTGTCATAATAGCGACTAAATCAACTAAATCATACAAAAGAAATATAATGTTTAGAATGTAGCCTGCCAGAAATATAATAATTAAACTCTGCCTGAGAAGCCATTTTTTAGTGACTTTACCTCCTGGAAATAACTTTTTAATTTTCCTAATTAAGTATAGGCTGTATATAAAAAAGATGATGCCTCCAATAGAGCAAATTAAGTTTAAGTAGAAGTTGAAATCTAAACTCATAATATAAACCTCATATTTTAAGAATCTTTATTAAGATATTTCAGAGTCTAATTTAAAAATTGACGTTATACTATAAAACCAATATTATAAATTAACTTCTTTTTTTAACATTAATTGGAATTTTTTCTCTTAGGATATAAATACAAGGGTGAATCTAATCATTACTGAGCCATTTACAAAAATGTATAAGCAATATCGTTATATAGCCGTTTATCTAAGTTTTTTATATCTCGTGCATATACGTAATCTAAAATGAAATAATTAAGAGGATTATAATGAGAAAAAGGGCAATTCTATATGTAATATTTTTATTTCTTTTAATCTCTACCTTTAATAGTACGATAAGAATAGCAGATAGTAAATCAGAAAGTGAATTCAATAAAATTTTAAAAAGTAATCTTCCTCCCATTGATAACACATTTTTGTACGGCTCATCTTCAGCTCCAAACAGTTTAGATCCTGTTGATTGCACAGACCGTAGTTCAAGTATCATTATAGACCAAGTAGTTGAGACATTATTCACTTATAACTATTCTGATCCATCATTGCCATTATTATCGCTATTGGCGACAGGCTATGATTTAGAGCCAGTTGAAGAACTTAATATTACTTTATATTTACGGCAGGGAGTCACTTTTCATGATGGATCTGAGTTCAATTCAACAGTAGTAAAGTGGAATTTTGATAGAATGAGTTATTGGTGGAACATTTCTGGATTATTACCTTCTTATGAGATTCTGGGATATGCAACTTACCTAGGTTATTGGGAAGATGGAATAACACCAATCTTCAATAAAGTTGAAATTGTTAATGAGTATGCAATTAAATTAGTGTTAACCAAACCTAATGCTGGTGTGTTTAACTTATTGACACATTCAGCTTTTGCTATGCTGTCCATGAACTCGACACCATTTTTTAATAAGTTAAATTTAGGAACAGATCAAATTATTGGTACTGGTCCTTATGTTTTTGAATATTATGTTTCGGGATTAGAGGCTAGATTTCATGCATTTGAAAGTTATTGGAGAGAAAAAGCCAATATTGAACGGATGGTATTCGCATACTTTTCTGATCCTATAACTTTGAATATGGCAATGTTGGCGCATAATATTGATTTTATAGATCCCCCCCTTCCAGCATATATTGATATGTTTAAAGCTGATTCAGATTTAGTAGTCGTTGATGATGGAAAAACAAATAGTCTAGCAAGATATTTAGTGTTTAATTACAACACATTAAATGAAACACTTCGTGAAGCTTTTTCTTATGCTGTAAATTATACAGACATTATTGATGAATTACATGAAGGGACTTCAATTAGATTAAAATCTCCTATTCCTCCAGGGATTTTATATTCTAATGCAACTTTAAATTATCCTTACTTTAATATAACTAAAGCAAGAGAAATTATCCAGAGTATAGGACATGGGAGTAGTCTAAATCCAAGCTATCCAGGACCAGATGATTCAAATTGGGATGCCTTAGCAGATACTGGAAAACTCAATTTTTCAATGTGGGTATTAAATACAAATCAATTTCATAAGGATCTCTTTACTTCACTAAATAGGACTTTCAGAACGATAGGCGTTAATCTTAGTAAGAGAGAAACAGATTGGATTACATGGGTGGATAGTATGCAAATAGA
Organism: Promethearchaeota archaeon; assembly: GCA_048939995.1. Lineage (GTDB taxonomy): Archaea > Asgardarchaeota > Lokiarchaeia > Sigyniarchaeales > SOKP01 > SOKP01. The sequence goes on along the minus strand of JBHLOY010000008.1, from coordinate 120,287 downwards.
TTCTAATTGGATTGATACCTGGGTCGGGGGTTGGCTTGCTGATTATAATGATCCTTCCAATTATATTAACTCAATGTTCTCAAATTCTTCAATATTTCGTTGGATGTTTGGATTTAGCAGTGATTCTTATCTTCAAAATCTCATCGAATTAGGGACAGAAGAAGTTGATCCAATTCTAAGGAATGGAATTTATAATGAAATTCAAAGATATCTTGTTGAAGAACTTATACCAATGGCTTGGCTTGATGTCAGCAAGATGTATGACGCTCATCACATTGATCTCACTGGTTTTAATCAAAATGTCTTACAAAGGACTTATTTCTACTATTATAAATGGAAGGACTCATATAGTATAAATATTATTAGTTCAGGAGATATGTCATTTATAAAGGGTTCTACGGGAAATAATATAACTTGGATAATAACTGCTGAAGAGCTTGCAAATCCATCATATGATATCTATATTAATCGAGCATATTTACTTGTTCCTCCTCCTCCTAATGAAACAGGTACTTGGCAAAATAATGTTCCCATAATTGTTGATTTAGATGATCTTTCTGTTGGTACATATAAATATGAGATCTACGTTTCAAATACATATAAATTAGCATATGATATTGTTAATGTTGAGGTTATTCCCAAAAATGAAGATATTCCTATTGAACTCATTATTGTGATCTCTACTATTAGTGTCGGAGCGGTTATAGCCATAACAACCCTAGTGTTAATTTGGCGTAAAAAGAAAAGAAAATTATAATTTAACTTTTTTTTAATCTTGTTATTTTGAATAAATTAATTTACAACCGACTTTCAATTTTCATTTTTTAAATGTGGAGGCTTTTCTTCGACCTTATCAAAGCTTTGAGTTTTTTTTGGGGAAATATTTACAAGCGTTATGCCTAGAATTACTAAAGATAAGGCGAAAGGGTAAACGAAAACATCAAAAGGTTCTTGTAGAAATATAGCTGAGAAAACTACTCCAAATAATGGTACAAGTGTTTGAAATATTGCTGCTCTGCTAGCATTTAAGCGTTTGACTCCTTCTAGATAAAACGTATATGCTCCGACAGTTGATAGAAATGCTAAGTATGCAATTCCAAACCATATACGAGGAGGAATAGTAAAATATTCTATTGGGTTAAGATATTGAGGGCTAATAAGTAAAGCTATTGGAGCGGTTGTTAAAAGACCAAAAAATGAGACCCACGTTATTATCCATAAAGAGCTTGGTTGGTACGATTCAGGTACACCAGCAGTTTTATTTAAAAAAACACGTGAGGTTATAGTGTAAGTTGCATAGGAAAATGCCCCAATTAATATTAAGAGGTCTCCAAAGATTCTATTTGACACTTCTATATTCTTAGAGAACCCTACAACGATAATTACAGCTGTGAATGCTACAAGGGTTCCAAAAAGCTTTTTCCAACTAAAAAATTCTGTTTTTAAGAAAAAACTAGAAAGTATTACCACCCAGATGGCATTTGTAGCGACAACTATACTTGCATCACTTGCTGCAGTAAACATTTCACCAAAGAGATAGCCTATTTGATATATTGTAACGGAGGTTAATCCCATAAACATTAAAATTTTCCAATTTGCTCTTGCAAATTGCCAATTTATCGTTCCATCCCGAAGCTTAAGCAGAGGAAAAAAGCAAATAACTGCTAGAATGTATCGGATTGTTGCAATCATCAATGGAGGGATAGTTTGTCCAAAACCTTCAAAGACCAACCATCTTCCAAGAGGCCATGTTCCCCCCCATATTATTCCAGCAATTATTAACAAGATATAGGCAATTACTTCTCTTCTTCTATTGATCTCTTCAATTACTTTCATTTATTATCACTAAAACGTTTTAATTATATCTACTATTTCTAACATCTCTTTTACCTCATAATCCGGTTGGATTTCTGGTGCTTTTACTTGATTAGTATCGTTAAACCAAATAGCTCGCATCCCATAACTCTTTGCACCTTTAACGTCTGTATGTAATAAATCTCCAATATGAACAGCATGCTCCGGTTTACTTTGGAGCTTCTTAAGAGCATATTCAAACAATAATGAATGTGGTTTATAATAGCCGATTTCATCAGAGAAAATGGTAACTTGAAAATATCTAAGAATATCATATTTTTGAAAAATGTCAATTATTACATAGCCGGGAGTAATACCTGTATTTGAAATAAGACCAATTTTATAATTTTCTGAAAGAATTTCTAAAGTTCTTTTAACGCTTTTTTTTAATAATGGAGGATCTTTTAACATAGCCTCCTCCAAATTTTTCTTAATAATTTTCTTTTCGGCATCAGAAATTTGAAGTTTTAGCTTGTTAACCATACTTGAGATTCTTTCTTCAATATATATATGATGGAAATCAAAACCACTTTCTTTATAATCTAAAAATTTAAAGGAGTTTTCATAGGAATCCTTAATAGTTTTGAAGTTATAGTCATAATTCTTTTTTTGTAGGAAATTTTCAAGAAAATCTAATCTGATTTTCGAGAATGATTTATTTTCGAACAAAGTATTCCAAAGATCAAAAGTTATTGCTTTTATCATATCTACTTTTTAATTTTGACCAATTTATCTATTTCCTATATAAATTATATATCTAAAGATTAATTCTTATTGAAGGATTTATAGGTCCTAAATAAATTTAATGATTGTTGAGTCAGTGAGCTTATTTCCATCCCCCTTTTCTATAAATTTTTTAACAGTGAAAAATAGGATTAATAAGAAAAATCAGAAATCGGGGAAAAAGTTTATAAGGAAGAAATTTCTTATATAAAATATGTCCGGACAAGAAAATCAAAATTGTGCTTGTGACTCACCAAATACAGATTCCACATGTTGTAAAGTTGAAGCACTTGTTACTGTAGATGCAAAAGGACAAATATTATTACCAAAAGATCTCAGAGAAAACGAAAATATTCAAAAAGGCGATAAGTTTGCTATTATAAATGTAGCACCAAAAGGGAAACCTTGTTGCCTAATTTTAATGAAAGCGGATATTCTGGAGCCAATGGTCCAAGATGCGTTAGGACCAGCTTTGAAAATTATTGTAAGAAGAGAAAGTGAGTAAATGAATAACATCAAACAAAGTGAGATACATATGGCACATGTAATTCAAAAAAATTTTTTGAAAGTAGTCAAAGCAATTGGAATATTAGACTACTATTTAAATTTATAAAAAGAAAATAAAGAAGATAAAAATGGAAGAAGATAAACCTTTAGAAATAGAAAATATAAGGAAAATTGTAAGAGAGAAGTATTCGATTGCTGCAAACCGCAAATTGAGTTCGAGTTGTTGCGGACCATCTCCCGAAGCTAAAACAAAAATCGAAAATTCTTGTAGTTGCGGTACAGCAATTAGGATTCCTGCTGATAAAAGGGATGAATTCTTAAAGAAATATAGCGAACAATTAGGATATACAGAAGAAGATTTGAACAATATTCCATCCGGTGCCAATTTAGCTTTAGGGTGTGGTAATCCTACAGCTCATGCCTCCATAAAAGAAGGTGAAATCGTTTTAGATCTCGGTTCAGGAGGTGGGTTAGATTGCTTTATTGCAGCAAAAAAGGTTGGGAAAACTGGAAAAGTTATTGGTGTAGATATGACTCCTGCTATGATTGATAAGGCGCGAGAAAATGCAAAAAAGGGTAATTACGATAATGTTGAGTTTAGGCTTGGTGAAATTGAACATCTACCTGTTGCAGATAATAGCATTGATCTTATAATATCAAATTGTGTTATTAATCTTTCACCAGATAAAGAAGCAGTATTTCGAGATGCTTATCGCGTCTTAAAACCAGGAGGGAGGGTGATGGTATCTGACATTGTTCTACTTAAAGAACTTCCTGATGTTATTAGAAAGAATGCACAAGCTTATGTAAGTTGTATTGGTGGAGCAATTATGAAAAATAAATACTTGGAGGCTATTGGAAAAGCCGGGTTTCAAGAAATTGAAATTATTGAACAAAGTAATTTTTCTACAAACGAATTTCTGCTCAATGACGATAACATCAAAAAAGCATTAGGAGATCAAATTGAAAAAGTTAAAGAATTGGATCAATTAGATATTGATAGTACTAGTATAAAAGTGAAAGCAATAAAACCAAAATCATAAATTTTTGAAATCTACTTTTTTTTTTAATTAAATTCTTATATCAATTCTGCAATCTTATAAAATTAATAATTCTAATCTAAACTAATGTGCTTCTTTCCTATTAAATTTAGTTACCAATAGATAGCTTAATGTTGATATTCCTGTTTTTAAAGAAGCTTTTGGTCCTAATTTTTTATAAATTATTCTAATTAAAATGGTTATAAAACTCATTGTAAGAATAATAGGAATCCAAAAACTAATAGCATTTAACTGGTTAAAGAATAGAAAATAGAATACATTGTGCCCTAAATAAACAGTAAATGAATAATATGAATAAAAGAAGAAAAAATTGTAATTTTTCCTAGCCTTAATAAGATTAAATTCTTCGATCGAGATTAAAATTGAAAATATCACTAAAATCACTCCTATCGAATAGATAAAAGATGGGAACGTATTACGCTCTAAAAAATAGGGAAATTGATATAATACTCCAATTACTATTAATCCACCCCCCAATATTAAGACACTTTTAAGAAATGTGTCTTTTATAGCACTTCTTCTTTCATTTTCATCCTCCATTGCGCTGATTCCAAATATAATATCTCCAATAACAGTTCCAAAGAGAAAAAAAGGGAAAAAAGACAAGATAGTAAATTGTTGTAAGGGATTATATAATAAATGAAACAATATGCCATAGAAATTTAACTGATCCTCAAAGGGGCTTAAAAAAATTAATAAGGCTTGATTAATGATTATTATAGAAATTCCAACGATTAATCTTACAGTTTTAGAGAGTTTTAAAAGCGGCCATACAATAATGAGAGAAACAGCAATGGTTTGTAGTACATTCCAACTCCAAATATCTGACAAATCACCAAATCTAAATGATAATATTAAATTATAAATTAATGCAATAAATAAAAGGATTAAAGCTCTTAATAAATAAATATTTTTTATTTTATACCAATCTAAGCTTGTGCTTGTAAGTTTTTTTTTACTACTCTTATATGATAAAGATGCACTCACTCCTGAAATAAATAAGAACCCTGTTGCACCTATAGGTTCAAAAATATGAAATAGCCAAATTTTTAGCGATTGTGCATCTACTACTAGCCACCATTCACTGTAGTGTAGAACAATCATCAAAAAAACGTGTATCCCTCTTAAAAAGTCTATGGATTTGAATCTCTTCATATCAATATTTTAAGATAATGCTGTTAATTAATAAAAATATTATTAATAATTATAGATTTAAATTCTATAATAATAAAAACAATTCTAACATAAAAGAATCTAAATTTAAATCTTTCAACAATTTCATGTTGTTAAAAATATAGGCATAGATGTTATCTTCACTGAAGTATTTCAAACATAGATGACTTCCTTTAACATCCTGCAAGGTATAGACAATATCTGAAAGTAAAAGTTTCAGAAATTTGATAACTAATTCCTTTTCACACTTAATTAATTTTTCATCAATAATGTTGAACCATGCTTCTTTAGAGAAGGTAACATTTGTTAAGTGTTGTTGATCTTTAAATTCTCCTTTTTCGATTAGATTTTTATATCTTTCCTCTACTTTATTTAATATAAAGTTCTTGGATTTTGTATACATTCTATTTTCAATTATATTTCTAAGTATAATAAAAATTTGTTGAAATACTCCCAGAATATCAAAGAAATCAGCGACTTGAGTCAAAGTTTCTACTTCTTCCCATTGTTTATAATAATCTTCAATGGTATTCAAGAAACTTTTGAATACACTAATGCTTCCATCCCAGTTTTCACCTCTTTTTTTCCATGTTGGTTTAAACTGTTTTATAAAAGCTTCTTTTATCACATTCAATCTGCCCATTAAAATTTCAGTCCTAACATTTTTTGTACCGGCTGCCACAAAAAGCAAATTGTACTTTGGTTCTAATATATAAATCCACTTCAACCCTCCCATTTCTATTGATTCCAAAGATTGATGAAATTCTACCATCGAAAAATGGTGGAATGCTGTTAAAAAACCAGATACTATATCTTCATCCGCATCAGTCTTTAAAAAAGATTTATACAGCAATTTTGAACCTGAGTCACTTTCAAGAATCCAAATAATCATAGTTAAACATATTTAGACGGTATTTATTACTTTAATTCTTATAATTTAAATTGAAAATCATCTATTTTTTAGGGTTTTACCCTTAACTACTAATTGTAAGTAAATGAATAACAACTAAAATATTTAACCTAAGATCAATAAAGATCAATAAGCTTCAAAAAATAAGATAAGCTAACTATTTCTTAAAATTTTTTTATAAATTTTTACTAATTAGGTAAAATTAAATTCTTGTAATTTCATTAATTATAAAATTGTCAAGTTACTATAAATCGCTCTTAACATGACCAATAAAAATTAGGAGCATTTATAATATTATAATTAGACTTTTGTCTAATATAAAATAACAGGGTATTGCAGATGGAACAGCCATCTTTAATTCAAATAGAGTTCAAATTAAAAAGTACAAGAATATTAGTTGAAAATCTTGTAGCTTTTTTTACGATTAAAAGAGTTAGTTTCTTTTCAATTATTTTAAATCCTATTTGTCTTATTTCTGGAATTTTTTATTTGATCTTTCCAATATATAATGTATTCTGGGATTTATTAGGCATCTTAATTATTATTACGCTATTTCTCAATGGATTATTAGTATATATTAACTCAATTAAAGTAAATAAGACCTTAAGATTAGGGAAAAAACTAAACCTGATCTGTTATATCTATCTAGGTTTTGTGATCATCGCAGTATTGGGGATAATGGGTGGTAATCTACTTATTTATTCAAGTTATCGCCCACTAAGCATATTTAGTGGATTTGGCTATTTCTTAGTCTATTTTTGTTACTTCAGTTTGTTTGGATTTAACTTTTTTATTGCCTTATTCGATATTCTAAACATTAAAAATGAGAAGCTTTGGAACTCTAATAGGAATAAAACACGATTTCCATCTAAAAGAAAAATGCGGACTAAGAGGATTTTAAAGAAAATTCTTACTATTTTAAGTAATATTACCTTCTATATTGGAATATTATGTGCTTTTGTCACTATATTTGGGTCATTTGAAATAGTCACCACTATTTTTGCTATGTTTTCTGCTCAATTTGGAGCATTTTTTTCATTAATCTTTCTAATAAATACACTTATTTTAATAAAATTAAAGAGAAATAAATGGTCTCCCAAAAAATTCAAACGAAAAACAATTATGGGTCTTGTTGTTGCATTTGTTATGCTTCTACCATTATTTTTAACTCATGTAACAACTTATTCCGCCCATAATAATTTTTCAACTGCTTTTGGATATGATTGGCGTAATAGAATTCCTACGAATATAAATGACTTTTTTCTAAAAACGCCTTTTTCAACTTCAAGCTACTTCCTTGGAATCCCTGCCGAGGACTGTATCGTAAAAGAAAACATCCTTTTTTATAGTAATGAAGGTGTTAATCTTTATTTTGATGCTTACATGCCATTAAATAATGGGAGGAACCTTCCTGGACAAAATTCGACTATAATTCGTATCCATGGTGGTGGTTGGATTTTAGGAGATAAAGGGGGATCAGATATGATACCATTTAATAAATACTTAGCAGCACAAGGATATATTGTATTTGATATTCAGTATGGATTATTTGATACCTTTTTAACTCCAATAGATCCAATTACTCCAAAGTATACAAAAGGAGATTTCAATATTGATGATATGATGCAACATATTGGGAATTTTACTTATTATCTGGATAATCATGCCCTTGAGTATGGTGCTAGTTTAGATTCTGTGTTTATAACAGGTGGGTCTTCGGGAGGACATCTTACATGCGCTGTCGCATTAGCAATAGCAAGCGGAAATTATACCGATATTTTTAGTCCAAGTATTATAGTAAAAGGAATGATACCATATTATCCCGCGAATGGAGCAATGCAATGGTTCGGAATAGACGGTAAAGAAGAATTCAAAAATCCAGAAAATTTAATTAATAATGATAGCCCCCCTTGTCTAATTTTCCAAGGGACTCATGATATTTTGAATTATTTCAGCATAGCAACAAATATCCAGAATATTTATTTATCACATGAAAATGATGAATGTGCAATTTTATGGATGCCGTTAGGAGGACATGGTTGCGATTTTTATTTTCCAGGATATTACACTCAAATTTTTCTTTATTATTTGGAGAGATTTCTTTATCTTTATCATTAAAAATAATTTAAGTATTCTCCTTAGTTTTTAATTTGTTATTTTGATAGAAAAATAATAACGCAAGACTATTTGTGGTTAAATGTAATAACCAAGGATATAATAAACCTAATTGGATTAAAGCCAAAAAATATATTATAGAGGAAAAGGTAGTTGAAAGAAAATGTAACCAATTTTTCGAGGAAGAATAATGACTAAATCCAAAGACAAGAGATATAAATAGAACTGCAATAATATTATTCCAGTTGAGATAATTTACTAAAACAGTTAACAATAAACTTCGAAAAATAAATTCTTCAATAAATGCCGCTAGAGGAAGCAGAAGAATTATAAGAATGAGTTTATTTCTATTAAAGTCCTTCGCAAAATACTCAAAAAAATCATCAAATCTGTTTTTCTCGTTTAATTTAATAATTCTATTATAAAATAATTTGATAGGGAGAACTTTCAATACTGTTAAAGCAAAATAGAGAGTAATCAAAAAAATATCATGATTATGTCTGATTCCAATCAAATTGTAAAATGAAATAAAGATAGCTGACGTGAATGGTTCATAAACATAAATTAATTCAATAATAAAAGAGATTGGTATCAAAAATAGAATTAGATGAAAGATTTTAACAGAATTTTTACATCCTTTTTTAATATTGTAAATAAATGATAATGTAATAGAACTTATTATTAAAAAGGATAATATGTATGAGCCAGAGAGGTTATCATAGGTAGAGCGAAAAAACCAAAAAAAGACGATAAGCAGAATTATGATATTATAGAGTAGATTTCTTACAATTCGCAATTCGGTTTTTTCTGGATTAAAAGACATTTGTTATTTTAAGTAAATTATTGTAATATATTTAGAGCTTTTTTAGAAAATTTTTAAATTTATGTGAAATAAAGTAAAAGAAATAAATGCATTTTTTAATTTAATTTTTCACTAGAAACTAAAATTTTGTTAATTTAAAGGTGTGAATAATGGGTGAAGAAGAGGAAGAATTTAAACTCAATAGAGAAGAACTTGAACTATTTTATGAAATTCTATTTCGAAAGATAATGGAGTTAATGAAGAAGCCTAAAATTGAGATTGACCCTTTCGGAGAAATGATCAATATCTTAAGTACTTTAAGTGGGATTTTTACTTTTAAAAGTATGATATCATTAATACCTGAGTTAGTTGCTTACGCAATTAGATATGGAATGATGGTTGAACAAGCATATGAAGATGAACGAACAAGTTCAGAAGAAGACTTGCAAGGAGTAGATAAAGAAGAAGAGCAATTAAGAAGAATTTCTAAATTAAGGGATGATATCGATAAATTAAGTATATATTTATAATTTCTCTTATTTTCTATTTAAATATAAATTCAAAAATTTATTTCTGTTATTTCAACTTAACAAAGTTTTCCATCTATTTCATAGCAATCAAATAAACTATCTAGATCATTAATATAGTTAACCATAGAGTGATACCATTTATCTAATAAATCTTTAAATTCCACTTTAATCTCATTTATATCTTTTGCGCTATACAAGTAAATATAACCCCTTTTATCATTAGTTTCATTACTGATTCCCTTAGCCTCGAAATAATCCTTCAATGAAAATGAATTTCTACTAATAATTTTTAACTTAATTAATTCTCCTAGTGCCTTTTGAATTGAGCTTCTATCTTTATCCAAAACTTCTTTCAATTCCATTGTACTCACATTTTCATGCTTCAGAATATAGGAAAATACATTTGCTTGGATTTCATTTAATCCAAGAATACATTTAAATAATTTTTCACTTCGAAATACTTCTTTTTCATCTAATTGCTCAATAATGCTTTCCATGGTTTTTTATCCTCATTATAAAATTAAAAAAAATAAAAAATAAACCTATTTAGAAAATGATTTAAGTTTTTCAAGAACACGTTCCATGTATTCTTGATTTACAGCTCCTGCTATCTTATGCACTTGTTTCTCATTTTGTATAAAAAGGGTGGTTGGAATACCAGTTATCCTATATCTCTGTGCAATTGATGGGTTTTCATCCACATTTACTTTTACGAATATGAATTCATTTGCATGTTCTTTTTGTAATTTCTCAAATATAGGAGCAAACATCATGCAAGGTCCACACCAAATGGCCCAGAAATCTATGATTATTACTTTTTCAGGATAATCTTTTAATAAAGCATCAAAATCCTCAATTGAATGAACTTTAATTATCTGTTTTGGCATATTCTGTGATTTCAATAGCATTTCAGCCTTTTTAAGCCGTATTTGTTTTATCTCGTCTTTAGACATTCTCTTCTCCAATTTTTTTTGGTTTTAAAGGTTGTGCGTTACTATTTCATAACCTTTTTTTAATTGAAAAAGTCATCTAATATATTTAAATGTCTTTATTGTGAAAAAAAAATCCTAACTTAAGGGTAAAACATGAAAATTTGCACAAATTACTTATAAATATACGATATTAAGATATTTTCAGCGTACTTATGATTAATAATTGTTAGAAAAAAAATTATATAAAAAATTAATCACATTCAAATTATCAAGGTAATTAATCTTGGAAATAAAAATTGTCTCTGAAGATGAATTAGTATTCATCCCTGCTATTTGTATGGACCCAAGTGTAGGGAAGGGATTAAAGAAAGTGATGAAAAACTGTATGGAGCAAAGAATATCATGGATAAAGAAAATGATGAGATTTGGTTTAGAAATCCTTTTAGCTCTTGATACGCCTAAAAATGAAATAATTTATTACAAATGGGCTGGTAAAATGCGTCATTCAGACCTTGCTATAAAAGGTTATGTACCCATGGGACTCATTGAAAGTATTCCAATTGAATTTGCATTAGAACCCCTTGAGGGTAAGGATTCCTTATTTATCAATTGTATCTGGATTTTACCAGCATTCTGGAATAAAGGAGTTGGGAAAGCATTAATAAAAAGATTGATTGAACGGGCGAAAAAAGTTGGAGGAATTAGCGTTTTAGCGTATGATAATGAGAAATGGTTCGGAACAACAATAAAGTACATGCCATCACAATTTTTTCAAAAATTTGGATTTAAAGAAGTCGATCGTGAGGATGAGAGAGTTCTTCTTTATTTAGATTTAGGCTCAAAAGCAGCTCCCTCTCTAATAAAATATCAGAAATTAAATTCGATTAGCGGCCTTAATCTTTTTCTGAATAGTCAATGTCCATGGAACTGTTTTATGGTCGATGATATTAAAAGAAATCTAAAGAACTATCCAAATATTAATTTAAATTTAATAAATACAGACAACAAAGAAATAATTAAAAAGTACGGTATTTCTCGAGGAGTGATTATGAATGATAAGCCGTTAATTAAACGAATGGCGTCATGGAGCGAAATAAAAAATCAATTTGAAAGAATCTTAAAATCTAATAAATTATCTGGGTGATCAATTTATTAAAATAATACAGATTTTCGAAAAAGACTTTCCGAACAATAAGAAAGATATATTCCAATACTATTCGAAATTTTATTACGATATTTCAGTTAAAGAAAAAAAGAAGAATAGTGGATGGTCAATCGATTTACAAAAAACACAATTTCCAAGTACATTTACAAAGTATTCTGAGGGGGATATCTTTCAAAAATATAAAGAAGGGGCAGAATATTATATAGCATTTAATGACAATGGAAAAGAAATTGGATTAATAGTAGTGGGTAAACAGTCTTGGAATAATACTGCCAGAATATGGGATATTTCTATAAATGAAGAATCACAACGAAAAGGGTTTGGTGAAAAATTATTAAAGTTTGCTGAAAAACGCGCAGTAGAGTGGAATTGTAGGGCGATTGTGTTGGAGTGCCAAAGTTCAAATTATACTGCTATTCAATTCTACTTAAATTATGGATATACTTTTACTGGTTTTGATTTAATTGCGTATTCTAATAATGATATTGATCGTCATGAGGTAAGACTTGAAATGGGGAAAATTTTAGAATTTTAAGAATAAAAATCATTTTGAAATATATTATCTCAATAGCTTTTTCTAAAAATACTTATAAACCTATATTTCTTTAAATGCATTTATAGGAGTGTTTAAGGTTAATGAAAATTCATTCATTGTTCATTTTAACGAAAAGCGGAGCATGTATATATAGTCGGAACTTTACAGGTGATTTCGAGAATATTGAGCCCAATTTAATTACTCCTTTCTTTTCCGCAATCTTTTCGTTTTCTCAGTCTGTAATTTCAAAGAAAACTCCGGAAGTCCTTGAAATGGGAGGTTTTAGGTTTGTATTTAAAACTGAAATAGAGCATATTTTTGCAATCTTAGCAGATTCAAGTGCTAGTCTGTTATTCATAAATTCTAGATTAAATGGCATAGCGAGAGTATTTGACACTTTTTTAGCGGAAAATGATATTGAAGAATATGAACAAATCGATAATCCCGATTTTGATTCAAAAATAGATTTAATGATTACTGGTGAGGAAGAGATTACCGCAAGTCAAGCGCTCTATAGAAAAATAGTTGAGATGATAAAAACGCTTATATTTGAAAATGAAATTCTTGGAGCGGCTCTTTTTGCGATTAATGGAAAAGTAATTTATTCTTCCCTTCCCCAAGAGATTCTCTTATCCTCATTAAAAGAATTAGAGATTCGATATATGGTCGCCAGCGATTTCAACACAACCTTCTATAGTTTAGATAATAACCAAAAAATATTTTCGAAAATTGTGAAAATCCCATGGAAGTTAGATCCTTTGTTAATTGTGGTTCTATTTGAATCTTCAGTACCACTAGGAATGGCAGAAGTCAATTTATATAAAATTTCCAAAACAATTGAAAATATCATATGATAATAGAAAAATAATATTTTTTTATGGTTAATAATTTAAACTCTTAATATGTATGATGTAATCGTCATTGGTGCTGGTACATCCGGTGCGTCTTTTGCGAATAAAGTATCTCACTTTGCAAAAACACTTCTTATTGAGGCACAAGATTATAATGAAGAAATTCCAAAAAGGACTAACATATTTGCTGAACATAATAAACCTTTTATTGAAGATAAGTTTTGGAATGATGAATCAATTTTTCCTAGAGCGTTTCTTCAATTGAATTATAAAAGCGAAAAGTATGATGGGTTATTAAATTCAAAAGAGTTCGGGAGTCCTTTAGGAAAGATATCACATACAGAAATTTTCATTGAAAAACTTCTTGAAAGCTTTGAAAGTAGAGGAGGTATACCGCATTACGATGAAAAAATTAAAAGAGTTAATAAGCATAATGATTACATTGAATTAATCAATAATAAAGCTGAATCTTATAAAACAAAGCTATTAGTTTTAGCTACAGGCTCACGTGCTTTTAATCTACAGCAGTCTTTAGGATTCGAGATTCCAGACTCCTTTATGGGGATATACACTAATATTTGGGCTGATGAGACATTACTTAATGATAATTTCAATTTTCAATATATGTTCCACCTAAACCCAAATATAAGTCCAAATGGTCCATTTTTCTTTAATGTAGGAAAAGGAAGGATTTCTACAGGCTACTTGGGAAATAAAGAATCGCATAGTGAACTAATTGATAAGTTAGATCGTATCTTGCATAATTACAAAAAAGTAGAAAAATATTTACATGGATTAAAATGGAATAAAAGTGATTTCGTTAGCGGTTCAATCTCAAAACACCCTATAAAATCATTTACAAAAGACAGGGTAATTATCTTAGGTGAAGCTGCTGGGTTAGTAACATCATACTTTTATGAAGGTATTTTATGTGGGTTGTTATGTGCTCAAATTGCGAACGATGTAGTAAAACCCCTTTTTGAGAAAAACAGTAATTTAACTAAAGCAGAATTGGCTAAATACGATCAGGAAATAGCCCGAGTTTTACTTAAAGGTTATTTCAGAAACGGAGATGCTTGTGAATATTTATTTTATAGTGGGAGCTCTTATGTGAAATCTCTCTGGAATGAGTATACAAATCTTCTTCTTACAAACAAAACTGTTAGAAGGTATGTTTATGAAGCCCATACAATCCAAGACCTTTCAAAATACGATACAGATAAAGATCGTTATGTAGGAGAATGCCTATTTAACGCACTTCCAACACTCTCAAAAATAACTTTAGGTCCCCGTTTTTTTAAAGCAATGCTGAAATAATTATTTTTTTACCACAAACTTGTGATTAAATGATATTTTGTACAAAACTTATTCGGTACATAATCACAAAAAGCATAAAAAAAGTAGTTATTTTTTATGAATTTTTTTTCTTATCGATTCTCAAACTTATTAGACAATTTATTTTCTATTTTGTTAATTGTTTCCTTAAATTCCTTGATCAAGGGAGATAAATCGGATACAAATTCTGGATTTAAATCTATCGCTTTACTAATATGATCAATAGCAGTACTATATTCCTTTCTATCCATATAGGTATACCCTAAAAATAACCAAGCCAATGCATTATCAGATTCAATTTCAATGGCTTTTTTATAATTATCTATAGCTTTACTATAATCTTGCTTCAATCTATAGGAATTTGCTAAATTATAGAAGGCTTCAGTATAGAAAGGTTCTATCTCCACAGCCTTAGAATAAGAAGCGATGGCATTATTTAATTCCATTTTCTTCTCATAAACTAAACCTAAATAGTTCCATGATTTAGAATGATTTTTATTTAAATCTAAGGCTTTTTTAAAATGTTGAATAGCAGTATCATAATTTTGGCGTTCTGTATTTATGATTCCCATATAGAAATAGGCCTCTATAAATGTACTATCTAAACCGAGCGCCTTTTTACAATCTTCTATGGCACTCTCGTAATTCTTATTCTTGACCCCTAATTTTGATTTATTGATGAGTTCATTTTTATATTTTGTCTTGATTGGTATTTTATCTTTATATTCAGAATCTTCAATTAAATCATTAATAGAGATTGCTTTTTCAAAATATTCAAAAGCATCATTAAATTGATGCTTTTCTGAAAGTTGTTCAGCTTGTTCAATAAATAATTTAATTTCGGAATGATGCACCTTATCAATAGCTTTTTTTATCTTATTCATTTCTTCGAATTTTCTTTCAGAGTCATCTATCGTTTTAGCATATTCCATCTTTTTGTTTAATTTTTCCAATTCTCTTTCGAAGTTCTTCTGCTCTTCAATTAAGTCGCCTCTTCCCACTAAATGTTTCAATTCAGCTTGATAAATTAAACTTTTAATCTTGTTTACTTCTTGCTCCATTTGTTCATTAAGATACATTTTATTTGTGATATCCAAAGCTTTATTAAAGATGTTCAAAGCATTATCGTAATCTTTCTGTTCCAGTAATCCTCTTCCCTCTCGAAGTATTTCTTCAATTTGAGAAGTGTACGTTTTATTAACATCAGCTTTTAATTTTTCAAGTTCTTTATTGTGGTCTTCTGGTATAGTCATTCTTTTTGCAATACTTATTGCCCCATATAATTCACTTGCTGCACCATCAAAATCTCTTTGAGCAATCTTTCTTAGAGAGTTATCATTCAGTAAATTAATTCTTTTCTTACATGTTTTATTGATTAGATCCTCTATTTCTGTCACTTTTAAGGTTTTTTCTTTTGAATCTGCCATACGTCTGGCGATATCTAATGCTTTTTCAAAAAAACCTAACGCATCATTGACAATTACTATATCTTCAGCATAATTTTCCTTAATAATTAATTCCTTTCCCTTACTAAGAATCGGCTTTAATCTTTCTTCATAAACTGGATTTAATACATCAGCAGCTACTTCATTTATTTGACTTATTACATTTTTCTTTTGCTCAGATTCATACATTTTGTAAGCCAACTCTAATGACTTTTCGAATTCTTTTACAGCATCCTCAAAATATTTCTGTTCAATGAAATGTTTTCCCTTTTCAACTAATGGTTTAATTTCATTACTATAAATTTGATTAATTAAATTTCTAATTTTTGTTACTTGGGAGTTTTTTAGTTCAGATTCAAAGAAACTTTTTGTAATTTTCAGAGCATCCTCATAGACTTTTATTGCTAAATCTGAATTTCCAAGTACATTTGATTGATTTCCCTCTTCAACTAATATATCAACTTGTTGGGAATACGTTTGATTGATTTTATCCTTTATTCTGGTGATAATCTCATGATTAGGTTGGCTTTTATAAACCTGAGCTGCTTTTTCTAGTGTATTTTTTAAATAAGCAATTGCGTTATCGAATTTTTCTTCTGAAATTAATTTCTCTCCCTGATAAATTGATTCTTCTAATCGATAATAATCAATTTTCGCAATTATTTCATTTAGTTCACTTTCCTTTAAATCAACGTCCTCAATTTTGTCTGCGATCCTTATAGCCTCATCAAAGGCAATAAATGCATCATTGAAATTATTATTACTGACATAAGAATAAGCTTTCTCCAGAATATCAATTATCTCAACAGAATATATTTGATCGATCTGGGATTTAATGTTTTCAATCTCGTCTTTTCTATTTTCCTCTTCTTTTATCTTAGCTTCAACAAAGTTTATAGCCTCTAAATAACTCTCAACCGCTTTATTATATTTTTTTTCAATTTTAAGCTCTTCAGCTTTTTCCATCAGAGAGTTCAGCTTTTTCAAATCTGATTTCTTTACCATAATAAATTCGCCTATCAAGCGTGATATTATTTTATGTTAATCCTAAGAATTAAAATTAATTTTTTAAACTTTTCTTAGAAAATTTTGAAAAATTAAAATTATATTAAAATTTATAATTATTTTGATACAAATTTCCTATTATATCTCTCTACACATTCTACAAAACGATGTATAATCAAAATCTAGAAAAAAAACTTATTTTTGGTGGGCCAATTCTAACAATAGAGGAAGAACAACCTATAGTTGAAGCTATTGGTATTGAAGGAGAAAAAATTGTAGCCGTTGGGTCAATGGATCATGTCCTCAGTATTTTGAAATCAGATTACAGATTAATTAATTTAAATGGAAATACGCTTCTACCAGGATTTATTGACTGCCATCTTCACCCTATTTTATACATATTATACCAATTGTTTCCCGATCTAACTAATACAACGAGTATTGAAGAATTAAAGCTTCTCTTAAGAAAATATGTTAAAGGAAAGAATAGATCTGAATTATTATTAGCTTTCAATTTTAACGAAGAAAAGTTTAAGGTGCCTATTTTACCTTTACGGCAGGATTTAGATGACGCATGTACCGATCATCCAGTATTCATCTTAAGATATGATAGTCATATTGGTATTGCGAATTCAAAAGCTTTGGATCTAGCTGGAATAGATGAAAATACAAAAGTTCCTGAAGGTGGAGAATTTCGAAAAAATGAAGATGGAAACCTTAATGGGATAATATGTGAGAAAGCCATCAACCTAATCCTGTCAAAAGTGAAATTTCCCGAAGCACAAGCTATAATAGATGCTGCATTTAAAGCATTTAAAAAGTTTGCTGCTAATGGATTAACTTCTTTACACAGCATAGTTAGTGGAGATAAAAGTGGTGAATTTGGGGAAGTGGGAGCTATTGAATTGCCATTATTTAGATTCTTGCAAGATAAAATGCTTCAAAACTGCTATACTTTTATCAATATAGAGAGAGTAAAAAAATTATTTAGGATTAAAGAGTCTTTTTTTTTTGACCAGCAAGTCGATGATAAATTCAAATTTGGAGGATTAAAGCTTTTTCTAGATGGTTCTTTTGGGGCAAAAACTGCTTGTATGTATGAATCTTTCTTTGATGACCCTTCGTTATGTGGATTTTGTGTAATTGAAGAGGACGAGATTTATAATAGAATGAAACGAGCACACCAAAATGGAATTCATATCATAATTCATGCTATTGGAGATAAAGGGAATAGAATCGCAGTGAATTTATATAAAAAATTGTTAACAGAATTTCCCAAAAAGGATCATAGGCATAGGATTGAGCATGCTTCAATGCTGTCAAAGGATGTTTTAAAAGATATGAAAGAATATGGCATCATTGCTTCCTGCCAACCACCCTTTATAAATTCTGAATATAAATGGCTTGAGAAGCGCTTAGGTAAAGAACGTTGTAAATACACCTATCCTTTTAAATCAATTATAGATTCTGGCATAGTATTAATTTCTGGCTCAGATTGCCCAGTTGAGGATCCAAGCCCAATTTTAGGGATACATGCATTAGTCACACGGAATGGATTTGTGCCAGAGCAATGCATTTCTGTTGAAACCGCTTTAAAAACTTATACAATCAATGCTGCCTATGCTGCATTTGAAGAGGATATAAAGGGTAGTATCAAAGTCGGAAAATTTGCAGACTTTGTTATATTAAGTCATAATCCTCTTACTTTTGATAAGAATAAGATAAGAGAGATTAAAGTATTAGAGACATTTATTAGAGGAAAGAGTGTCTATAAGCAAAATTAGTCTTTTAATTAGGAGCATTATTCAATCTGTGAAGTAAAGATGCTCATCAAATCCTGTTTCAGCGATCAGATCCTGCCCAAGTTTTTGAATTGCATTTTTAGTGGGATTTTGTATTATTCGTCTTGCTAAATTGATGACTTTTGTTAACTTGCTGTCTGGAAAATCTCTTATAATATTATCATACCTAGAGAAATCGATACCTGCTGTATAAACTCCAGCATTTCCATGACCTGCTGAACTTGAAACCTGCCAGTGTTCAACCTTTAATTCTATTTTTGAAAGTAGAAAACTAGTTGTAAACCATTCAAGGTAAAGTTCCATTCTTTTGGATTTTCTTTTGGTCGTTTTCAGCATCTTTAAAGCGCGATTTAATCTATCTGGATGCATTTGCCTAAATACCTTTTCTTGAAGTTCTGACATACTATCTTTAACATAAGCCCTTATCTCTTGTATGATTTCATCTACTTTTTGAGCTCTTTCAGCAGTGATATCTTGGTGGATTGATTGAACGGTACGAGCAATTGCTTCATTGATACTTCGATTATCATCAATACTTGATTCTAGATTTGCTGGGGGTGACACTGAATCAGCAATCCCGATTTCAGTGGGCATACTATAAATTTCTTTTTGAGGGAGAGTAAACAATTCACCTAATTTTGATTGGTCTTGCCTCACTTCATTAAACTTTTCTTGAATTTCTTCTCGTGAGTATCCCATATTCATTAAATAGAAAGCTGCACTAGCTAATTGATTCTCCAAAGCATCAGACGCACTATAATTACCTGAGCCTCCAAACTGTTCCCTTAATAAGTCGTCAGCAATCAAACTAATCTTTTCTTCATTTATTTCTTCTAATTTGAGCAAGTCTATCTTTTTAAGTATATAATCTGCCTGTTCTGGGGTCAAATAACTTAAATTGCCTATAGGACCAATCATGTAAGAAATTTTCTCCATTTTCTTAAGAGTGTCTTCAATTTTCTTTTGATTTTTCCCACCAGAGATCTTTAAGAAATATTCCAAGAAATTTTTATTAAATCCGGCAATTATTTTCAATCCATATTCATCAAATTTATTGAGGTGCTCATTTAATCTCTCATCTTGAAATTCCGCAGGAAGATTAATATTAAACACTAATATATTATCTAGAATCATGTAAAGATAGTCAGTTTTATTCATATGCAAGTTTCTAATTTGTGATATTTAATATTATGCCTAAAATAAAATTAAGAAATTAATTAACATATAAAAATAATACAATATAAGCTTTACATTATCATTATTTCTGATACTTTTTCGCTATTTTTCTAGCATTTTCCATTTGCTCCCGAGTTTCTAAACTGCAAGGTCTTAGTTTACGTATCCATCTAACCGGATCTATCCCTTTTGGCAAGAATCCATTATTTGCAGCCCATGCTACAATGAATTGGGCAGTTCTCCCACATCCTCCCACACAATGTACCACAATTGCCTTTCCTAATTTAATGTATATATCACAAATTTTAAGGAACTCCTCAATTTGTTCCTCTGTTGGTAAACCAAAATCAGGAACATTTATGTGATAGTAAATAAATCTATCAGGAATGTTGTTTTTGTTATCAAATTCAGAGCAATTAATTATAACTGATATATTCTCTTTTTTATATCTCTCAAAAACAGGAGGGTCTGGCCACCAACTTGCGGCTAATATTTCTTTGATTATCCACGTAAACTCTTCTGTCCTGTGAGGTTGCCCTCCTTTAGGCCAATACCATGGTCTTACTATAATTATCCCCTTAAAATAATATAGCCTTGAACCTTTATAATGTTTCAAACCTAATAATACTTAATAGATACTTTTTTTAATGATAATGGCCCGTATAATAAAAACGAGGAATCATAATGATCGGCGTTATCCTGTTAGGCCTCATATTGGTGTTGGGATTATGCTAGTACGAGATAATCGATTATTGTTAGTAAAACGTAAATATAATCCGGATGCTGGTTTTTGGTCAATTCCTGGAGGTCATTTAGATCTTGGGGAAAGAGTTGAGGATGCAGCAGAAAGAGAAGCGTTAGAAGAAACTGGTTTTATCGTTAAAGTAACTAACGTTGCAGGAATCATCGATAAAATTATGTATGATAAGGAGGATAAAATAGAATATCACTATGTCTTGATCAATTATTTTGTAGAACAGATTGAAGGAGATAGTAATCAACCCCCTAAGGCACAAGACGATGCCTTAGAAGCACGATTTGTACCATTTGAGGAGTTGAAAGACTATATGTTGACTGATTCGCTTATAGAACTACTAAAGCAACTTAGAATAGGTTATTAAATATTTACAAAATTATAATATTTAAATAGCTATTTATCTAGAAATAACTTGCATTGAAATCTAAATAATTTTAAAACATAATAATTAAAGGTGTAATTGTTATGCCATATATAATTGGAACAATGTCTTATCCAACCCATAAACAGGGTGATGCTATAAAAGTATATGTTAAAATTAGAGATGAATATCCTCCAGATGAAACTATTTTCGAAAATCTTGGCACTCCAGTTAAAACAACTAAAAAAGGAGTGAAGCTAATGACTATTTGGAAAGTTAAAGAAGGTCAATTAGAAAAAGCACTCAATCGAGTTTCACGATTTTATTATGAATTCATCAATGTAGAAGGGCTTGAATATTCCGTAGATGTTTGGATGACATTCGAAGAGGCTTCTGGATTAGCTGGACTGGAATAAATATAATCTAATTAATTTTTTTTTAATATTTGAATTCTTTTAGATTATTTTTAATAAACAAAATAATTTAATTCTAAGATAATTATTTTCTCATAGAGAATTTAAAATCAATTAGTTAGTTGAAGGTTTAAAGAATTGTCTACTTTAATGAAATCCGCCAAGAATAACGAAATAACACAAGAAATGGAAATTGTTGCCAAAAAAGAACAAGTTGAACTAGAATTTATACGTCGGGGTATCGCAAGTGGGCGTATTATTATTCCTAAATCTAATCGAGGCAATACTAACCCGTTGGGAATTGGAGAAGGATTATTAGTTAAAATTAATGCAAACATAGGTTCTAGTAAAAAAGTATGCAATATTCAAGGAGAACTAGAAAAAGCTAAAATTGCTGTTAAATATGGCGCAGATACAGTTATGGATTTAAGTACTGGTATAACTGAACAAGATGTAAAAAAGATTCGAAAACTAATTTTAGATCAGTTAGATGTACCAATAGGGACAGTACCTATTTATCAATCTGCTCTACGAGCGATTGAAAGAAAAGGAGCAATAATCAATTTTGACGAAGATGATTTGTTTAAAGTTATTGAATCACAAGCTAAAGAAGGAGTAGACTTTTTTACAATACATGTAGGAGTAACTAAAGAAATTGTTAATTATTTAAAAGAACACCCGAGACATATGGGTATAGTATCTCGTGGTGGGACTTTTCTGGCGGCTTGGATACTTGAAAATGATTTAGAAAACCCCTTCTATACTAATTACGATTATCTTCTTGAATTAGCACAAGAATATGATTTTACCTTATCACTCGGAGATGGAATGCGACCAGGTTGCATTTTTGATTCAACAGATTATGCTCAGATTCAGGAATTATTGGAGATATCTAAATTAGTTAAACGAGCTTGGGATAAAAACGTCCAAGTTATGGTTGAGGGTCCAGGGCACATTCCTGCGCATGAAATTGAAAGAAATATTAAATTAATGAAATCTGTATGTAATGGCGCCCCATTCTACGTGCTAGGACCATTAGTAACTGATATCGCTCCAGGTTATGATCATCTTGTAAGTGCGATAGGAGGTGTTCTTGCTGGCCTCGCAGGTGCCGACTATTTGTGTTATGTCACTCCCTCTGAACATCTAGCTTTACCCGATAAAGAAGAAGTTAAACAAGGAGTAATTGCCTCAAAAATCGCTGCTCATGCGGTAAATATCGCAAAATTCGGCAAAAAAGTCTCAGATTGGGATTATAGAATGGATTGTGCTCGGAAAAATCTGAATTGGGAGGAAATGATAAAGGAATCTATTGATCCAGATCTTTCAAGAGAAAAACACTATAGAAATGGTGATTTTGATGATGATGTGTGCAGTATGTGTGGTGAATTTTGTGCTATTAAAATCTTAAAAGATGCTTTAGAAAAGAAAAGTTCTAAAAACTTGTTTTAATCCTAATTTACGGCTTAACTCGTTTACTTAAAATGTTCGCATTAATAGTTCGTTTACTTTTTTTTAATTTTTAATAGTTTCCGAGTGATCTTCAATCAATTCTATAATAATTTGAAGTTTATTTATCATATCCTTAGAATCCTTAGCAAAGACTCTAATGATAGGCTCTTTCCCTATTTCCCCTTTATCCCATATAATATCAGGAATCCAATTTGTATCTTCTACAGTTTTTTCAATAAGCCATTGCATAGTGGAATTTTCCATTAATTTCGTTTGATAGGATTCTGTCTCTCTTACAAATTCATAAAGTTTTAAACTTGATGTCTCATTAAGTTTTTTGACTAAATTTTGGCTATATTTAAGATTTATAACTAAATTAATTGAATTATCAAACTTTTTAGCAGATAAAAGAAGTCTCGCGGTATGATCTGATGCTCCAAATTTAATTTCACCAGAAGCTCTAGGAAAATCGTTCACTATAGTCATTCGACCATCTATTCCTGCAATATCCATTTTGCTTTTAGCATTAGGTAAAGAACATGAAATGTTTAATCTTACCTCAGGTATTAGTTTTGAAAATTTTTTAATATTAGAAATGAAATTGTATATTTCTTTAATTTGATTTATTACTTTTAATTTCTCCTCAGGAATGGTGAGGTCTATAACTTTACCCCTATCAGGTAACTCTATAAAGGTTTGGAATTTTTCATCAAAAAATTTCTCTGCTAAAGTTATTGATTCTTTTAAATTATAATTTTTACTCAAAAAGGCAGCAATCGCGGAAGAAAAAACACATCCGGATCCATGAATATTCCCTTGAAAGGCCCTTCTTAATTTTTCATAAAATTCAAACTGCAAATTAAATTTCTTCTTATCTTCTTTATTTATCACGACTAAGTCTACTAATTTTTTGTTATCTAGCTCAAGACTTTTAACAATTACTGCTTTTTCTTCAACAAATTTTGAAGGATTGCTATAAAGTTTTTTCAGTAATGCTTCACCAATTTCTTTGTAATTATCGAAATTAAATTTCTCATAATTTATCTTTGAATAAACAAAAGCTTCAGAAAGATTAGGTGTAATAACTTTTACCTTCGGAAATAACTTTTTTTCAATTTCTAATTCAAGACCTTTGATTGAAAGCCTTCTTCCTGAGCTAGAAACTGAAATAGGGTCATAAACAACAAAAAGATCATACTTTTTTATAAAATCAAGTATGATATTAAGTGCTTTTAAATCTGGAACCATGCCAATTTTTACAAACTTAATTGGATATGCTGAAAAAATCGCATTCAATTGACGTTCTAGATCATCTGAAAGAGATTTATACCCCAAAAACTTTGTAGCTGTTTGAAATGTAATAGCGGTAATAGCAGAAAAGGGATGAACTCCACATCTATCAAATGTTCTAATATCTGCCTGAATTCCAGCTCCTGAAGTAGGATCAGAACCTGCTATTGTTAAACAACAATTTTTCATAATCTAAGTATTATAAAATCAGAGCTTTAATTAATTCTATCATAAGCCCATTTTGCTTTATCGGTTAATCCAAGAGCTTCATATGATAGTCCTAGGAAAAGAAAGCCATCGGGGTAATCAAATTTCTCTTTAACCAATTTGAACAAATAGTTGATTGCCAAATCATATCTTCCTTTCAAATAATTTACTTTTCCTTTAAGAAACAAAATTTTTCTTCCTTTCTCTGTTGAAATGTTTTCTTCATCATGCAACTCTAATCTAGATAATGCGTAGTCATACTTTTTTTGTTTGATTAACGATTCTATAGATTCAATGAATTTCATCAAAGCAATCTTATCAGCAGCTTCTTTTATTTTCTTTACTGTCTCTTTCTTAATTTCTTCTTCAAGTGCTTTCTTTTTCTCTAATTCTTTCTTATCTATATAGTCTTTAAATTGCTCAATTATATTTTGGGGGTATGGTTCATTACATAGAGGACAATTAGAAGCATGTGTTAACCATTCTTGTAGACAATCTCCATGAGTGGGATGTCCATTTGGGCACTCTTGAAAATTATCTTTCCCTATAATAATTCCCAGATGACAAATTATGCAGTTAGCCATTTCAATCTGAAAACTCTTTAATAAAATATAAAATTACTACTTTTAAGTTTATGTTCTTTTGCATTATTAATATTTTACATTGTTACTAATATTTTTTTAATATCAAATTTAGCAAAATGATTACAATGGCAATAAATTTTGATCCTCTATTTAAAGAAATATTCACAAAATTCTTAGAAATTGATAAAGAGATTGAAGCTGTTATTGTTTCTGATCATGAGGGTTTTATAATTGCTGGAGAGAAGAAAATTACCGTCGATATGGAATTAGTATCAGTTTTAACCGCACTTATAAACCCTGTTTTAGAAAGAATCAGAAATGAATTTGCGTTTAAGAAATTTGGTAGTTCAAGTTTTGATACTGAAAAATATCGTTTTCTCTTCATTTCAATTGATGAAAATACAACTCTAACAATAGTTCTTAATACATTAGGCTCAATCGATAAGATTTCTCCTTATGCTTTTTTTCTTGCTGAAAAAACTGCTCAAATATTAATAGCAAAAGAAGGAGATCATATTCAATTAAAAATACCAAATTTTGAGGCTGGCGTTTCTGAAGATTTAGAACGGATTAAGGAACAAATATATCAAATGCGACTAGAATCAGGTGGAAAGTATAAATTCAAATGTGTACTCATTGGTGATCACGAGGTTGGAAAAACTTCAATAATAAGGCAATTTGTAGAGCAGAAATTTTCTGAAGATTACCGTTCTACTATAGGGATTGATGTAATGTCTCATTCTATTGAGTTATATGAGAATCAAGTAATTTTTCTTTTATATGATATCGGAGCTCAGGAATTCTTTAAGAGATTAAGAAAAACTTATTATTCAGGTACTCAAGCAACCTTTATTGTGTTTGATGTGACTAATAAAAATTCATTTTCGAATATTCAAAATTGGTATAATGAAGTTAAGACGTTTTTAAGAGCTAAGCAAATACCTATCATTATTATAGGAAATAAAATCGACTTAGAAAAAGAAAGAGTCGTATCTTATGAAGAAGGTGTGAGATTGGCTAATGAGTTAAGTGGAAGTCATTATGAAGGAGGTATATCATACATTGAGACTAGTGCTTTAACCGGTGAAAACATACCTGATGCTTTTAATTTAATTGCATACCATTATATTATGAGAGCAAAAGATTTAGAAGAACAACGTTTAAGGGTGGATTTAATGGAAATTATTAATTCCATTCTAACTAAGAATAACAGATTAACAATTTCATTTATAACTAAAAATCCCTTTTGGAGCCCTGGATTACAGATTTTAACAGAAATTAACAAATTGTGTGATTGTCAAAAATTTGATGATAATAAAGAAAAAAGGATTTATGATTTTTCAAATGGTTTAGTGATAAAGAATTTTCTTTTCGACGATTTTGACGTTTCTGATTCTGATGGTGTCTTTCTAATTTTTGACGCTCGAGATAAAAAGCATATTGAACCTAAATGGAAGGATATAGTTATAGAGATTATAACTAACCTTGAAGAAAATAAAGTTGTTTTAATAGGAATAAGAGTATCAGACGAAACTAACTGGTCACAGATTATGGAAGACTTCGATCTAAATGAATATTTAGAAAAAAAAATGCTCTCTGCTCTCTTTTTTAAGATTGGAATCGAATATCGTCTTGAGATTTACGATCAATTAGAAATAATGTTCAACACCATCAAAGATCTAACTTAGATTCTTTTTTAATGAATTTTTACTTCAATATTATTTTTTATAAATAACTATTTTTAAAAATAAGATTTATTATATTAATTGTAAGAATATTCTGAGAATATTATTAATCATAAATAAAAAGGAGCCTCAGTTGGTAATTAAAAGAAACAAGTTATTTCGTGAATTACTCGGACATTTTTTAGATAGATTTAATGAAGTAGAGGCAATTATTATATCTGATATTGAAGGATTAATCATTGCGGGAGAAAAAAGAAAAGATGTTGGTAGTGAACTTGAGATCGTTTCAGTCCTAACCACTTTAATCAATCCGGTACTTGAAAGAATAAGAAATGAATTTGCTTTTCAGAAATTTGGTACTGCCAGTTTTGATACTGATGAATATAGGCTCTTATTTGTATCAATCGATCAAGAAAGAATTTTAAGTTTGATTTTAGCTAGCATGGCTTCAATAGATCATCTCTCTCCATATGCATATTACCTTGCTGAAAAAACTGCCGAGATTCTTCATGCACAAGAAGATGATCTTATTCAGTTAATCATTCCAAATTTTGAAGCTGAGGCTAAAAGGCATGAAAGAGAAAGACAGAGAATATATCAAATTGGTGGTCTAGGGGAAAAAGAGGCATATACATTCAAATTCGTCATTGTGGGAGATCATGAAGTAGGCAAGACTTCTATCATTCGAAGGTTTATAGAGAGAAAGTTTTCCGCGGATTATCGCTCCACAATTGGTTTGAACATCCTGGCACATAAGTTTACATTCCAAGGAAATGAAATTAACCTAACACTCTGGGATATAGGTGCCCAACAATATTTTAAACGTTTCAGAAAGATTTATTATTCTGGAGCTGAGGCTGCTTTCTTAGTTTTTGATATTACTAATCGATCTAGCTTTGAAAACCTTAAAGAATGGTATGATGAGGTAACTGAATTCATTGAAGAAAAAGAAATTCCAATGGTAATCGTTGGGAATAAAACAGATTTAGATGTTCAACGAGTAGTTTCATTTAAGGAAGGTCAAGAACTAGCTAACACATTATCAGAAAATGGTTTATCTTATACAGAAACAAGTGCCTTAAATGGTACCAACATATCTGATGCTTTTAAATTGATAGCTTATCACTATATTTTAAGAGTAAAGCAGAAAGAAAAAGAATTAATTAAAGATGATTTAGCAGATGTCATCCTTTCTACTTTAAAAAAACTAGTTATATTAGAGTTGTCTTTTATCTCAGATAATTTAAATTGGAGTCCAGGGTTCCAAACAATTGTTGAATTGGGCAATTTGGGTGAATATTCCAAAATTAAAGAAAGTCTTCAAGAAAAATTGTTCGCCTTTAAGAATGGTTTAATTATAAATGATTTTATTTATAGTAACTTTAATCTTGCTAATACTGATGGTGTTTTTGTGATATTTGATGCAAGAAATAAGAAAGATATCGAATCTGAGTGGAAAGATATTCTTATTGAGATACTTAAAAAGATTCGTAAGAAGAGAGTAATAATAGTGGGATTACGAGTTGATGGCAATAGTAATATTTCTCAGCTAATGGAAGAGTTTCATATCGAAGAAGATTTAGAGGAGAAATTAGTCTCGATCCTTTTTCTTAAAATTGGTCCTGATTATAGAGAGACTATGTATGAAAATCTTAAGGTAATGTTAAATGCGATTGTAAACACACGAGGGATAAAATAAATTCTTTATAGAACCAATTAGAAAAAATGAAATATTAGCTTTATTTAATATATAAATAGGGAATTTTCAATGGAATTGGAAATCAAATGTCTTTCAGTAGACTTAATTAATGATTTTTTATACTTTTTTGATGAAATTGGATTTGCCGATAATCCTGATTGGGCTGATTGTTATTGCCAATTTTATCATTTTAAGGGTTCAAGAGAAGATTGGGCTAAAACCACTAAAGAACAGAATAGGAATGCATCTAAAGAATTGATACTTTCTGGCAATATGCAGGGTTTTTTAGTATATTCAGATGGAAAACCAATTGGTTGGTGCAATGCTAACTCAAAAGAAAATTATCAATATCAAATATATGAGGAACCAGTTAAGACTACGGAAAAAATAGCATCGATCGTTTGCTTCTTAATTTCATCTCTACATAGAAAGAAGGGAGTTGCTACATTACTATTAAAATATATTTGTCAATACTTTAAAGACAAAAATTATGATTATATTGAAAGTTATCCTAGAAAGAACGCAAAATCTGATGCACATAATTATCATGGGACCTATTCTATGTATCATTCTCAAGGATTTTATGTAGAAAAAGAATTAAAACATTTTCTTGTAATGCGTAAAAATCTATAAGAAAATTATAATGATGGGACTCCAGATATTAATTTTAAGTAAATTCTAAAGAAGATTAGCACCCAGAAACCATTAAATTAAAAATTAAAAAAAATCTCTGTTCTAAGGACTCAGATCTATTTCTGCGACTTTTCTTCTCTGACATCGCACTTTTGTCGATCGGGTGAATCAATTAACCGAAATATATTCTATCGGAAATCTTACGCAATTTTTAAATATTTGAAAGAAGTATTATAATATAATAAAGTTCATGTTGAAAAATGTGGACTTTGAGATTTTAATATAATAAATTAAAAAGTGGAGGAATAAAACCCATGGCAAAAAAAGTTTTTGCTTGGAGTCCTGTCCGAAAGTTAATGAAAGATAACAATGCTGAGATGGTGGCTCGGGACGCTGTAGATGCTCTAATCGACTATTTAGAAAAAACAGCTAAAACTGTCACAAATAAAGCATTAGAAATGACTCGTCATGCTGGGAGGAAGAAATTAACTCTCGAAGATATGGACTTAGCAATGAAATTAATGTAAAAAAACTTATTTCACCCTAATATCTATTTTTTCTTTTTTTTGGAATTAAAATTACTAATTCTGTCAACCCATTTGCTACTTCAATATAACTTCATATAGAGTTCTATTAATATAATGAAAAATTATCATAAAAGTATACATAGCATGTAAAGATTGAATTTTTAAAGATTAAATTCAATGAATTTTAGTAATGTTAATAGATACTGAAGAAGATAAAAGGAAATTCAAATTAAATATAGCTAAATCATACATATATTACTTCATTTTAGGAATTCATACCGTTAGAGGCGTATATTTTTGGTATATGACTGAATGGGGTGGTCTAACTTATTCAGAAATGATGACTTTACAAGGATATTTTATGTTCATAATATTTGTATTTGAAATCCCTTCAGGAGCTATTGCTGATTTTTTAGGGAGGAAAAAAGCATTATCATTATCTGCTTTAACTGTTGTTATTGCTGCGTTCTTATATAGTATAGTTCCCTTCATGCTTTTATTTTATCTAGCTGAAACATTTTGGGCATTTAGTATAGCATTAGCATCAGGTACTGAAGAAGCTTTTATGTACAGTTCTTTAAAGGTATCTGGAGAGGAGGATAAATTACCTAACGTTATGGGCAAGATTCAGATGTTCAACTTGATTGCCTTAACCATCTCAGCTCCCCTAGGTTCAATTATCGCTCAATATATATCCTTACAGTTCACAATGACATGCTTAGGAATTATCTATATTGGAGCTTTTATCACTTCTTTAACATACCATGAACCTAAAGTTAATAATATTAAAAATACTGGAGGTTATCTCAAAATTATAAAGGATGGATTTAAAGAGTTGAGGAAAAATAAAATCTTAAGGATCTTATGCTTTGATAGATTATTCATAAATATATTCATTTTTTTCTTATTCTGGACATATCAACCTTATTTAGCAACATTGGGTATGACGCAAAATGAAGCTGGTTATATATTAGCAGCAATAAATTTGGTTAATGCACTATTTTCAGTTTTAATTCCGAAAATCCTTCAGAAGATTAAAAAGAAGCTAATGTTTCTAATTTTCGTAGATATAATCTCTGGGTTATCATATATCTCATTAGGACTTACTACAAATTTGTTTTTTGGTATTGGAATTCTCTTCATTATTGTAGCATTTGGTTATCCCCGATTCTTAATATATACTCATGGCATTAATAACCAGATTGAATCTGAAAATAGAGCAACTGTGTTAAGTACTATAAATATGTTTGGAAGCCTTTCAATGGCAATACTTTATCCAATATATATTGGACTTATCGTCCAGAATTTGAGTATCTTCTGGTTTTTCATTATTAACGGAATTGCTATTTTGGTGTTCACAATATTTACGAGAGTTAAGAATGAATATCTTTAATTTAAGAATCTGGAAATTAAATTTTGAATCCTAAAAATTCTTGAAAGTAAAATTAAAAGAAATTAAGTAAAAGATTTTGCGAAAACAAAAATAAAATTTTAATCTAATGTTTCAATTTATAAATAAAGTATCCTACTATAATAAAAAAAGATGAACGTAATTGAATGAAAAAAAAGAAGAGATTGAACCATTTCCGTTTATTAAAGGAGATCGGATTGATTTAGTAGCACCAGGATCTCAATGGGCAAATCTTGTAGCTAAATGGATTAATAATCCGAGAGTACGTCATTATTCCAGAAATATGTTTCCCCACTCTATTGAAGAGATTAAAAAGTGGAATGAACCACCCGCAAGAAGACAAATGCCAGAATGGGTGGGATTTATCATCTGGCATAAGCAAGATAAGAAAGCGATTGGAGATCTAGGTTTTGGTCACATAAATTGGATCAATAGGAATGCAAATCTCTATGGTCTTATAGGAGAACCGGAATACTGGGGAAAGGGAATCATAGGGGAAGCTGCGAAATTAGTAATAAATTATGGTTTTACAGAATTAAATTTTCATAAGATTTTTGCAGGAGTATTCTCACCAAATGAAAGATCCCTTCGTGCTGCAGAAAAACTAGGCTTTCAGAAGGAAGCAATTCTAAAAGGAGAAGCATATGTCGATGGTAAATATGTAGATCATCATAAATTTGCTCTTTTTAAAGAAGATTGGTTTAAGGAACAACAAAATAAATAAAAAAGTGAAAAACAGATGGATGAAAAAGAAGAAGAAGTTGAAGTCTATCCATTTCTCGAGGGTGATAAAATAGATTTAGTTACTCAGAATTCAAAATGGAAAGAATTATACTGTAAATGGATGAATAACCCAGAAGTAAGACATTATGCACGACAAATGTTTCCACATACTCTGGATCAGGTTAAAAAATGGTTTGAGCCTCAACAAGATCATGGCTTAAGGGAATTTCTAGTTTTTACTATCTATCATAAAGCAGATAAACGACCTATCGGTCAAGCAGGATTCAGCCATATAAATTGGATCAATTTAAATGCTAATATTTGGGCTTCAATTGGAGAACCAGAATACTGGGGAAAAGGAATAGCGGTTGAAGCTGCAAATATATTGATCAACTATGGCTTTACCGAGTTAAACTTTCATAAAATTTATGCTGGTATATTTAGTCCAAACAAAAGGTCATTAAGAGCAGCTGAAAAGTTAGGTTTTCAAAAAGAGGCTGTCTTGAAGGAAGAAATGTATGTCGATGGAAAGTTTGTTGATAACCATCGATTTGCTCTTTTTAAGAGGGATTGGCTTAAAAAAAGTGGATAAACAGGATAATAAATGGAAAATAAAAATTTTAATACATTCATTAAGGGCGAAATTGTAGATTTAATGCCGTCTAGTGCTGAATATGTTCACTTATATTGTAAGTGGATGAGTGATCACAAAGTTCGCCATTTTTTTCGTGGTCCCTTTCCAGTAATATTCGAAGATATGAAATACAGATTTGAAAACCCTCCTGACATTAAGCTAAGAGACTACTTCAGCTTTACTATTATCCATAAGAAAGATCAAAAACCTATAGGAGCTTGTGGGTTAAATCGAATTAATTGGGTTAATCAATGGTCAAATGCCTTTATCTACATTGGAGAGGTTAAATACTGGGGCAACGATATTGCGACTGATGCTGTTCGATTAATCCTCCAATATGGTTTTGAGGAGTTAAACCTTCATAAGATTAGTGGAACTGTGTCAGTAGAGAATGTAGGATCATGGAAAGTTGCTGAAAAGCTAGGATTTACATTCGAGGGAATTATTAAAGCTGATATTTATAAAGAAGGCAAATACATCGATGTGAAAAAATATGGGTTTTTAAAGGAGGATTGGGAAAGAATTTATAGAGAGGAGAATAAGTATAACATACAATCATAGCCCTGTCTTTATTACCGGAGAGAGAATAGATTTACGTGCTCTGAATTCAGAAAATTCAAAACTTTATGCAAAATGGGAAAATGATGCTATAATAAGACATTATTCTCGTAACATTTTTCCTTTTATAATAGAAGATCTAAAACAAGCAATTGAAAACCCACCTTTGGCTAAATTTAAAGATAAAGTCCATTTTGAAATTTATCATATAAAAGATAATAAACCAATTGGTTTCGCTGAACTAAATGAAATTAAATGGATTGATCAAAGAGCGGATTTAGGATTGCTCATTGGTGAGAAAAAATATCACAGACAAACCATAGCAACTGAGGCTGGAAGATTAATAGTTAATTATGGATTCATCGAATTGAATCTATTCAAAATAACGGCAAATATGATCTCTCGAAACATAGCATCCTGGAAGCTTGCAGAAAAAATTGGCATGAATCGAGAAGCAGTTTTTAAAAAACATGTATATGTTGATGGAGAATATCTCGATTTATATCAATATTGCATTTTTAGAAAAGATTGGCTAAAAAAAAGAATTTAAATTATTTATATTATTTTAACTAATTTTAAATAGCAATTAACCTAATTTTAAAGTGTGAAGAAACATGTTCAAATTATCAAAAAAGCATAGTAGTATTTTTGCAATTATTGCTGGAATCCAATTTATTATTCTAACAATATTAGCAATGTTAATTTATCCTGGAGGTTATTCTTTTTGGGATAATTTTTTCAGTCATTTAGGTTATACTGTATCTTATAATAGTGGGCAACCAAGCATCCCGAGTTATATAATATTTGCTTCAACTTGTACAATAACGGCAATCCTTTTAATCCCTTTTTGGTGTGCATTGAGTTCATTATTTAGAAAGACAACTCTGGAAAGATATCTTAGCTTTACAGGAACTTTATTAGGTTTGCTTTCATGTCCTAATCTCGCATTATTAGCGATTTTTCCGGGTAATGTTCTTTTTGATCCCCATATATTTACAACAAGGTTATTCTTTATACTTTTTGCATCTGCAATATTAATTTATTCCATAACTATATTATTAAATAGGGAGTATGAAAACTATTATGCTGTTATTGGATTTACCATATCAATAATTATTCTATTATACATTTTAGTATTTCTTTATAATGCGGCATTTCAAAAAGTTACTGTCTATTTATTAATTATTTGGGGCGCCATTCAGGGGATAAAATTATGGAAATCTACCAAAATTAAACCATTATAATGTTTTCAATTAAATTCGGGTATTAAAATAACAAATTTGCTTCCTTTAGTAAAATCTTCTTTGAATCTATTCTCAACCCAGATTTCTCCTTTGTACATTTGAATAATTTTATGAACTAATGACAAACCTAAACCCATACCTTTAGTACCTTTTTCTATTCTATATCCTTCTTTAAAAAGTATTTCCTTTTTTGGATCAGATATCCCCACTGCGTTATCTATGATCTCAATTTTTATATAATTAATGTTTCTTTTTAATTCTCTCAAAATGTTTACTATAATCTCTACCTCAAGGTTTTGATTATATTTAATTGCATTTATCAAAAGATTATCGAAGACATCATTTAGTAATTCATTTCCATGTACTTCATACTTATCCTCTTCACAATTAACTTGGATATTAACATTACGTTCTGCATAAGCTTTATGTAAATAATCAATTGAACTCGCTAGAACTTTGCATACGTCAATTGGTTCAATCTTTAAACTTATTTCCTCAATTTCAGATAAAGTTCGAACATTTCCTACTAGTTTTGCCCCTCTTTGCACTTGTTTCTTTATAATATCAGCAATATTTTTAATATCTAAATTATCTTCAGTATCGCTTAACTGATAAGAAATAAGTTCGGCAGAAGAATTGATGATTTGAAGAATATTATTTATATCATGAGTGAATAAATCTTTATAGAAATTTGCCCGATCATAAGCTTCACGATACAATTGTTCTGAATCTCTTAGTTTTTGTTCTGCATTCTTACGATCAGTAATGTCAATAACCATAGAACGAGATTCTATAACTTTCCCCGACTGATCAAAAATTGGTTTTACCGATAGACTTACCCAAATACGCTCACCATTTTTCTTTTCCATTTGGAGTTCAATGTTTTTAATTTCTTCCCCCTTTAGAAAATGCTTAAATATTTCTTTTGATCTCGATAATCCACTGGGAGTATCTGCGTAGAGATCAAATACTTTCATATTCATTAGTTCCTGCTTAGAATAGCCTAAAAGATTCAATGCAGCGTTATTACCTCTTAATATGGTACTATCGGCACCTACTGATAAGTAGGCATATGGAGCTTCTTCATATAGTTCGCGAAAGTTGACTTCTGATTCTTTTAGTCTTTTTTCAGCTAACTTTATTTCACTGATATCAATAAATGATGCTAAAATAGCTGATACTCCTTTATAATTTATTCGTTTAGAATGTAAATCTATCCATTTAATCTCATTTGCAGATGTAATAATTCGGCAATTATAATGTGAACTTAAGTCAGTTTTTCCTTCTAATTTCTTTTTGAGGTTTTCGATGACAATAGCTTGATCTTCAATATAAATCTTTTTTAAGAACTCATTTTGGGGCCAATGTTTAAAGTCTTGAGCTGAATAACCTGTTATTTCAGATATTGCCTTATTTGCGTATTTGATAAAACCATCTTGAAGTATAATAATACCTAATGAAGATTGTTCTGCGATTGTTCTAAACTTCTCCTCAGATTCCATAAGTTTCTGTTCAGTAATCTTTTTCTCTGTAATGTCTCTTGAGATAATATGAGCTTTCATTCTTCCGTCCTGATCTAAAAAAGTCTTACCCTTTGCTTCTAACCAAACCCATTTTCCATTTTTATGTTTAAACCTGATATCCGCTGATCCCCTACCTTTCTCAAAGCCCTCTTTTAAAGATGAGACAGCAAGTTCAATATCATCAGGATGAATAAAATTCAATACAGATTTTCCAATTAAATCTGTTTTAGAATAACCAAGAATATGTAAGAATGTTATTTCATTAATATATTCATATCTAAACTGTTTATCTAGAATTACTATTAAATCATAAGCGTTTTCGGAAATAAGGCGATATTTTTCTTCAGATTCTTTTAACTTTGTCTCAGCATTTTTTTTTTCAGTAATATCCCTGGAAATTGATAAGAATTTCCTATTTCCATCTTTGTCTAGAATGATTTTATTTGTAAATTCAAACCAAACCCAATTACCATTTTTATGTTTAACTCTTGCTTCCCTTATACCTGATCCAGATCTAATTATAGGCGTTAACTGTTTATCTAATTCTTTAAAATCATTAGGATGTAAAAACTCTCCAGCAAACTTTCCTATTAAATCATTTTTAGTATATCCAAGAAACTTTTTATGAGCATTTTCATTTATATATTCAATTTCAAACTTAGAATTAAGTAATCGTATAAGATCGTTAGCATTTTCTGATATTAACTTATATTTCTCTTCTGATGCCTTTAATTTTTCTTCAATCATCTTTTTTTGATGAATATCTCTTAGAATTACACTTCTTTTATATTGACCCTTTTCATCCTTAAAAACATTTCCTGTGGCTTCAAACCATATATATTGACCATTCTTATGCCTAAATCTAATCTGTTCGCTATTTTGACCAAATTCCAAACCTTTTTTTAAGCTATTAATCGCTTTTTTTACGTCATCAGGATGGACGAACTCTAATCCCGATTTTCCAATACCATCTGAGATTGAATATCCTAAAATTGTTTTTAGAGCTTTTTCATTAAGGTATTCAATAACAAAATCTTCATTAACAATGCCTATGATATCCTTTGCACTTTCTAGTATCCTTTGATAATTTTTCATTGATTTTTCAATTGTAGTTATGAAAGTTCACTTCCCTATCCCTGTTATTAAGTATAAGCTCGTTTATTACATAATAGAGGTTATACATTTTAACATATTAATTATATTTTATAACATTATAATTATATGTAAAAAAATTATCAATTTTAAAAAATGAGAATGATCTCGTAGCGTTAAAAAAAAGCATTAAAAAAAAAGAAAAGAATAATTTAATTAAAATTGATTAGCCGCCTGCTATCGGTGGAAAAATCGCAATTATATCTCCATCTTTTATTTCTTCATCAATTTTTTTATGTGGCAATCCGTTTACAAGAATTATTAACTTTTGTTTGTTATTAGGGATTTTATACTTATCTAGGAGGTATTGAATCTTACTTCCTTTTGGAACCTCTAATTTCTCTTTATCTGGTCCAAAATTTCTAAAATCAGCGAAAAACTTTACTGTAACAGATATATTTGCCTCTTCTTCAATCATCCTCATGCCTTGTGAAATACCATTTATATAATAATCCCATATTATTAGGAAATATTCCTACTCTATCTCCATCTTTCACTCGTTTTCTAAATCCCGCATATATTCCATTCACGAAAATATGACTAGTTTCACTTACATTTATTGAAAATTTTTTTAAGATATCAGACACGAATTCGACTCCATTACTATTGATATATACATTCAAGGGACTAGTTATCTTAGATCCCAACTCTGATACTTTATTTGCAAGATTCCCAAAGAATTTAACAAGAATTGTCATAATATACTTCCTAAGATCCCCAAACTTTATCTAATTCATCATTAGTCACTTCAAATACCACATCATGTGGTGCAACCTTCTCTTCTATGAAGAATTCAGGAAGTCTGTCATGTATAGCAGTAAAACCCGCAGCCTTATTAAATCCTCTTTCAACATCAATTATCTGTTGACCTATTTTAGGAACATCCTCTACAGTAAGAGATGTACCTAATACACCATTCAACGATTCAACGACACCCTCTAGTCCTGAAGGGATGTCCAGAATTGCAAAGGTAATAAATAGGCAATATCCAGTTGCATCTAAGGCTGCTGTAGCTAATTGTAAATTACGGGAGAGTTCTGCTTTTTTAGAGTCTCTTGGATCGACTTGTCCACCCACTCCTAATATTTCGGGAGCGATACAATATCCTGCTGTATGATCGGCTCCCATTGGAGTAGTAGCATAAGTAACTCCGATTCCCCAGACTGTTCGTGGGTCATAAGCAGGCAAACCTTGCCCTTTAACAGTAGGAATTCGTGTAACTCCCAAAACTTTACCAGTGATTTCCGTTCCATTAGCTAATATTCTTCCCGTGGGCGTTTTCTTTCGAATTTCTTCCATGAGTCCCAAGGCACCCTTACCATCTCCAAAATTTGCTAAACCACCTTCCATTGCCACAGCAAGTGTATCTCCCGCTTCAATTGTATCTGTTCCTAAATCATTACAGGCACGATTGAGTTCTCCAACAGTTTCCAAATCATAAATACCACAATTTGCTCCAAGGGCCCAAACACTTTCATATTCTAATACTCCAACAGGATTTTTTCCACCAGGTTCTGTCCATACTTCGGAACATTGGATAATACATCCGGGATTGCAAAAGTGAGGTCTTACACCTCCTCTTTTCTTTATAGCTTCCGCTTTTGCTTCACCTGAGATGTTCTGTGCATTATCATCTCGGCCTACAGAAAAATTTCTTTGGGGTAAACCTCCTGCTTCATTCATAATATTTACTAATACACTAGTACCATAGGAATTTAGTGCCCCTCCAACCTTTGTAACATCATGTGACATTAAGGCATCTCTTAATTTAGTAATACCTTGTTCAAAGACATCCTGATTAGCGATCTCAACTCCAGGAGAGCCAGTTTCATCTACCATAATAAATTTTAGCTTCTTAGATGCCATAACAGCTCCAAGACCCCCTCTACCTGCATATCTACTTGGTAATCCTTCTGGATCGTTGAAACAAATTCCTGACATCGCACCAAGAATTTCAGCAGCTATTCCCACTCCACATATTCCTATTTTATCTCCAAATTCTTTTTGTAAATCCTTATAGACTTCATAGAGACCTTTACCAACCCATTTATTTGCTTTCATGAATTCAGCGTCATTATTTGTCACTTTTAGTAAGTAATAATCATCTCCTTCATGTTTACCTTCAACAATTATTGCTCCGATACGCATTCTCGCCAACATTTGAGCAAATGGGGTTCCAGCATTTGCTTCCTTAATACCTCCTGTTAATGGAGATTTTCCACCCACTGAAATTCGTCCAGATGATGGAGCCACAGTTCCGGTTACTATTCCAGGAGCAAACACAAGTTTATTATGAACTCCTAAGGGATTACTTGTTGCAGGAACTTCTTTTGCTACAATTGTTGAAGTCATTCCTCTACCACCAAGCGCAAAATAGTCTTCAGGTAAATCTTCAAATGCAGTTGTGAGATTAGTCATATCTACTCTTAAAACTCTTTTTGGCAAAATTTTCACCTCTATTTAGCAATATATAATTGGGTTCTGATTTTATTTATAACTTATTCATCTTAGATAAAATACGATATGTATATAGAAACTAAACGCTAGAAAAGAGCCTGGCTAACTTTTTTTTGACTTTTCATGAAAAAGAGGTATGATGAGATGACTTGGATATTTTTGATTATGAAAAATTTTCTGATGGGCAATTTTATATCCTTCAAGATGTTTTTCTCCACCTAGATTAGTATTAATATCAAATCTCGGAAAATTGCTTGATGTAATTTCAACTCTTACTCGATGATTTCTTCTAAAATAATTAGAAATGTTTCCTAAATTAATTTCATATTTGTAAACCATATTCAATTCAATTAAAGAAGGATTATCTTCACCATTTCTATATCTTGCTCTGATTCCTGCATCTAAAATATTTATTGCTTTTCCATGAGGATATACATCAACTAATTTCACCATAAAGTCAGTATCTTTGGCAGAACTTGAAGCGAATAATACCATTTTAACCGGTCCTGTAATTTCAAGACCATGATCCAAG
Source organism: Promethearchaeota archaeon (assembly GCA_048939995.1). Lineage (GTDB taxonomy): Archaea > Asgardarchaeota > Lokiarchaeia > Sigyniarchaeales > SOKP01 > SOKP01. Next base: position 80,524 of record JBHLOY010000008.1, on the reverse strand, counting down.
GTTTTGGAAGTATAAATTAAAACATCCTTCCGTTTTTCAGCATCTTTTTGATTTCGAGAACCTTTTAATATTCCTAAATTTCTCCCTCCTTTTGTAATTACTGGATTTAATGGATTGAATGTGTATTCATCTTCATGTTCATCATATGGTTCATCAAAACTCAATAAACCATCTCCGTTTACACCATTTGCAAGTCCTTGAGAATGTAGATAGAATCTCAGATATTCTAAACCTTCAGGAGGCCAATTATCACTATATCTCCATAAATTCTTTCCTATTACCCAATATTTTATAGCAGGTTTTCTCATATCAGAAAAAGCCTCTTTATCATCCATTAACCAATATTTATTCCACCCCATACTTAAAAACTCTTTAATAAATCTAATAATTCCTGCATTAGTTAATCGACTTTCTGGATGTCCAGATGCTACATGAGCCCAAGAACCAATTATCAATTTTGAATACTTTTTTGCTAGACCTTTGGAGTTGGCTTTGATATCTAAAAAATCAGCCAATTGTTTCTCAAAAAACATATCCTGCCATCCAGTCAGCATTAATGCAGGTTGTGAAAATTTACTTATATCCATTTCTAGAAAGCCTGACATTTTTTCGGTATCCTTTTCTAAGCCACGAGTTATTAAAAAGTCATTTAAGAAAGTAAAATAGACCTTTAAATTTCTCTTTGAAGGATTAAAATTGTCTATACTATAATACTTTACCAGTAGATTTTGAATTTCCTCAATTGATTTACCTTTTAAATGAGAAAGTTTAATTCCACTTTTCTTTTCAATAGGATCATTGAATAGTGCATATCTTGGATTCAAATATCTCTCTTGCATTAAATTTGTTAATTTATCTACATTAGGAGCTTCCCGATGAGCTGCAACATTAACCATAATCCTATAAATTGATGTAGCCAAAGCATGGATTTGGAGTCCTCCATTGTTTTTCCATAGATTCAATGTGGAAGTAACAGCTGGGGTAATGCAAGTTAGATAATTATTAGCCCATGATAGCGCTAGTTGAGTAATCCCAAAATAACTTGCCCCTACCATTCCAATCTTCCCATTATACCAATATTGCCTTGAGATCCATTCAAGCGTTTCTAATCCATCATTTCTTTCAGTAAACAAGTAATAGTTGAAACCTTCTGAATGACCTGTTCCTCTAATATCTTGAATAATAGTTACAAATCCATTGGCGGCATAATTATATCCTAAAACACTTAACTGGTCCTTCCAATATGGTAAGCGGATTAAGATAGTAGGACATTTAATCTTCTTCTTATATATCTCTTTTGGGGCATAAATGTCAGTAGCTAGTTTGGTTCCATCTTTTAATTTCAACATATATTCTGGATATCTTCTAACACCTTGCTTTGGAAAACCAGTTCCAAAAAATATTGCCAAAAGCTTAACAATAGGTAACGAGCCGTGAGGATTGAACATTAAGAATAATTTCCTAACAAAATGTGGTAATAAAGGTCGCACACCCACCTTTAAATAAGAGAGGCTAGTCACATAATCCTTTTTCATTAAATTGATAAAAAAACTATAACTTAAAAAGTTTAAAATTAAAAATGGCAGGCCCGGAGGGATTTATTCCTTCAATAAACCGTTAAAGAAGTTTGAACCCCCGTCCGTCAGCTTAGGAGGCTGCCGCGATATCCATGCTTCGCCACGAGCCTTTATATATAAAAGGTTCTAAGAATATAAATAATATATGGTTTTTAAATTCTTAATAACCCTCTTTAATAAAAATATGATAGTTACTTTTTTATATTTTTAAGCTTAATTTCTTAAGCTAATTAAAAAGACTGAAAACCAAAGGTTTTAATTCACTTTTAATATTTCTAATATTATTAGTAGATTTTTTAAACATTTTTTTTGAGTTTTTAATTATGGAAAGAAGACCAAATAGACCAATTGACTATTTAAAAAATTCAATGAATAAAATCATTTTAATAAAAGTGAAGCGAAACCGTTTATTTCGGGGAAATTTAGCCGGATTTGATGAACACTTGAACCTCTATCTTGAAGGAACAAGTCAGATTTTTGAATATCAAGATGAGGATGGAAACATTAGAGAAGAGCATGAGGATTTAGGAAGTATTGTTGTACGGGGCGATAATGTAATCTTTGTTAACTTAGCACAAAGTTAAACAATAATTTCGGTTACCAAATTTTTCTGAAAAAGGCATAATTCTGATTGCTTATACAATTTTTTAGTGAAAAAAGTGGAGCAAGCTCTTTTAATCAACCCTAATTTAGGACATCCTCTCTTTTTGAATATAGATCGAAGGCTAAAAAAGAAGGAATTTGAGATAGATTTCCTATTTGTCAGCAATATTTCTGAGCCAAAAAGGTTGGAAAATTTTTTAAGACATAAAATCGAACTAGTTCCAATTCTTGAATATAGATGGAAATTGAAGAAGTTACTGGAACAAGAGAGGATGAAGAGAATCAAAGAGGCTCAGAGAGAAGAAAAAAAAAGTTTTTGGAACCGATTAAAGGAAAAACTTTTTCATAGAGATAAAGATGAGAAAATCGATGTATCAACAAAAGCTTATAAAATAGTTGATTCACAAGGAGAAAAATTTGATATTGTAGAAAAAAAGAAAATCGAAAAACTAAAACATCGAGTTTTTAGAGGGGATGCAATAAAAGCTATAATAATTCATGTTGAGAAAGCCTCCTTAATTTCAATAGAAAATGCAGATTACGAAAGTTATTGTTGCCCACAACCTTATCTGATAAAATACAATATTTTTGATGAACTATCTTTTTTTCATAAAGCGAGAATTTCCTTTTCTATAACCGATGAAATTTTAGAATTCCTCAAGAATTATACATTTGTAATGTTTGACATTATCCATGATAAAATTCAAAAGAAGCGAACTAATTATCATTCATTAGTCATATCTAAAAATAAATGGAAAAATTTTCAATTTATTCATGCTACTGATCTACATTTAGCAAAGCGTAATGATGATATTTATGGAATTGTAAAAAACTGGACTTCTATTTTTAAACAAGAAAAAATAGCAGAGATAGCTCAACAAAGTGTAAAAACCCTCTCATTTTTCGAACGCATTTTTAAAAAAAAAGAATCATCTATACCTATTACTATTAAACCATTAGTTCGGCGCATTATTAACCCAAATAATAATTTCAGAAAATTTATAAAACAAATGAATAAAAGAGTGCTAAAAAATGAAATAGACTTTATAGTTTTAACGGGAGATATTGTTGATTTTACAATTTTCTCAGAAATCCCGAAAGATGTAAGAAAGAAACTAAACTTCGAATATGAGAATAGCAATTGGAAAATTTTCAAAGAAATAATTCTTAATCTACCTCAAACAAAGAAAAGAGGTATGTTTAAAGGACAGGAGTTAATATGTCCAGTTTTCACTATTCCTGGAAATCATGATTTTCGACCATTCCATTATGATTTAAGATGGGGAGGATTATATAGAAAGCTTGGTTTGAATGCAAACGAGGCAATAGCTTTAAACGATAAGTTGTTGGCAAACCCAATAAACTCAATCACTAAAAGTTTCAATGCGTTAAAAGGTTATTTAATAGAAGTAAATCCATCTTTGGATTATTCAATTAGGCTTGGTAGACACTTATTAATATTTCTAAACTCTGGTTCTGATTCTTATAAGAACATTAGAGATTTTTTGATGGGGCATCCGTCAGTCACTGGGCTAACAAGTCGACAGATTAAATATCTAGAAAATATAATTAATTTTAAGACAAATAATAGAGATCAAATATATTTATTTTTACACGCACCACCAATTAATCCTAGGAAAACAGTAAGCTTTTTTAAAAAACTCAGTAAAAAAGATATATTTGAAGAGTTTTTAGATAAAGTAGATGAGTTTAAAGAAACAGTTTTAAGAAGCCTAGGTAAGAAATCATCCACTGCTAGAATAGATGGCAAATTTGATGTAAAATTTGGTACAATTTCTTCTAATTGGGAGAAATTGATTAAATTCTGTAAGGATCATTGTATTTTAACCCTTTCTGGGCACACGCACGAACTAAAGGAATTTAGGTTGGAAGATCCAAAAGGCGAGAAATCAAAAGTGTTTACAGCTCCACCTTTTAGCTTGAAAAAATTAGAAAATCCAGCGGCAGTATATTTTGATTTATATTCAGAATTATATACAAATGCCAAACTAATAAGTCTATATGCTCCTTTTGTAGTACAAACTCCTGCTTTAGGATTAGGGGGTTACCATAATCCAAAATTGGCAGGAGGGTATCGAGAAATAAATATAAGAAAAAATAAACTTACTTCCTTTAATGTAAATTTTATAAAACATTAAATTTTATGAAAAAATTAATCAAATTTTGCTCATAAAATTTGAAGTTTTTTAATAGAAAAATAAATATTAGACATTCTAATGGAAAACAGGTCTCCCCTTCTTATGAATAGCCATCCCAAATACATCTTCAGAAGCTTCTAATACCATCTCTGAAATCGTAGGGTGACTATGGATCACATCCCCAATGTCATGAACCGTTAATCCATGTTGCATAGCTAAAGCAATTTCAGCAATAAGTTCAGGAGCTTCTGCTCCAATACAAGAAGCGCCAACAATTTTATGGCTTTTATCATCTGCTAATATCATGAGAAATCCTTCCTCATGACCTGCACACTTGGCTTTCCCTAATGAGGTATAAGCAAATCTCCCCATTGCTGTATCGATTCCCAAAGTTTTTGCTTGGTTTCTTCTTAATCCTACCGAACCGATATTAGGATTAGTAAATATAGTTGCTGGAATTACATTATAGTCCGTTGTTCTTCCTTTAATGGGGAAACCCCCGATACTTGCGAGTACATTTGCAACTGCTACATCTCCCATATAACTAGCTACATGGGCTAACATTGGAGCACCTGACGCCGCTACATCTCCAATAGCATAAATTCCCTTTATAGTCGTTTCAGTCGTTTTAGTATCGATTGTGATTGCCCCCCGTTGAGTTTGAATTCCAAGATTTTCAAGTCCTAAATTTTGAGACATTCTAGCTCGACCTATTGATACTAAACAATAGTCTGCTTCAAAATAAAACTTTTCAGCACTTTCAATTTGATCTCTCGGAACGTCTGCTGAACATGTAGTTGCTTTTACTCCTGTACCTGTATTTTCAACTGATAACACATTCTGAGAAACGTTTAATTTTATACCAAGGCTAGAAAATTTCTTCTGTAATTCTTTTATAATCATAGGTTCTTCTGTAGCAATTGGAGATGAAAGGTATTCTAAAATTTCCACCTTTGAGCCAAAAGTAGAAAATATATTTGCGAATTCACAGCCTATAACTCCTGCCCCAATGATTAGTAATCGCTTAGGAACAATTTTAAAATCTGGATGAAGAATATCATCACTAGTGAGAATCCTATCATGATCAATATTAAAAGCTGGAATTATTGCAGGAGATGACCCCGTTGCAATGATCACCCTTTTTGCTTTAATAATATTGTTTTCAGTCCCTTCTATTGATATTTCAAAACCAGAGTCTGCATTTCCTCCAATTATTTTTCCATAACCATTATAAACGTCATTTTTCCATGCCTTTTCCAATCCTGCTATTCCTTCTACCAACTCCTGAACTACTTTATTTTTTCTTTCAACAGCCTTGGCAAAATCTAATTTAGGGTCACAAGAAATTCCAAATCCTTCCCCTTTTTCTTTTATTTCGTGAATTAATTCCGCGGAAGCATACAATGCTTTGGTCGGAATACACCCCCAATTCAGACAGGTACCTCCTAATTTTGCTTTTTCGATTAAAGCAACTTTAGCTCCATATTGTGCTGCTCTAACGGCTGCATGATAACCTCCTGGTCCCGCACCTATTATTACTATATCATAGAGTTCATTTTTGCTCATGTAAGAGTTCACTTTTTAAATTTTAGTATTTTAAAACTTTTTAGATTATAATAAATTAAATTATGCAACTAATTTTAAGTTTAATAAAACATGTGATAGTGTAAAATATTTAGAGACCTTTAATTAATATGACTCGAATGTTGATTAAAAATTATGATCAAATAATATCTGAAGAATTACCAGAAAGATATAAAATTTTAAGAGAAATTTTACTTAATGCATTAGAAAAAGCTCTCAATTCTATTAAACCTGATAAATTAATAGAAAAAGCAATCAAAATCAATAATGATAACCTAGTAATCAATGAAAAATTATTCAATCTAAAGGCTTACCGTAGAATATACATAATTGGTGGAGGAAAAGCAACTGCAAAAATGGCACTTTCCTTAGAAAAGATACTTATAGAATTTGGAAATATAGATTATGAAGGAATAGTAAATGTTCCTACTAGTTTAGATTTGAAAGAGAAAGATTTTCCAAAGAAAGTTAAAATAAATTTTGCCTCACATCCTACTCCTGATTTAAGCGGCTTAAATGGAACTAGAGCTATGATGAAAATGATCGAAAAAGCTTCTGAAGAGGACTTAATTATCTGTTTAATCTCTGGAGGAGGTTCAGCTCTCTTACCTTTACCAAAAGGAAAGATTTCAATAGAAGATTTAAAGGAAATTAATTTATTATTACTAGCTTCTGGAGCTTCAATTGATGAAATTAACACGATTCGGAAACACATATCTAATTTTAAAGGGGGAAATTTAGCTAAAAGAGTATATGAATGTAGTAAGGCTACTTTAATTGCTTTAATAATTTCTGATGTCATTGGTAATAAGTTGGATATAATAGCCTCAGGTCCTACCATACCAGATAGTACTACCTATCAAGATGCTTACACTATTTTATCTAAATATAAGATAATAGAGAAGATACCTCGATCGATAAAAGAAGTGATCGAAGAAGGTTTAAATAATTCCAACTTAGAAAACCCTAAGGAAGGAGACATCTATTTTCGAAAAGTGTACTCTTATTTAATAGGGAGTGTAGAAATTGCTGTCCAGGAAATATCGAAGTACCTTAGTCAATTAGGAATTGCTTGTAAGTACTTTTCTAACCAAATTGCTGGTGAAGCAAGATTTTTTGCCAGAAAACTATATGATATCATCTCAAATGAAGTTAAAGCTATCCAGAAAGATGAGAAAATTGCTTTAATAGGAACTGGTGAATTAACAGTGACTATTATGGGGAATGGGATTGGTGGCAGAAATCAAGAAATGCTACTTAGTTACTTAAATCTCATTAGATATGAAGATGTAACTTATAATTATTGTCTTTTAGCAGTGAATCTTGATGGAATTGAAGGAAATAGTAAAGCGATGGGTGCTTTAATTGACAACAATCTAACAGTTCAAATAAATTCTCAGAATGCCAATTTAGAAGAATATTTGAATGATAATAACTCAAATACGTTCTTTAAAAGATTTAATTCTGAAATCATTACTGGTTTGACCGGAAGTAACGTCAATGATTTAGTATTAGTAATACTTTCTAAAAGTAAATTAAATATTAAAACAAAAAAATGAAAAAAAAGAAAGAAGGAATTAAGATTAAAAGAGCCAGTGGTAACCTGATAAGAACTTGTCCAGTATGTGGATTTACTTTCAGAACCTATAATCCAAAAACAAGAAAAAAAGTAACCATATGTCCAATGTGTGGCTATAAATTCAAAGAGTCAGATCTTTTTCTAGATAGAGGAGACGAGTTTGAGAAAAAGCTTTTCTAGAACTAAAAAAAATTTTCTATTCAAATCTTTGATTTTGTGAAAAAATCTTTTTTAACTATCGTGTTTATATTTACTTTACTAATCAATATTTATTAGTCTATAAATAAATTAAATCACAAAAATGTAAAAAAAGGGAAAATTAACATGGCACGAAAGAAAGATAAGAAAAAACGAGAAGAATCTCGAATGGGTTGGGATACTACGGAAGCAGATGAAGCAAAGGTGGCTGAAGGTTTAAAAAGAACAGATATGGATGAAGGAAAAGTTCGATTAGTCGATAGAGATATTTCTACTCCTGTAATCGAGACTTATGATGCTGATACAGGAGCACTTGAAGGATCAATTTTATTGAAAGCTGGAAATCGTGAAGGTTTGCTTGCATTGGTAAAAATTGTGGAAGATGTTAATACTGAACTCGACCATGACGGAAATATAGAGTCAATTAATTTTAAAGGTAAGTTCAGTGTAGAGAATCCTAGTAAAAAAGATCGATTATGGGATATAGATTTAAGTTTAAAAAACATTGAAGCAACAAATCTAAAATCAAAAGAAATAAAGATAAGAGAATTAGGGACTGAACCAGACACAAATACTGAGACTCAAGACTTTCTAATCAAAGGAGAGGCTAAGAATCTCTTGTTAATAAAAGAATATGTTAATACTCTTCCTAATGCTGATGATGTGTTAAATCTTAGAGATATTGAAAATGATTTGATTGAATTAAAAGATAAAACTGCTAAAGCTGGTTCTAGTGTAAAGAAGCGTAAACCTGAAATAAAGAAAGTAGAAGAGGAAGAAGATGAGGATGAAGAAGAGGAAGAAGATGAGGAAGAAGAAGATGAAGAGGAGGATATGTATGATGTAGCTTCAGCATCTTCATTACAAGCATTTGGTATTTCAATTGATAAGGAAAATACAGTAACGTTTGCTATTGCTATGTCAAGTCTATTTGAAAAAGCTATTTCAAACGTAAAAGTTGTAAAAACTATTCCAAAAGACTTTTCAAATCCAGTTGTTAGAGAGTCTAATATTGGTATTGCAGAAATTGAAGGTAACAATGTTGTATGGAGAATTGAAAAATTACCGCCCGAAAGGACAGCTTTATTGAAGTTTACATGCACTATAATGGTAACTGACATAACTAAAAGAAAAAGTGGCCCAATAGAAGTCACTTATGAAGGATCATCATCATTCGCGGGAGGTCTTGCGGTAGATAAATATGATGCTTACACTAGAAATAAATTCTATGTAGATGCACTTGAAAGAGACGAAGAACCAGAAATTTGGGATTGCAAACTAGTCTTTGAGAATCCCTCTGAGTTTATTATCCAATTATTTAATGCTGATGTCTATTCTCCCGACGATGAAACCAAAAAGTTTGTGGATATAGATCCTAGAGATATTCCCCTACTTCCTGCAGGAGCACAATGGCACTCCAATAAGTGGCGATACGAATCTGAAGAGTATCCCGCATTTAGGAAGAAACTTGAATTTCGAGTTATGCCTGACTTTCAGACAGCAGTGAATGGGACAATAAATATTTCTGATGTTATTTTGGAAATCGCCAGTATAACTGGTGACATGCAATATGATATTACACAAGTACCTACTTATAAGGAACAGGATGTAATAGCTACTTTGAAAGTCATAAATAACGGTTCTGCTCCCTTGGATCAATTAATTATCTCACAACAATACTTCACTAATGAATTTCAACCCCCAAAAGCATCTGACGTTACAATGCTTTGGGATGGAGAAGAAATTGACTTACCATCTGGAGCGGTAAGCTTTGATGGAAGCGTGTTCAAAATTAGTTTAAAAGAACTAAGAAATTCTGACACAGAGATGTTTAAGCCAGAATCAAGTCTAGTTTTTAAGTATCCTATTCATTGTATAAATCCTGTTCAAGAGGCTACATTTGAATCTCAAATCATATATAATGCGAACACCTATCCACTCTCTCAAGAATTAGAATTTATGCCTGAAGTACCAATAATTGAGGCATTACACTTGAGAAGGAAGTTTAGAATTGGTAAAGAAGTTCTACCAATTGGCGACTTAGGAAATTACAGAATAATTTTAATTCTTGAAAATATAGGTACAGCACCACTCCAAAATCTAATTTTAATGGATAAGGTGCCTGATCAATTTGAATACGGCACTTATAGTAAGAAACCAGAAATAACTGATGAAGTTGGACAAGATACTTTAAAATGGACAATAGATTTACTAAATGCTGGAGAAATGGTAGAGATAACTTATGAAATAAACGGTACTGGTGAATATAGTCCGAGTGATGCTCAGCTTGGATTATAATTTTTATTTTATTTTTTTTTAATATACAATTTTTTTTATAATCTTTTTAAAACCAAAAGCATTAAATAGATTTAAAATACGTTCATTATATAAATTAGAAACGCATTTATTATCAATGGTTCTATATTAAATCTATATCATTAAAAACTTAGAAAATGTCTTCCCTAAAGAAAAAATTCAATTTAAACTGGATGTTTGAAGCCCCTGAAGCGGTTTTGACTTGCTCGACTTTAAGATGTGAAGGTAAGTGTTATTTGGTATTTGGTGGACATGATAAGACCTTATATTTAATGGATGAGGAATTAAATATACTAGATAGTATAAGTTTTGACGGTTGGGTAAGAACAACTTATCCTGTTGACATTACAGGTGATGGATGTGATGAGATTCTTGTTGGTGCTGGTGATGGAAATTTCTTGGTTGTAAAATTTGTTAAAGGGATTAACAAATTAGCAGGAATAATGAACTTTAAGACAAAGGGAAAAGTTTTATGCGTCACTGCAGGGGATTTTACTAGAGATGGAAATGTTGAGTTGATATATGGTGGAGAAGATAAAACTCTTAAAATTTTTAGGGATATAGATGCAAAAGAACCCGAATTTATACTATATTATGATTCATGGGTATCAGCGTGCAATTTAGGATCCCTAAAACTACCAAAAGAAGAACATCCTATCCATGCTTTAGTAGTTGGAACGAAAAATGGATTACTTCAATTAATTCAATCCAGTGAAGGTAAACCAGATATAGTTTGGCAAAAGTTTTTAGGTACACAAATAAATGCTATTCAAGTTGGTGATGTAACTAATGATGGCTACTATGAAATAGTAGTCGGGACAGATGATTCTAATCTTTCAGTATTTAATAGTGAAGGAGAAAGCTTAAAAGTTATAAATATTGAAGAAGGCCGCCCAGTTTCTTTAAAAATCGCCGATATTGATGGTGATAACTCAAATGAAATTCTTGTAGGTTGTGCTGATGGATCTTTAAGAATCTATCATAATACAAAATTAAATTCAACTGACATTGAGTTAAAATGGAAAACTTCTACTTCTACTTCAATAAAAATTGTGTCAACTATGCCAGATCCTGAGCTAGGAACGACAAATATCATATTTGGAGGCTATGATAGGAGTATAAGATGTATAAATGATTTTGAATGTGGGGAGAAACCGGTTTTAGAAATACCACAAAATATTAATATAGTTGACCAACAAGAACCTCTAATAGAGCCTCCTGTAAAAACTCTCAAATTAGAAACTGTTCCAACAAATATTAGAGAATTTATTTTTAAAGATTTAATTGACAAAAAGATTATTCAGGAGATTGCTAATGATTTGAAGAAGAGAGGGTATCTTAAAGATCGAGTTATTGAAGAATTTGAAAGGATGATTACAGAAAAGCAAGATAAATTTGAAAAAGTTATCTATTCTGTTTGGACTCTACCTGAAGATAAAATAGGTTTAGGAGGTGTAGTGGGAGCTCCTCCTAAAAAAAGTATAAAAATCAAACCTATTGTAATAGAACAAGAAGTTGAGAAACCCAAAGGAGAAGCTTTAATTGATGCTTTAACTAAAGAAACAGAAAAAGAAAGTGTTAAAAATCAGAGATCACTACAGGGAACGATAACAGAAGAAAACTTAAGAACAATTATTATCCACCATCTAGAAAAGAATAGAATTATACCCTCCAAAACAAAACTTGTTGAAGATATTGTGATTTTAGGATATGATAAGAATACAGTAGAAACCCAGATTGATTTATTAAAAGATCAAGGAGTAATTGCATACTCTAGGTCAGATCCAAAAGGATGGTACTTATCAAATTAGACTTTTTAAATAAAAAAGTTTTCAATCTCCTTTTTGAATGAATGAAATTGACTTAATTCTGTAAAATCCTTACTTTGGAACCTTGAGATAAACATTTGTAAAATAATTTCAAATTTATCGAGGAATTTTTTCACAATTTTATCTGTATCTCTCTTTTTTTTATCTATCAAACCATAGAGAATTATCGGTTCCGGTTCATGATAGTCAGAGGTTTTAATTTCAGAAGCTTTAAAAATAAATAAAATATTATCTGATTCAAGATATTCTAAAGCAAGATTATTAAAAGCATTTTTTGCAAAGGTATCTATCGCAGAAATAAATGCTCCTCTTAAATCTTTATTCCCCTGACTGGCATCACCTTTTTCGTCAAAAATTTCAGAGGTGTAGTTTACTAAAACAAATCCCCTAAAAACTATCCCTAGTTCATAAAGACCCTTCATAAATCTTTAAATTATTAGATCAAATCGCTAGATTATAAAAATAAAAAAACTTTTCATATTTAATTTTAGACTTTATTAAGTTTCTTCAAAAATTTTTATACTATTTTTTCTTCAATATAATAGCTTTTTCTGGGCATTTACCAACGCATAATCCGCAACCAAAACAAAGATTTGTATTGATTTCTAATTTGGTGTTTAATACTCTTGCTTCAAAATAACACCAGTTTACACAGATTCCACAGTTTTTGCATAGCTCTGGATTTGTGACAGCAATAAAATCACTTTTAATGAGCGGAGGAGCTCCCATTTTCAAAAATTTGCTTAAAATAAGACAACAACATGAGCAACAATTACAAATTACATAATAATAAGCAGGATTAGGAAAGAAAATTATCTGATGTATTAAACCTATATCTTCAAAGTTAATCAAGAGCTTTTTTACATAATCCTTCGAACTTCTTTCTAAATTATTAGATTTGAAAGGGATTTCATGTAGTGATTTTCCATAACTCAAATGAATACATGTATTAAGTGGATGAGTACAATTAGCTCTAATTCCACATTTTCTTTGCTTTTCTCTGCAATAACAAGAAGCAATCCCCACAACGTTAGACTTAGTTATTAACTCTAGTATTTCTTGAGATGGAAGAAATTTAACTTGAGGTTCAATATTCTTATTTAGTGGAACAACCCTTCCACCCCATTTATCCTTAAGCAAATACTTAATTATGAAATTTAAAGAATTAATATGAAAAATCTTATCTAACACGCGAAGAAACTCTAAAAAATTATATTCTAATAATCCAAAAATCGAAGTGAGTAACTTTATTAAAAAGGAGTTTCTACTAGCTACTAAATCAAGAATTGCTCTTCTTCTCTTTAAATCAGTCAAGTTTTATTAAATATAGATTTTTTTTTCCAATAAAAATAGTTGTTTTATATTAATTAATAAAATTAAGAAAACCTTCCCTTTCAATATATAAGGGAAATTAAAAGTTTTTAAACTATTATTATCTTATTAAAATTATTCTCTAAAAAATAATAATTTCGAATTTCGACTTGGTTTTTTTGATGTCTGAAGATGAATCACGATTTTGTCCTTACTGTGGAGTAGAATTAACTCATCCGTACTGGATACATATCCAAGCAGAGCACCAAGATAAATATAGCCAGAAGCAAACATGGATTAAACTTTACGAGGATTATAGGAAGCTAGGAATGGATCAAGATATTAGCCTCACTGTGATTTCAGAACTTTTTAATGCAACCACTGAAGAAGTTAAATCTTTTTTAAGGAATGCTAAAGTCCTCTAAACTACTTCTAATTCAATATAAATTAAAATAAATATAAAAAAAGATATAGATCGAATCTAAAACTTAAAAATCTTCTTCATCTTCCTCTAGAAGCCCAGCTTGTTTTAATAAATCCTCAACAGAATCACGGGCCTTCATTACTTGTTCATTATCTGTTAGTTTAAGGTTTTCTAGAACAGAATCAGAAAATTCCATAAATTTTTTAATTGATTGCGAGGAAAAATCTTTTATTTTTTCAGATGTTTCTTCAATGAATTCTTTTCCACTTTCTCCAAATGCGCCCCCTACAAAATCTACAAACGAATCATTGAGTTTATCTAATAGATTTTTTTTCTTTTCTTCTCCTTGCTCATTCATTTTTTAGTTACCTTTTGAATTCTTTTTTTTATTTTTAGAAATAAATATATAGATGTTAAATAATTTTTTGAAACATTTAATCATCTTTCTTATATTATTTTATGTTGATTCTTTTACTTCTCTACTAATTCGGCAAATATATTAGCAAATTCTCTGATTTGTTCCCAATCTCTAAAATCATGCAACTTACCATCTGGATTTTCAATCCCTTCCTCATTTTTCATAATACTTATAACAATCTTACGTGTCATACCGGTTATTGAAGATCCCTCAGTTAAATCATAACATCCTCCGAAAGCATCGATTAAAGCGGGTTTTATGCCTAATTTTTGTAATTTAGAAGTGATATAAGTATCAATTGCATTACTAATATTGTTTTTTTTTGCGGCTTCTCCACAGCACACATAGAATCCTAGTTTATTTTGGTTGCTAATTAGTTCTGTTTTTCTTTTTTGCACAAATTTTTTAACATCTGAAGTCCATCTCTTTATTTTAATACCTGTACCAATTAAAATGCCAGTATATTCCTGCAATGGGGGGAGTTCCTTTATTTTGAGTTCTTCTAGATTATAACTTTCCGTAATTATTCCCTTATCGTCGATTACTTTCTGAATTTCATTAGATATAGCTTTAGTGGTTCCATATCTTGTTCCATATAAGATTAACACTTTACTCATCAATAATCGACTCTTTTAATTTTTGTTTTATATCAAGAATTTATAAGGCTATTTAAACAAAATGAAGTCCATTTTTTTGGTTCTTCTAATTTTTAGATTATTTTTTCTTGTTTCCACTTTCTTAGATCTTTTTCACTATAACCTAGTAAGGTACAATAAATTTCCTTATTATTCTCCCCAAATTCTGGACCAATCTTTTCCACGCTTCCCTCACATAGAGAAAATTTTATTAAAGCAGAAGGGATGGTGGCTTTTTCAACACCCCATTTGGAAAAATCAAATTGATCACATAACATTCCTCTTTCTTTAAGATTCGGATGTTGGTGAACTTCATTAATGGTTAATACCTGACCACATGGGATTCTTACAGATTCTAGTTTCGATATTGCCTCTTCTCGTGTTAAATTTATACTCCATGTTTCTATTATTTCATCTAGCTCCTCTATATGATCAAAGCGTTTTATAATATTATCGAGCCTGGGATCTTCTAACAATTCAGGTTTTTTTAAAACATCATTGGCTAGTCTTTGGAATTGATTTTCTGTAAGAGTTGTCAAAACGATTACACCATCTTTACATGGATATTGATTGTAGATAGGTAAAAATTTTGAAGTTACATCAATATGTTGTGCTCTTGGCATAAATTCCTTCGCTTGAGCTCTAATATTGATAGCAAACATTATATCATGCATTGAAATGTCAATAAATTGACCCTCTCCCGTTTTTTCTCGGTAAAAGAGAGCTTGACTTATCCCTATTGCAGCAATATGCCCAGCAGTATAATCTGCTATGGGTAATCTCGGTGGACCCTTACTAAACCCTAATGCATCTAGGATTCCTGCTTGACCTTGAATGATTATATCAAAAGCGGTCTTATTTGTATATCGTTCTAAACCCTTGTTCCCAAAACCTGAAATTTTTGCATAAATCAGCTGGGGATTAATCTCTTTGAGTATCTCATAACCCAATCCCCATTTTTCCATTGTTCCTTTAACAAAATTCTCGATTAATATATCAGACTTCTTAACTAAATTTTTAAAAATACCTTGTGCTTCGGGTTTTCTTAAATCTAGAGAGACTGATTTTTTACCACGATTTAAGATCGAAAATAAAGGAAATATAGTTTTATCATAGAGGACAAATAAGCGAAAAGCTTCACCGAAAGGTGGAGGATGTAGTTTAATCGCTATGCACGAGATAAAATTCTACCTTAATAACTTCCGCTCCTTGATCTGCAAAAAATGTGCTAGTCCATGGTCCAGAGATAAACTGAGAACAATCTAATATTCTTAAACCATCGAATAATTTAGTCATACTTAACTTAGTTGTATTTTATTTTATATTTTAAAGTAATGAAACTTTTTTAAAATTAAGGGAAAACATATGAGTGAAAATCACTTCCTTCATGGCTTTTTAAATCCAAAGACTATTGCATTTTATGGAGCAAATAATGATGGTACTTCATTAGGTTCTGTCCAGATTATGAATTTGATAATGTCTGGTTATGAGGGTAAGGTTTTTCCAATCCACTTAAATTTGGAGTCCGTCATGGGATACAAAGCCTATAAATCTATATATGATGTTCCAGACATTCCTGAGTTAGTAGTTATTGTTCTTCCTGCTAAAATTGTCCCCCAAATTTTTAAAGAGTGTGCTGAAAAAGGCGTTAAAAGAATAATTTTAATTTCAAGTGGTTTTCGTGAATTAGTTGGAGAACGCAAAAATACACTTACTCAAGAAATAAATAATATTGCAAAAGAATATGGAATTAGATTTATTGGTCCAAATTGTTTAGGTGTTTTTAATAATTGGTATGGACCAGAAGAAGAAAATAAATCATTCAATATTTTTATTTGGGAAAATCTAAAAAGGAGTAAATTTTCTATAGCCTCTCAAAGTGGTACACTCTCTTGCCAGATTTGGTGGGATCCTCGGAACTTAGACTTAGGTTTGAGTAAATCTTTGTCTGTTGGAAATGAAGCAAATATTGATATAGTAGATTGTTTAGAGTATTACAAAGATGATAAGTATACGGAAATAATAGGATTGTATCTTGAGGAGATTAAAAGAGGAAGAGAATTCTTGAAAGTAGCGAAAGATATTACACCAAAAAAACCTATAATCGCTATATATGGCGGAGGTACTGATGCTGGTAATCGAGCGTCACAAAGTCATACTGGATCCTTAACGGGTAATTCTAAAATCTATGAAAGTGTTTTTAAACAAGTAGGGATAATAAAAATTGATTATGTACAAGAGTTTTTAGATATTGGTCTCATTTTGTCAAGAAAAATATTACCAAAAGGGAAAAGATTGGGCATTATAACAAATTCAGGAGGACCAGGAGCAATGGTAGCAAATAATGCAGAAAAACATGGAATATTGGTACCAGAATTTTCAGACCAACTTCAAAATGAATTAAAAGAAATAATACCCCCCACAGCAAGTTATAAGAATCCTCTAGATTGTACATTTGACGTAGACTTTTCAAGTTTTTATCTTACATTGCCTGAAATTTTGATGAAATCAGGAGAAATAGATGCTCTTATTCAATATGGAGTCTATGGATTTCAAGATGTTTTGGATAAGTATCTTAAATATGAGCAAATAATTAAAAATGTTAAACTTCAGAGTATCTCTGAAGAGAAGATTGACGAATTAGCCCGAAATTTAATCCAACCAACTTTAAGGAACTCAATGAGGCATTCAATTCCTATATTATATGTTAGTCCAATGAATTTAAATAGCCCTTGGTCAAAAAGGTTACGCGATAATGGAGCAATATTATATAAGTTGTGGGATCGTCCTGTAAATGCACTAGCGAAAATTATGGATTATGTAAGTAGGATTGACAAGCTAAAAAGCTAGTTCTCGTTTTCTTGCTTTTCCTTAGGATGATTTCGATTATCATAAAGATCAAATTCTATTTTCTGTTATCCATTTCATAGCAAAATCAACCATCTTTCTTTGAGATAGCAAACGACTTTCTGCACGTCCTACTTTCTTAGGCTTATATTGGATTAATCGCTCAAAATCCTGGCCTAATTGTTCAAAATCATCGATACAATGGTTTAATTCATTCCAAACTACCCAATTTCTTCCATTTTTAACTTTTATAGCGGAAGCATTAGGCATGAATTGTTTATCTCGATAATCACATCTATATTCAGCTAAATGGATGGATGTATTACTCTCATGTGAAACTCCTAAAAGTAAAATTTGCCCATCTAAGTCATAAATACGGGATAATGGAGAATTCTCTCCCAGATCAGAATTTAATTTGTGATCCTTTGTAATGTTTTTTGCATGTTTTCCCCAAGCTGCAAAAGATGAAATTGGATGATCGCTTCTAAAGACTTTCTGAAAACTACGAAAAGTTTCAACAATACATCCCATCCCTCTTGTCGGTGTGGTTTTTCGTTCAAATCCTGGCATATTCTCTCTAATAATTTCCCACCAACTTTCTGGCACGGGGGGATACTGCCAATTTGAAGGTTCTGTATTACCTCCACTAAATGTTGGCATTACTAGTGTGCCTTTTGGTGTTAATAGTTCCATCATAGCAGTAATAACGGAGATAGGACCCCCTACCGTCCATCCGATGCTGCTAAGAGAACTGTGCATAATTATAACCGCCCCTTTCTGCACTCCAAGACTTTTTAGGTCATGTTTTAATGAATCAATGGTGTTTGGGACATTGGTTTTTTTGACTACTTCAAATTCATGTTCAATATACGTCATTTTATTAGCTAGAAAATTAACGCCATTAGATAAAATTTAATAAAAAAGTATTAAAAGAACTAAAATCAAAAATATCTAATTTTAAAATTTATCCGAAATTACTAAAATAAACTTAAGAAATTTCAAAATTAGAGGTGTTATTTATTTCAGATGTGAGGAAAAAGCTATGGGAACCCTCAGTCGCTTGGATAAAAAATGTTGAGGTAACTCGATTTATTGATTTTGTCAATAGAAATTATGGATTAAACATTAAAGATGGAAAAGAACTCCATAAATGGTCTGTTGAAAGTATACCCGAATTCTGGGCAGCTATGTGGGAGTTTGGTGGCATAATTGCATCAAAAAAATATGAAAAAGTTGTAGAGAATTTAGAAGAGTTTCCAGGGACTAAATGGTTTCCAGGAGCAAAACTAAACTTTGCAGAGAACCTTTTAAAATATAAAGATAATCAATTAGCATTTACTTTTCAAGGAGAGACAAAGGTTTCTAAGAAAGTAACTTATGTAGAACTAAATAAAAATGTAGCTCGATTATCCAACGCCTTAAGGGGGATTGGCGTAGGAATTGGTGATCGAGTAGTCTCATATATTCCAAATCTAATCGAAACTCCTACTGCTATGCTCGCAGCTACAGCTATAGGTGCTATTTGGGCATCCTGCGGCGCTGAACTTCAATCAAGTGCTGTAATTGATAGGTTTGGCCAAATCAAGCCTAAAGTTCTATTTACGGTTGATGGGTATTTCTACCGAGGTCAAGTTTTTGATATTAGAGAAAATATAAAAGCTGTTATCAATGCTATTCCTTCAATTGAAAAAGTAATACTGGTATCTTACATCTCTGATGGTAAAGTGGATGTTTCTGGTATTCCAAAAGCTATAAATTGGGAGGATTTTATTTCTAAAGATGAAAATCCTAAACTTGAATTTGAACAATTACCCTTCGATCATCCAGTTTATATAATGTTTTCTTCTGGAACTACTGGAGCTCCTAAATGTCTCGTACAAAGTGCTGGGGGTGTTCTTATCAATCATTTAAAAGAACTCATCCTTTCCACTGATTGCAAAAGAAATGACGTGATAACTTATATCACTGCCCCAAGTTGGATGATGTGGAATTGGTTGATTAGTGCTCTAGCAGTTGGTGCAACTGTCTTTTTATACGATGGGAATCCTCTTTACCCCGGTCCACTTCGATTTTTCGAATTAATAGAAAAACACGGAATCTCGATATTTGGTACTAGTGCTGCTTATATTCATTATTTAATGGGTCTTGGCGTAAAACCAGCCGAGAAATATGACATGAGCGCTTTACGGGAAATATCACAAACGGCATCGACTCTTTCTCCAGAAGGTTTTGAATACGTTTATCGTGAAATTAAGAAAGATCTTTTTTTCAATTCAATCAGCGGTGGAACTGACATCAATGGATGTTTCGCAGGAGCTATTCCAATTCTTCCTGTTTATTCTGGTGAATTACAAGGACGTGCATTAGGAATGAAAGTAGAAGCTTACAATGATAATGCAGAATCTGTTGAAGATGAGCAAGCGGAGCTTGTATGTGAAGCACCCGCTCCTTCAATGCCAGTATATTTCTGGGGAGATGATGAAAATATGACAAAATATAAGACTGCTTATTTTGATCACTTTAAGGATACAGGAAAGAATGTATGGAGGCACGGTGATTATATAGTAATTCATAGCGATACAGGCGGAATAACTTTTTGGGGTCGTTCCGACGCCGTTTTAAAACCATCAGGTGTAAGGATTGGTACTGCGGAAATTTACAATGTCGTGGAACAATTGCCTGAAATCGCTGATTCGCTGGTAATCGGTCAACAATATGCCGACGACATCCGGATTGTGATGTTTGTGTTATTGAATGAGGGGTATGAATTGACCGATGAATTACAAGCTAAAATCCGACAAAAAATTAGAGAAAAAACTAGTCCAAGACACGTACCCAAACTCATTTATGCGGCTCCACCAGATGGCATACCTTATACATTTTCAAACAAAAAAGTCGAAATTGCCGTAACTAAAATCATCCATGGCATGGAAGTTGCGAATCGTGGCGCTCTTAGAAACCCTGAATCGCTTGACTTTTATATGGAAATGAAGGATAAGCTTCAATAATATTATTTTTTTTGTTTTCAATTTTTTTTTGAAATAAACTATATATAAATGAAATTAGTCATAGAAATGGTTATAAACAAATAAAAAAATGCTTAGAATATTTGAATCAATCTATTTCCACCAATCAATACTTCATGGAAGCAATAAAAGAGGAAATAATAAAAGTAAATCCATTATTTTTAACCTTAATTAAATTAAAGAATATTTCTCTTCACATTTATCCTGATATCTTCAGGTGAGTTTTGGCGAGCAAGTAAAGAACATTTAGAATTAGCTGGATTTAAAGGTAAAAACGTTAATGCTGATTGTGTTAAATTTTTATTTGATATTCGTAATAAATAATAATGTCAAACGAGGTTTGGCTTATTTTATCCTTGGCAACTTTAAATTTTTACTTTTTTAGCCAAGGACAAGATAAAAGACATACTAAACATCCATTATCGCCTAAACAAGTCTTTATATCTAAAACTTCTTCTCGATGTGAAGGATGATCCTCAAAGGCAACAAAATTAAGTGCGCTTTGAGGACAAGCTTCTATGCATCTTCGACAATTACCACATTTATTTTTTATTACTTGATTAGTTTGAAGTGGCAAGTCTGTCAAAATTGCGATTAAGCGATGTAAGGGGCCATATTCTGGAGAAATAATTAATAGCGATCTACCTTGCCAGCCAAGACCTGCTGTTTTTGCCAAAAGTTTAAGAGACATAAATCCTAACCGATTAATAGGATCAAATTCATCTTCGGTATGGATAATAAGTTGCTTATAACCCTTACTTTCTAAATATTCCATTATAGAAAAAGCAGCTTCTTCCAAGAATAATGCTGTTTTGCCACCGGAGGCTTTTTTCCCTAACTTTCCATATTGAGCACCTAATACAATGGCATATGGAAACATATTTATGAATTTCTTCAAATCTGTGGGAATTCCTGTCTCCATTTCCAATAATAAATGCATGTCAGCAAAACCAAAAATGTCAATGTCTAAATTTTTAATATATTCTTTAAGATTTTTTGATTCCACTATCTTGTGTTCTTCCATATCTACAAAGTTATTTTTATTTCCTCGTTTAAAGACTTTTTTCCTTCTCTTTCGCTTTTTTTTTGAGGATTTTAAAAAAAAAGAAAATTTATAAAAATTTTTTTAGTCTATTTAAGATTTTGTGCCTAACTTAATAAGTCCACCAGCTAATACACCAAATAATATCGTAAGAGAGATGGCAACAACAAGAAACACCAAATCCCCCGGTGCAATTAATGCAAAGAGTATCCAAACAACTGCTATAGCTGCGCCAAACAACCAGCCAATGACTTCTTTATAATTATTTTTTCCTTTGCTTAGCGCAATGAATCCTCCAGACAATACCCCAAACAATATAGTAAGGGAGATGGCAACAGCAAGAAACAACATATTCCCTGCTCCGAGAATTCCAAAAGCAATCCAAACGACAGCAATAGCTGCACCAAAAAACCAACCAATTATTTCTTTATAATCAGCCAAGATTTACACACCATATGAACTCTTATTAAATCTTTTATATATTTTAATTTATTTTTCTTTACATTTAACTATTTTTACTTTATTTTTTAATCCTATGATTAAAATACAAAAAAGTCCAACATTTCTATTAATAATGGCAAAGCGAAAATCAAGATTAATTTTAAAATGATTTTCAATGATTTTTTCGTTTGCTTACTTTTAATGACAATTTTTGATGATTGGTAATAGAAAAAAATAGAATTTAGAAAAAAATGGAAAGAAAAATTCCATAAAATACATATATGATCTAATTCTACCATATTAGATTGTAAATAAAGATAGATAATATTTTATCATAGAAATATTAATTCGCAGATTGCGAAATTCTATACTTATTTTCGAATTTCAATATATTGAGTTATTACTTGAATTTCGATGTTTTTAGAAAATCGGATTTACAATTTTAATACAAAAAAAGTGTATATTTTATGCCAAAGATGAAAAAAAAGCAAACCAAGAAAGGAAGAAGAACTTTTGGACCAAATCCACAACCAGAAATAAGTCGTGTAAAAACTCCATATAGGAAAAATGGGGAAATGTATGGTAGAGTAACCGATATTTATGGACAAGAACGGATGGGGGTTTATTGCGAGGATGGAAAACATCGTTTAGGACGGATTCGAGGAAAAATAAAGAAGAGAGTCTGGATAAGAAAAGGTGATTTAGTCATAATCAATCCCTGGAAATTCGAGACTGAAATTAAAGGTCAAAGTGAAAGGTGTGAAATTTTTTGGAGATACTTAAAACATGAAGTTTCTTGGTTACAACGGAAAGGCTTGATACCAGAAAATCTGGACATAAATAATATTCCTCTTTAATCAAATTTTTTTTAATAATAAACTAAGCGAATTTTACTTTCTATATCAGACTCTTCTATAACGGAGATCAATTCAACTTAAAAATTAAAAGAATAAAAAATCAAAAAAAAAAGATAGGGTTCGATAACTCGCAAAAACAGATTTTTACTAATTTCTAATTCCTATTTATTATTACTTATTTGTGATTTATAACAAGTCATAAATTTTAAAAACGAGGAGATCGTCTACCACCTCGACCACCACGACTTCCACCTTTGTTAAATGAACTCGCTTGGCGAGGTGCCTTCTCAGTTACTACCACATTGCTAGCTTGTGGTCCTTTTTCACCTTCAGTAACTTCAAACTCAACTTTGTCATTTTCATTTAATGTTTTATATTCATCCTCTCCACCTGATAAAGCGGAAAAATGAACGAAGACATCACTTCCATCTTCAGATGTTATAAATCCATAGCCTTTGCGGCCATTAAACCATTTTACTGTTCCGTGTACCAATTTTAAAACCATTTTCTTATTTTAAAAAAATTCTCGTATATCTAAGAGAATTAATTATAAAAAAAAAGCATCTCAATTAAGCTTTTGGTTTCTAGGGATATCGAAAAATTAATGCTAAATACTATTAAATAGAGCCATTAGAATAAAAAAAAAGAATAAAGTTCGATAAAGATCATAGAAGTATCTTCACTTCATAGAACAGTTTATCAAATTTTGTAGGTTCATAATTATTTACAAGTTTAAATTCGAAAACCGCCTTTTCGAAGTTGAGGAGGCGCTTTCTCTGTAATGACAACGTTACTTGCCTGAGGTCCTTTTTGACCTTGAACTACATCGAAAGTAACCTTATCATTCTCATTAAGAGTGACATATTCGTCATCCCTACCAACTAGAGCAGTATAATGTACAAATATGTCTTTTCCCTCTTCAGAGGTTATAAATCCATAGCCTTTACGGTGATTATACCATTTTACAGTTCCATTTACCAACTTTAAAACCAAATTTCTAATTCTTAATATCTTTTTAAATTTAAATCTAATTAGAAATAAGGTACAACCATAATAAATTTTAACTTTTTTCAGATGTTAGAAAAAATTTCTTATTCAAAAAATAAAAGAAATCTACCGTATTTTGAAAATAAAGAAAAAAATGATAAGTGTTGATAATAATCGTAAAAGGAGTTTTACTACTTATTACATACTACTTATTTTAATTTGTTACTTATTTAGATTTATAATTTTCCATAAGATTAATAGAATCTATTATATGAGCTACTTTGTTGAGGAGCCTTTTCAGTAACGACAACGTTACTTGCTTGGGGTCCTTTTTGACCTTCAACGACATCGAATTCAACTTTATCGTTTTCATTTAATGTCTTAAATTCGTTATCGCCTCCAGTAATAGCCGAGAAATGAACGAAAATATCATTTCCCTCTTCAGAGGTTATAAATCCATAGCCTTTACGGCCATTAAACCATTTTACTGTTCCTTGCAATTAAATTACCAAATTTCTTATTTTATTCAAATATATATAAGTTCTTAGAGAACTAATCTTAAGAGGAATCAAAAGCAATTAAATTTTTGCTTTTTAAAGAAAATTGAAATAAAATATTCAATTTTTATGAGATTTTCTATAATAATATTGATAGAAAAAGGATAGAAGTACTCGTGTGAATCATTTTAATTATTCATGCTTAAGAATTTGAAAATTTTTTTAAGAATTATAAAATGCGAATAACTTTATTTGAAAAAAAGTATTTTTAACATATATTAAATGTATTTTTCTTTGAAACATGATTTTCTAGACATATAAATCGTGAAATAAAATGACTTTATATGAAGAAGCGTTAAAGGGTAAAGTGAATCCTGGTATTATAGCAGTTTCCAAGATTGAAAGAGTCGATGTTAAGACTATTATGAAAAGCATATCAAAAGGCCAATCAGTAATAATGAAAAGAAAAGATCACCTTCCACTGGGTATAGGTATGCCATTTAGAACAAAAATAAACGTTAATATTGGTACTTCTGCCTCTTTAGTTGAATTAGATGAGGAGATTGAAAAGGTGAAGGTCGCACAGAAATATGGTGCTGATACAATATCAGATCTCTCCATGGGTGGAAATATTGATACGATTCGAAGAAAGATAATAGATTTTTCAATTGTTCCAATAACGACAGTTCCTATATACCAAGCAGTTGCCGAAGCAAAATCAATAATTAACATTACAGAGGATATGATCTTTAATATAATAAGGAAGCAAATTAAAGATGGAATAAGTTCTATTGTTCTTCATTGCGCATTTTCTCTCGATGATTTGGAAAAAATGAAAGGGAAAAGAATAATGGGTATTGTATCTAAAGGTGGCAGTTTTACTGCGACTTTAATGATGGAGCAATCCATTGAAAATCCTTTTCTTAAAAATTTTGATTATCTTATGGATATCCTTCGAGAAAATGATATTGTGTTAAATCTAGGTAATACTTTAAGGAGTGGTTGTATTCATGATGAAGTGGATACGTTCCAACTTTCAGAAGTCAAACTAAATGCCAAACTTGCAAAAAGAGCGAATTCAAAGGGGATACAAGTTATAATTGAAAGTTTAGGAGGTCATGTCGTGGTTAAAAGTTTGATAGAAAAAATTCAATTATATAAAAAAATTACGAACAATAGACCCTTATTTGTCTCAGGACCTCTTCCAACTGATTTTGCTCCTGGATATGATCATATTGCCGCAGCAATAGGTGGGTCATTCGCTTCAGTATATGGTGCTGATTATTTATGCTCAATTACCCCTGCAGAGCATTTATGTTTACCTTCAGTCAAGGATATAAAGAAAGGAATAATTGCATGTAAAATTGCTGCTCATGTGGGAGATTCCATGAAATTTGGGTTAAACTATCTTTTTAATAATGATCTCTCTCTTTCTCAGTATCGATTTCAGAAAAACTGGCGTAAGCAATTTGAGTATAGTTTAGATCCTGAGGAACCATCAAAAAAACATCCAATTACCCAAGATATGTGTTCAATGTGTGGGGAATATTGTGCTCTCTCTTTATCTAAACGCTTTTTCTCAACAAATTAAAAATATGTGATAAGAAATGATGTTTATTGAAGAAAGATGTGAACGTTGTGGAACTTGTTTAGCTGAGTGTCCATATCTAGATCTTACAAAAGAGGATGCAAAGAATGAAGTAATTAGTTTAATAGAAACGAAGATTGCGAGCGAAAGTATTAAAAAATGCATAGGATGTGCATATTGTGACACTATCTGCCCAACAAAATCTAATCCTAAGGAATTGATGAGAGAAGTAACAACTAAAGAGCTAAAAAATGAAGGTTTACCATGTTTTTATTTACCACATGAAGAAATAGAACTCAATGATGCAACTTTGGCATTATATCTAGGAGATGAGAGATTGAGACAGAATATTCAACAATATCAACATCCACCAAAAAGTAGTCACATGTTCTATTTAGGATGCGGACTTTCTTATGTTCAGACGGATTTAATAAACACAAAATTACTGGATGAATTCCCCAAAATGGGTGGAGTTAAATATTGTTGTGGTTCATACACAAAAATATTTGGAGAAGAAGAAGTCATAATAAAAGGAAGGACACTTTTAGAAGATTTTAATGTTCTTGGAATACACAAATTCATTGTATTTTGTCCTGGATGTATAAGAATGTTGAATACGTATTCTAATCTTATTCCAGAATTTAAAAAAAGTATTGAACTACAAACATTTAGTAGTTATTTTATTGAGAAATATCATAAAGATGAATTAAAAATTAAGAATAAAATCAAGGAAAGGATAACGTTTCATGATCCATGTGCTTGGAGGAATTTAGATAAAAAGATTTTTGATAGTCCACGTGAATTACTTGAGATATTGGGTGCTGAAGTAGTCGAGATGAAACATAACTTAAACAAAACTCTGTGTTGTGGCTCATCTTTAGCAGGTTCAAATAAAGAATATTTCAAAGTTGTTTCAGGGATGAGAATTTCAGAAGCTAAAGAAATTGAGGCAACCACTATTGCTGTTAGCTGTACTGGTTGCTTAGCACTAGCAAAACCTGCAAAAGAAAGTAATTTAGAGTTATATCATATATTAGAGTTAGTCCAAAAGGCAATTGGAGAGAATCCTCCTCATAAAATTATTGAAACCTCCGAAAAGTATAGAGAATTGATAAATCAAACTATTAAATATTATCCTGAAATTTTAAAAGATAAGTGTAAAATTAAAGATGGAAGAATTCAATACCTATAACTCTTCTTTTCCAAGACATTGAACTAAACACATTTATTTCTTATTTAATTTCTATACTTTATGGATGAAATTGATCTCAAGATTATTCTACTTTTATTTAATAATTCAAGATTAACATATAGAGAGATTTCAGATTATCTAGGACTTTCTGTAAACGCTGTTTATAAAAGAATACAGAACCTTATGGATTTAAACATTATTGAAAGATTTACCGCAAGCTTAAAACCATATGCGATTAATGCAATCTATTGTTTTATCTTTGGGCAAAGCGAGGCTCAAGATTTGGATAAAGTAGTATCTGAACTAGGAAAACACGAAAATACATGGCAGATAATCTTATCTGGTAGGAATTATTTGTATATTGGTGCGATGTTGGAAAGTATTCATCAATTAGATGATTATTCCTCATTTATTTCTCACACAGCTCAGATTCAGTCTCCAGAAATTGGACTACTTTCTGGTGTGCAATATAAAGTCCCCGTTCCCTATATTGTTCCAAAATCCAGATCTATGAATTATGATAAACTAGATCTAGGGATAATTCGATCATTGAATAAAGATTCCCGAAAACCTATATCAGAGATTGCTGACGATCTTACTAGTACCTCAAATACAATTCGCCGTCGCTTAACTAGACTAATTCAAGAAGGGATAATTGAACTTTCGATTAATTTTAATCCTGAGGGCTCTAATGATATATTTGCCCTTTTTCAAATCACTGTAAACCCCCCAATTGATAAAAACGATTTTGCAAAACATTTGAACAGTAAATATGAACCTATGCTCTTCTACTGCTGGACATTTAGTAATTTACCAAATCTAATTGTTTGTTGGGTATGGGCTAATAATATGAAAGAGTTAACAGATTTGGTTGAAAATATAAAAAAAGAAAAGATTGATTCAATAATTGTTGATATTATGTATAAAGTCTTTTATTATGAAACTTGGAAAGAAAAGCTATTATATAAATAAGAATTGCCTATTATGGCTTTAATTTATCTGAAATAAATAGACTTATTTGCTCTATTGTACGGGAATTGCAGCCTTCTAAAGGACCTTCTTTATATATATTATACAAGTGATAAAATTTCAACTACCTAGTTGAGAGATGGAATATACAATCCAGATTTTATTAGCTATATAATATAAATACTTATTATTTCAACGATATATGTTTATTTTTTTATTTAATCCTTGTCGTACATGGAATTAAATGATTAAAAATGTGTATGATTAATTAAATCAAAAACATTGTGTGAACAATTTTGCAGATTCATGAAAATTTGAATATAAGTAAATTGTCAAAAGTAATTAAAGCAATACTTCTAGGAATCTACTTAATACTTTTAATCGGATTAATAGCTGGCGGAGTTTCTTCGGGGATAATTACTTTAATACCTGATGAAGCAAGTAAGTTATGTTTTTTAGGATATTATGCACATTGTTCCTTCACACCTTTCAGTACATTAATCTTATTTGCAATGGCCATAATTGGTTTAATATTATTGGTAAAACTAATAAACCGTTTTAGAAGAAAGGCTTAAAATAAAAATTAATTAAAATTTTTTTTAAATTTACTTCTTTCGTTAGAATTAATTTAAGGCTTTTCGTGCCTTATCTCTTCTTTCTTCATGAAATATTTGTAATTTTTTCTGTATTTCATTAAATCGATCAAGATTAATTGGAAAAAAAGCAAAAATCAATGTTGCACAGAAACCTCCTAAAACTGGTACCAGTGAAACTAGAATTTTCAAACCAGCAATAGCCGATATAGGTTGTAATAATGGATCCTCAATGTTTGGATCGAATCCACTAATTTCTTGCACGATTATTAGAGTAATTCCTGAAATTACAAGAGATAACCTAGCAATTAAAGTTAATATGCCATTATAAGTGGCTTCTCTACGTTTGCTAATTCTTATTTCATCATAATCGATCGCGGTACTAATAGCAGGTTCCGTCATGAGCATTCCGGAAACGCCTATCCCTGGAATGATAGTAACTAGTAGTAATGTCATAAAATCTCCAATTAGAAACAAGGGATAAATTGTAACTGTGTAAAATATTAAGGCAAATAATAATCCAAATTTAGGCCCTTTATTGGAATATATCCATCTCCATAAAGGAACACTTAAAATAATACCAATAGCTACTCCTGCGGCACTCAATCCTTCCATACCTGTAGGAACTAAAAGTACATATTTAGCAAACAAAGGTAAAACCATAATAGTCAATCCAAAAGCAAAATCGATTAATGTATAAGTTAAAGTAATAATTACAAACGGTTTATTTGAAAATGCTTCTTTAATCGCTGATAAAAATGGTAATGGTTTGTCAATCTGATATTCTTTTTTTTCTTGACTTCCAAGAATTGAAAGAAACATCGTAATAGGAATAAATAAACCTATTAAAAGTCCTGTAAACTCCCAACTAATTGCAGCTGCTAAAGCAGGTGGTATAAGTATTCCTATAAATGAGGCAATAAATGCTATCAAGTCTTTTATAGCCACCACACTAGCCCTCTCCTTCTCAGTTTCATACATTTCAGTATACAAAGCTGACCAACTTATCATGCAGAAAGTAAATCCTAAATCAAAAAGGAATAACATAATGAGGCAATGTATAAAAATTAAGGTTTGGGCTGAGCTTGGATAAGGCACCCACCATAGAAATATAAACCCAAATGTTAATGGGATTGTTCCATATATAATATAAGGAATTCTTCTACCTTTCTTTAGTTGAATCTTATCCATTAAATATCCAATTAAGGGATCATTAACCGCATTCCATATTCCATAAAGAATCCAAACAATTCCAAATAGAATAGGGTCTAATTTGACTACAGTTACATAAAAGAGTAAAACACTTGCTGAAATCATATTGTATGGAAGAGCAGATGGGACTGCTCCAAGAGAGTATAATAAATGACCACCTAGGGAATGTACTTTATCTTTCTTCTTGCTTGTTTCCATATTATATATCCTCCTCTATTACTTTTAAACCTAATAATTTTGCTCCAGTAATGAAATCATTTTTCCAATCCCCAATAAATGTAACTCGATGCCATCCAAAAGTATCCCAATCATAATTATCCATAATTTTACTTACATTGCCTTCGACTAACATTTTTGAAACACATCCATTTTTATCAACAACATTATCAATAATTTTCCCTTTGCGTAATGCTATCTTCTTGTTTAATATACTTATTTTAATAGTGGTGACATATTCCCCAACCGGAAACTTTACACAAGGAGAAGCTCCTAAATAATGAGTTTCTCCATGATATAAAATTTCATAATCTGATTTAGGACCGGTATTTCCATACAATTTATTTGGTGCAAGACAATGCATATATGTAATCTGATTATTTGAAGTATCTAATGTATGATTGGAAACAAATCCTGGACGATTAGTAAGATATAAACCAAAAAGGTAGCTTATAGTGCAGTCCATATCAGATTCGCATATCCCGTATATATTATCCTTAATTAATTCCATAAAAGCCATACAAGGATATGCAGGCAGCACTCCCGTTAATAAAAAAGTACCACAATCTGGTGTAAAGATATTAAATTTCTTCTCACTTAACAAGGTTTTTAACGCAATATATAATTTAGCTGAATTTAGTAGCGTATTTTCACTGGGCTCGACTCTTAAGGCTTCTTCTTTCCATTTTTCAACGATTTTGTTAGCGTCCTCTTCATCTACATTATCATAAAAATCCATAATTTCCTCTGGATTGCCTTTAATCATCTCAATGTTAAATATTTCTTT
The DNA here is from genome assembly GCA_048939995.1 of Promethearchaeota archaeon. GTDB lineage: Archaea > Asgardarchaeota > Lokiarchaeia > Sigyniarchaeales > SOKP01 > SOKP01. The sequence continues at coordinate 49,637 of JBHLOY010000008.1, read as the reverse complement.
AAGGTTCCTGCTATATCTGTCTTCATCCCTTCTCCATTGATGAGCTTGATCCTTTCCCTCTATGTCTGTAAAAAATTCAAATCTTTGGTCAGAACTTAGGTTTATCACTTTCTCGAGAAATTCTGGATCCTTAATTCTTATTCGATTTCGCTCTGGATTGAATAGCTCTAAAATTTTTTGCCAATTCATTTCTATTTTCTCAGGAGCATAAACTAAAATCTTATTCCCTCGCAATTTGAGCAGCTTTATTAAAATTCTAATAGATTCGCTAAGATTCTCTAATTTTTCTATAGATATTGGCAAAATCTTAAAATTTTTATTTTTTATGCTTGAAAAGATTTTAGTGAATGTGTGATCTCCTCTGTAAATAAGATTAGTTAAAATGACTGGTTTTTGACTCTCAATAATTTCAATTCCTGCTTGAACGATACCAGGATCTCCGTAATGCCCTATAGTAAATATAATCACACCATCAACATCTTTGATTGAATTTTTAATCTCTTTAACTAAATTGGCATTATAGTTTGTAAGAATCTCATACCAAATATACATTAACTCAGGGAAACTATTTTCTAAATAATCTTTAATTAATTTGATACAAGTTTCATTATTATACCCTAGGTATGGCCAACCTGCCTCCCATTGAGGTTTTCCGATAAACACTATTCCTATATTTAATTTTATCATCGTTAATATCTCTAGTTATTATTAAATTGATCTATAGCTTCAAACATAGCTACAATATTTTGAGGGGGAACATCAGGCAAGATATTATGAACTGTATTCCAGACATAACCTCCTCCCGGACCAAATATTTCCAATAATTCTAAGATATGGGCTTTAACTTCTTCAGTTGTTTTACGATTTATAACATTACGAGTATCTGCTCCACCTCCCCAAAATGTAATATCATCTCCAAAATTATCTTTTAAAAATTTTGGATCCATATCACGTGCATTTATTTGCACTGGATTAAGAATATCTATTCCAGTTTCAATCAAGTCTGGAAGTATTTGAGTTATTGAGCCACATGTATGAAACATAATTTTCATTGAACTATGTGTTTTTATAAAGTCACATATTTCGCTATGTTTAGGTTTAAACATTTTACGATAAATCTGGGGGCTAAAGAAAGGACCATTATTTTCTCCGAGATCATCTCCAATTCGGATTATATCTATAACATCTCCAACATAACCACAAATTACTTTTAATGAATTAAGAGAAAATTCCTGTATATAATCGAGTAATCTTTCAACTTTAGAGGGATTTCTACGAATATCAATGAGTTGTTTATCCATACGTAAGAAACTATTCCCAAATTCAAAACTTGTACTTCCATAATTAAGGACAATAGCCTTTTTAGAGTGCTCCTTTAATTTTATTGTATTTTGTCTTAGTAGCTTCCAAAATTTTTTCTCTCCAATGTTACTAAAAGGAGGAACAGGCATAGCTGCCCATGCGCTTTTTCTAATTATTTTCTGGAAATCTTCATAGTTTTCTGGATAGTGATCCAAACATGGGTAGTAGGTTTGATCAAATACTAAGGCATCCTTTGTCATTCTGGAAAGTACAGTTCCATCACGATGGAGGACATCATATGAATCATCAGAATTATGGCGTGGCTGAAACCATTTAGGCCACTGCATATCTATCCCATTTACATGAATATCATACCAATCTTCTACTTTTGTATTGAAGGTTCTGCCAATATCTAATGCGTCAACTTTAAAACGTTCAAGGATAAAGTCTTCTGGCTGAGCTAATTGTTGGCCAAGATCATAGACTCTTGTGTGACCTTTAAAAATACCTAGATATTGCTTTAAATTATGATAAGCGATAGCTGATATTCCAGTACAAGGAGTTGATCCCAAGTCTACTGGTACTCTGTCAGGCTCTTTATGATTAATAGTTTCAAGAATTCTTTGCCGTGAATCCATTTAAACCATATCTGTTTTTAATTTGTATAATCTTTAAAGAATCTTATATATAGATCCTACCTTACTATATTTTAAGGTAAGTTACTGGTACCTATTAAATAAGATTATATCACAAAAATATGAAAGAGAATAACTCTTCAAAATTATCTAGGGAAGAATTAAAGGAATTCTACGCTAAAATAAAAAATTTAGATAAAAAACTTGATCATGGTCGTGCATATAGAACTCTTACTAATCCTATTAGAAGGGATATTCTAAATTTTATTGGATATACTATTAAAAAGCTCGATGAGATTAAAAAGGAATTTCTTCTGGATGATTCCCAATTACTTTATCATCTTAATATGTTAAAGCAAACTTTTTATCTTTTAGATACAGAAGAAGGATGGAAATTAACTCCTCGTGGAATTGGATTTTTAGAAAATGCTCAATTATCTGATTAAATATCCTTCGTGTTCTCAAATTTTTAATGGGTACTTACCAAACTTGTTGGTTGCTTCAATCATCCATTTTAATCTATCTACTGAAATAGCTGGATGGAAGTTTGCAGGAGATAGCATATAACCTCCATCATGCCCTAATGCTTTAATTGCAGATCTTACGGCGTCTTCAACTTCTTGTTTAGTCCCTTTAACTAAGATATGTCTGGTATCTATATTTCCCGAAAGGCATAACTTATTTCCCACCTTTCTTTTAACTAAGTAGGGATCTACTACGGGTGGTTCTAAGCATTGTAAACCATCAAAACCAGATTCAATAATAAAATCTAAAAGTTCTGTAACATCTCCATCAGTGTGTAAAATGTATTTACCACCCCATTTGTGAATTGTTTCAGAAACTTCTTGAAAACATGGCAGTACATATTTATAGAAATACTTTGGATTTATCATTGGACCATGAGTATGAGCAATATCCCCTCCTTCAAGAAATATCTTAGCCCCACAATCATGATACGCTTCAAAAATTTTTAAAACAAAATCTGTAGTAAATCGAAACCTCTCTTCAATTAATTTTGGGTCGTTTTTTAAGGCACGAACAAAATAATTCATTCCCATTCCTTGCCATACAGGTGGAAAAATAGATGTGAGGGCGTCTTGAGCTATTATACAAATATCATCTTTTATGTCACGACACTTTCTTAATACTCCTTTATAAAACTTTTTTGCTCGCTTATACTCTTCCTTTAAATCTGGTTTAGGATAAGCTTCCCAATCCTTCCTATTTTTAATGTAACCTCCATAATAATCAGGATAAGGATTTCCATCAATATTTCTTATTCTATGTCTCTTTCCAAAAATGTCAGTCATTTCAGTTTTACTTTCTATAATGAAAGGAATATAATGAATCCCAACCCCATCGAATCCCAATTCATAAGCCGCTCTAACACATTTGGCAAAAACAGATATTTCAATATCATCAAGCATGAGATTTATTTTATCTATCCAATCATCTCCATATTTTTTTTCCATCTCATCAAAAATATCAAAAGCTGTTCTTTCAGGTTTACCAATCACTTGATCAGCTATATTACCATCAAATTGGATTGTATGAGTGGGGACTCTATCTGGTTGCTCTAGATTTAGCGTTGCCCAAATTCTATCAAAACAATTCATAATAAAGTTTCAATAATCTCAAAATATAGTAATATATATTATTAATGCATTGAAATAAATTTTAAGAAAAATAACTTTTTTGAGCTAATGCATTGAAACCCGAAGAAAACATAATAAAGATAAAAGGATTCTTAAATCGGCTGTCTCAAAATGGAAAGAAAATAAAAATTTATAAGAAAGAAGAAAATCCTCAAAAATATTTTAAAGAAGTTGATATAAGAGTTAATTTAGATGAGTTTAAAGATATAATTCTTGAAGAAGAAACCGGTTTAGAATTAGGTGGCCCTGAAAGAAAGTCTTTCTCCATTATCTATCCACTAAAGGATTCAAATTTGTTAGATGACGGAAAAATAGTACTCATTGGTCCAGAAATTAATGAACAATCTGTTAAAGCCTTAGATTTTGGAATTGTAATATTAATTGGAACAGATTCAGAAAATAATTTTGATGAATTTAGGAGTACCACTTTCATTTCAAACGGAATTGAGGGATTTATGATACGTACAATTCCAAGGAGATTTTGGTGTCGAATCAGTAGCAGTGTGATATGTAAAATTTCTTTTAAATTCTTAGCAAATGCGATATTATATCTCTATAATACTAAATTTGGGAGTTTAATCAGATCAATCGAAATAATCTTAATAAATTCAGAATTAGATATTATAAATTCTTTTATTGGTATGACTTCTTCAATTCAAAATGAGATTAATCTAAAATGGAAGGAAAAAGTCTCTGAGTGGAAAAGGAGAATAGATTGTGATTTTGATTGGGAATGCAACGATTGCCCGTATTATGATGTGTGTGAGGATATTAAGGAAGTGTTAGAAAAGAGAGAGGTGCTTGATTAATCAATAAATCTAATCAGCCTGTCAAAGTAGCTATTGTAGGAAAGGGCGGAGTAGGGAAAACTCTAATAACAGTTTTACTCACTAAAATTATTTCAGAAGATTACAACTACAAATTATTATTAATAGATGCGGATCCCTCACACCCACATTTATGTAATATGCTTAAAGTTAAACCAAGAAAATCTCTGGAGGAATTAAGGTTGGATGCTATAAGAAATGCCCATAATGAAAAAAAAGATCCTCAGATACTAGCTGAAAAGATTGATTTCGATCTATATGAAGGAATGGCTGAAAGTAAAGATTTTTGCATTTTTTCAATTGGCCAACCAGAGGGACCAGGATGCTTTTGTCCTTCAAATATACTATTAAGAAGAGTAATAGAATCAATTTCCCAAGATTTTGAGATCATTTTAATAGATGGAGAAGCTGGACTTGAGCAAATTAGTCGAATGGTGTTTAAATCTATTGACTTTCTCATAATTATAACTGATACATCTTTAAGAAGTTTGGAAACGGCAAAATCAATAAAAAAACATGCAAAAAAATTCACAAGCTACAAAAAGTTAGGAATAATAATAAATAAAGCTAATGAAAATATTGGATTATTGATTAATAAGTTAAAAGAATTAGATTTACCATTAATTGGGACTATTCCGCAGGATAATCTCGTAATTGAATATGACTTAAAAGGCAAACCCCTTATTGATTTACCAGATGATTCTAAAAGTTTAATAAGTTTAAAATTTTTGATAAAGAAAATCTTCCCTTTTTTAAATAGTTCAAAATTTTAAGAGAGCTTATTAACAATCTCACTCGCCCAAGAGATTGCTCTTTCTTTCTCCTCTTTAGAGTTATTATTTAATGGTTGCTGAAATATATTCGTTCCAAGGATTTGAGTTTCCTTCAAAGCCTCTTTAAATCGATCTAACGCTTTCTTACCATCTCCTGCACAACAAACCCAAATTGCTACCTTTTTAGTAGAAAGATCAAACAATGATATATATTTTCTTAAAGGAGGTGAAAAAGTCCAAGCCCAAACTGGGGTACCTAAGAAAATTATATCATAATCAAGAGGATTTTTCCCAGTTGGATATAAATCTGGTTTCATTTTCATTGTTGCTTGCATTCCACCCCACATAAATCTCATCGAACTATTAGGATTAAGTTCTTTAACTGGTTTTAATTCTTCGATATCAACTTGAAGAGCTTCTTGGATTGCTTCTGCAATGAATTGTGTGTTACCTGTAAGAGAATAATATGCAATTAACACTTTTTTATCCATAGTTTGTATCACGATTGATTTTTAAACTTATCAATAGCTCTTTGGATAAATATTTAATGATTTGATAGAAAAAATTTTTATATTAAAAAAAGTGATTATTATATAATGATTTCAAATAATACTGCTTCACATTCATTCATAAAGTCAAGATCCTGGTTAGATGATTTGCTTGCAGTGTTATTATTATTACTTTAAGCGGAATAAGTCTGCCTAATCTTTTTCTTTTAAATTTTTGGTGGATTATTTCGCATGGAGTGAAATTTATTCGAAAGGGATCATAGGTGGGTTTTTTCTGATAATTAATGTATAAAGAAGTTGATATGAACTTATGTATAAAGCTCTAGAAATTGAGAAAAAGTGGCAAGAAAGATGGGAAAGTGCTAAGATATTTGAAGCAAATCCAGATAAATCAATTGGCAAAAAATTTATTACATCACCTTATCCTTATGCATCAGGAACTCTTCACATCGGTCATGGTAGAAGTTTTGTTAATGGTGATATTTTTGCCCGTTATTATCGAGCCAAAGGATACAACGTTTTATATCCAATGGCATTTCATATAACAGGAACACCTGTTTTAGCAATTTCTTCATCAATAAAGAGGAAAGATAAAAAAATTATAGCTAGAATGAAGGATTATGTTTCATTGCACACAGAAAATCCAAAAAAAGTAGAAGAAATAGTAGAAAGTTTTATTGATCCTTGGAATATTGTAAATTATTTTTCAAATACCATGAAATTGGACTTTAAGTCGATTGGAATGAGCATAGATTGGAGGAGGGAATTCACTACCGGTGATAAAATATATAATAAACTAATTGAATGGCAGTATTACAAATTAGCAGAAAAGAAGTATCTGGAAAAAGGTGAATATCCAATACTCTATTGTCCAAGGTGTATGAATGCTGTTGGTGAAGATGATATTGCGAGAGGTGATGAATTAAATCTTGATATTAACGAATACATCTGTATAAAATTTCCTTTTGAGGAAGGATTTCTAGTGCCAGCTACATTAAGACCAGAAACTATATTTGGAGTAACCAATTTATGGATCAATCCTGATGGAGATTATGTAAAAGCAAAAGTAGATGGAGAAATCTGGTTCATCTCAAAGGAAGCGATAAAGAAATTGGAAAATCAAAATAAAACAGTTAAAGCCCTTGAAACCTTTAAAGGAGAAAAACTGATAGGAAAGAAAGCTAAAAATATTATCAATGCTCAAGATTTACCCATTTTACCTGGTTATTTCGTTGATACTTCCTCAGCTACAGGGGTCGTTTATTCTGTACCCGCCCATGCGCCCTTTGATTACATTGCTTTAATTGATTTACAAAGAAGCACTGAGTCATTAGATAAATTCAAGATGAATAAGAAAGAGATTGAAAATATAAAACCTATTCAAATAATAAATCTAAAGGATTTTGAAGATTATCCCGCTAAAATTTATTGCGAAAAATTTGAGGTTAAATCACAGGCTGATAAGAAAAAATTGGATAAAGCAACTGCCGAAAACTATAAAAGCGAGTTTTATAGCGGTGTATTAAATGAGAAATGTAGCGAATATGTTGATAAGCCAGTTAGTGAAGCAGTGACTCTTGTTGTTGAAGAACTCTTAAATAGCAATCAAGCGGATAAGATCTATATCCCAGTTACAAAAAATCTGAGATGTAGATGCGGAGAAAAAATAATAGTTACTATTCTTAAGGATCAATGGTTCCTCAATTTTGATGCTGGAGAATGGAAAAAAGATGCCTTTGAATGTTTATCTGATATGAGCATCATTCCAAAAAAATATAGGATGAATTTTGAAAATGTCTTTCATTGGTTAGAAAAGAGACCATGTGCTCGGAAACGAGGATTAGGAACACACCTACCATTTGACCAAGAATGGATTGTTGAATCTTTAAGCGACTCAACAATATATATGAGTTTCTATACGATTGTCCACCACCTCAAAAATTATGAAATTAAGCCAAAGCAATTAATCCCTGAATTCTTCGATTTTATTTATTTAAACGAAGGAACTGTAAAAGAAGTATCTAAAAAGACAGGAATTGATGAAAACTTATTAAACAAGATGCAAGATGAATTTCAGTATTGGTATCCAGTTGATCATAGACACACAGCAATTATGCATATTTCAAATCATTTAAGTTTTTACATATTTCATCATGTTGCTATATTTCCTAATTACTACTGGCCAAAAATTATAACATTAATAGAGCCTGTACTAATTGAAGGTCAAAAGATGGGAAAATCAAAAGGGAATATAATCTCTCTTGGGGATATACAGACTAAATACTCTGCAGATTTATTTAGATTTTATATTTCACATACTGCTGATTTAGGAATTAATATGGATTGGAGAGAGAAGGAAATTCAAGCGGTTAGAAACCATATAGCTAGATTTTATGAATTCATGCATCTACATATTGAAAATGTAAAGAATTTCGATTATCATTACAATGATATTCAATCAAAATATGCACGTGTAATTGTATCAAAAATTGCTCAGAACTTTTTAGATGCTGACGATGCATTGAAGGACTTCAATTTACGGAAATATCTTCAGTTATCTTTCTATGAGACGTTTAATTTAATACAAGATTTACAAAAGTATGTCGAGGATTATAATGACTTTGAGATTGTATTCAGTATAATTTATAGGGAGTGGCTTAAAATAATATCATTAACTATGCCTCATCTGTCTGAAGAGTTATGGGAAATTTCAGGAAATCAGGGATTTATTTCAAAATCAGTTTGGGGTCGATTAGACAATAGATATCTTGATAAAGAACTTGAAATTGAATTTAATTATATTTCAAACCTTATTGATGATATTTTAAATATAAAAAAGGTAGTTAAGACTCGAAATATAAAAATTATTTACATCTACACTGCTGTTGGTTGGAAGCACAATGTAAATCGCTTAATACTTAATAAGAAGGGCGATTTTAAGGCTATTATATCCGAATTAAAGGAGCAACCGAACTTGATGAAAAATAAAGAACTGATCCCGTTTATCAAAAATCAAATAAATAGACGAAGCTGGGATAACTCTATCCCTAAGTCAGATGAGAAACAACTGCTAAGAGAATATAAAGGCTACATTGAAAACAAGGTAAATTCAAAAATTATTATAAACTCTAAATTTGACCCTCAAAATAAATCAAGTAAGTCTATTCCTTATAAACCAGCAATATATATAGATGTCGATTGAAAAGGTGAAAGATTAAAAGCCATACACTTGTTTTGGCCCTAAATATTCCGGATAGATATCTAATAATGCTTTTCTAGCCAAAAAACAAAAATGACATTCATCGACATAAGTATTTTCATGTTCAATATCAAATTTTTTTACTAATGCGGCAGGACCACCTTGGTGCAATTGGCTAATTATTGGATGGGAATATGGATCATACTTCTTAATTATCTTAGAAAGATTAGTTTTCCAAAAGTTTCCTATGCTTAAACCTTGGCAAATTTGGGCATTTCCAAAAGAATCAACATGGATTCTACCAAGACCTTCTAAATCTTCATATGGGCATTTATTTAAATCTTCCCAAGGTCTCTGTGGTAAATCCTTAGTTAGTTTTTCAATAGCTCTTCCTCGAAACATAGCGCCTCCTTTGATTACTGGAGTTCCCTTTTCATGTTCTTTCTCAATTCCATACTCAAATGTAGGCTCATCAATACTTATCGAACCTACTGGAAGCCCTAAAGCAATTGCTGATTTCCTCGCGATTTTAGAGAGATTTTCAGCCTCAACATTATAATGAAAGCTATCATCGCTTACAGTAAAATCTTTTATGGCAAATTCTGAAATAGGTTTTAACCATATCTCTGCATCTTTCTCACAAGTAGCCCAATATGAATTTGTAACTATTCCAACCTTATAACCCTTCTCTTTAGCTTTTTTAATACCTTCAATCATGAGGGGATAATAAAGAAATGGTTCCCCTCCTTCAAAATAAATCCAATCTATGGTTCCAATTTTATCCGCCTCATTGAGTATCTGCCCAATTTGATCCATTGTAAAAGTGCCCTTAGAATTTGGTCCACAATATAGAAAACAGTGATCACATTCATAATTACATGCATAAGTTAACAGGAAATGGATTCCTTTCAGCATAATATTCATTTATTTCTTTATTTAACTTTATCCAAACAAATGAATACTTCTATCGTATTAAATTTTATTTATTAAAAGATTTAATTATTACTTATGAATCAGAGGGAAGGAAAAAATCCATTTAATTTTTTACAATTTTGAAATTTTGAGTATTTATTCATTTAGATATCCATTTTAAAGAAATTTAATTAATAAAAAATCATTTACCTCCCCAAAATTACAACTAATTAAATAATTATGCCAGAACCTATCAATTTATATAATAAGTATTTTAAAGATCCGAAACGAGAGCCTGTATTAATTGATTATGCAAGAACTCCAATTGGCAAAAGAAGAGGAACTGTAGGGCTTCATAGAGGCGATGATTTAGTTGTACATTGTTATCAAACAATTATTAATAGAAATGATTTTGATCCTAGAATCATTGGAGATTCCATCGTTTCATGCAACAGCCAAATTGGTGATTGTGCGTTGGATATTGGAAGGACTGCCGCTTTGGCAGCTCATTTGCCCATAACAGTTCCAGGTTTCTCCATAAATCGCCAATGTGCGAGTGGCGCTCAATCGGTTATGTCAGCATGGCAAGCTATCGCATCTGGGATTAATGATTGTGTAATATGTGGTGGAGTTGAGGTACAAAATCGTTATCCTATTATGGCTGATTCATACATTTTTGATGAGAATCAAGGAAAGCAAGTTATGATAGCACCTAATGGGAAAATTTTAACTCATCCATTTGTAGCTCAAAAATTAGAAGAACATAAAACCTCTTTTGCAGGTCAAATTAACTCCGCTCACGTTATGGGTCAAGTTTGGATGAAAAAATCCGGACTAAGTTTAGAAGATTTTAGAAATGAAATGGATAGTCTGTCATTACACTCACATAATAAAGCATGTTCCACTTGGGATGAGAGAGGAGAAGAAATTGAGCCAATTTGGTGTCCTAAGCTTGATGAAAATGGAAAGCCTCTGCTAAATGATAAAAATCAAGTAGCTAAAGATGCAAGTCTTTCCGTATTAACAAAGAAGGATGAGACTCCTAGACCAGAAACTTCTATGGAAAAATTAGCAAGTCTAAGAACAATTATTGGTAGAAAAAGCCAAGCTTTTCTTACAGCAGGTAATAGTTGCCCGACCAGTGATGGTGCAGCAGCTCAATTATGGATGACTAGAGGTCTAGCTGAAGAATTAGGCTTAAAACCTAGAGCTACAATTGTAGATTATATAGCAATTGGAACAGATCCAGTATTAATGCTCACGGGTCCAATCGATGCCATTCCTGAAGCTTTAAGAAGAGCCAATATGAAATTAAATGATATGGATTTCATTGAAATAAATGAGGCATTTAGCCCTGTAGTTTATGCCTCTTGTTATGAACTAGGATTAGATTGGAGAGATGAGAGACTTAATCCATGGGGTGGTGCTATTGCATTGGGTCATCCAACAGGTGCCACTGGTTGTAGATTAATTGGTACAAATCTCCATCAATTAGAAAGATCAGGAAAAGAGTTCGCAATATCTTCGATGTGTGTAGGCTTAGGAATGGGTGCCGCAACCATTATAAGAAATGAAAACCTAAAATAAAATTTAAATTAATTTTTTTTATATCTCCTTGAAAATCCTCTACTACTTAAAAGTAATGAGAAAAATATTAAAGAATAAAAAATAATTATATTAAGGATATAGATTATTCAATACCAAATATTTAGGATTTTAATTAATGTTTGAAGATAAATCTACATGTGAAAAAGAAGATTTAAGGACCATTAACTTTAATCAAATTTTTCATTTGATAAATAAAATTAATAAGAAATATGAAAAATTGCAGCGCAAAATAATACAAGATGAAAATCTAACATCCGCGCAATACTCTATTTTACAACAACTATGGGAATCTGATGCTAGGCCATTTAAAGATTTGGCATCTGCTTGTTGTTGTTCACAATCTACCATAACAGGCATTATAGACACAATGGAAAAGAATAAATTAGTTTACCGTAAAGCAAATCCAAATGATAGACGAAGTATTTTAGTTGTTCTTACAGATAAAGGAAAAAAGATTGAGAATATGACTCCTCCAATAGAACCCATACTAAAAAGTTGTTGTGGAGATTTGAAAGTCGATGAGATTAACCAGCTCATCACCTTGCTTAAAAAATTATCTTCGTCTTTCGATCCTGACGAGGTAGAAGAGTGTTAACTAATAACCTCCTTTTAATTCAAAAATTTCGTTAGGATGATTCGGAACCGAAATTTACGGAACCTTTATATATGGAAGTTAACTATAAATATTCAAACAAAATAATTTTTTAAATATTAATATCAACTTTCAATAATTAAAAAGGAGTGATCATTTATATGGAAGAGCCTAAAATAAAAGAGGTTGTTAAAGAAAGCGGAGATAAAGTACCAAAATCTTCAAGTTGTTGTGGTTCTCCTTCTACTGTAGAAAAAAGTACTAAGGAGCAATCAAGTAATAAATCTTGTTGCGGTTAAAATACCAAACTTTAGTTGGCAATCCTAAAGTTCAAACAGCTTTAAGGAATAAACGTTAAATCTACAAAACCAACCTAAAAAATATTTTTTTTGTCATTTTTATTTTTTTATAACCCAGAAATAAGTTCCTCCTTCTCTTATAAATTTGGTTTTCGTAAACGGCGTTGAATCAATAAACTCTTTAAATGATTTCTCATTGTAAAAGCGCGCAGAACCCGCTTCAGAGAACTTATGAGTAATGTCAAAAAGTTGAAATTTACTCTTGGGAGCAAAAGTGTCAGGAATCATACTCTCACCAACAAGCAAAATTCCTTCGTCTTTTAACAGATTATATAAATCTTTAAAGAGGAGGATGCTGGAATCATCGTTAAGATTCATTTCATGAAGAACTTGATTTAAAATGATTAAATTAAACTTCTCTTTTATAGCATTTTTATATTCATGAATATTACAATTAATTAATTTCACTCTTTGATTCCAATTATTTTGTTCTATCATTTTCTGTGTTGATGAAATAGCTACTGGGTCTATATCAATCCCCACGAATCGTGCTTTTTTGAACATTTTTACCCAAGTTTCAAGATTATATCCATAACCACATCCAACTTCGAGAATTATGCCACTTTCATTTAACTTTTCACAGAAATCTTTATAATGTTTTGCAAATAGACTATATATCAAATTTCCAAATCTTCTACTTCGTTCTTGCAATTCTTTTACAATCTCAGGAGGTAATTGAAGGAGATTTATTGATTTACCTGTTTTGAAATTATTTAACATCAACTCTTGAAGTAAGGCTATATTATAAAAAGCACCAAGAGTACCTCCCACATATGAATTATGGTTGAAATCAATAAGTAACTCATAAATATAAGGAGAGGACCTTAACTGTTCTTTTTGAGCATTATCTATTTCAAATATATCACACTCAAGTGCTAAATGAATCCATGCATCTAAATATTCTTTATCTAAACCAAGGTTATCGGATAATTCTTGAGGTGTGAATCTTAAAATTGTATAATCAGATGTTGGCACTTTTTTACCCTTTAGATAAAAATAATCAAATATACCTAATTTTCTGCCCATTCCGATTAAAATGATAATGTTAAATCCATATAAACTTTCTATAGCAAATCTCTTGATTTGATCCTTTAATGTAATAGTTCTTTCAGTATTAATTTTCATTAAAAATCACACTGTCATTTCAAATAAAAATCTTCACAAATTCTTTTTAGATGATTTATATTCGAATAATAAAACTTAAGAATTATTCGATTTTACTAAATTCACTAAAGGTTTTAATGATTAACAATCTAAAACTGATTAAAAATTCGTCAAAAAGGGAAAAAGAATGAGTATAAACTTTACTGAAGAACAAGAAATGATTCGGGAAAGTGTAAGAGAATTTGCTCAGAGTAAAATTGCTCCAATATCTCTTAAAATGGAAGAAACAAAAGAAATACCCCGAGACGTCGTTAAAGGGATGGCAGAATTAGGTTTAATGACTTGCACTGCAGATGAAAAGTATGGAGGCTCAGCCTTAAGTGCTGTGAGTTGTGGTGTGATCGCTGAAGAATTAGCAAGAGCGGATTGTACAGGCTCTACATGCGTCTACTTTCTAGTTCCAGCATCTTGGGGTTTTCTACTAAACAAGTATGGAACAGAAGAAGCTAAACAAGAAATATTTCCAAAAACAGTATCAGGGGAATGGTTTCTTGGGATAGCAACAACTGAAAGTGATGCAGGTTCTGATGTAGGAGCCACTAAAACGACAATAAAACCTGATGGCGATAATTTTGTCGTAAATGGTGAAAAAATGTATATTAGTGGAGTGAAGGAAGCTGTAACATATGGTGGTGGGCATGTAACAATAGCACATCAGTCACCTGAGCTTGGGACAAGAGGAATGACGATGTTCTATTTACCTTTAACAGTTGATGGTATTACTCCTACTTATGTGCCTGATTTAGGACGAGAAGGCATTTCTTGCGGAGGATTTTCAATTGATAAAGTAAAAATTCCCAAACATTATATTATTGGTGAGGAAAATAAGGGATTCTATATAGTACATGAAGGGTATGAATACGCGAGGGCATTAATTACGGTTATATGTGCTTCTGCTGGTTTGAAATCACTTGAAAATGGAATGAATTATATCCAGCAAAGAAAATCATTTGGAAAGACATTAGCCCAATATCAAGGAATTAACTTTAAATTGGCTGAACATTATACTAAATTGAATATGTTAAGAGATTGGGGATACAGAGCATTAAAAACCATTGATTTAGAGCAACAGGGGAAAGTGAGTAGATTTGAAACAAGTAAAATTGTGGCTATGGGAAAAATGTTTTGTTCTCAATGGGCATGTGAAGCTATAAATGACGTAATGCAATGGCAAGGAGCTTTTGGATATTCACGGGAATGCCTTGACCAAGCTGCATGGCGAGCAGTTAGATCATTTTCACTTGCAGAAGGAAGTTCAGAAGTTATGAAGATGATAGTATCCAGAGAGATACTCGGTAAGAAACAATATTAATTAACTTTTTTTTATATTTTTAATATCTCTATTTGATCTAAATCTATAATATTAATTTTTGATAAATTATGAGATTTGTGGTATGTGTAAAGCAAGTTCCGGATACGACAGAGGTTAAAATTCACCCTGAAACTAATACTTTAATAAGAGAGGGTGTTCCTAGTATCTTGAATCCTTTTGATCAGTTTGCTCTTGAAGAAGCGATCAAGATTAGAAAAGAAGATGATAAAATTACTGTCATTTCTATGGGACCTCCTCAAGCGAAAAAAGCCTTATTAAAATGTCTTGCATTGGGGGCAGATGAGGCAATCCTATTAACTGATAAAGCATTTGCTGGTGCAGATACGTGGGCCACATCCTATACACTTGTCAAGTGTATAGAGAAACTTGGAAATTTTGATATTATATTCTGTGGTTTGCAAGCAATAGATGGAGATACAGCTCAAGTTGGTCCTGAAATTGCAGCTCAATTAGGGATACCACAGATAACTTACTGTGAGAATGTTGAAAAACTAGAAGGAAAAAAGTTAACGGCTAAGGTTCAAACTGATGATGGATACAAAATTGTGGAGGTAAGACTCCCGGTGCTTATAACTGGAATTACTCCATCTTCATTCGAACCAACAAATCCTCCCATGATGAGTATAATGAAAGCTAATAAAAAGCCATTTTTTACATGGGATGCAGATGAACTTGGTGGTAATAAAGAGGATTTTGGATTAAATGGGTCATTAACAGAAGTAATAAAAGTTTATTCTCCACCTACAAGGCCACAAGGGGTTATAATAGAAGAAGAGACACCTGGAATTTCTGTTCAAAAATTAGTTGAATTATTATCCAAAGATAAGGTGATTTAATTTGATAAATGTAGATAAGGAGAAATGTACTGGATGTGGATTATGTGAAAAAGCATGTCCATTTGGTGCTATAATAATTGTAAATAAAATTGCCGAGATAGGGGATGAATGTACTCTTTGTGGTGCTTGTGTTGATAAATGTAATGTAGGCGCAATAACTATCCAAAGAAAAAAGATTGAAGAAGTTGACCTATCAAAATATCAAGATATATGGATTATTGCAGAAATAAAGGATGGTAATGTTAGAAATGTTTCATACGAACTATTAGGTAAAGCTAAGGAACTTACAAATGAATTAAATCAAAACGTATGTGTGCTACTTATAGGAGATAATGTAAAAAAATTTATTCAAGATTTTTCTAAACGAGGTGCAAACAAGGTATACGTTGCTGAACATGAAGCATTAAAGGATTACTCTACCGAAATATATTCTTCTGTAATCACTGGGATAATTTCGAAATTTAACCCAAATATTGTATTGTATCCCGCAACTATAAATGGAAGAGATTTAGCACCACGAGTAGCCGCAACACTCCGATTAGGTCTTACTGCTGATTGTACCGGGTTATCTATACGAGATGGCTTATTATTACAAACTAGACCTGCATTTGGAGGTAATATTATGGCTGATATTATCTGTCCTTCAACAAGGCCTCAAATGGCAACTGTTAGACCCAATGTAATGGAACCAGCACCGATTCAAGATGGTGATAATAATGCAGAGATCATTGAGATACCTATAAAGGTAGATCTTCAAGGTTTAAAGGTAAAAGTAAAAGAAGAGATTAAGGGGACAGCAGCCGAATGCGGGATTCCAGTTTGTGAAGCTGATACTATTGTATCTGGTGGAAGAGGCGTTGGAAGTAAAGAGAATTTTAAGTTAATTGAAGATTTAGCTAGCGTTTTAAATGCAGCTGTGGGGGCAAGTAGAGCAGCAGTTGATTTGGGTTGGATTCCAAAATCACGGCAGGTTGGACAGAGTGGTAATACTGTCTCTCCTAAGATTTATATAGCTTGTGGAATAAGCGGTACAATCCAACATATGGTTGGGATGAGAAGTAGTGATATAATAATTGCTATAAATAAAGATCCTAATGCTGCAATATTCAATATTGCCAATTATGGGATTGTTGGAGACTTATGTGAGGTAGTGCCTTTATTAACTCAAGCTTTAAAAATGAAATTCAGTCAAAATTGATTTCTATATTGAAAGATCTTTTTTTTTAGTATTTTAGTATTTTCATTGTTTTTAAGATTTAAATTTATAAAAGTTGAATTAACAGTAAATATCTAAAAAGGGAATGAAAATGGTTAAATTTAAGACACAAGCAATCAAGGATGAAATTCTTGAAAAATTAGGTCTTGAGTATAGATATAAATTTCTCAATGAAAATCTTGTATCCATTCTTTCAGAGGATCAACTAGAATTCCTTAATGAGATTCAAAAATTTTGCTTAAATTTTGAAAGAGAAAACCATATTGCTCATGGTCCTGACGAAGATATTTATGAGTGGTATCCTTCTTTTGGGAAAGAAGGATATATAACTCGTCAACATGATTTTGAAGTCATAGGTGAAAATTATCAAGAGTATGGTTTAGCTATGGACTTTATGAGAACTCTAGCTCTTGATTTTTTTGATCCTCAGCTAGCCATGAGTTTTGGTGCTACGGTAATTGGTATAAATCCCATATATGAACATCATGAAAATATTCCTGTAAGATTAGAAGCATTAAAAGAGTTGGTGACGGGGCAAGCTCCTGGTTGCCTTTTAATAACTGAGCCCGAACGTGGCTCTGATGCAGTACATCAACTAACATTATGTGAAGAGCAAAATGATGGGAGTTTTCTACTAAATGGAGAAAAAATATATCAGACAAACGCTCCCAAATCGAAATGGGCAGTAGCCTATGCTACAGCAGAGAAAAACAACGGTAATAAAATGGCTCAATTTTTGATCAACACTTCTTGGGATGGATGGAATTGTGAAAGAATTTTTATCCCTTGGGTACCTAAACTTTATCTCGGAAAAGAAGATTTAGTTAATCTCCGAGTACCTAAAGAATATGTTTTAGGAGGTATAGGGAAAGGTAGGGACCATCTTTTTGAAGGATTAATACCAGAACGGATCGCTATTGCATTACGTGGTGTAGCAGAAAGTTGGGGCGCATTAGCACATGCAACCATCTATGCTAACATGAGAAAGCAATTTGATAAAGAAATTTTATTTTTTCAGGGAGTAGGATTTTTATTAACAGACTTATGGGCTAAAACTACGCACCTGACTCATGCTATATTGAAATTTTGTGAGTCATATGATGACAAGATGAGAAAATATGAAGGAAGTTTGCCTGAAAATATATCTGAATCAATGGTGGCAGCAGCAAGTCAATACAAATATAGTTGCGCCAAACTAAGTGAACGTGTATGCTATCAATGTGCTAATGTTATGGGAGGTGCCGGATTATGTGATAATACATTAATGCATGACCTCCTAAATATCTCTAGAATTCAAGAAATAATTGGTGGTGCTAGACAAATTCATAGCTTTATTATGTCTCGAGCTTTGAGAAGATTATTTAAAAAATTATGAGTAAATAGAAACAGACTTATAGAGGAAGTGGATCATCTAAAATGAAAAAAGTAGCTATCATTGGTGTGGGACATACAAAATTTGGAGTCCTAAAGAATAAAGATTTATTAGACTTATTATGTGACGCATCAATAGAAGCTCTTGAAGATTCAAATACAGGAGAAAACGATTTTGACTCTGTTTACGTTGGAGCTATGTGTCCAGGAGAATTTAATCATATTACGGGGATATCAAGTGCATTAGTTGATAGAATTAGTCTATTACCAGCAGCAGCTGATCATATTGAAAATGGACCGGCTAGTGGAGGTTCTGCTATCAAAGCAGGATTTCAAGCCATAGCATCAGGAATGAGTGATTTAGTATTAGTGGTTGGTGGAGAAAAGATGACTCATATCGATATTCCTGGCTATGTGACTTCAGTAGTGGCTACAATAACCCATCAACAAGCTGAACGAATTCATGGTGTATCTTTACCATCTTTAGCGGGTTTACTAACTAGGAGTTACTTGGAAAAATATAATGCAAAATTAGAATGGATCTCTGATATTGCCATTAAAAATCATAAAAATGGAGCTCTTAATCCTATTGCACATTTCCAAAGAACAATCGAAGATTTCATGAAAAGTGCTATAAATAAAGGAAAAGGACAATGGAATAGTTTAAAAGAATATTTAGGAGATGAAAAAGTTAATCCTATCATAGCAGATCCATTACGCTTATTCCATTGTTGTCCGATCTCTGACGGATCTGCAGCCCTTGTATTATGTAATGTTGAAATTGCGAAACAGTATAATGACACACCCATTCTAATTTCTGGGATTGGACAAGCTACCGACACGCATATTACATATGAACGAGAAGATATCACGGTGCTAAAAGCCTTGCGCCTTGCTTCCAATCAAGCATATAATATGGCTAAAAAAGCACCAAGTGAAATCGATGTTGCTGAACTTCACGATGCATTTGAGATTCTCGAAGCCGTTCAAAGTGAAGATATAGGGTTCTTCAAAAAAGGAGAAGGAGCGAAAGCAGCCCATGAAGGATTAACCGAAATAGGCGGAAAGATTCCAATTAATCCCTCGGGAGGGTTGAAGGCACGTGGACATCCCTTAGGAGCGACTGGTGTTGCACAAATTGTAGAACTAGTATGGCAATTGAGAGGAGAAGCTGGTAAACGACAAATTGAAGGAGCAAAGACTGGGATCACGTGCAATTTTGGAGGTTTTGGGAATAATATAATTTCAATACTCGTAGAGAGGATGTAGATTTATAACTCACAATATTTTAAATAAAATTAATTAGAATTGAATTGATGAATTATGAGAAATTTTAATTATTATCATCCAACTCGAATTCAGTTTGGGTGGGGTCGTATAAATGAAATTGGAAAAATAGTAAAAAGAAATGGTATAAGGTGCTTATTAGTTACTGTTAAACCTTTTTCTGCAATGGAAGGACTATTTGTAAAAGTGAGCAGATTATGTCATGAAGAAGGAGTAGAAGTAATTCACTATGATGGTGCTATTCCTGAACCCACCGATGAATGCGTAGATATCGGTTCTGAAATAGCAAAAGAAAATAAAGTAGAAGTGATATTAGGAGTGGGAGGAGGCTCAAGTATTGACACAGCAAAAGCTATTGCAGTAGGTACCACGCATGAGGGGGGTGTCTGGGATTATAGATTAGGTCAAAAGCGAATTAATAGTAAAAAAATCCTTCCAATCATTGCGGTACCAACTACAGGTGGAACAGGAGCAGAGGTTACTAATATGGCAGTAATAAAGAGCTCTAAAGACAAATTTAAATCTGCATTAGCAGATTGGAATCTTACTCCTAGTGTTGCTCTAGTTGACCCCGAACTTACATTAACCGTTCCACCACAAATTACAACAACTACTGGATTTGATGCATTTACACATTCTTTTGAAACCTTTATAAATAAAAACTCGTCAGATTTTATAGATTTATACGCTCTACAAGGATTAAAAAATGTAATAAAATATTTACCTATTGCTATTAAAAATGGTACAAATAAGGAAGCAAGGAAAGCTCTTTCATTCGCCGCTACACTTGGCGGTCTTTGCATTTCGAATATAGGAACCACACTCCCTCATGGAATAGCTATGGCTCTTGGAGGACATACTTCCGGCATCAATCATGGTGAGGGACTTGCGATACTATATCCTGAAATTAATCGTTGGACTTGGAGACATGCAATTGATAAATATGCAGCAGTTGGACGTTTATTTAACCCTATTTTGGAGAAAAGCTCTGATGAAATTGCTGCTGAAAAATGTTGTGATGAAATTGAATCATTCTTAAAGAAAATTGGATTATGGATAAGTTTAGAAGATAAAGCTGTATCTAAAGATGATATTGCAACGATAGCTGCTGATTCACTTAACCTCCGTAATTATACGCTTCATCCAAAAATAGCTAATTTTGAAGAAATCTCTAACTTGATTAAAAAAAGTTTTAGAAGAAATAAATAAATATATTTTGAAAATGTTTCAAATAACAACAACATGTCAAGCATAGATAATGATTTAATAAAGGCAGAAAACCTTTTGAGTGAGGGGAGAGATTATGAAGCAATTCCAATTTTAAATAAATTAGTAAAAAATCCAACCTTATCTTTATCAGATGAAATAATATTAAGTTCACTTCTAATCAGATTGGGGGACTGGGAAAAAACTGTTAAGATTGCTGAACAGGCTTACCAAAAAGCTCAAAAAGTACAAGATTATCTTCAATCAATAAATGCTATCTTAAATTTGGCTTATTCTTTGACTGTAATAGGTGATTTAGATAGAAGTTCAAAATTATTAGAAAAAAGTGGAGAATTATATAGAATACTTTCTAAAGATTATCAAGCAAATCTTGAAGAACTTGAAGCTTATAAAGCATTTATTACAGGATACCTTTCTTTTTTTCTCGGCAAAAAGGAAGATTCTCTAAAATATATAAGAAAGAGTTTAGAATTACGTGAAAACATAGGTAATAAGCAGCATATAGCTGAATCTTATCTTGAATTATCAAATTATTATAGAATATCAGAAATGGATATTGATAGAGCATTTTATTATACAAATAAATGCCTCAAAATCGCCGAAGAAATACATTATCTAAGGTTAATAGCTTCTGCTCATTTTAATTTAGGTTTTATTTATTCTAGTAAGGGAGAATTAGAAACTGGTTTGTCATATTATGTATTAGCATTGTCACATTTCGAGAAAACTAATAACTTTATAAAATATTTAGGTACTATGAATAACATGGCATTAATATATCGCGCACAAGGGAAATTAGATAAATCTACAGAATTATTAGGTAAATGTATAGAATTAGTAGAAGGAACTAAGAATAATTGGTTAAAGGTAGGATATAATGTCGGTATGGTGGAAGTTTGTCTTGATAAAGGTGATATTGAGAAAGCTAAAGAGTATTCAGAGCGAGTTAGACAACTACGTGATATTGAAAAGAGTCCCTATATTAATCGGGATTATAAGTACACTAAAGCTCTTATTCTAAAAGAAAGTCTAAGATTCAAGGATCGAGTAAAAGCAGAAAAGCTGTTAAGATCATTAATCGAAGATGAAAATGTAATTTTTGAAATAAAAATCGAAGGATTGCTTCACTTATGTGATCTTCTATTTTATGAGCTTAAACTAACTCATGAAATGGAAATTATAAATGAAATAAAAGTTTTAATTAAGCAGTTATTAATATTAACTGAAAAATCTCAGAGTTATTGGCACTATGTTGAATCTTATGTGTTGCAAGCAAAATTCAGCTTAATAACCTTAAATATTAAAGATGCCCGTCAATTGTTAACTAAAGCCCAATATATTGCTCAAAAACATGGTTTTGATCGCTTAGTAAAGAAAATTTCAAGTGAGCATGATGATCTTCTCAAAAAAATGGAATTATGGGAAGAATTTAAACAATCTAATGCACCAATCGAAGATCGATTGGAATTAGCTCATTTAAGTGATCAAACTTTACGTATGATAAGAAGAAGCGCTGGAATTCTTCTTGATGTAAAAGCTGAAAAGCCTATTTTGCTTGTGATTATAACAATTGAAGGGGCTATTATATTATCTAACCCTTTCACTTCAGACATGACTATAAGTGAAAATAACTTTAATGAATTCCTATCTTCATTTATGTCATTGAGCGAACAGATCTTTTCTGAATTGTTTGATCGTGTTAAACTTGGGAAAAATACAGTTCTTATAAAATTGATAGATGATTTCTATATCTGTTATATCTTCCAAGGGCAAACCTATACCGCCCAACATAAGATGAAGCATTTTTCTGAAGCTATTAATAAAGAGACTCAATTTCTAGAGCTTCTAAAAACTGCTAAAGATGAAGGTAGAGTCATTCAAGTAAACAATACTCCTATTGAAGATCTAATTATTGAAAGTTTTATGTCTGATCCTGCTAATTTTCAAATGCCATTCAAAGCTTATACAGGCGATGACCCTTTTCTATTTGTTAGTTATGCCCACTTAGATAAGTTAGAGGTTTATCCTATTATTGACTATTTGAATAAAATGGGAATTAAGATATGGTATGATGAGGGAATACCTGTAAGTGAAAATTGGAAAAAATCAATTTCAGTAAATTTAGACCGATGCAAAACCTTTCTTGTATTCATATCACCCCATATAATTAATTCAGAAATGGTGAGAAAAGAGATTAGTTTTGCCTTGAAAAAAAAGAAACCTTTTTTCGCAGTTTACTTAAATGAAACTAGATTACCAACCGAACTAGAATTTGAAATTGCTGATATTCAAGCTGTGATGAAATATCTCATGCCTAAAAAAGAATTTTTCCCAAAATTAAAAGAACTACTATCTCAATCGCTTTTTAAATGAGGAATTAGTACAAGTAACAAAGCAATTTGGGATATTTTTGAAAAGTTTTATCAAACCAATAGGAAAATTCAAATAGAAGACATTCCTTCTTTAGAGCCTCTCATAAAAGAGATTTTTATTTCAAAAACTCATCATTAATCATTAGATTTAAAATTATATTAAGCTTAATTTATCCATAAGGTTATAATCCATATCAATTGAATCCATGTCCCATCCAGAGCTAAAGCAGTTAACCAAAGCGGAAGAGCTTTTTGATGACGGTAACCTTAAAGAAGCTCTTGAAATATTAAATGATCCGAGTCAATATGAGGGGCTTAATCTTCAGCAAAAAAGTTATTTTCAGTTTCTTAGGGGATTAATCTTCTTATATCTTAATTACGGCGAAGATCTTATTAATTTAGGCGAGACAATTTATAAAGAAGGTCAAAAATGTAATGATAATCTCCAATCTTTTGACGGATTATATTTTATTATTACTGGATTAGCTATAGCTGGTAAATTTGAGGAGACTTTCAAAATTTTTGAAAAAGCTGAGTTAGTATTAAAATCTATTTCAGATGTGTCTAAAGAACTCATAACCCAAAGAAAAGCTCGTTTAAGTGTAACAAAAGCTTTTGTTGGATTACGTGGTGGAAAAGTAGATTTGATCGAGAAATCTTTAGTGTGGATCTTAAATTCACAAGAAAAATTCGAAAAGTCATTCGAAATCGTCTGGGCTAATCTGATAATGGCTAGTTATTTATTCCGAGTAAAAAGCAACTTTGATCTTTGTAGGGAGCACATTAAAAAGGCATTATCTCTTGCAAAGGAAATTAAATTTAATCACTACTGGATTGCTCTATGTCAACTCTATTTTGGAGCATTTTATTCATCTATTGGTGAAATGGATAAAAGCTTGAAATATAACATAAAGAGTTTAGAGTTATTTAAAAAGATAAAAAGTAGTTTTAATATCGCAATTCTATTAAATAATATGGGGGATATGTATGGTGAAAGAGGTGAATATGAACTTGCTGTGGAACATTTAGAGGAGAGTATAAATCTTTTAGAACAACTTCCTCAAGGTTTTGTTTCTATTCAAGGCGTTATTGGAACTTTAATTCCCTTAGCTGTTGAGCATGGAGATAACGAGCGTGCTCAAAAATATTTTCATCGTTTGGAAGAAATTTATAACCAGAAAAGAAGTGATGGAATTGAACTTAATTACAAATTCGCTAAAGCCCTAATTTTGAAAACAAGTTCTAGAATCCGAGATAAAGCAAAAGCAGAAGAATTACTCAAAGAAATTGTAGAAACTAAAACTATAGCTTTTGATCTTATTATCATAGCTCATATCCATCTTTGTGAGATACTTCTCATGGAATACCGTATTGATAATGATAGCGAAATTTTGTTTGAAATAAATCATTACATTGCCAAATTATTAACTATCGCGGAGAAGCAACATTCATATTTTGTTTTTTGTGAAACCTTCATACTTCAGGCTAAATTAGCTTTATTAAATTTTGACATAAAATCGGCTCGACTGTTTTTAACCCAAGCACAAAAGATAGCAGAATCCTATAATATGAAACGCTTAGCAATGAAAATTTCTTTTGAACATGATGATTTGCTTAAAAGATTAAATTTGTGGGAGAGGTTAAAGGAAACGGAAGCGCCATTTTCTGAACGCTGGAAACTTGCCAGATTAGATGAGCAAATAAAAAATATGGCAAAAAAACGAAAAGCCGATGTTCCAAAGCTTTCCGATGAAGAACCGGTTTTCTTATTGATTGCTTCAGAAGGTGGTATACCTTTTTTCTCTCAGTCTTTTATCCAAGATAAAAAATTTGAAGATCACCTTTTTGGTGGGTTTTTTACTGCTATTAATACCTTTATTAATGAAATTTTTTCCCAGGGGCTTGATCGAGCCTCTTTCGGAGAATATACACTTCTAATGAACTCTATCTCACCATTCTTAATGTGTTATGTATACAAGGGTCAATCTTATTCTGCCCAAAATCGAATAAAATCATTTATAAAGGAAATAAAGAGTAATAAAGAACTTTGGGATGATTTTAACAAATTTTATCATATGAATAGGAAAATTAACATAAGAGACATACCTACATTAGCACCTCTAATACAAGAGATTTTTATCCAAAAAAACCTCTTTAAACACTAGATTTAAAATCCTAATTTGCTTACTCTATTCATAAGGTTACAATCCAATCAATAAAATAAATGCCTGATCCAGAAATAAATAAATTTTCAAGAGTGGAAGAGCTTTTTGATGCTGGTAAACTTGATGACTCACTTGAAATATTAAACGATCATAACCAGCTCGAAGCTCTTAATTCTCAAGAAAAAGATTATTATCAATTTCTCAAAGGTTTAATATATATTTATCAGAATAAAAATGAAGAAGCTATTGATTTAGGAGATCAAATATATAGAGAAGGACAGGAACTCAATAGACCACTCCAGTCATTTGATGGTTTATTCTTAATGCTCACTGGATTAGGTTTAAGTAATAAATGGGACGAAGCCTCCAACTTGATTGAAAAAGCTGAGGCTTTAATGGAACATATTTCAAATTTCTCTAATGATATTGTATTTAAATGTAAAATTCGTTTAAGAGTGTTAAAAGCCTGGATTAATCTATATGTAGGTAATACTGACTTAGCAGAGAAATGTTTAGAATGGATATCTAATTCACAAAAACAAGTGGGGAATATATTTGAAATTGTCTGGGCAAATATGTTAGTTTCACAAATTATGCTTCAAGTAAAACATCGATACGATCTTGCTATTGAATACGCAAAAAAAGCAAAATCAATAGCAAAGAGTATTAAGTTTAACCACTACTGGTTAGGTTTTTGTGACATAGCTTTAGGAGTAATGTATTATGCTATTGGGGAACTTGATATTAGTTTTAAGTACCATTTGAAGAGTTTAACAATATTCAAAGAAATTAATAATATATGGTATATTTCAGCAATATATAACAATTTAGGGGGATTATATTGTGGAAAAGGTGAATATCGTCTAGCATTAGAATATTTTGAGGAATGTTTATTACTTCGTAAAAAGACTTCCGAAAGTAATTATGGTATTTATGGGGGGTTTGCAGGCATTTTTGGCGGTTTGATAGAGGTAGCTCTCGAAATGGGAGATATAGAACTTGCTCAACAATATTTCCATCATTTGGAAAATTTAAGTATTCAAAAAAAAGATAAAAATACAGAAATCATTTACAAATACGAAAAAGCTTTAATTTTAAAAAGAAGTAATCGAATTCGAGATAAAGCAATGGCTGAAGAGATATTAAAACAAATTGTTGAAACTAAAACCATATTTTTTGATCTTATAAGAGACGCATTGATTCATCTCTGTGACTTGCTGCTTTCAGAATATCATATAAATAAAAGTGCTGATGTTATTCATGAACTAAATACCTATATTTCTCGGTTATTAACTATCGCTGAAGAATCACACTCTTATTTAATTTTTTGTGAAGTTTTCATATTACAAGCCAAATTAGCTTTATTAGATTTTGATCTGAATGCTGCTCGAAGGTTTTTAATTCAAGCTCAAAAAATCGCAGAATCTTATGGTATAAAACGGTTAGCGATAAAGATTTCACATGAGCATGATAATTTAATCAAACAAATAAAATTTTGGGAGAACTTAAAAGAATCAAATGCATCTTTGTCTGAGCGTTGGGAACTCGCAGGGTTGAACAAACAACTTGAGAATATGGTAAAAAAAAAAGGTATTGAAGCCCAAGAGCTTGTAGATGAGGAGCCAGTATTTCTCTTAATTGTATCAGAGGGAGGAGTGCCTTACTTTTCATATTCATTTATTACAGACAAAGAATTTGAAGACCATTTGTTGGGTGGATTCTTTACTGCTATTAATTCCTTTATTCATGAATCTTTTTCTGAAGGGCTAGATCGAGCTTCTTTTGGCAAACATACGCTCCTTATGGACTCAATTTCACCCTTTTTAATGTGCTATGTGTATAAGGGGCAATCTTATTTAGCTCAAAAGCGAATAAAAGCATTTGTACATGAATTAAAGAGTACTAGAGAAATGTGGGTCACATTTGAAAAGTTTTATCAATCCAACAGAAAAATTCAAATATCTGACATTCCTTCTTTAGAGGTGCTCATAAAAGAGATTTTTATTGAGAAAACATATCGTTAAAATAAAAGAATTTAGAATTGAGTTAGACATTATATTTAAAACCCAATTTAGCTTATATTAGTAAATATATCTAAAAATATTTCCATATAACAAGCTTTATGAATTAATGTATCAACCTGAAATTAAAGAATTGATCCAAGTTTATCAACTTATTGAAGAGGACAAACTAAAGGACGCTCTTCAAGTTATCTTAGAAATTGAACAAAGAGATGATTTCTCTCTTAAAGAAAGAGTGTTATATACCCTTATTAAGGCTAATCTTTTCCGACTCATTGGAAATTACTTGGATGCTATTGAATATGCTGAAGTAGTTTATCAAGAGTCTCAAAAGTTAGGAGATTTACTTTTATCTTTTGATGCTTTGACTATTCAAGCACATTCGTATCTCTTTATGGTAAATGTAAATAAAAGTGAAGATCTTGTTGAAAAAGCACAAAATTTATTTAAAATTATTAAAGGAACATTTTCAATAGATCTAAGAGAGAGAGAATCGTTTTTAACAAGGATAAAAGCTGGAATTAGTTTTTTTAAGGGCGAAATTCAAACTGCACTAGAATTGAATCAAAAGTCTTATCAACTAGCAAAAGAAACAGAGAATAAAAGAATGATATCAGCATGTCTTAACAATATTGCTCAAATTTACTTTCATATGAAGGAATATGACAAAGCAATAAATTTTGCTAAAGATGCTGTTATGAAAAATATATATTATCCAACGGCATTAGGTACATTAATTGAAATTTTTGTTGGTACAGGAGATATTGAAAATGCAAAAGCTTATCTTAAGAATCTCTGTGATTATACTGAGAAATTTAAACGAAATAAAACTCTTTACATTTATACAAAGGCTTTATTATTAAAATCTAGTTTAAGAGCAAGAGACCGTATTGAGTCAGAAGATCTTTTTAAAAGCATTGCTTTAAACACTGAAATATCTAGTGAACAACGGATTGATGCGATTATAAACTTGTGTGATTTATGTTTAACTGAACTAAAAATGACTGATGATCTTGGAATAATAAATGAAATACAACCTTATATTCATGAATTATTAGAAATTGCTAACCATCAGCATATGTATTTAGTTTTAGCAGAAACATACTTCTTACAAGCGAAACTTTCATTATTAACTTCTGATATAAAAATTGCTCAAAAATTTTTAACACAAGCGCAGAATATAGCGGAAACTTATGGTTTAAAGCGATTAGCAGCAAATATTTCAAATGAACATGATAAATTACTTAATCAAGAAAAAATCTGGGAAGATTTTAAAAATTCTAATGTATCTTTATCAGAACGTTTAGAATTTGCAGGTTTGAATGAACAAATGGGCTATATGATAAAAAACCGATTAATAGAAAACCCAGAACTTTCAGATGAGGAGCCTCTTCTTCTTTTAATCGTGTCTGAGGGCGGTATTCCTTTTTTCTCCTACTCATTTATAGAAGATAAGACTTTTGAGGATCACTTATTTGGAGGATTCTTTACTACATTCAATTCCTTTATTAATGAAAAGTTTTCTGAAGGACTGGATCGTGCTTCTTTTGGTAAACACACACTTCTTATGGACTCAATTTCACCATTTTTAATGTGCTATATATATGAGGGGCAATCATATTCCGCTCAGAAGCGAATGAAATCATTCATAAATGAGCTAAAGAGTCATAGTGAAGTGTGGGACACATTTGAAAAATTTTATCAAGTTAATAGGAAAGTTCAAATAACTGATATTCCTTCCTTAGAACCACTAATACACGAGATTTTTATTGAGAAAAAGCTTCATTAAAGATTAGATTTAAAATATAAATTAGCTTATAATAGTAAATATATTCAACCAAATTTACATTTAACAAGCTTTATGAATAGATGTTTCGTCCTGAAACTAAAGAATTGATTCAAGTTAATCAACTTCTAGAAGAGGGTAAAGTTAAGGAAGCTTTTCATGTTATTTTAGAATTAGAAAAAAGAGGCGATCTCTCTCCTAAAGAATTGCTCTTATATAAACTTGTTAAAGCTAATCTATTACGTGGATTAGGAAAATTTTTAGACGCAATCGAGATAGCTAAGGAAATTTATCAAGAATTTCAGAAACTAGGAGATTTATTATCATCTTTAGATGCTTTACTCATTCAAGCTTATTCCTATTTGATAATGGCCAACATTACTCAAAGTGAAGATATAATTAGGCAAGCAGAGATTCTATTTAAAGTTATTAAAGAAACACTTTCAATAAATCTTAGAGAAAGAGAATCTTTATTGGTAAGGATAAAGGCTGGTATTTACCATTTTAAGGGAGATATTCACACATCTCTTGAATTGAATAAAAAAGCTTATGAACTAGCTAAAGATACAGGTAGTAAACCATTGATTTCTGCGAGTCTTAATAATATTGCTGACCAATATTACCATATGAAAGAATATGATAAAGCAATAAAATATGCTAAAAAAGCCCTTAAGGTTAACCCGTCCCTCCCAGTTGGGTTAGCTAGCTTAATTTATATTTATAACAGTAAAGGAAATATTAAAGAAGCGAAAGTTTATCTTGAACAATTGCGTTCTCTTTTCAAGAAACTTGATGACGAAATTTCTAAAACTTGGTACTATAGTTCTAAGGCTTTGATATTAAAATCAAGTCTGCGAGCAAGAGACCGTATTAAAGCAGAAGAAATATTTAAAATGCTCGCAATGGACGATACATTATTTGGTGAGGCACGGATTACAGCGATCATAGAGTTATGTGATTTATACCTAATTGAACTTCGGATAACTAATGACCTCGAGATAATAAATGAGATTCAACCATTTGTTCAAAAGTTGTTAGATATTGCTGAAGATCAACATTTATATATATATTTAGCCGAAACTTATTTTTTGCAAGCCAAACTTTCACTATTAACTTTGGATATAAAGGAAGCTAAACGATTTTTAACTCAGGCACAAAATGTAGCGGAAATATATGGTCTCAAACGATTAGCAGCAAACATTTCAAATGAGCATGATAAATTACTTAATCAAGAAAAAATATGGGAAAATTTCGAGCAATCAGAGATTTCTTTATCAGAACGTTTAGAACTCGCTGGTTTGAATGAACAGATAGATTATATAATAAAGAGACGAATAATAGAAGATCCAAAGCTTACAGATGAGCAACCTGTACTTCTTTTAATCGTATCTGAGGGAGGTATCCCTTTTTTCTCTCACTCATTTAATAAAGATAAAGCTTTCGAAGATCATTTATTTGGAGGATTCTTTACCGCAATTAATTCCTTTATCCACGAAATGTTTTCTGAGGGGTTAGATCGAGCTTCTTTCGGTAAACATACTCTTCTTATGGACTCAGTTTCACCATTTTTAATGTGCTATGTGTATAAGGGACAATCTTATTTAGCCCAAAAGCGAATGAAATCATTCATAAATATGCTAAAGAGTCATAGTGAAGTGTGGGACACATTTGAAGAATTTTATCACGCTAATAGGAAAATAAAAATAACTGATATTCCTACTTTAGAACCAATAATTACTGAAATCTTTATAAAAAAAACAGGGCCTCCTGCTTAAGATTCGAACTCTTACATTTAATCAATTTTTCTACTGGTTTAGTTCTGATAGAAAAAGATTAGCAATAGAAAGCCATTTTTCCTTTGTTTCAGGATCTTTTACATTTTTCTTTGTGAGGGTTATCCCTTTTTTGAGATTCTCTATTGCTAAATTACGCTTCTCAGGAACTTGGCGATAACAAATACCTAACTTGATATAGGTCTGGAAAATATACCATTCTTGGGTTCCCAAGACCATCGATTTTGTAAACTTCTTGGCTGCTTCTTCATAATCTTCGAAATACATTAAAATTTCACCATAAGTGTCATAATAAATTCCCCTTTTGGGTTCACTTTCAATGACTTTTTGAATTACTTCTATTGCTTCTTCTTTTTTATCTAAAAATTGAAACCAATAGGCTTTATAGCTAAGAAGATCATTGTCTTCAGGATATTTTTCGATTAAAGATTCGATAATCTCCAACCCTGCTTGGATATCCTGCCTCCTTCTAAGGACAGCAGCTTTTAAAATTTTAATATCCTTTTCACTATCAGAAAAAATATTCAACATTTCGTCTAATAACTTTATCGCTTCTTTATGATGATTAAAATAAGTTAAAATTCGAACCTTTAAATAATATAAGTTGAGATTTTCAGGTTCTGATTCAATTTCCTTATCTATCTCTTCTATTTGTTCCTCAAATTGATCTCCTAAACTCTCATAGAGTTGTGTTTGAAAAATGTCTGCTACATTCTGCCAAATTATTCCTTCCAATTTATCATAAGTTTGTTTCAATTCCTTTTTAGTTTCAATTTTATAAGCTAGATATTTAATATAATCTGGTAAAAACTCTTTTATTGATGCCTTTAAATCTTTATTAAATAAGAATTCACAGGTCTGGTTCGCTATATCATTAATAATGTAGCTCATATCTAAAATTGGCGTTGGCTTAGAAAAGAGTTTATTTAAATAAGAAACTTTAGTGATTTTATTCTCAGTAATCACTCGAAGCATTTTTTCTAGCACTCCTTCTGATTGAAAGTAATATTGCTCACCCGATGGTCTTTTTAGTTTAAAAAATCTCAGAGAATATATTTTCCCTTCTGAAATTTCATCAATATAATAATCAAGTGTAGTTTTCTTAATTTTATAGGTTTTAGAGAAGTCTTCAGAGGAAATAAAATTTGGATATTGATTCGGATGGTTTAATGAAAGAAAGAGTAAAATTTTACGAAAAATTTCCTCGTCTTTTAGCAACGGTTTTACTTTTTCATATTCTAAAGTTAATATATTATTTAAAAACCTAAATTGGATCTCTTCATCTTTGATATTATGCTCTTCAAAAAACTGAATTGTCTTTTTAGTTATCTCTTCAATTCGTTTACCTTCCTCCTCTAAAACAGTTTGTCTATCTAAATCATAATTTTGGAGCATTTTAGAATACTCCAATTTACCTTCTCGTGTAATTACATACTTTCCATCTTCTTTTGTTATAAAACCCTGTTCTAATAACAAACTCAAATTCTTTGATAATGATGATTGATTTATAGATAATGGTTCCTCAAGGAATTCAGCCCTTCTGCAGAAATTATTGTTATAAACCATCCATAAAATCCAGTGAGAGTAATTTCGCCCTCCTTTTAAGATGATATTAGGAGGATAATTAAGTTTATGTGACTTCTTCTTCGCACTTGATAGCTCATGATACCTCTTTTTTCCTTCAGTAGTGATTCTATACTGCCCTCTAGTAAAATTTTCTACGAATCCTTTACGCTTTAACTTATCTAAATGTCTCGATAACGTGCCAGTTGGAATTTCAATTGGTTCTTGACGGAAATCTGCCCATTTACATTTATTATTATTACATAACATCCAAAGTATAATGTGGTCATAATTGGGCGTTTTCAATTTGGGCGGGCTATAAACTTCTTCTGGAGGATAAATTATGCTTCCCATTGTTTGAGAAAAATAACCATTATTTGCTAAAATATAGATCGGTTTGTTTTCTATTTATATCTATTTTTTAGAACTTCCACTAGGAATCGGAACTACTATGGAACTATCGGAAGCTCAATTATAAAGGTAACTATCTCTCAAAATTTAATTAATCATCAATACGATGATAAAACTAAATTAAAAAAAAGATTAGAATAAAAAAAATATTTGAGGTGAAAATAGTAGTGAAAAAGAAATCAAAAATGACTAAAACACTGATCGCAGCAACATTTTTACTAACTATCATTGCAATTGTTTCAACAGTGAACGCGGGGTATACCCCTAGTCGCATCTTAGCCATAGCAAAAGGGGATGACGGAGATATAGCTGGAGCTACTACTACAATCATAGCAATAATTGATAACTCTAGCGTCCCTTCAGTGGCACAAATAGAATTCCAAACAAAACTATATGATGAATCAGGAAAGAAAATTTATTCGATGAAAGGAAAGCTTAAAGATGCTTTAGTAATAAGCGATAGCTTTCAATATTATTGCACAGTAAGAGAGGTCATGTGGGTTAACCTTTGGTTTATTATGGGTGAGGGAAAACTTAAAACTACAGATGCAAATATCGAGATAGACTTTCGAGATGTTGGTATGATAACTTTACCAAATACAAAAGGCCGATACGTCCCATTTTCCTTTTGGATGTTGATAAACCCTAAAGGTGAATACACTTTAGAAGATCCCAATGAAGTTTTTATTTGGCCACAAGGAGGATGGGCTACTGTCGTACTTACGATTGGTGGAATTCCGACTGTCGGTGTGGTAACTTATTTGACAAAATATATGGAAATATAGGTTCCATAACCAACTGTAACAGATAAAAAATATATTCTAAAATCTTTTTTTTTTAAAAACGCAATTACCATCAATTTGATGATACAATTAAAAACAATTAAGTTGAAAAAAAATGACCGAAATTAAAAAATTTACAAAAATTGCCATCTTAATGTACGGTATAGTTTCTTTATTCTTTGCGGTATATGTCATATTTTTTCTGGATGTTTTCCTAGCAATCATTAATATGCCTACCTGGGGAAATCCATATCATCCCAGAATGTTTGGTGGAGCCTTATTAGTAGTAGTAATTTTCATGCTTTTAGTACTGCTTAAAAAGAATTTGGATTGGGAAAAGATTAAACTGGCATATCAAGTTTTATCATTATGGGTACCAATTAACTTACTCGTTGAAGGCACACTTCTTGCGATATATGCTCCGACACTTACTCCCACAGCTATTTCTCAGAACATTTTAGATCTTATTATAATGTCCGCAATTTTAGTTCTTCTACTTATCGCTTATATCAAACAGAGAAGCTAAATGTATAAAATGGAAAAATTTCAAATTAATTTTTTTTTCTTTTTTTTTCTAATTTTACATTATTGATTAATTCTTCTGAATTAAGCCGAAAAAAACCTATAACTCGAATTATGTTTTAAATTATAGAGTTGTATTTTTCATTATTCCATTAAAAATAGGAAGTTCTATGGAATTATCGGAAGCTGAATTATAAATACAAGCAAATCCCAAGACTTCATCGATCACCATCTAGGTGATAAAATCTAATCTATAATTAAAAAAAAAAGAGTTGATAAAAGTGAGAAGGACAAAATTAATAACAAGTTTGACGACAGTTGCTGCAATGGGACTTCTACTCATTTTCTTTTCTTCTTCAGTTTTAGCTATCGCGACAACAAGGCCAATTTCTGACTTCACTGATACCAATAATAACATCGCCGCTTGGGCAGACCCTGAATCTGGATTAACAATTTTCCCTCATGGATGGTATGTATTCGGATTTCCAGATGCTCTAGAAAGCATTGCTGACTGCAATCCCTCTGGTTCTGTTCTGGAAAAAGATTTGAAAGATGGACGAATTATGTATCAAGTGAATTTACATGTAAAAGGAGCAACGATGGTTATCGCCTCAGATGTAATTCTAGTAATTGGAGAAATGGATTATATCTTCCAAGTAACAATAATTCTGTATGATGGAGAACTTGGAGATCCTGTTCCAAATCTTCTTGAGATATGGTTCCCCGAGGCTTTCCCTTGGGGTGATCCATTAATCGATCCTATAGGCGAAGGGACTTTTTCACACATAACAGGGAAAGGCACAGGAACATTTTTGGATCCTAATATGGCACTCTACTATGGTTTCGATCCTGATGAAGAAGTTAAGGTAAAAGTGAATGAAGTAGGACTGCTTGATAAAGATTTTGAGGACGGTCATCCTAATTACTACCCGGATCTTGAGCAATTTTGGCCAGTTGAAATTGTTTTTTTCCACTAAAAGTACATAATAGAGGGCATGTTGGTTTTAAATCGGGATATAGTTGATGGGATTTGAAAGTACATTACCAATAATCCCATTCTATATCCTTTTTTTTTTCTTTTTTTAGGGATCTCAAATCCATTTAGCTAAAATTTTATATTATGCAGTTCCTAATTTTACATTAATGACTAATTCTTCGGAATTTGGATTTAAGATATCCGTAATTGGTGATGGAGGGGTCGGTAAGACCTCATTAATCAAAAAATATACCCTAGGAACGTTTGAGAAAGATTATGTTAAGACAATAGGTGCTCAATTCTCGAGATTTGATAAGGAAATCGATGGAGATCTAATAAATTTAATATTTTGGGATATCGCTGGACAAGATGATTTCAATTTTTTACACCCTTTGTTTTATAAGGAAAGTAAGGCGGCTATTATTGTATATAGTCTCGAAGAAAACGACTTGGGTAATGATAGTTTTAATCATATTTCCAATTGGTACAATGAATTAAAAAAGTATTGTGGTATTGTTCCTGTAGTTATATTTGCTAATAAGGTTGATTTGGTTAATCAAAATGACTTAAATGAAAGTGAACTTCAAGAATTAGTAAAAGAAAATAATTTTCTTGGATATTATATTACTTCTGCTAAAACAGGTCAGGGAGTAATAGAAGCATTTAATGCAATTATTAAAAAACTATACTATAAATATAAAAAGTTATCTAATTCTGAATAGATGAATTTGAAGATAACAAATCTCTTTGTTCTTCTATATCTGCTAGAAAAAGGTCTGCAACTGCTAACCACTTATTTTTTGATTCCAAATCGCTCACAATTTTGCTTGTTAACTCTTTTCCTTTCTTAAGATTTTGAATTGCTAATTCAATGTTTTCAAGTGTTGCATAACAAATTCCAATTTTGATATAAGTCTGGTTGATAAACCAAGCATTAGAGTCAAAGTCGATTGCTTTTTGGAACTCTTCTATGGCTTCTTCATATTCTTTGAAACTTATTAAGATTTCTCCGTATGTGTCATGATAAATTCCTTTCTCTGGGTCACTCTTGATGAGTTTGCGAAGAATCTGCAATGCTTCTTGCTTTTGATCCAAGTAAGATAACCAATATGCTTTATAACTATGAAGAGTATTGTCTTTTGGATATTTTTTGAGTAATTCTTCAATAATCTCTAATCCTCCATCTAAGTCTTTTTCTTTTTTAAGAGTGTAAGCCTTTTTTATCATAAGATCAATTTCTTTCTTGGGAAATAGCTTCATCATCTTCTCTAATACCTTTAATACATCTGTGTATTGGTTAAAATAGAGTAAAATTCGTATTTTTGAATTATATAATTCATAATCCATTGGGGCCAATTTGATTTCTTTTTCAATTTCTTTAAGTTTTTCCTCATATTGAGATTCTAAAGTTTCAGAATTCTGTGATAGCATAATCTCTGTCATGTTTTGCCAAATTATTCCTTCTAATTTATCATATATTTCTTTTAACTCTTTTTTTGTCTCAATTTTATATGCTAAATATTTTATATATCCTGGTAAAAATTCCCTCAATGATTCCCTGAAATGCTTATTGAATGCAGCTTGGCAAAGTTCTTCGATAATATCATCAATAATGGAATTTAAGCCCCCAAATCTCCCAAATTTTTCTAAATATTTGTTTGTTGCGATATGTTCTTCAGTAATCGCTCGAAGTATCTTCTCTAATTTTTCATCTGAATGAAAATAATAATGTTTATTAGGAGAGATTTCTAATTTAAAAAACTTTAAGTCATATAAGTCACTTTCTATAATCTCATTCACCCAAAAATCAAGTGTTCTCTTTTTAATATCATAATAACTCGAAAATTTTTCAAGAGACAGATAATCAGGATAAAAATTCGGATGATTAATTGAAATAAATAGTAAAATTTTATAAAAATCTTCGTCATCTTTTAAGATTGTATCAACTTTTGAATAATCTAATTTTAATACATTGTTGAGAAATCTAAATTTAACTAGATCATCAGTTACGTTAAATTTATCAAAAAACTGTGCTGTTTTTGTAGTAATTTCATCAATTCTTTTTCTTTCCTCTTCTAGGATTGTTTGTCTGTCCAGATCATAATTATGCAGAATCCGTGAATATTCTGATTTACCTGATTGAGTAATTATATATCTTTTATTTTCTCTAACGATAAATCCCTTTTGAACTAATGAACTGAGAACTTTTGATAAAGATGATTGATTTATAGACAATGGTTTTTCAAGAAAATCAGACCTTTTACAAAAGCCATTATTGTATACCATCCATATAATCCAATGGTGATAAATCCTCCCTCTTTTTAAGATTATTTCAGGAGGGTAACTTAACTTTCGTTCCCTCTTCCTTTCTTTTGATAACTCATGATACCTTTTTTCCCCTTCTGGAGTTATTTTGTAATGGCCTCTAGCAAGTTTTTCTATAAATCCTTGCATGATTAATTTTGTTAAATGGCGTGATATTGTTGATATAGGAATTTCAATAGGCTTTTGTTCAAAGTGAGACCATTCACAACTTTTATTGTTGGCTAGCATCCAAAGGATAAGATGCTCATAATTCTTTCTTTTCAATTTCGAGGGGCTAAGAATCTCTTTTGAAGGATAATTCATTTTTCCGATAATCAATGAGAATTGAATAATATGTTTTATAGGTATAAATTGGATATGTTTCTATTTATATCTATTTTTCAAAACTTTCATCTCTTTTCAGAAATTCTGAGAAATTATCGAAAGCTTAACTATAAATGCAAGTATATCTCAACCTTTAATTAATCATCTTAAAGATGATAAATTTAAAATTAAAAAAGTGGTGAAGAAAATTAATAGAACAAAATTAGTGCCAAAATTAATGATCCTCGCAATCTTAATGATTACTATGATTACTGGATTTGCAGGTATTTTTGTAACAGCGAATGAGAATAATCAGAGTTCAACTAGGTTAACTTTTGAAGGTGAAGAACACCAAACAATTTGGGCACCTTACGAAATGTGGGGGGATGGTAAGTATCTACATATGAGAGTCTATAAAGCTGCAGATACTTTTGGAACTATTGACGGAATTGAATTTACGGGTCATAATGAATTAGATTTACATGTAAAAATGGACCTAGCTACTTTCGAATATATAACTATCGGGAAAGTAAAAATGTATATAGAATGGAACGGACTAGTAGGAACGTTCTATGGACCTGTTATTGCTAAGGGCACGGGAGGGGTTGGACCCCTCAATGGTAAATTTATATTGCAAGGTGCTGGAGATTTTGAAGGAATGAAGCTTTTTGGTATAGTCTGGGACATCGATCCATATTGGGGAATAAATGGGCTTTCTGGTACAATCTTAATTCCAAATTAAAGAACATACGTTCTTTAGAAAGTAATAAAGAGAGTAAAACAAACTCTCCTTTTTTTTTTTGAAGCTGAATTTTAAATTTATCGTTGAAAATAGATATCTTTGTTAAGAAAATTCTTTAGTAGAATTATCTAAGAAAAATTATTTATTAATTCAGTTCGAATTTGTTCCATAAATTCAATTTGAAATTCATTACATTTAAAATCATAACAAACTTAATATTTTAATTATATTTGAAGTGAAATTGCAAGTCCTTTAAGTGATTATTTAAGGGGCATATTCGTGTCTTACTTAAAACCTCAGAAACTAGTTCATGTAAAGCAACTCATTGATAATTTTGAGCTTGATGAAGCATGCCAACTAATTAAGGGGTTTGAAGAAGAAGCAGGACACTCTCAATATGATATGATCTCTTGTCATCTCTTAAAATGTGAACTTCTATCTATACGAGGTTTACATGAAGAGATTGTAAAAATTACCGAAGAAACATATAAAAAGAGTTTAGAACTAGGAAAAATCATTTTATCAGTTGATTCCTTATTAATTATGGCTGAGGCTCTATTATCTCTTGATGAAATAGATGAAGCTCAAAAGATTATCAAAGAGGGAGATCCAACAGATGAAGCTCAAAAGATTATTATAGAGGGAGCAGAATTACTAAAAACGTTAAAATCAGAGTTGGTAGAAGCAGAATACAAACAGAGAAAAGCGTATATAGCTTGGCTTAAAGGAATGTTGTATTTTGCAAAACGTGATTCTGATCAAGCAATAAAGCAGTATGAGCTAAGTTTATCATTACGAGAAGAACTTGGAAATAAGACTGAAATTGCCCACTCCCTTTATTCAATTGCTCGTGTATTTATAGGTCTAAAAAAGAATGTTGAACTTAGTTCGAAATATTTTAAACGAGCTTTAACCTTTGCAGAGGAAAGTGGTCATAAGGGGGTTATTGGACATACTCTATACTATATGGGATTGTTGTATCGGGTTAAAGGTGAAGTAGATCATCGTATTACGGTTAGTGAGCGATCCTTGGCAAATTTTCATGATATTAAGAACAAATTTATGGAGGCAAGAGTTCTTGCCACTCTGGGGGAAAGTTTTGCAATAAAAGGAGAACTTAATCGTAGTATTAGATTTTTTGAGCAAAGTTTAGAACTGTCCAAAGAAATTGACTATAAATGGGCTATAGCAGATGCTTTTGCCAGTGTATCTTTCTGTTATCATATGGTAGGAGATTTGGAACGTGCATTAGAGTGTATAGAACAAGCAATGGTACTTAACCGTGAATCGGGATTTTCCTATTGGCTTGCTCTTAATTATGATATTTTAATTCCAATTTTGATTGATATAGATGATCTTGAAAGAGCACGCAGTTCTCTTCGTGATTTTGAGCAATTAAACCATCGATTAAAGCGCAAATCACCTGGTAGACATAATTTTCTGTATCTTCTTGATAAAGCTTTAGTATTGAAAACAAGTTCCCGAGCTCGAGATCGCGGAATGGCTGAAGAAATATTAACCAATCTTCTTAAAGATGAGAGGTTTTTTTATGAAGATCGTTTAATCGCCTTACTTAATTTATGTGAATTACTCTTAACTGACTTCCAAATTACTAATGAATTAGAAATATTAGAAGAAGTCAAGCCTGTCATTGAACAATTATTATATTTATCTGAAAAGTCTCACTCAATTTGGATCTTAGGAGAAACTTATCTTTTACAGGCCAAACTTGCTTTAATAAATTTGGATATGAAAGGAGCCCGGCGATTATTAACTCAAGCTCAAAAGATAGCTGAATCGTATGGGATACAACGATTAGCAATGCAAATATCACATGAACATGATGAATTACTAAAACAAATGAAAATATGGGAGAAATTAAAAGAATCAGAAGCATCTTTATCTGAACGCTTGAAGTTCGCTGGTCTGAGTGAACAAATAGAAAAAATGGTAAGCAGACAGATGATTGAATCGCCTGAGCATTCCGAAGAAGATCCTGTAATGATTTTAATTTTAACTGAAGGTGGTAATCTTCTATTCTCTAAAAAATTTTTATCTGATTTTACCTTTGAAGATGATATCTTAGGGAGCTTTTTAACTGCGATTCATTACTTTATTAATGAAGCATTTTCTGAGGGACTTGATAGGGCCGTTTTTGGTCAATATACTCTTCTTATGACCACCCTTCAACCATTTTTAATATGTTACATTTTTAAAGGGTATTC
The DNA here is from genome assembly GCA_048939995.1 of Promethearchaeota archaeon. GTDB lineage: Archaea > Asgardarchaeota > Lokiarchaeia > Sigyniarchaeales > SOKP01 > SOKP01. The sequence continues at coordinate 8,846 of JBHLOY010000008.1, read as the reverse complement.
GTATTCTGCGCAATTTAAGATAAAAAGTTTTAGTGATTCCATACAAAATGATAGTAATATTTGGCAATCTTTACAGAAATTTCTCATAAAGAGTACCTCTGTTCAATTAAATGATATTCCAACCCTGGAATCATTGATAACTAACATCTTTATTAAGAAAATTCTTCAGTAAAATTGTTTTATTCGATTACTTTGGTTTGCCAAAGTTTTATATTAAACTAAACCCAATCTTACATTAAAAACTGATATTTTGATTTTAAGGTCTAGAAATCTAATGAAACACGAGGAATTTCGATTTAAAATTGTAGTCATAGGAGACGGAGCTGTGGGTAAAACATCCTTAATTAAGAAATTCACGAAAGGAACATTTGAAAGGGATTATGTAAAAACAATTGGAGCTCAGTTTTCAAAATATAATGAAGAAATTAATGAAGATATGATTAGATTAATATTTTGGGATATAGCAGGTCAAGATGATTTGAATTTTTTACATCACCTGTTTTATAAAGAAACCAAAGCAGCAATAATAGTATATAGTCTTGAACCGAATGAGTTAGGTAAAAATAGCTTCACACATATAACTAACTGGTATGATGAATTAAAAAAGTATTGTGGTGCCATTCCTGTAGTTATTTTTGCCAACAAAGTTGATTTGGTTAATCCAAATAATTTAAATGAACTTGAAGTTCAAAATTTAGTCAAAGAAAATAATTTTCTCGGATACTATATTAGTTCTGCAAAAACAGGGGAAGGAGTAATAGAAGCATTTAAAGCAATTATTAAAAAGCTATATTATAAATATAAAAATTTGAGTAGTTTGGAATAACTTAATTTTTTAATAAACTTCCTTCTCAAAGAGAAGAAGCTTTTCACTTTAATTTTCTAGTTCTTTATAAAAATCTATTCAAGATCCAAAAGTCCAATCTTAGTCTTCGATATGAACCTAATTATATACTTTTAATTTAATTATACTTAACAAAGTTAAAAAAAATAAGTTAGAAAACATGATAACTGTAAACGAGAGAAGAAGGGCGTGAATCAAGGAGAGCTCAGTTGCTTATACATTATATAGCAATATGAGCTCTCCACAAGAATTTTTTTTAATTTTGAAATAAAAATAAGAGGTGTATAATCCTGACAGAGAGTAAAGAAAAAGTAATAACCGATATAAGAGAATTTTTGCATGAAACTTTTAAAAACAATATAAAGCAAGAAACCAAAGCAGTTTATAGGTATAAACCCGCTGTAAAGGATGATTCAGGTTCAGATTTAATAGATAAGGAAAGAGCGATGAAGAGATGGAAAAGTTCGCTGAATTATTATTACCAAAAGCCTGAGAAATTCGAATTTGGACTTAAAGATCTGTAGGTGGTATATAGTGGAACAAATTGTTTTAAGTAAAAAGGAGTCAGAGGTAACTCATAATCATATACCGGAGCATAAATTGATAACGTGTGATGTTTGCAATGAAGAAATCAGATATAGAGCTGCTTTTTATGATTCAGGAGTCAATCATCGAGTCATTTGTGAATTATGCTATAGAAAATTTTCTAAAGAAGATATTGAATTGATGTTAAATCTTTTCAATGCTTATGGAGGGTACTATGGTAAGTTTAAAAAACTTAAATCTTCAATTTATAAAAGATTAAAAGAATTCAACGAATTTGATCTTAGAAATAACAATTTTTCGAATACAGATCAAATAAATTTACAATTACTTCATGGAGCTTTAATATTTGGTTTTACACCTGAAGAATATTTTCAAGGTGTATTAATTCATGATTAAGGAGAAAGATATATATGGAAATAAAAAGAATAAGGAAAAGCATGAGCTAAGCAACAAATTAGATAGTAATGGTTCAGAGAGCCGGTTTTTTGAAGTTTCGACTTATTTCTATGGAATGATGGGTAAAAAGTGGTTATATTTATACCAAAAAACTCAAAAAGAATAATTTTTTTTTAAAATTTTTATTTTAATATCCAATCGGATGATTAGAAGAAAAACTCTTTTAAGTTAAAAATACTTCTCTTTCTTTGATTTTAAAATATCCAATGCTATTTGATATTAGGTTAGGCAAAACATACTAAGAAGAACAAAACAGAGTGGAGTCTAATGCCTGAACTAGATCTAGAGGAATTAAAGCATGTAGAAGAACTTAAAAGTGCTGGCAAATTTCAAGAGGCCCTCGATGTTGTAATTGATTTGGAAAAGAATAAAGAACAATCAAAGGAGGAATTATTCTCAATTCATCTATTAAAGAGTTCTTTATTAATGGATCTTGGAAACTTAAAAGAAGCACAAAGACTAGCAGAAACAGTGCTACTTCAAAGTGAAGAAGAAAAATGTTTTGAAAAATCAATAGAGGCTTTGAATCTCATTGCATGGATACTTTGGAGACTTGGTAATTTAGAAGAAGCTCTTAAAACTATAAATAAAGCCGAACAGATTATTAAAATTCAATTTCATGAACCTAGTATAGAGATAAAGAAAAAGCGCGCTTCTCTATTTTTAATAAAAGGGGGCATTTATTTTGCAAAGGGCGAATTAAATCTCATAAAGCAATGTTTAGAGCAAGGTTTAGAATTAGCTAAACAAATAGATGATAAAAAGTTATTAATGCAATTTACACTTAATTCTGGCACTTATTATGGTATAAAAGGTAACTTAGAGATGGCAGTCAATTCTAGTAGTCAAGCATTAGCAGTTGCACGAGAAATAAATGACATCCAAAATGTCATCATTGCTCTTAATAACTTAGGCTGGATTTACAGAATGCAAGGAAAACTTGATGAAGCATATGAAAATATTGATCAAAGTTACATCCTTTGTAAAGAAATAGAAAGCTCAAAAATCCCTATTATTCTTGATTCTCTTTTTCATGTTGCTTTAGATAAAGGGGATCTAAAATTGGCACAAAACTACTTGGATAAGATGAAGGAACTCAAAGATAAGAAACATGATGAATATGAGATTATTAAGTTAGATTATAAGATAAATAAAGCATTACTTCTAAAAGCTAAACCTCGAGCAAGTAATCTTTCTAAAGCAGAAAAAATATTAAGAAAGGCGGTAGAACAAGATATTGTTTTATATGAAGCTCATGTTGATGCTTTACTTAATTTGTGTGATCTATTACTTATAGATCTCGGTAATACTAATGATCTTGGAATCCTTAAAGAAATACAGCCTTATATTTCACGATTATTAGATATTGCAAAACAAAATAATTCATTTCCATTAATTACTGAGACAAAACTACTACAAGCAAGATTAGCGCTATTGATCTTTGATACCAAAGACGCTCGACGACTTTTATCTGAAGCACAAACAATAGCTGAAAAGTATGGCTTTAATCGATATTCAATGAAAATTTCAATTGAACATGATGAGCTATTAAGGAAATTAGATTTATGGGAGGATTTAAAGAAAACTAATTCACCAATTGTGGAAAGATTAAGATTAGCACAAATAGAAGATCAAATGAAAAGACTAATACAAAAACGAATAATAGATATGCCGAAATTAACAGAAGAACAACCTCTATTACTGTTGGTTATAACTGAAGGTGGAATTCCAGCATTTTCTCACGCTTTTTCTCAAGAATGGGACTTTTCAGATGAACTTTTTAGTGGATTTCTGACAACATTTGATTCAATTAGTAAAGAAGTTTTTTCTGAGGGATTAGACAGAGCAAAATTTGGCCATCACACGATTCTTATGAATGCAATTGAGGACTTTCTAGTTTGTTACTTATTTAAAGGGCAATCATATTTTGCTAAACAAAAGCTAGGCTATTTTACCGGCAAAATGAAGGACGCTTCTTCTATATGGCAAATATTCAATGATTTTTTGCATAACTTTAACACAATAGAATTAAAAAATTTTCCAAATCTTCAAGATCTAATTACTGAAAGTTTTATAAGCACAGATAAATGGTTATCAAGAGAATGAGATTTTAAGTCTTTTGGAGCTCTAAAATTTTTTTAATAAAAAGATTAAATGATAATAATTTATCAATTGTATCCATTCCAGCTTTTTTAAAAAGATCAATATTTTCTTCATTAATATTACTAAGATCTTCTAATATACAAAACTCCGTTTTGTATCTAAATCCTATTGAATTTTTTTCATAAGCCTTAAATATAAGATTAATTAAAACTTTCTTATTTGAATTAGAGATGAATAATTTTTATATGTCTTATATAGTAAACCATAAAAAATGTAATTTTGTATATTCTATTTATATAAAATTAAGAGAAATTTATTTTATTTAGGTTTAAAAATTATGTTAGTAATCGACAAAATTGAACACTCTTCGGTAATATGCATTCAAGATTTTAAAATGATAACAATATTTATGCTGTAGAATTCCATTTTAGAATTTGTGAAATACCTAGCCTTCTCATTTAATTATTAGAATAACTAGCATTAAATAGATATTATTATGAAATTGGATTTAGAATTTCCCATTTGTCGTTGGACAAAGTAAACATTTAAATATGGGTACTCTTTTTTTAGTTGTAGAAACTGGGATATATTATAGACGACTTTAGAATCATATTTGACAAATTTGATGAAAAGTCATTTCAGTCACATGAATTTAGCACTTAAAATAATTTAAGTTAAGTTATAATTGGATATTCTAAAATGTAAAAAGTGGTGGTTTTAATTTTATTTAGAAAAAAAGAGTTAAAAGAGGGTTTTATATTAGCAGTTGTTTTATTTATTTCTATATTTAATTTATATTTTATGAGCTATCTAAATTCAAATTTAGCGCAAAATTACACAAACTCGATACCAAACACAGAAAGACCAGTAGTCAGGATAAGTGAAGAAGTCGAGACAGAATTGCATGCCAAAATTATTAGTTGGGGTGAACTAATAGCCAATAATTCTAATTTATCTAACATCGATAATATTATTTCCTATCCTGATGATGCTTTAGTTAACCTTCGAAATGATAATAAAATTGAATTCATTGTAAAAAGAGATACTTTAGAATTCTCTCAAGAAGTTAATGAATTTCTATCAAAATATAATGTACAAATTCATGAAGATGTCCCATATTTCAATGCGAGTATAATTTATACCCCAGTAGAAAACCTGGGTGAATTTATATCAGAATCAGAATCGATTTTTGGGATCTCCTATATTGAACCTAACTTCTATGTCGAACTTGATTTTATACCTAACGATGAATATTACAAAAGTGATCTATGGGCATTACCACATATTGGCATGGAATCAGCCTGGGATTATGAATTAGGATCTAATGAAGTAGTTGTTTCAGTTGTCGACACTGGCATTGATTATACTCATCCCGATCTCAGTGGTAATTATCTTTCATGGGGGTATGATTGGGTTAATGATGATAGTGACCCGATGGATGATCATTATCATGGGACGCATTGTGCTGGTACAATTGCAGCCCTTATTAACAATAAAATCGGAGTTGCTGGGATGGCAAATGTTTCGATTTTTGCTGAAAAAGCTTTCAGTTATTTGGGATCTGGATCACATATAGACTGTAGATTAGCATTAATGCATGCTGCCGATATGGGCGCTGACATAATTAGTTGTAGTTGGGGTGGCTCTCACTCTCAAACTCTAGAAGAGGGAATAAATTACGCTATTAATCAAGGTGTTATGGTGATAGCTGCTGCTGGGAACACCAATTCTAATGCCTCACATTACCCTGCTGCATATCCAGGGGTTGTAGCTGTTAGTGCTACTGATCGAGATGATCATAAGGCAGGATTTTCAAATTATGGTGATTGGATTGATGTCTCGGCACCAGGGGTTGATATTTTTTCTACTGTTCCATATGAAATAAAGGGATCTTATTATTACTCAGCTTCTGGTACTTCAATGGCTACTCCTCATGTATCGGGTTTTGCTGCACTGCTTATAAGTGCATTTCCAACTTATAATGCTGAACAGATCGCTAGTTTAATTTATGATTCTGCTTTAGACTTAGGTGATCCTGGTTTTGATTCTTATTATGGATATGGCAGAATCGATGCAACAAATGCCTTTGGCCCGGATATTACTCCACCAGTCTATTCAAATTTAGTTGAAAGTGCAGATCCATTACTACTTGGTAATACGGAAATAATAAGAATTGAGATTACTGATCACTCTGGAATAAATCAAGTTTTAATTGAGTTTGAGGGACTTAATCATTCTATGACAAATATTTATGAAGAAACATGGCAATACGATTCTTGGACTCCTTCAAATACAGGCAATTATCCCTACACAATTTATATGGAAGATAATAATAATAATTGGAATTCTGTAAGTGATTCAATTGAAGTTAAGGAAGATACTGAACCGCCAGCCTATTCAAAATTGATTGAAAGTGCAGATCCTTTAGAACTAGGAAAAGTAGAAGTAATATCGATTGAGATTACTGATCTTTCTGGAGTTAGTCAAGTTTTGATTGAATTTGAAGGATCTAACCATACAATGATGAAAATCGGTGAAGAAAAATGGCATTATGACTCATGGATTCCCAAAAGTGTAGGAAATTATCCATATACAATATATATGGAAGATTTTTATAATCATATGAGTTCAATTAGTAATTATATTCAAGTGATAGATAGCACTCCTCCAATTGGTAAACTCCTGACAAATAATACCGGTCCCCTAGAATTAGGTGATTCTAAATCAATTTTAATTAAAGTGACTGATCTCTCTGGAGTCAATAAAGTTTTAATCGAAATTGACAAAATTCTCCATCCAATGGCTTACCTTGGAGGAGATGTATGGAAATTTGAAGATTTTACTCCATTGAATATTGGCATTTACGATTATATAATATATATGGGAGATAATTTCGAGAATTGGGGTATGGTTAAGAGTTCTATCGAAGTTAATGATACAAAATCCCCAACCATTCCCAAATTAATAGACTTTCCACTTGGAGAAATAAGTGGCAAAATTATTTTTAACTGGGAGGATGGTAATGATCCAAGTGGAATTGATTTTTATCGATTAATTATCGATAATGAATCTGATCCATTTTTTACTCTTGGTGTGCTTTTTGAAGTCAATATTAGTAATACTGGCTCTGAAAGCAGTTATCTCGAATTAGAAGAATCATTTTTGCCGGGAACTTATTACTTTTTCCTTTATCAGATTGACGGTGTAGGACATCAAAGTCTTCCAGCAACTGGAGAATTTTTTATAACCTTACCTAAAGGAGAAATCCCAAAAGTAATTGACACAAGCAATATGATGCCTTTTTTTCTCATTATAATAGCGACTTCTTTAATTGGGATATCTGGATATGCAATAGTTAGAAAAGTTAAGATGGGAAAGAATATAAAACCTCTGAATAAAAAATTTGAGGTGAAAGACTATAATATTATTATAAAAAACTTGAGAACTGATAGATTAAATTTAGAAAAAGATGCAAATACTTCTGTTAAAGCTGGAAATTATAAGAAAGCTTCCATGCTTTATAAGCAGTGTGAGGATATTTCAAATGATTTATTTAAACATGGTATAATTTCTGAGGCAGAAAAGGCAAAATATTATGCAAATAAGAGATTTAAAACTTTTCAAATCCAAGAAAGAAAAATTTCTTTCATTAAAACTAACATCAATGCCTTTTTAACTTTATATTTTGATATCTCTGGAATCAAATATTATTCTAATCCAGAAATCTATCCGGGAAATCAAAATGAAATAAATGGCTTAATTTTAAATGATGTTCTTTTTTTACGTGGTATATTAGTTAATCTTAAGAAGGATAAGTTAAACCAAAAATTAAGTATGAATCTACAAACATTAACAAATTTTAAAGCGTTTCAATTTATATATACTGACGATATTTCTCAAGATACTATAGCCGACTATTGTAATAAATATTATCACCCTGAAATTTTACTTCTTATTGTTTATATTGAAAATGTTTCAAAATTCGAATTAGAACTTATCAATTCTCTTATTCAAGAGATAAATATTGAACATGGGGATAACATAAGATGCGTAAGCAATGCCTTGTTTGCTGATTTTCTAGGATTAAATAGTAAAAAAAGAAGTGATCTTTTTAAGATCTTCGATTTTTCTAAGAATTTCAATTCGAATAAAATTATTTATCATCACACAGAAGAATTAAGAAAGATTCTCAAGCAAAAAAAATTGTATTTATTTTCTTAATTAACAAATCTCTTATTTTAAAAAAAAAAAAAAATTTTAAATAATTTTAATTTTACCATGGAAATCTTCAATCATCTTGCTCCTTCTCATCGGTGTCAGGATTGAGTGGATCAGTTCCATATACATTGATCTCATCCCCATCGCTTAATCCATCACAATCAGTATCAAAGTTAAGAGGATCAGTGCCAGATGTATTCACTTCGTCTCCATCAGTTAATCCATCCCCATCAGTATCAGGGTTAAGAGGATCAGTGCCATGTGTATTCACTTCGTCTCCATCAGTTAATCCATCCCCATCGGTATCAGGGTTAAGAGGATCAGTGTTTTGTGTATTCACTTCGTCTCCATCAGTTAATCCATCCCCATCAGTATCAGAGTTAAGAGGATCAGTGCCATGTGTATTCACCTCGTCTCCATCAGTTAATCCATCCCCATCAGTATCAGGGTTAAGGGGATCAGTGCCATGTGTATTCACTTCGTCTCCATCAGTTAATCCATCCCCATCGGTATCAGAGTTAATAGGATCAGTGCCATGTGTATTCACTTCGTCTCCATCACTTAACCCATCCCCGTCGGTATCAGGGTTAAGAGGATCAGTGCCATGTGTATTCACTTCGTCTCCATCACTTAACCCATCCCCATCAGTATCAGCTTTTTCAGGATTAGTATTTATATC
>JBHLOY010000007.1:0-178565 GCA_048939995.1 Promethearchaeota archaeon | reverse complement strand
GTTAGCTTGGTTCAACCGAATTAAGTCTAGTCGGCTGGGGGCCGAGTGGTCGGGGGTTCAATTCCCCCCTCTCCCATCTATAAAACTTACAGATAACGTAAAAATGTGTCACTTATTATGTATTTAATAACTCATATTATTAATTTATTAAGTGCTATAACTTTTTAAGTACAAATTTTTTATTGTTTAATAAAAATCATTTCATTAAGAAAGTGAATGCGTTATGAGTGAGATTCAACGTTCCGATGTGGGTATGCGTGTTTTTGCGATAATTGGGGGTATAGTCGCAATTATTGAATCAATTTTAATATTAGTTGGGATTGGTTTAATGCCTTATAACTTTGGAATAATCGGGGGCATTCTCTCATTGATATGTGCTGTTTTAGCAACATTTCTAGGGATAAAGCCACTTCATTATGCACCAACATTTATTGGGGTGTTAGGAGTTGGTTTGATTATATGTGCTGCTTTAATTGGAGGAATTCTTGTACTAATTGCGGCTTTTATTGGAGCTATAAGTTAATGAAACATAATTTTTTTTAATTTAATTTTGTTATTAATTCCCTAATTTCACTTGAGCTAATGCTAAATATATAGCACCTTGTATTTCTGAAAACTGCCCCACTCTTGAAGTATCTACTATTGTGTAATCTAATCCCATATAAAGCGCTCCATATGCGTTCCCCCCTCCTAAATGAACAAGAGTTCGATATATTAAGTTACCTGAAATCCCATCAGGGGCAATGATTAAATTTGATTCATTCTCTATAGCAGCTTCAATCAATATTTGATTGTGTTGAATATTCAATTTTGGATACTTTTCTTTAAAGTATGATACTACTTTTTCTGCCATATTTATCGTTTGATCCACGTAATCATCGCGGCCAATGTCACTGAGCCTCCCTCCACTTAAAATACTAACTTTTGGCTCTACTTTTAAAGAGTTAAATTGGAGAAGTGCGTTTTCAATAAATTGAATTTTTTTTTTAAGATCATTACACTCATCAATCCCAACCGGTCCAAAAAAGAATTGTCTTTGATCAATAGTTTCTAGTAGGGCTAGTCGATAAATTTGTTCTGTAGATAGCAGAGTTTTTACATACTTTAGAAATTTACTTGAGCTTAGATTCCCCCGTATTATAGCATTAACAATATGTTTCTTTAAAGATTCTATGATATTTTTTTCAGGATCAGCACTTTCAATAAATTTAGACTTAATATTTGAAGCTGCCTCTTTTTCTAAGAGTTCTGATATCGCGTTTTTTGTGCCAAAAAGGTAAATTAAACTTTGGTTTTCTATTAAAAAATCTTCAATAGCTCTAAGAATTTTTAGATTTTGAGATAAATCATTCCCAAGACCGATTCCAAGGTTAATGATCTTCCCTTTGGTTTTAGATTTAAATAAATCCAAAAAATTCATAATAAAATTAAAAAATATGATTAAAAAACACTAAAATAAATATAAGCAATTATTATTGTTAAAGCATTGTAAAATCCATGTGTTATAACTACTGCGATTAAATTCTCCTTTCTCCAATAAAACAATAGACCTAACAAAAGTGAAATAGCAAAGTATGGAAAAAAATTGAGAAGGAAAGATATTAAATATTCTATTGGAGCACTATAGGCTGTTACAAATATACCTATTAAATGGATAAATGAAAACACAATCGCAGTAATAATGATACCACCAATTTTTCCTAAACTCCTAACTAACCCTTTTTGCATAAATCCTCTAAATAAAATTTCTTCAGATGGTCCAATTATTATTAACATTGTAAGAATTAGCAATATTAAAGCTACTATATCCGAATTAGCTATTATCATATCTACTTCGTTTAATGAACCTCCTGCGGAGTACACGATTTCAATTCCAAAAATTAATTCCAAGATAAGCTGGATAAAAAGTGACACAAAGAAGACTAAGAAAAAAGCTACAACGGCAAATCCTAAGCCTATTAAGATTTCCTTCATAATTCTATAATTATTATAACCTCTAGAAGTAAATCCCAGAAGAGCTAAGCGGTTACTTATTTTAGAATTCTGGAGATACTTTCCAATATATAATACTGGTATTAATATAAAGACCAATTCGATAAAAGAAGACCCAACTACAAAATATGGATTTAAAACAATACCAATAAGATCTTCTGGGGATGTTAATAAACCAATGAAGAAAATCATAATAAACAAGGTTATGAAGTTCAATAATATAAAAGCTGCTATAGGAATTCCTATTGATGCAAAGCTATTCCATAATTTCCTTTTTCCTACTTCTAATATTTCGCTTTCAGGAATTCTTTCTACGGTTCTAGCTTTAAAATAAAATTGTTTGACTGACAGAGCATAAGATGATAGAGAAATCTTTTTATTCTTAACTAATTCAAGATCTATCCCACATCTAAGACAGAATTTTTGTTTATCTATATCTGGTAGTTTTTTTCCACATGAGGGGCAATATACCCATCCTTTTTGATTCAAGGAGTTAGATTCTTCATTTATTTCATTCATATTGATTCCATAATCATTTTATATTTTTGATATTATTAATCAATGTGTAAAATAACAAAATAATTTCTTTTGTTCTCTTTTTGTAGGATTGACAAATCCATATCTTTCAAATTGTACTGGTGTGTTTAATGGGATATCTAATAGATTTATTTCTCCATATCCTTTTGAAATAATACCATCTGGTTTTAAAATCGATACATCTACATATTCATCTTTAGGAACCCATTGGATAATTTGATATTCTCTATTCAATTCCAAACTATGATATTCACACTTAATTTTCTTATTATCTAAATTTAGAGCTTTAATTTCTATATTCATTAAATCCTTTAACCGAATTATATCTTTTGGTTGTAAATCTTTAGTATCATTTATTGATATAAAGATAAATATCTTTCCATTCTTTGCTTTCCCTTTAATCTTTCTAGTACCTTTCTCTGGATTGGAAGGTAATAATAAGGGTTCAGCACAATATTCTAAGAATGGAACTTTTGATACCTCAATCATTATTGGAGTCTCTACAAAGAAGTATCTATCTGAAATTTCGTCAATAATATCTTTATTTCTCGAGTATAGCCAATCAACATCGAATGTAATTCCTGATAATGACATTCCTAAATTAAATAAAACTTCTCGTAGTGCTTCAGGCCTAATTCCTCTCTTTGCAAGCGATTGAAGACTCCATGTTCTTGGGTCATCCCATCCATCATATATACCATTCTGAATGTTATTTCTTGCTTCTGTTTTACTTAATTTCATATTAGGGAATCTAATTCTCCCATAATGTAAGAATTCTGCTTTTTTCCATTTGAAATGATCCCAAATGAAATTTTCGATAAAGTCCTCTTTTATCAAATCCACTCCTCTAAGAATATGTGTGACCCCAAGAAGATAATCATCAATCGCCCAAGAAAATTCAAGCATAGGCCATACAACATACTTTTTTCCAACTCTAGGATGTTCTGCTTCAGAAATTCTCATAATTATTTGATCTCTTAGTGCTGGATCTTTTTGTTCCATACCAGTTTTTAATCTTACTACAACTTCACCTTCTTTATATCGTTTTTGAAGCATTTTTTTCCATTCGGCTAAATTCTTTTCTGAAGTTTGATCTCTATGAGGACAATTTATACTATTATTCTTGTAATTTTCCTTGAAAACATCTGCTTTACAAAAGCAAACATATGCTAAATTTTCTTCTATAAGTTTTTCACAATAATCATAAAATGTTTCAAGTCTTTCACTTTTGTAATACACTTGAGAATAATTAACTCCTAGCCACCTTAATCCTTCTTCAATCAATCTATATGCTTCTGGAATCACAAATTTTGCTTTAGGGCTATCTCTCAATGATTTAGGACTCCCTATTGTGTCATCAAAAAAAAGAATTAATTCGCCATTATATCTTTTGACATATTCATCATTAAGTATAACCATCCTAGCATTCCCAATGTGTAATGCTCCGCTTGGATATGGAGCTAAACGCATAATCAATTTATCATAATTGGTGATATTAGGTAAATCGGGTAATATTTTTTCCTCCTTTTTAGATTCCTTTTTATCTAAAGCATGAGGATCTAACTTAATTAATTCTTCAATTTGCTGTTCAATGCTTAATCTTAATATATTTTGGATAACTTCATCTAAAAGGGGGTTTATTTTCTTCACTAAAGGGCGTAAGTCTACTCTTTGCGCCATTAACTTTCCCATAACTGCTTTTTTATTAGGTTTTCCATTAAATTCAATGGCATTTTTTAAGCCATTTAACCATAAAATTTCTTTTATTTCTTTCTCATTCATGAATATAGATCATCTAAGGAATGCAATAACAATTTTAATTATATCAAATTATATAATTTTCAAAGAAATAATTCTTTTAACAATTTTTAAATAATATTAATAAAGCATAATAGCAATTAAAAAAGTTCATTTAAGTTATGTATTTCAGGGGATATATCCTAATTAGACTTAAGGCAATCGGAACAGAATGGAAGGTAGTAGAAAAGCTTTCAAGGCTTAAGTCAACTAGTCATGAAGAAAAATGGAGAGTGACCTATGCCACTCCTATATATGGAGGATGGGATGTAATAGTAGAATGCTCTTTTTCTAAATTACAAGAATTAAGCAAAATAGAAACTTTTATAAGATTAGACGATGATCTTTCGCAATGGATCGAAGAGACTACAACTTTAATTGGAACTAATTCAGATTATGATTGAATTTCCTAACTTATTCTTAAAATCTAAAATAAAAACCAAGATAGGACATGATTGCAAAGCCAAAAAGTATGAAAATAACCAACCCAATAACCAAGATGATAACCTCATTAATGGAATCTTCTTTTGCGGTAATTTTTATATTCGATATGTCCTTCATTAACCACTTCTTATAAGAATTAGTTAGTTTTCCTTTATTTATAGCATAATCACCAGTTTCTTTCACGTACTGTCTTTGATTACCTATACTATCGAGAGTTTGATATAAAGTCTTTTTGGACATTCTACGGTAGGTAATACTTAAGATAACAAGTATCGAAATGAAAACTGGGAAGGAAATGTACCAAAAATTCGCAAAATATAAAAAGAAACTCATAATAAGCGGTGCAAGAAAAAAGATGACTAATGCTACAATTGAGAATACGCAAACAATTATCCATAGGTCCCTATTTCTTTCGAACACCATTACCTTTTATCAATTTTCAAATTCTTTAATTAAGTCTAGTTTTTCTTAGTAAATTAATGTTGTCATATTTTCCGTATATATTAAAGATTTTTATCTAAAAAACGCAAAATCTTAATTTTCTGTTTCCAGCAATTGAATCATACTCTTGAGTTCAACATAAGATAAATCTTTAAAAACTAAATCTGCATTCATAAGATCATTTTTTTTATGTGTAGTAGTAAGAGCTATTACATTCATACCAGCCCGTTTTGCAGCTGTAATACCTACTGGAGCATCCTCAAAAACAATACATCTCTTTGGTTTAATATTTAATTTTTTGGAAACAGAAATAAATACATCTGGAGCCGGCTTTCCAACTTTTACATCATCACCAGTCATAATACAATCGAAATATTTCTTTATCTTTAGACTAGATAATAATAATTCCACATTTGCTTTTGGACCACTTGATCCAACTGCCAAATTAAATTTTCTCTTTTTAAGATTTCTAATTAAATCTAAAACCCCAGGTAATGGCTTTAATTTATCTTTAACCATTTCACGATAATATTTTTCTTTTGAATTTGCCATGTATTCGATTTTTTTTTGATTAATATCAGATCCAACTAATTTTCTGACAATTTCAGAGCTTGTCTGACCAAAGGTTTCCTTAAAAAAATCCTTTGTAAATTTTTTACCAATTTCGTTAGCTAATTTAACCCAGCTATCAAAATGGATCCGTCCCGTATCTGCTAAAACACCATCCATATCAAAAATGACGCAATATTGTTCATACATTATTTTAACTATTATTTAGTTTAAATGACAAAATATTATAGATTTATTAGATTTAATATCATGTTATATAATTAAATATAAAAACTTTAATAGCCCAGTGGCCTAGTTGGATAGGGCGTCAGCTTGCGGAGCTGAAAATCGGGGGTTCAAACTTTTGAGAGTCAACTCATTAAGGAATATATCCCTCCTGGGCTGTCTTTTTATAAAAAATATATAATTAGACCCGTTTAATGAATTTTTATAGGAAATTTATATGCAATATTATCGTAAGATTTATCTAAAGATGTGGGTCTAAATCAATTGGTTTTTAGTCAATATATGAATTATTTCTGAAATATCATTCACTTTTGTATAATTTTGGGTCTCAATTTCTCTTTCAAAAGGAAACTTAAACATTCTTTCGCACAGTATTGTTTGCAATCCAGCCTTACTTCCTCCAACTATATCTGCATGTTCATCTCCACAAATCATACAGGAGTTTGGTGATTCAAGTCCCATTTTTTCAATAGTATAGAGAAAGATATCCGGATCTGGTTTTCTCTTGCCAAATTCAGCGGATGTGACTACGGCATCAAAGAAGTTTATCAAATTATGCTTCTTAAGCAAATTGATTATGGTTGGATGATGTGGATGATTAGACAATACAGCTAATTTAAGATTCTTAAATTTTGATAATTCCTCTAAAGTGCTTTTAGTTTTTTCAAAGGGAACCCATTCCTCCTCCTCATAAGAATGATATAGATCTGCTAATTCAAAATATATTTCTTGACTTGCCTTTTTAAGATTCATTTCTTCCCAAATTAATTCAAATATATATGATGTGGGAAATTCACTTTGTGTTTTTAGACTCTGTTTGAAAAAGAGTGATCTTTTTTTATTGAAGAGTTTGGAAAATTCGTTTATATTTTCCTTATTATTTAAAATTTTAATAATCTTTAACTTTTCTATCGCTTTTTTGAGTCCTTTTCTGTAACATTCAAAATATTTTTCAACCGAAGCTTCTTTGAATTCAAATAATGTAAAACCAAAATCAAAAATTAAACCTTCTAATTTCATGCTCATTATTTAGTATGATTATTTCTGAATTTTAATCTATCTCTCTCTTTTTATAAGCAGAATTTGATTTAGATTTGTTAATTTATTAATAATAAACAACTTTTTCATTAAAGTTAAATATTTATTTGTAAGAGCATGTCAATTAAAAAATGGTTAGAAGATGAAACAATTGGTGAAGCAAGAAAAAGAAGGGAAGAAAAGTACAGAAGTTTATCTAAGGAGGAAAAATATGATTTAAAAAAGAAAAAAATAGAAGAATTGGTTAAAAAGGAAAGTAAAGAAGAGAAGGGTGGCCCAAAATCAGAATTTTTACAAGAAATTACAAAGTTTAACGAATGGTTAAATCAAAGAAATTATATCAGGGGGGATATTGATAAAATTGAAACTTGGATCAGAAATTTATATAATAAACTCATCTCAGATAGTTCAATACAAGCCATCGATGATAATATCTTAAAAAAAGAATATAAAAAGATTCCACCAACCTTTTTAGACGAAAAAACTCGAATTGCATTTAATAAAAAGTTAAAAAATATTACTAGAACATCATCTGATAATTATTATCTCAGAAAATTAAACCAAACTATAAAAGAAAAATTAAAAGAAGCGGAATATTATGAGATTTTAAGAAAACTTCTTGAATCATGATCTTATCAAACAAGATTCTTTAATAAACATAAGTATAAGATAAAAGAATGTGGTTAATTTGTCCTATTGCAGGAGTTGGAACACGCCTTCAACCTTTTACCTATGCTAAGCCCAAAGCTTTTTTAAAAGTTGCGGGTAAAAGATTAATTGATCATATCTTAATTAAATTGAAAAAGACTTTTTCAAAAAATACAAACATTTGTTTCATTTTAGGTTATAAAAAAAGACAAATTGCTGAATATTTGAAGCAAAATTATTCAGACTTTTTTAAGTTGCATTTTGTCGAGCAAATTCCCCTAGCATACGAATCAGACACCCCTTTTTTCAGTGGATTAGGGGATGCGATTCTTTTAGCTAAAGATTTTGCTTCTAACGAAGATTGTTTTATTTTTCTTAGCGATCGATTACCTTTAGATGATTACTCTTCTATTCTTTTGACTTACCATCAAGGAGATTGCGATGGCGTAATAAATATAAAAAATGTAAAGGATCCCCGATATTACGGGGTAACAATTTTGGATGAAAAGGGTTATATTAAAAAAATAGTAGAGAAACCAAAGGATTTTATTTCCAACTACGCTGTGTCTGGAGCATATCTATTTGGAAAAGAAGTAACAACAAGACTATTCAAATTATTAGAAGAACAAAGTCAAGTTAAACTTGAAAACGGGAAAGAACACCATTTAACTCCAATCATTCAGAAACTCATTGAGGAGAATATAAAATTTAAATGTAATGAGATGCAGAGCGAGGTTTTAGATTTTGGTCGTCCTGAAAGCTTATTGGATGGAAATCGACATCTTCTTTCTGAAATGAAGATTGAAGATCCCTTATATGAGAAATTATTTCATACAGGTAATATTATTGATTCAAAAATAGTGCCCCCTGTGTTCATTGGAAACGATGTAAAAATCACTAATTCAGTAATAGGACCCAACGTATCAATTGGTGATGATTTAACAATTGATAGATGTATTCTTTCTGAGTCTGTAATTGGAGATGGAGTTATCATGAGAAAAATAATATCCGCTAATAGTATTATTGGAGACTATTCAGTTTTAGAAGACTTAATAAAAAATAATATTACGATTGGAGATTCTACTTACATAACTACCTCTAATATGAAATCATTCTAGTTTAGGTCTTTTATCTTGCCAAGGAGCAATCTCTTCAAAAGCTTTTGAAACTTGTAATACTGTTAATTCATCAAATCTTCGTCCTATAATCTGCATTCCTATAGGCAATCCCTCTCTAGAGAAACCAGCTGGGATTGAGGCTGCAGGATTACCTATCATATTAATAGGGAAGGTAAATGGCATCCATGCTACAGGAGATACTCCCTTTCCATTGATTTCAGTGGGAAACCGAATACCAAGTTTAAAGGCGGGAATTGCAGTTGTGGGACTTATGATTACATCATACTCTTTAAATTGGTTGTAAAATGCATCATATATCTTTTTACGTAAAGCAAAAGCTTTCATAATAGAAATACTATCATAACTAAATCCTGCATCAACAGCTTTAATAAACTCAGGATCTATTTTGTCTCTCCATTTCGTTAATAAAGATTTTAAATCATAAGCATAACACGCAGTCCATAAAGTTATGAAAGGTAAATTGGGCGCTCTTAGTTTTATTTTTGCCTTACTAACTTCCCACTCTAATTTTTCAAATTTTTTAACAGAATCTAATATACATCTTTCAACATCTTGATCAATCGCTTTTGCGTAGCCAAAATCCATTGAGTATCCAATTTTTAACTTTTTAGGAAGCTGTTTAATTTCCTCACTATAATTGACATTTTGTTCTGGTAAACTTTCCATGTCACTTTCATAAGGACCTTTCATAACATCTAACATAAGAGCTGCATCTTTAACATATCTAGTAATAGGTCCTTGAACTGATAATAAGAATCCTGCAAATCCTATTGAGGGATATTTAGGAATTCTCCCATAATGGGGCTTAAGACCATATACTCCACATAAAGCAGTTGGATGTCTTAAGGAACCTCCTCCATCAGATCCTTGTGCTAATGGACTTATTCCACTAGCTACAGCCGCTGCAGCTCCTCCACTTGATCCTCCAGTTGTCCTTTCTAAATTCCAAGGATTGAGACTATCCCCAAAAATTAAATTATAGGTTACTCCTGCCCATCCAAACTCAGGAGTATTTGTTTTTCCCAAAATTACACATCCCGCGTCTTTTAATCTTTTAACAATAATTTCATCTTCCTCAGGGATAAAATTCTCATATATTTTCGACCCAAATGTAGTCCTAATTCCTTTAGTAAAAACTAAGTCTTTTATGGATGTGGGTACTCCATGTATTAAGCCTAGTTTTTCACCTTTTTTAACTGCCTCATCAGCTCTTTTAGCCATTTCTCTAGCTAAATCGAAAGTAAGAGTGCAATATGCATTTATTATCGGATTTATCTTTTGAATTCTTTCAATAATAGTCTCAGTTATTTCTACTGAAGTTAATTCTTGTCTTTTTATCATATCGGCCATGTCACAGGCTGACATGTAACAAATATCTTCTTTATTCATAATATCAACTAATTGTTTTTCTATAATTAAATTTTTAATTATTTATATCTTGAGTTATCGAAAAATTGTCAAATTATTGTGTTAACTTATCATAAATTAAAAAAAAATATAAAAATCTCAATATACTATTATCGCATATAATAATAAACAATAATGAATCTAAGTTGGGAAATTGAAAAATAAATTTAAATTATTCTTTATAATAGCACTGATAAATCTTACGTTATTTTCTCTATATACTAATGTTGATGTTAAAGCACAAGCAACTTATTCTATGGCGATACATAAAAATGATGAGTATGTATGGGAAATCACTCAATTAGACACAGATGTTTTTATAAGAGTTCTGGGTTATGAACCCAATTATGAAGTTGGAGATAGAATCCGGGCTATTATAGAAGAGGTAGAAGACCATGAATACCATTGGATGATATACGCATATTTTTGGGACTATGATGCAGATTGGAGTGAGCAAGGTTCCTATCAGCTTATGCCCGTACGAAAATATCCATATCACTATAATGATTCTGTTTTTTTACCCGTTCCCATCGTGGATTATCTCTCAGAAGTAGAGAGTTATTTTGAACCCGAGTACACCGTTGATGACCATAAAATTTCTACTATTTTAAGAGCTCAAACTGATAGAGAATATTTACATGAAAGAATTTATAATGATAAGGGTGTTCTTGTTACAGAATGTTTGTATGAATATCCTATTTTAAGACCATTCGTTAAGGTGGAAGCAACGTTCCTTATGATTCCTATGGGAATTTATTTTATTGGATTTATGATTGTTGCGATGGCTGCCATAACGATTGTAATCTTGAGTAAAAGAAAGATAGCTTTAAAGATTTAAATAATAAAATAAAATTCTTTTTGCAATTTGTTCCATATAATCATTTAACCTTTTTTAGGTTAATGGAAGTCCCATCATAAATATATTTTCCATAAACTAATTCTTGAGGATAATATTTGCAACCTGGTGGATATGCAGAATCTTTTATACCACCCAAAGCTACAGTAATATCAGTAAGCATAGGTCTTGCATTAATGTAAATATTTGCGGCTTCTAATTGATTCTTAAAAGTCTCAATGTTTTCTAAGTTCGATGTATACGCAACTGCTCTCATTCCATAATTACTAGCGTTAGCTAATCTTATTGCATCTTTTAAATCTTTAGCTTTAGTTATAGATCTTACAGGACCGAAAGCTTCTTCTCTCCACAAAAAGGGAGCTTTCGATAGGTCTTCACATAATTCTGGTTTTATTTCTACCAATGTAGGTTTATAAAATAATCCATAATCTTCTCCTGTATCAATCTTTTCACCACCAGTAAAAATCTTGACATTATATTTCTTTGCATCTGCGACCATTACTTCCATCATCATTAAAATCCTCCGACTACCTAATGGACCTATATCTACATCTGGATCCTTCGGATCTCCGTACTTCAATTTCTCAATTTCCTTTACCAAGCACTCTACATAATCATCATAAATATTTTGATGGACAATAATTCTCTTCATTGAAAAACATTGTTGCCCAGAATTAGTATAACTTGCCATAGCATTCCATTTAGCTACTTGTTCTACGTTAATATCATCCATGACAATCCCAGCGTCATTCCCTGCGCATTCAAAGAAAAAATTCTTAAATGGTTGTGTGTACATTGCCACTCCCATTGATTTATCGACTGTTTTTTTCAGGATATTAGCATATCGAACTAATATATCTTTTGCTGTATGAGAGGAAGTTATAGTCATTATAGTTTTGATTAATGAAGAGCGAAGAAATTCGTCTACAGCCCATTCTCCAGGAGCTATTACTAAGTCTAAAGCTTCAAGCGCGGGTAGATCATTTTCTTCCATCATAGAATAAGTTTCTAACATCGTCAAAGGACAAGCCGTTGAAGGTTTAACAATAGCTCCATTCCCAACTAAATAATTTGCACCTAATTGATAAAGAGGAAGACTTATAGGAGTATTGCGAGGTGATATACATGCTGCAACTCCATGGGGGATATATCGTATTTTTACAAATTTCTCTCCCTCTATGCTAGTTAGTTGTTTTTCTTCTAAAAATTGATAGTACCAATCGCAAAATCGAAATCCATTAGTAACTATATTCAGTTCCCACTCTGAATACTTGATTGGTAAACCTCCCTCTGCTACTATTAACTCCTTCAAATGATTCTTTTTAAATCGCATTTTACTTGCAAATTGAGATAGGAGTTGAGAGCGTTCAAAAAAGTCCATTTCCTTTAGCAAATCTTGATTATTATGTACAATCTTAATTTTTTTTCGAACTGTTTCTGGCGTATCTGCTGGCACAGTCCCAATAACTTCTCCTGTATATTTATTTGTTATTTTCAAATCTTGAACTTTTGTCATATTTTGTTTCCCTTTGTATTATTTAAAATTAGCATAAAAAAATTAAAAAAAGTGTTTTTATATATCATTATCACTTTCAAGAATACCAGCAGTTTGAGCAAATTTTCCATAACCCATCTCAATTAAAATCTGGGTTCTTTTCTGCAAAAAGAAGTCAATCCATCCTTTTTCCTCATCGGGTTCATTATAAAAACTTCCAAGAAGTTTAGCATATTCTTCCTTTGTACTTGTTTTGATTAATCTATTTACTGCTTCTAGTGACAATGCTAACTCTAGATCAGGATCTTTTGCTCTACCTGGATTTATTTCAATTCCATGTCCATTACGAAATACATTAAAAACATCTATTGGGGATCGCTTATCATATGCATCAATTGATTTATAAATAGCAAAATCAAAGTTCGAACCAGAAGTTAAGTCAGAGAATATTTCAGGAAATTTAGACAGAAATGTGGTATATTTCTTGACTATTTCTGTTTTATATGCATTTTTACCTAGTATTTGACTTGTTAATTCTTCATCTAACATATATGAACCACCTTATTTCTTCTCTTTAAGATAATTTTTATACCAATTAATAGTCTGCTTTAAACCTTCTCTTAAGGGTGTGATTTTATAACCTAACCTTTCAATGGCTTTTTTTGATGAGTAAGACCAGTTATAATTAATCATTTTAATTGTTGGTCGATTTATATGGGGTATTTTTTTTGTGATTTTTGTCTTAATTTCATATAACCAACCATATAAAAGTGCTAAACTCATAGGAAAATGTCTAATCTTTTTTTTTACTCCAGCAATTTCCGCGATGAGATCAAGCCACTCACTAAAAACTGTATTTATTCCCCCAAGGATAAATTCTTCTCCCTTTAAATCATCTCTTCCGATCACACTAATTAATCCATTTACTATGTCATTTACGTAGACAAAACTACCAATATTCTTCCCTTTTCCTGGACATCCCAGAAAATCTTCCGCGGTGATATCTAATATAGTTTGCCCAAAAATATTAAAATCTCTTGGTCCATAAGCAATTCCGGGGTAAAATATCGTTACATCAAGACCTTTCTTAATATAATCTTTTACTATTTTTTTAGCTTGAAATTTAGTTTTACCATAATCAAGAAACAAACCTTCTTCACTTTCAAAAGATTCATCCACAGGTTCAATAGGAGTAGCTCCAAGCGCAATAAATGAGCTAACATAATTTAATTTTAGTCCTTTTTCCAATGCTATTTTAGTAATATTTTCGGTTGCTTTAATATTCACTTCTTCAAAAATGGATGAATCTCTTGCCCACATACGCGTATATGCAGCAAGATGATATATAATGTCGATCCCTTCTACTGCCTTATCTAAAGTACTTTCATCTCGAATATCACCAAGAATATATTCAATGTTATTCAGTTGTTGAAAAGGAGATATGTCGCTTGTTTCTCGTACTAATAGGTGTATTTTGTGCTCTAATTGATGTAATTTCTCTACTAATGGAATGCCAATAAACCCAGTGCCACCAGTAATCAATATATTAGCCATGATTAAGAAAGAAACTAATAGGATTTAAAAACTAATATTAGAAATTATTTTAGTTTTAAAAGGTTAATAATACTAATCCTATTTGTAACGATTAAAAGTTTTAAAATTAGGAAAGTAAAGAGGAAGAATTTACATTTATGGGTAATTTCTTTGAAATATTAATGAAGAAATCAACATTTGTTAATGTTAGTTCTCAACTAGATTTACCCTTCTTAGAAACAAATCAGGATCATATTAATAGCATTTTTAAAACTCTTAAACTAAAGTATGGATTAATTAAGCACTCTAAACAGAAGTTAATAGATTTAGGCGCCGGAAATGGAAAAGTAGTTATTCACTCTGCTACAAATTATGATATAAAGTCTGTAGGAATTGAAGTTAACTTAGATTTAGTTAAGGAAGCAAAAAACTATCTTAAATCCTTAAGAAAGGGAAAAACTCACCAAAAAAAGGTATTAAAAAAAATTAAATTCATTCATGGAGATTTATATGATATTAACCTAGGAAATTTTGACTTTATTTATATTTATTCTTTCCCTCCTATGCACAAATATCTTCCACATCTGTTATCAACTGCTAAACAAGGTTCAATTCTTACTTCTTATAAGTATGCACTAGATGGGTTTGAAAGGTTGAAGTTAGATTATGAACTGATAAATAAAATGAGTAAACAACCTACTTCTACGTTCTTTTACATTGTGATATAACATAATATAAAAACGCGTGAAATGAGTGATGATTATTTCCTATTATGTAACATTTCCCACATGGGTAATTCTAAATTAGGAACTGTTATTCTTTTCAATACATTGAATCCTAAACTTTCATAGAATCTTACATTTCGTTCAGTTTCAGTTTCTAAATAGATAGGAAGATCTGGAGAGAGACAATCTAGCATAATGTTAATCAATTTAGAACCAATACCTTGGTTTTGATGATCAGGGGATACTCCTATTACATATAGATAAACGTAAGAACCTTTCATGTGAGATTCACGGTCTTTAACAATAATATCAAATACTTCTCCTATAAGTTTACCTATTTTTCTTCCAAGTTTCAATGCACTCATAAAAGCTCCACTCCTAATTGACCGAAAAAAATTCATATCCATATGATCTGAGTGCAACCATGCAGCTATGCCTTCTAATTTTGAAGAACTTCCATATACCCTCCCATATTTAAGAGTATATTTGAGAGGTACTCCAAATAAGATTGAAAACTTTTCAAGATCATTTTTTAGAATTTCTTTCCAAATTGGATCTTCTTGGAATGCTTGTCCTAATATAACACAGGCTGGTGCAAAGTCATTATGAGTGAGTTGGTATAATTCAGGTATTATTGGAATCGAAATTTTGCTTTTCTTCATAATAATTATTTTTAAGATTAAAAATTATTAAAAATATTCTGATTTAATTACCAATCCACGAGATCGTGTATTTTAAATTCTTAGGAATGTCTAAATTAAGTTTTAAGATTTCCCATTTTCCTGATAATGCCAATTCCTTAGTTGATAGATCGAAATGACAAATAGCGATTCCGATATCTAACCGAACGAATTGATTATATGCAGCCAACTTCTTATCTTCTGAATATCTCACGAAAAAATGATAAATATCTTTATCTTTCTCTTTAAGTATTCGCCATGGTTGTTTGTTTCCGGCTGATGGTCCAATTCTAATCATTTCAAGAATAGTTGTGAAATCTGCCTTAGTTTCTTGACTTAGTGGTGTATTAAAATCTCCATCAAAAAAGAGCTCATTCCAGGGTTTTCTTATTTTAGCTTTAGCAAATGATCTAATAACTTTTTCTTTCCATCTTCTTGCTATGGGATATCCAACAGGAGTTATTGCCGGTATAACTTCATTATCTTTAAGTTGAAGTAATTTTGAAATTTGAGAGCGACTAAATGTTCCTCCTAGCCAACATGATCCTAATCCTAATTCTGTAATGGCTAATATTATAGTTTCAAATATGTACCCATAATTCTCGAGATAATATTCAGATTTCTCAGTGGCTCCAGCTATAAATTCCTGAGCGCCTTTGATCATTCCATAAGTTCCGATCTTAATATTTTCAGCAGGATCGAATTCTGGTACGCTTAATAAATGGAATCGAGAATTACCAGATCTATTTTTAAAAGGGCTCTCGATATTGTCTAGTTTTAAAATCTTTTCAATTTGAGTTCTTAAATCTGGTTCTATAAGTTTATTTTCGTAAGTTCTCCAAGAAGTGCGCTCCTTTATTATTTCGATTATTGATTTTGAAAATAGCATGCTTTATTAAATATTATTATAGTTAGATTTCCTAAGGATTGAAGTTTAATAACTTTAATTTTTATAATTAATCAGGAAAACAATTATTAACTTTTATTAGAGTATATTTAAGATATTGTCTCATAAAATATCGCTCATTATTACAATAATCTAATTTCTGGTTATTATTTAAATTCTCACAATTTTCCAGCAGCTGATGGATATCGTTTACCATAGTCAGATATTCTTTTTTGACTAAATCACATTTAAAAATTAGATCTTGATCATTTACTATAGAAGAACTATTTAAATTATCTATCTGAGATTCTCCGATTTCTAATAAAGAAATATTTTCTAAGGATTTAATCTCCTTAGAGTGATTTTCTAATACTGAGTTATTAATAAAACCTTTTGAAATGAATATTCATCTCGGAGAATTTTCAAATTAATGAAAATAAGAGAAAAAATTTATTTAAAAAGGAGGAGCTGATAAGTTTAGTAGAATTCAGTAGTTGAAGTTTTTATTCAATAGGGAAATTTTGTTGAACTATTTCTTTTAATCCTTCCAAAATAGTTTTCGTTCCTACAGTTCTATATAATTTATTCAATTCGTCTCTAGTGGCTGTTTCTCCGTTTTTAGCTGATAAATAACACATTAAGACGTCAAAGATTGCCTCTTTAGCTTGTTCAGGAGTAAATTCGGGTTCAATGTCGTTGATAATACAGTCAGTGAAGTAGGAATCCTCGTTTCTCATTGATATATCATAGTATGTAGGGAATGGTTTATGTTCAATTTTTGGTTCGAACCATTTATTTATATAATTTCCCATCTTTTCATTTTTAGAAAAGATTCTAATGGGATTTTCCCTCTCATGACTTTCAATAATCGTCCCTTCTGTTCCATACAATTCAAGGCTGTTATTAAACGGAGATACAACTGTAAAACTAACTGTAATTTCAGCAATTGTTCCTTTTTTGAATTTTAGTAATGCCATTGCATTATCTTCTGCTTTTTCTTCCAAATTAGTGCACTGTTTAGCTAACCAACAATAGCTCGATTCAACAGTGTCATTTAGAATCCAATTAAGAGTAACAAATTTATGGGCACCCATATCAATTAAGGCTCCTCCTCCCGCTAGAATTGGATGACCTTTCCAAGATCCTTTTTTCATAAGAAATTTTATTTCATTTACTCCTTCATAAGCACGTACTAGAAAGACTTTCCCTATTAAACCAGATTGTACTGCTTTCATAATATATTCATGCACGGGTAAAAATCTATGATTTTCAGCAATCATGAATTTAACACCTGCTTTTTTTGTTGCTTCAATCATTGCATCACATCCCTCAAGCGTTGTAGCCATTGGTTTTTCGCATAATATATGTTTTCCGGCTTTTGCTGCTGCTATAACGTACTGTTCATGAAGATAATGTGGAGTCATTATAATAACAGCATCAAAATCGCTTTTAAAAAATCTATCTAAGTCATAAAAATAATCCATATTTCCTGCTTTTGCTATTTTTTTTCCATTTTTTTCATTAATGTCATAAACTGATTTGAACTTCATTTTGGGAATATGCCTTATCCCCATTTGATGATATTTCCAAGCAACACCACTCCCAATTAAACCATATTTGACAAATTCCATAATTTTGAAAAAAAATTTAGTGAATTTATAGATTATTATATAATTTAATACTATTTTATATTAGAGATTTAAGAGATTCATTTTGTATATATATAAATTTTTTAATCTAATCTATATTTTAATCATTTAATATATGAAATTCGAGGTATAATATGGTTAGACCAATAGGTTATGATAAAGACAGAGCAAAAAAAATTTTAGATAAGTTTGATATTGATCTTCTAATAGCATCAACTCCAGTAAATGTTTTTTACACTACTGGACTACCCGTAACTCATGTTGCTCCAAATCCTATCTTATATGTATTATCAAATCAATATCCATTTCTATCTTTAATTAGGAGAGATGGAGAGGAAAGTGCTTTAATTTGGAGTTTATATAATAGTGTAGAAGAATTTTCTTGGCTAAATCCAAATGAAGTAATCAGAATTGGGACACTTGATGCTGCTATAAAATTGTTATTAAAAAAAATAGTTGAATGGGAGTTAGAAGATAAAACTATTGCTCTAGAATCATATATGCCAAGGTATCAATCTGAGGCTCTAAAAAAAGAATTCCCTAACGCTGATTTCGTGAATGGAGATAGTGCGTTTATAGATATGCGATTAATTAAAACTGAAGAGGAAATTCGACGAATTAAAAAATCTACACAAGTTGCTGAAAAAGCTATATTAGCTTGTATTGATGCGACTGAATTAGATATTCCTGATACGAAATTATTACAAATTGCACGAAAAACAATTGTTGAAGAAGGAGCTTGGGGGTGGGATCACTTAACTATGAGCATTGGACCTTCAGATCCAGAAGCTCCAGGTTTAGGAACCCCAGTTAGAAAAAATAATATAATCCGGTTTGACTTTGGAGCTGTATGGGAAGGGTATATTTCAGATGTCAGTAGGGGAGTTGTCATCGGAGAAATCCCCCAAAAAGCTAAGGAAGCAATGGATTATATGATCCAAGTTCAAGAGTATTGTGCTGACAACATAAAACCAGGCATCAATGCTAAAGAATTTCGAGAAGAGGCTAAGAGCTTTTTAAAATCCTTAACTAAAAGAGGATTTTATCTAATAACAGGACATAGTATCGGATTAGAATGTGAAGAAGCACATTTATTTGGTCCAACTGGTGCAATGGATATCCAATTTGAAAAAAATATGGTTCTTGATCTTGAAGTCTGGCTTAATGTACCAGGTCAAGGATTAGTAGGAATTGAAGATTGTTATCGTATTACTGAAAATGGGACAGAAAGCTTATCTAATTTAGATAAGCGAATAGTAGTAAAAGGAGGTTAATAAAAATTATGAGATTGAAAGATAAAATTGTTATAATTACTGGAGCTGCCTCGGGTATTGGACGTGCAACAGCTATTCTATTCGCAAAAGAAGGTGCAATTCAAATACTTTCAGATATTGATGAAATGGGATTGAATGAAACCTGTATGTTAATTAATAACAAAGTTAAGGAGAAAACCAAAGTTTCGGTTGTAGACGTGAGAAATCCATTAGAAGTTAAAAGCATGATAGATACGACAATTGAAAAATTTGGCAGAATCGACGTTTTAGTTGTAAATGCTGGCGTTGTAAGAGTCGGACCGGTGGAGAGTTTTCCAGATGATGATTATAGCCTCCTCATTGATGTAAATATTAAGGGTACCCATTATACCTGTAAATATGCCGTCCCTTATTTTAAGAAACAAAAATCTGGATCGATAATTACTTTAGCATCAGTAGCGGCTCATATTGGACAAGTTGCTCACGCAAATTATTGTTCCACGAAGGCGGCAGTTTTGGGATACACAAGAGCTTTAGCACTAGATTTAGCACCTTATAATGTGAGAGTGAATAGTGTAAGTCCGGGAGCTACTGATACACCTATGTTACAGAGTGATGTCGCAAAACAAGCTAAGGATAGAGGATTATCATATGAGGCTGTAAAGAAGGAATTCGAAGCAGAAGGAGTTTTAGGACGTTGGGCAACTCCAGAAGAAATAGCTACAGGAATATTGTTTTTAGCAACCGATGAATCCTCCTACATTACTGGCGCTGACTTGAGGATTGATGGGGGTTGGACAACAAGATAATTTAACATTACATTGTCATTCCACCATCAATTATAAGGCTTACTCCTGTACAAAATTCATTTAGAGCAAGAAATAAAACCCCTTCAGCAATTTCCTCAGGCTTTCCTAAGCGCTTCATAGGTTGACGATCGATATACTGTTGTCTGATATCATTATAATCACCACCCCTACTTTTTATTCTTTCAGATAGAGATGGTGTATCTGTTGTACCAGGGCAAATTGCATTTACTCGAACTCCATCCTCAATATAATCAGCAGCCATTGCCCTTGTCATAGATAATACAGCTCCCTTTGATGCAGTATAAGCTGCTCGATTAGGAAATCCTTTAAAAGCTATAGATGATGAATTATTAATTATTACACCTTTAACTTGTTTCAAGTATGGAACTGCATATTTTGATACTAAATAGATCCCACGGACATTTACAGCCATTGTTTTATCCCAATCCTCAGTACTTATAGTATCTATACTTCCTCCTAGAACAATTCCTGCATTATTAAATAAAATATCGATTTTTCCATACTGATTTAGAGTGTTATCCACAATTTTTTTGGCATCCTTCTCCTTAGAAACATCTGCTTGCACAAAGATAGCATCTCCCCCAGATTTTTTGATTTTTTCTACTACTTTAAAAGCAGTGTTTGAGAGTGAATTACAGCATAGTTTTGCTCCTTCTTTTGCGAATAACATAGCGGTTGCTTCACCTATACCAGCCCCCGCTCCTGTGATAATTGCTACTTTATCCTTCAATTTCATAAAAAACACTTTTTCATTACTTATATTCCTAATAACTTTCTTGCTTCAGAGGGATCAGCCACTTCACGTTCTAACTCTTTTCCTATTTTAACCATACGATGAACTAGTTCAGAATTATTCTTAGCTGGTATTCCTTCTTTAATGAATGGATAATCTTCAGTTCCAACACGTACGTTTCCTCCATTTTGAATAGCTAACACAGCTATTTTACTTTGCTCGTTTCCCATAACGCTAATAGTATGCACAGAATCATGGGGCATATATTTTATTCTGTGATAATATTCATCAGCTGTTGGTGGAGACCATGTTCCTCCTGGCCAATTGAAAAACAAGGTCAGTACATAGGGTGGATTTAATAAACTTTTTTCAATTAAATAATTTAAATTCCAGTAGGAACCAGTATGCCATACTTCCCATTCAATTTTTATCCCAAATTTCTCACAAGAAATACAATATTGCTCTAATTCATAAATATCATGTATAACGTCTACATTTGCTTCTGGAAAATGTTCTGCATGATGATTTGATATAACTGAGAGCATGTCTGGTTTAGCATGAAAATCTGGAGCTCTTTCTTCTATAGGATAACTCGACATTCCTGCTTGGATGATGATATCGCATTTTTCCCTGATTTTTTTTACAGTGTCAATCTCTTCTCCTCTAGGTAAATGAACATGAGCAATTGCTGCTCCAGTTTCATAGCATTTTACAATATCTTCTATTAATTTATCAGTTGTTTGCGCCCAATTTTTCAATTCAGGATAGATCCATGAATTTGCCGTGGTAACTGTTATTATTAAATTATTTGAGATATACATCTTATTCATTCTCTTTTTTTTAATTATCTTGTAATACGACCAGATATATCTTTCATAATCTTCTCTACCTCATCAATCGATACTAAATTAAAATCACCAAAAATAGTATGTTTTAAACATGAGGCTGCAACAGCAAAATTCAATACTTTCTGCAGATCATTACCAAAAGTTAAAAGACCATAAATTAGGCCAGCGACAAATGAATCTCCACCCCCCACTCTATCAATTATATGAGTAATGTCATAATGTGGGCTTATAAACATTTCTTTCTTATTGTATAATATTCCTGCCCATGTATTATGGCTGGCAGAGAGGGATCCTCTTAAAGTTATTGCCACATAACTTAAGTTTGGGAACCTAGTTATTATATCATGTGCAACTTGTTTATAGTTTTCAGGATTTAGTTGGCCTGAAGAAATGTTTGTGTTAGGTGCTTTAATATGTAATACTTTATCAGCATCTTCTTCGTTGCAAATCAAAATATCACAATAATTTAATAATTCAGGCATGACTTCTGAAGCTTTTTTTCCATAATTCCATAATTTATCCCTATAATTTAGATCGCAAGAGATTGTAATATTTTTAGATTTAGCAACTTTCACTGCTTTCAAACAGATTTCTGTTAAATTTTGAGATATAGCTGGAGTGATTCCAGTCCAATTAAACCAACCTACATTTTCAAATAAATTATCCCAATCAAACATTTTAGGATGAGAGGTTGCGAAAGCAGAATTTTCACGATCATATATTACTTTGCTAGAACGAACAGATGCTCCTGTTTCAAGAAAGTATATACCTAATCTGGTCCCTCCTCTAACAATTTTGTCTGTGAGCACACCAAATTGCCTTAGATAGTAAAGACAAGCATCTCCAATTTCATTTTTAGGTACTCGTGTTATATACTCGACAGGTATACCAAAATTAGCTAAAGAAACTGCTACATTCGCCTCGGATCCTCCATAAATAGCATCAAACGAACGAGTTTGAATAAAGCGCTGGAAATACGGAGGAGAAAGTCGTAGAAGTATTTCTCCAAATGTTACAACTCGTTCGTTGACTTTTTGGCCTATAGATTGCATTACTATTTAAATTACTCTTTCAATTGAATTAGATTAACTATAATACTTTAGTTATTGATTGAATTTTAAATTAATCTTGTTTATTTCGTTTGATCTCTATTACTCCAAATCCAAATTAGACTTCTAAAGATTGAGAATAACGCTAAATTTAATTATGTATAGAACTAATGTTATCCTTCCATAATTCCCAATTCTCTTCAGGTATCATAAGGGTACTTTAAAATACAAAATGGTCAATTATCGCCACTGTGACAGGAAAAGCAAATAATATAAGTAACTTTAATATGACTATCAATACTTTTTTTGCGCGATTATTTTTTTTTGAGATAACTATTTTAGATTCCTTTATTACCTTCTCTTCTATTAAATTTTCTTCCATGTGTTTATCTCCTCAAGAGTTTGGTTTAAATATGAAACATTCTCAGGATAAAGAATGCAATATGAGCAGCAATAATCAGTAACTGAAGTCCAATAAAAATTCTTTTCTTGGCTTTTGCAGAGATAGAATTATTAACATATATCTCGTTGATCATATGTTTTGCTTTATTTGACTTATCTGGAACATATTCATTTTTTTCATTAAAAACGTTGACTCCATAAATCCTTTCGATTACCTGGGATTCATCCTTCAACAATCTTATAATCTCACTCTTGATTTTCTATATTTTATTTTATTTATTAGGCATGACTAATGCATCTTTCTCATACCCATGTTAAATTTACTAGTCATCATATTTAAATGTTGCTGTGATTTAAAAGGAATCCTTATTTGATACATAATTAAATATAATTAAATATAACATATTGCATTCCTTTCAAGTAATGGCTTAGTAAAGCTTGAAAGCAATAATTAGCAATAATAGTAAGTTATAAATTTCCGCATTACTATTAATATAATAATAGTTTGACTAGTAAATTAACTAGTATAACTAAATAAAAAGAGAGGAATTTAATGAGTGAGGAAGAATTTGTATATGTAGGCACAATTTCCAGAGAATATGTTAGAAAGCAGGTTTTAAAAAATAATTTGATTTTATTTTTTTGGGCGTGTTTTATTACATTATTATTAATCTTATTACGTCTTTACGATCCAACTTTTCCTTTTGAGTTATTCATTATTGCGATTGTATTATTCGTAGTGATACCTTATATAACAATAGCATTGATATCTGCCTGGTACTTTTCAGCATACGTTAAAAGCTTTACTTATAAAGTACAAAAAGATAGCATCGTAATTAATCACGGAGTGTTCACTAAAACTAGAGCAACAATTCCCTATAAAAGAATCCAAAACATTAACATTACTACAGGAATCTTTGATAGAGTGTTTAATACTTATACTGTCAAGATTGAAACTGCTGGTCATAGTGCTGTTAGTTCAGGTACGACACGTAGGGGAGTTGGTCCTGAAGGATATATTCCTGGATTAAAGGATCCGCATATAATTGAAAATAAGATTAAAGAAATGATTTCAAAAATTTCAACTGTTCCAAGTGGATTAGAGGATAAAATTTTCAAACCTGAGGAATTAGCATTTGATAATTTCATCAGCTATATTCTTTCTAAGATGCGAGAAGGAGAGAAATTAAAGACTTCGATTCCACAATTAAGAGAAAAAGCAAAAATATCAGCATCTCAATTAGCAGATAAAGTTGGAGTCCCAATTGAAACAATAAATTACTTAGAAGAGGGAAGATATAATCCCAGCCTATTATTAGCCTATAGAATTGCTGAAGCATTGAAATGTAAGATAGAAGATTTATTCGAATTATTGTAGCACTAAACAATAATAGTTCTTTCAAGGGATCAGTTAAATTCAATTGAATTGGTGAGAACACTCTGAGATATAAAACTAAAATTAAGGCAAGAATAAAAGAAATTAGGGAAGAACTCAAACTAACTCAGCAAGAGTTGGCATCAAAAATTGGAGTTTCTCGCCAAACCATTTATTTTTTGGAGAAGGGTAAATATAACCCATCTCTCACAATCTCTTTTAAGATTGCAGAGGTGTTGAAAAAACCAATTGCCGAAATATTTTTTCAAGAGCCCATAGTGAAAGATGAGATAAAAAAAGTTAAGATCAAAAGGTCTTATCAAGAAATTGAGGATTTTGCTAATAAACATAATATAGGTCTTGACACATTATTTCGTATGGGTGATATCGATGAAAACTTTTTGTCAGTAAATTTTACTAGACCATTTTTAGAGAATTTAGCCGAATTCTTAGGATACAAATTTGATGATTTGTTTATTGATACAGAATTTTAAAAATTCTTCTTCTTTCTTGATGAAGGCCATTTCAACTTATAAGTAACTTAAGCCAATTTGAATCTTTTTTGAGGGTTTCATATTCTTCTTTATCCCCAAAATCACCTCTAAATTGCTTCTTACTCATCTTTAATAAGCGGACCTTCCACTGCCTTTCAAGAATTCCTTTATTTATAGCTTGAGGAAGCTCTATTTCTCCTCTATTAGAATATTTTAGCATCCTTAAGATTTTAAATATTTCTGTTGATAAAATAAAGACTCCACAGTTATTATAATTAGATATTGATATCCCTTTGGGTGGTTTTTCAACTATTTTCATACAATAGTCTTCTCTATAATAAATAGCAGCTCCTTTATAAGGATCTTTAGCATAATTTGCCACAAGAATAAAATTTTGATTTTCCTTATTGAATATCTCTAATACTTCTTTATAAATTCGATAAGGAACTAAGATATCACCCCAAGTTATAAAAAAATGATGATTTTTAATCACGCTTTCACATATTAATAAAGCTCCTCCTGTGCCATTTATGTCATTTTGGATAACATACTCAATATTAATACCCCATTTTCTGCCTTTTTGGAAATAATCAATAATCTGCTCCTTCTTGAAGCCTACAACTAATACTATATCTTTAAAACCACTGTAAGTAAGACCTTCTATTATATATTCTAATAATGGTTTCCCATGTAAAGGGAGCATAGTTTTTTGATAGGTATAAGTAAATGGTTGTAATCTTTTTCCATAGCCAGCACATAATATTATGGCTTTCATTTGATTATTCAAGTAATATTTTATCCTTAAATTGTACTTTATTTAGATGTTATTTAGATATTACATTTTTTTTTCTTTTTGGGTACTTAGATTCTATTGAGATATATATTGAGGATCACTATTAGGTTTTTATAATCGCCAATAAATAACTTATTGATTGCCAAATGATTAGAGACGTTATAATTATAAAAGATGGTTTACCTCTCTTTAATAAGAGTTATTCCATTTCTTCTAATCCTACCAGAACCAGAAATGTTTTTTCTCAAACTGACAACTTAATCATGGTTTCTGGATTTTTTACGGCATTAAATTCATTTTCTGATTCATTTGAAGATCTTGGTACGATAAGTGAATTAAAATTATCTAATAATGATCTTAAGCTTTCTTTTTTAAAGGATTCGAGTATTCCAAACTTAATATATCTCGCAACCTATGACGAAAATTCTAAAGCGGTGAACGTTCAAAGAGTTTTAAGAAAAATTTCATCTTCATTTTTAAATAAGTATAATATTAATCAAATTCTCAATTGGAATGGGAAGATTAATAGCTTTAAATCATTTGAGAATGTATTAAATATCTATATTACTGAAGAACAAGAAGAAAAAGAACAAGAGTTTAAAGAAAAAGTCACTGAACTTTTCAAAACTGTCGAGGAAAAGATCAATGAAGAATCACGCTTACTAGCGATGCAGACAGAAATTGAGCATACTGAAGATTTACCAGAATATTGCCAAAAGATTCCTAAATTTACAAGCTCTAACAAAGTTAATCCTAAGTATTATTTAACAGGTGCTACTGCATGTAATGTATATTCTGAAATAGATGGAAAAAAATCAATCCAAATAATTACAAAAAGATTAAATTTAGAACACAACCAAGTTTATAATATATGTAAAAACCTTATAAAGTTAGGATTTATAAGTTTATCATGAAAAAGTTAGACTCTTACTTCTGTATTCGCTTTTGATGTTGTTTTTTACGTTTACGCTCTTCTTCACTGATTTCTTCACTTAATTGCTGTAAAGTTAATGTATCTTTACCCTGAAATTTAAATACCCCGGCAATCTTACTCTCTTCTTTTTGTCCTGTTTTGCTTATTTTTTCAAAGGAGATAGTGATGGGTAAATCTTGATTTAAAGCCAAATTAATAAAATTAATAAAACCTATATGTTTACTTGGAGCGATATTAAACTTTATTGATACTTCTTTGTTTTTCTTCGTTAGTGATTTGAAGATCAATCTTAATTTCAATTAACTTCACACTTTCCCATATTTAATTTGATTTTAAAATTAAAAAAAATATATTATTGTTATAATTAAATATAATATAAAAATGAACTTAACGAAAAATAGGTAATTTTATAAGATTAAGTGTATAAACCCTAAATTTATTAATTATGTCCTCAAAATTTAGACTACGCAGAATTTTCCATCCTTTAATTAAACTAATGGCAAAAGGTTTAATTAGGATAGGAGTTAGTCCTAATCTCGCTACTTGTATCATGCTGATTTTTTCAATAATGAGTTTTTTCTTATTAGTACTTTTATCTAGTTTATTGTTATTTTCAATCTTTATTTTTTTAACTGGGTTATTTGATGGAATTGATGGAACTATAGCTAGATTAATCAATAAAAGTTCTACTTTTGGTGGGTTTTTTGATTCAGTTATGGATAGAATAAGTGAATTTATTATTTTCCTTGCTCTTATCTTTTATTCTTGGGAGAATACTCTATGGAATATTATTGATGTTAAAATAATATTAATTATCTCTTTTATGGCAACTCTCATGATAAGCTATTTACGAGCGAGAGGTGAAGTAATTATAAAAGGAGATTTTGACTTTGGGTTAATGGCAAGATCAGAAAGATTATTCTATCTATTTATAACTATGTTATTAGCATCTTTTATCCAATTTTTTAATGAATTCCTATTTATCTTCATGATCTTAGTTTTAATGACAGCTATTTTTAGATTTTTCAAAATTTATAAAGCGATTAAAAATCATGACCTATCCGAATAGACAATCAATGATTCTTTGTCACTTCAATGATTATTTTATCCCCATCTTTTAGATTAAAATAATCTCTTAAATAAGGTCTAGCTAGAATTTCTATTATGTTTTGTTTATGATGGGTTCTTTTTATATCCAATATAGCTGCTTTCCGTCTATTATTTTTATCATCGAACCTATAAATATATACATCGTAGCATTTTACTGATCCATATTCCCGATTCTGATCCTTAAATCCATCAATAATGACTGGATTAATATTATTCAACTTTTCTCTCAAAATTGATATATCTGTATCGCTCAATTTTAGATTAAGAGTTCCTTTATAAGGCTCAAATCCTAATTTACTCTTAAATTGATCAAAATAACCTTTAATTGAAACATAATATCCCCCCTCATGCATTCCTTCAGTTACTTCACCTACAATTAATATAGATTCTAGTAGTTCTTTTAGATTTTTATAAACATTAAGCATTACATTTGCTCCTTTTTTTGTGATAGATATCTTTTGTGTTTTACCTTCAATCCTTCTTTTAATCCAGCCTAAATCTTCTAAATCTTTAATTCTTCTGCTTCCAGTTTGTTGACTCAAACCTAATATTTCTCCAAATTCTACACTACTTAAATTTAATGAATTTCTATTTCTTGTAATTTGGCACAGTTTAAACAGAGCGAACCAATTTGCATAATTTTCAGGTTTAATATCTTCAGTGTTTTCCATAATTAACACAATTATCTCTCTCTTTTAAAAGAATCATAAATTTTTCTTTTTATTAATCTAGAAGAATGTAATGTATATTTATCATAATATTTCTCTAGTCTTTGAACTTGTATATGATTTAAACCTTTTTTTTTCAAACCGCTTTTAAGTATTGAAATGTTATATTTTTGATCTGGTCCGAGTAATATGATATCAGGATTAATTTCTTCTACCGTTTTAAGTGTATCATTATCATGCCGCCCTAATCTTGCTTCTTTTACATTTTTTATACTCTTTACAACTTCTAATCTCTGTTGCTCAGGGATCATTGGAGTTTCCCCAGAATATAATTTTCGGTTTTTATCTGTGGCGACAATTACATATACATCTCCCATCTTTGCAGCTTCATTAATTAAGAATATATGTCCCGGATGAACTATATCAAATGTCCCAGCTACTAATATTTTTTTTTTCAATTTACCCAGATCCCTCAAAATTCTAATTAATTACATTAAAAGAAAGACCAATAAACACAGGTCCCCTAATGTCAATTTTCTTTTGTTTAGAATGAATATATTCTAATATTTTATCATTTATTACCAAATTCACCTCTGAAGCACGATAACAGATTTTAAGTCTATATTCATAGGAAATTTGATTTTGATCCAACAATGTTTCAATATTGTAAGCTACTTGAGAAGCGATTCCTTCTAAATAAGTTTTTCCACTGTCTATCCCATTTTCTATTTTCTTTGTGTAATCCAGCCCAAAAATATTTCCATCTTTAACCCACACCTTATTTAAGGCTGCAGGTCCAACCAGTTTAACACCCTGATCATTCTCCCACAATTTTACTTCTAACTTTTTCCCTTTTATCATACCTTCCCATACTTTAATTTCAATTGGAGATTCTACATCCTTATTTGTCAGTACATTTTGAATAATCGCATTTTTAATTTCAATACCCTCCTCAGTAACAGGAATGAATTTATACGATATTCCTCCACTAATTTCTTCGTCTGTAAATGTTATGTCTTCATAAAAATAAGGATATACTAATTTTCTTATATCGTCAATTTCACTCTTTATCATACATATTCTCTCTACTCCAAAACCAACATTAAATACGGGATATTCTAAATTATATTGGGCTAAGCTTACTGGTGAATAAAGTCCTCCATCTCCAATTTCTAACCATTCTTCAGTTTTAGGATGCTTAATAAAGATTTCAAATTCTGTTTGAGGAGCATAATATTTGGACGTTGCTTTCTTAATTTTTAATTTATTACTTTTAAATCCAATTTTCTCGCATATAGTAGATGTAATAGTTTGACAGTCTTCCAAAGAAATTTCTTCTGCCATGATAACTAAAGATATAGTATTTGAACAATAAAGATGAGTAGCATCTATTCTTTGTTCACGTCGAAATTTAGGACTAATTGAAAAATATTGAAGTGGTAGATTCTTTTTTTTATAAAGTTCCTTCAATACGATAAACCATAAGGCCGTTGTATGGCTTTTAAGAGTTGTGTTAGTTGGTATTGGCTTTAAATTCTTCAATTCAAGAAAAACGTTATCAATAATTGTTGTAGCTTCAGTTTCTTTAAGTTCTAATCTTTCTATGAAAGCTTCAATTAAATTGTCTGCTTCTATTTCTCCTTTTTTATATTCTCTAAATATATTCTTTAATTCATCAATATTATGAAAATGCGGAATAAATTTTTTCAACAGATTAATTTTTTCTTTTGAAATACCAATATCTGGGCGAG
Source organism: Promethearchaeota archaeon (assembly GCA_048939995.1). Taxonomy (GTDB): domain Archaea; phylum Asgardarchaeota; class Lokiarchaeia; order Sigyniarchaeales; family SOKP01; genus SOKP01. The sequence continues at coordinate 148,263 of JBHLOY010000007.1, read as the reverse complement.
GTAATCCTGCTAAATAGAATAATCTGTCAAGTATCAATGCTGCTTCTGGACCGTATTGTTTGTATACCTCATGTTCATCAACAAACATAGGTAATATCAATTCTTCAAAACCTAAGGAGATCATCTTATCTCGAGCATCAAATATAAAGTCTGAAATTAAGTGGCTCTTTCCTTTTTTCTCTAAATTGAAATAGTTCCCTGTCAGCTGAAGGAGACTTTTTGTATCTAACCATGCTTTCTCGTAATCAATTTTACTATCTTGTTTTATTTTTTTAGTATCAAATGGCATTTCGATCTTTTTTGCGTATGTTTTACTTTTTAGCATTCTTTTCTATACATGTCTTTAAATCATTCATTTGCAGAGAGATTGAAATATCCCCTCTAGTTTTTTCAATAATACTTCTTGCTCTATCAGTTTTTTGCCTCAAATCTTGAGTTAGTCCAGAGGGATAATCTACAGCGAATAATTGTGTATAAATGTCATCCATGCTTTCTAATACGTAATTTAAATCTTTGACTTGTGAATTTCTTATGTTATCTAAAGCATATCTTCTTAACTCTCCGACGACATCAGCTAAACCAAAAGCAAAATTCAATGGATCAACATTTAACTCACTTGGTTTTGGCATTTCTTTATTTGAGATGATTGAATAAAAGCAAACTGCTTCTGTATATTCTTGTTCAGGAGTTCTCAAATATTTAAAAAAAAACCCAGGGCTTTTATTAACAAGTGAAATCAGCTTTTCATGAACATTTTTAGCACTATTTAATTTCTCATGATATTGTTCATATTCTTTTCTGTGAATATGTTTAATTGCAATGCTACAATCACGGATAAGAATACGAGATAATTTTAGTATTTCTTCTCTATTTTGATCTAAATTATCTAATGCTTCTATAAGTTCTGAAAAAATATTTCTAAGATTCATTCTTATAGGTAATTATTTTAGTAATAATTAATTTGAATTTTAAATATAGTTAATTATCAAAAGCTAGAAAAATATTTAGAATTTGTTATTAGATAATTCATAACTGAACAAAAAATCAATATTACTATGAAAATTTTATTAATCCATTCTGATGGGGTAGAAGTTGTTAAAAATAAGCCTGCTACAAGTGAGCCTCAGGAATTTCCAGAAGAAGAAATAAAAATGGAAGGTTTAATTCTTGTTGCTTATGTTTCAGTTGAGGATCAAGATACTTATGACACTGACTTAATTGCTAAGCAAGGCGCTGAGGTAATTGAAGAGGCTATACTTCAAATAACAAACTTCCCAGAAAAATTTCGAGAAAAGAACGAAGAAATCAGAGAATATAATAAAAAGATTGAGAAAGGTGAAATTAAAGGAAAATTAAGAAAATTCCTTGAATTAGTTAAAGAGAGAAATTTGTATCAAGTAGATAAAGTATTAGTTTATCCATGGGCACACTTAAGTAAATTTCTCAGTCATGAACAAAATGCAATGGAAGTCTGTCCTAAAATTGTTAAATTTCTAGAAGAAAAAGGTATTGAAGCAAAATCTTCTCCTTTTGGATGGTACAAATCATTTACGGTGAATTGTATTGGTCATGAAGTAGCAGAGATGTATAGAGATGTAAAATTAGCTATACAACCAGAAGAAAAAGTAAAAAATTCTGAGTTCAAAGTTATTAATACCACGGGAAAAGAACTAGATATTAAGTATGACCTCAATAAAAATGTAATTCCTTTAAAAGAAGTAAAAGATCAAGACTTCATTATTTTTCTTAATTCAGAATTGGGATCAAGACGAGTAGATAAGTCTATAGAACCTGCTCATATAAAAGTAATGAAAGAGTTTGAATTAGTAGATTTTGACCCAAATACTGACGCTGGAAACTTGAGATGGTACACGAAAGGAGTTATAATGAAGAACATTCTTAAAAATTTTGTTGAGGATAGATTAATTGATTATGGCGCAATACTTATTGATACACCAATCATGTATACAGTTAAAAATAAAAAACTGACTGCTCAAACTGCAAGATTCCCCGCAAGAAGCTATTGGCTTGAATCGGGAAGTGATAGATATTTGTTACGATACGCATCAGATTTTCTATTATTTGACTTGTTCTCTTCTATGAATTTAAAAAAACAATATTTTCCATTAAGAGCTTATGAATGGGAGCAATATGCGTTTAGAAGAGAATTAGAAGGAGAATTAACAGGATTAAGAAGGTTGCGTGCCTTTGTAATGCCAGATTTACATACAATGTGCCTAGATCTTAGTTCTGCTATTGAGGAGTTTAAGAAGCAATATTTTCTAATAAAAAATCTGGAAAAAGACTTAGGAGTTAAGTCATACGTAATTTTCAGAGCAACTAAAGAATTTTATAAAAAGAATAAGGATTGGATTATAGAATTGGTAAAAAATGAAGAATCACCTATATTATTAGAATTATGGGAAGAGAGATATTATTACTATGTGTTAAAGCTTGAAAGAAATGTTCTCTCTGCTGAAAACAAAAGTGCCACATTAGCTACGAATCAGATAGATGTTGAAAGTTCTTTAGACTATATGATTGATTCTGATGGAAAGCAAAGACAGAAATATGGCATCTCTGTGGATATTGATGGCACTATTATACATCCCATCATCTTACACAATTCTCCAACAGGGGGCATAGAAAGAATTTTATGGGGTTTAATTGAAGCAGCAATTAGAAATAAAGATAAAAAAGTTCCCGGTTTTAAAACATGGTTATCCCCAATTCAGGTTCGGGTAATCACGGTAAGCGATGACCAAAATGAATATGCTGAAAAAGTTTTGGAACTATTAAATAAAGAAAGTTTTCGTTGTGATTTTGATGACCGCGAAGAAACTGTAGGTAAAAAGATTCGACAGGCGGAAATGGAGTGGATTCCGTATATAGTTGTTTTAGGAAGCAAGGAGCAAGAAAATCAAACAATATCGATTAGAAAAAGGTTAATTGGAAAACCATTTGGCCAAAAGAAAGCTACTTCAGAACAAATTAATGATATTAAATTAAGTAAATTACTTGAAATACTAGAAGAGGAAAATAAAGGTTTTCCGAAATATAAACTTCCTAAACCATATCGAAGGTTTTCAACAAGAATATATTTTAGAAAGTAATGTTTGGGTAACGGGAGTAATTTCGTTTATGGTTGTTAAATGCATTATCTTTGATCTAGGAGGAGTTATTGTTGAGCTAGATTTTAGTCGTTTTTTTAATGAAGTAATTACACCATCTCCGTTAAATAAGCCCAATACTCCTATTATGATGGAATTTTTTCGGCAATCTGATACATTTCATCAAGGTAAAATTACTAAAGAAGAATTTTATCAACTTGCTTGTGAATTACTTCAAGTTTGTTCATTAAACCAAAAAGCCTTCTATGAAGCATTTAATAGTATAATTGCAGATATTAATTTGGAGATATTAGAATTAATTAAATCCATTAAAGAATCCAATAACGTGAAATTGATGTGCTTGTCAAATATTAATGTCAGCCATTGGAAATATTTAAAAAAGCAAAATTGGGATATTTGGAATTTATTTGATGATTTCATCTTATCTCATGAAATTCATTTAACTAAACCTGATCCAGCAATTTTTAAATTGGCTATCAAAAAAGCCAAATGTAAACCAGAGGAAATATTATTTATCGATGATGGCCTAAATAACGTAAAAGCAGCTAAAGCTCTTAAAATAAATGCCATCAAATTTAATGATATTGAGAAACTTAAAGAAGACTTTTTAGCTAATGACATTAAATTCAAATAATTATGGTTATTCCTCTAATGTGCTGTTTAAGCATGCTTGGGCTAGCTTTATAAATGCCTCCTCTACATTTTCCCCAGTTTTCGCAGAAGTTTCAATATAATCACAACAATTAAGCCTTTGTGCTAAGTCTTCTGCTTCTTCTCTCTCTACTTGTCGTTCTAAATCTGTCTTATTGCCAACAATTATCATAGGAATCGATTTTTTAACTGATTTTTTAATGCTACTTATCCAACCTGGTAGCTTCAATAAGGAAGGTTGGCTTGTAACATCAAAAACGCCAAATGCTCCGTTACTACCTTTAAAATAAATGCTACGGAGTTTTTGGAATTGTTCTTGACCTCCTATATCCCAAAGAAGTAATCTAATGTTTGTATCTCCAATTTCAACATCTTTTATTAAAAAATTAGAACCTATCGTTTGCTTTAAATCTGGATTAAAGTAATCCTTTATATACCTAATTAAAAGCGAGGTTTTACCCACGCCACCTGCCCCAAAAAGAGTTATTTTAAACTTATACGTAGTTTTTTGCATTTTATTCAACACATTTTAAGTATGGATGTAAAAATAGACTAATTTAAAATTTCAAATCTGCTTTTGTATATTTGATATATTATATTTAAGGTATTTATATGTTTAGCAATAGATAAAGGTGGGAGAGTCTAGATATATAGTTAAGCATCAAACTTGATTTTTTTAAGATTCTTTAGAATGCTCCTTCTTAATTTTCTCTGCGATAAGATGAGTTTCTTTTTTAATTTCATATGTTGTTTTTTGTCCGATTCTGCCAATCTGAACGATAAGATATTCTGGACTTCCCACTCCCTTAGCAAACTCAATCCACATATACATTAAGAACCCCATTAATCCTGTGAATGCTAACCATATGAAAATAAAGAGTAGAAGATTAAGGGATCTATAAAATAAACTTATAAATGTATAATGTACAAGAAACAAACTTAGAGAAACCTTGCCATAATAGATTAACATACCAGTAAAACTATTACTTTTTCCTTTGATATCGATTAAGTAGAAGCAAATTGCTATTAAAAATAACGCCCAACCTAAATTATAACACATATTTGATGATCTACCTCTAATTAGAAAATCAGGCATTCCTGAGAATCTAAAATCTGTAAAAGTTTGAGAATTTGCGGTTGCTAGCAAATCTAAATGAGGATAATCAATATTTGATAAAGTAGAGGGTGTTTGAAGCGGAGTTCCTATAATAAATGGATAAACAATACCAATAAGGATGAGTGTAATCCCCCAAAAGAGAAATATTCTAAAAAGAACTGTATATGCTTGTTTGGTTCCATCTATCATTGCATCATAAAGATACTCACCAAAAATTGTTGATAAAAAACAAATAGATAAGAATGGAATTAATGGCGTCATAGGATTTGGAGAGACAACAATATAACGAATTATAGTTATAAATATATTTCCAGCTTGTTCTCCATCGAAAAGAAATTGTCTGATTGCATCTGAAGTAAAGATAATAAATGTACCAATTATCGCTCTCGTTGTCTTGCCTAACTTAAATGCGTAAAGTGAGACGATTTGAGAAAAGCCAATAAATACTAAGATATTCCAATTCCAGATATTGAGTATACCTCCTCCCAAAATGAAAACTGATGGGATATTAAATAATATTCCTATTACCATAATAACGACTCCCCGCATTATGATCCCATTTCTAATGACTTTATTTGGTAAAACTCCTTCTTTTCTTCTTACACTAAAAATTACACTAAGAGCTGAAAGGAAAACAAATAAAGAAGGTCCAAGAATGTCAAGTAAAGCATACATTATCCCATAAAGATAGATCCACTGATAATCCAGCCAAGATGACGCAGTATGTGCAAGTATTACGAATATAATTGCTAAGCCTTTAACAAAATCTATACTTTTTATTCTTCTAGGGGAAGCAACATCTTTTAGATCATCAACAGGTACTTCCTTTTTTAGGTAATCAAAAAGAGGAATTGAATCCATATCCAACCATTCTTCTTCAGATGACATAATTATTCAAATAAATCTATAAATTTGTTCTTGAAATTGAAAAGATGATTTAATATTAATATTTAATTTTATATTATTTGAATGTTTATATCTTTGAGATTAAATTAAGAGAGTGCTGATAACTTATCAGCTTAAAAAACCAATAATAATATCAACAATCCTAGCAATTCGACTATAAGTGAAGTTAAAATTGAGAATAAATATTAAATATATGATTTTATACTAATTGAATGTTCAGATGGAAAAATCATAATTTGAGGATTAAATATGAAATTTAATTTTAATATTGATTATCGTTTACTAGGATTAATAGGATCAATACTCCTAATTATTTCCCAGTTCTTATCATGGTTCTCTGGTTATTCTTTAATAGAGATTTTTATTATAACCACTAGTGTTGAGTTAGGAAATGCTTTTTTATATTTATTCCCTCTTGTTAGTGGATCTATCTGCTTAGTAGGAACATTACTAATTTATATTAAAAGAGACTATAGAATCAATTCGATCATAATCAATTTCATTGGATTTGCATTTTTTCTTGTTTTTATTTTTGAATTAATACCACAGGAGATTATTTATATTCTTAATGCTGGTATTGGGTTTTATATATCGATTATTGGAGCTATTTTAATCTTTTTCCATAACTTAAATGTTCTGTTAACTCGAGAAAAATCTATAGAAGGGAGTTAGAAATTTTAGGAAAAAAAGAAGAAGATATTGATAAAAATAAATCTGGAGATTTAGAATCCAATTTTTATTATGCTTTAGGACATGATCTTAGACGAAGAATTATTAAGATCATTGGGGAAAGTGAATTTTCTTCCTTTACTCAGCTTAAAAAGGAACTGAAAGTAAGTACTGGTACGATTTACCATCATTTAGAGGCTTTATCTCAACTTATTGAGCAAGGTAACGATAAAAAATATTATTTAACCGAATTAGGAGAACATGCTTACGAGTCTTTAAAGAATAATATTGAAAACATAATTGCCCCAGATTTTTCATCAAGAGAATTTAACTCTCCGATTCTAAAGAGTCTAATGTTTTTAACACCAAAAAGGTTTATAAATTATGAGGGCGGATATAGAATCTATTCTGTTATCCTCTCTGTTTGTATTTTGAGTCTGGGTATTACATTTAGTAATTTGAATAATTTCTTTCCTATATTTTTATTCTTTTTTGATATAAGCCAATTAGTTCAAGCTAGTAATTTAGCTTTGCAGGTTCTTTTTGGGACTGTTTTTATTTTAAACTTTTTATTTTATTATTTTATCAATGAGATTATCTGTCGCCTTATTTATAAGAGAAAGGAGAATACTATTAAATTTTTATTAACTTTTAGTCTTAATTTTTATCCCAATATAATATACTTATCAATTCATTATCTTTTCAAGGTTTTAGATGTTCTAATAATTTCAGCAGTAAGCATTATAGATAATATACTAATGATAATATTTCAAGTTTGGTCATTATGGCTTTTGACATATAATTTAATCATAAATAAGCATCTTAAGATTGAAAGTGCTCTTATTATTTCATTATTAATTCATTATGGAGCTTTCTCATTTATATTAGCTTTGACGATTTAACAATAAAGTCTTTTTCTTTTAGTATTTGTAAAATCCTCTTAATCCTTATGTTAGAAGCGAGAGGATCTTTTGTTTTAGTAGCAATAAAACAAGAATAACAATCTTGTTGAATAATTTTAAGCTTTATTGGGGGTGTAACTATTTCTGGAACATCTTTTAATATTTGAGGGATTATCTTCTTATTTATTTCCTCATAAGGTACTTTTCCTTTGTATTTTAGAGTTAAATGCCCAAATTTTGAAAAATATTGAAGTGGAATTTCATCTAAATCAAATTTATTCTCTCTAATATTCAAAAGAACCGACATAAGGTTTTCTTTAATTATATTTCTTATACCTATATATGAGGTAGTTAATCTTGGATTAATTTCTATAAAATTTAGTCTTCCATTTTCTTGTTGGATAAAATCTAAACCGAAATACCCATCAAATTGCTTAAATTTTTCAATATATTTCTCTAAATTAATCTTTAGATCGACCCAATTCTCAACAGGGGTATATCCCCCAAAATAATGTGATTCTTTACCAAGATTTTTTATATCGACATCTTGAGTATTAATACTAATTATCATTGGAGGATTTTTGTGGCCAATTAAGGAAACACTTAAATCTTTTCCTTGGACATATTTTTGTAATATATAAGTTCGTGATTGATCTATTAGATGGGATTTTTTACTGAAAAGTTCTAATATTTTTTTTTCAGCATTGAAATAATAAATATCTTCTGCTCCAACTCCATCTTCGGGTTTTATTATAATTGGGGTGTTAAATTGTCTAAATTTTTTAATTATGAAATTAATATCAAAATTATCTTGTTTATAGGGAATTAAAAATGTTGTAGGAGTGTTAATCTTATTCTCTTGAAAGAAGTAATAAGTTTTTAATTTGGAGCTTCCTAATTTAATTCCGCTTAAATTAACACTTAACACTGTTTTATTATTGTCAAATGCTATTTTTGTTAACTTATAAAGGATATTTGAAAACTCAGGAGCAATGATAAAACAAAATTTATTTTTTTTAACACAATCTTTAAACTTCTTAAAAAAGTTATCAGATTTTTGAATAACGTTTATAAAGTCTGCTTTTAGATATTTTGACAATAAGGTTAAGCGAAAATCAATAATTGTCTCGATTTCAAAACCCAGATCTTTAAAATCTTCTATAACAGACCTTAACATGCCATAACCTTCAGCAAAAAGCGAATCTGGAATCTCAACTTGATTAAATCCTCCACCAGTAACAAATTCTAAGATAAAAATTCGGTCTTTCGTCATGATAATTTTAGATATTTTGTATTCAGAATTTTATAGATCTAATTGAAATTAAAACATTTTTATAGATTAGTTTTAAAATGATGATTTAATATTTTAATTAACTTAAATTTAACAAAAACCTATTGAAAAAGAAAATGTCTGTTGTTTTTACAGATGACTTAATGCAAAGAATTCGTTATTTGCATTTTAAAATCAAAAAGTTAGAAGACGCTTTAGAAAAAGAGGAAGAACATTTTAGTTTAGATGATTTAAACCTTATCTTGGAATATACTAAAATATTAAACATTAATTATCAGAACCAAAATCAGTATGAAATATTAAAAAAGTTAGATATAACTTCCTCCTTTTTAGATCCTCTTGAAAATAATCGTGAAATTGAAATAAGAGATATAATGTTTGAGTGTGCCCGTGTATTATGGGTCTTATCAAGAGCTTATTCTCAATTATCAGAAAAGTTTGAAGAAGAACAAGATTGGGAAAATGCTATTGTTGCAATGGCTGAAAGTAGTAAGTATTATAAAACAGCAGCTTATTTTAGTACAGCAGTAACTCAACAATCAGAACAGGGCACATCTCTAAATTCAGAAAACCTTGAGTTAAATTCAGAAGAAACTCGCATATTAGCACAAAGTATAGCTGCTTTGCGGGAAGAAAATAAAAATAACATATATTTTGCTTCAAAACTTTATGCAGGGTTAAGCGCATTATCTAAAAGAGTTTTTTATTTAAAGAAGCATGACGAAAAAAAGAAGTATCAATTGAGAGCGCAATTTCATTTTGATATGGGGCGAGCATGCCATTTAAAGGCGCTTGCATCATTAGAATCATCGATAACATCTATTAATAAAGAAAAAGTCAATAAATTACAGCAAAAAGCTAATTTTTACTATCTCAAAGCCAAAGAGATTTGGGAAGATATGATTAAAAATTTAACCCATTTATCTGATGATGACCAAGAAGCCATAAAATTGAATTTATCGATTGTAGAGGATCAGATCAAAAGTAATGAAGTGGAAACATTACATTATGATGAGATCAAAAAAATTCAAGATCCTGAACCTATTGTGATTATTCCTGAAAATTTAGCACCATTTGTTCCTAAAAATGTTATATATTTAACTAAATTTGTACCTAAGGATTTAAATATAAAGAGATTTAAATCTTTCCAAAAGAAGAAGTTGGAACAAAAAATTCCTTATAGCAAAAGAGAGAAATTAAATGATAAAAAGGCAGGAATACTCAGGACTATAAATGAATTGAAATCTTTAAGAGAAAATAATGAAATTGATGTAGAGAAGTTTGCTGAAATAATGGAGAAGTATTCTATTAAACTTAAGATGATTGATACTGCAATTGAAAAATTAACAAAACAATAACTTTTATATGTGAAAATATAATTTTCGGTTTTTTTCTAACTCAAATTTCCTTTCTGTCTCATCCTTAAAGATGAGATCATAAACTTCTTTGAATATAACACCTAATAATAAGGTTCCTATAAATATTGTAAGAGTTGTCATCAATATCTGTAAATTATGCAAATCGCTAAACAATAACAAGACAAGTAGAAATAGATTTGGAATATAGAGTAATGAAATTATACCAATTCGTTTCGCAAATTTAATTATATATTTAATATCTAATTTAAATATTTTATTCAATCGTAAAGCTTCTACTATATAATATAAACTGAAAATCATATTAACACTTGTTATAATAATAATAAAATCCCTTTCAGAAGGTTCTAAGGCAATATAAGGTTTCAAAATAACCGAAACAATCAAAAATGTAAATGAGAAAAGGAATAAAACAAGTGATAATGACAAAAGCCCATCATGAAAATTTTTGTAATCCATAACTTTCTATAAAAAGAACTTTTTTGTATTGCTTGTTATAAAAAAAGATTAAATAAGCAATTTATTTTAGTTATTATGTCTGATCAGATTAAATTACTTCTATATATAAAGAATATGCTATCAGATCTTATTTATATAAATAGTATAATTGCGACTGAATTAATCAAAGTAACTGAAAACGTTGCAGCTCAACGATATGGTCAAGACTTTTTGGAAAAAAGTAGCTGTATTGAAGAACATAATAAGTTAAGTGAGAATATTCTCGATGTTTTAGACAAATACTATAAATTACCGGATGAAACTGAAAGATTGAAAAATTTAACAAACCATGTATTAAAACATACTATTAATAAAGAATAAAATGACTGATAATAACAAGGATTTTGACGATTTTGTTGATAAACTTCAAAAAGAAATAATGCAAAAAGAGATAGAAGATTTTAATGAATATATCGTCAAGTTGTGCCATGATCCTCCTAATTGGGGTAGACCTCTCAATAATAATGTTACAATTTCTCATTCGGGTCTCGACCAACATAAAAATCTAGTAGAATTCTTTCTATGGATAGAGGGTGAAAAAATTATAAAGGCTAATTTTATTACTGATGGTTGCGGAGTCACTGTAGCTGTTGCTAGTCAAATTACATTATTAATAGAAGGCAAAACATTAGAATATTCAAATAGTCTAACTGTTGACGACATAGATAAAGCATTACATGGTTTATCAGAGGATCATAAAAAACATGCTGATTTAATCATAAATATTCTAAAAGAATTAATTTTAAAATATAGAGATTCAAGGTAGGTACAATTTTCATGAAAAATTTAATGGTTGAAAATGTAGATATACCTTTAGTCTCAGATAATATCAATTTAAAAGGTTCTATCTATTATAGAGAAAAAGATCATCAAGCGCCTTTTGTAATTAACCTAGCAGGATTATTAGATCATCGGGAAAGTTATTTTGTAAGATATTATAGTGAAAAATTTGCGGAAGCAGGTTATTATGTTCTATCTTATGATTACAGAGCACATGGAGAAACTAAGAAACAAACAGGACATAAATCGTGGTATAGATTAGTTGTAGATATTTTTAAGGATATAGGAGTTGTAATTGATTGGCTTATTAAAAATCAATCTAAAAGACTTTTAGATGAGAAGATTATACTTTTTGGCAGAAGTTTAGGAGGAGCTATAATTTTGACTTATGGTTTTATAGATGAACGTGTAAAGAAGCTAATTACACTCTGTACGCGATATGACTATGATACGACTAATGTTAAATTTTCAGATGATATTATAAAAAAAATTAGTCCAAAATATTTCTTAATAAAAAAAGATAATAATAATGATAGGATTCTAATTGCTCACTGTAAAGATGATAATAGGATTCCGTTTGAAAATCTTTATCAGATAAAGAATCAATTGGGTTTGGATGATAATAACGTTCTCATATTTAATGACGGAGGTCATTCTTTTAAAGGTCATAGAGAAGAATTATTTCAATACAGTCTTAAGTTTATAAAGAATTTATAAAAAGAGAGATTATTTAAAATAATAATTTATTTTTTAGGAGAGATGGATATGGAAAAAGTATTGATTGTGGGCCCTGGAAGCCAAATTCTTGGAGTAAAAATTGCGAATGAATTAGGAATTCCAGCAATAAACACAGAATTTAAAAACTTTCCCGATGGTGAAAATTATTTACGAGTAAACATTGAAGATAAGAAGATAATTGAAGATAATGAAGTCATAATAGTTCACTCCACAGGACCTAGCTCAAGTGCTGATCAAAATAAAAGATTATTTGAACTTTTTATGATAATTAACTCGATTAAGTTAATGAAACCTAAGAAGATTATCGTTGTAGTCCCTTATCTAGCATACGCTCGCCAAGATAAGGCATTTAGAATAGGAGAATGTCCATTTGGTGAGATACTTGTAAAAATTTTGAATTCATTTGATATTGATGAATTTTATACTGTAGATATACATAATCCCGAGATTTTGAGAAACTTTTCTTGCAAAGTGATAAATATTAATTCAATGGAAATCTTAGCTGACTACATAAAATCATTAAAAGCTAAGGATATTGTGGTGATATCTCCTGATAAAGGGGCAATAGAAAGATCTAAAGCTTTTGCAAAGCATTTCGGCGATGATATCCCAGTAGAATATTTTGAGAAAGAGAGAGATCTTAAAACAGGAAGTATTACAATGACGGGTCAATTTGATTTAAATAATAAAGACGTTGTTATTGCTGATGACATTATTTCTACGGGGGGGACGATGGCAGAAGCAATTAAAATACTAAAAAAGAGTGGAGCACATAAAATTTATGCAGCAGCAACTCATGCTTTAATGCTCCAACAAGCGAAGTTTAGGATTTTAAAAGCTGGGGCCGATGATATAATTGGTACTGATTCAATCGACAATGAATTAGCAAAAGTTTCGTTAGCAAAAGTAATATCTAAGCATTTAATCAGTTAATAATTTTTTAGGACTTTCAATAGTAGTTTTCTAGTCTTTCTATTTAGTTTCTCTTTTGTAGAGTTGTTTACAATTTTATAATCAGCTAGTGATAATACTTCTTTGATGCCAAATTCAATCTCTCTATCATCTCTCTCAATTATGTTAGATAGAGCTATTGGATCATCACTTCTTGATCGCCCTAAAATTCTTTTATATCTTATTGCGTTTTTAGTAGCAATTTCAATCACTGGAAACTTCCAATGCTTCCTAAACACATCAATTTCATATGCTGATCTAATACCATCAACAAAAACTACTTCAGCTTTCATACTTTTTATTAATTGTACACATTTTTTAGCAATTATATTTTTACCATGCTTTTCTCTTAATTCTTTAGCTATTTCACCAAGATTCTGATCATTTGGGTGGAGATTTCTCCTTTCTGCCTCATCCCGTACAATATCACCCATATTAATGATTATACCCAAATCTTGAATTGCTTTTAAGGCTGTTGATTTACCTGATCCTGGAAGGCCACAAAATCCTATAACTTTCATTACTTAAGTCAAATTAGACTGGAGAATAAATTTGAAACTATATAAAAGAATAAAAATCTTTAAACTATAATTAATTTGTTAAAAAATTATTTCATGGTTAAAAAATGAACCTCAAACAAGGAAAACCCGATAAAGAAGACAATGACTTAATAAATTCTAAAAATCTGACAGAATTGTCCGCGACTGCTAAATTAATAGAAAGATACGGAATTAATCCGGCTAAAACTCCTGTATTATTAAAGTTAAATGCATATCGAAGAATGGTCGGTTATGCAATAAGGTATGCTAATAATAACTTATCAACAAAAAATTGGCGTGAAGTTTATGGAATTTTAATCGGATCTATTGAAGATAATAAACAAGTTATCATTAAGGATGCCATTCCGATGGTAGTTGGTGATCGAGCAGGGGTTAAATATGAGAATAAACAATATGTTGATATGGCGCAGATAGATGAATCAATATTTGAAAAATCTATACAAGACAAAAAAAACGATTTTATAATCGGTTGGTGGCATTCCCATCCCGGCTTTAAATTTTTTTTTAGTCCAATAGATTGTTTAACCCAACTGGGCTATCAAATTCCAAATCCTTTTGCTGTAGGTTTAATTTTCGATCACTGTGAATTAAAATCACCCGACTTTTTTCCCGGTGTGGCCGCATTAAGAATTTTAAATCCAGATCAAGGTATGTTTTCCACGTATGATTTTACAGTGTTGAACTATGAATATAATGAAAAAGAGATGGTTAAGAAAGTAGAGTCTATAATTATTGACTTAGGTGAAAAGATAGAGAAAGTATTAAAAGAATTAACTTATATCGATGAGATATTACGTAAAAAGTATTTAGCTCAACTACAAAGAAATTATGGTTTAATTTTAGTACCCAAAACTGATATTAAAGTCACTAACAATGAAGAGGAGGCTGAAGAAGATGAAAGATATTTATATGAATGGGATCCAGAATTTTTTAAGAAAAGCTATAGAATTCCAAAATTCAGAGAGAAAATAGAAAATCAGATTAAAGAATATGAGACTTCTTTACTTGAAATTAAAAATGATAATTCTAAGCTTAAAAAAAAATTCAAGAAAAAAATTCAAGCCTTATTATCAAAACCAAATGACTGGTATAACAAAATTATTGAAGAATTCACTAAACGGATAGAAATAATCTCTCCATATTTTGAGTATCTTGATACAGATGAGCGAAAAATAATTGAACATTTTGAATCCAGAAGTTTTGAATATCAAACCATTTTGGATGATTTAAATAAGCGCTCAGAATTTAAACTAAACTAAGAATTTTATTTTGAGAATAAATCACATAAATAATTTGAACAAATTTTATATTTATTGGTAAATAATAACTAATTAGACTTCTTTTTAATCATTCCTATTTATTTTATTGAGAAGGTTCTTCTATGGCTAATGATACTACACTAATAATAAAAAATCGCTCTGATAAAGATAAAACAATTAAAAATGCTATTTTTGCTTTTTCAGGAGGAACCAAATCTTTAATGATAAAAGGAGAGGGGAATGAAATCTCAACCGCAGTTGAAGTGGCTGAAATTTTGAAACATAGAATGTACCCAAATATAGAAATTGCCAATATATCATTAGGAAGTCGCCCGTATTATAATCATAAACAACATAGATATAAAAATAGACAAAAACCTCAGCAAAAAAAAGATATAATTTCCAACATTGAAATAACTCTTTCAAAATTAAATCTATAGTTTTATAATGTCATTTGATAAATTAGGTCCATTATTAGGAGAAACCAGAACTTCTGCGATTTGTGAAGTTTGCAAGAATTTCATATATAAAAGAATTTATTATGATGAGAATTCAAAAAAAAAGGAAAAAGTAATTTTTGTTTGTAAAAACTGCTTAAATAACAATAAATAACAAATATTAAGTTTTCAGTTTACGTTCCTTATTTTTTTCAAGAAGTTTAGTCCAATCGAACGTCATAATAAAATACATTAAGGTTAAAGTAATTAATAGAAGTACAACCTCTATTATTGCACTTGAAAGATCTCCTATTTCTATACCAGTTGCATTTACACCAAATAGAACTAATATAGGTAGGAATGCATAGAATAAAGTGGTTATATTCTTCCCCATCCATGCTGAAATTAGACATTTATGAAAATTTATACGCTTTTCTGACATACCTAAAGCAATCCATAAGGGATCATCAGGAATGGGTAATGCTGCAGCAATAAATATATATAAATACATGGTTTTGGGATGTTCTAAAATTATTTTACCAAAACCTTGAACATTTTTCAAAGTTTTACTTGTACTTTTCTTAGCAATCTTCTTTGCTCCTTTTCCAATTAAAAGACTAACTAGTTCTCCTAGAGCACTACCTAATCCTCCTACAATTGCAATACCCAATATCTCTAACCAAAAATATCCATTAGTTAAGATTCCTCCAATGGTTAAACCTAAAGTTTCAAAATTTGAATAGATAGAATTCGAAAAAGATAAAAGAATAAAGGGATAGGGTATAGGGAATCCTACACTAGCATTTCCAATTAAGCAAATAAAGAACGAAATTAATAATGCTAAGATATAGTTTGATCCTTCTGTTATTAGGTATATATTTCTTCTTGATTGAATAATTGCTTCTTGTATTACTGGAACCGTTAGAAATAATAAAAGGTATATAATTGTGGCCAAATAAAAAATAATGAATACAATCGTTAACTTTTTTGATACTAACATAATATTTATTTCCGTTATTTTCTAGAAGCCTTATAGATTTTCGTGTTTAATCCATTCCTAGCTTTTAATAGAAGATCAAGATTGCTGAATATTTTTCCGATCAAATTTACTTTATTCGGCATTAAAGACGTTTCTATGACCATTATTAATTCATCTGCTTTTGGATTATAAATTATATCACCCTTGTCTACTTCATTTTTAGATTTTGGATTCGTTCCTTTAAATATTTCTACCCCCGGAAGTATCCAATGTTTTTTTGATCCAAAACTAAATCTTCCTCTTAGATTAAGAGGTAATTTATCTAAAATCGCATCAGCAGATAAAGGAGCAAAATATCTATTAATATGTGCCTCTAAAGTACCAATTCCAAATAGATCAATTTTAATTGGGATTTCTCCACTATCAGACATGATTTATTTATAAAATCAATTTTGATATTTCAAATTTTCTTAATTGCATATGTATAGTTCATAATTTATGTTAATAAAAAGATTTAAATAGTCAATTCACCATTTAATTTATTGGACAATAGTATTGCATTGGATTTAGATACAATTAATACGGTCCCTCTACTGAAAAAGTTGTGACCACCTAGTAAGTAAAACAACAACAATGATTTTTTTTTTGGTACAAAAGGATTTAATGAAGACATTGAATCCAGTTGTTTAATATTTGAATTACATTCATTCCTTAAGGTTTTTATACAAACACTCGTAAATTGTAATAATTAATACTCTGGAGCAATTATGAGTTTTTACGTTGAGAGAATAAATTAATCTGAGGAGCAATTATTAAATGAGTTCTTGTGGTGTTGAGTGGTTTTTTTGATACTCGAGACAACAAAACAAAAATGCTCTTTTAAAAAGTTCTGTTTTCCCAATAGAAGCTTTGATCCAGGAGAGAATTCATAGGAATTCTTGATTCCTTTGAAACATTTCTTCGGAGGTTATCGGAGCTACTATTGTCCACCTTTTTCTTTTTTTTTGATCTGATTAAAATAATTTAAGTCTTCAGACGTATCAATATCATAAAACTTATATTTCGAATTTAATTTTTTAGAAATAATCCTTTGATTTTGCTTTAAGTAAATATTCAAAGTTTCTCTTATTTCTCCTACGGGATTACTCTCAGAAAGTTTATGCAAAATCTTTATAAATTTAAAATTAAAAACTAGAATAGGGACAGCCAAATTTATGAGAGACCCTTTTGAAATTAAATTCAAATCAATCTTTTTAATTTCTTTAACTATTCTTCCACTCTTAGAATCTTCAGATTCTATTATAGATACAAGTTTAGGATTAGATTTATCAATTTTTAAATAGTCATTTAAATGATAAATTTCTTGGAAAAAAATACAAGGTTTGGTAAAAACTGTTATCCTTTTATAAATAAAATCGAAGACTTCTTTCAGTAATTGTATTTCGAAAATAGTATCTCCGGGAAAAATAATAAATATATTATTTTTTGCATATATTTCTTTATTTTGAACTATGGAAAGTAAGGAAAAGAGAGGGCCTTTCTTGTATTGTTTTCCAGAATGAATCAGAACTAATTTACCTTTGTTATTTGAGTCCTTTTTCATTAAATTCACAGAAAATTCAATTTTTTCATTTAAATACCCAGTAATTATAACAACTTTTTTGAGATGTAAAGATAAAAGATTTTTAATTAAATAAGAGAGTATCGACTCATTGTTTAATAATTTCAACTGGATTAGAGGTTTAGGTAAATTTTGAGTAAGTTTTCCATACCTAGTTCCCTCTCCTGCACATAAAATAACAGGAATTAACTCTTTTTCTTTACTCTTCTCGTGTGATGACAATTGGATTTCCATCCATATCTATAATAATTGTATGTTCTTGTTGGGCTACAGGTTCACCTGATCTTTCTATCAATATGGGATAATTATCAAGAATTTTTTTTCGTAAGAATTTATTAATGATGTTATTAATTTCTTGTTTTTCAATTCCATTTTTTTCTAACAATCGAGGAGAAAAAGGAAGACGTTGCGTAATATTCTCAATCTTTTTCATAATATCTAAATCTTTATAAGACATATCTTTTTTGGCTTTTCTAACAAATCTATATATATAAGATTCATTTCCATTCATAACTTTGCCCACTCCAGATGTCGCAAATGGCTCGCACGCGTAAGAATCACCTATTTTTAATATTTGATTATGACTAGTGTCTCGAAAATTTGGTATAAATGGGCCAGCATGCAAATTATATCTCTTTAATTCATGACCCCCAAGATTAACAATTGGTCTTAATCCATGATTTATGATCTTATCAGCGATGACTTCTCCTAATTCATATAGCTTAGTTCCTGGTTTAAATTTAGCAATTGCTGCTTCAAGGCTTTCAACAGCAGCATCAATGTAATTTTTAAGAACTTTATCATTATTAATATTAATGGTAAAAGCAGAATCCGCAATATAACCTTCATAATGAGCCCCTAAATCAATCTTCAACAATCCTTTAGCAGGTATAATCTTTTCATCGTCAATGGTAGGACTATAATGAGCTGCGATTTCATTTAAGGAAATATTTATAGGAAAGGCTAATTTACATCCCTGGTTTAAAATTTCATCTTCACATTTAGTTGCTAAGTCCAAAAACAACAACCCAGGTTTTACAATCTTTTGAGCTAATTTCTTTGCAGCAATTACAGCCTTACCAGCTTTAATATAGGATTTTTTCCAATCTTCATCCATAATTAATTAGTAGTTTGTGGTTAAAAATAAATTAAGGGTTCAAACGATCTGGAGTTCTTGGATACATTACCGCTTCTCTTATATCATCTAAACCACATAAGTAAGTTACCCACCGTGCTATCCCCAATCCAAAGCCAGCATGGGGAGGCATCCCAAAACCAAAAGTATTTAGATGTGTTTCAAATGAAAGAGGATTTAATCCTTTTTCCTCAAGTGCTGAAACAAGTCTTTCTTTATTATGTACTCTAGTTCCTCCAGAGGTTAATTCAAGCCATCCCATTTGTAAATCGAATGATTCACTATATTTAGTGTTTTTTGATGGCATAATATAAAATGGTTTTATCGACATTGGCCAATGAGTTATATAATAGTATCCTTCTATCTCTTCTCCCAATTTACGGTATGCTTCAGTTGAAATATCTTCCCCCCATTCTATAGTAATTGCGAACTTTTCGTGTAGTAGGTCTAAAATTTCATCATAAGTGTATCTTGGGAGGGGTATCTCTGGAATAATAGTGTTATTGTCCATTTTGAGGAATTTCAAAGCAGCCATTTTATTTTTCCTGAGATTCATGATTACGTTATGAACTAATTCTTCCAAAGTATTAAGGACATCATACATATCTACAAAAGCCATTTCCACATCTAATGTATAAATCTCACAAATGTGTCTTTTAGTACGACTTTTTTCTGCTCGAAAGCAAGGACTAATTTCAAAGACTCTCTCATATGCTCCACTTAATTGTTCTTTATATAATTGAGCAGATTGTGTCAAAAATGCTTCTTTATCAAAATACATAATTGGGAACAATTCTGTACCGCCTTCAGTAGCGGATCCTATTATTTTGGGAGTAGTAATTTCTGTAAAGTCTCTTTCAAGCAAAAAGATTCTGCTAGATCTTATTACTTCACCCCTTATATCGAAAATTGCTTGATTTCTCAAGGATCTTAAATCTAAAGCGCGATTATTTAACCTAAGATCTAATTCTGAATTTGTTTCACCAGTCATATCAATGGGGAGTTTTTCAGGTGTTATATTTAATATCTTTAATTCATTGGGGATAATTTCTATTCCCCCAGGAGCATTTTTAAACTTTTTAACAATTCCTTTTACCATTATGCAATACTGATAACTTAATTTTGCTTTTTCAAATAACTTGTCAGAGATCACTCCTTTTTTGAGAGTAATTTGACGTTCCCCATATTTGTCTTGGAGATTTATGAATTTTAAGCCCCCAAGATCTCGGAAATTTCTTACCCATCCTCCTATAATAACTTCTTTATCTGCTAGTTTTGGAGTAATATCCTTAGTATAATGGGTTTTCCTCCAATCTCCTAATTCATCCAATGTCATTTCTTCTATTTTTACATAATTATAATCTAAATTAAATTTGTAAAGGAAATTAATAATAAATTTTTTGTTATCTTATAAGGGATTAACTATGCCAAATTTAATATGGAAAGGTAAAAAAGGATTAATCAATTTATCGAGTTTGAATAGCAATTATAAGGATTCTTTCCGAGAAATCAAGTCTCATAATTCTGCTACTCTTGATAGGTATAATCATAATTTTAAGGAAAGAAATGATCGATTAACTTGGAATAATCTTCTAATTTGCGGAGAAAATGAACAAATTATGAGAATTTTGCTAAAAGATTTTTCTAGCAAAATTAATCTTATCTATATTGACCCTCCATTTGCTACTGGAGGAAATTTTTCTTATAAAATATATTTTGGTGGGAATAGTTTTAATGAATCTACTAAAGCCTACTCAGATACATGGAGAGAAGGTTTAGAGTCCTATTTAAATTTTTTATATGTTAGATTGAACTTGATGAAACAATTACTCTCAGAGAGTGGAAGTATTTATGTCCATTTAGATTGGCACGTAAGCCATTATATAAAAATAATTTTGGATGAAATCTTTGGAAATGAAAATTTTAGAAATGAAATTATATGGTCATATCCAGCAGCTTCAGCGCAAACTAGAAGATTTTTTATTAGATCTTACGATACGGTTCTGTTTTACACCAAATCAGAAGATTACATCTTTAATGATGACCCTAATATTTATATGGAATACTCAGATCGCGTTAAGAATGCTTTGAAAAAAGACGAGAAAGGATTATTTTATTATAGAGGCGGAAGTCATGATGGGAAAAAACTATCACGAAAAGTGTATGTTAAAGAAGATGGTATTTTTCCCAGAGATGTGTGGAATGATATTCCCTATGTTAGAGCCAATACAACAGAATATCAAGGCTTTTCGACTCAAAAGCCTGAAAGATTGTTGAAACGAATTATACTATCCTCTTCAAATGAAAATGGACTTGTAGCAGACTTTTTCTGTGGAACTGGTACAACTCTTATAGTAGCAGAAAAACTTGGTCGACGGTGGATAGGTTGTGATTTAGCTAATCACGCAATTCATATTACAAGAAAGAGATTACTTGACATTTCAAAAAGTAATGACCTATTTAGTTGGAATAGGAATTATGATAAATCTTATCAACCTTTTGAATTAATATATTTGAATAATGAAGACCCTAATAATTTCCTCCCTAGAAATTTTTTGAAGAATGAGTTTAAAACTAACTCTAAAATAAAACAAGCTCCTAGTTTCGATATAGACATCTCCATTGATCATAAAAAAGTCAGTATAAAATTGAAAAACTATCATTTACCATATCTAGAACTGCTATCTAAGAGGATTAAGGAAAAAATAACTTCATTTCATGATTTAATTGATTATTGGGCTGTAGATTTTAATCATAATGATAATAGTTTTAAAAATGACTGGTATTCCTACAAAACACCAAAAAATAGGGAAATTAATTTAGTTACAACACCTTATTCTTACGAAAATTCAACGAAATATCAAATCCAAGTAAAAGTAATTAATATTTTTGGACAAGAGAGTAATCAAGATTATATTTTAGATATTAAGTGAATTATTTCATTAATTCCCTTAATAACATAGTTGCATAAGATCCCCGTTGGAGTGAAAATTCTAATTTTAATTTCATCTTCTCTTGAAATAATTCATCTTTAGCAAATTCTAAAAGTTTCAAACTATTCGGTTTAGTAATCATCGGCCGAAAAGTTCCTTTAAATTCATATTCTTTTAGTAGTTCATTATTAAATATATCCACATCTATATTCTCCATTCTATATATTTCTTTAACTAACTCGTTCATTAGTGGGAAATCGTTTAGATTCGTATCATATCCAATTAATGGGATTACTATTGCTGCTCGATTTAACCTCAAGGCTTCATTTAGATGTTTATCATAATTTGCTCCATATTTATAAACAATTTGGGTATAATGTCCATTAACATCATCTAAAATGCAAATTACATCCCCTTTAATAGGTTTAAATAGAGAATATCCTTTTTTAACCCTCAAGGATAACATTCTATTAAATAGATAAGATTGAAAAGAACTAATTAGTAATTTCTTCAAATAAATGGGTAATTGGTTTATTGCTCCCTTATAATCTTCTTGATTTTCAATTAAATATTTAATCATCATCTTTTCGTAGTTTAAACTAGCAGGAAAATTATTAAAAGCCTTAACAAAATCACCAGTTTTACGTAACTCGGTACGAATTTTTTGCGAGAAATCTACCTCTGTAGAATATGAGTTGATTACATACTCATCAAAAGCTTCTTTATACTTTTGTTCTAATAAATATTTTCCAATAAGATGAGAGTTTGGTCTAAAAGTACCAAACCTCTGCAACCCAAAATAGTTGGGAAATCCTTGATTTTGGAGTATTTTAAAGATTTTTTGGATTCTTTTTAAGGGGTTATTATCATTTTCAATATTTCTAATTACAATTATAAAGTGATTACCCCAATGACTTCCTAGTTTTACCGATCTTCTTGAGGGATGTATATTTTTTATAAAAATATCTCTGATTTTTAACTTTCTTAACCTATCAATATAATTTCCTTTTATCGATAGTCTCTGAACACTTACTGAACATTTATCTTTTAATCCTGAATAAAAAATCATATCAACTGGTATATTTAGCGCATTACTTATGAGTTCAATCGCTTCAAAAGTTTCCTTGTTTATTTTGATAAGATTAAAAGTCGTAAATCTATCTTTCGAGTCTTCTGAAAATGAGACCCGGGTATTATCTTGCTTTAGCCGAAGTATATTACCTTTTTCATCAATTTCCTTGACAATAAAATCTTTAGATGTATTTTTATAAACCCCTTTAATTCCATTAATGTGTGGAGTAGAGTATATATTTATAGATACAAACCGTTCAACCTCTTTTTCATCATTGTTTTTAAATGCTATTGTCAATTAATCACATCTACTTTCTTAATTGTATTAAGTTAGAGTAACTTTAAATCTTTAGTTATAGCATCAATATCCTTTGATATAACGGGTCCAATTCCTAATGCTGTAGTTGTTCCTGGTGGTAATTGTGTTAAACCTGCATCTTTAACGAGAAAGTAAGGAATTTTGGTCTTTCTTAGTCCTTTAACTATCTCATCTAGTGTTTCCAAGTTAACTTTTAATACTACTTTTTTCTGACCCGAGTTAATCCACATTTTCCATAAAGGTTTATTAGTTGTTCGAACTAAATCTGCAGCTGAAACAGAAGCATGGCATGATTGAACACATTTTTTACCAGTTCCCATTTTTAAATCTGTTCTTATTAAAATAACCTGTTTGTATTTTTCCACAAAATTCACCCTATAGGTTATAATATCCTTAAAAATATACTACTTATTCAAATTCTATTCGAATAGTTTGCCCCGTTAACTCTAAAACTAACTCTTCTAATTCATCTTTGGTAAATAAGATTCTTTCTTGGTCTCTTAGGTTAAATACTGCTTTAAATTCAATATCACCTGTTGCTAAAAAAATTTCATTTAAGGATATTAATTTACTTGGAGCGGTAAGTGCTTCAATAACAGGCCGAGGGTTTCGAGTCTTTTCTATAAAGATTAGCTCGTCAATTTCATAAGTTTCCTTGATCCAAGTAATTATATCTTCTGAAATTTTAACCTTATCTTTCTTGTCTATAACAATTATAACTACATCTTCAAAATCTATTGCTTTATAGAACGAAAT
The DNA here is from genome assembly GCA_048939995.1 of Promethearchaeota archaeon. GTDB lineage: Archaea > Asgardarchaeota > Lokiarchaeia > Sigyniarchaeales > SOKP01 > SOKP01. The sequence continues at coordinate 124,183 of JBHLOY010000007.1, read as the reverse complement.
ATCTTTTAAAAAGCTAAAGTTTTCCTTTTCTTCCAACTCTAAGAGATTTTTTGCTAAATCTAATTCAAACTCAGTTAGCTCACCAGCATCGAGCTTTTGTTCGCAACTATTACATAAAAAGCCTGAAATTACACATGTTTGGCACGCTGGAAGATTTTTCATTATGTTATTACTAATTTTTATTTGATTCAATAATTTATTATTTTAAAGTTCGATAATGTCGCACTTTAGGTTGGCCAAAAGTCTATCTGCTGTATTAGGATCTGTTTTATAAGTATAAAGATATTTCTTAGTCCTAAGCTTTAATTTCACAACATCCTTAATTCTCTTCACTCTACAATGAATTGCAAACTCAGCTAATTCTATAAATTGATCACTGGAATTTATTTCCTTTGGCATACTATCCCATCCAATAATTAAAACACTTAGAATTCAATTAATCTATACTATTAATTATGAAATTTTAATTTTTTCATTAAGATACAAAAATTTTAATTCTTAAAACTATTTTTCCATTTATCTTTTAAGTTATTTACAATACAACAAATTAGTTTATAAAATCTATAATAAAAATAAATAAAAGTAACTCGCAGAGATTATTATGGCGCCCATCGACGACCCTTACAAAAGAAAAATCGCCCGATTCCATCTGCTTGAAAAATCCGTATGCAGACATTGTGGAGCTCTCAACCCAATCAGGGCAAAAAAGTGCCGAAGATGCAGAGCAAAAGACCTCCGATTGAAAAAGAGAGATTTAGTAAAATAAGAATATTAATTTACTAAATCTTAAAATCTACTTTATTAAGCTTCATTTTGCCTATTATTTATTTTCGTAAACTTTTTTAATTTTATGACTTAGAGATCATTATATAGATAACAAATTTATAAAAAAGAAATATGGTGAAAATTTAATATGGCACAATTAGGAGGTCAACCTGTAATTATTTTAAAAGAGGGAACTGAACGCCAGCGCGGAAAGGATGCAATGGAAAATAACATCGCAGCAGCGAAAGTAATTGCTGAAGCTGTAAGAACCTCATTAGGCCCGATGGGCATGGATAAGATGCTAGTAGATCAATTTGGTGACGTAGTAATTACAAATGACGGAGCTACAATTTTGAAAGAGATCGATGTACAGCACCCTGCAGCGAAAATGATGGTAGAAGTTGCCAAAACTCAAGATTCTGAAGTAGGTGATGGTACAACTACCAGCGTAATCCTTGCTGGAGAATTATTAAAGCGTGCTGAGAAGCTTCTGCAACAGAAAATTCATCCTACAGTAATAACCGAAGGTTTTCGAAAAGCAGCTGACAAGGCAATTGAAATTTTAGAAAAGATGTCCATTAAAAGTGGAATTGATGATTATGAGGGTCTAAAGAATGCTGCCATGACTTGTATGTCGAGTAAAATTGTATCTGAATCGAAGGAAATGCTTGCTGAATTATGTATTGAAGCAATCAAATCTGTTGCTGAAAGAGACCAAAATGGAAAATGGAAAGCCGACATTGAGAAAGTTCAGATTCAAAAGAAAGAAGGAGAGAGCATTGATGAAACGATATTAATTAAAGGAATCATATTGGATAAGGAAGTTGTAAGTCCAGGAATGCCAAAGAGCGTTAAAGATGCCAAAATTCTTTTATTACAAAGTGCAGTGGAAATTGAAAAAACTGAATTCGATACTAAACTCCAAATTACGAGTCCAGAGCAAATCCAACAATTCTTAGATGAAGAAGAACATATGTTAAGAAAGATGGCTGAGAAGATTAAAAACTCAGGCGCAAATGTTCTAATTTGTCAAAAAGGAATCGATGATATGGCCCAACACTTTTTAACTAAGGCAGGTATCTTATCGGTAAGAAGAGTTAAGAAATCAGATATTGAAAAACTCTCAAAGGCAACTGGGGGCATGATTTTTACTAATCTAGATGATATCACACCACAGAAATTAGGTTATGCTGGCCTAGTCGAAGAACGCAAAGTTATGAATGACAGCTGGATTTTTATCGAAGATTGTAAAGATCCAAAATCAGTCGTAATATTAATTAGAGGAGGAACTGAACTAGTCGTCGATGAAGGAGAAAGAGCTATTCATGATGCTTTATGTGTGACTAGAGATATCGTTGAAGATCAAAAAATCGTTGGAGGCGGTGGAGCTCCAGAAATAGAAACCTCAATCCAATTACGCAAATATGCTCAAACTTTAGGAGGCCGAGAGCAACTAGCAGTAGAAGTGTTTGCTGATTGTTTAGACATCGTACCAAAAACCCTCGCTGAAAACGCAGGATTAGACCAAATCGAAGTTCTCATGAAACTACGAGCCGCTCATCAAGCAGGACATAATTTCGCCGGACATGATCTTGACTCCGGAGAAGTTATCGATGACATGATGAAGGTAGGCGTCGTTGAACCTACCGTTGTAAAAATTCAAGCTATTAAAAGCTCAACCGAAGCTGCTTCCATGATCTTGCGCATCGATGATGTGATAGCCTCGGCTAAAACTGCTGGTCCGCCTGGTGGAATGCCGCCAGGAGGGATGCCGCCTGGTATGGGTGGAGGCTATCCAGGTATGGGTGGCATGGGCGGTATGCCAGATATGGATTACTAAGCAATTAATTTTATTTTTTTAACTTTATTTTTTCTAGATTATTGTATATTAAGTTTAAGCAAACATTTTAGTTTAAATCACATGTAACGATTAAGATTTAACTTCATTTCGTTTTATGAGCAAAGGAAAATAGGGTCGGAAAATCTTTATTAGATGGTACATATGAAATAGCGATGTTTTATAATATCCCTACAGTAATAAAAGAGAGAATGAAGTATTTAGAAGATATAGATACTCAAGATCGCCTAGATGGAACGCCAAGAATGGAAAGACTTCGGCAAATCCCTCCTGAAACCGGTAAGTTTATTTCTATTTTAGCAGCCAGTGCTCCTGAGGGTGTATTTTTAGAAATTGGTACCAGTGGAGGATATTCCGCATTATGGATATCATTAGCATGTCGAATTCTTGGAAGGAAGTTAGTAACGTTTGAGATTCTGGAAGAAAAAGCAAAATTAGCTCGGGAAACCTTTGAATTAACCAATTTAGTTGATACAATCGAATTAATCGAAGGTGATGCACTTGAAAATATCCCTAATTATAAAAATATATCATTTTGTTTTTTAGATGCCGAGAAAGAAATCTACGGAGAGTGTTATGATCTTATAATTCCTAATCTAGTCAAAGGTGGCATCTTAGTTGCAGATAATGCAATCAACCATTATGAAAGCCTAAAGCCCATGCTAGATCAAGCTCTGGCTGATAACCGAGTAGATGCCATAATTGTACCCATTGGAAAAGGAGAGTTAGTATGCAGGAAAATTTGAAGTAATTTGCTATTGATGGAAAAATTAAATGATAACTAGAAATTTATAAAGAGAGAACAATTAGCAACAAAACTACTACAAATATGACAAATACACTACATATTAACAAACATACTAGTCCTTCGTGTTCTATCAACTGACTTTTTTGATCTAGATTTACTTCTTTTCCACATTTTGGACAATGTGAGGGAACTGTCCCCCAAAAAGACCCACAAAAAGGATGCCTAAAAGAACGAAAACTTCGATAGAGTCGATTTCCACAGCTCTCACATCTAGGCCTGTATAATATCTTTTTATTTAATCTCAATTTTTTACTATAATTTAGTTTTTTTAATAATTAAACCATGCGATTGTCTTTAATCTATGTTTGATTTAGATTCTTATTTAAACATTTGCTTCAGTTTGATATGTTATCAATATTTGACTTTAAATAGATTCTTTTTAATTAATGATGGATGAGCTTGTTATTAAAAACAATTTGCTTTGCCTTAGATTCTATTCAAATTTCTCAAGATCTCGATTGGGGCTTCGATTGGATTACTAATATCCTTTCTATTATGTTTGTCTTTTTTAAGTATATATTATCCTTTATCTTGATAATCCTAGGTGTTTTAGTTCTGTTCAGGTTTAAGAAAAACTACGCTAAATATGGATTAAATACATATCAGAACAGTATGGATGAGAAAGTAGTAGTGAGATTTTCCCATGTAATTTTGGGCACTTTTTATATCATCTTTGGGATAGGAATTTTGTCAACTCTACTCACCTATTTTTTAATTTGGGTGCTTGATCCAATACCCGATAGATATATTTTTATTTATATCAATTCACTCGGGTTATTTAATCCATGGAGCACAAACAGTGTTGTCGAGATCAGCAGTCTAACATCTGTTGAGCATTTAATTTTTTATGCTATAGCTTTGGGGTCATTTCTTTCATTATTAGAGATATTAGTAAGCATATGGTTAATTGTAAGTTATAATAAGTTCTATATTAAAGCCGCAATCATAAATTTAATAGTTGGCTTTTTTCTTGGTATTTTAACCGGTTTTACGACTTGCCTTCCTCTTTTATTGTAGCTACTTTTATTTCTTTATTTCAAAAGGATTTTCAAGCTTAATTTTTATTAACCCAAATATTAAAATAGATTCGAAATAAGGGTTTATTATGAAATTTATTGATCTAAGCATTCCCATAATTAATCCCGACGAATTGATATTTGATCCTCCCTTGACTCAACCTCACATCGAATATAGGAATCATGAGAGAGGTGCAGAAGAAATGGGATTTATATTCCCAAAATTAAAACCAGAAGATCATTTACCAGATGGAAAAGGTTGGGCTACAGAAACCATTACTTTAGGGACTCATTCTGGAACACATATGGATGCGCCTTGGCATTATGCTCCTATTCAAGATAAAGAAGATATAGAGAAAAAAGCACATACAATTGATGAATTTCCATTAGAATGGGGTATTGGTCCCCTCATAGTGCTGAATTGCACCAATTATGAAGAAGGTTATGTGTTGAATCCAGGAGATATTGATCAGAAGTTAGATTTAATTGGACATAAATTAAAAGAGGGAGATATTGTATGTGTGCATACGAATGCTCCAAATTATTATGGAACAAAGGAGTATATTAGTCATGGGATTGGAAAAGAGGCAACATTACATATTATTAGGCAGGGGGTTCATGTGGTTGGCATTGATGCATGGTCATGGGATGCTCCATTTACAATTACTGCCACTAAATGGAAAAAATCGATTAAGGAAAAATCTCCTAACAAATCATTGATTTGGGAGGGTCATTATGCGGGTATTGAAAGAGGATATTTTCAAATGGAAAAGATGATAAATTTAGATAAAGTTCCGCCAGTGGGTGCGACGATCTATTGTTTTCCTATTAAAATTGCTAGAGCTAGTGCTGGTTGGGTACGCGCTGTAGCTACTATACCAGAATAACTATAAAAAAGAATAAAAAATATTAGATTATTCTTGAAAGATTTCTTCTACCATGGAATGATCTTCTTTAAAATGTACCAATGCACCGCTCCAGTCTTCTAAAATAGTTTGATATTTTGACTCAAATTTTTCAACAAATGCTTTTAATTTGGTGCGAACTTCTGCTGTCTGTTTTCCTTTAATGAATAACACTCCAAATATGCGTTTTCCATATTCAATTAATATCGTAATATCTCCGTGATCAATTGTTTTTAATAAGTCTTGTGATTTAGTTGTCTCCTTAATAAATGATGTAATAGCTGAAATCATCCCAGAAATCAATCCAGGATCGTGAAAAACTTCCCTTACGAAGCTATAGTCAAAGATACCTCTCCCATCATCATAAATTATGTATAATCCTTGTTTCTCAACTCTCTCAAAGACATAACTAAACTCAGGTCTTAAAATATCCACGTAATTATTATTAAAAAGATACTTTAGAGTAAAATAAAACCTCTGTTTCTCTTGTTCTTCAAACGGAATAATTTCTTTCAGAAGTTTATCTTCAGCGAGAGAATTAACTAAATTTTGAACTTCCTCTCGCTCTGAATTTATGGTTTCTTGGCTGATATCTTCATTCTTAGTTATTAAATATTGAATTTCTCCTCTTTTATAATCATCAATAGTGATATAATCAGAAATGGAAGAGAATACAAGTTTCTCCAAATGTTTTTCATCGAGTTTTACGTTCTTAGCTTTAAATTCTTTTCGTAGATAATATATGATCAAACCCCAGACAATTATATTAAAAATGTAACGAGTAAATATGTATGGGACTGCTAAAATTCCCAAAACAGGACCTAGATTTGCCTCTAAACCAGCTGTTCTTAGAGTAAAGAAGATAAACCCAAAAATGTTAGTATAGCTACTCTGTCCTGTGATCCAGTATGTATCTGGTCCAAAATTAATTAATGCATTTGGACTTCCAGGGAGAACAAAAAATAATATTGAGAGGCCTATAATAATTGGCATATAAGTTAACACTGCTGTAGAGATACTTCGTATATATTTCAAACTATAAACCATAAAGAACACGGCTATGAGAAGAGAAGCTATTATCAATGTGATAAAGGAAAATACATTCATGAGATCAAATCCAAGAGAATAACCTAAAGAGTGAGTTGGTGAATTAAAATTAGCAGAGTTCCATATATCTTCACCATTAGGAAAGATAAAAGTATAGAGGGTACGAAACAGTAGATAATTAATGAAAAAGTATATGAAAAAAGCTAAACACGCGAAAACAATTCCGTAGTACCAATTTTTAGTATCAGCCACTCTCTTTTGTTGTTTCCTTTTTTTCCACCAGTCAATTATTTTGATAAAGACTAGGATGGAGATAGGTTCAAAGATTTTTAGAAATAAAACGAATATAACGGAAGCCATAATAAAATAAGCGAAGAAGTAAATAGTAATGAAGATAAATGTTATATCCCCCGCTTGAATGCCTTCAACTACAAATAATAGAATTGCCAATACAGAAATAGGAGCACCGACAGTATAGAGGCTTTTGTAGGTTTGAGTGCGTATAGATTCTCCAAAGTATCTCCCCTTTAAGGCAATTTGAGAGCTAAGCAGTAGTTCAATACTAAATATAAAAGTAGCAAGATATACAAATAAAATTTCCAAGAACCATCCAAGGGCCGTTTCTCCATCAGTTAAAGAAACTGTTTCAAGATTGGTTATCCGAAGAATTAGTTGGAGGAGAAATAGTGAAATTGGGAGCAAAACAATGAGTAGTTTTAATATTTCTTTCTCTCTACTCCAATCACCTTTAATTAATTCATTTTTTATCTGCTTATATGGTCCTTCTGTTAGATGATACGTCAATCCAGAAAGAGATTCTTTGATCGACGTCTTCTCTTTCCTTAATTTATTCCACACCATTATAATAGAGATAAAAGGTGCCACAATGAATATGAAAGGAAGGGTTACCAGAGGGTATGAAGCAAATAGGGACAGTAATGAGAGGAAGTGACTAATAATGTAACCAACTCCTAAAGCCGTGTTTCCATCTTCTCCGGATTCAAGTGTAAGCTCTATTGGAGCTTTATCTAATTGAAATATTATAGGTAACACCCAGTAAACTATATAAAACACAATAATTCCAAGTAGGATTCGTCCATACAGTTTTCCTATTACTCTTTTTTTAATAAAGAAGTAGGGGATAATTATAACGATAATAGGAATAATGTTTAATAAAATAGTTAAAGCAACTTCGAGGACTGTCATCTTTGATACTCAGGTTTTTTAATTAAAATTAAATTATTTTTAAATTAATTTAAGCAATTTCAAATATATTATTCTAGGTATTTTTTAAATCAAAAAATTAATATGATGAATATGAATAAAAAGTTAGGGATAGTAATTGATGATGATTTTACATTAAAACATATTCCAATTTATCCAAAACCGATTTTTATTTCTTTTGAAAATCCCTTAAGAATTAAGTATGTCATGGAATTTTTGAATAAAAAAGGATTTTTTCATGATGACCGTGTCTGTAAGCTAGAACCAATATCTATTGATGAACATGTTCTCTCATTAGCTCATTCCTCATATCATATTGAAGCAGTTAAGCGTCTCTCAAAAATGGGAGGTGGTTTGCTCGACGAAGAAGTGTTTATTACACAAGATACTTTCGAATTAGCTAAGAAAGCAGTTGGAGGGACAATTCAAGCACTTAAAAGTGTGCTTGAAAAGCAAGTTAATCATACATTTGCTCTAATAAGACCCCCGGGACATCATGCGTTTAGAGAAAAAGCCACGGGATTATGTATTTTTAATAATATTGCTACCTCAATCCTATATCTAAGAAATAAATTAAATTATAGAAAGAAAATTGCGATAGTTGATATTGATAATCATTTTGGAGATGGTCTCGCGCAATATTTTTATGAAGATCCCAAAATACTCTACTTTTCAATTCATGAATACGATTTTTCACAAGCAGATTTAGGATTTATAGATGAGCTAGGCCATGGAAAGGGGATAGGAAAAAATATTAACTTTCCTGTTCCTGAAGGAATAATAGATGAAGATTTTTACATATTTTTTGATTTAATTGATATACTATTGAGTGATTTCAAACCAGACCTTATAATCGTTGCTGCAGGATTTGATATGTATTTTGCTGACCCTATTGGTAATTGCCTTTTGACCAGTAAGGCTTATTACAAATTCACTGAGAAAATTTTGCAGATTTCTGAAAGAATTTGTGAAGGTAGAATAGCTTTTGTTTTAGAAGGGGGATATAGCCCAATCGGGCTGCCTTATTGCATTCAAGCTGTATTAAAAGCCCTTTTAAAAGATAAATATGAGCCAGCTGATTTTGAGAGAATTTATCTTTTTAAAGCGTCAAAACGAGAGGAAATTTTCAAAATTAAAAAATCTTTGAAGGATTTGTTGAGTAATTATTGGGAGAGTATCAGTACTGAATAAAAAGTATCGTTATTATTCTCTATTTGGTTTATGAGTTTTATATATCTGGTAAATTCCTAAAAATAATAGAATCTTACTAGAAACCCCTAAAGCCAGAAATATAAGTCCTACAATAGACAGCACAAAACCAACCATATAGGAAGAAAACCCATAAACTACTGATAGATTATATGCCAAATAAGGATAATTAATTGCAATTAAAATTACATTTGATATTAGAGAAATTATAGAGGAAATCATTAAATATAATCCATATTTATATGAATTTTTCTTGTAGATGAAGATTGCAAAAATGAGGATAACGATATCGAAACTCATATAAATTAGTATTGGTCCATAATCTGAAAGCAAACTTATAAAAGCTATCTGTAAAAACATGTTTATATGGCCTTTTTAACAATTTTATTCATTTACATTTTTTTAGGTAATAATATTAAATGCAATAATAAAAAAGTTAAGAAGAATTTAAACTAAATTTTGGAGTTTTAAAGCATAAGACTGTACTACAAATAAAGCATCTCTTGGTCCTACTTGCGGGTTTATATAGCAGATTAACGCACCTGTACCCCCAACTGGCACAGGAGCTATAATTATATGCCCTTTTCCTGTTATATTAGTTCCAATTTTACGTTCCTCTGTATTTTCAACAATCATATACTTTATTCCTTGAATTGAAATACTTGACATTCCTTTTTGGCCCAACTCTAACTTAGTTTGAAGCAATTCATTTATTCTAGCAAGATCCTGAGATATATCCCAATTCTCTGTCTGAGTAATTAAAGTTCCGGATTTACTAACAACTGCTACCCCAAATACACTTTGTTCTTCATTTAAGAGATCATTAATAATTGATTGTATTTCTGATGACATTTTTTCCTAAAACTTTTATTGTCATTTTATTATATAACTATACAAACAATTCATATAAAAAATTAATTTTTGCAAATCGGTGAATTAATTGGCATTTAGATTATTTAAAAAAGCAGTTGTAATGGTATTACGTGAAAAAAGGCAATTTACTGTGTTTTGTTTAATGTATACAATTTTAATCTTCTGGACAAGTTTTTCGGTGGAATTAATAATTGGTGAGGGTCTAGGAGTTGCTTCTGTGTCATTTTTCATAGCTTTAGGAATTGGAATATTTTTATCACTCCTCTATGCTTGGATTATCGTTAGAAGAAATTCTAAGACTATTGCGACGCTGAAATGTATAGGTTGGACTAATAGAGATATTAATTCCCTTGTTTCTGGATTTATTTTATTTACAACAATTCTTGGATTTATTTTAGTTATTGAAGTCTTATTTCATTATGCTGCTATAGTTGGATATTGGGAAGCATGGGTAGCAGAAGTATATGGAAGTACATATAATATTGCACAATTACCACTAGTGAGTTTATTGCCAGTTGTGGTAACATTTATTATTTTTCTGTTCTTTCAAATCGTTGCTATTTTATTAGCAAATAGAAAGGTTTTAAAAGTGCGACCTATAATAGCACTAAAAAGGGTGGGTGAATAAAGAGGTGAGAGAAAATTCCAGTAGATAAAGATACTATGATTGAGGCTATTGATGTAAATAAAGAATATCGAAGAGCTGGAGCAATTATTCGTGCTTTAGCAGATATCAATATAACGATTAAATCAGGTGAATTTGTGATTGTGCAAGGACCGACGGGTTGTGGAAAATCTACACTTTTAAACGTCATTTCTGGTTTGGACCTTCCAGATAGTGGGAGAATTATTTTTGATGGAGAAAATATCGCTCGTGCAACTGAAGATAGGCTAAGTAAAATTAGAAGACAAAAAATTGGATTTGTTTTTCAAGATTTTAACTTGGTTCCTACTCTTACAGCTATAGAAAACATCATGGCTCTTTTATGGCCAACTGTGCTGCGCGAAAAAGAAATTGAAAACCGAGCTATTGCTGCTTTAAGGGATGTAAATTTACTCGAAAGGAAAGATCACTACCCTGTACAAATGTCAGGTGGAGAGAAGCAGAGGTGTGGTCTAGCAAGAGCGATCGTCCATCGCCCAAGAGTAATACTTGCAGATGAGCCCACAGGAAACCTTGATCCCCAGAGTGAGAAAGATGTAATGGATTTATTAAAACAGATTAATAAAGATATGGAAACAACCGTTATAGTTGTTACTCATCGAGGCTCACTGTCATCATATGCGAATAAAGTAGTGCAAATGGAGAAGGGAGCAATAATAAACATTAAGTAAATTCTATTTTTTCAATTTTTATGGACTAGTTTAATTAAATTCAAATATCTTAATATTTCATATCTCAAAAATTGGACTATAACAAAATTATAAATATAAAAATCGTGTTTGATTTAGTAAGAGAATATCAAATATTTTCAATTCAACTTTAACACCTTTTATTGAGGAAATTAATATGGGATTCGGTCGAGTTGTATGGAGCGGAATAGTAGGCATGATTTTATTAGCTCTCTTTTCTTGGGTCTCTTTTAGTTTATTAGATTTGACGAGTAGTGTTACTGGAGGATTAATTGAGGATTTAAATGACGCACTTGGAATGTTAAGTGGTTTTTTACCAGGAGGGGGATTTTTAGCAATTTTTGTAAGTATATTTTTAGGACTTTTTATGGTCTTATTCTTCCCAATTCACTGGGCCCTTTACTATCGTCCAAATGATGTTTTTTTGCTTATTTCATTAATTCTTCCATGGATTTTGGCTTGTTTAGTTGCTAGTGCGATTTCTTCGAAAACTCCCAAAAAAGCACTCCATACTAGTTTAGCAATTGGTATTGGGTTTATTATTGTAACTTTTGTAATTTACTTTGTTATACCTTTAATCCTTGGTGCTATTTCACCTGGGCTGGGGTCACTTGTTGCAGGAGTATTAGATGGTTTATCGATGGGTTTAACTGATCTGCCTTATCTCTTAGCTGTTTTTACAGCAATTCTAGAAGGAAGTTTGATTGGTTCTGTATTTGGAGCATTTATAGGTAGTTTAAGATACAAACCAGCAGGAAAAAAGAAAAAAGTTAAGAAAAAAGAAGTAAAAGAAAAAGATTCAGGAGAACCTATATTAGATAAAGGTTCAGCCGTCTGTACAAATTGTGGAACCAAAATTCCACTCGGGGTTGATTTTTGTACAAATTGTGGAGCTAAAATTAATCGCTGATATAAATCTAATTTCAATAATTTTTATCCATTTTTTATTTTTAAAAAGCATATTTTATATTAGTAAACTATTATATCTATCTTAATCAAATGTTCGTTGAAATTAAGCTATGTCAAAACAAGTTAAAGGGGTTATAGTTTCTCGCTTAATTGTACTCTTAGCTATTATTTTAGTTCCATTGAGTATTTTCTTTATTTACGCTTTTGTAGATTTTGGTATATGGTATTCTAATGATCCAACTTTTACATTCTGGATGGTAAGATTAGTTTGTCCATTAGTTTTTAGTATTTCTTGGTTATTTTTCCTAATATTATTTGCTAGTCGATTTGCTAATACTATAGATTCTTTTGATGATAGAATAAGTGTAGTCCCTTCAAGATTAAAATTTTTTTATGGAATTAATGCTGTATATATTTTATTTATTTTTGTATTTCCTACAATTACACCAGTGGTGTCAATTTTGAGTTTTGCATCATTTGCTTGGCGTTTAACTACATTCAGAAAAGAGAGTTGGGAAGAAGATACTAGAGTATCTTTTATTACAAAGTTTGTTATGGTTTTTGCTTCTTTAATCCCCCTATTCTGTACTATCAGTATTATACCTGAATATTTGGATTTACCATTATTTTTATGGAATATTATTTGGGTCCCAATCCTTCCTTATCTTTTTGATATATCATACTCTTTATTCACAGCCTTAGCTATTGGTTCCTTAATAATTTTATTTTCAAATTCTGGAATAAGTGAATATGAACAGATCTTTGTTGATACAACTGAAAAAAAGCAATTTTGGGGTGTTAGAATTTTAGAAGTTATTCTATTTGGATTTTTTTTATGGTTAGATTGGAGCGAAAATCCAGTCATTCAAGTATTTTACATCGCGGGTTTTGTTATAATCATATTCATATCAATTGTTAATTATATTCGTGGAAAGTCTAAATATAAGGGTTTCAAAAGCCATTTGTTTGGTTATTTCGTAGCAGCAGTTTTTATTGGCTCAAATGTAGTATTTACTGCTGATACTGAGTTTTCAGAATTTATACGAATCGTGAGTTTACTCGTATCTGCAATTTTATATATTTTTGTCCTATTTTATACCTTTTACCGAATTGAAGATTAGATCAATTTGAGATAAAATCATTAATTTTCTTCTAAATTTTGACTAAATTATAACTTATAACGGTAATCAAGATATTATAACTTCAATTTTTGATTTAAGCCATTCTATCAGAATCTTTTATTATTCAAGTTCAATAAGTTAACTGACAATATTATAAGTCATAGATTTCTCAATATTTAATCAATCCAATTTTAAACTTTTAATTTTCTATTCAATTAGAATATAAATCATTAAAAATCACAAATTTAATTATTATTTTAAGAATCAATTTATCTATTAAAATTACTAATGTGTGAGAATATGAAAAAATTAAATGGAAAAGCCTTAATGGTTATTACATTGTTTCTCGCATCATTAGTCGCAACACCTGTCATGGTTGCTGGATCTTCTAATACTTTTGATGATGGTATTGATTATAACCAAGATGGAGAAAGTCTAATTCGTTTATTTCAACAAGGTTTTGGTTCAATATTTGGGGGTATGGGTTACGGGGGTAGATTAATAGGTACTGTTTTTGAAATGATGTTATTACAACTTTTTACTGAATTTGAAAGTAGTCAGATACTACCTAATGTTTATACTATCAGTGCATCAATCGAAGACTCTACTGAGGGTATAAGAGATGCAACTGAAACTGAATATTATATGGTACCTTATTCCTATTATGAAGCTACTCCTGAACTTGCAGCCAATGATCTTGGTTATGCCTATTGTGAAGTAGCTAAAACTGGATCATATATATTTAATTACACTGTTGGAGTAGGCATAACACTGGTTATCTGGGATAATGATGGATCTTTTATTAATGCCCTTACACGAATACTTAATTTTTTCCGATCCCTCTTTACATATGAAGGAAGTCCTGGAGGAATACCTGAGGATTTGATTCGAGAAGGCGTTGAATTAATAACTTGGTTTTTAATTCATATCAATGATATATTTACTGGAGAAGAATTATTTATTCTCAATCCTATAACATGGCAAAAGTTAGAGATTACCCCATATGCTAACTTTAGTATAACCAAAACTATGAGAGTCACAGGTAATGATTGGGCAATTGGCGGACCAATTACAGATGTTCCAATGAATACTCTTAGTGGAGTAGTTAATGGAGATCTTGTTTTAGATACTTGGAATGCGACAGCTCAAACAAAAAAAGATAGTTATATGGAATGGTTATTAACTGAAACAGATGAGATTGCTCTTGCTGAGACCGTTTTTACTTCATTTACATTTGATGTTATTCAATTATGGATTAAAAATTTTGAAATTCATATTAATGTTGCTGAAGCATTAAGTTTATTGAGTGGTGGGGGTTCTGGTTCAATTAATCCTGCAGATATTTTTCAAGGATTAGATATTGAATTCTTTTTATTCACACATCATTTAGCTGGTGCTTTCTTGTATGAGGATCTTGATCCTGATGGGCCTGGTCCTGAAATTCCCGATGGTAAGATCTCCTCTGAATATGTAAGGGTTAATCAATCTGGAACAAATACACCCATTTTGGTTGATGGTGAAGAAGTATTTGTACCTCGTACTAATGAAATTACACATCGAATAATGCTTGGCTCTGTTGGTAGCTTTACTTTCGAAAAACCACACATTACGGGTACCAATAAGTTCTCATGGGGATTAACTTTGAATCAAGCACAGATAAGACCTGTTCCAGTTGGAGTCGATTTAGATTCATATTTAGGATCTCAACCGGAAGATCTAGCTTATGTACATTTTGGTTTTACATTTGAACCAAAAGAAATTGAATTACCCTCATCTGGGGGAGGGACGGTACCTGTTTTACATGGAGCTCTTAAAGTGGATCAATTATTTGCTCCCTGGAATGATCCCGAAACCTATGGTGCAAATAACGAGATCGATGGATTAGATCTCGCAATTTTATATGTTTCCACAGTTCTGCATTTCCACTTGACAGTTGATACCCTTACTGGTGAAGGTGATGAAATATTAGATCCTTCACAGGATTATGAAGACGTAGAACACAAATTGAGCATTGGTAATTATCTTGGTGCAAGTATTGCTGGGAAACTAGATTTTGTAGATATTGCTGGACCCTATTATGAACATGGTTCAGAAAGTTCCAGAACGCATGCGAACGCGAGCACAGCAATTTTACCCATCGCGCTTTTTGAGGCGGAATTAAATGCACATGAAACTTATGAAGGTACCCCTGGAGAAGTGGAGATGTTCGCAGCTGACATTAAGTTAAATATTTCTTACAACGTTATGTTCTATGCAGTATGTTTTCCCGAATTTGAGGATGGTACAGGGATATGGCATGACCCTACTTTCTCAGTATATATGATTTTTGAAGCACAAGGATTCTGGGCCATAATTCTATTAGTTGCAGGTGTTGGATTAATTGGTGTAGCAACTATATTAATCAAAAGGCGTAAAGACGCTAGATTTTAAATTTAATTTAATCTTTTTTTTTATTTTTTAAACAATCTTTCTTAATGTAAAACGGTTAGTTTACTAAGAGTGATTGAAGAAAAAATCCATAATTATAATTTTGATTAAATCTAATTGGGGAAACACCGAAAGTAATAATAGGATGATGCATTAAATCAATTGCAATTTTAAAAAGTAAGTTGAAAGAAAATGCCAATCAAAAAGGATGATAAATATCAAGTCGATGAAAACAAACTATGGTTTAAAAAATGGTGGCCTGTTAACGTTCCAAAAAATGTTTCTTTTGAAGAAAAAACGCTCAGTGAGTTTTTAGACGAACAAGTACAAAAATATGCCAATGATAATTTTATTTGGTTTTTAGAAACATGGGTAACATATAAAGAATTTCATGATTATGTTGATCGATTTGCTACCGCACTACATAATCTTGGTGTAAAAAAAGGTGATGTTGTTGCAATACTTATGGGAAATTGCATTCAATATGCTGTTGCATATTATGCAGCTGTGAGAATTGGAGCCATTGCTACGGGAGTTAATCCAACTTATAAACCATTAGAGATTTTGCACCAATTAACATTAACCAATGCGAAAGTTTTACTTACATATGATGCCGTTTTTGATGAAACTAGTAAATCACGCATAAAGAAAAATTTACCTTATATAGGTGATATCTTAGATAAATCTAAAGTAGAAATAATAATCTATACTAATCTTGCTGATTTAGCAAAGGGTCTTGGCTTTAAAAGAACATTAGGTAAAATGTTAGGAATGATTCCCAAGGGAAAAGTAAATATAGCCGGAGCACACAAATTTATGGACTTGCTTAAAACAGAACCTAATGTTCCAAAAGTTGATATTGACGTAAAAACTCATCCAGCTACTTATATTATGACTGGAGGAACAACGGGATTGCCTAAAGCTGCTGTGTTGACTCATCTTAATTGCGTTTCGAATGCAAAGCAGTGTATGTACTGGTTAGGTGGTGAAAAACCTGGCATTGGTAATATAGGCATTCTTCCATTTTTCCATAGTTTTGGTCATACAGTCGTTATGAATACTACAATTGCTTTTGGTGGATGGATCATGTTATTTCCAACTCCACCCCCTACCGAAGAACTATTAGAACATATAGAAGAACTCCCTGCACCAGAGGGTTTAGTATACGCTGGGGCAGAGATTTTATTCAAAAGAATTGCTGATTTTCCACATTTAGAAAAGTTTCCCAATCTTATGGGAAAGCTAAAATTAAGCGTATCAGGAGCTGGTCCTTTACACGCTCCAGTGAGAGATGCTTTTGAAAAGAGTACCGGTGGTAGAATTGTGGAAGGATACGGACTTTCAGAAGCTTCTCCAGTTGTAAGCGCAGGAAATTTGTTTGGAAACAGTCCTATTGGCACAATTGGAATGCCATTTCCGGGTACAGAATGGGGAATTTGGCCATCAGAAGATTTCAATACGGGTCCCATTTGTTTAGGAAATCCAAACGAGACTACATTTGGAGAGGAACATACTGGAGAAATTTGTGTTCATGGTCCTCAAGTGATGTTAGAATATTTAAATCGACCAGAAGAGACTGATGACACAATTAAAGAATATAATGGTAAGTTATGGTTATTAACAGGTGATATTGGTTTCATGAATCCAGATGGGACTATTGAAATTCGAGATCGCAAAAAACAATTAATTAAAGTAGCAGGTCATTCTGTATTTCCCAAGGAAGTGGAATCTATGTTGATGCAAAATGAAGCTGTTTCAGAAGCAGCTGTTTCAGGGTTACCTGATCCAGCTGGTAAAGTTGGAGAAATTGCTAAAGCGTGGGTAGAGCTTAAACCAGAATATATCGGAAAGATAACTGAGGAAGAATTAAAGGGATGGGCTAAGGAAAATATGACCCATTGGAAGGTTCCAGCTATTATTGAGTTTATAAAAGAAGTCCCTAAGGATGTACTAGGTAAAGTTCAACGTAGGATTTTACAGATCAACGATCCTATATATAAAGACAAGTTTGGAGAATCTAAGTAAATATTAAATTCATCTTTTTTTTCTATTTTCATTTATCTTTTAATTGAATTAATTTTTGGCAATTTAATTGAGAGTCTTTTTAATAAATCTTTAATAAATTAAATAAGTTAAAAGTTCTAGTGTATTAGAATATCAATTATTAAATGTTTACATTTTTTTTATAATTTTATATAAAAATCTATCTTTAACTTAAATTATAAGAGGATCTTTAAATATTACTGAGCTAAATATATTTATCTTGGACAAATTAATTCGGGAGTTTGCTCCTGAACTTTCTGATCTTTACAATATTAGAGAAGATGAGTCAGAAGAACAGCAGGTAAAAACTGGGCGTCTTCATGAAAACAGAATCTTGGGGATTATTTTAAAATTCTATCTTGATGGAAAGAAGAAAGTAACAACTCGAGAAGTTGAATTAGAATACAGAAAATATTTTAAAGAAATTGCGAGATCTACAATCTCCACTTATCTTAATATGCTTAAAAAAGAATCTACCTTATGTAAAGAAAGAGATGGGAGATTAGTTTATTATAAATTCTATGAGGATCCTCCAATTAATATTAACCCATTTTGGTTTACTAGACTTTTTTGTGTAGATCCAGTTTACTTCTTTAGAGCAATTTATTTCTCAAGCATTTATTCTATAGCAGAAAAAGTAGTACAAGAATACATGAGTAATGGAAACTTCAAGGAAGTTCTAGTTAATTTAAAGTATTTAATTGGCTTAATAATACTCTTTATCCTTAGAAATAAAGTAAATAAATGTGTTCTATGCCAATTTGGAAAGCAAGAAAAATATGATGATTTAAATGAGGCCTTAGCTATTGCATTAAAAGAGAGAACTGATGTATTACCTGATGAACTTCTAATCATTTTAGAAGAAAAATACTCAGAGATACCTCTATTTGGCGGAATTAATTTCAGTGTTGATGACCAAGAAATAAATATGATAAAACAGCTAGTAGGTTTCGCAAATAGGTATAAGAAAGATTTAGAATTTCAGTATATGGTATTAAATAGAAGAATAGATGCTAGATCCGTTGAAAGAACTCACATTGAAAGTGAATTAGATTCAAAAGAAGAGAAACAATTAATCAATTAAACACTATAAAATACCATTAAATTCGAGAACTATCTATCATAAGTCTTGTTAAAGCTTCAAATGTTTCATCAACATTTTCTCCAGTTTTGCTTGAACATTCAATAAATCCATCTACAAATCTAGATTTAGCAATTTTAATGCCTTCTTGGGGTGTCACTTCACGATTAGAACTTAGATCTGCTTTACCTCCAACAACAATAATGGGGAACTCATCCTCTGCTTTAATTTCTTTTCTTATAACTGATAACCAATCATCTATATGTGCAATTGATGAGTAATTTGTGATATCATACATGAATAATCCACCTTTAGCACCTCTCACATACGTAGGAAGTAAAAATCGAAATCGTTCTTCCCCACCAAAATCCCAGATTTGCAATTTTACCTTCTTAACATCAATTTCCAAACTTTTAACTTCAAAATCGACTCCAATTGTCATTTTAGAGTCTGAAATAAACATTCTTGTCAAAAATCTCTGAGTTAATGTAGTTTTTCCACAACCAGCATCACCGAATATTACAATCTTAAATGTGGCATCCCACATATTATCTTTTTACCCTTATATGTTCTTCTAATAATGTTTTTCTATAAGTCACTAAAAATATACTTTATGAGATTTTTAATTCGATTTCTATAATAAATAATTTTATTCACATATATAAATCTTTAAATGGTAAATTAAAAATTATCTAATATCTTATACTTTTAAAAATTTATTAGAAATCTCCATTAAAAAAATTATCGAATTTGAGATTAATATCAATAACTATTTTTTATTTCAGTAAATCTAAAACAATTAATGGTATGATCGTTTACTAAACCAACAGCTTGCATAAAAGCATATACAATAGTTGAACCAACAAATTTGAAGCCTCGTTTTTTTAGATCTTTACTTATTTTGTCTGAGAGTTCAGTATGTGAAGGGAGTTCATCTGAAGTTTTCCATGCGTTATGTATTGGGTTGTTATTAACAAAATTCCATATATAATTATTAAAAGAATTGAATTCAGATTGTATCCTTAAAAAAGCTTTAGCATTTGTGATAATCGACTGAATTTTTAATCTATTTCTTATAATTCCTTTATCTTGAAGGAGTTCCTCAATCTTATCTTCATTATATTTGGAGATCATATTATATCTAAAATTATCTAAAGCATTTCTAAAGTTTTCTCGTTTCTTGAGAATTGTACTCCAACTTAATCCTGCTTGCATTCCTTCTAAAATTAGGAATTCAAAGAGAATATTGTCATTATGTTGAGGAACGCCCCATTCTTTATCATGATATTCAATCATTAGAATATCATCACTAACCCACTCACATCTAGTTAACATATCTATACTATTTTTTAATTTATAGAAAAGAAATATATATACAAAATGCATATCACTATTTATGAATTATTGCCCGAATTGTGGGACCAAAGTTGAGTCTTTTTGGAAGGTTTGTGCTAATTGTGGGTATCGTTTATCAAAAGAAATTAGTTCACCAATTATAGAGAAAAAACCTGCGAATCAGGAGTTTAAAGTTGTCCCTCCTAAAGAGAGTTATACTTATTTTAAACCTCAAAAAACATATGGAACATATGCTTTAACATTCGGAATTATTGGTTTTGGTTTATCAATTTTAACTTTAGTCATTAGAATTATTCCTATAGTAACGTTTAATAATGTTTCCATAGTGGTCAATAATGTATTTATAATTGCAATGGGAATCACAGCTGCTATCTTTGGTTTTATAGGAATTTTCAAAGATGATTCAAAAGGAATGACGATAACGGGATTTATTTTGGGTTTGGGAGTATTTGCTATACTTTTTATAAGAGCACAACTCTATATATATAGCATCTTTACTATCCCCATTCCGCCTCCATGACAGTGTTAAAGAGCTTTTGAAGCCAATTGAACTTTGAATATTAATTTGATTGTTTTTTATAAAAGGTTCATAATTTCTAGAAAAGAAATATAAATGTACATTTTCTAGTGATAAATATGAACTATTGCCCAAGTTGTGGTACCAAAGTAGAATCTTTTTGGAATGTTTGTTCCAATTGTGGGTATCGTTTATCAGAAGAACGAATCTCTACAATAGTTCAGAAACAACCAGAAATGCAAATTGAACCACTCAGAGCAGAAATTCCCCCACCAGTTAAGATAGTAGCTTCTAAACCTTCTAATGGTTATTTTGAACCTGAAAAAACGTATGGTACTGTTGCTCTAGTTGCAGGAATAATTGGTTTGGGCTTAACTTTTCTAATTATATTCTTAAGAATCATTGGGATCTCTACATCATCTCTAATCATATTTAATAACGTAATGATTATAATTTTATGTATCCTAGCAATTGTTTCGGGCATTCTAGGAATAGTTAAGGATGATTCAAAGGCAATGGGGATTATAGGTTTAATTCTAGGAGTTGCTGGGTTAATAGGATTGTACATAAGAGTTATCTTTTTTATTTTAAGGATCTATATCCCTTTCCCCTTCTTCGATTGAGATAATTTACAAGTGAAATCGTATCCATTACATTAACCTCAACTCTTTAAAACTTTTATTTATTAATTTTAAATTATATTTAACACGAAAAATTATGATTTGAGATGGAAAAAAATTCAGAAGTTGCCTATGAGATTAATGAAGAGATATATTGTCGTTTCGAAGAAAAAAACCACATGATTTACCGCCGTCTTTGGGATAAAAGTTTATCAACATTTGGTAAAATGTTTGAAGAGAATATAGAAAATCACATAAATTCAAAGAAAGAAGGATATTCTCGAGTTGATTTTGCGATTGTAGCCGCGGGATGGACTGTTTATGAAAGATTTCCATTTGCTTTTGCTTGGCAAAGGAAAAATGATTATGATATCGGTTATGGCTTAGATTGGATGAAAATAAAATATCAAATAAAAGATCCTAAAGATTTTACTTTAATACTAAAAAAAGTTGCCAAATTTTATGGGGCATCATTAGTTGGAGTTACAGATATTAATGAAAAATGGGTTTATAAGACTGGCTTTTTAAGAACTGATATGACTAGTGAAGCAGATTCAAAGAAAGAACTTAGGGAAGGAAAATCATCTAAAGATATATTGGAAAATGCTATTAATTTGCCTCAAGGAATAAATAAGGCAATAGTTATGGCTATTGAGATGGATCACGATGCTATATCAACTGCTCCAGCTCAACCTGCTGCTGCTGCAGCAGCAGTAGCTTATTCGAAAATGGCATTTGTAATTTCTTGTCTCGGTGAGTTCATAAGAAATTTAGGCTATCGTGCAATTCAATGTGGTAATGATACCGCAATCAGTATTCCTTTAGCGATTGATGCGGGACTTGGAGCCATTGGAAGGCATGGTTTATTAATCACTCCAGAGTATGGTCCTCGCGTAAGAATCTGCAAAATATTTACTGATATTCCTCTTGTTTCTGATAAACCTAATTTGGAATTTATAGGTAAAGTAAGGAATTTCTGTTCCCAATGTTTTAAATGTGCTGATATATGTGAAACTAAAGCAATTTCAACTGAAGTAGAACCTTTCTTTAAACCACCGACAATATCTAATAATCCGGGAGTTAAGAAATATTATGTAAATGTGGAAAAATGTTTTGAATTTTGGATTGAAAATTCGAGTGATTGTGGTTATTGTATTTCTATTTGTCCATTTTCTAAAGTAAAAACCACACTTTCTGCTACAGATTTTTGGAAAACATTCTAACCTAGTGCTTTTAGATTTTATTATGTTAAGAATATTAATTACATAAATTTTTGAGTTACCTTAAATATACTTAATAAAGCAGTTAAAATTTACAACCAAATAATACTTCTCTGAAAATGATAGCCATTGACAAGAGTACAATTGCAGAATTTCTGCATGACTATTTACCGCAACTTAGAATAGAAGAGATTAAATCAATTATTGAAATACCACCTCCAGATATTGATTATACCTACGCCCTTCCTTGTTTTGTATTAACTAAATGGGAAAAGGATAAAAATGCAAACAAGATTGCTTTAGAATTGAAGGACAAAATCAAATTACCCCAATACTTAGAACAAATTGAAGCAAAAGGCCCATATTTAAATATGAAAGTAGGTGGCAAATATATTCTAGATGAAATATTTAATCTGAAAGAAGATTTTGGTAGACTAAGGTTAAAATTAGGAATAGAAAAAGAGGAGAGACTAAAGATTGTCATTGAATATCCCTCACCTAACACTAATAAACCACTTCACTTTGGGCATGTGAGAAATATGTTATTAGGGCAATCTCTTTCCAATCTTCTTAAATATAAAGAACATCAAGTATTCCAAGTTAACTTATATAATAATCGTGGTATTCATATCTGCAAGAGTATGTTAGCATATAAGAAATGGGGCAAAAATAGAAAACCTAACAAGAAATGTGATCATTTCGTGGGAGATTTTTACGTACTCTATAATGAAAAAGAAAAAGACGAAAAAGAATTAGAAAAAGAAGCTTATGATTTGTTGAAGCTATGGGAAGCTGGTGATAGAGAAACAGTTGAATTATGGAATCAGATGAATCAGTGGGCTCTTGATGGTTTTAATGATACGTATAAGAAGTTAGGTATTTCATTTGACAAAATCTACTTTGAATCTGATCTTTATTTAAGAGGTAAAGAAATCATCAATGATGGATTAAGGAGAGGTATTTTTGAAAAACTTGACGATGGAGCTATTATAGCAAGACTAAATGATTATAATCTTGAAGATAAAATACTAATAAGACGTGATGGTACAGCAATTTACATAACTCAAGATATATATTTAGCTTATAAGAAGAAAGAAGATTTCAATTATGATAAATCAATTTATGTTGTTGCTGATGAGCAAATCCAACATTTTAAATGGTTATTCGCTATATTAGATAAATTAGGATTTAAGGGAGATAATTTTCACTTATCTTATGGGATGGTAGATTTACCAAGTGGAAAGATGAAGAGTAGGGAAGGAACAATTGTTGATGCTGATGATGTTATTGAAGAGGTCGAAGAACTCGCTTTTAAAGAAGTAGAAAAAAGATACCCCTCTATTCCTACAGATGAAAAGAAGAAGAGGGCAGAAACTATCGGATTAGCTGCTTTAAAATTCTACATCTTAAAATATAGTCCCTCAAAAGGATTTATCTTCAATCCCGAAGAAAGTATTTCTTTTGAAGGTGAAACTGGACCATATATTCAATACTGTTATGCAAGAATCGCTTCAATCATCAATAAGTCTGATCTTGATATTAGCTCGAAAATCAACTGGGAATTATTAAAACATGAAAAAGAGTTGATATTAATAAAGTGGTTGACCTATTTTCCCGAATATATCAATGATTCAGAAAAAACTTACAATATCCATTTAATTGCTCAATATTTACTTACATTATGTCAATATTTTAATTCATTTTATACTTCATGTCAAGTGATTTCTGAAGACAAGGAGCTGGAAGGCGCAAGATTATTCTTGATAAAGTGTGTACAGATTGTGATAAAGAGTGGACTAAAAATTTTAGGGATAGAAACCCTTGAACAAATGTAATTAAAATGGAGTACAGATTAAATGACATTTTTTGATTTTGGACAGGTTATTGATTCTAAAAGCAAGTTCATAATATTTGGTATTCCTTGGGATTATCTTACATCGATAAAAGCTCCTAATTCAGCAGTAGCACCGGAAAAAATACGTGAGGTTACTAATGATTTAGCCTTAACTACAGAGATGGGTTATGAAATCCCAAAATTAGATGTTGTTGATATAGGAGACGTAAAAATTGATGCAGAAGAAGTGGATAAAAACCTTAAAGATATCAACAATTTTATTAAAAGTATTTATGAGCAAAAAAGCGAGATTATTCCCGTAATGATTGGGGGAGATCATTTTTGCTCTTTTCCTGTTGCAAAAGCAGTTGGAGAATTATTTGAAGATAAAAGTGAATTGGGTTATTTAATGTTTGATGCTCATCTTGATTTCTATGAGCAATGGGATAAAGGAGTATACTCGCATGCCACTATATCACATAGAATTTATGACCTAGATTTTGTAAATAATAATAATATATTAATTGTTGGTACCAGAGATATCGATATCCCGGAGCTTGAGATCGTAAATGAAGAAAAGATAACATATCTAAATGCTTATAAATTACAAGATTATGGTTTAAATAAATATATAGAGGAAATTATTAAGTTTTTTAAGAGTTCTAAGATAAAATATCTATATATCTCAATCGATATTGATGTTCTTGATCCTTCAGTTGCTCCCGCTACAGGATTTGCAATTCCTGGAGGCTTATCATATCGAGAATTATGGAAATCTTTAAGAGAAATAGCAAAAGAATTTAAAGTTATCGGATTTGATTTAGTTGAGGTAGCTCCAAATTTAGATCTTCCAAATAATTTAACCAGTAATTTAGCTGCTAAATTAATTATAGAATTTATTTCATTTATTTCGAATAACCTATATTTTTAACATTATGCCCACCAAAAAATTTGAAGATGAACTGAAAAAAGTAAACCAATTTAAGCTAAAAGGAACAGATG
Organism: Promethearchaeota archaeon; assembly: GCA_048939995.1. Lineage (GTDB taxonomy): Archaea > Asgardarchaeota > Lokiarchaeia > Sigyniarchaeales > SOKP01 > SOKP01. Next base: position 98,995 of record JBHLOY010000007.1, on the reverse strand, counting down.
ATATTTTAGAACTAATAGAATCACTAGTGGAAACAGGGTTTAATGCTAAAAGATTAGCTAAGGCATGCCACATTTATAAAGAGATGGTTGAAGATAATGATTGTACGAAATTTTTCGGATTAGCAGGAGCCCTAATACCAGTAGGTATGCAAGGAATAATTCATGATTTTTTAGAAAACGGATTTATTGATATTTTCGTAACCACGGGAGCCAGCTTGACTCATGATATTGCTGAAACACTAGGATTCCATCATTTACAGGGCGAAATGAATATTCAAAATTTGGATGATGCTAAGCTTTACGACTATAAGTTAAACCGAATTTATGATGTTTTTTTACCAAATAATGTTTATGAAGGAATTGAAGATTTTATATCTGGTTTAGAGATTCCTGATAACAGCATGCCAGTTAGCAATTTCTTAAAATTTTTAGGTGAACAATTACCTGACAATCCTAATTCAATCTTAAAAATATGTGCTGAAAAGCAAATACCAATCTTCTGTCCAGCATTTACTGACTCGGGATTAGCATTACAATTAGGATTTCATCATCGTAATTTAAATCTAAATCATTTTAAGGACATGTTAAAAATGGTTGATTTAGCATGGGACACCAAACATGCGGGAGTTTGCATAGTTGGTGGAGGTGTTCCAAAGAACTTTATTTTCCAATCACTGCAGTTTTGCCCCTCATCAGCAATTTATGCAATACAAATTACAATGGATCGCCCAGAAACTGGTGGATTAAGTGGAGCAACACTAGAAGAGGCGATATCATGGGGTAAAGTTAGTAAAAGTGCAAAATATTCTACTATTGTGTCAGATGCAACCATTGTGTTGCCATTGATATTGCTTTATTTAAAAAAAGCATTAAATTTAAAATAATTATTATTTCTTAATAAAAAAGACCCTTTAGTTTTTGATCGATGTTTTTTGCGTCTGAACCAAAAGTATAATCAAGAATATTTTTAAAATATTTAAATTGTGTTACTTCTGAAAGATTTTTTCCTTCATTAGCTTTTTTAAACTCATTCGCAATACTAAATAAGAGGGGTTGAATTATTTTATGAATATATTTTTCGACTTTTTTTTCTTTATCTAATATTGCATAAGAGATTAGTGGCTCAGGTTCAATACTATCATCTGACCGAATTGTATCGTTTGTAAATGTAATGACAAATTTCTTTCCTTCAAAATATTCTATCGAATTGTAAGTAAAAGCTGTATCTGCGAAATTTAAAAGCGCTGTTAGTAAACCACTTCTTAAATCGACATCAATTCTTCCAAAAGTTGATTTATGATAACTCTTTTTAACTAATGTGAATCCTCTGAATAATAAACCAACTTCGCGAATTACCATTATTTAGATTTTAAATATATATGAAATATTGGGTAAATTAAAAGTTTAAAAAGTAATTTCTTTCTATTTTATTTATAATAACCTAATCTAATAAATTCTTTGATTAGTTTTTGTTTCATAATAAAATTTTCTCTATGTAGAAATGACTTATTCCATTGAAATAAAAAAAAAGAATTAATATATAAACACCATTTTACAGAATTATGATTACAAAGGAGAAAATTAAAATATGTGCTGAAAACATTACTAAAAGTATTAATATAAAAAAGCCTGGAGAATGTGTATTTGTAAGGGGAGGTCTTTATTCTCAAGATTTACTAGAGGAAATTGGTTTGAGCCTTTTTAGACAAGAAGCAATCCCCTTTATTTCATATACAAGCGACAATTATTCAGAGCAAATCTATCAAGATGAATCCATCAAAAAAGAGACTTTGGAAAAAACAGGTATGCACTACCAAAAGTTGATTGAAAATATTGATGCTTATATCGTAATTGAACCATTAGCGGACCCTTCCATAAAAAATAGGGCTCCACGTGAGAAGGTTGATGCTGTAGCAAAGGCTAATTTGCCTCTAAGAAACATACTATATGGTCTTAAAAAAGAGTATGCTCCTGGTAAAAAGTGGTGTTATGCTGCTTGGCCATCAAAGGAGGCTGCAAAATTCTTTAATATTGATTATAAACTTTATGAAAAGTTTATTGTTGGAGGAATGAGTATTCCTCAGGAGAAAATGAGTGAATTAACGAAAAATTTAGGTCGTTTTTTCGAAAATGGAAGAAGAGTTTATGTTTCTGATGATTATGGAACTGATTTTTGGGTATCAATTGAAGATAGAAGTAAAATACTTGATGATGGAATCCTTTCTGATGAACAAATTGCTTTAGGAGATCTGGGTGGAAATTTACCTGCAGGTGAAGTATATTTCCCTCCTCAAGAAACACAGGGAGAAGGCACTATTTTTTGTCCTCTAACGAAGGACCGAATCAGTGATAAAATTGTTAAAAATGTTATGCTCCCTTTCAAAAAGGGAAAATTATTGCTTGATAAAGTAACTGCTGATATAAATTTAAGAGATTTAGTTAATACTTTTAAAAAATGTGAAGAACTGGATAAACAAAATGAAGTTCCTGAAATTAGGACCTATAATGTAGCAGAACTTGGAATAGGCTGCAACCCAGAAATCACAAAAGCCATTGGATATATACTTACTGATGAAAAGATAATTGGGAGTGTCCATCTTGCTTTTGGATTTAATATATCTTTTGGAGGAACTTCTGCATCTCAGATGCATTGGGATTTTGTAACTCATCCAAAAGCAAACATTACAGTTGAATATAAGGATGGAACTAAAAAGCAAATAATGGAACAAGGAAAACTAATTTAAAAATAGAGTTATTATAACTCATCTATAATTTTTCTTCCAAGGTAATGTTCTCTAAGTATTCCAAAACCTTCTCCAAAACTAATTCTTTAAAATGAATTCTATCTGTTTGAAGAAAATATTTCTCTATTTTTGTTTCTTCTTTTGTAGAATAGCCAATATAAACCAATCCAACAGGTTTCTCTTTTGTTCCTCCTGTAGGCCCCGCGATTCCCGTAATTCCTATTCCAATATCAACATTTGAAAGAATTCTAATATTATAAGCCAATTGTCTTGCTACTGTTTCAGAAACTGCACCAGCAGCTTCAATACTTCTTAGATCAACATTTAGCGCCTCTACTTTTGATTTGTTACTATAACAGACAACGCCCCTCTCAAAAACATTCGAGGCACCAGAAATATTAGTAAACATATGACATATATATCCTCCTGTACATGACTCTGCAATAGCTAGTAGAATTTTCTTCTCAGTAAACTTTTCGATTAGATACTTTATTCTTTTAAGTAAGCTCATTTTTCTACAAAATAGGTAAATTATTTTAATATACTTTAAAGATTAAAAGAACTTAATGTTAATATAAACTCAATATAAATATAATTATTAATATTAATAATTAAAGTTGTAAAAATAATATTTAAAAGAAATTGAATACGCGGAATAGCTATGGAGTGATTGAATGAACGGTAAAGAGGAAAAGAAAGATTTTGTTTTCAAAATTACAGTGATCGGAGATGGAGGTGTTGGTAAGACGTCTTTGATTAAAAAATATACTCAAGGATCGTTTCAAAAACAATATATTAAAACTCTAGGGGCTCAATTTTCAAAATACGATGAAAAGATTGAGGGTAATATGGTAAAACTTTTCTTTTGGGACATAGCAGGACAAGCAGAGTTTAGCTTTATGAGACCTACATTCTATAAAGGAAGTAAAGCAGCGATCATTGTATTTTCACACGCACCTGATGAAGAACAGAGTTATGATAATATTATTGAGTGGCATGAAGATATTAAGAAATATTGCGGAAACATCCCAATAATTTTATTCGGCAATAAAATTGATTTAATTAACATTGAAAAACTAGATGATATTGAAGCAGAAAAACTTGGGGAACAACGAAACTTTTTAGGCTATTATAGAACTAGCGCTAAAACTGGAACAGGAGTATACGAAGCATTTCAAGCCATTATAAAAGAGTTATATCATAAATTTAAAGATAAATAATTATTTCCAGTCATTTTACCACATTGATTATTTATGGTAGATACTTTTAAAGAAGGTTATCCAAAAATCTTGTTATTTTCATCAGCTCACTGTGCACCTTGCAAACCAATAGAAGAAATGCTAAAAAGGATAAATATTTCGATGTTTGGAAAAAAATTATATATAGCTAAAATAGATGTTGAGAAAAATTATAAATTGACAAAAGAATACAAAATCACTTCACTACCGACTATTATTATCGCAGATCGCCGACTTTCAATAAATATTCAAGAAGAGGATATCATTGATGCCATTTTATATGGATTTATTTCTTCAGTAAAAATATAAAAAGTATAAAAAAATAAAAAAGTAAAAGGAGAAAATAATATGGATCGCCAACTGCTCTCTAAAATTTTAACTCAGATGAGAGAACATCTTAAAAAAGGAAAGGAAATTGGAGATATGAAAGTAGGGGCTCTACTTGCTCTAGGTCACCAATTGGAGGCTATTTTTTACTATTTGGGCCATGAATTAGGTACTACTCTTAAGGTTAAACAAGCTGAAGATGTTTCAAAAATACCTACTCTATTAAAGGAAATTATTGTAGAATATAACATTGGCAAAGTTGAAATTTCAGAAAGCTCAGATGAAATAGTTCAACTTAAATTAAAAGGACATTCTTCAATTAAAGATTTAATTGGTAAAAGTATTAAATCAGACGGAAGTTTCTGTTCTTTCGAAGCAGGAATGCTAGCAGGTATAGTAGAACGTATGAGTAATGTTCATTGCTTTGCTCAAGAAATAAATTGCAGCTTACAGACAGGTAAAGATTATTGTGAATTCATGATTGTCTTTCAAAAAGACTAATTGGGGCTCCATTATATAATAAATTCTAAAAAAAATAATAGATTATTAAAGTTATATAAAAGTTATATCTTGATAATCTGTATCTGTTAATTCTTTTTTAGCTACACCTAATTCTCGAACTTGTTGATTGAGCTTCATAACGGCATCTCTAACAATCTCCTTCTTTTTCGCCCCCGTACATACAATTCTCCCGGTTGAGAAAATCAAAAATACTGTTTTTGGATCTTGCATACGATAGATTAATCCTGGAAAAACTTCTGGTTCATACATTGCATATTCCATAACAATGGCAGCCATGTTTAAATCTATATTTGTGTGTAAATCGCCACTAGCTACAATGTTTTGAATAGTAATTTCGGGATTAGCTAATTTAATCCCTGCCTTTCGTATATTTTTAACTACTTTATCTACAACACGTTCTGCTTCTGAGGCTTTACGCAATCCAGTTACCACCATTTTTCCAGTTGAAAATATTAAAATTGTTGCTCTCGGTTTTTCTATTCTCATAACTAATCCGGGGAATCTTTCAGGGTTATATTCTACTTCAGCATGTTTCCGTGCAATTTGATTAAGATCTATTTTTTCTGTTATCTCCACTGTCACTGTGGCTACAACATTTTCTATTTTGTAATCTAAATCACTCTCATAATCAAATTCTTCCTCTTCTTCCTCTTCTTCTTCGTAATCTTCCAAATCGTCATAATCGTTTTCTTCTTCTGACATAATACATCATAAAGATAAATGTGATTTATAAAAAAGTAAACAAACTAAGTTAGGTAGAAATGGTACTTTTTATATAATTTTATTTAAATAAATTATCATTTATAAAGGCATTTATAAATGAGTAATTTAACCTAAAATATTATAATGAATAGGATGGAGAAAACGGAAGAATTTTACATAAACTGCTTATATGCCTAAATTTTTTTTTAAAATCTTCTTTGTTATTTCTATAAACGCTTCTTCTACATTTGATCCCGTTTTAGCAGATGTAGAGATAAATTCCATATTATTTTTATTAGCAAATTCATTACCATCTGATTCTGGAACCTTGATTTTATCTTCTAAATCCTTTTTATTTCCTATTAAGACAATGGGTTCATTTCCTCTAGCTTGTTTAAAATCCTGTATCCAATCGCTAAGTTTTTCGAAAGATTTTTTCTTTGTACAATCATATACGACTAAAGCTCCGTTTGCTCCTTCTAAATAAAGCTTTCGTAGGCTCCTAAAACTTTCTTGGCCTCCTAAGTCCCAGATTTGAGCAGATACTTCACCAAATTCTTCAAGTTGCATATCTTTTTTTAATAAGTTAACACCTAAAGTACTTTTATAGTTTTCTCTGAACTTATCCTCTATAAATCTATAAACTAAAGAGGTTTTTCCTACGTTCGCCTCACCAAGTAAAACTATTTTAATGATATAATGACCTTGTGTATTCAATTCTGATTTACCTCCTAAAATTTACACATGATTCATTTTGATCTAACAATAATTTTAGATACTTTCATAGTAACGTTTATCCTTATTAATAGTTTTCTTCACGAAGAATAAAATTAAATATATATCAAAATCAGATATTTTTTGTATCTATTTTATTATAGATTGCGTTAATAGAGGTGATATATTCGTTATAGAGATTTTTCAGTGTATTAGTCGATTTAGCTTTGTGAAAGGCAAAAAGAAATAATTGATTCAAACTATATTGATGATTCGATTGATATATATCTTTTTCTAAACCAAATAACTTACTATTTTGGTCTAAAAAATTACACAAAATATATCTATTTTCACTTATTAGGTTTAAATCATTTAAAAGACCAAACATTTTTAGTATTAGAGGCCCTTGGAATTTAACATTTCTCATGTTTAGTAAGTGAAAAAGATCAAAAAATTTGTTTTTCTTAAATACAAACGACATAAATAATAAAATTAAAAAAATGCTTAAGTTCCATAATAATATCCAGGTAATATGACCCAAAATTGTATTCTAAAATGAATAATCAAAACCTTTAAATTTATTTTCCGGCTCTCCAAATTCAAATTCTACATTTTTTACTTCAGCATATCTAGGTCCTATTTTTGAAAATGCTAATAATTCATATAATTTGGTTTCCGGACCCTCAGCTTCTATATAAACACTTCCATCAGGCATATTTTTAACAAAACCAGTTAATCCCAATTTCCTTGCCACTTTTCGGGTAGTGTAGCGAAAGAAAACTCCTTGGACGAGTCCATACACCTTTATAGTTATTTTTTTCATAAAAAAAAAAGCCTGAAAAATATTTATTTTTTAACTAGATGTTTCATAATTGTAATGTATTGATCTAAATCTCGTTTAGTAATCCTTGGATGAATATCTAAAGCAAATATTTCTTTGGTTATTCTCTCCACATTTGGTAAATGAATGTTGTTGTAATTAATCTCTTTTCCATAAAATGGGCAAGACCAAGGGCATCCTTTTGGATAAGCAATTTTATTTTGAAAAAGTTTAGTTTCATAAAGGGGTTTCGGATAGAGAACTTTACTCTTTGGAAATTTTTCTACGAATTGTTCTTTATTTAGACCAATAATTTTTGGATCTATACGCCCAATCCAATAATTGAAAGCAGGCTCACAATATTTAGGAACATAAGGGGGATTAATTCCTCTTACTTCACTAATACCCTTTGATAAGTATTGGGCATTTTTATTACGTATATCAATGAATTTATCTATTCTTCTTAACTGAACTTTTCCAATAGCACCCTGAATTTCTGTCATTCTATAATTATACCCAAGACGATCATAAGTATACCATGAGGGCTCACCATGATGTCTTAATAGGCGACATTGTTCAGCAATATTATCATTATCTGTCGTTATCATTCCTCCTTCACCAGTAGTAATATTTTTAGATGGATAAAAGCTAAAGCAACCTATATCTCCAATTGAACCCACTTTTTTACCATCATATTTTGTACCAATAGATTGAGCAGCATCCTCAATAATAAATAAATTATTTTCTTCTGAAATTTCCTTTAAGGAATGCATATCAGCACTTATTCCAGCTAAATGAACGGGGATTATAGCTTTAGTTCTAGAAGTTACTTTTTCTTTCACAGATTCTGCGTCTAGGGTATAAGTTTTATTATCAATGTCTGCAAATATAGGGATTGCATTATTATGTAAGACTGAAGTCGCTGTTGCTATAAATGTAAACGGAGGAACAATTACTTCATCTCCAGGTCCAATATTTAGAGCAGCTATCGCAATATGTAACGCTGCTGTACCAGTGTTAACCCCAATTGCATGTTTAACACCAATATAGTTTGCGAATTCTTTTTCAAAAGTTTTAACAGCCTCACCGTGAAGTAAGGTTAACATTTGGGATTCCATTACCTTAATAACTTCCTTTTGTTCTTCTTCCGTAAGATTCATGGTAAAAATTAACTTAATTTAAATTGAAATCATTGAAGATGAAAATAGTTTTCTTCTTAAGAATCTGATTATTCTGACAAGAACACTTCAAAATATTAGATAATATGTTTCATTATAAGGATTATACCCAATAACTTTGTTTTTAATCAAAGTCTCAATTACGCTATTTAACCATCTTTTACTGGTTTTTATCGAGGTTAGAAGCTCTCTAAAACTTAATTCATCATTAATTGTCAGTAAAAATTGAATCTTACTTTTTACTTGTAAATGATTTGATTCTGCAATTTTTTCAAACTTCTTTTTTAAGTCATATTCTTTAGTTTTTAGATTGGCAACCTCATTACTAAGTTTTCCAATAACTTCATCTCTAGTTCTAAAAACATTTAATACTTTTTCTAAAAAAATTCTTTCTAGATGTTCTTTTAATTGTTCTTCTGTAAGCTCTAATTCTAAAGTTTTTTTAAAGTCATCCAAAATTCCAATATAATCCTGACTTTCATCATATTTATCTAAGACAAGTACCAAGATTAGATCTTTTTGTTCATTATAGTAAGATATAGAATTCCAATTTTTTTCTTCAATGGTTATATGAGATTCTACAAAGTTATGAGAAATCTGTATTTGCTGAACGATATTATCATTGATCACCATTTCATCTGGATATTTCATGTAAATAACTCCTCCAGCAATCTCATCCCATTTAATTAAAAAAATCCCTAAAGGAATAGAACCTCACCAAACCAAACTTAACTCCTACTTTAAAATTATAAAAATAGATATTAATAAATTTAATTTGAAAATAGTAATTTCTCATAATGGGATAATACAATTTTTATTGAAAAATCTTGACTTAAAAAATAAATAACAAAAAAATTATTCTATAAATAGTGAATTTGAAATGGCTATTTTTTACGTTTATATATTAGAAACAATTTCTAAAAATAATCGGAAAAGATTTTATACTGGATACACCAATAACTTAAAAAGAAGACTAGAAGAACATGATAAAGGCACTGGAGCTAAATTTTGTCGTGGAAAAAAGGCAATTATACTTAAATATTTTGAATCATTTACAGAAAGAAAGGAAGCTATGAGAAGGGAACTAGAAATTAAATCTCTTCCGAGAAAGGAAAAAGTCGAACTTATAAAAAACTTTAATCACCTAGAAAATTAAATTGATCAATAGAAATTTTTTAATAATATTAGTAGGTTTACCTTCATCTGGTAAAAGCACTATTGCTACTTTTTTGCAATATAAATTACAAGAAAATCTAAATGACATCAATGTAGAAATAGTGGATACAGATAAGATAAGAAGCTCCATTAATCCTAACAAGTTTAATCATAATAAAGAACAATTAGTTAGAAAAAGAAGCTTAAGTAAGATCAAAGCTGGCTTAAAGAAGGGGTCAGTTATAATTAGTGATGATCTAAACTACTATACAAGTATGCGCCATGATTTAAAGCAAATTGCAGAACAATATAAAAAAGAATTTTTTATTATCCATATTGCAACGCCCTTAGAAAAATGCCTAGAATGGAATAAAAGTAGAGGATTTCCAATTCCAGATGGAGTTATTTATAATATTAATGAAAAATTTGATTATTTTAATAAGTATTCCTGGGATAATCCCCTTTTAGTAATAGATCCATCTAAATCTAAGGATTTGGAAAAAATTATAGATACACTCATCATTGCCATTGAGCATAAGTTAGGAATCAAAACCATTTATAACCAACTAGATAGAAAAAAAACAGCTAAACAACAATATCATGAGAAATTAGATAAGATTACAAGGAACCTAATAGGGGAAATCAATCAAAACAATGAATATCGTCCTTTAATGAAAAAAATCGCTAAGATTCGAAAAGAATTTATTAAAAAAAATATAGATCAATTATTCAATGACACTCAAATTTCAGAAGAATTTTTAAATTTCATAAATAGAAGATTAAATCTTGACTTTTCCTAACAACTTTAGGATATAATAAATAATAATAAAAAAGAAAATAAGTTTTCATTAATTATATTACTTAAAACAGATTAAGATTTTTAAAATGGGACAAAGAAACCCCTCAAAGAAAGAAGAAAAATTAAGAATTGAAGAACTTGATAAAAGCCGAAGTGGTCGATCTTTAGCTTATATAGACCAAAATATTCTTGAACAATTAGGCTTAACCACAGGAAATATTATTGAAATTAAAGGCAAGAAAAAGACTGCTGGTATTGTAGTATCTAGTATTAATGATAGAGGAAAAGGAATTATTAGATTAGATGGACTTCAGAGATTAAATGCGGGGGCTACAATTGGGGAATTTGTAACTATTAAAGCTGCTCGTGTCTATCCCGCTGAAGAAATTGAGTTAACACCCACTAAAGCAAATATTGATCTTATAAAACAAGCAGATGCTATAAAAGCGAAACTAATTGATAAACCAGTAGTCATTGGTGATATTGTTGATGTATTAGGAGCAGTATATCAAAAAAGCGACCCAAGTAATCCTATGAATGAAATCATGAGCATGTTCATGAAAAGCCAAAGAAAACGTCCGACTTTAGGTTTATTAAGGTTAATAGTTGAAAATACAATTCCATCCGATAAAATAGTAAAAATTACTCGTGATACAGCTATAAAAGTCAATAGGAGAGTAGCTGTTTTGAATGTCTCGGGCGGGGTAGTAACTTATGATGATGTTGGAGGCTTAACTGATGAAATTCAACGAATACGAGAAATGGTCGAGTTGCCTTTAAAACATCCAGAATTATTTCATAGATTAAATATTGATCCTCCTAAAGGAGTTTTGTTTTATGGTCCGTCTGGTACAGGTAAAACATTGATGGCTAAAGCTGTTTCACAAGAATCCAATGCTCATTTTATTACAATAAATGGTCCTGAAATCATGAGTAAATTCTATGGTGCTAGCGAAGGTAGACTTAGAGATATTTTTCGCGAAGCTGAAGAAAATTCCCCATCAATAATTTTTATAGACGAAATTGACTCAATTGCACCAAAAAGAGTAGAAACATCTGGAGAAGTTGAAAGACGTGTAGTTTCACAACTTCTTTCACTAATGGATGGGCTCAGAGGGCGAGGTGAGATTATTTGTATTGGTGCAACTAATAGAATAAATGCCCTTGATGAAGCACTAAGAAGACCTGGAAGATTTGACCGTGAAATTGAGTTTGGTGTTCCAAATAAGAAGGGTCGAAAGGAGATCTTTCAAATTCATACAAGAGGGATGCCGTTAGAAGAAGATGTCGATTTGAGTAATTATGCTGAAATATCTTATGGTTTCGTAGGTGCTGATATCATGGCTGTCTGTCGAGAGGCTGCGATGTTTGCTTTAAGAAAAATATTACCAAAAATAAACCTAGATGAGCCTATACCAAGCAGAATTATACAGGAATTGAAAATCAAGAACGATGATTTCATGCAAGCAATTAATATGATTGAACCTTCTGCAATGAGAGAAGTTATGGTTGAGATTCCTAATATAACTTGGGATGATATTGGAGGATTAGATGATGTTAAACAAGAGCTAAAGGAAGCCGTAGAGTGGCCGTTAAAATACCCAAAATTGTTTGAGCGGGCAGGGATCCGTCCTTTAAATGGAATTCTCATATTTGGTCCTCCAGGATGCGGAAAAACGCTACTAGCGAAAGCAATCGCAACTGAAAGTAAATCAAATTTTATATCTATTAAAGGTCCTGAAATTTTCTCCAAATGGGTTGGCGAAAGTGAAAAGGCCGTTAGAGAGATCTTTCGGAAAGCACGTCAAGCTGCACCTTCTATTATATATTTTGATGAGATTGATGCAATTTCTTCTGGTAGAGGAGAATATGCAGGAACCCAAGTTTATGCGTCAATTGTCAATCAAATATTAGTTGAAATGGATGGTATTGAGAAACGGCAAGGAATTGTAACCATAGCTAGTACAAATCGCCCAGATATTGTCGATCCTGCCTTTTTGAGGCCTGGAAGATTTGACAGGTTAATCTATGTACAAGCTCCAGATTTTGAATCAAGATTAAAAATCTTAGAAGTTCACACAAAGAATATGCCTTTGGCTGAAGATATATCTTTAAAACATGTTGCTCAAATTACAGAAGGTTATAGTGGGGCAGATTTAGAAAACTTATGTCGGGAATCAGGAATGGAAGCTATTAGAGAGAAGATGGAAAATTTCGAAAAAATTGAGAATAAACACTTTGAAGTTGCTTTAAGTAAAATAAAATCTACCCTACCTACGGAAATTATACAAAGATACGAATCAATGGCGAAAGAGATTACTGAATCTCGCAATATTAAAGAAGCATCAATCGATTTTTACAAATGAGTTCTGTTTTTTAAATATCTTATTTCTTAATACTAATTTATTTAAATTTTTAAATTAAATAAGATCAATTAAGAAAACTGAACTAAAGAAATTTAATGATGTGTATGAACAACTATGCTACACACTTATAGATAATATGACTATAGGAACTAGTTTTGACGAATGTTACCAAGAAGTTCATAAAGTTGCAGAAAAGGAAGGTTATGGAAATGATCTTTTCTTTGGTCTAGGTCATTCAATAGGTATCATTGAAAATGAATCCTCGCCGGTTGTTGTGCCCGGAAAAGAATGGGGTTCTATGATATTTGAAGAAAATATGGTTGAGATTGCGGCGATAGTTTTCAATCGACCAGGACTTGGAGGATTAGGTCTTGAGTCCCCAACCGTGGTGACAAAGAACGGAGCAAAAGTACTTCCAAAAACTAAATTTGAAGTAGATTATTTATAACTTTATTTGATTATTCTAAAAATTCATATTATGAAAAGTATAAACAAGGAACTTACTCATATACTTAGAAGGTTGGTTCAAATTCCAACAGAAAATCCTCCAGGCTTAACTAAAGAAATTGTGGATTATCTAGTTACAGACATATTTCATGAAGAAGATGGATTTAAAAATGAACTGGTCAGTTATAAGAAAAAGAATCTCACCCTTCACAATTTAGTGACAAAAATTGGATCTGGAGATAAAAAAATCATATTAACAGGTCATTTTGATGTAGTTCCTGCTGGAGATCCATCTAATTGGCACTATCCCCCATTTTCAGCAATCATAAAAAATAATAAATTATATGGTCGGGGATCAGCTGATATGAAGGGAGGTTTAGCAATGTTAATAGGTGTTATGAAAAATTTAAAGCAAAATCATAAGTTTTTAGAGAAATATAATATCGTTTTTGCTGGCACAGCTGATGAGGAGTTGGGGATGACAGGAGCTGTGGAGCTCCATAAGTATGGATTAATGGATAATTCTGAGTTATTAATTATTGCTGAACCAACTAATATGAATATTGGTGTTGCAGAAAAGGGTTTATTATGGATTAAGTTAAATGTGTATGGAAAATCTGCTCATGGTGCATTACCTGAAAATGGTATAAATTCTATTTTAGGAGCTTCAAAAATTATTCCAAAACTATACGACTTTCTCAATAAAACGAAAAATAGGATATTAGGCTTATCCTCCTTAAATATTGGTAAAATAAGTGGAGGAACACTAATCAATATTGTACCTGAGAAAACTGAATTAGAACTTGATTTTAGATTGATACCTGAACAAGATCCAGAGATTTTAATTAGAAGTTTAAAAAATTTAAATTTTGATCCTTATACTTTTAGCTTTGAAATATTGAAAAAATTACCAGCCCTTCAAACTAAAGAAAGCCATCCGTTTGTGAAAAATTTGAATAATATTTGCGGTAAGGAGCTAGTTGGTTTGCCTTATGCTACAGATGGTGCTCAATTACTAACTCAAGATAATCCAGTCCCTTTTATTATTTTCGGACCTGGGGATCCAAAAGTTGTACATACCACAAATGAATATATTGAATTAAATTCGGTATTTGAATCCACTGAATTACTCACAAAAGCAATATTGCAGACATATTCTTAAAATAGGTTTCTTATAACGTATTTATAAGTTTTTCTATTCTATTCATGGCTTCTTTTAATTTAATCATCTCTGTTGCATATGATATTCTAATTTTGTCATTAGAAAATGACCCAAAAGTGTCTCCCGGTATGACAGCAACTCCTTGTTTTTCCATCATGACTTTAGAAAATTCAGAACCTGTCATGTTAAAGTTTTTCACTGAGGGCATAAGATAAAAAGCTCCTTTAGGCTTTGTCACTTCAAATCCTAGCTCTTTTAGTCTAGTAAATACTAATAATCTTCTTTGATCAAAGCTTCTTAAAATATCTTTAAAAAAATTTTGATTCATTTTCAATGCTTCAATAAATCCATATTGAGCTGCATGGTTCGTTCCAGCAGCAGTATATTGATGCACTTTTTCCATCATATCGATGATCTTCTTACTTGCTACAGCATATCCTAATCTAAAGCCTGTGGCTGAAAATAATTTTGACATTGCATTGGTTGTTATTGTTCGTTCAAACATTCCATCCAAAGAAGCAAAACTAATGTGTTTAGATCCATCATACAAGTAATTCTCATATACTTCATCAGTAATTAAATATAAGTCATTTTCCTTTATAAAAGTAGCAATTTGACTGACTTCTTGAGGGTTCAATACATATCCTGTTGGATTATTTGGAGAATTAATCAAAATCGCCTTGGTTTTCGTAGTAATTGATGCTTTTAACTTTTCTAAATTAGGACTAAAATCATTATTCCTTTCAATTTCTTTAATATTAACTCCAAAGAAAACGCCTAAGTAGAAATAAGAGATGAAATTTGGGGATGAAATAATAAGTTCATCACCAGGATTAAAGAGAGATGCGAATGCAAGATTTAGAGCTTGCGATCCACCGTTTGTAACTATGATATTATCATCCCAATTACAATTAATATTATTAGAGGTTTTAACCTTATTTTGGATTAACTTTAATAATTCCGGCACACCCTTCGTAGGTGCATAATAAGTAATTTTCTTTTTTAGTGCTTTAATATTGCCCTCAATTGCGGGATCTGGCGTATTGAAATCTGGTTGACCTATCCCTAAGCTGATAATATTGGGGTGCCCTGCGGCTAAATCCATTAACTCTCGTATTTGAGATTTAGGAGTTTTAGCAACATTATGAGATAATTCTTTCATAATTTACTAACTCTTCAGTTATATTTAAAGCATTTGATTTTGAAGGTTATCAAATTATATAAGATAAATTTGTCAAAAATAAGAATTATTCAAACTTTCTCTCCGTAATTTCTTAAGATTTGAAAAACCAAGTTCTTAAATGCTTTCTCTACATTCTCCCCATATTTAGCACTTGTTTCAATAAAATCACTAGCTTGTATTTTTTCTGCTAATTCTTTTCCATTTTCTTTAGACACGGCTCTTTGAACATCTAAGTCAATCTTATTACCTATTAGTACGTAAGCGCCCTCCTTTTTTACATATTTCTTGAAATCCTTAAGCCATTTTGACTCTACATTCTCAAATGTCTGATAACGTGTAATATCATATACAACTAAGGCCCCAACACATCCTTGAAAGTACATTGAACGAATAACATTATACTTTTCCTGGCCTGCAAGATCCCACATGATTAATCGGATTTGAGCATTTATTTCACTTAGATCCACATCTTTACGGACAATATTTGCTCCTAAAGTTGGTTTATAATCCTCTTGAAAAGATCCTTCAACGAATTGATTTATTAGAGATGTCTTTCCGACCGCTGCATCTCCTAATATTGTAATTTTAAATACAAACTCTCGTTCTTCGGTGGTCATTAACGGTTAAAAATATGCGATATTTAAGGATGTAACATTATTTTGATTTTTGATATATTTAATTGTTTTCCTTTTTTGTTTTAAAGCTTTTTTTTTATTTTCAACTTTAGAATGAATGAATTATGGCAAGGATCATTTACATTCTCTTTCTCTCCATAATAAACAACATCATGATTCGATGATAATGTCTTTTCAACTGAATGAACGATAAAACCCTTAAATAGATCACAACTAACTCCAATTTCAGAACAGAATATGCATTTGTCTACGCGAATAGTAATTGAATCTTCAGACATTTCTACTATCTCAACACTCCAATCAGTTTGGATATATTCGTTAATGTCTTTGATGATCGCTTCAAAATTTTTGCCATAAGGAAACAAATAAAAGCAAAATTTGCGTCCTACTTCATATAAAAGTTTTGTAGAATCATATAATAAACAATTCTGAGCCGTAATTATTTTTTTAAATGAAAAAAAATCAATAGTTGCATCTGGATCTATGTCTCTCATGTCTTTAAATTCTAATAATCCTGCCTCTCTTAAGATGGATTTCATCCCATCATAATCAAGGTTATCAAGATATGATTGTAAGAGAGCTGTGACCACCCTATTTCTAACAGTACCTTTATATTCCCCAATTAATTCAGAATTATTTGGCATAAGTCTGTTTATTGTAAGTCTTTTCAACGAATTAATAGTAATCCTCTGACTACTTTATTACTTCGCAGTTTAATTTTCCAATCCTAAAATAAATGTGCTTATAAATTTAGAAAATTCAATACTTTTAAGTTTTGTTTTTGTGAAATATGTTAATAGATATAAAGATGATCTTCTTCTTAGTTCAGTAAATTAACCTTAAAAATTGGACTAATAATATTTTTAATATTTTCCTACCTCTGTTAACTTAATATCTTTAATAATACTGAAAATATTAAATAAGAAATTTTAGTTTAGGTGAAAAAATTGCCTCATGATAGGTATTATACAAAAGAAAAATATGAAAGTACTTATGGTTCATTTTTTTGTGGTGCTGCTTTTTTAATTGTTGCTATTGTGTCTTTAGTTTTATTGACGCTTCAATTAGATTTCATTGGACTCTCTGGTTGGGGATATTGGTTATTTATTCCCGCATTCTTCATATTATTTTTTGGGGGATTCCAACAACTCTATACCAATATGAAATTTAAGAAAGCTGTGAGAAATGCTCTTTTAGATCGTGGCCAAGACACAGTTAAACTTGAAGATCTCGCTCTTGAAGTGGGTATCAAACCTAATGATGTATTAAGAGTTCTGGTAGATTTAAGAGCAAATGGGTTAATAAATTATAAATTTAATCCCCAAACAGGAGAAATTATTCTGGGAGAAAAAGTTCAATATACTCCCGCTGAAAATTACGTAGCTCCACCGAGGAAACTTCAAGAACCCTTGCCCACTGAAGGCAAAAATTTTTGTGTATATTGTGGTCATAAAATTAGAGAAGGAGCTAGCTTCTGTGAAAATTGTGGCTCCAGTATTAAGTAATCTAAATAAATCTCGTTTTTTTCTTTTTTTTTTTTTAAAAGTCTTAGAAATGCATTGAGGAAACTAAGGTTAAAAAACTATAGTTTTTAATAGAAAAAAGTAGAAAATATAAATGAAAAAAGTTAATCTTTCACAGTCTCCAAAAGTTCTTCGATCTCAGACTGGATGACTTCAGGTTTTTTCGCTTCCTCGCCTTGTATTGCTAAAGCACGTTCTAATCTCTCTCTATGCAATGTATTCATAGCACAGAAAGGTACCTCCAAAATTTTGGTGGAGTCTTCCGGATCGACTACTCCGTAATGAACAAGGCATCTACATACTCTATCTAAATCAAAATTGTAAGAATCTTGGAAATGCATCGAGGATATTAACAAATTCTTCTCGTGGAAGAAAAGTCCGGCAGATTGTAAGTTGGGAAATGCTATAAGGCGAGAAAATGCTAATAAAGTTTTACTATCCATAATTTTTGCAGGATTACGTACGTATCTCATTGCCCCTGCAAAATAGTAGGCCTTCATAATTTGTCGATAGCCTAGGTTGGTCATATCATCGATAAACTTGCCTACTGTGGTTGCAACTGTGCCAAATTGTTCCAAATCTATACCTTTAAGGAGTCCGGTAGGTTTTGGAATTTCCTGTTTCATTGCCATGTCATAAACTTTGTTTGACCAACTGATGAGTCCTTCTGCGTCAAAGTAATTTTCAATAGATTCATATTCGCCTTTTTTATTTACGACAACAATTGTGGCAAAACCACAATCTGAGTGACTGGTTGGACTCCATTCGGGAGCATCATCGAACCAAGCTAATAATCGAGTCATCTTGGCAGTGGTAGCTAATGGGTAAAATTTAGTAATTGAGTTATTTGTGTGTTCATTTAATGCTATTTTCAAATCTGAGGTTGTATATCGCAAATCCATTAAATCTTCAAAGCTGATACGACCACATAGAGATACAGGTTGATAAATTATTCCTGAAATCACATCAGTATTATCTCTGGCATAATCCATAATCTTGCCAACTTCTTTATCATTAACTCCTTTAGCGATTACAGGGACAAGCATTACACCATAAAATCCAAGTTTGCGGGCATTCTCAATAACTCTTTGTTTTAAAGGCCAAAGGTTTACTCCCCTTATTTTTTTCCATACTTCAGGGTTGTCAGTTGCATCGAATTGTAAGTAGATAGCATCCATTCCAGCATCTTTACATTCTTTCATAAATTCAATTGATTTAGCAAATCTAACTCCATTAGTGGTAACCATTACTTCAATAAAACCTAATTCTTTACCCTTGCGAATAATATCAGGTAAGTCATCTCTAACTGTCGGTTCACCACCAGAAATTTGAAGCAAAACTGCTGGGGTGGGTTTCATAGATCGAAAGTGTTCCATGATGCGTACAATATCATCATATGATGGTTGGACAACGTATCCCTTTGCACTCGCATTAGCAAAACAGATTGGACATGCTAAATTACATTTATTGGTGATGTCAATCAAACAGATATTAGGAGCACTTTTGTGGTTATCACAAAGTCCACAGTCATAAGGGCAGCCTTGATTGCACTCTTTTATTCCCGAAGATACATATTCGGGTTTGGTACTATTATCTACTGTGGAGCCAATTTCATCTGTAAATGTTTGTTGCCATTTATAATCTTCTGGATCTATACTGAGTTTATCTTTGAAATCACCATGTTCTTTACAATTTTTTCTCATCATTACCCAGTTTTTATCATCATCAACGTAAATTTCAGCTGGAATAGGTTGTAGGCATTCTGGACAGATACTTGTAGTGCGTCTTATAATTTCTTCTGTCATATTAATCAAATCTTGAATTACATTATTAAAGAAAATTATGATTTTTTTATATAAAAAATTATTTAATTAAAAGGTTAGTTAACTTTTCTATAAAAATTTTTTATGCTAGATAATACTTGGAATAGTATTATTATTGTAGAATATCAGATATTTTAATCTTTTCAAAAAAAAATCCTTTTTAATAAAATCAACTACTTTTTATTTATGATTTTTCTACTATTTATAGAATTAGACTTTTTAAGCCAGCTTTCCGGAATTTTTGGAATGATCAGTCTCTTTATCACATTTTTTTATGGAATATTAGTCTTAATTAAAGCATATCAATTAAAATACAAAACTCTCTACTATTTTTTCTTTGCAATAATCTTTACGATGTCTCCTTGGTACCCTAGTGGATTTGGTTATATTTCTTGGTTGATTACCAATGAAGTTATACCTTATCCGATTTATGTTTTATTAGGAACATTAGGAGTACCAATTGCTTTATTTGCGTGGTTTCAGATTTATATCCCCGCATTACATCCCAAACTCAAATATCCCTTACTAATAAGCACGGCAATCCTATCAATAATATATTATGCGTACCTTTTCTTCTTTTTATTTTTTGCTCCAGGAGCTCCTGTTGATCCGCTAATCGGAATAAAGCAGAGTGCCATCGATATTGAATACAGGGGATTTGCTTTGATTTTCTTAGCTTTCTCACTATTAATAAGTACAGTTACTGGTAATGATTTTTCTATCCACTCATTAAAAAGTGAAGAGAGGGAAATTAAATGGAAAGGGCGATTTCTTATTCTATCATTTAATCTTTTTGCAATAGGTGCTATTGGAGATGGATTCTTAGAACTTAACCCCTTTACCCTGATATTTTTTAGGGTTTTTATGTTATTATCAAGCACTTTTTATTATATAGGGTTTATATTACCGAAATGGATGAAGAAATTATTAAAATTAAATTAAATCATTATTTTTTTTCTTTTTATTGTTAATTAAAACAAGCTCACTTTATAAAAAGGAGACTCCTGCCACCAAGACCTAAAAGCAAGGTCAAAAACAAAATAGGGGGAGGAGGGCGAAATCAGAGTGTGCTTTCACACACTACCAAAAGACAAAAATCCAGGGTGGTAGCAGGAGCCATGACTTTATATCTTTTTTATTAACCTATTTTGATTTTGTTTTAAATTTTCGATGCTTATTAAATTTTTATCTTATTGATTTGAAAATTAAATTTTTATCTTATGCAATATATAATTTTGGATGTATTTAAAATAATTGTTGAACTTTGATAAATTTTTTACACAAAATTCTAGAATTCTAGCAAAAAATATATATTATTTATACATAAATATTATGGATTTTAAACATAAATTATAATAATGATGAAGAAAGCGCCTAAATCCCAATTTAAATTAGATTTTCTCACAGTTATATTTTCAATTATCGGTTTTATAGTTTCATGGCTTAATATGTTATTAATTTTGGAGAGTCCAAATTTCATTGAGGTAATAGCATACTTATCAATAATTTTTACTACTATTATTCCTGGAGTTTTAATTGCTTTGAAAAATAGGTATTGGGGATATGGTTATCTTTTTGGATTTTCTATTGCGGGAATCCCTTTCATGATATTAATAGATTTATTTATTGGTGGCTATACATGTGTTACAACTATTTTTATCTTTGCAATATTATGGTTAATCTTTTGGAAGGCTTGGCGTTCTCTTGAGTCAATAAAAATTCAAGAATAAGAAATAATTTTTAAAGAGAAATTACCATAATCATTTATTTGGAATGTAGCGGGATATTCTCAATAGTAACGTTGTTAACTCTATTTATTCTTAAAAATTCATTTTTAATTGTATCTGAATTTATATTTCCAGATTCGAGAGTATCTCCTATTAAATATGTTTCATAAAAACATTTTTCTAGTTCATAGCAAATTCCAGTTGTATGTAAAATATCTTTACTTAAATTTAATTTACTTAAAACTTCTGAAATTCCTTTCACTATTTCCGGTGAGAATTCCTCTAATTTTATTAGTATTTTTTTGATTAAATTTGTATTTGTAGGAAAGCAGCTTACTTTTATAACGTCTTCTCTTGAAATAAATATTAATAAATAGTAGGGGGATTCAGTAATTTCATCTTTAACCTCATCGGGGAAGAGGGTGGAATTTAAATCTTCTTTAGTTATTATTAAACCTAAAGAAATTTTATTTTTATTCTTACTTTCATTGTTATAAGAAACCATATGCATCCAAAACTCCAAAGAAAATACAAATATATGTCTATTAATAAAAATTGTTTATTTTTAATATTTATTTTTTTTGAAATTTTATTGATTAGGATATTAAATTGGAAATTAGATAAAAAGTAATCTATTGGATGTTACAAAGATAATATATGTATTTTAAATGATCAGTTAAAGTTTCTTAATTATGTAATTTTGATTATTAAAAAGATAATTCTGAATTATGTCGTTTAATTTTAATAAAATTGTTAATAATAAGAGTTTTGGATTTAAAAGAGTGAACCAAAGTGATTGCTTTTTTCATGCAATTTATTTTTTAGATAATCTCACAGGATCTTTACTTATAAGTAAACAGTATTCTCAAAATAGAAATAATACTTCAAATGGAGATTTAATTAGCGGATTTTTAAATGCTCTTAACTTATTTATAAAGGAAATAAAACCGGGAGATACAGATGAAGAAATTCAAGAGATTAACTTTAGAGAAACACGTATTTTATATGAAAGGTTAGGCCGCTTGTCGGTAATAGCAATTACTAAAAAATTAAATTTAAAGTTTGAAAGGCACTTGTTACATTACATTATAAATGATTTTTACAATCGCTATGAAAATTCAATTAATCAGTTTAATGGTATAATTGAACCCTCAATTTTAAATTATGAAAAGAAGCTAGAAATGCTGAATTATTACAATTCTAACTTTGAAATATAAACTTTTTAATCAGATGGTGATTCCTTTTTCTTTTTCTCCTCGATTTTTTCTATTTTGTCTTCGATTTTTTCGCTTATTCCTTTGATATCTGGTTTTAATTCCTTTCGCTTTAGATCGTTTTCTCTTTGCTTTTCTCTCCTAAAAGCCTTTTCGCTAATACTTCTTTCTATAGCCTCTCCTGCTTTTTGTAAATCAGGTTTTAGTTGCATTCGTTTTGTATCTTCCTCACGTTGTTTTTCCTGCATAAAAGCTTT
Organism: Promethearchaeota archaeon; assembly: GCA_048939995.1. GTDB lineage: Archaea > Asgardarchaeota > Lokiarchaeia > Sigyniarchaeales > SOKP01 > SOKP01. The sequence continues at coordinate 76,459 of JBHLOY010000007.1, read as the reverse complement.
TTCGCTAATTGATTTTTCTATGGCTTGTTTCGCTTGTTCTAGATCTGGTTTGATACTTTTTAATTCTTCCACAGTTTCTCTTTGCTTCTCTAATCTAAATGCCTTCTCACTAACAGATTGGCTTATAGCTTCTCCCACTTTCTCCATATCTGGTTTTAAAGCTTTTATTTTTTGCTCTGCTCCTCGTTGCAAATCAATTCTGAAAGCTTTTTCACCTACACTTCTTTCAATTGATTCTCCTACTTTTCTGAAGTCTGGCTTTAATTCCATTCGTTTAGTATCTTCCTCGCGTTGTTTTTCCTGCATAAAAGCTTTTTCGCTAATTGACTTTTCTATGGCTTGCTTCGCTTGTTCTAGATCTGGTTTGATACTTTTTAATTCTTCCACAGTTTCTCTTTGCTTCTCTAATCTAAATGCCTTCTCACTAACAGATTGACTTATAGCTTCTCCCTTACTTTTTATATCTGGTTTTAAAGCTTTTATTTTTTGCTCTGCTCCTCGTTGCAAATCAATTCGGAAAGCTTTTTCACCTACACTTCTTTCAATTGATTCTCCTACTCTTCTAAAATCTGGCTTTAGTTCCATTCTTTTAGCATCTTCCTCTCGTTGTTTTTCTCGTAAAAATGCCTTTTCTCCTATAGATTTCTCTATAGCTTGTTCTATTTTTTGTTTATCAGGTTTTACACTAAGCCGTTGAGCGTCAATCTCTTTCTTTCTTTCAATTAAAAAAGCTTTTTCATCAATTGATTTACTTATCGCTTCGGTAGTTTTTTCTAAATCTGGTTTAATCTTTAACCTCTGAGTATCACTTTCTCTCTTCTTTTCTATCATAAACACCTTTTGATCGACAGATTTACTTATTGCTTCTCCCTTACTTTTTATATCTGGTTTAAGCTCTTTTCTCTTCTGGTCCTGTTCGCGTTGTTTTTCTCTTATAAAGCTTTTTTCTGAAATTATATTGGTAATCAACCTTTTACTTTCCTCAAATGCGTCTTTTCTCTGTTTCTCAAATTTTTTAAGATATTCTTCCCTCTCTTCTTTTTCCTTCTTATAAAGTTCATCAACGATCTTCTTTTGTTTTTCAATTTCTTCCGGTGTTAAAGGTTCTTCATTCTCTCCCAATTCTCTCACTCTATAAAAAATAAAATACCTCTTGTTAAATATAAAATCAAACTTTGTATTTATTAATTTGTTTATCGCAAAATTACTAGCTTTGAATTTTGCGTAAAGATTTCACTTAACAAAATACTAAAATTGGATTGAAAGCTTTTAATAATCCTCTATTTTATTGATATCGATTCAAGGGATTCATCAGAAACAGAATCCATTAAGCTTATCATTGTAAGTTTCATTGTAAGCATTTCCATAACCTCTAATAATAACTTTTGATAATGTTTCGACTTTTTATCAACTCCGGTATGGGAAACAACTTCATCAAATTTTCTTTTCAATAAAAGTTTCAAATTTTCTTGATTATCTAAATCTAATGTCTGAGTTGCAAACCAGTTATCAATTTCACGTTTTATTTGGAACCCAAGTTTATCATCTTGGTTATAAGCGACTTCAAATTCTTCGAGATACAGCATATTTTCAAGATATTCCTTATCTTGATACATTGGTTTTAAAAGAAGTCCTAAATTAATAATAAGAGGTTGTATCTGAAGTTTATCTAAGGAATCCGATAAAAGTTTTAAGATTTGCCGTTTTTGAGTTAGTTTCGCGTAATTAATATAATCTTGAATGAAGATTAATAATGTATTCTTTATTAATAATTCTTGAAAATCGTTTATTGATTCGAATGTAATATCAAGAGTCTTTTCAATGCAATTATATACTGATCTCATAAATGGTGTTATATCTTTAAACATGGAAAAATAATATATAAACTGAATAATTCTTGCTAAAATCTCTTCTTTATAGCTATCAGATTCAATAAGGGAGTCTAATCTCTCTTTAAGTTTAAACGGGGCATCAGGAATAGATAAGAAAGTTTTAATGAAAGAATATTTAGATTCAAACTCCATTAATTATTTTATTACACCATAATATTAATAAAGGTTGATTTTCATTGACAAAAAAGTTAAAATTATTGACTTTTAAATTATTTTTTTATATTATTATAAAGGAATTAAAGCGGTACTATCGTTTTTTTGGGCTTCATCAATAAGATGGATAAGATCTTCATTTGAAATGGGAACTAGGTCAAACACACTCATATTAGCAAGTTTGAGTTCTGCTTTAATAGTTTCTGCAAGGTTGTTACAGTCTCCTGAAAAGAATACTCTTCTCTTTCCAAATGCCTCTCTTAACTTTTTACCAACTTCGTCAATAGCACAAAATCCTGCTACAAGCCCTTTAGTATAACCTTCATCTTTTAGCCTATCTACTAGATCATCATCATGTCCTTTACCCATTATTAAAAACCAGCCGCCTTTGAATTTATTAGGATAATCATATGCTAAAACTTGTAAAGTAACTAATGTGTTATTTTGACACCCTTCAACACACAATAAATCTTTCCCTTTAACAATTTTGACATTTTTAGGAAATTGTTCCAATAAATTCCAATCATATTTAACTTTATATTCTTCTAAGCTTTTGCCAATAATATTGATTTTACTTAAGTCTCCTTCACCTAACCCTCTTTCGTAAGCAATTCTTAAATGTGGAACTTCCTCTATGCTCATGCCAAAAATCTTCGCTCCAACCACATCTACTGATAAAGTATCTCGTCCTCCTATTAATATTTTAAAGGGAATAACTAGTTTATCTTCCCATGCTGTAGGTGGATAATGACCATGGATAGTGCCTTCTGTTCCATCAATGAGAGTAATATCTGGTTTAATTAATTCAAAAACATCCACAAGTTTCAAATGTAAGTTATAATTATGATCTTTGCCCCTATCTGCATGTTGGGGAAATCCCCATTGATTCTTTATTCCAAGGGAAACTCGTGCCATAGAATGAGTCTTTAACTTGGGTAGATTAATATAAGTTATGTTTTGTCTATTATTGATAATCTTAACCACTGTTAAAGGTAATCTGAAAGTATTCAAATTATAATCTGGGACATTTTCATTTATTGATAGTTTTGCTTTAAATTGATATTCAAATGTCTCTTCCTCATCTAGATATACTATTTTAGCACCATTATCTTTACATACTTTTTTATACCCATTAATTGCATAAACAACTCTAGTTAGATTTCCTTGTGTCGAATTTTCCATGACATAGACTTTTGCATCCTTCTTTTTAAAATATCTAATAACTGCTCCTAGGACTTCTGGAGATGTATATGTATGTTTCCTAAAATCAACACCATTAGGCTTAATATAAACAAGATTAGATATTTTTAATATAGGGTCGACTTTTGTCAGTATTTCATCTACTGCATTTTGTATACCTTTAGAAGTATCGGTAATAAAAACATCTGTCATCTTTCTCAACTCTATATTGAATTAAGTTTTATAGCTAAATTATTTAATCATTAAAATGACAAAAAGGAATAATATTTCAAAATGAAAAAAATTATAAGCACCCATCTATTTTTAAAATCTAAATATTTCAATTTGAAAAAAACTTTTCCATTTGAAGTCTTGTCTAAACTATGTGGCCAAAGCAGTTTAAATTTTTTCATGAATTCATGGATGACTTGCGAATGATATTTATATTTAATACTATAAAAAGTTATGAAAACGGTATGACATATTATGATTTAACTCAATATGGAAACATTCCACATTCAAAAATATACCGAATAATGAAATCCTTAGAAGAAAATGGTGATTTAGTTCGTAAGGATGATATTAGCCAAGAAACAGGAAGACCAAAACATTTATACTTTTTATCAGGAGCAGGAGAGAAAAAATTAGGAGAATTACGCAAAAAGATTGGAGAAATCTTTGAATTCATCAAACTGAGGTTTCCAGATTCAAACTCTGATTTAGATCATTCTAAATTCTTAAATGAGGCTACTTTTAAGGTGTGGTCAAGTCCTGTCGAATTTATTATCAACAAAGATATTTCAGAGGAAAAAAAATTAAAAGCGTTATCAGCAATTGAATCTGATATAATGCAGCTTTTGAAGCAATTACATATAGAAAAAGATAAATTGGAAAAGAATATTCAAAAAACAATTAGTCAGAATAAAGTGGAAAAAATAAATGAATGAAAACATTGTAGAAATAAAGAATCTTACCAAAATATACGATCAAGGGAATGTTTTAGCAGTAGATAATATTACTCTAAACATTAAAAAAGGAGAAATCTTTGCCTTATTAGGTCCTAACGGAGCAGGTAAAACTACCACAATCTCGGTATTAGCTACATTATTAACTCCATCTAAAGGGGAAGCATTTGTAAATTCCTATGATGTAAAAGAACATCCAGATCAAGTAAGAAAGAGTATAGGCATTGTATTTCAAGAACCTTCCTTAGACAATGAAATGAAAGCAAGGGAAAATTTAGAACTCCATGCTATTTTGTACCACATGCCAAAAAGGCAAAGAAAAGAGAGAATTAGTGAAGTTCTTAGGTTGGTCGACTTGGAAGATAAAGCGGAATCTTACGTTAAACATTATTCGGGAGGAATGAAGAGGAGATTAGAAATTGCAAGGGGCTTATTACATAGACCAAAAATGCTATTTCTAGACGAACCTACATTGGGATTAGATCCTCAAACACGAAGAAAGATTTGGGATAAGATTAAGGAATTAAATAATGATTTAGATGTTACGATCCTTATTACTACTCATTATATGGATGAAGCAGACGAATTAGCAGATCGAATTTGTATTATGGATCATGGAAAAATAATAGCTTTAGATACATCTGAAAATCTTAAGAAAGAGATATCGGGAGATATTATAGATATAAAATTTGAGAAAGTGGAGGATAGAATGAAAATTCCTCGTATAATATCTCAATTAAGGTCTATTCCCAGTATAAAGAACATTTCAATAGAGGGTGCAAAAGGAATTCAGACAGTATTACCAATGGATCTAAATCTGCCTAAAGGGATGCCCGGTATCAATCCCGAAATGATTAAAAGTCAAGTAAATCAGATGATGTCTGACCCAAATAAACTTTTGATGGCATTTAAGCGATTTCCAATGGCTTCTCAAATGTTCTTAAATGCACCAATAGATATGAAAAAAAGAATTAGTAATCTTTTTACTGAAAATCTTTTAAAAGAACTTCCAAACGAAATTAAAGAAGAGATTATTAAAATCAAGCGCGGAAATTATCAAGAGGAAGAAAAAGATTTCGAACCAACAATCTCAATTTCTTGTGAAAGTGGTGGAAAATGTCTTCCAGAAATCATCCAAGCGATTAATAACGATGGATTAAAAATAAAGGATGTAAATATGCACGCCCCAAAATTAGAGGATGTTTTCTTGCATTTTGTAGGAAGTAATATCAGGGAAGAATCTTCTAATACGACGAAAAATATTAAAAAGTTTATTCAAATGCGGCAATTAAGGAGGTAGTGAGACATTTCAGATTTAAATGTTGAAGAAATGAAGTTAAACTATGGAGCAGTGTGGGTATTAGCTAGAAGAGAAATACTAGAATTCTGGAGAAATAAAACAAGGCTAATATCTTCATTAGTTCAAGGTGTATTGTTTTTAGTAGTATTCAGTAATGGATTTGGTTTCATAACACCAATAATAGGTGGAATTCAAGTTGATCAGAGAGCCTTTGCTGCTTCAGGTATATCCGCAATTATAATACTTTTCACAGGGATTTTTGGTGGAATGGGAGTTATGCGAGATAAAATGTTTGGATTCATGAAAGAGTTAATTGTTGCTCCCGTTAGTAGAAGAACATTGATGGTGGGTAAGACGCTAGGAGTTGCTTTACAAACTCTTATCCAAGTTTGTATAATTGTGTTTTTAGGTCTTGCACTTGGTTACCTAGGATTCGATCTTTCATTAATTTGGCGCATACCATTAATACTTCCGGTAGCTCTATTAGCAAGTATCGGAATAGTAGGGATGGGTCTAACAATAAGTACTCGGATGAGAGACTTTCAATCTTTCGGATTAATACAAACATTTATAGTAATGCCTATGTTTATGTTATCTGGTGCGTTTTTTTCATTTGATACAGCAGGGATTTTGCAACCAGTAATGATGGTTAACCCTTTTACTTATAGTGTTGATCTATTTAGAGCTGTATTGTTAGGAGTATCTTCTTTTCCCATATGGTTAGATCTCTTGGTTATGTCAGTTTTCGGCATCGCTTTATTACTATTAGGAGCACGATCTTTCAATAAAATGGAAGTAAGTCAGTAAACTATATTTTTTTCTCTATATTTTTATTTATAGTTCAAAGTAAAAAATCTAAAATATCTTACTTATTTTTATTAAGTAGTAATTAGGTAAGATGTTGGTGTACTTAAATTCCTTATTTAAACTACTCTAATAAAAAAATTTTTTATCAGATTAAGGAAAATGATAATAATAATGCAATTATTTTCGTTCATGGTTCTGGTGGTAGTTCAAATGACTGGAAAAACCAATTTAGTCTTAAAACAAATTATAACATTATTACTTTAGATTTACCTTCCCATAATAAATCAGAATATTTTTCTGAGCTATCTCTTGACTTATATGTTAATATTCTCAACGAACTCATACATCATCTCAATATTGAAGACGCTGTATTATGTGGGCATTCATTAGGTGGAGCAATAATACAAGCTTATTATTTAAATTATCCGAAAAAGGTTAAAGCTTTAATTCTCTGTGGAACTGGGGGTAGATTGCGTGTAAATCCAAATATTTTGGATGCGCTTAAAAGTGATTATCAAAAATATTTAGACTCACTAAGTCTTGCTTTTCATGAAAAAACCTCAAAAGAAATTATTGATATTTATAGAGCAGAAACATCTAAGGTTGCCCCTCAAGTAACTTATCAAGATTTTAAAATATGCGATGCATTTGATACCTTAGATAAAACACATACCATTGAGCTACCTTGTCTTATATTGTGTGGTGATTCTGATTATCTCACCCCACCAAAATATTCAAAATACTTCAAAGAAAAAATTAAGAGGTCTCAACTTTTTATAATTGAGAAAGCTGGACATATGCTTATGCTCGAAAAACCTAAAGAAGTTAATCTTATAATTGAAACATTCTTAAATGATGAATTGAACTGATTATAATTTATGCCAAGAAAATATACTTATGGCCCATTCCCTTCAAGGCGATTGGGATTGTCTCTGGGAGTAGATGTTTTACCCAAACAGAAAATTTGTACATTTAATTGTGTTTATTGTGAGATTGGCCCCACAATTCAGCTAGTGCCACCCGAATATAGATTTAAAGCTCCTCCTAGCCTTGAATTTGGAGTGGAATTGAAAGATATTTTTAAACATTTTCCTCATTTAGACTCGATTACTTTTGGATACAATGGTGAACCTACCCTTAATGAGAGTTTATTAGAGTTTTATGAGATAACAGCTAATGTTAGAGCAGAGGCAAAATGGAATGGTGAAAAACCAAAAATTACTATTTTTACAAATTCAAGTACTGTATACTCACAAGAAATACGCGATAGATTAACAAAATTTGATTTAATCGTTGCTAAATTAGATACCGCATTAAACTCAGATTTTCAAAGAACAAATTCTCCCCATATGACTATGGATATCAACCTCATTATCGAGTCCCTTGAAAAATTAAAGAAAAATATAAAAACATCTAAATTAGCTATTCAATGTCTATTTTATAATTCTTATAGGGAAGATTTTATATCAAATGATAATAATAGAAATATAGAAAAGCTAGCTTTAGCTATAAAAAAAATTAATCCAGATATAGTCCAAATCTATTCAATTGCGAGGATCCCAGCACAATATTTTGTATATTCGATTGATACACACCGGAAAAAGGAAATTCTTAAAATTTTTAAGGAAATTGTAAATAACGATCGAATAAAAATAGAATATTATTAAATTAATTAAAAATTATATTTTGTTAACTCATTTTGGTGATTAAAGTGGACAAGTATATTGTAGGGGTAGATATAGGAGGTACATTAATTAGAGTTGCAATAAGTTCCGCAGAACTAGATGAAAGAAGTTTTAAAATGAAGTCAATAAAAACTCCAAAGGAACATGAATATTCAATTGTCAATTCAGTTATTCTTTTGATATCAGAACTCTTAGTAGAAAATGATATAAATAATGAAGATGTCATTGGTATTGGTCTTGCCTCAGCAGGACCCTTAGATATAGAAAAGGGGGAGGTTTTTAATAACGCAAACTTAGGATTTAAGGTTATTCCTTTAAAAGAACCTTTAGAAGATCGATTTCCGGGAATTCCGATTTATTTGATTAATGATTGTAATTCTGCAGTTCTTGGTATTCATTATTTTGAAGCTGAAGAATTTGAAAAAGAAAATTTGGTCTATATTACTATGTCTACTGGAATTGGTGGCGGAGTTATATGTAATGGTCATTTATTGATTGGGAAAGATGGAAATGCTGCTGAAGTAGGGCATGCGATCGTTGAACCACATAGTGATCACCAATGTAATTGTGGAGCTTATGGTTGTTGGGAAACTTTTAGCTCAGGTACGGGTATAAAGAATAGAGCTTTAGAAGCATTGGAAACGACTAGCTTAAATTCAAAAATATTAATGTTTATGGTAGATAATGACCCTTCTCGCATTACAACAAAAGAAATTTTTCAAGCTGCTAAGGGAGCAGATAAATTTTCTAAAAGTATTATTGAAATGAGTTTGTATTATAATAAAATTGGAGTAGGTTTGGTAAACAATTTTTACGATTGTACGTCAGTTTATTTTGGAGGATCTCTAATGAGAGATAAAGAATTAATTATTCCTCCGCTTGTTGAACAGTTTAAGAAAGAGCCACTTCAATTTACGATTAATCATCCACCTAATATTAAAGTCACAAAATATTTGGATGAGATTGGTGTAAGAGGAGCCTTGGTTTTAGTGAAATACAAGTTAGAAGGAAATCCAGTAATCTGTAAAGGTTTATAGTTCTGAAAAAAATGGAAAATCATAATTTAATTTTTTCTTTTAGTGGAATTAGGGGAATTGTTAACAAAGATCTTAATTACAAAATTGCTAAAAAGTTAGGAATAGCTTTTGGACAATTTTTTCATGCAAAAGATAAGAGAGTAATTATAGGAAGAGATTCTCGACCTAGCGGAGGAGAAATTGAAAGTGGAGTTATTGAGGGCTTAATTTCTGTTGGATATGATATTATTAGAGTGGGCATTTGTCCCTCTCCCGTAATTATTCATGCTAAAAGAGATTTGAATATACCTGCTGGAATTATTATTACAGGATCTCATAATCCACAAGAATGGAATGGTTTAAAAATACTATTGGGTCATTCATTCTTAAGTAGTATTGAATTAGAACAGATAAGTAAAAGTATAAGTCAAATTGACTTAAAAGATTATGATATAGATTCTATCGATATATCTAGTAGAATCACTCAATTAAACCCAATTCCTAATTACATCGCGAAACTTTATGAAAATGTAAATTATGAAAAGACTAAAAAGTTCAATAATCTACGAGTAGTGCTTGACACCGGAGCTGGGGCAGGTAAATATGTAACACCTCAAATTCTTGAGGGATTAGGTTGCAAACTGAAGTTAATTAATAATGAGCTACTTATTAATAAAACTTTTCCCAGAGATATTGAACCTATAGAGCAAAATCTACGAGATTTAATAATGGAAGTTTGGCAAGGAAAGTATGATATTGGTTTTGCCCATGATTCTGATGCTGATCGGCTTGCTTTAATAGGAGACACTGGTATTTGTTATCCCGAGGATATAGGGTTGGCTCTAATTGCAGATTATTATTTAAAAAACTTTAGTCATCAATATGAAAAAGCGATATTTATAACTAATTTAGCATCATCACTGATGTTTGAAGTTTTAGCCTTTAAGTATGACGTCGAAATTATAAGGACACCTATAGGAGAAAAATTTTTAATTGAAGAGATTGATAAACTAAGACAAAAATACCAAAATTGTTTAATTTTGGGAGGAGAGGGATCTTGTGGAGGTATAATGTTTCCAAGTTTTAATAATACAAGAGACGCTATTTTTGCAGCAGCTAAAATTATTGAGATATTAGTCCAAACAAGAAAGAAGATATCAACATTAATTTCTCAGCTTCCAAAATATTTCTCTTATAGAAGAAGAATTGCGTTTAAGAACGGCAATTTATCTAAAATTATCAATGCTGTTAAAAAAGAATTAAATGAAGAGGGTGAAAGTGTTATGGAAATTAATAATGATTTAAGATTTGGTAAAGGAGTTGAGTGGTTTGTATTAATTCACCCTTCTAATACTGAACCCATAATTAGGGTTATTAGTGAAGCAAAGACTGATTCAGTTGCCAGAATGTATTGCGAAGTTACAGCAGAATTAGTAAGGTTAATTATATCAAAATTAGAATAAGTTTTTCATAGTCTTTGTAAGGTAAGTTTTTTTGTTCCCATTTTATTCCCTTTTTTTTCTTACATTAATGTGAATCTTGCAGTAAATTTTTAAGTTATTAAATAATATTTAATTATATTAAAATTTTGATTGATTTTTCCATGGCAAATAAAGAAAAAGTAGGGATGTGGATAAATGAGAAATGTAGTTTAGTCCATAATCCGTCTATTTATCGGATTATTGCCATGATAACAATGTTATTAGGGATTATAAATTATTTCCCTATTGCATTAGACTTTTAATACGATCAATAACTTAATACTCTTACGCTCTTAACCTTTAACTGTTTCTCTTATCTACTTTCTCAATAAGCTTCGCTAATTCATTGCTTCATAGATAGTTCCATTCTATGTCATTATAACGCAAAAATAAATCAAATATTTTAATGAAATAAAGTCCAAATTAAAATAGTAAAAAGTATTGGTGGAAGAAATGTCAGAATTGAAAAAGCTAATAAAAAGAGGAGCCCAATTGCCTCCAAAGGTAGAGCATCTACCGTCAAATTACTCTAATTTAGGTCAATGGAAATTCAATATATGGAAATCCTATTTGTTTCATTTATTTATGGGGTTTCACTTCATTTCAGGAGTACTTTTGCCTTTTTTCATGACTTGGGGGAAATTAAATTTCATTGAAGTGATGTTTCTTCAAAGTTTCTTCACAATGATGATTTTGTTACTAGAGATACCTTGTGGAGCAGTAGCAGATTATTTGAGTAGAAAACTTTCATTAACATTGGGAGCTATTTCAACGGCTTTAGCAGCATTAATTTATGGAATTTATCCACATATAGTTATTTTCACTATAGGTGAAACTTTGTGGGCTTTTGGAGCTGCTTTAACATCGGGTTCAGATCAAGCTTTTTTATATGATACATTAAAAAAATTGAATCAGGAAAATAAAATTTCGAAAATTATGGCTAAGAACAGAAGCTTTATGTTGTTAGGTATAGGAATTTCAGCACCATTAGGTTCAATTATAGCTGCTTCATTATCATTAAATTTAGTGATGACAATGATGGTTATACCATTTTTTATAGCAACAATGATATCGTTGACCCTAAAAGAGCCAACTCAAGAAAAGCTAAAAAAGAGATCTACAAGTTATTTAAAGATAATAAAAGATGGATTAAAACAGCTTAAGAATAACAAAATTCTAAGATTATTAGCTGTTGAAATGATAATCACCGAATCTATGGTGTTTTTCTTGATTTGGACCTATCAAATATATCTTGAAGCTCTTAATGTTCAAATACTATTCTATGGTTTCATAAGTGCCATGATGACTATAATTCAGATAATCTTTAATAATCTAGTTTCAAGCATTGAAAATAAAATTAATAATAAACGAAGACTTCTACAATTGTTCACAATTATACCAGGAGTTGGGTTTATATCTATGGCATTAATTTTCTTTATTCCAATCAGTGTTCCGTTAATTATTTTAATAGTTGGGTTCGGGTTTTCACGAAGCATTATTTTCGTTAAAGGCATAAATAAACAGATTGAAACAGGAAGCAGAGCAACAGTTTTAAGTGCAATTAATATGATTGCGAGCCTTCTAAGAACACTCTTATACCCCGTTGTAGGATATCTGATAACATGGAATTTAAGTTTAAGCTTGATACTTCTTGGAAGCGTAATAATCATAGCCACTATACTTTCGCGAATAAAGAGTGAATATTTATAGAATTAGTTATATTTTCTTTTTATTTAGTTCATCCAATATGATTTCAGCTAATTTTTTTCCTACTATTTTTGAAACCTCTTCGGTAGTTGCTTTTTTGATATTTTCAATAGATCCAAAGAATTTTAATAATTTATTTCGACTTACTGGTCCCACCCCTTTAATTTTATCTAAAATGGACCCTTTTATGTGCTTTTCTCTTTGTTTTTTATGTAATTTTACAGCAAAACGATGAGCCTCATCCCTTATGTGTTGAAATAGCTTTAAAGCTAATGAGCTAGAAGGAAGAACGATAGGATTTTTTATATAAGGGATGTAAATTTCTTCAAGCCTCTTTGCTAATCCTATTATTGGAATTTCTTCAATTCCTAATTCTCTTAAAACTGACAGACCTGCATTTAATTGACCCTTTCCCCCATCAACTAGAATTAAGTCCGGTAATTCTAAATTTCGTTCTAAAAGCATATCGTATCTTCTTTTTATAATTTCTTTGATCATTGCTACATCATCAGGAGTAGATTTAGTTCTAATTTTGTAATGACGATATAATTTTTTATATGGTTTTCCATTCAAAAAGTAAACCATAGAACCAGTAGCATTAGTTCCTTGTATATTCGAAATGTCAAACCCTTCAATAATTTTTGGCTCATCAGGTAAACTTAAAACTTCTTTAACTTCACTCAATGCTTGATCTAATAAATTTTGATCTTGATTTTTAATTTCCTCCATTTGTATTTCTTGTTGAACTAATACCTTCGCATTTTTCCGTGCAATTCTCATTAAACCATATTCATGTTCGAGAGGGGTTCTACTCTGAATTTGTTTCTTGTAATCTTTTAGTAATGCCATAAATATTTCGATATTTTTATATCTTTCAGGGACTACAATAATATCTGGTAAGTTATTTTTAGTTTCTTGGTAAAACTGCTCCATTATTAAAGGAAAAACATCTCGTTTTTCAAATATTTTTTCTTTTAAATTAAAACTAAATGAACTTTTATTTGCTATTTTCCCATCACGAATATGAATGATGATCATCGCAATAAAGTTTTGATTCTCATCACTATAGTACCCTATTATGTCTTTATTTTCCTTAATGTTAAGGAGAACATTCTGGTCTGTGGTTGAGTTATCTATTGCTTGTAATTTGTCTCTCCAAAAAGCTGCGATTTCAAAATTTAACTTTTGAGAAGCTTTATTCATTTTGTTTTTAATTTGTTCTTTAAGTTCATCAGTTTCTCCTTTAAGGAAAAGTTCAATATTTTTTATATTTTCTAAGTATGATTCTCTATCAATCGCTCTGATGCATGGACCTGAGCATAATTTTATTTGGTAATATAAACATGGTCTCTGCCTCTTTTTTACTTTCTTTTTGCAGGAACAATAAGGAAAAATTTTTCTTAAATCACGTAAAATCCTAATTATTTCCTTTTTATCAGTATAGGGTCCTAAAAATAGATTCTCTTGTGAGAATTTTTCAGGACCTCTTATTACTCTAATTCTTGGATACTCTTCAGAATAAAAAATCGCAACCCATGGATAAGATTTAGAATCACGCATGATAACATTGTATCTGGGTTGGAATTTTTTGATTTGAATGTTTTCAAGGATATATGCTTCTTTTTCATTCTCTGTTACGATATAATCTATTGAATCAACTCTTTGTATTAATTCTTTGATCTTTTCTCCATAATAAGGATCAGTATAAGTCGATTTTGAAAAATATTGATTGACTCTTTTTCGAATATTAGAGGCTTTTCCAATATAGAGAGGGGTTTTCTCTTTATTGGTAAATATATATATTCCTGGTTCATTAGGCAAACTTCTTCTTTGTAGATCTAAATCTTTTATGGAATTGGTCATAAAATTATTGTTCAATTGCTTGTTTGGTTAACAATAACTCATTTATTTTAAAAAAATTACTAACTCACTATAAATAGTATTAGGGACTAAAAGTTATTTACTATTATATATTATATGGACTTATTATCAGTACTAATTAAAATAATCTTATTCGATGAAAATTTAATTTCGTAAAAATGACAAAAATTAAACTATGTCCAAAATGTAGAAAGGCAAAACTTAAGAATGCAACTAACGTTTCAGGTTGGTTAGCACCTGATATGTATGAATGTACAGAATGTAAATACATTGGATATTTATATTTGGAGGTTGATTCAAATGATTTTGAACCTGGTGATGAGGAAGAGACTGAAGAATAGCAGTTTAATTTTTTACCTTACATTTTTATAAAACGATAATTTTATCTTTTTTGAAAAGTCAAGGTGTTATAGAATGGAACAATTATTGAGAGATGCGGCAAAAATTAAGTCTTTAGAAATACAGGGGGCTTTGAATGTTGCAGTGAGCGCTATTAGTTTTCTGCATGACTACGCATATAGAATTGGTAAAAATCTAAGTATAGATGAGTTAATTGAAAAGCTTAAAGAAGCTAAAAAAATTTTGTTAGAAACAAGAGCCACGGAACCAGCTATGAGCAATGGACTTAATTATCTCATGAATAAATTAGAAAAAGAGAGAAAAACATTATCCCTAAATAAAATTTTAGAATTAATTTCTCACTGTAAGGATGAATATAAAACGATGCTCCACACAGCAAAGGCCAGAATAGCAGAGATTGGAGCAAGGAGATTTCCAGATGTATTAACTGACGGAAAGTTTATTGTTATGACCCATTGTCACTCTTCTGTGGTAACGGCTATTTTTATAGAAGCTAAAAAACAAGGAAAGGATTTTAAGGTTATAAATACTGAAACTCAACCTAGATTGCAAGGAAGAAAAACAGCTAAAGAGCTTTTGGATGCAGGAATTGAGGTGATTCATGTTATAGATAGCGCAATGCGATGGGCAGTTAACCATTTTGAGGTTGATCTAATCTTAATTGGAGCAGATAGTATTACTAGTGAGGGCACAGTGTTAAACAAAATTGGTTCGCGCTTGTTAGCTCTTGTGGCCCATGAAGAACATGTCCCTTTTTATGTAGCATCACCATTATTAAAATATAATCCAAGGACATCATTTGGTATTTTGGAAAAAATAGAGATGCGTGATTCAAAAGAAATTTGGGAAAATGCCCCTAAAGGATTAAAGATACTAAATCCAGCATTTGAAACCGTAAGTAGAAGATATATTGATGGATTGTTAACAGAGGCTGGTTTATTTGCTTCAAGCCATGTTCATTACTATTTTACCAAGTTATATCCAGAATTAATATAAGATGAGATTAAATGAAGTATGAGGATTTTTTAGATTTAAAGTATATTCCTAATAAAGATGATCTGGTATGTTTATTTAAGATCAAACCAGCAAAAGGATTTAAAATTGAAGCCGTAGCCATTAGGGTTGCTGCAGAAAGTAGTAATGGAACATGGACTACTTTAAAGGTTCCTGATCATATCAGTCAACTAAGTGCTAAAGTTTATCACATAGATGGAGAATATATAAAAATTGCTTATCCTAATGATTTATTTGAAGAAGGTAATATGCCCCAGATTTTAAGTTCTATAGCAGGAAATGTATTTGGGATGAAAGCTTTGGAAGGATTAAGACTGATTGACGTAAGATGGCCTTCAAACATATTGAAGTCTTTTAAAGGACCCCAATATGGAGTTAATGGAATTAGAGAGATGCTAGAAATAAATAAACGCCCAATTACGGCAACAGTTCCAAAGCCTAAAGTGGGCTTTTATGCTGAAGAACACGCTCAACAAGGGTATAAGATATGGTCAGGTGGTGTAGATCTTCTTAAGGATGATGAAAACTTATCTAACCAGAAATTTAATAAGTTTAAAGAAAGACTCAGATTAAGTATGAAAATGAGAGACAAGGCTGAAAATGAAACTGGGGAGCGTAAAAGTTATTTAATAAATATAACTGCTGAAGTGGAAGAAATGAAAAGAAGGGCTCAATTAGTTAAGGATTATAACAATGAATATGTGATGATAGATATCTTTACTACAGGTTGGTCATCTGTACAAACGATTAGGGATGTTTGTGATGAATTAGAATTAGCAATTCATGCTCATAGGGCGTTTCATGCAGCCTTTGATCGCAATCCTGATCACGGTATCTCAATGAAAGTTCTTGCTGAAATTGCTAGAATGCAAGGAGTTGATCAACTACATATTGGGGGATTAGGAAAATTGGCAGGAGGAAGAACAGAAGTTAGAAGTAATTATATAAAATGCTATAATGAATCAAATGGAAATGAATTTGAAATGCTTGAACAAAATTGGCATGGTTTAAAACCTGTCTTTGGGGTCTGCTCTGGAGGATTACATCCAGGTATAATGCATAGATTGATGGAACTTTTATCCACTGACATCGTTGTACAAGCAGGTGGAGGTGTTTTAGGTCATCCTAATGGCACTGAAAGTGGTGCTAAAGCATTAAGGCAAGCTATTGATGCGTATATGAAAGGAATAACGGTAGAGGAATATGCTAAAAGCCATCAAGAATTAGCAGAGGCATTAAATCTTTGGGGAAATGAGACACCTATTTGAAATATATTAAAAAAGTAAAAATTTTATATTTTCTTTAATTCTTCTATTGAGTGATTAAAACATGAGTAAAACAGAAACTAAACAATTAGTCATAGATGTTAAAGAATTGATTTTAGCCCCCAAAGTAGGGAAAGAGGAACATGCTGAGGACTTATTGAGATTTATGGTTGAACAACTACCTCAAATTGAAATTAATCGTAGTGGAAATACTTTTGAAGTTGAAATGCCTAGAAGAATGTCTAAGAAAGCTGTTAGATTGAGAATTAAAAAATTCTTGCATCAAAAAAATCTCTTTAATGAATTTAGACCTATTCTGTATAAAACTCATGAACTTGAAGGTTATATGATAAAAAAGAGAAAAATTTTAGAACTATCCTATTATTAAATAATACTCCTTAGGAAAAATAATTTTTAATTAACCAAGAATTCTATTTTAAATGTGAATTTAGAAGAAATTAAAATTAGGTCAATTAATGACATTTTAACTTGCATAAATTTAGCAAGCTCGCTAGAGATTGGAGGATGGCCAAAACCAGGGAATGTTCATAGAACAAGAAACTTCAACAAAACGCGATATGAGCATTTTCTCGCTGGAATTGCAGCTATCCAACCAATTTTTAGGCGATTCTGCCTTCGAATAGTTAATAAAACTGATCCTAAAAATAATGACTATGCTTTTGTGGAATTAGGTAAATTTTTCAAAAGAGCGGTTAAAAAAATGATGAAATGGCAATATGGCGGAAATATTTTATTCGGTCATATTCTAATTTTAGCACCACTTAGTGCATCAGCATGTATTTGTAAAAAACTTAAAAAATTTTCCTTAAAGGATTTTAGAACTATCCTTAAAAATATTATAAGAGATTCAACTGTTGAAGATACAATAAATCTTTATGAAGCTATAAGAATATGTCATCCCGGCGGATTAGGAAAAGTTGCAAAATATGATCTTAATGCTAATGAATCAATATCTGAAATTCAACAAGATAATATAAATTTAAAAAAGATTTTTGAATTTTCAAAGCATTATGATTTAATTAGCTCTGAGTATGCCAGTGGATTTAATATAATATTAAATGAAGGTCTTCCATTTTTTATCGACCGTTTTAATAATTATAATGATATTAATATTGCGATAGTAGATAGTTTTTTGAAGCTTCTCAGTGATCATCCTGATACTCTAATAATCAGAAAATCTGGGAAAGATGAGGCTTTATTAGTTTCTCAAGCTGCCTTCAAAATACTTCAAAATGGGGGTATTTCTACAAAAAAAGGTCTAAATTTAGCCATTAAACTTGATAATCAGCTACATAAAGCTAAAGGAAAAATGAATCCGGGCACATCAGCAGACTTAATTGCTGGGATTATATTTTCTGCCTTAATTTTCGGTTTAAAATTTTAGGAAAAATTTTTGATTAAAGGATAACAAATTAATTTAAGAATATTCTAAATGATGCTTTTTATGGAATTTTGTGATGATTGTGGTAGTATAATGCTTCCCTCCTTAGTTGATGGAACAAAGGTTTTTAAATGCAAATGTGGTGCTATAAAACCATTTTCTGATGAAAAATCTGAATCCTATAAAGTAAGTACTAAAATCGAACATTCTATTCGAAATGAAGTTACAAATTTAACAGAAATAATGGATTGGAAAGATGAAAATCTTAGAAGCTCCATAAAGAATTTCAAATGTTCTAGATGTGGCTATACTAAAGCACATTTAGAAACAAGACAGACAAGGAGAGCTGATGAGGGAATGACTCATTTTATTACTTGTCTTAAATGTGGCAAAATGAAAAAAATTGGGAGTTAATTGGTAAAACCACATTCTTTAATCTAATAACATGTTTAGAATCTCTTTCTTTTGTATATTATCTTTAAATTGGATTTGAATCACTTTATTTATACTTTTTAGTCCAGAGATGAATTGAATTTGTTTAGAATTTATTTTAAGACGTTTTTTTAATAGGCGGAGCAACTCAATATTTGCTTTATTTTGAGTAGGTTTGGATTTTAAAGTAATTTTAATGAAATTCGATTCCTTATCTATTTTTACTTCTTGAAGTCTTGAATTAGGTTTTACTTTAATTCGTAGAATAAAAAGATTATCAGACTTTTCCTTAATTAAATTCATATTCACCCTTAATCCTGTGCAAGAAAATGGTCAATATCATTTTTTAATCTATTAAATGATGGTATGGACAAACGAATGCCCCCCGCAAGTTTATGACCACCGCCATTGCCTCCTAATTCACCTTTAATTCTTGTAATTACCTTATTTACACCCATCTGTTGATTAAGTTCTAAAAATCTTCTAGAACACCTAATACTTAGTTTAATCATTTGAGTTTTTTTCTCCAATCCTCCTAAAAATAACATCTTATCAGGATTAATCAATTCATTAACCATACTAAAGCTTGCAGTATCTGACCAATTACTAGGTGGTATAAGGCCATTGCCGGCATTAATAAAAACCGCTTTTTGAGTTTCAAATCGACCAATATCATTAGAAACTGTTTTTAAATTTCTAGTTAGATTACTTACATAATCAATATAGAGTGATTTGGCATAACGAGTAATAGTTTTTTGCTGAATCATTGATAAAGCAGCGCTTATGTTCTTGAAGGATAAAATATTTAACAATATAGCATGTTCAAATACAAAATGTAATAGTCCCTCTTTTTGAGGCAATATAGCATAATGACCTCGAGTCGAGTTAGTAGCTTGTTGAATAAATTGTATTTCTGAGGAGGTTAATTCACTGACTTTTTTATTCGGATTTATATGTAAATTGTTCAAAAATGAATTAATAGTTAAATCGCTTTCACCCCCAAAATCTCTTACAAAAGGTAAAATACTATACTTTAATCCATTTTTAATAGAATTATGCATTGCTCCAAATAGAATCAACCCCTCTTTATCTTCTATTAACTCTTCATCAATCAAATCTTGATATATTTCTTTATTAAAGGATTCTAATTTGTCCATTGATCTTAAAGAATCCCCTGCTATTCCTATTGCTGTTAACCAAGCGTGTTTTATGATGGCTGGAGTAATTAGTTTAGAAAACATGTAAGTGAGAGTTGCTCCTGCAATATGATCAAGGCCATCATATCCATAAGCAGTTGGATTTACAAAAATCAGGTTTTCGGGGAATTCCTTGAATTTAAAATCATTTTCAATCTCATGATGATCTAAAATAAAGAAATGCTCTTTCCTTTTAAGTATTATAGGGACTAATTCAGTTAGAGTTGAACCAATATCGGTAAGAATCAAAGCAGTCTTTTCACTTTGCCTTTTAGGTAAGATTCCTTCTAAATACGTAGCCCATGAAGAGGATCGGTTATAAATAAAGTAATCATAATTTAAATTTAACCTGTGAAGTAAATTTTGGATAATCAATAAGCTACTAATTCCGTCAGCATCGTTATGAGATATTGCAATTATATTATTATAACGATTCTTACAATTATCAGTGAATATATCAGCAGCATTCTCAAGAGTTTCTAGAAATTTTAACCGATCAAGTTTCTGTGTCATTTATATCATATTTCAATTATAGAGTAATTTAGTTAACCAAAATTCTGTTTAACATTATAATTAAAAACCATTTTTCTAAGATCATTTAATAGATATTTAAAAATTTCTTTTAAAGTGATTTTAAATAAAATAAAAATAAATTCAATAAATATAAATATTCCTAAAATATCAGAACAGAAGAAGAAATTGAGCTAAAATTTAAAAATTAAGGAAAGATTATTTAATTTTAATTAATTTTCTCTCTAAATAGTCATTAAATTAAAGAATGCTAAAAAAAAACACTCAAATTTTTGCAGTTGTATTGATTATTTTGGGTATTTGTATATTATCAGCTTACTACATATCCCCTAATTCTCAGGTTATTATGATTAATCAAAATGATGATCTACAAACCCAAACATTCTCTAAAGAAGACTTTACACCTGTTATTGAAGAAGAAAAGCAAGCTTTGGGTAATATCACAGTAAAAAGTCTTAATTTCAATCAAAAAGGATTTTTCAATAACTCTGAGAAGTATCCTGAACTTGAAGATGATTTAACTTCTGGAGCTCTCGACATGAATTTTCTCGGAATTGATTTTACAGAGACGAAGAATCCGGCTCAAATTGATAACATGAATAAGAAAATAGTTGACTCAAACCAGATTACAGTTATTTTAAATGAATCTATTAATGTAGTATATGATAATTCAATTCCCAATGCAGAAGGATATTTAATATATGGTCCCAGATTATTTCCTTGCAAATTAGTCCAACTATTATTAAGAAATGAATCAATAAACCTTCATGAGGTTTCAGAGAATGAATACAATATAGATCCTTTTAATTTCTTATTATTTGATTATCTTCAATACTTTGAAACCAATCGCAATAACTTTACAATGAACCTTATCTGGGAGTTTAATATTACCATTAGAAACTGGATATTATATCAGAATCCAGAGGACAAGATATTAGTTAAATTTCAACAGCAAGAGGTTAGCCCACTTTTTTATTACAATTTTACTATTCAGGGGCAAAAGTTTACTAATCTTTCAACCAAGGTATTTTCTGATGACATTGATGTTGATTTGAGATTAAACCTTCCAGATAAAGAAGTACTTCATGGACACACCTTAAAGGTTGGTGATAGCGATATCACTGATTTTTTAAATATAGATAATTCAATTAATATTTCGACGACCACAGATCGAAAATTGATAAGCCTAAGTTTTAATGCAAATTATACTGTTGAATTTATTAACTCTATTGAGAAAACCTGGGCGATAGACCGATTGGTTAAATATAGAAATATAAGGGAACGCATATATTTTCCCTCCCTAACGCAAGGACCAAAGCATATCCTTCTAAAATATCTCATGATCTACGAAGATACAATTATTGTTGATCAAGTTATCTCAAATTCTTCGCTATTTAGAAGAAACGTTCAATATTACGATCTCAACATATCTAATGTTAAAGAAGAATTTCAAGAAAGTTTAATTTTTACTCGGGGTGCAGTAAAAAAGCTAGGATTAAGAATAATACTTCCATATCTAGTCGTTGGAGAAACTAGCCCTATAATTATTACATATGATGCGTTTAATGATCTAATCATTAGAATTACTGACAACATTAATATGCCTTTAGTGGGTGTTACCGTTGAATTATATTATTACCAAAAAAGTTATGGCACCTATATTTCTAATGATTTGAATCAAAAAATGTCACCTCTCTTTACAAACGAGAATGGAGAGGTCGTGATTAGGAATGTACCAATTGGGAATTATATAGTAAGAATATATGATACTTCGAGATTTATAAAAGAAGCCACTGTGAGTACTTATAATGAAATAAACGCAGTTAAAACAGATGAGATCCATTTTCCATTAGTTATTTTAGTATTTTTGGCTATTAGTATCATCTTTATATTATTAGGTTTGATATCTTATATTCAAAACAAAAAGTATCGAAATATTAAATGATAGTTATCTTTATTGATAATCTAGAAAATTTCATTGAATTTTTAAATAATAGGATAATGAATGAGATTTTCTTTGAATTTAAACAAAATATTGACCAATCAGATTTAAGTAGTGAAGATAAAATTGAGATAGTTCTTCACTTTTTAGCCAAGGTTGAAGGAAACCTAATGCTTTTTGAGACGAAATTAACTTTAAATAAACCTATTAGTTCCAATATTGATGAAGAAGTATTAAATTCTTTAAAAAGAATTTTTAATCAAGTAGATCCTTCAATAACTCTGATTAAAGGAAAAATTAGAGAAATTTTTCTTTCTTACTCCTCTTAGAGAGAACCTTTAATTAGCGCTAACTAGTTCTCCATAACCTATCAGCCTATACCTTCGATTTATTATTCGTGAGATTGCAAAGATAAAATCTCTGGGAATACAAATTGGAGGGTTTAGTTGTAATATATAAGAATTTTTGAGAATTTTTGTTATCGTCCCCCCAGTTTTCTCTGTACCTACAACCAGTAATAACTTTTCATTATGCTTAAGTTCTGTTACTTTTATTTGCATCTCTGAACCAATAACTCTTTCAAGTAAATGGACTTTTAGCTCAACCTCTGAAATAACATCCGGTAATGTGCCTGGAATTCCAACTAAATGCCCTATCAATGAGTCTCCTTTAGTTAATGCTGGATCCAATTTTGTTCCTAGACCAATTAAACCACCAGGTTTAGCTTCATTCAATAGATTCATTCCTTGACTTATACTGACTATTTTCGAATTAATAGGAGAATAACTATTTTTAATTCTTATCCCTGGTCTGATTTCTATCTCATCGCCGACCTTAATTCTTCCCTTTAGAACAGATCCTCCAATAACTCCGCCTCTCAATTTACTTATATCTGTACCTGGTTTGTTAATGTCAAACGATCTAGCTATTAAAAATTCAAATGCTTCCTCATTACTTAATTCTGGCGTTGGAATTACTTCTTCAAACGCTTTGACTACAAGATCAATATTTGCACTAAATACTGCTGAGACAGGTAATATGGGTGCATTTTCTATAGGTGTTCCTTTAAGGAATTTTTTAATTTGTTGGTAATTTTTAAATGCTTGTTCCTTAGATACAGCATCAATTTTATTCTGAATTATAATTACATTTTCAATTCCCGCAATATTTAAAGCAGCAAGATGTTCTCGAGTTTGAGGTTGAGGACATGTTTCATCAGCGGCAATAAGTAAACAAGCTCCATTCATTAAAGAAGCCCCACTTAACATTGTAGCCATCAGTATTTCGTGTCCAGGAGCATCAACAAATGATATATTTCTTTTAAATATTAAACTTCCTTCGCATCTTCTGCAACTATAGGAAGGTTCCCCTTTTTTGCGATCTTTTTGTGCCATGTATGATGTGAGATATTCATCACATTCAGGACAGTATAGTATAGTTGCGTTAGAATAACCCAATTTAATCGATATTCCTCTCTCTTTTTCCTCGGAGTGCCTATCTGTCCAATCTCCAGTAAGTGACTTAACTAATGTAGTCTTTCCGTGATCTACATGCCCGACTAAACCAATGTTGCATTCAGCTTGTTGTCTTATTAAATTCTCTAGTTCCTTTGCTTTTTCGGGAGAATACTTTTTAGTAGGTGCTTTCTCTACTTTTGTTTCGGTTTCTTGTGGTCCTTCTTCTTTTGCAGGTTGATCTTTTTGTTTCTCCTTAGAAGTTAATAATTCTTTTGCATTAGCAATATATTTGATTGCTGTTGATGTCCCTACGCCTTTAATTTTAATTTTTGTTAGATCTTCTGGTTTACAGGAAGCTAACTTTTCGACTGAGTCTATACCTGCTGCTTTCATCCGTTCAGCGGTAGCCTTACCTATTCCAGAAATATCTTCTAAATTTAGTGTCATTCCAACCTTAATATGAGTTCTTCTAATTATAGTATCTAAGAAATTATATGATGTATTTTATAATAAATTAATTGTCAAATATAAGATTTTTAGAAAAATATTCATTTTAGGGTTGTTATGGTTTTAATTGCACCATTTTTCTTTTCAAGTTCATAATATGAGACTTGCAAAAGACTATCAACATAAAAAGTAGATATTTTGCCACATGATTCATCGCTATGATGAATATATACTGGAGCGGGATATTGAGAAGAATCTATATCCTCTTTTTCAATTTTAAATATGATTTTTTGATTACAATGTGGACAAATATAAAATCGAATCATGTTTCTTTATTAATACGTCTCTTATTTTTAATTATTAATAATATCAGAACATATATTTTTTAGTCTAAAAATAAATATATATCGAATTAATTTTAATATAATAATCTAAGATGAAATATTTTAATTTGAAGAAAAATCTAAGATTAGCATTTATAATTTTTTTATTATTTTTACCGAGCTTTTTCATATTTGGTAATGAAAATGTCGACATTAAGTTAAAGAGTACTTCTTTAAATCTTCTGAAATCTTCTAATAACATATCAAATATAGACATATCTAAATTACCTGGAATTGATTACGAATTTTGGTACAAACCCAAGATTGAGATGCTGGTAATTACTCCTGATAGTGAAGATTTTATTAACGCAATCTCCCCTTTAGTGGAATGGAAGAATAGTAAAGGCTTAAAGACAATAATATTAAGTAATTATTCGGAATATCCTGGAAGGGATGATGCTGAAAGAATCCGGAATATGATAAAGTATTATTATGAACGTGAGAACATTAAGTGGGTTCTTCTAGCAGGCGATGCAGAAGATAATTTGATCCCTATAAGATATGTATACAATCCAGATGTAATAGAAGTTGGAGGTGGAGAAAGTGAATATTCTAATTGGGATGATTACTATAAACCTACTGATTTTTATTATGCTGATTTAACTGGTTCTTGGGATGATGATAATGATGGTAATTTTGGAGAATCATCGAAATATAATCAAGATGGAATAGATGAAATTAGTTGGACTCCAGAAGTCTATGTGGGGAGATTTCCTGCTAACACCGCTGCTGAACTTGAAATAATGGTTAATAAAAGCCTGAAATATGAATCAAATCCATTTATTGGCGATTGGATGAATGCTATGCTGCTAGCTGGCGGAATATCAGAATATTCTCCAGATGAAGATGAAGCAAGGCTAACTGAATATATATGGACGAATTATGTATTACCTGAAATGAATTTTACTAATTTATATAAGGCTACTTCAAGTTTTACTCCAGATGTCCCACCACCTCCTAATAATCAAACAGAATTAAATTCTGTCAATTTTGATACTATGTTCGATAAAGGCTATTCTACAGTCATGTTTGCGGGGCATGGAGATCCAACACAGTTCACAAGTTTAGGGATTATTCCTCCAGTCTATAGTAATACTGATGCAGGATCAAGTGAAAATTCGCAGAAACCATCATTGTTTTATGCTGATGCGTGTACAACCTCCTCTTATGATAAAAATGATAATAGTATAGGAGAAATTTTGATAAAAAAAGAAGATGCAGGAGTAATTGGATATGTTGGGGGTCTCAGAGTTACGTGGTATGTAAATGATGATCCAAATTTTGAATATCTTAATCGTGCGAATGCTAAACTATTTTGGAAGGCTTTCTTTAATGAAAAATATTTTCAGCAAGGAAAGGCATTATATAAATCTAAACAAGCTTATATGAATTCAGATATATTTATAAATGGTTCCTCCTCTATGTATTTTGAATGGCATCGGAAAAATATTTTGAGTTATTGCTTATTAGGAGATCCGGAATTAGATGTTTATACAAATAAACCAAAAGAAGCAATTAATCCGTTTGATATCTCTTATAGTGAAGGTCAATACATTTCGTTTACTGTAAAAGATTTGAATAATAAGTCAATACCTTATGCGAGTGTAAACTTGAAAACTCTAGATGGTAAATCGAGAACATTCTATACAGATGAATATGGTCTAGTGAATATTAGATTACCTCCCCTTGCAAACGAGGTTTATAATGTGACTATTACGGGTCATAACCTAATTCCTTCCTACTTTAACTTTTCAACTAATCCCGATAATTCTAAACCAGAAATACGCCATATCGATTGGTTTCCAAAATCCCCATCTCTTTTAGATAATATTTGCTTTAATATAACAACTTATGATAATCATTCTGGAATTGAGAGTGTGTTTATCCTTTTATCTAAAGATAATTTTACAGATTACACTTATTATAAAATTGATAATGAAATTCTTCTAGATCTCATAACCTTCGAATACGAACTTAATAAACTCGATCCAGGGGAATATAATTTTGCTATTGTTGCAAGAAATTATGCAAATAATTCAGATATTTTATCTAGTGAAAATTTTAAATTTACAATTCCTGAATCTTTCATTAATTATGTACTTATAATAACATTGTTATTAATAATTGGTCTCATTGGAATCTCATTTTTCGCAATATTCAAAGGGAAGCAAAAACACAAGGAAGCATTGAGATAGCTCTAATAGACGGAGTTCTTCTAGATAATAACAGACTCTGAACTTTAGCTTTTAAATTTAATGGTTTATAATAATAAAATTTAATTAGTAGCTTTTATTAATTCTATTTACTTAAAACCATATAAGCAAGCTATTTTGAGAAAAGTTAGCCAAGCTTATAAGATGGTCTTAATGGATTTTTTAACCACAAAAATCATATCCATATCGTAATGCGCTGGAAGTTAAACTGTTTTGCGTTGAAATCAGTACTGCAATTGAGATTTGTGGGAACTTTCTAACTGTGGCTTAGGCTACGGTCATGGTAAAACAGGAAAATACCTGGTCCCATCTGAACCCAGAAACGCTAAAATTTTTGTGGTTAAAACACTTTTTTCTAATTTGTTTAATTCAATTAAAACGAAAAATAATTTTTTTAAGTGTTCCTTAATAAAATATAATATTATCTAATTATTCTTTGACTGAATGTGGAGATATGCCAAAAAATTTAACAATAATTTTAAAATCGATTGGAAGGAAATGGTTCTTGATGCTTATTATCATTATTATAATTGTTGCCATATTCAATCTTCAAGCAGGTATCTGGATGACTATAATTACATTAATCTTGTATGGTTTATCATATATTCCAGATTTATTTTTTAGTAATAAGTTAAAACGATTTCTGAAAAACCAGAACACCATAGATGATAAAACAATCTCGAGAATACTTAGGAAGAAGTATGAAGACATACAAAAAAAGATGTTTAAATTATCCCAAAAACAAAGTAAGGAAAGTTGGTTAATTATTTTTTTAAATAAGCAATATATATTTTACAATAGTCAAATAATTGAAAAATTCAAAGAACTTTATAAAAAAGGGTTGGGAGAAAAAGAAATTTTAGAAGAACTTCAAAAAAGAAAAGTAAGCACTCGAGCAGAGGTCAAGGCGATAGAAGAAACCCTCATTAAAAATGATAGAATAATTGAAAGGAATATTTCAGTTAAAGAGTATAGAGATAAACAGAGATTTGGTTAAGATTTTTTTGTAGTCAGATCTCTAAGAATTAGTACGGCTAATTCTGTATTACCTTCGAGATTTTGAGCTGCACTACTGGAAGTACACCATGCTATAAAAACATTCCCATTAACATCAATTAAATTTAATTCCCGCTCATGGATTTTGCTGTCAGAGAAGGTTTTCTCTGCAATACACTTTTTACACCTCTCTTCATTTTTAACTAAAACCTCATAACACTTATTTCCGATAGACTCTAAGCCAAATTTGTTTTTGGCTACATTATTACACCAGAGAATATTAAAACCTTTATCAATTAAAAATATAGGATCCGTTAACGAAGAAATTATTCCAGCTAATAGTTGATTACTATTTTTTAGCGTTTCTTCAGCCCATTTACGTTCTAATGCACTTCCAATAATTTCAGAGGAAGTCTTTAGTAGAGAAAAGTCTTCCTTATTCCAAGTCTTCATTTTTTCTATATTATCAAATCCTATAAATCCAAATAATTCCCCCTTTATCATTACAGGAAAAGCCAAAAAAGATTTTATTTGTAGAGTTTCTAGCCGTTGCTTTGTTGATAAAGCTTCTTCAGGAAGCATTGACGTATCGGGGATATAAACAAATCCTTGATTTTTGCACTGATTAAGACACCAAGGGTATTTTTCAATATGTATAACTATTGATTCTAAATGCTGCGGTTCAATTTCTTCGATACACCATTGCTGAGTAAAAAATTCTAATGAATTTTCTTCGTTAAATAATAGTAGATACGCACGGTTCGCTTCTAATAATCGACCCATTTCTATTAATGACAAATTAATAGTCATATCTATATCAATAGTTCCTATAAATCGAGAAGAGATGGTAGATAAGAATCTTTCAATCTCTAGTTTTCTTTTTATTGTTTTCTCAAATTTTTTTTGTTCTGTAATATCATTAATTATTGAGTGTAATAGTTTTTTTTTCCCTAATTTAAGAATTGACAAATTAGAGAGAACCCATGCCTCTTCACCACTTTTTTTGGTAATTTTAAGTTCAATAGGCTCTAAAAGTTCGACTTCTAATGCTTTTTTGTATCTTGCTTTAAGGATAGTGACAAATTCTTCCGGATACATTGTTAATTGCAGATAGTTTTTCCCTATTAAATCATTTCTTTCATAACCAAATAATCTAGTAGTTGAATCATTAAAGTCTAAGATTGTACCCATTAAATCAACTAGGATGATTGCGTATGGTGAATGTTGGAATAAATGTCTGAATTTTTCTTCTGATCTTTTTAATTCTTTTTCAATTCTTCTTCGATTAGTTATATCTTCTGTGTGAAGTATTACTAAATCTGGAGCTACAAAATAATATCTAATTGATAAATATAAATCTTCACCAGTAGTTTTCGTCGTATATTTTAACTCCTTTACACTACCTTTTTTTTCTGTTATGCATTTTTGTAACTCTTTTACAAGCTCAGGTTTATTTTCATAGAAGAAAGAGGCTTTTTCACCCAAATAATTTTTTATCGCGCCATTTGTAGCTTTTTCAGCAGCAGTATTATATTCAATAAGGATAAAATTATCTTTTACCTTTTGCCAGACATAGGAAGGAATAGGGATGTTATTAAAAAAGTCTTTTATTTTTACTTCTGACCCAAAAAGTTTGCTTTCAATAGATTCCATTTAAATTCTTCTTTCAATTATTTAAGATTTTAATTATTTTGATATAATAATTTAAAATAGGATTAAATTTAATTTTGTATGCACTTATTTATTACTAGCTTTGGATATTTAAGAATTTCTAATTTGGATTTTTTGGATAAAAAAAAAGAATGAGTATTAATCATAAATAAAGAATTTCGATTATATATCAAGATCTCCATATGTATAATGTTTTCTTACTGGTTTCTTAACATTCCAAACACACTTCAAACCTTTTGGAAATTGGACTAAATCTCCCTTTTTAAACTCAAGTTTCTTGCCTGTTGATGAATCTGTGACTTCCACTTCCCCATCTAATATATAACAAGTTTCTGTATCGCTATACGCCCAATCAAAAACACTCTTTTCCTTTTCCCAGATACCCCAGGATTTAACTTTTAATTTGTTTAATTCTTCTTCAGTTGGTTTTTTCTTCTTCATTTTTATCACACTTATAATACTAGTATGAAATTTATTTAGCTTAATCTTTATATTTTACTTTTTCACAAATCCAAAAAATAAAAAATAAAAATTTTTATCTAATATCTAATATCAAATATCTAACAAAATAAGTTTTAAAACTTTAAATCTATAAATAAGTAAATATTCTTAGTATGAAAAATACCAATACTAGAAAAAGCTAAGTTAAAGATAATAGAAAATACATATAGGTTAATAAATCGTGCCTAAAAAATTTATACTTAAGATCCTGACAGCTGGAGAAGGAGGTGTAGGTAAGACAACACTCTTACATCGTTATGTTGAAGGAAGGTTTTCAGCTGAGACAAAAATGACGATCGGAGTCGAATTCTTCCTTAAAGAGATTGAGATCGACGGCCAACATTGTACGCTCCAACTTTGGGACTTTGGAGGCCAGGAACGTTTTCGATTCTTGCTGGAAAGTTATGTATTAGGAGCGAAAGGTGCTTTGCTTATGTTCGACCTAACACGCCCTATAACTCTTGAAAATCTAGAACAGTGGGTTAATATTTGTCGAAAGGGGAATCCAAACCTTCCAATCTTATTTTTAGGTACAAAGAACGATTTACAGGATGAAATTATGGTTAATGATGAATATGCATTGAATTTTAAGAGCGATTTTAATTTATTTGACTATTTACGAGTTTCGAGCAAATCTGGAGAAAATGTAAAATTTGCTTTTGACTTATTAACAAAAAGAATATTAGAAAAACAGATATTTTAATTCTAATTTGTAAAATGTTTAATAATGTAGTTGTTATTGATTCTAACTTCATTTTACTTCCTTTTCAATTTAAAATCGATTACTTTAATGAAATTTGCTTAGAGATTGAAGGTAAAACATGTTTTATTATATACAAACAAATATTAGATGAATTAGAAGCAAAAAGTAGGCGTGAGTCAACAACGTCAAAATTTCAAACGGAACTAAAATCAAGTTTAATTTACCTAGAGTCAAATAAAGAGAGATTTCATATTGAAATTAAGAATAAAGTAAAATTGGAATCTGAAACTACGGATGAATTTTTAATAAAGCAGTGTATTAACTTAAAAGAAAAAAAGTGGCGCGTTTTTTTGGCCACGAATGATTCTAAGCTACGAAAGGAAGTGAAAAGGTTGGGAATTAGCACAATTTTTCTAAGGCAGAAAAAATATTTAACTTTTGATTAAATTAAGAAAAAATTTAATACTTTTTGATATTTCAAATAATGAAGTAGCCATTTTAATAATCATACAATAAAAGTGCTTTTAAATGTCCAAACCGAAAGTTTTTAAAACAATTATTGCTGGAGATGGAGGAGTTGGGAAAACCACAATGCTTCATAGGTATATTGAAGGAAAATTCATTGAAAATTTGCAAATGACAATTGGTGTTGAATTTTTCTTAAAAACTATAGAGCTTGATTATGAGAAAATTATTTTACAAATTTGGGATTTTGGAGGTCAAGAACGCTTTCGCTTTCTTCTTAAAAATTATGCTAGAGGGGCAAAAGGGGCTCTTTTATTATTTGATCCCACCCGGCCTATTACCTTAGAAAAAATAGGAGAGTGGGTGGATGTATGCAGAACAGAAAATCCTGATTTACCCATTTTATTTATTGGCTCAAAATCAGACTTGAAGGAATCAATTATGCTTTCTGGTGATTTTATATTCGAATTTATGCAAAAATATAACTTTTTTGAATATTTAAGAATATCTAGTAAGACCGGAGAAAATATAGATATAGCTTTTAAATTGTTAGCAAAAGAAATAATTCTTCATGTTGGAAAATATGGATTTAAATGAATGCTAAATACGGGATTCCATAATTTTATAGATATTTTCTTCACTTAATGGAACAGGGTTATTTTTTATTCCAGCGCTATTCACTATCTTCTCAATGTCGTTCACACTTATGCCATACTTGCCTAACCCCTCAATACCTAGATCAATAGTCCATTTTTCTAAATTACTAATTAGGAGTGAACAGTAATATTCAATTTGTGTTTTTTCAATAATTTTTTTTTTATCGAATAAAGCACCAATTGTCGCATATTTCTGTAATGCTTCTAAACCAGAGGAACCAAGCTTTTTCAAATTCATAATATTCATTCTAGTACTCTCAGCTAAAAGAGTTCCACAAACAACCCCATGAGGAATTCGAAAGAAACCTCCAATAGATGATGCTAATCCGTGAACAATTCCTAGCCCCGCGTTTGCTAGACAAATACCTGACATTAATGCCCCATATGCCATTATTGCTCTCAGATTCAAATCAGAGGGATTAGTTGTACAAACAGGTATTATAGCATCCTTCATATATATCATACCACTATAAGCTAGTGAGTCTGTCATAGGGTTCGATTTATTTGAAGTATACGCTTCTAAAAGTTGAGTAAAGGCATCTAACCCACATGCAGCTGTAACTGATGCAGGACACGAAATTGTAAGCTCAGGGTCAATAATAGCATAATTGGGAATTAGATTATCATGTCTTAGTGATTTTTTAAATCCTTCAGGTCCCACTTCACTAAGAACAGCATTTTTTGTAGCCTCACTTCCCGTACCTGAGGTTGTGGGAACTGCGATATATGGAATCTTTATACCATCATGCTTTTTGATTCCGACGCCCTCTAAATAATCCTTAACTGAATCTTTTTTCAATAGCATCGCAGATATTGCCTTTCCAGCATCAATAACGCTTCCACCCCCTATTCCAACTACAAGATCTATCTTTTGGTTTCTATATTGATCTATGAAACTATCGATGAGGTTTGGAGATGGTTCCCCTCGAATAGAAATGATAGAATAATTGAGGGAATTCACATCCGATTTATCTATCACTTCATTCCATTTTTTTGAGTTCCTAAGTGAATTTTTCCCTATTACATACAATAAATTCCTTCCATATTGAGGAATTATGCTAAAGAGTTGATTAATCGTTCCAGAACCAAATAAAATTTGAGGAATACTAGCAAAATTGAAATTAGGAATCATAGTTCTATCCTTTTTCTTTTTGATTGAGAAATTTTTCTATTTAATAATAATGTTAAATGCAATATACAAACATTAAGGTTTTTATAATAAGATTTTTAACTTACATAAGATAATTCGTAATAATAAGAGAAACTCGATTAGGGATTTAAAATGAAGAAGGTACATGAATCAGATTTTAAGTATAGAAATGGTGAAAGTGGTGTGAAATATTTAATGCGAGGACCGAGTATTGATTGGGGGCTAATCTTACTAAATCCGGGTGAATTGATGGGAAAGAAAGCTCATGGTCATAATATAGTGGATGAAACTTTTTATTTTTTGGAAGGTGAGGGTGTAATGATTATTGATAATAAAGAATATAAAGCTCCCCAAGGAAGTGTCTTCCTATGTGAACCAAAAGAGATGCATAACATAAGAAATGATTCTAATAAACCTGTTAAAATAGTATTTATCAAAGGAGATTATAAACCAGATGATAAAATTGAATAATAAATAATCATTCCAAGTAATTATATATGGCAAAAAAAAAAACAAAAAAAGCTAAAAAAGGTAAAGGCCGAGGGGGGACTACTGAGCCTCCAGTGATTACTCGTGTTAAATTTCCTAGCAAAAATTTAGGAGAAATGTTTGGAAGAGTAGTTGAAATATATGGCAATGATCGTATGGGTGTATTTTGTGAAGATGGAAAACATCGAATTGGTAGAATTCGTGGTAAAATAAAGAAAAGAGTGTGGATTCGCAAAGGCGATTTAGTTATTGTAAATCCGTGGGATTGGGAAACGGAAACTAGCGGTGAGTCCGGTAAGTGCGAAATTACTTGGAGATATACCAATGCAGAGATAGGATGGCTCGAACGTAAGAAAAGAATACCTGAAATATTAGATGTTAATAATATCCCCTTCTAAATCATATACTCTTGTGAAATTATAAATTACGATATTAGTAGTTCAGATTAAAAGCAAAATTTTAAAATTTATAAATACCTTATTATCTTAGACTTTTTTTTCTAAGATTTTTATGAAAAGTTAATATAGTGGAGAATTCAAATAAGGATTAAGTGATAAATTTGGTAGATCAAGAAAATAGAGTAAAGGATGAGGAGGAAAGAGATATAGATGCTAATGAAGTTAGTTTGCCAGGTGATCTAATAGATGAAGATGTTTCTACCACTTTATTTGCAGTTAGGACCACGATTAATCAAGAGAGTAATATCTTAAAACAAATCTTTTATAGGTTTAAAATTTTAGATGTTGTTCCTGATATAAAAGCAATGTTAATTAGCCCATTGTTACCGGGATATATCTTTTTCGAAGCACCTCAGAAGAGAGCTGTACAGTTAGCTGTTCAAGGTATCCCGCATATTAAAGGAAGAATTGTTCAAAATATTAAATTAAAAGAATTAAGACATGTTCTTCTTCCAAGAAGTGTAACTGAATATTTAGAGGAAGGAGATACAGTTGAAATTATAAGTGGAGTTTTTGAGGGGGCTCGAGCGATTGTGATGCGAATGCCTCATGATACCTCAAGTAGTGAAGAGGTAGTAGTAAGATTATTACAAGAAGAAACTCCAATTACTATAAAGATTCATGGAGATTATTTAAAATTAGTAGAGAAAAAGGCCTCAGAGAAAGAAATCCCAAGGGTACAAGTTAGTCAAGCTGAAGTTTCAACAGATTTAGAAAAATCAATTACATTTGATGATGATTATGGAGAAGCTGAAGAGGAGTATGCAGATCGTGAGGATCAAGAAAAATTTGACGAATATGAGGAAGAAGAAGAAGATTTTGAAGAAGATGATGAATGGGCTAAATTTGATGGATTTTAAGCTTCTATTAATCTATTTCATAAAAATTGAACCTTTCTTTTATTTATTGTAATTGATAATTTTGTAAGATTGGTATTTTTCATTGCTTTAGAAGGATAATTTTATATTTAAAAGAATTTTTATAGAAGGAATTTCATAAATGATGTAGAACGATAATTTTTAAGAATAATTAGTTTTCTGATTACGATGATCAAGAATATCTTCATAATGAAATCAACAGGAGAATTAATCTTTTATAAAATCTATGAGGATATTTTCAACATTAAACTTACCAGTAGTTTTTTAAGTGCTATTTTTTCGTTCGTTAAACAAACTCTTAGAACTAAAGAATTATCTGAAATAGAAGTTGGGCCTTTCAGGTTTATTTTTGAAATTGAGAAAGCTAACTCTAGTGAATTAATGTTTGCTTTATTTAGTGATCGTACAGATAATCTAGTGGAACTTAGAAATCAATTAAAAGAGATTAAAACTCAATTCTTAGAAAAATTTGACCTAAATCTAATTACAGAAAATTTTGATGGCGAAATTTCAAAATATCAAGAATTTGAAGAAAATATACAGGATATAATGGAAAAAAGTAAAAAATTAATATCAGAAGAAATTCAAAGAGATCTTGTTGATGTATTCCAAGAATTACATAAATTCTCTTCTTTCGTTATTTCATCTGCTTTATTGACTCAAACAGGTAGAGTGATTCTTTCTTATTTAGATACTAATGTTTTATCCGAAATTATCCGTCTCCTAGAAAGCCGATTTATTATTGGAAATTCCAGAATACATGAATTAATATCTCTCGAGGATTATGGAATTTTATCTTTAGTGGGAATAGTTAATTTTATCTCAATTATCCAATTTAAAAAAAACTGCCCATTTGAAACTGCCCTTATAATCTCTAAGAAATTCTCCACAAGATTAAAAAAACTCATCACCTAATCATATTATTTTTTAGCCTTGGTTAAACTAAGTTTATTCACCGTCAGTACTTTAATATGTCAAATATCATCAAATAAATTACGCAGAATTGCAATTATATTTATCTAATTATTTCTTAGATATAACGAATTCTTGTAAAAATTTCTAAAACAGACATTTTATTTTCAAATTGGAATAATAAATTTTAACAAAATTAAAAAGTCAATTCTTACTTTTCTAATCATAATACTATCCCTATAAAATATTAAAAAACTAAAGAGGAGTTAAAAATTGGAAGAGAAAAAAACCAAATTTATGAGTCAAGCTATTAACGATGAGATTTTAGAAAAGTTAAGCTTAAAAAGCAGATATCAGTTCCTAAATACTGCCCTTATGACTGCACTGGAACCGGAACAACTTAATTTCCTTAAAAAAGCTGAAAAATTTTGTATGCGATTTGAGAAAAAGAATAACATCTCTCATAGAACTGATGAGGATGTCTATGAGTGGATTCCCGAATTTGGAAAGGAAGGATTGATCTCTAGGGCACATCCATATGAAGAAATTGATCTTAGTTATCCTGAAAATGGGATGACAGTAGAACTATTACGTTGTTTAGCACTTAATTTCTTTGATCCTCAATTCAGTATGGCAGGTGGGGCAACCGTGTTAGCTATAAATCCAGTTTACTATCATCATGAAAATATCCCCATCAGACTCGAAATTTTAAAAAAATTTGTAACCGGAGGATCTCCAGGTGCAATTTTAATTACTGAACCGGAGCGAGGATCAGATGCTGTTCACATGCTCACTTTATGTGAAGAACAACCCGATGGAAGTTTCATTCTAAATGGAGAAAAAATATACAATACTAATGCTCCAAAATCAGGTTATGTAGTTGCTTATGCTACAGCCGAAGCTAATAATGGAAATACGATGGCGCAATTTCTTATTGATACTTCTTGGGATGGGTGGATTTGCGAACGTGTGTTTATTCCATGGGTCCCACGCGTTTTTCTTGGACATGAGTTCTTCAGGAATTTACATGTCCCCAAAGAATTTGTACTCGGGGGAATTGGAAAGGGTAGAGAACATCTATTCGAAGGTTTAGTACCAGAAAGGATTGGCATAGCATTAGACTCTACTTCTCAGTGTTGGAATGCTGTTGCTCACGCAGCAATTTACGTAAACAATCGAAAGCAATTTGATCAAGAAATTCTAAAATTTCAGGGTGTTGGTTTTCTTTTAACGGATCTATGGGCACGATTAACTAATGTAACTCTTGGTCTTCTAAGATTTTGTGAGAAATATGATGAGAAAGTTGAGAAATTTGGAGGTGAATTGCCCAAAAACATCTCCCAAGCCATGGTAGCTTCAGCCTCTATGTTTAAATATCACTGTACATCGCTTTCAATGCAAATTTGTTATGAGGCCGCAAATCTTATGGGTGGTGCTGGATTATCTGATAATACTTTAATGCATGACCTTCTAAATATCTCCAGGATTCAAGAAATAGTTGGAGGAAGTAGACAAATACAGCAATACATTATGTCTATGGCTATGAGGACACTTTACAAGATGACGGGCA
Source organism: Promethearchaeota archaeon (assembly GCA_048939995.1). Classification (GTDB taxonomy): domain Archaea; phylum Asgardarchaeota; class Lokiarchaeia; order Sigyniarchaeales; family SOKP01; genus SOKP01. Next base: position 39,302 of record JBHLOY010000007.1, on the reverse strand, counting down.
TATAGTTCAAACTTTTCAATAATTTCTTTTTTCTATTTTTTTATCCCTAGTTTAATAGTATGAAGTATTTAACTGTGTAATAAATAAAAGTTTATTAGGATTAATTTATATTTTTTATCCATATTGAAAAATAACGTGAATGACAATGACAAATGGAAAAGAGTATGAATATGATATATTAAAAAGTCCTACTTTTTCTTATATAGAAATTCATTTAAGTAAAGGGCAGCAAATACAGTGTGAAGGTGGAACTATGATATATTTTGATCCCACTTTGAGTATTTCTACAAAAAAGGCTTCGAAAGGATTTCTGAAGTCACTAAAACGTGTTTTAGCTGGTGAAACTTTCTTTATGAACACATTTGAGGCTAATGAAGAAGGGAATCTAGGATTAGCTCCTGCCTTTCCTGGAGATTTAATGCATCTTTCATTAGAAAAAAATGATAGTTGGATACTTTTTAGCGGATGCTTCATTGCTAGCTCTATACATTTTGAGACAGAAACAAGTTTCCTGGGTTTAAAAAGGTCTATTTTTGGTGGGGAAAGAGCTTTTTACTTAAAAATAGACGCATTAAACGGACCTGGGGATTTATTTGTTGGTGCTATGGGAGCATTTATTGAAACAAATTTAGCTGACAATCAACTTTTTAATTGTGATAACGGACATTTAGTTGCAATGGAATCAACTGTTTCTTTTGACATTAAAAGAGTCGGAGGTTTAAAGTCAACATTTCTTTCGGGGGAAGGTTTGATAACTCAATTAAAAGGTCCTGGAAGGGTTATAATGCAATCAAGAAATCCTCGTGAGTTTGCATTATGGCTGTATAATTTCATGCCTAAACCACGAAGCACTTCTTAAAGAAAAAATTTACTTAAAAAATTTTCTTTTTTATTATTTAATTTATTCAACTTAATCCTAAAGCGTTAGGAGATATATTTTTATAGGACAAACCTATTTTCTATATAAAAAAATAGGAATAGGGGATTTAATATTGAAAATTGAAAAATCTTATTTTATTTTACTTTCTCTTCTACTTATTACTACTTCAATGATAGCAATTAATAGCAATAATGTAAAAATAGGCTTTAAGGATTCAATAGATAATATTGACTTAAAAGTTTCAGCTTCTTACTTTTCACCAATAACAATAAATGGACTTCCAAAAAGTCAATTTAATTGGAGTTGGGCTAAATCTCAAGGTTATTGTACAGGTTTTGGTACTGTAGCAAATCCTTATATAATTCAAAATCATATATTCAATACATTTGCATTTACTGGTGATGATTGTTTAACAATTCAAAATTCAAGAGAGTATTTCATAATTAGAAATTGTCAATTTTTATCATATTATTTTCAAGTTGGAATCCATTTAATAAATGTAACAAATGGATTGATGACTAATAATCACAACATACCTTTAAGCGGCGCTTTATTTTGGTTGCAAAATTCAAGTTATAATGTAATTAGTTCAAACAACGCATCTTTCAACTTTTTATATGGAATATTTTTAGATGGAGAGATAAATTATCAGAATACTCATAATATTATTTCTCATAATGTGGTAGAGAATAATACTGATACAGGGATACTTCTTGATGGTTACGATAGAAAGAATGTGATTTCAAACAATCTAGTCTCTAATAATGGGGATGGTATCCGTCTTGAAGTCTATTCAAATAATAATACAATTATACAAAATGTAATTAAAACAAATGTTGACAGAGGATTGGATATTACTACTCTCTCAGCTGGAAATGAAATATATCTCAATTGTTTTAATAATACAATAAACGCACGAGATGACGGCTTGAATAATCAATGGGATAACGGCGTAAGAGGCAATTATTGGGATGATTATTTAGGAGAAGATGTAGACAATAATGGGATAGGGGACTCCCCTTATACCATAGGTGGTAAAGCCGGAGCTGAGGATAATTTTCCATTTATGTCATGTCCTTTACCGTGGAGCGAAGAAACTGGTACTCTACCTGGATTTCATTTGTATATTTTAATAGGGATATCAACTATAACCATCATAGGGTTAACAATGATAATACTAAAAAAAAAAAAAGATTACTCATTAAAGATGATTTGTTAATGATAAGAAATTAAAAAAAAAAAATTTAAATTTATTAACCCAAACTTAACCTACGGACATCTTATATAAAGTTCGTAAGCTTAGACTCATTATATATTGTTGGATCTGTCTAGACCCACCCACAATTTCTTGGATTCGAGAAATATTCAAATAATCATGCATTAAAGTATTATCACAGAGCCCAGCCCCTCCCATTAGATTAGCACTTTCATAGCAGACTTTTCTAGACAATTTAGCAGCGTGGTATTTCATCTGTGATGCCCCCGCCACCATTGCTTGGGAGATATTTTTTGGGATTTCACCGCCAAATTTCTCAAATTTTTCATCATAAGCTTCACAGAATTTAAGCAATCCTATTGTCAAATTGGTAGTTTGAGCCCATAAATCTGCCAGTAAAAATCCAACTCCTTGGAATTTCAGAATTTCTTGATCAAATTGCTTTCTAAGATTTGCATAAATTACTGCATGAGCTAAGGCACCCCAGCATTCGCTCATACTCATGATTGCGATGGATATCCTCTCTGGTACAAGTCCTTCGAAGAGATGTTCACGTCCTTTTCCTACTGGACCCAAAATGTATTCTTTGGGCACTCTAAGGTTAGTAAATGTTTCTTTACCAAGATATAATTTAGGAACCCATGGAATGTTAACCCTTTCGACTTTAAAGCCATCCCAATTTGTGTTAACTAAAAATTGAGCCATAGTATTTCCGTTATTCGCTTCAGCTGCAGCATAGGATACAACCCATTTAGATCGGGGTGCGTTAGTATTGTATATTTTAGTCCCATTAAGAAGATAGCTACCATCATCTTGCTCAGTGCAAGTAGTTAATTGATGGACAGCATCAGAACCTCTCTCTGGTTCCGTGATTAAGATAGCTCCCGGGCTTTTTCCCGTGACCAATTCTTTTAATGCTTCTAATCTAACAGGGAAATGTTCATGATGTTCATATACAGGATTTATAGCTAAAACAGTAGCCCCACCACCCATTGCGAACTGAGGGTCAAACATATCAATTGCAATGTTTCTCATAAAATCAGGAGCTAACCCCCATTCATCATAATGCACATCACACACATCAAATGTGTGTTGTCGTGTAATATATCCTTTTTCCCCAAATTCGGGAACCCACTCATAAATATCCTCATCTGGTCCATGAGTAATGTTGTTCTTTTTTTCAAACCTCATGCAGAAGCGTTGGACTTCGCGTAAAAAGTTAAATTCTTTCGGGGATAAAATAGAAGTTAGATTATTATTCAAGAAAGCATAGCGATTTTTCAAGCTTAATTTATCCAAAATCTCATCATCAATAGCTTGAGTTTGGAATTTTTTTTTTTCGCTCACTTTTAAATCATCTTTTTTGATTTAATTTCTAGTTAGAAAATAAGTATAATGAGGAAAATATGATGTAATTATTTAAGTTTTTTTAAGCACAACAACCTTAAACATTAAATGATATTTTATATTTGATCAAATTATGAAGCTCTTAATTACTGGAAGTGAAGGATTTATAGGATCTGCTCTTAAGTGCATGTTAGAGCAAATTAATATTGAAATTATCTCATATGATATAAGAGAGAACCCAAAGGATAATATAAGAGATTTAGATCGCTTGGAAGCAAAGATGGAAAATATAGATGGTGTGATTCATTTAGCAGCAGTAAGTAGAGTAAAGATTGCTCAAGAGAATCCTTTAAAATGCATTCAAACAAATATTGGAGGTACTAGTAATGTTCTTGAAGTTGCCAGAAAAGGGAGTAAAAATTACCCTTGGGTTGTTTTTGGATCATCTAGAGAAGTGTATGGAGAATCACCATTTTTGCCTGTTACCGAAGATTCTCCTAGAAAAAGCATTAATATCTATGGAATCTCGAAAGTAACCGGAGAAGATATATGTAAGATTTATTCTACTCATTATGGGGTAAAAACAAGAGTGTTAAGGTTCTCAAATGTATATACTGGAATTAGAGATCAACTAGATCGAGTAATTCCGAAGTTTATTATTCAAGCACTCAATGATGAAGATTTAATTATCAATGGGAGTGGCAATGAGCAATTTGATTTCACATATATTGAAGATACTGTTCAAGGAATCTACGCTTGTATTCAAGAAATTTCAAAAAGCGATATCCCCTTTGATGTTTACAATATTTCAAGTGGTATTCCCATCTCTTTAAAAGAGTTAGCTAGATTAATTATTGAAAAAACAAGAAGTCACTCACAAATTAAATTTTCTAAATCTCGATCGTACGATGTTAGTAAATTCTATGCTAAGCCTACTAAAGCCGAGGAAAAACTTGGATTTAAAACTAAAGTCACTTTAAATGAAGGCCTTGATCTGGCAATTAAAGAGTTAAAAAAGTTAAAAATAAAATAAAAGAAGAATAATTAAAATTTATTAGAAAAAAGATTTGTCTAATCGTCGTCCTCTTCTTCGCCCGTTAGTTCTTCAATTTTGTTTTCTAGTTCTTCGATTTTGTCATCGAGCTCAGAAATCTTTTCGTAATTTTTGCAAGTTTCACATCCATCATCTTCTTCGCACTCAGGGAGCGTATCGCATATTTCTTCGAGCTTATCTCTTTCTTCTAATAATTTTTCAACTTGATCTTCAAGTTCTTCGATACTCATGGTTTACACCTTCAAATGTATTCATATATAATATTTCATAATTTAAGTTCTTTTCCATTTTAGAAATTTATCAAATGAATAATTACTTATTTATTGGAAAAAAAGTATGAAAATAAACAGAAAAGGTTAAGCTGGTAATTTTTCCATTTTCTTCTGAATTTCTTTGTTCAATGAATCAACCTCTTTATCTAATTTTGTTAATTCTACTGAAATCTTTTCAAATCTATTTTCTTGATCGTTTAACTTTTTCACATATCTTTCTTTTAGGGTGATTGATTGCGAATCATCTCCTAAGACAGAAATGTTTTCTCTAAGTCTTACTTGTTCATTTGTCATTAAATCTCTTTCTTCATAGAGTTTTTCTCTCATATCTTTAAGATCATTTAATTTTTGTATTTGCTCAGCTATTTCTTTTAATTGGTTTTCAAGGGCGGCATCAATAAACTTCTTTTTAACATAAAATCCAATACGTTTTAAGAAATCATCCTTTGACCAATTCCATAAATAATTACTACTATAGTTTTCTCTTTGTTCTTTAAGTGTGAATTTAATTGCTTCTTTTGGTTTTAAAGTTATTTTAAATCGCCAATAATTGGGAGTTTCTTCAGGTTCTACTGGTTTTTCGATAAATTTGAATTCATAAGTTTTCGGATGATCCAAGTATAATTCTTTTTCCTCATCAGTTTTATTGTTCATTTTGTATATAGTTGTGATATTGGTAAAATAATGTTCATAAGAATATCCACTTCCGAAGGTTACTTTATGTACGCTAAGATTCTCTGATTTTTGCTCGTGTGTTATGATTATGGCCTGCTCAATCGCATAATTTAAGAGTCGTGTATCATCCTTGTTCAAGAAGGGGATAATTGCTTCTCCAGCAAGATTATCATCATAGATAATCGTCGCTGGACCTCTCTCTAATGTTAAATTTGTATTATTCGTTATTTCTATGCATGCATTTGGATTTCTATCATGTTCATTTTTATTATATAATAATACTTTCTTTGCCTTAATTGATTCTGTTAAAATAGGGACTAGAGCTGACTGTTTTCTCTTAATTGAAACTGGTTTTGCTATATTATATTCAAATAGTTCTCCTAGATCTTTAGTCTGAGTTTTTGTTTGTGATTTAATTTTATCCATTAATACTTCATCAGATAATTCGTTTCCTGTATATCCGAAGCCACCACGTTGTTTTGCTATTGGCGCTGGAGCTCCAGCAACAGCCATCCTTGCAGCTTTTTTGAGACTTCTGGTAGGTGCTGCCTCTTCTGCCATCGCATATTCTTTAAATCTTTCTGTTTCTAAACCTTCTTCAATTTCAGTTGGCTTCGCGCTCAATACCTTAGGTGGTCTAATTACTGGCCTTTCAATAAATATCGGTCGATAAAATTCGTACTTAAATGAAACAGGCATTCCAGCAACAAGACTTAATTCTATAGCTTCCCAATCTTGATTTGTGGTATTTTCAATTAAGCTCCATCCAGATAATAAACATTTATTCTCCAGCGCTTGCTCCTTACTTATAATTAGACGATAGGAAGTTTTCCAAATGGGACTTTCTCGGATATACGAGACAAAAACGTTCCTTTCAACGTTATCATCTCCACCTGACTCACAATTAATTATAATTTTTTTAGCATCTTTCTTTTTACCGGATATTACAGTATCCAAGAAAAATTTCAAATCCTTCTTTATATCTTCATTTAGAATGTCCAATGATTTTATCTCATTAAATCCGATTTTTGTAACAACTTCTTCATCTTGTAATAAAACAAGTTTTTTCTCAAAAATCTTCTCATCTTTAACTACTTTTTCTACGGTCTCAATACCCATAATTGTCCCTGAAATCTTCTTAGCTCCACCAATACTTAGATCAACACTTGCTCCCTTTATTTGTGCCACGAGAGAACTAAATGAATCTGTATCTGGTATATCTAACATTATGGATTTTAGTAGTTGTGAAGTATCTAATGCCGCATCATAAGATATAGAACTAATATAACCATTTTTACTGGTATCTAAAACAAAGAGTGATTTTAATATATCGTCCATCTCATCAATTTTGAACTCAAGCTCAAATGTATCAGTTCCCTTTACAATCCCCTCAAGAATATAATAGGAAACTCCATGTTTGAAAATAATGACTTTCTTAACTTTTAATTTAGACATAGGAATATTATAGCTTCCTATTAATTTAAATGTTGATTAGATGATACAGAAAATAAAAATTATAGGCTTTTTTGGAGTATTTCGAGCACATCTTCCTCAATTGTTGATTCTTCTTTGGGGTTCTCTATAATTGCTCCTAAATAATCTCCCTTCTTGTTAAAAAAATAAATTGTAGGAATGGCTTTTAAATCAAATTTCGGATTTAGAGCTTCTTTTGGTGATCGTTTTTTGTGCCAAATTGGTTCATTAGGTTTATGAAATGCGTCTTTCATAATTCCATATAAAATTTTAAGAGTCAGGTCTTTATTATTTAGCATCTTTACAATTTTAATTAATCTTGGTATATTTCTATTACAATCAGGGCACCAATCAGCTCCTAAAGCTAGAATATTTAACGTTTCTTTTTCCTTTTCTAAAAACCCACTAATTTTATTTAGAATTTCTGTTTTTGGTTCATAAGTTTTGTAATTAAACTCTATTTTATCTTTATAGATCTTTAAATATTCCTCTAGAGCCATGGTAGGTGATTCAAGATCACTCCATTTAAGTTGATTTTTAGATGCCATAATACTCATTTAAGTTATCATGATTAAAAAAAATTCTTCTATAGATTTTATAGAAAATAAGCGTAATTAAAATAAGTATAAAGCGAACTACAAACTTATAACAATTATTATTTTAAAGTGATTTACAATTACATTGAAAGGATTCAGAGGAAAATTATTAAAGGTCGATTTATCTACTACAAAAATCTCTAAAGAACCTTTAAATGAAAATTATGCAAAAAATTATTTGGGAGGAGCGGGTTATTCCTGTCGATATTTACATGATCTAATAAATAAATCTACTGATCCACTTTCTTCGGATAATGTTCTTATGATAATGAATGGTCCATTAAATGGAACATTTGCTCCAAATACAGGTAGGTGGGTTGTTTGTTCAAAATCACCATATACAGGTATTTGGGGGGAGTCTAATTGTGGTAGTTGGTTTGGAGCTGAAATTAAAAAAGCAGGATATGACGGAATAATAATTTTAGGGTCATCCCATAAACCTATTTATCTTGAAGTAAAGGATGAGGAGGCAGAACTTAAGGATGCTAAAGAATTATGGGGAAAAGGAACCTACTATACAACAGCTAAACTAAAAGAATTGATCAGTGAACCAAAAGCACAAGTTGCATGTATAGGACCTGCAGGAGAGAATTTGGTCAAATTTGCTAATATAATTTCAGAAGAAAGGGCAGCAGGTCGAACAGGTATGGGCGCAATTCTAGGGTTTAAAAAATTAAAAGGAATAGTCGTAAAAGGGAGTAAAATTAACTTAGAAGTTGACAATCTTGAGAAGCTAAGAGAAGTAATAAATAGAGTAAGAGAAACTGTAAAAGCATCTTTCGTTACTCAGGTTTTAAGAGATTTAGGAACCTCAGGAGCGATGGATATGTATAATGTAATTGGCGAATTACCTAATAAATATTTTACAATTCCACAATGGGAAGGAACATATAACATATCAGGAGCGACCATGGCAGAAAGCATTTTAGTTAAGAATAGATTTTGCCATTCATGTATTATCGGATGTGGGAGGAGGATTGCGATAAAAGAAGGAGCTTATAAAACTGATGAGATTGAAGGTCCTGAATATGAAACTTTGGTTAGTTTTGGTTCTCTATACCTAAATGACAATTTAGGATGGATAACCCACATCAATAGAATATGTTTTGATTATGGAATTGACACTATAAGTTCGGGAAGCATAATTTCTTGCTTAACTCATCACTTCAAAAAAGGAAAGCTTACAATTAATGATTTAGATGGATTAGAACTAGAGTGGGGCAATACAGAAGTTGCAGAAAAATTATTAGAGAAGATTGTTTATAGAGAGGGAATAGGGAATTTATTGGCTGAAGGATCTAATGCAGTTGCCAAGAAGTTTAAAATTTCTCAAGATGAAATTGCCACCGTTGATGGTATGGAAGTAACATATCATGATATTCGTTCCAATTATGGGATGGCAATTGCATACGGACTAGGTTCAAAAGGGCCATCCCATAATTTGTTAGATGCTTATTATGTTTTAGTTGGAGTACCATTAGAAGAAATTGGAATTAAACAAATTGATAAATATTCTGATAATAAAGATATGGCAGAATTTTGTTCTTTGCTCATGGATTATAGGGCATTATACAGTTCTATGATAATGTGTTCATTCTGTAATCCTTTACCATCTCAAAATGCCAAACTAATTGAATATACTACAGGATTGAAATTTGGTTTACATGAAATAAAATTATATGGAGAACGAATTTCAAATCTTAAACGCTTATTTAACATTAAAATGGGTTTAAATGCTTCTGAGGATAGGTTACCTAAAATTTTGACAAATCCTTTCAAGGAGGGGGGTTCTGCTGGAAAAAGTCCAGATTTTGAAAAACTTAAATCGTTATTTTACAAATATAGAGAATGGGATCCCATTTCAGGCAGACCAAGCATTAAAAAATTAAGTGAATTAGATTTAGATGTATTAATATAAATTAATTGATGAAGAAAGGATGAAGGATAAATATTTTCATCTTATACACTTAGAAATAAAGCAAAAATAGTTATTTATAGCAAAAATAAATTTTATAGATATTGTAATTAATTTGATATTACTCTGAAAATCTCGTTAACTACGGTTCCAAGTAAAGGTGAGTTATTTATGCTTAACTCCTGAGATGTTTTAACTGCTTTATTTAAAGTATCCCAAATCTCTTTTTCATTTTTGATGGAATCTGAGAATTTATTTAGTTTCTTTATGGCAGGATAAGATTGTCCTTTGCTGACGTAACAGACTACAAAAGGTTCGACCAGTTTTATAAAGATAATATTTTCCCCGATTTTGATGCGATCAATAGTTTTTGCGAAGATCTCTGTACTAAAAGTATTAAAAGCTGAGATAAAAGAGCTAAAAAGGTTGCTTCGATTCCAATTTTTTGTAAAAGAATGATTAAAATAAGCATTTCCGCCTTTACTCATTATAATAAGTAATATAGGATCTTCTTCAATTAAATCTGGTGGTTCTATCATCCTCTTACCCATCATATGATCTAAAGTTTTGTCTATTTCAACTAATTTTAATCGTTCAGATACAGGAGTCTTAGCTTTTCGCAATCGTTCCCATTTTTCTAGCTCTTCTAATAATTTATCGTGTTCAATTGAAATTATTCTAGCTAATAAATGAAGTCCATGCTCATCAGCTATGCGCTCAGCTTTGGTGAATAACTGTCTTGCATCTCCCATATTCATTTGAATTAATGCTAGCTTGCCCCGTAGTAGATTAGCTTCTGCTAGCAAACGAAAAGAGTGTTGAAATTCTGCAAATTTGGATAATCGATTTATAAGGAGATTAACTTTACGCAAAACTTCTTGGTTGTTATAAGTTTGTAGTTCAAGCAAGAAAATATCACATAAATGAAGGAGTGCACGTTCAGTGAATTCCCAATTAATAACCTCCTCTTCAACAACTTGTAGGAGTATTTCTTTAGCTTTTTCTTGATCGAAAGAATTTGAACTCTTTTTTAGTAATAATGCTTTATTTACACGGCATGCTAAATCAGATACTTCATCTTTTACTGTTCTGTTAATATGTTGCATACGCAATAAATACTGTTTTGCTTGTTTAATAGAATTAGCATCTAGCGAGACAATAAATAGAGAATCTAGACCACCTATTAATCTCGTTTTAATGTCAAGTTCTTCCCAAATCTTAAGGCTTCGCTTTAAAGCCTCCATAGCTTGATCAAAATTCCCCATTTGCCGGTATATTAAGGAAGCATTGTTAAGACATTGTGCAATATAGCTTTTATTCCCTAATTCTTCAGCAATTGTTAGGCTATGCTTGGTATATTCTAACGCAAGGTTTAATTCACCTATTATGCCGTTCAATACCCCAAGATCTTTAATTGATCTCCAATCATCGCGTTTGCGGTAATTTTTTTGAACTCTTAGACATCGTTCCAGATAATCTTTAGCTCGTTGATAATCTCCAATAATAAAATAATACGAACTGTTGATGTTCAAAGCTAGCACGAGTTCATTATAATTGTTATATTTCTCAGATATTTTTAGACTTTCTTCACCAAATTCAATGGCTTTGTCTATATCACGGTTTTTTCGAAAAGAAAATGAACTTTTGATTAATTTTAAAAGAGATTCTCTTTTTGCAGACTCTGAACGTGGCATCATACTAAGTTGGTTAAGTAAATTTTCTCCCCTTGATAATAAATCTAAAACTGCATCTAAATCTCCTAAATCCAATAAAGCCCAAGCTTTAGAAATATAACTGTCAATAAGGAGCGGTTTATTTCCAAGCTCTTGACTCATACTACACGCCTCTTCAGCAAATTTGAGAGCATCAGTAGATCGCCCAAGCTCATAAAAGATATTACTCTTTAGTATATGACAAAAGAGTTGGTCTTCAGAAGTAGGATCTATTTTTTGTTCGAAATCGTTTAAAACATTAAGAGCTTTAAAATATAAACCTTGATTAAAAAACTGGTTGATAGTCTTCAGTTTTTCTCTAAATTCTGGCATTGGAATTAATTTCGAACAAGTATAAAATTAAATAAAAAGAAGTAAGATTTCCTTAAATAAATTTTTAGGATAGAGATCTGATGAAGCGAAATATTCTCTCAATCATATAGAGATGGTTAGGTCTTTAATAACCATTTTACTGGAGGATTTAATCCTATCGTTCAATGACTTATTAAATAATTATTTTTTTTATTTGTTTCATTATTCTTTTATGATAAATGTTTTCAAAACTTTTATATTAATATAATTCTAATCTTTCATAAAATGACTGTTATGAATTTAAGTAATGAATAACATTCAAAAATTTGGATTTAAGATTACAGTCATTGGAGATGGTGGTGTAGGAAAGACTTCCTTAATTAAGAAATTCACTGAAGGCATCTTTCAAGGGGATTATATTAAGACAATTGGTGCTCAATTTTCAGACTATGAGAAAACAATTAATGGAGATAAAATTAAACTAACATTCTGGGACATAGCTGGTCAAGATGATTTCCTCTTTCTGCGCCCTTCTTTTTATAGAGAAAGTAAAGCGGCTATTATTGTGTATAGTCTTGAAGAAAATGATTTTGGAAAGCGGAGCTTTGAGCATATTCAAAATTGGCATAATGATCTTAATGACTATTGTGAAGATATTCCAATTGTTTTATTTGCAAATAAAGTCGATTTAATTGATGAGAACGACCTTGAATCTACAGAAATTCAAAGAGTGGTAAAGGATCGTAATTTTCTGGGATATTACTTAACTTCAGCAAAAACAGGACGGGGAGTTTATGAAGCATTTAATGTTATTATTGAAAATTTGTATTTTAAATATAAGAAACTATCCTCAGAATAATTTGAAAAATCTATACTCCAACTTTTAATTTCTCTAATTCAATTATGAATAAATCTGCAATCTTCAACCATTTGTTTTTTATATCATAATTACAATAACATTTATTAGTTAAATCTTTTCCTTTTTTAAGAAATTCCTCTGCTTTTTCATGATCTCCTAGCTCTTTATAGCAAATTCCTAATTTAACATATGTTTGAAAGGTGAACCACTCATATGGTGCCAATTCAACAGTATTGATAAACTCTTCAGCTGCTTTATCGTATTCTTGCATGCTCATAAGCATTTCTCCATATGTATCATGGAACATTGCTTCATTTGGTTCCTTTTCTATTAGATTTTTTATGGTTCTGAGCGCTTCTTCTTTTCTTTTTAAATATTGAAGATAATATACTTTTGTATTCAAAATTTCAGTGTTATTTGGATATTTTTGGAGTAGATCATTAATAATAGCTAATCCTGCTTCAAGATTTTTGAGATTTTTATAAACATAAGCTTTTTTAATTTTAAGATAGAGTTCGTTATCAGGAAAGATTTCAATTAAATCATCTAATAAGTTCAAAAGTTTATCATACTGGTTAGAGTAGAGTAAAATGTTAATTTTTGAATCATAAATATCAAATTCGCTGGAAATTAATTCAAGGGCTTTATTAATTGCTTCATTTGCATCATCACATTTGTTCATTCGTAATAAAATTGTACTTTTTAATTGATAATATCGGGCTTTATTACTCTCAACATTATCCAATGAAATAGCTTTATCAATTTCAGCTAAAACAATATTTAGATCAGTCCCTTGTGGTTCAATATTATATATTAAATTATAACCATCTACTAATCCTTTAGTGGCATAAGAGAGTGCCTTATCAGGATAATTCTCCATAATTTTACTTACTACTCCACGAGCACTTTTAATGTCTCCAATTGTCATGTAGGATATGGCTAATAATAGAAAAATGGGAATGAATTGTTTGTTTTCTCTAAAATTCCGAGAAATTTCAATCTCTTCTCTTAGTAAATCTATTACTTGATTATTTTTTTCTAAAAAGCATAAAATTACTGCTTTTAAAATGGTCAATCCCAGATCCTTCTGATTTGAATCAATGGTAGAATTAACAACCTTTAATGCTTCAAGATATTCTTTATTTCTCATTAAATTTTTTGCTTTATTAAAGGGAATTTTAAATTTAGACTTATAATGAGGTTCTAATGTTTCTAATATTACTGGATCTATATAATAAAAAATTTCACATTCATCTAAAAATTGAGGTTGATACTTTTGAACTTCACGCCATATTATTCCCTCTATCTTGTCAAAAGTATCAATTAAATCCTTCTCCGCTTCAATTTTATAAGCTAAATAGTTTATATATTCGAATAAAAAATTCCTTAATGGTCCTTTTAAATCTTTATGAAACAAAATTTCACAAATCTCTTCTAGAATATTATTTATAGTAGTGTGCATATCTGATGACCTTGAAAATAATTTATTTAAGTAGGTAAATTTAGTAATATGATCCTCGGTGATAGCTCGAAGCATTATTTCTAATCTCTCATTTTCTTGAAAATAATAATATATATCTGGTGGGATGTTTATATTGAAAAATTTAATCGGATATATTTTATTCTCCACAATTTCGTCTATATAGTATTCCAGTTTTGATTCCTTAATCCCATACGTTTTCGAAAAATCTTGAATAGAAATGTAATTAGGATATTGATTTGGATGATTAATAGACAGAAAGAGCAAAATTTTGTCAAAATCTTCCTCTTTTGTCAACATGGATTTAACTCTTGTATAGTCTAATCTTAAAACATTATTGAGAAACCTAAATTGAATATTTTCATCTTTTATACCATTTATATCAAAAAATTTAATTACTTTTTTAGTAATCTCTTCAATTCTTTTACTTTCTTCATCCAGAATTGATTGTTTATCTAAATCATAACCTTGTAACATTCTAGAATATTCTAATTTACCTGATTGGGTAATTCTATACTCCTTATTTTCTTTTATTACAAATCCTTTATCTATTAACAGATTCATATTTTTTGATAAAGAAGATTGATTGATTGAAAGTGGTTCTTCGAGAAAATCAGACCATTTACAATAGCTATTATTGTACACCATCCATATAATCCAATGATCGTAAAATCTCCTCCTTTTGATTACATCGGGAGGATAACTCAATTTTTTCTTTTTTTTAAAGGTTCTAGAAACTTCATAAAATCTATTTTTACCCTCAGAGGTTATTTTATAATGCCCTCGAGAATAATTATCAACGTAACCTTTTCCTTTTAATAAGGAGAGATATTTAGAAAGAGTAGATAATCTTAGTTCAAGTGGCTTTTGAGTGAAGTCTGACCACTCACATTCTTCATTATTATTTAACATCCATAGAATAATGTGTTCAAAATTCTTTCTTCCGAATTTAGGAGTTTTATATATCTCTTCATGGGGATAATTTTGACTCATTATCAATGAAATCTAAAATAATTTTCCTTAATTATAGAAAGGTATTTTTGTTATTTAAACTATATAGGCTTTTTTTATAATTCGAACTTCGCGGAAAGTTACGGGATAGAAACTATATATCGAAGCTTATCTATATTAAAATTAATAAAAAAAACATAGAAAAAGGTTAAAAAAATGAAAAGAAAAGAAAGAAAAGAAATAATGATTTGGAATTTTGGATTTAATCCTGCTCTTAATGAACTTATAAAATAATTTTTTTTTAATTTTTTTTATTTGTTCTAGTTATTAGTTTTTATGAATATTCTTTATCCTTCAAAAACAATCTTTTACTTTATTACTTAAATGATAACAATAAACGCTAGTTTATGTTCTAATTTCTACCCGCTTTATCTAGTGTTTAGTTATTATAAGAGTATTAGGTTTTAACTCCATTTCAGCATTTAACCAGCATAATTCATCATATGTTTTTGATAAATTTGAGATTTCTTCTGCCATTTTTCTAATATCTTCTGTTGTTGGCGTGATTAGATTTCTTTTTTGAATTTTTTCAGCTAGAATCCAACATAGATCATTATAATAGTGCTGCTTTAACGCCAAGTAATATGCGGCTTCTTGTATTTTAGTTTTTAGGTCGATTTCTTTAGTTCTTTCAGTTAGATTTATATCTATTGGTTTTCGGTATTCAGTAAGTTGTTCCAACCATCTTCTTATCCTTATTTCTACTTTTAAAAATTTAAAAATTTAAGTTTAATGACTGAAATGGGAATTTATTTTCAATTCACATGCTATTAAGAAACTTTTCTAGAAGAAAAAGCGCGCCTTGTTTGTCTAGAGGGTCATTATTATTGCCACATTTTGGGCTCATTACGCACATTGGGCACCCATTTTCATTTTTGCAAGAACAAGATTCAATTAATTTATAAGTTAACTCTAATAATTGTTCTATATTGTTGTACAATAATTCTGATATACCAATACCTCCCCTGTATGCATCATATATATAAATTACAGGTTGTTGTTTAACAGGATCAAAATCTATAGATACACCTCCTAAATCCCATCTTGAAATTTGAGCTAATGCCGGGGATATCGCTATTATTGCATGTTCAATAGCATGAATAGTTCCTCCAAGATCATACCCTTTCATCTCTAATTGCTTTTGATATTCAAATGGGATAGTAAGCCAGAAAGCTTGACTTTCAAATTCTACTATTGGAATGTTGTCTAAAGAATGACGGGAGAGAATTTCTTGACTGATTGTATCAATAACTTTATATGAATAGTATTCATGCTCAACCTTTACGTCACCAAAAAAAGCGTTTACACTTTTTTCTGGTCCAAAGCTAGTTTCTAATATTATTTCAAGTGGAGTAATTTCTGTGTGTTTTAAAGATTGAGTGTAATATTCTACTTCAGTTCTCTTTAGATACACGATTCTTTCATTTAGATCCAATTCTTCAACGACGTATGTATCTGCTTCATAAAGATAAACTGCTCCAGGATGTAGATCCCGGAATACATAACTCTCGTCTTCTACTGTTAGGAGTTCTTCACGTCCATGGTTTCTTAATATAATCTTATAACTTTTAGATGATAAATCGTTTAATCCAAATTGCTCATTTGGGAAAAATCCCCCTCTCCAGTAATATTTTTCACCTCGTTTCATTAGAAGAGCTTCTGAAATTAATTCTTCAATAGAATTGTGAAATAGGTCTTCATCTTCAATTCCAAAGGATGAATATTCATCTTGCTTTATAGGGATTTCCTTAGAAGCACAACACAGATGATTTTTAAGAATGTATTTATTAGATAGAGTAATTAATACATCTTCTTGGACAGGCCCAAATAATTTTTCAGGATTATGAATATAAAATAAGTCAAGAGGGTTCTGCATAGGAATAAGTGTAGAAATAGATAAAGCAGATCCTCTTCCAGAACGCCCAATTTGTTGTCTAAAGCTGGAAATTGTACCTGGAAATCCAGAGCTGATGGTTGCTTCTAAGGATCCAATATCTATCCCTAATTCTAAAGCATTAGTGGAGCTAATTCCCAAAATTTCTTTATTTTTAAATCTTCTTTCAATTTCTCTCCTCTTTTTCTTACTTATACCTGCTCGATAGCTATGAATTTTATCTTTTAAATAAGGAAGAGCTTTTCTAGTCCAAATAGCTTGTAATTCTGCCATCTTTCTTGATAGTGTGAAATTTAAGGTTTGAATTCCGCTGTTGTAGGTGAGATGGGCAATAAATAAGTTTTTAGTCTCTTGATGTGCAGAACTATATCTATTTGATATACTGTCATAAGGTAAATCCCACAGTATTACATTTTTAGGACCAGAAGGGGAATCATCTTTATCAACAATAAAAAAATCTTCACCAATTAATTTTTCACTGAATTCTTTTGCATTATGAATTGTAGCACTTGATAATATCCAAACTGGCTTTACATTAAAATTTTTTAAAATTCTCTTTAATCTTCTAATAAGTAGTGCAAAATTTGATCCAAAAATCCCTCGATAAATATGTATCTCATCCAGGATAATATATTTTAAGTTTATGCATATTCGTCTCCAATTTTGTTTAAACCAAGGTAAATAGAAATGAAGACCATAAGGATTAGTAATTATAATGTTTGCATTTGCCAATACTTTTCTTTTTTCATTTTGTTCGACATCACCGTCATAGACCCCTACTCTTTGCTGCTTGATGTTTGTCTCTTCCAACATTTTTTTTAAAATACGATATTGGTCTCTTGCTAATGCTTTCGTAGGGAAGACATAGATTGCTGTAGTTTTTTCGTCGTTAAGTATAGCATCAAGAACAGATAAATTATAACATAACGATTTTCCTGAAGCTGTTGAAGTTACAATAACAGTATTTTTCCCTTGTCTTATATAGTTTATAGCTTCTGCTTGATGTCGCCATAGTCTTATAGAGTTCGAACCCGATAACCAATGCTCTAATCTTTTGTTCAAAGGTTGGTTTAATTCGTCATATCGAGCTTTTAGTTCGGGAATATGTTCTATATGAGAGATTTGATTGGAATAGAAGTCTTTTGATTTAATGAAATTGATAAAATCCTCAAAATTAAACATAAATCAATCAATTTCAATAATGTACCATAAAAATTAAAAATTTCAAAGTGAGATGATTTAATCATTTCTAAAAAGATAGGATTAAAGGTACTAAAATATAAATATCAAAACCCTTTAATGAGATTAAACGAATTTTAAATAAATTTTAGCCTAAATTATGTCTAATTCTGAGTGGCATAAAATAGATTTCCAAGATTTTATTAACAAATTTAACAAAAATATTGTAATTGATAAAGCCCCAACAATATTATATTCGAGAAAAGATAAAGAACCGGAAGCTTATAACTCCCTGATTGCTTTTTTCTTTATAGCAGGATTTTTGCTTATCTATGTATCATTATCCATTATTTTTATAGAAGTATTTTTTAGTTTGATATTGTTTTTAGTAGTAATAGTAATTGCTGTACTATCTGATCTAATATTGTTAATAATTTATATACGATCAAATGTTAGGATTAAACCAATTGAGTGCTGGATTGAAATATATGAAAGTACGATAGGAGGAACTGAAACTTACTATTGCTTCTCTTATTATACCGTGTTCTCGGGGAAATGTCATCCAAATAAAGCTAAAAATGTGGTGTATAAATTATATCAAGAGTATTTACTCAAAAGCAAGATTGATATTAAACAAATAGAGGTCTATTTGAAAAAAGATCAAGAGCACTCTAATGAGTTAAAAAATATAGGATTTTATTTCCAATATGGAGAAGGAAGCCCCTATAAGAATGAAAATATTGATAGAAACTCTTGGAAATTCTTTAGATATGATAAGAGTTTTAATGAGAATTATTTATCAATCGCGAATTGGGATCATC
This sequence comes from Promethearchaeota archaeon, assembly GCA_048939995.1. Taxonomy (GTDB): domain Archaea; phylum Asgardarchaeota; class Lokiarchaeia; order Sigyniarchaeales; family SOKP01; genus SOKP01. Next base: position 20,606 of record JBHLOY010000007.1, on the reverse strand, counting down.
AATTCGAATGGAAAAACGATTTAGAACTTGATTATGATAAATTACATGAATATGCTCCTTGGATAATAATGAATTGGAATGCTATGAACTTAAAACCTTTAACTGAAGAATTTAAGCGAACTTTAAATTGGGATTTAAGGGAGACTGAATCAGTTCCAAAGTTAAAGCCATGGTTTGGTAATTTTGAGACTCAAACCTATGAAAGCTATAAATCATATAAAGATCTTCAGCTAATGAATGAAGCGATAGAAAAAGTAATAGGAACTGATAAGGAAATAAGAAGATTAAGGGACCTCAAAGATTATTTGCCAAAGATAAAATCATTTTTTAGAGATTTGAAACATTAATTAGATGATCGCTTAAAGGTTCAGAAAAATTCATAAACATTATAGCCATAATAATTATAAGAATTTTTGATTTAGAGATGAGTATTAATAATGAAAATGCTGCAAGCTATTGATAGACTAGAAATTGAAAGTAATAAGATGTTTTATGATAAAAAGACTGAGATTTTATCAATATATATTTTCGATTTTGTCTTTATTGGAAGTTATAAAAAATCTTCTAAATTAAGTAAAGTTTTAGATGATTTACATAATTCTTTTGGAGAAATTTCATTATCTCGTGAGAATTTATTAGTTGTTGATTTTGTTACTCATAACCAGATAAGAGAAAACACAAAATTGAAGAACTTAAAATTGCTTTCAAAAAAAGAAATCGAAAAAGAGAAAGAAGAACCCAAAAAAGAAATAAAAATAGCACCAGTTGAAGAAAAAGAAAAATTCAAATCGAAAAAAGCCCCTAAGGTTAAATCAGAGATAAGAAAAAAAGCAAAGGAAAAATCTAAGGATATTGAATATGATTATGAAAGTGATGAAATTGGTTATGAAAAATTAGAGGAAGAAGTAGCTTTTGACGATTCCAGACGCTTAAGAGAACCAGAAGCTAGATCTTCTATGGCACCGTCAGCTCCTAAAGCTCCGCCACCTCCTCCTGGGGCAGGTCCTACGAGGGTTTTAATGGATGAAGATAAAGCGGAGGATGAACCTATGGCAGGGTTAGTTACAGAACCCCTCAGACCAACTGTTTATGAAATTAATATGGGTCTTCAATACTATTCTGTTATGATGGAACAAATGAGTTACTTGTTTTATATTTATTTTTCTCACAAAGAATTAAAAATAGTAGATGAAGAAGGCAAAACCGTATTTAAAACGACTATTAGGATTGAAACTCTCAAGAAAGAACCTCCTATATTAAATTTAAGAGTGGAAGGAGAAGGTTTTGAAGTACATCCTTTATATGGCAGAGTCGAAGTAAAAAAAGATGCAGTGAATCCTCCAGTCATGATCTTTTCAATTCTACCAATTAAAAAGAAAGAAAAGACCAAAAAAGAGAAAAAGGAAGGCGAGCGCCGATTTTTGCATGTGTATATAGATTATGAAGAAAAAACGATTAATCACACGATCCTCTCAATAATTGTACAACCTAAACATTTTCACTTAGATCTAGGACCTATACACCTTAATGTCAGCAAAAAAATAGCAGCAATAATTTCATTTTTATCCGTAATTGTTGCTATTGCATCTTTGGTCTTTACTATTTTTTCTATAGATACCTCATCAACATTTTTAGATGTAGTAACCAATTTTGCTCCAGGTTTAGGCTCTATTGTCTTTATTGTGATCTTTCTGATAACATTATTCAAAGAGGGTATATACCCCTTAAAAGAAAAAATCAGTTATTTCCTAAATTTTGATAAAACAGGAATATTGATTAAATAAATAATTTCTATTTCTTTTTTTTGATTTTTTGCAATATATAGTTCCAGAATTTCTTCTTAAACTCACTTAAGTCTTTTGATTCTTTTACTTTAATAAAATACAAAGGTCTTTTAACAATAACAGGATGCTCTTTAATTTTTAACCTCTTAATCAGGCCTGCTTTTTCTGCCTTGTTTGCCATTATTTCACTCATTATACTAATATAATTTGATTCGCTAACTGTAGAAATAATAGAATCATTATCATTAATCTCTAATTCAATATTCAGTTTAAGATAATCGGGAAATTGTTGGCGAAAAGTATCTCGCATCCCAGATCCCTTTTCTCTCCAAACAAAAGGATATTTTATAAGTTCAGCAAAAGTTACTTCTTTAACACTAGACTTTAACAAATTATGATCTGGAGAACATATGAAGTAAAATTCATCAAATCCGATCTCAATATAATCAAATTCATCCTTATTATAGTTGATAAAACTACCGATTCCAGCAAAATCAGCAGAAGCTTTCTTTAGGTTTTCTATTGATTTCTGAGAATTATTTATTAGAAGTTTAAAATTAACATTAGGATTCTTATTTCTAAATTCAGTTATAAATTTTGGGAGAATATGAGATCCGGGGATAGTAGAGGCTGAAATAACTATTTCTTCAAATTTGTGAGCACTAAATTTAATTAATTCTGCTTCACATTTATCATAGAGGGTTACAATCTGTTTAGCATAATTTAAGAGAATCTGCCCCGCTTCAGTTAATTCAAACTTTTTTGTTGTCCGTTCTATCAGAACAACACCAAAATCTTTTTCTAATTGAGAAATTTGATGAGAGAGCGTACTCTGAGAAAGTGATATATCTTTTGCCAATTCTGAGAAACTTTGATATTGTGTTAATTTAATAAAATTCCTAAGATACTCGATATTCATTTTCTCTTTCCCTAATATAATTACGCAATCTAAAAATGAAATTTTCAATTATAAATAACTATCTACATTATTTAACTTTTTATCTAAAAAATAAATATTTAATTTCGAAAAAACTAATAAATCTTTATTCGTTCATAATCATAATAATATTAAAAAATTAAGGAAAGTATTGATGACTGAAAGAAAGAAAGTATTCACAGTGGTAATTGCTGATGGACCATATACAAAAGAACGTCCTTTTACCATGTTAAGATTTGTCTATACTGCCTTATTGGAAGGCCATCAAGTAAATGTTTTTTTAGTGGAAGATGGAATCTTTGCAGGCAAAAAAAACCAAGAACCCGCAAGTCATGATAACATTGGAAAATGGATGGCAGATGTGATTGAAGAAGGTGCAAAAATAGCAGCATGTTCAGTTTGTATGAAGGCTAGGGGCATTTCAGAAGGTGAATTAATTGATGGTATTTCAGTTACGACAATGCATGGATTTGTTGATATGTGTGTAAGAGCAGATAATATTTTATTTAGTTAAGATTAAAATGTGAGAATTATGACAAATACCCATAAGTTAAACTGTACTGGCCTTGTATGTCCCTTACCAGTAGCAAAAACAAAAAGGAAATTATTGGAGTTACAATCCGGTGATATCCTCGAAGTTTTGGGTGATTTCGCTGAAGCAGGAGAAAATATCAAAAGATATATCTCTAAAACGCAAAATAAAATAGTTGATTTCAAGATCGAAGGGGAAGATTTTTCTATAACAATCCAAAAAGCATGAGTTCAATCCTCTTCACTCATTATTTTACTACTTAGTTTTAAATTGTTAAAAAATCTCGTTTTTAACAAACTTATATAACATGAAAATCTATTATATTTTAAAACAGATTATATAAGAAATTTAATATGCCAGTCATCCATGTAAATATGTGGAAAGGAATCTCTGAAGAAAAAGTAAAATTAATTATATCAGGAATTACTAAAGTATTCGTGGATATGGACATCCCTCCTCAAGCAGTAGAAGTGATTGTTCATGAAGTACCAAAAACTCATTGGGGTATAGAAGGAAAACCAGCCACTGAATCACGCCCAGATGCAAAACCGCCAGTATAATATTAATTGTTCATTCCTGTATAGCAATTAAATTTGTAATGGAATTACTTAATTAGAAAAAAAGGCTTCCAAGAAGTATAAATAAATAGCCTAATACTAATAGAGCTGAAAACCCTATAATTGTAAGAAAATATGTATAGATTTTTGTGAATTTCATTTTAATTTCCCCCGTATTAAATTCACTTTATCACTGTAACCTAACTAAATAGATTATATAAAAATTATGAATATAGATTATAATGAGAATACTGTTAATACTATTTTTTAAGAATCAGGTAGAAAAAAGGATTGATTCTATTTATTAATAATAAAAAAAATTATTTTGATTTATCTCTTTATACGCGCCGAAACCCAATCATAATATCTTTTATCTTCCATTACTTTTGGAATTTCAGCGAAAAATTGAGCTGTAATATCCTTAAGGTGCCTCGCCGCGACAGGATGAAACATCATTGCCAAATCTAAGCCCACAAGACTTAATGATAGAGCATTAATAATTTCCCAAATAGGACCCCTGTAATCTCTTGGACCCCATTCAGGGACTTGCTTTTCGCTCATCCATGCCTCTCTAGCGCCCCAAGCATTTGTTGTTCCACCACTAATCGGATAAGCTAAATCTTCCTCTCCTAATAAGCCTGCAATCCGCATCCTTTGATATATACTAAAGCTGTACTCCATCCCATAACCGAGAGTAGCGCATGTTGGGTCCATAACGATTCGGTTTCTAGGCAAACCTAATTCTACTGCATCCTTATTCATTTTGATTTGGTTATTTAGATCTAAACTTGTCCAGAGTAAGCAATTGTGGTCGTATTGAACAGCTAAAGGAATGACCTCTTCCCAGGTTGCTTTATCAGCTGCTGAAAGCATCAAAACATCAGCTTCTGCAACTTCAGCGAGTACTTTAAACATTTCGACGTCTTTCTTTTTATTCCCTGAGCATCCGATGATTACTGGCACATCAACAGCTTGTAATATTTCTTCAAATAGCTTTTTTGATTTTGAAACTGGCCAATCAAGTGTTCCAGGATCAATTCCTAAAGAATGGAAAGTGATACATTCAGCCCCGAATTTATCAACGGCAAATTTAGCCCACTTTGCTGGGTTGGCTAGGACATCTTTATATTCTTGTTTAATAGGTTTTGGAAGCATCATTTCTGAACCCATATCAAACACGTCATATGTCACTAGAGGTGGATGTGGATTACGTTTATCAAGTCCAAGGAAGTTATAGAAAGGTGGGACGGCTTCTCCTCCTATTACTGCCTTCTTGCCATTAGCACGTATGAATTCAATTGTTTGGATTTTACCAGGATAAGAAACATCCAGTGAAAATTTGGTGGGTGTCCATTCTGCTTTTCCAATTCCCGGAAGAGCTGCCTGAGCAGCTGCTTGAACGATACTAGGGAGCATTTGGAACTCCATATATTCAGCAAAAAGGTCTACATCTTTTAGCTCCAGAGATTCTGTATCTTTCATTATCTCTGCGAGTTTTTTACTGATCTCCTCAAATGAAATTTTATCTCACTTTTATTTTCTGTTTATAATATAGGTAGGGAATTGATGTATTGAATTTAAAATTATGTGATGGAAATAGATCAAGGATCACCGAATTTAGTAGGTTTTAAACTATTTTGAAAATGATTTGCAAGAAAAGTTTTCAAAACTGATAATTCCTTAAATATTTATTATGTCGGTTTTCGTCATTATCAGAAAATAATAAAAAAAAGAGTGTATATCGTATTTTGTAATTTCATTCATAACCCATAATATTTTCCCGCAGCTTTTAGCCTTTCTTTTTCTTGTGCTTCTAACTTCTTAAAATCTATTTTTCCGACAAGAGTCTTAGGTAATTGTTTACTAAATTCGATTTCTCGAGGACAACTCCACTTAATTAAATTTTCATTACAATAATTAATTAATTTTTCTTCCATTTCCTTACTTTCATTGTCAGGATCTTTTAAAACTACAAAAGCCTTCACTTTTTCTACTTGCTTTTCATCAGGTACACCAATAACGCACGCTTCAAGGACATCTGGATGTTTGTAAAGAACATTTTCAACTTGAGCAGGATAGACATTAAAACCAGATGATTTTATCATGCGTTTTAATCTGATTTTAAAATAGAAGAATCCATCCGCATCCATCGTCGCAATATCTCCAGTATGGAGCCATATTTTTCCATCTTCATGCTTTTTCAATGTTTTCGCAGTTTCTTCCGGTTTATTTAAGTAACCTAACATTACAGCGGGACCTTGAACACATAATTCACCTTCTTGCCCAATAGGCGCTTCTTTTATAGTTTCAAGCTCAACAATTTTCATCATCATATCTGGAAGTGGAATTCCAATGCTTCCCTCCCGATATTCACCCAAGGGCATGGCACAAATTCCAGTAACCGCTTCAGTTAAACCATATCCTTCTCTAAGTTGAACATTTGATCCATTTTTTCTACAAATTTCTTCAAATTTCTCTTTTGTAGTACGCGGTAAAGTATCAGCGCCGCAAAAAGCAGCTTTTAAGAAGCTTAAATTAGTGTTCTGGAATTTTGGGTTTCGATTAAGGGCTTCATATAATGTTGGCACTCCAAATAGCAAGGTAGGCTGTTTAGTTTTGATTAACTCTACTACCTGATCTGGGGTAAATGATGGTACTAAAATACTTTTTCCTCCTCCCATGAATACAGAATTAACACATACACCAAGTCCAAATCCATGAAATATTGGTAAAATTGCAAGAGCTGAATCCTTGTCTGACATATCCATCCATGTAGCAACTTGAGTTCCTTCAGCTATAAAATTGTAATTAGAAAGCATGATTCCCTTTGGAATACCAGTAGTGCCTCCTGAATACAAAATCACAGCCATATCATCAGGATTCATCTCAAAAGTTGGTATTTCAGAGTAAGATTTAGCCATTATATATTTCCACCATTGGATTTTAGGATTTTCGGCTATATCTACTCGTTCATGACCAAGTTGAGTTAGAATTGTCATTTTTAATGGAGTCTTGTCAATAATTTTCTCGACGTTAGTATAAGCTTTGTCAAGGGTAAGCAGATGTGTACTGTTACTCAGGTTTAAAAAAAATTCAATTTGACTTGGAGGACTTAAGGGATGAATCATACTTGCAATAGCCCCAATTTTATTTATTGCGTAAAAACAAATAATTCCTTGAGGAGTTGTTGGCATGGATATTGTCATTCGATCCCCCTCTTTTAATCCTAAATTAGATAACGCTTTGGCGCATTGATCAATTTCTTCAATCATCTCTCGATAAGTAGATTCATATCCCATAAAATCATAAGCTATTGAATCAGGGTATTTTTCAGCAGTTTGTTTTACAGCGTTATATATTGTTGTCTCAGGATAATCAATGTGCTCTGGGACATACTTATCATAAAATTTTAACCAAGGTTTAGTTTCATACATATTTTATCAATTAATTCTTCCGATATGGAGATTTTAGATACAAAAATATTTAGAAGAAGATATTTCTTGATACATTAAAAAGGTTGCCTATTTACTAACATAAGAAAATATATTTAAGAAATTAATTTTGGGTAATAATATAAAGAGCATTTAAAATATCAAAAATAATTACCATAAGAATTAACAATGTAATAGAAATTAACCAAGAACTAAATAAAACATTAAGATTATGCATTTTCTTTTTATTTGCGTTTTTAAATTTAAGAATTCCATTCCAAAATAAAAAAAGAGCAAATATCCAAAGTATATATCCAAAAAATGGTAATAAGGGATACAGGCTAAAATTGATGAAAATCAAAAAAACATGAATATATGTTAATAATTGAAGTATCTTAATTTTAGTTTTTTTACCTTTTTTGATTTTCCTTGCCTTGTAATTGGCAATTATAGCAGTTAAAATAATAGTGAAAGAAGATACTAATGATACAATAATGATATATGGAGAATAGAACCAATATTTCACCTCTATTAATATTCCTGAACCTGGAATAGATCTTGTAAGGACCACGCCAAAAATCCAATAAATAAACGGATTAACATTGGTATAACATAAGGGACTGAAAATTCCTGCTCCAGCAAAATAAAAAAAATAACAAATTTCAAGATCATAATGAGTAGGAACAAATAACAGAAATGCCATAATATAACTACAATTTAAAAAATACTTCCACGATTCTTGCGACATATATAGTATCTAGCTTCGATTTCGTTAGATTTTAAATTGCATATTTCATATAAATTTCTTTGCATAAAAAATTAATATACTAAGTTTATTTTTAATTAAATTCAACAGCACCAATCAATTTAAACCAATTATAACCTTGTTCACTAATTCTTCGGCGCTTTCTAGTTTTCAGATATATTTAAAATTACTTTTTTAATTTTAAACACTAAAGCTACTATTATTATAGTGATAAAAGCCAAGATCAAAAACAAATAATATCCTGGAATGATAGGGAGATAATAACGGGTTAGTTCTTTATCGGAATAAATGAAATACGTATCTGGTCCTTGATCGAGCAATATAATCTGAAAATAGTAGATTTTGGATAAAGTAGCATTATAAAGCAGATAAGGGTTTTCTTCTAAGCTATAATTAATAGCTAGATTAAAAATTTCTCGGTTTAGAGTTTTGTCAAAATTTATATAAGAATCCATAGGGCGTTGATCAAAGAGGAATAGTGTAAAGTTCCCTATACCGGAATGAGTTACATTTATTTCAATGGTTTCTCCCTCATCTAATGCTGTTAAAAAAAACACTGAAATCCCTTCATTTATGTTATCAGAATATTGATAAGCTCCTACTGAAGGTAATAATATACACAAAATTAGGATTGAGAATGGTAAAATAAGTATTTTTTTTTTCATTATCTTTCGTAAATCTTTCAAATTGAATATATAATTATAATTTTAAGCTTTATTTAGATTTTTCAAAAAAGAGTTATAAAAAAGAAATTTTTTTCAATGAAGTTTTAATCTTAATTATTATTCTAAGGAAGATTAAATTCGTTACTGAATAAATATGATAATTGAAAATTTAGATTTTGAGAAGCAGCATGGCTTAGGTAATGATTACATAATTATCGATAATCTTAAATGGAAAATCCCGGAGGATAAACTGGGTCAATTGGCGAAGATATTATGTAAGCCCCATTTTTTTATAGGAGCTGATGGATTACTGTTTGTTTCATCATCCAATAAGGCGGATATAAGAATGCAGATGTTCAATCCAGATGGAAGCGAGAGTGAAATGTGTGGCAACGGGATACGATGTTTTTCTAAATTCATCTATGAAAATAATATTTGTAAGAAAGAAACTATAAAAATAGAAACTATGAAAAACGTTATTACAAATGAATTAAAAGTTGTAAATGGTTCAGTTAATTCAGTTAAGGTTGATATGGGATCTCCAATTCTAGATTGCGATAGTATTCCTGTTATATTGGATGATGATGTTGATAGATGTGTAAATGAACAAATTGTGATTCTAGATAAGATTTTTAATTTCACAGCAGTTTCTATGGGAAACCCCCATGCTGTAATTTTTACTCAGAATATCATCAATGATAATGATTTAAATAAATATGGTGCCGCAATTGAATCAAATAAGCATTTCCCAAATAGAACTAATGTTGAGTTTGTGAAGATTGTCTCTAAAACTGAGGCATATTTAAGGGTTTTTGAGAGAGGTGTTGGAATTACATTATCATGTGGGACTGGAACATGTGCAGCTGTTGTGGCAGGAACAATATTAGGATTATTTGAAAAAAATACCTCAGTTTTAGTGCATAATGATGGGGGAGATTTAATAATAACATTTAATGGAAAGAAGGTCTTCATGGAAGGTCCTATTGTTAAAGTATTTAAAGGAGTTATTGATAAAATTGAATTTTAAGAAAGAAGGATGGTTTTTATGGAAATTAGTGATTGGTTAAAAAGTAAAGAACTAGAATATCAAAATGATGTTCTTTATTTTGATAATGTAAACAGCATAGAGCTAGCGAAAAAATTTGGAACTCCTATTTATGTCCTATCTGAAAGAATTATTCGAGAAAAATACAGAAATTTGAAAAGCGTGCTTAATTCAGAATATAAGAAGAATCAAATCCACTATGCGGTTAAAGCAAACTCAAACATTTCGGTTTTAAAAATCCTAAAAACTGAAGGTTCTTTTTTTGATTGTACCTCTCAAGGTGAAATTTACATGTGTTTTTCAGCGGGGATTGCTCCTGAGAGGATAATTTATACTGGGAATATGTTTACTAACAATGACTTTCAATTTGCAGTTAAAAATGATGTTTTAATTAATTTAGATAGTGTCAGTCAATTAGAGAGATTAGCAAAAGTATATGAGGATCAAGGTAAAGAGAAAAATGTAATATCATTTAGAGTGAATCCAGAATTTGGAGCAGGACACCATGTCCATAATATTACTGCTGGAAAAGACATAAAATTTGGAATATTAGAAAATCAAGTAATCGATGCTTATAAAAAAGCAAAAGATTATGGTTTTTCAAAATTCGGTATCCATCAACATATTGGGTCTGGTATTATAAATCCACATGATTTTGAGAAAGCAACTAAAAAATATTTATCGATCATAAAAAAATTAGTAGATTCATTAAAGATAAAATTCGAATTCATCGATTTTGGAGGAGGCTTAGGGATACCTTACCTTCCAAACACTGAGCCTTTAGACTTAGAAACCTATAAATCTATTGTTTTACAATCCTTTAAAAAGTTTTCACTTATGGAGAATATTGGAGAACCCATTTTTAAAATTGAACCAGGAAGATATATAGTTGCTGAATCATGCATACTAATAACACAAGTAAATACTATTAAAGATAACGGATATAAATTATTTGCAGGAGTAGATGCAGGATTTAATACCTTAATCCGGCCTACGATGTATGGTTCCTATCATCATATAATTCCTTGTGAAGAAAAGGGGAATCAGAAAGAACTAAAATACGATATAACCGGTCCAATTTGCGAATCTGGAGATATTCTTGGGAGAGAAAGGGAGCTTCCAGAACTAAAAGAAGGTGACTATCTTACGATTCTTGATACTGGAGCCTATGGATTCGTAATGAGTAGTAATTATAATTCAAGACCACGTCCAGCTGAAATTTTAATCACTGATGGAAACTTTTTTAAAATCAGAGATGCTGAGAATTTTGATGATTTGTTAAAGAACCAGATTATACCAATGCATTTAAGATAAGAAATTAAATTTATATTTGTTTATGAAAAAAGTTAAAATTTGAGTTAATTTCTATTATAACGAGATAGAATTATAAAATTATCAAAGATTAAAGTCAGGATACCCTTTAATCTTTTAAATGAAGAGTTGGCGTTATGAAATCTTATTCTTGAGATTGATGAAAATACTGATCTGCTCTGAAAAATTTTGTAATTTTATCTCAATCTATAACTTATGTGTTTAATAAAACACAAAAGTATTATTACAATCCTAAGACTTCACTTGTGGAATAAATTTTGGCTTCTTCAGCTTTTACGATAAACTTAATTGCTTTTATTGCTCCATTAGCAAAACAGAATCTATTATGTGCTTGATGCTTCAATTCAATTCTTTCTCCAGTCCCAGCATAAAGAATAATATGATCTCCTACTATATCACCTGCACGAATCGAATGAACCCCTAATTCATTTTTACCACCAATTTTTCTTTTATTTTGGCCTTTGTTCCTTCCAAATTTAGCTATTTGTTCAAAATTTGAATTAAGACTAGCACTGATGATTTCTCCTATTTTTAATGCAGTACCACTGGGAGCATCAAGTTTTCTATGATGGTGGGCTTCTATTATCTCGATATCCCAATCAACTAAATAATTAGTCAGCATTGAAGCCATTTTAAATAACACATTAATACCAATAGCCATGTTTGGGGAAATAACCGAAGGTGCATTAAATTTTTCTACTAAATTTGCAAATTCATCAAGAAATTCTTGCGATAAAGCCGTTGTTCCTATAACACACTTAATACCATTTTGGATACAGATTTTACAATTCTTTTCAGTTGCTGCTGCTATTGTAAAGTCAACGACAACTTCGGGCTTAGTTTGATCAATTACATCTTGTAGATTATTTACATCTTGGATTATAAGTTCATTAGGAACATTAACAGTGATAAAAGAAGCAAGTTTTTTTCCCACATTATTAATATCACAAACAGCCACAACATTTATTTCTTCATCCTTAAGCGCTAATTCACTAATTAATTTCCCCATAGCGCCCGTAGGGCCTAAAATTAATAATTTAATCACGTTATATATCCTCTTAAATGTAATTTAAAGGAATTAAATTTAGAGTTTTCAAGACTTTCTTGATTTTTTCTTGATTTTCGACCAAAGGAGGAGTTAAAGGTAATCTCATTCTTTTATTCATTAATCCCATTAATTCTGCTGCGTATTTCACAGGAATAGGATTAGATTCAACGAATAAAACTTTAAATAGATCATAAAGTTCAAATTGCATTTTCCTAGCATCTTCCCATTTTCCCTCATTCATTAATCTAGTAAACTTTAGCATCTTAGCTGGAATGATATTTGAAGCTACACTAATGACCCCTCGGCCTCCTAGACCCATGATCTGATACGTCAGTCCATCATCTCCGCTTAAAATAATAAAATCATCTGGTGTACTCTGGCAGATTTTTGTTATTTGATCAATATTCCCAGAAGCGCATTTTATTCCTACTACATTTTCCTTAGAATACGCCAATTTAGAAATAGTCTCAGGTTCTAGTGTTGTTCCAGTGCGAGACGGTACGTCATACAAAATTATTGGCAATGAGACTGAATCGGCTATTTTAGAAAAATGATCAATTAATGAGTGCTGAGGAGGTTTGTTATAATAAGGGACTACAAGGAGTAATCCATCTACTTCTGCTTTTTCAGCAAATTGAGAAAGTGATATTGCCTCTCTTGTTGCATTACTCCCTGTTCCAGCTAAAACAAAAGTATTTCTATCAGTTTTTTTTGCTTCATCAACAGCAACTTTAATTGCTTGATGATGTTCTTCATGTGACATGGTAGCACTCTCTCCAGTTGTTCCCATAGTTAAGATTTTACAACCATTCTTTATTTGAAATCTTATAAATTCACGATAATTGTTCTCATCTAACGATAGATCCTCATTAAAGGGTGTAAGCGTTGCTGTTATTACATCTCTTAGTTGTTCTATTTTTGCCATTTTACTTAATACAATTTTTATATTTTTTATTAAAACATAAATTAGTAAGAATACCTTTTAAAAATTATTTTTATGAGATTAATTACTGAGATCGAATCTTGAATTTATGGAGAAAAATTAAATAATAAGTAAAATATGAACTTTTTATAAAATTGGCTTAATAATATGAAAATTGATTATTTGGATAAATTTTCAGGGACTTTATTTGGAGTAGCTATAGGAGATACGCTAGGTCACCCATTTGAAGGTGTATTACGAGAAAAAATTCATTCATTATTTACTGATTTTGGGGAATTTTTAAAAAGTCATAAAAAGTTGTTTAATACTTATACTGATGATACCCAATTAACACTTCATACTGCTGAGGCTCTAATTCAGGGGTCAGGATTTAATTTAGATAATTTTGTTAGAGAGTATGTAAAATGGTTGGATGATCCTCCTATTGGGCCCGGTTATGGGTGCTTGAGTTCAATTCAAAAATTGAAATACAAAATTCCTTGGAGAGAAGCTGCTTCTAATTCAGGTGGTAATGGAACAGCAATGAGAGTATCTCCGATAGGATTGTTTTATAGTAGAGATGTAAAAACTTTAAACACTGTGGCATTAAAGTCGAGTCTTATTACACATTCCCATCCAGCAGCTTCAGCAGGAGCGATAGTTATAGCAAGAGCTATATCTTATTTGATAGGAAAAACTTCAGAGAACGGATTTCCTATCGATGAGTTTTTTGAAGTCATTATATCCTCAATATCAAATTCTCAAGATAAAATATGGGTGGAATTTATCGATATTTTGAGGAAAGTGGAACAAAATCTCAACATTTCAATTGAATCAGGGTTGATTAAATTTTCACAAATTGGAGTTAAATCTCCTTATTTTATAGAAGAATATCTTGGGAAGGCATTTATTCACCCTTATACTTTAAGTACTGTTGCGTGTGCAATATTCATATTTTTAAAGAGTTTACATTCATTTGAAGAATGCATTTTTGAATTAGCAACCGCTGGAGGAGATAGTGATACAGTTGGTGCTATAGGAGGCAGTTTAGCTGGAGCTTATTTTGGTTTAAAAAATATCCCTTATGAATTGAGAAAGTTAGTAAAAAATAACAAAGATATCATGAAAATTAGCGAATCCTTATTTAATAAGTTCAAAAATAGATATGGATGATTTTTTCAAGCGAAAAACTTCTCTAATTGTTTATTACAATTCTTACAAAATTTTAAGGGTTTATTATCAGCTTCTGCTAAACTATTAGAAAATTGCATGACACAATAATCTTCACAGTGTTCTAAGCCAAAAGTATGACCTAGCTCATGGATTGATTCTCTTAACACTCTTTTTTCAAGTAGAGCAGTATTTTCAGTTCTATTATAAAATTTTTCATCTAATCGAGCTACGGAAATTAAAGCAATATTGGATTCAATTCCACTTGCACACCCAAAAATAAAATTATAAAACCTTGAGTAAATATCTTCATTAATTATTCCTAAAACTCGAAAAAAGTCATAATTAAATAAAAATTGATTCATTTCCTTCATAATTTTATTAGCATCATACTGCCTTCTTTGGGAATGGTAAAAGGAATCTTTCAAATCGAGTTCTTTAGGTATTATTTCAAGCTTCATATTAAAATCTTTAAAGGTCCATTCTAAATTCTTCTTCAATTTTAATATGATTGCTTCACTGATTTGACCAATTTTAAGAAGTAAAATTTTCTTTTTCATTTCAATGAAACTTATCTGATATTTAACGGAAAAACTTTTTTATTTAATTAATTTTTTTTATCTAATAAAAAGATTTATTTAATTTTCAATTTATCTCCTAAATAAGAGAAGTTTTAGAGGTTATATTTAATCTTTAGAACTCATTCTCAAAGGGAGGGTGGTCTAGCTTGGTATGATTCTAGGTTTGGGTCTTACGTAAACCTATTGTACGAAAGCAAAAAACCTAGGGGTCGGGGGTTCGAATCCCCCCTCTCCCATTGTTAAAAATAGTTTAAAGTAAAAAGTGTTAGAGAAAGAAGGATTGTCTTTTTAATGAATAATTATAAGATTTTCTTGAAAAATGGGAAATGTTCCTCTTGCGAGAATGATTCAATTATAATTCATAGAAAAATCTCAAAACAGGATTTATGCACTAGTTGCTTTGAAAATTCTATTGAGGAAAATATTTATAAAACTATTTCAAAGTATAAGATGCTACAACCAGATAAAAAAATTATCGTAGCATTATCAGGAGGAAAAGATTCAATTACACTACTTTATAATTTAATAAAGATTCAAGAAAATACCTACAATTCAAATCCTGTTATTGCTCTTACAATAGATGAGGGAATCAAAGACTATCGAGATCAGAGTGTGGAATATGCTAAAAAATTTTGCAGAAGATATAATATTGAGCATAAAATCTTAAGATTTCAAGAAGCTGTTGGATACAGTTTAGATCAGATAATAAATATTAAAAAGGATTCTCCTGATTACCGATACGCTTGTAATTATTGTGCTACATTTCGAAGAAGGCTATTAAATGATGAGGCAAAAAAATTAGGTGGCGATATTATTGCATTAGGGCATAATCTTACTGATATTGCTGAAACTTTTATGATGAATATTTTATATAAAAGACTTCCGTTAATTGGAAAACAATATATCTTCAAAAAACAAAGTGAGAACATTTCCAAATTTTTTCTTAAAAAGATAACACCTTTAATGAGAATTCCGGAAGAGGAAATATTCCTCTATGCTAATTTAAAAAAATTATTTTACTATCCTTCCCACTGTCCTTATAGGGAGAAGGACCCAATTATAAGAAAAAGAGTTTTAGATTTTATCCAAAAATGTAAAGCATATAGTCCTGAAATTGAATTTAATCTGCTAAATGGATTTTTAGAATTATCTAAGATTCTATACCATAGTTATAAAGAAGTAAAATATAATTATTGTCAAGTATGTGGATACCCTTCTGGGAACTCAAATATGTGTACTTATTGTAATTATTTAAAAGAACTCAATGATTAAGGATTTAATAAATCAATACTTCATAAGAGAATACTTTAATAATCCACACATCTATTTGCAACGCTTCAGTGGAATAGAGCATAAAGAGGAGATGACATATGGATCAAACTGTAGAAGAAGTTATAAATTTTCCTTGGTAATATACAGATATGATATCCCTTTATAAAGAAAAATCTAGAATTTCACGAATGAACAAACTAATAAAGATGAATTTTTATATATCTGTTAGGTGGTAATATTATGTCTAAACAAAGTAGTAAACTTAACTTATTAAGGGATAAAGCAATCACGATTCTCATGATTTTATTTGCATTGATAATTTCTATCCCGATCATCATACTTAGTATTTAATTAAAAATTCCTGATTTCTTCAAAAAATTAAAGTTTAGGGATTTACTGTTTCTTCTAATTCAAATTTACTTTCTTCTTTAAAGTAAACTTCAGGGATTAAATCTTGTATTGCTGAAAATAAGGATAAAGCTATTGCAGGATTTTCAGAAGCTATTCGATAATAAGGTAAAATCTTTCTCTTTTTAGAAACTAAGATTTGATCTTTAAAAAATTGCAATAATTGTTGAATATCTTGCTTGAAATCCTTATGTCTCTGGATCCATAGGTAAATTTTTTTTTCTTGTTTTCTTTTACCCTTTATTTTTAACTTTAGAATCATTTTAAGAAATTATTTTTTATTTTTAATTTAATCCATATAAAATTAGTTTAATTTTGATTATAAAAACAAAAATAATTTTTCCATCCATACCCTAAGCGTTTCTAGAAATATTATGCTTATTGATTTAAGATTTTTTTTAACTCCTTCGAAATTTTTTCAGTCTTTTTATCTTTGATCCAATATCTAATCTTTGATGATCTTAAGAAAGTTTGAATTCTCTCATTCAGTTCAGATAATTTTACTTTATCTTCTTCTGATAGCTGTGGAATTTTCTCCTCAATTTTAGCTTTAACTTCCTTAATTTCTTGTTCAATAATAGGTATTGATATTTGTTCTTTTCCTTCAACTAGCCTTCTTCTTAGTATTTCTTTTATATTTTTAATCCATCCTTGAATCCAGGGATAATTTCCTTTCTTTTTGGGATCAATAATTTCTATTTGTTTTCTGTTTACAATTATCAAATCATCAGGGCAAGAATTTACGCATGCTCCACAATAAAAACACTCATCTTCGTTACAAGCTATCTTACCATATTTTATCACTTCTTCAGCTTTTTCGGGGATAAAAAAAGATTCAGTAGGACAGATATTAACACAAGCTTTACAGCCTTGAGGATCACATTTATGCAGCATATTTTTTTTAATAATCACTTCTCCCTTAATTGGAGAGGTTATATGAAAACAATGGGTAGGGCATTCTTTTTCAATCTGGAAATACTCTCTAATGGCATTTCTTTCTCGAATTGTCAGACAAAGTTTACAGATTTTATTATTTTTGTCTTCAATACATTTATCCATATCAATTTTAAAGAATTTACCAATCGCTGGAAACTCGTCTAATGAAATCTGTCCTTCGGGTTCAATATTTTCATGAAATGCATCTGTGGGGCATACAATTACGCATAGCATACAATAGCAACATTTTTCATGATCTATAAAGAGTTTTGGGTTTGAATCATCTAAGATATTTTGAGCAATCTCAGGGACTGGTCCTAATTCTATCGCATCTACAGGACAGATTAACTTACATAAGCTACAACCTATGCATTTTTTTATATCATAGGTTAGCTTTTTCTTAACATCCTTATACTTCCAATTAAAGATTAATTGATCAGGTTCAATGATGAGATCTTTTGCGATAGTTCCTTGCTCTTTATTCGCATTTGAGGATGATTTAGAAATTTTAAATTACACCAATTTAAAGTAATTCTATTTAATAGTATTGAATAATTTAAAAAAACTTTAATTATTGTCAAATGAAATCTGGTAATTTATAAAACGTCTTTAAAACAGATTTCTATAAAGAATATCCTAAGAGAAATACGTTTGGCTTTCTCGATCAAAACCATAAACATATTCAATTGGAATACCGTCTGGTTTTCGTTCTGGAGGGAGGTATATGAGATTTAGGTTAGGAATAAAAGTTCCTATTCCATTTTTAGCAATAATTAAGGCAGGGTGGTGTTTATCATTGAATATTTCTTCAGTCACTTTAAGAGTTAGTATTCTACACTCATATTCATCAATTTTGTCTAGGGAATGGATGTATTCATGTAAAAGAATGTGATAGGTATAAGCCCATACAATTTCATAAGATTGTGATTCTAGAATTTTTATCAGGGGAGATATGTTCATAACTATATCATGACCGGGATAGAAATGCATTCCTCCTAT
This sequence comes from Promethearchaeota archaeon, assembly GCA_048939995.1. GTDB lineage: Archaea > Asgardarchaeota > Lokiarchaeia > Sigyniarchaeales > SOKP01 > SOKP01. The sequence continues at coordinate 2,221 of JBHLOY010000007.1, read as the reverse complement.
AAAAAATCCACGTTTCATCCCCAATTCTGCTAAACCGAGGCTTAAACCAGCCCTATGAAGGCCTAAAACAGCTTTAACATCTTTTTTAACCTTTTCGAAAATCTCAGGCATTTCAAGCTTAAATTCTCGTAATTTCATAACTTTCTCCTAACTTTAATTAAAAATCAAAAAACCAATCATCATCTTCTCGGAAAAAACCCATTAATCGCGAAATTTCTTCTAAAATAGGGCGTATCGAACCAAATCGGCGATCGCGTTCATATCTGTCCATATCTGAGAGAAAAAGATCTTCCATTAATTTATTAATATTGAAGCGGTTAAAATACCGTTCTGGATTAAAAAACATTGTTGTTAATATTTCCTCTGTAAGGTTTAAACTTGCTCTTAAATTTTTATCTTTGATATCTCCTTCATATTTCTCTTTAAGTAATTTTTCCAAATTATCTTTAAATTGTCCATGCATTAAATTTTTTATTTCTAAAATTAAACATTCTTTTTGATTCAGGATTTCTTTTCGTTTAAGTTCTAAATCTGTCATACTCTGTTCGATTTTTCTAATTTCGTCGCTCAAGAATCTGATTTTATCATTTGGGGCCTTTATTTTAGAATAATTAATTGAACAATTCATATCCTTGAATTCAACCAATTCTGATTCTGGGTCAGTAGTGCTGGTATTATATTTGATATTGTAATAATCGGGAGTTATATCAATATTTACTGAAATATTCGTTTTTATGCGGTATTTATCACCTCTAATTTCAGATGCTTCAAGAGGTTCAATTATATTTTTTTCTTGAAGTAACGTTAATTGACTATGAACAGCTTGTCTTGAAATACCTAATGCGTTTGCTAGCTCTGGAGCAGAGTGTGGGAACTTAGCCAATTTATTCAAAATTGCTCTTCTTGTAGGGTTACCCAATATCTCTAATAAAGAATCTAAGCTTATTATTTGAATATTTTCATCCTTTTCTTCAACTTCCATTTTTAATTCACACCTTTTTAGTGTTAAAAATTATCTATATAAGTCCTCAGCTTCTTTAGCATATCTATCATGAGCACTTTTTGCGCGATCGGCGCCTTTAAGAATTTTTGCCATTGCCTGGTTAAAATCTTCTTTTGAAAGTGAAATGTTATCAACCAATTGAGCTTTTAAGTTCTCTATTTTAACTTCCAAATCTTTAGTTTCCTTCTCTAGATTAATATTAATATTAACTGATTGTTCTTCCCTTAATGTTTTTAATTGATTATCATAATCTTGAATTTTTTGTTTTTTCTCATTGATGGATGGAACTGCATTCCTTATAGTTAATAAGGTAGCCTCTTCAGATATCGCTTGGATATCAGCACCAGTATATCCTTCTAGATCCTCCGCTAACTTATTGATATCAACATCTTCAGCTAAAGGCTTATTTTTTAAATGAATTTTGAAGATTTCTTTTCGACTTTCTAAATCTGGAATGGGAATTTCAATATGTCTTCCAAATCTACCAGAACGTAATAGAGCAGGATCTAGAAGCTCAGGACGATTAGTAGCTGCTACTAATATAACATCTCTCAAATCTTCCAACCCATCCATTTCAGTTAATAATTGTGATACTACTTGTTCAGTTACTTCTGAACTTGCAAATCTCCCCCTCATACCCGCAATTGCATCAATCTCATCAAAAAATATTATACATGGAGCTGCTGCTCTAGCTTTTCTAAAAGTTTCTCGAACTGCCTTTTCACTCTCACCTACCCATTTAGATAAAAATTCTGGACCCTTTACTGAGATGAAATTTACTTCACTTTCATGAGCTAAAGCTCTAGCTAGTAGGGTTTTACCTGTACCAGGAAGTCCAAATAATAATATACCGTTCGGAGGTCTGGAATTTAAGTGCTTATACAGTTCAGGATATTTCAAAGGCCATTCAATTACCTCTCTTAACTGTTGCTTAGCATCTTCTAATCCTCCTACATCTTCCCAGGTTTCCCTTGGTTGCTGAATTAAGACTTCTCTTAAAGCAGATGGTTCGATACTATTTAAAGCTTGAAGAAAGCTTTCCATCTTTATCTGAAGTTGTTCTAAAATCTCCATAGGGATAGGCTTATCAAAATCAAATTTTGGTAATATTTCTCGAATAGCTAACATTGCAGCCTCTTTACATAATGCTTCGACATCTGCTCCCACAAATCCATGAGTCCTTTCTGCTATAAATTTTAAATCAATATCCTTATTTAA
>JBHLOY010000028.1:0-20279 GCA_048939995.1 Promethearchaeota archaeon | reverse complement strand
TTATCCCCTCCTTAGCTCAGTTGGTTAGAGCGCGCGGCTGTAGATTTAATCGCGTATTAAGGTTTTTACCAATGAAAATACGTCAACCGATACCGTGAGGTCCCCGGCTCAAATTTTCTTTCCATTAAGAAGGGATGAGAATCCGGGAGGAGGGACCATCTTTTACTTTATAAGATCACTCCAACTATAATCAATTGTCCGATATATTTAAATAGTTTCTTAGAGGATTAGATCATCAATACTAGGCAATAATTAATCAAGGAGAATCTAATGCCTTATTGTATTAATTGTGGTCAAGAAATTTCGGAAGAGGACTTTTTATATTTCAAAGGGGAATGCATTGATTGTCAATATGGAGTAGAAATGGATTATGGATTAAAACTCACATCTTGTTTTTTTATAGGGTTTTTTGGGTTGATTTTTCTTATATCATCATCATTAATGATTATCACCTTTATCCTTGATGGTGTTTATTTGTCACGAATAATAACTTCTTCACAATTCTTAGTTATGGTAATATATCACGGAATAAGTATAATTATGATTGTTCTTGCTATTAAAAGATTTAGAGCAATTCAATATCGAAGAAGATTCTTAGTATAGTTGTTGAGATCCTTTAATGTAAGTTATTATTCAACGCAAAATTCTTATTTTACAAGTAATTATTCTAAATAATAAAAAGTCTATTTAAATGCAATGAAGAAAAAGAATACTGCTGTGGTCGGAGCAGGTTGGTTCGGCAGAGCACACGTTCGTAATTTTTATAATCTTTCTAATCTTGTTGGAGTTTGTGATAGCGAGGCGAAAAAGTTAGATAAGATTAAAGAAGAATATGACGATATTAACACTTATACTGATATTGATGCTATGATAAAGAACGAGGATATTACCGCAGTAAGTATAGTTACCCCTCCAAAAGAAATTCCGACGATCGCAAGAAAATTCGCACAGCATGGAATAGATATTCTAATGGAAAAACCAATGGCATTAAACCTAGATGAGTTAATTTACTTTAGGAACTTTAAAGATATTCGAATAATGCCTGGATTTATTGAACTCTTTAATCCCGTATTTGATAAATTATTAAAGAATTTACCAGAAATCGGTGAGATCATTTCAATTTCATCAAAGAGAGTCGGTTTATATCCAAAAAGGAATTGGGATATGGGGGTTGTTCTAGATTTATCTATTCATGACATTTATCTTCAAGAAAAAATAATGGGAGGCGTAGAGATAATTAATGTTTTTGGCGTAAAAAAATGCTTTAAAGACACAAAACATGCAGATGCCGCCTTTATAGTTCTTGATTTTGGGAATGCAATAGGTCAAATTGAATCTAATTGGCTTACACCATCAAAATTTAGAAGAATCGATGTAAATGGTGAACAGGGAGGAATAATAGCTGATTTTATAACTCAAGAAATCACCATTCGAAAAGGTATTGATTTACAAGGTGATTGGCCAATAACCAAAGATATTAAATACACTCCTTTAAGAGAAGATGAACCATTAAAAAGAGAGATTATTAACTTCCTTTATGATCGAGAACCACTTGTTAATTTAGAAGATGGAATTAGAGCTTTGAAGATTGCTTTAAAAATTGTTAATATTTAAAGGGGATAATAAATGAATGAAAATAACAATAATGATGAAGAGCATGAAATAGAAAAGATTAAATTAAGGAAAATGCAAGCTTTTATGGAGGCAAAAAAGAGAGAAGAGGCTATTAAAAACCGAGTAGTTACAATTACAGAAAAAATTGATTTTATTTTACGTAGTGTTTTAGCTCCTGATGCATATTCCTACTTGAGTAATTTAAAAGAGAAAGAGCCAATGATATATCAGCAGATTTTCAACCACTTAGTAAGTCCAGATGTGATTCAAAATGCCGATTACTTGATCGCAATAATAAGACAGAGAGGTTCTGTTCCAAGAAGGATTCCTTTAGATATCATAATATATCTTGAGAGGAAAGTCAAAGGAATTAAAGGCAAAATCCAAGTAAAAAAGGGAGATGGCGAGGTAATGGATTTAGGATCTTACTTGACAAAATCCTAATTATTTTATGTATTTATTATTGTTCTCTTGCGGAAATAACTGCTTTAACTTCCCACTCCCCACTATTGTATTGATTAGCATCAATACTAGAGAATTGGAAAGCAAATGGTCTTCCAAAAATTTGTTCAACCATTGGACTAAAAGATGAGACAGCAAAAATCAAAAGTCTTTTTAAAACACCTTCAACCTTTCCTTCAATATTTTGTTCTTGCATTTCTTCTTTTATGACTTCTATTTCTTTATTATTATATCGATAGTAGTATTCTAGTTTAAAGTCAACTGGAGTTGGTGCCTCACAATTACTAAACTTTAAGCCTCTTTTCCTAAAGGGGAAGATAGTGTTTAAGTAGAAGTTAAAAATCTCTTCATAATGGTCTTTCAGTAAGTGTGAAATTTTAGAACCATCCTTGTACTGAGGCCAGTAGGATTTCATTATTTCCAAAAGAAGTGGATAATTTTTATATTTATTTTCACTCTCTTTTTGTAAATAATTTAATAGTTTATTTTTAATTGGTTGGAATTCATTATCCTTTGCAACTCTATGTACAAACTTTCTAAATCGCTGACTCATTATATCTAACAAAAATTAGTTTTCGATAATCTATTCTAAAATAACTTTATTTTTTTATATGATATTTATATAATATAATTTTTTGTGTTTGCGTTAAGATTATTCTTTCATTTTAATTTTATTCTTAAAAATGGTTTTGAAATAAAGATAAAAAAAATTAATAGGACCTTAAATTCTAATAATTATCATGGCTGCAAAGGTTGCATTAATTTATACCGATAAATATCAAGCATATAACTTCGGTCCTCAGCATCCTCTTAGACCATTGAGGCTTAAACTAACATATAGTTTGATGGAAAAGTTAGGACTCTTGAATAGTGAAAATTTAGAAATTATAGAACCTAGAATAGCTACTAAAGAGGAAATCGAAAGAATTCATGCTACAGAGTATGTCAATGTTGTATCAAAATTAAGTCAAAACCCAGATGATCCCATCATAAATGGAGATAATACTTTGTTTAAAGGAGCATATATTTACGGATTAGGCCCTGGGGATAATCCTATTTTCAGAGGAATGTATGAGGCATCAGCATTGGTGTGTGGAGCTAGTATAGCAGCAGCGGACTTAGTTTGGAAGGATAATGAATTCCAGATATCTTTTAATCCTGCAGGAGGCATGCATCATGCTATAAAGGATAGAGCTTCTGGCTTTTGTATATTTAATGATATTGCAGTTGCAATTGCACATCTAAAAACCCTGAAAAAAGAGATAAAAGTCGCTTATCTAGACATTGATTGTCATCATGGAGATGGCGTTCAGTGGCTGTTTTACGATGACCCGAATGTTCTAAAAATTTCTTTTCATGAGAGTGGAAGATTTTTATTTCCTGGAACTGGTAATATAGATGAGATTGGAGAAGGTTTAGGAAAAGGCTATTCAATCAATTTTCCCCTTTTACCAGGTACAAACAACAAAATGTTTTTAAAATTATTCCGATATTCTGTACCAAGATTATTAGAAGCATATAATCCTGACATACTATTTACCCAACTCGGTGTTGATACGCATTTTAATGATCCATTGACTCAAATGGGCCTTTCAATCTCAGTTTATAGGGATATCGCTCAAACAATGCGAAGTTGTGCTAGAGATTATTGTCAAAATCGATGGGTAGCTGTTGGTGGAGGTGGATATTTAATGAGTGTTGTTCCAAGAGCATGGTCTTTGTTTCTTGCAAAAATGTTAGATATAGAATTAAAAAACGAATTACCCTCAGACTGGATAAAGGAAGTAAAACAAATTGTACCATATGAAGAAACTCCCTATCGGTTATGGGACCAGAATGATAAAGCAGAAATCCAACTCCTATCCCATCCTGAAATCGCAAAAAAAATGATTGATTATAATAACGAACTTAAAACAATTTTAAACGAAAAATTTCTTCCAAATCTCGAAAGGAGTGTAAAGATTTAATTATTCAATAAATTATTTTTCCTTAAAATCCAATCATCAATTACAAATATTTGATTTGTATTGTCTTCTAAATTATAATTGGATTTTATTGTTGATTTTGGCACCCAAATCTCTTTTTTTCCATTAAAATCAATAAATAAAGCTTTTTCAGTAACATTCTTTATTGAACCTTCAATTTGCCTTGTTTTTTCATTATTAGATAAAATAAATTCTTCAAATTTTGGTGATATTTCTTGGTTATCCTTATTTAATTTTACCTTCTTTTCCATAGAATTTGAAGTTGTGGCGTACTTTATTTTTTCTTTTAGAATATGCTTTAACAAGAGTCTCAATAACTCAATTTGGGAAAAATTTAAGACTTTTGAATATTTTCCAATCGTAATTATTAACTTATTACCCCCATTTTCATCCCATTTAAACGAAATTGGAGTTTTTGAATCTTTAAAGCTATGGAAACTTAACCAAGCTTTTTCTTTTCTTTTCAAAACTTGTACTATCATTACTATTTCGTCTAAATTGCATTTTATGGTTTTTCCTTCTCCAGAAGACGGCTTTTCCCAATTTCCATCACTTTTTTTCTGAATACATTTGAAAAATATAAATGGATCTGTTTTTGTGGAACTGAGTACAGTTAAACCAGTTGATTGGCCAAAAAAGCTCTGAGAATGTTTGTCTGCCATATTTCTTATGTATATATAGAAAGTCTTTATTTTTAATTTAAAACAGATAGGTGATTTTATGGTATTATAAAAAAAATAATGAGAATATTTAAAAAAAAAAATTTAGAAATTGATATTTTATTCCCATTTCATTCCTATAGCATTATAGCTATCTGAAACACCTAGTAATGTTTCAAATTGGATTCGAAAACCTTCAATTTGACTAAAAGGAAGGAAATATTTGTTTAGCGCCATTCCTGCTTCTTCTCCTTTGCCTCTTTCCGTATAAATCACATGATATTGTTTCATTCCATCCCTTCCTGCTGCTGTATTATAGATACGCCATTTGGTCACATGAGGTATTTCTCTAGGTTGTTTTAAATATAATTTTGCGATATCCATTGCCTTTTCAGGAGGATACCATGTAGTTATCATTAAAAGCATTGTTCTATTACCTTTATATTTTAATTTTGGTATTGAAGAAATATCATTGATGATATATAAATAATATCCATTTTTGTCTAATGGATTTCTATTTAAAATAGAAATTCTCTTAGCTCGTCTACTTTTTATAAAGATTTAAATTTCTTAAATAGGGAGATAATGAAAAAACTTCCCTTTATTAGTACAGCAGCAGAATCTAAAATTCATAAAGCTCTTAAAGAACTTATTTATCAAAAGGTTTGCGAGAATAATGATATAGTGAATATTTCTCTTGAAAAATACTTTGGAAATAGATTTGCAGACATATATTTTAAATTGAATAGTAATCAACATGTTGTAATTGAGATTCAAAATTCTCCAATAACGGTGAAAGAGATAATTCATAGGACCAAAGATTACAATCAAAAAGGTATATATGTACTATGGATATTACACGGGAAAGGATCATGTGTTGCATCTCCTAAGGCACCAAGAGATGAAAAAGGAATAAAAATCAGTCCTGCTGAAAGCTTTTTACATAAAATGTATGGTGGACGCGTTTATTACATAAATTTTATTCAATTCAAAAAGAAATTTTCAATTACAACCCCATTTGCTATACATTATTCTAAATTATTAGACAAAAGGAAAAGAGGTATGCTTAAGTCAAGGTTTTATTTCTTTTTTTATCGTAATTCTAATTTTGTAGATGTACCTAGCTGGAAGTTGTTATGCACTGAATTCTCAGGGTTTAAGATAGCTAGATTTTATGATAAGAATTTAAAATCTGTGTTAAAAGAAGAAATCTTGAAGCAAGTTGGTTCAACAGCTAATCTAGTTATGAAGGAAAAGAGATTTCTAAAAGAAATTTTAGACCCTTTCAAGAAGAAATATGGGATGTATATAATTCTAAATGAATTAATAGAATTAGTTAAACAAAATGAAATAAGTTTGAGTTATAAATTAATTAAGAAAATTCGAAGAAAGATCTTCTAATTATGTATTAATTTAGAAAATTTTTGAGGAATTTTATGAAATTAGCTAATAATATAGCATTTCAATACAATCTTCTTTCCAGCGCAATTTTATTAGATTTTCCTTTTTGTCCTAGGAAAAAATAAACATTTAAATATGAGCTTAGTTAATATTTTACTATCAACAACGAGTCGGAACGCCATGATAGAAAATATATTCTTATACCTAAAGCCGGAAGGCTCAAATACCTCAACCCTTAACCCTGTTATTAGATAAATCGTCTCCTCTTTTTAAAATTTAAAAGTATCGTGGTTTCCGATTCTCCTCCTTCCTTAAATTTAATTATATTACTGAAAAGGTTTATTTGGTTGATTATAAAACCTATTTCTGGTGAATCTATTCATCTTTAAGCTTTTTCATAGTTTACTTAAATTTTTCAACTTATTTTGAATAAATTTTCTTTAATTCAAGAGTGATATGCTGTTGAACCACAAAACAATAGTACTTAAAAGAATATCATCTACCAAAACATTAAAAAAAATATAGTTTATTATTTATTAAGAAAAAAAAAAGTTGAGGTATAGAATGGTTCAAAAGATTAAGTTAAGTAACGGAATAGAATTTGAATTCGATGAAAAAGTTCCGAAAAATCTTTTTGAGACAATTATTGGAGAGCTTTTAATAGTACGATACAAAGAAAACAAGGATTGGAATCTAAGCTTAAATATCATCTTGGAAGAAATGAATCGTTTAATAAAGAAATACAGTTTAGACCCAAGACTCAAGCTTGGTTTATTAAATCAAGTTGAGAAGCATTTAGATAAAGAAATAGCGGAACTTACGGGTACAGACAAAATAGAAATATTATTCTTAAATATGGATGATTATGTAGAAGATATAAAGAAATTAATCACGGCAGGTAAGAATAAACAAGATTTAAGAAATGACATGGCTCAGTTAGTTTATCCACTTACTTTATTTGAATTAGCAGAACTTTTCATATATTTAGGCAAAAGAGCTTTTCTTAAATAAAAATTCCTTCTATTTTTATTCTATATTCCTAAAAATCATAAAGGGGATAGTTGAATTTTTTTTCAATTTTTAATCCTAATTGATATAATTCCTGAATTTTTTCTTGATTGATTGAACATTTCTTCCTGAGATATTCCTCGGTATCTATTAATATAGTTGATTGGCCCTTAGAGTCTGGGATCAATTTTAACTTTTTATTCGGTTTGCAAGAGAATCTTCAGAAGGAGTCACAGAACTTTTTGAACAAATGGTAATAATGAAAAATATGGATACTGGAGAAATTGGCTCTGGAATGATGGAACATTTAAGGACAAAAAAAATTAAACTGGAAAAAAAAAATTAAAATAAGATCAGTACGTAATTTAATATGCTGGTAAAGAGAGTTATCAAGATAACTGCTATAGCTATTGAATTAATAATTGTCCCGATTATTCCGAGTACATTCCCTGCTTTTTGAATACCATTTTCAGGTTCATAGCTTCTTGCCTTCTTACTATTTGATCTTGCAGCATTTGCTAATATTAATCCGACAAGATAAATAACTGCTAAGATCGTTAACATAATTGTTCGACGAGTTACAGGATTCCAACTGAATAATGGAAGGTAAGGCGTTAATGTTCTTGCAACCATAAACACAATAAAACTACAATAAAGAGCAACTACAGTTATGCCTATCGAAATTATCCCATCAGCTAGACTTTTTTTCGAATAAGGTCCTACAGCACCTTTAACTGGTGTTTTTTGGGGACTAACTAAAATTTCAGAGGATATTTGTTTTGATTGTTGTACTATTGGCATTGTTTCTTTTTTTGGCTCTGATTCTAATTCAACTATTTCCTTTGAAGATGAAATTTTGCTTCCACAACGACTACAAAATCTTTGGTTTTCATCTCTTAACTCTTCACCACAATTTGGACAATACATTTTAGTTCCTAGCCTTAATATTTCAATTGATTTAATATAGTATTTCTTAATAAAAATAAATTATAATATCATTCTTAAAAGTTTAATAGACCAGTCTTTAATTTTTTGAACTAATAATTCTTACCTGAAGTCGCAAGTTAAAAAGTTTAAATAAGTTAAAAATTAATGTATAACTAATACAAATAATTAGGAAATAGATTATTAATTTTTCTTAAATTAAAAGAGTGATAGATATGTGCCGTTGGTGTATGAAACACGGGATTGGGCAGAAATGGTATTTAAATGCTAAAAATTATTCTGCTAGTGAACTTGGCGATGAAGATACCTTTCGCGAATACTTAACTGAACAATGGATGAATTTTGAAGCAGTGTACATTAGAAAAATTGCTGGATTGTCATCTAAAGGGTTAGGATATAAATTACAAATACCACTCATTGGGAAGATTTTGAGATGGTCTGTTGAGAGAATGATCCATGGAACAATAAGAAAGCCTAACCCGATTAGAGCTGATGGTCACATTGGACAAGTTATACCAATGGAGGATGCTCAGATTATACTTTCAGAACTTGCAGCAGAACCAATCGTAGAAACATATTGTATGTGTCGAAAGATGCAACGGGGAATAAATTATCAATCTTGTATTAACTTTGGTGTACTTTCAGAAGTTTTGGAGAAACTTCCGAGGTTTATCCCGAAAGAAAGGGCATATAGAATAACTCGAGAAGAAGCTGTGGAAAGAATGGAACAACATAATAAAAACGGATTAGTATCTACTGTATGGTATCAACCATATCCATACATAAATGCAATTTGTAATTGTGAAAGTCCTGAGTGTGGCGCATTACGTTTAAGGAATGACTTTGATCTCATGATCATGTCTAAAGCGGAATATATCATCAATTTAAATCAAGATAATTGTCAAGGATGTAAGTCTTGTGTAGTGATGTGCCAATGGAATGCAATCCGCTTCATTCCATCTATTAAAAGGGTAATTGTTGATTATGATAAATGTTTTGGATGTGGAGTTTGTCGTCATGCATGTAAACATGATGCTTTACAGCTTATTCCTAGAAAAGAATTTCATGGATTTAATGGACATTATTAGGTGATAAAATGAGTAAAACCAAAATTAAAATTGATTATTCTAAATGTGGTCCTGAAGGGAGGATCGATCCAAGAGATTGTAAAAAATGCCTTAAAGTATGCGATCCTTGTGTCTTTTTAAGGCATGAAGATCTAAAGGCTAAAGAAGAGAACGTTTATGATCCACAACATTGGAAAATTACTGCGATATGGCCTTCTGTGTGTACACGCTGCTTTAAATGCGTTGAGATTTGCCCCGAAAAAGCCATTACAGTTAAATTCTAATATCTGAAATTCCTGAAGAAAGATTAGATTAGAAATTTATTTTGTTTATTTAATATGGGCTATTTTTGCAGTATCATAAAGATAGCTAAAATAGTAATTTGCGGCTGGTCCAAAAGCAATATGATCAGTTACAGCCCCAAAATAACTAAGTTTTTTGAAAATTTTCTGTGTTAAAATAAGAAAAGCATCTTCTCCTTCATCCATAATAACAGCTGTACCAAAAACTTGATCTCTAGTCTTAATTTCTGAAATTTCACTATATTTCTTGAGAATTTCCTTAAATTTGTCATCTTTCAAAGCTGATTCTTCTACTAAGATTCTGATGTCTGTAACGCCTCTCGCTCGAGCTTTTTTCATGTCTTGGTGAAAAACTTCTAAAAATTCATACTCGGGAGCAATTAAATAAACTGCTGTTTTAGCCATATTAATCAGAGCTAAACTCCGATTTATACATACGTCTCTGCCTCTATGGATATATAATGCAATCTTAATGGGAGTATCATGAGATTGATAAATTGGTGTAAGAGTATGAATTATATTTTTTGAAAAATTATCAAAACTGTCATTATATTGTTTTTTGGCAATCACAAGTGCTTCATCTGGAGATTTGGCAAAATAGCGACTAGGTCTCGATTCTTCTTCTTTAATTATCCACATTTTCTCTTTTTCCAACTGTGTTAGAATATTATATATACGCGAGTAGGGCACTCCTGACGCTTCTGATAATTCCCGAGCATCCATTGGCCCTTTTACAATAAGAGTAAGATAAATGGCAATCTCATAATCAGTTAGTCCTATATTGCGAAGTGCGTCTTTAACGGCTTCTGGGATCTCTTTTGACATACATTTTTCACCATTTAACAAAACGATTTAATTTAAGAGGTATTAAGCATTTAAAAGGGTTTTGTTAATTAATAAATAAGAATCAAGCATACTATAAAAGATATTCTTAGAGGTATTATTTTTCTGTTACCCTTGCTGGGTGGGTCCTCTTGAGACTAAGATTTATTCCCAAGGGTCATACCCATATTAGATTTGTAAATATATTTAGAGAAGAATGCACAATTGATGCACATATTCATCCCCCTCCACCAGTAATATCAGAATAGTAAATTATTAATAATATCAAGACCATTATTACTGAAACGGTAATTATTGTAGCTAAAATTATGAGAAGGATGTTCCTTTTTCTTGCACCTTGAAATAATTTGATGGACATAGTTATAAATCAATAAAAGAGTTTTTTGGTTAAGTCTTTTATGGAAAATTAAAAAAAAATTATTTACTTTTTTTCTTAAAATTTCCTCTTTTATATATTATCTTAGTCTTTAGGTAAAAATCCGCTAATGATGCCTAAAATTCCTCCTCCAAGTAATAAATAATTCCCTAATGATACAGAGGCTCCGAATCCTGAAGGTCCAATTGCTAGATTTACGGGAAATCCTCCCAAACTTTCACTCGAAAACAGTGATATATAATCTATAAGATTTGGAGGAGCATTGAAAGGACCTGTGATAATAGCAATTGCTATAAGGATAGGCATTATTGATCCGATAATTGCAAATATTCGATATTTTAATCCAAGTAGCATTATAACTCCTGAAATTAAGAAGAATATAAGGCAACCTCCTACAATATAAATCGCGAAAGTGGGTACACCCCAACTAATAGCAATTGTTTCAGCATTTGCAAATGTATCCGGAAGGCTCATTATTACTCCTATACCATGACCATAATAATTAGTACCCAATATGTCAACAATAAACCAAGCAAAAACATATGTTGCAACAAGAGTTAAAATACCACTTATAAGACATAAGATTTTTCTAATTTCCATTAATAAAACACCTACTTTAATATTTAGTTAAGATAGAACAATTTTATTATTACAGTATATAAATGTTATATGAATTTAAAATGCTTTTTAATGAAATTCTTTCTCAGTTTTTCTGGATTTTCTCCCTTTTTTAAAACGTAGTTTTCACAATTTCTATATACTTCAAGCATGTCGTCGTACAATTCTTTATATTCTGATTGAGGTTTTATAAATTCACTATTTTGGAACTCTAAAAATTCATCAATCATGCTTAACCAAGTTTTTCCATTTTCAAGAGAATCGTAATATGATTTAACACTTCTGAGTGCGGCTCCTAATGCAGCTGAATCAGAAATATCAAAGATTCTAATTGGTTTATTAAATACGTTAGAAAGTACTTGTATTATTTCTCTATTTTCAGAGGCTCCTCCTGTTGCATATATCTCATCTGGCTGTTCTTCAATCCATCTAGAATGAAGCTTCATAGAAAGAAATTGTGCCTCTATAATTCCTCGAATATTTCCTTCAACATCATCTTCCTCAAATCCAAAACGATATACTTTTGGTTCCAATATAAGAGGCACAATTTCCGGGAAAACATATGGAAGCATAATTTTTCCATAGTTTCCAGGAGGAGTTTTATTTAAGATATCAGAAAATTGAACCCATGAAAGATTATATTGATTCCGAATTTCCTCACGTGTTAATGAACCATTTTTGAAACAAATCAAGCTCATATAGTCTCCAGTCGGAGCACCGAATACATGACTTTCTCCACTTAGATCATAAGATAATTTTTTCATATAACCAAAATAAGTATCGCTAGTCCCCAAACTAATCGCTGCTTTTCCCTTTCCTGTTATTCCAACTCCTATTAAACTATTTGGATTATCACCAGACCATGCAATTATACGAGTATCAGGAGAAAAACCATATCTTTCTACAAAATAGGGAGAAATTACACCACAAATATTATAAGAATTACAAAGTAAAGGTAATTTTTTCCCTAAGTTAGGAGCTGTAGCTTCTAAAGCTCTTCGATCCCACTGTTTTGTTTTAATATTCATTAAATTCATACCCGCGCCATCGCCATGATCTATTGGGGCATTCCTCCCTAAGAGCACAGATGCCAAAAAGGAACTTACTAAGTGAATAATTGATGTTTTGGCATAAGCTTCAGGATTTTCTTGATAAAATTTTCTAATTTGAGGGCCAGAAAATCTCTCGAATGTGTTTGAGCCGGTAATTTTGATTGTTGGCTTTAAACCACCTAATTTATGGCGAATCTCCTGACACTGCTTATATGTACTTGAATCCATCCAAATCGGGCTTGTTTCTCTTGAAAAAGCATCTCTTAATTGCTCCTTTAAGGATATTTTAGGATTTAATGATTGCAGAGTTTTTTCGAAACTGCGATTTAAATAAACTGTTCCATGTTGCTGTCCTGAGCCTGAAATTGCTTTTATTTGTTTCAGTTCAAATTCAGTATTCATTAAATGTGTAAAAGCTAGCTCTAATGCTTCAATCCACATAAGAGGATTTGAGTGGACTTTCTTAGTATCTTCAAAGAAATATGCTCCATTTTTTGTATTATAATGAGGTAAATCTCTATCAAAGATGATTGTATTTTTGTAGACTATAGTATGGAAATTAATTAAAATTGTTGTGAACGATTGCGTTGAACAGTCTAACCCCAGAAAATTCATATTTTGAAAAAATGTATTATCTTAAATTTTAAAATTAATTGTGACAATTAAAATAATCAAAATTCATATAGATTTACTTAATTCCATTAAATTTTATTGAAAATCTGAAAAATTATCAAACAATTTATAGAAGTTTATAAATCATGTGTGAAAATACTACATAGGTTTTTATTGTTATCGACAAAATGAAGAATCCACGAAATACTAGTATTATAATTAATAGTAAAAAGAAAAAAAATATATACTGATTTATCACAATTAATAATTAGGATATAGAGAAACTGTAAAATAATATCATATACATAGAATTAATCCTATGAGGTAAAATTAATGGATGTAATAGATTTAAAAATTCTTGAAGAATTAAAGGAAAACAGTAGAGTCTCTTTTAATGATATAAGTAAACAAGTAGGTAAAACAGAAGCTACTGTTAGAAGGCGTGTTAAAAAATTAGAAGAGGAAGGGATCATTAAGAGATATACAATTGAATATGTTATAAATTCAAAACCTAAAACAAGAGCTACAGTAAAGATAGAACCTGATTTCAAGGAAATAAAGACAATTATGAAAGAACTAAATCAAATTGAAGAAATAACTGACATTTGGCGCCTTAGTGGTGATTGTGGCTTATTAGTCAAAGTTGAGATTCCTTCAATAGAACAATTCAATCCTTTAATCGAAGAAAAAATTTCCCAAATTAAAGGAGTAAAAATAATGGAAACATGCTTTATAACTGATGTTATCAAGTAGGGTAACCAGATCGTACTCCAGGTTAATCTCTATTTAATTTATTTTTTAATTTTTGTATCAAAAATATTAAATATATGGTGTTTAATTTGTGTTATTACATCACGTCAACCCTACCAGAGAAAACAAATTTAGATGATTTAAAACCAATTTTTGTAGAGTTTAATATGGATTTTTCTCCTATTGAAAATAAAAAAATAAAGTCTCAATTAAGACCAGGGGATTTGTATTTAAGAGCGACCAAGGATTATTGTGATTGTGACAGTGTACTTGGATCTAATAATCCTTTACAACAATATCAAAAGCTAATTAAATCTAAAAAGGTAAAAACCCTAAAGAAAAAAGGATGCACAAATGAACAGATTCAAAATTGGATTAGAGGAAAAATTAAATCTAAATTACATAAATCAAGTCGAAAGAAGGTTCCTATTGAAGTTAATCAAGAAATAGAAAAATGGATAAAGTTTATAATTAATCTTTTAGAAACTTATAATCTTAAGAGAATAGGCCTATTAAAACATTGGTATAAATTAGGTATAGAGAATGAAGATTTTAACATAAAAGGAACAAAGCGAATTCCAATTAATGAAATCAATTCAGAATTTCTTTTAAAACTAGAAGAAGATGTCTTATATGAATTTATACCAAATTATCAATCTTAATTGTTTAGAAATAATGAATCTAGTAAAATGAAAATACAATATCGAGAAGCTAAAAGCATTATTACAAAGTCAAATATACCAGACGTTGATTTTGTCATTAATCCTTATATCGGTTGTCAACATGGGTGTATTTATTGTTATGCTGAATTTATGATAAGATTTACAAATCATAAGGGAGATAAATGGGGACAGTTTTTAGATATAAAAAGATTCGATTTAAAAAAGATAAAACCTCAAAAGTATGATGATAAAAGGATTTTATTGAGCTCAGTGACTGATCCTTATATTCCTTTAGAATTAAAATACAAAAACACCAGAGGAATTTTAGAAAATCTGGTTGGAACAAAAGCAGAAATAACAATTTTAACTAAATCTAAGTTTGTCGTCAGGGATATTGATTTATTTAAAAAATTCGCTAATATCGAAGTTGGCATCTCAATTAGTACGTTAGATGAAAATCTTTCTAATATAATTGAACGTGGTGCTTCCAAACCATTAGAGCGACTGATGGCCTTAAAAGAAATACATAAGAATCGTATTAGGACATATACATTTATTTCTCCGTTCTTTCCAGAACTAACAAACTTTCAAGAAATCATTAGAGTATCAAAACCCTATACTGACTATTATATGTTTGAAAATCTTAATTTCCGTCCCCATAATATTCCTCGTATTATGAAGCTTATAAAAGATTATTATCCTGCGTTATTATCATTATATCAAGATTTTAGGCTTAATCATTCGAGATGGGATATAATAGAACAAGCAATAAGAGATTTTTGTCTTAAAGAAAAAATAAAAGATTTTAGTATAGAATTCCATCATGGCGGATTCTCAAAATCATGAGAATTTTTGGATTTATTATTTTAAAGAATTAGATTCTATATATTTTTAATTTATAAACAATTTAATTATTAAATCTGGTTATTTATTTTACTTAAAAAAAGGAAATAAGATTTATATGGTAATAAAAAAAGGGGATATAATTAAAGTTGAATATGAAGGTCGTTTAGAAGATGGCACAATATTTGATAGCACAGAATTAAATAATGGCGTTCCTTTAAAGTTCGAAGTTGGCTCTGGACACGTTATAAATGGTTTTGATAAGGCTATGATTGGAAAAAATACTGGAGAAGAATTTTCAATTACTCTTCCACCGTCAGAGGCTTATGGAGAATTTAATCCAACATTACAACATAAAATAGGTCGAGATCAATTCCCAAAAGATATTGAACCAGAAATAGGGATGATTTTAAGAATTGATGCACCTAATGGAAGTCATTCAATAGCAAGGATAACTGAAATTGAAGATAATTCAGTTACAATAGATATGAATCATCCTTTAGCAGGAAAAAATCTAAATTTCAAAATTAAGATTATAGAAACGGGTTGTGAACCAGATCCTCCTGGAGCTTGTGGTTGTGGATGTGGTCATCATTAGTTTTAAATAATCCTAAATACTTTTTTTAAAATTAAAGAAGCTTAGAGCAGTTTATTAATTTCATCAATTCTTTCTTTTGTTCTATTAATGTCTGCTTTCAGCTGATTTATCCTTTTTTCATAATCTTTCTTATCTATAGTTCCTGCCTTATGTTTCTTTTCAACGAAATCTAATAAATTACGTACTGAATTTAACTTGCTTTCTAAAGCATCTTTTTCTGCTATTAAATCTTTCTTTTTTTGCTTTTTCTTAGCTTTGGGAATGGACTTAGCTTTTTCCTCTAATGGAAGGCCAATAAATATATCAGATTCTGATTTTTTTAATTTATCTGGTTTAGGCGGTAATTCTGTTAGTTTCAAATCATCAGGTGGTTCTAATATTCCAAGATCTTGATTTGTTTCTTCCTGAGCAGGTGGGGGGGGTAATATTACTGATTGATTATTAGAACTTCCTAAAAAATTAATTAATTTATCTATAGTATTCTGTATCCTGTTAATCTGGTTTTGAAAAATTTTTAGTAATTCAATTAATTCTTCTTTCTTTGTTATTTTTATTGAAAAATCGATATCTAATGTTTTTTTTTTAATAGGCGTTGAAACAACTGTTTTTGAGGTAAATTCGGGAGTTGAAACAGGAGATTGTTCTGGTTGGGGGGCAATTTCAGGAATTTCTCCTTTTGAGTGTAAATCTATTCTATAATCAGAAAGAAGCCAGTTAAATAGGTTATAAATTAACTTTGGGTGATCATCATAATTAAAACCACCACTTACCTTATCTCGAAGCATTTCATAACTACCTATTGCACATACTCTACCATTTTCTACTTCAGAAACGCACAATAATGGCGTTGAAAATGGTTCTGAAGTCTCATTAGAAGATGCAATAGAGAAAGCAGACCCTATAATGGTGAGAGAACATCCAGAACGATAACACAAAGAATTTATTCCGTTTGTTATTGGATGCGGTGGTATAAATGAGGTAATAATAGGCATATTTTCCATACCCAAGTTATATGTTTCATCTAATACTTGATCATTCTCAAATGCTATACCAAATTCCTGGCTTAATTCATTTAAATTGCTACTCCTACCTCTATCACCTCCCGCATGAGACAATAAAAGCAAGCCTCCACCATCTTCGTTCACCCAATTGACTATTTCTGTTATTTCCATGGGGGAAATCTTAGCAAAATCTGGACATACAAATATTAATATATCAAAAGGTTTTAAAGAGATTTGAGTAATAGGAGTTTCTAAAAAGTTATAACATACAAATCCATTATCATTGAGAAAATCTCTCATTTCACTTAAATTTTCATCGAGCTTGCCTCGAGGTTTATGTGCAACATCAAAAGCTATATTATATGGCATTATAGATCACTTTTAAGTTGATTTCATTATTTTTATTTTGATCCTTAGTAAATATATTTTAAAGAAGTAAATAACGTTTTTTAAAATTCTTAATTTTTAAATTGTTTATATCTAGAAAACACTCTTATCTCCAATTATTAAATTATCCTTACTAATATTTTCTACTTGGACATTACTTCCAATAATAGAACTGCTGGAGATTATATTTTTAAGAACCGCATTTTTTTCAATTACACAATTATCTAATATACAATTCTCGATCTTGGAACAATCTCCTATGGATACATATGGACCAATTACTGAATTAATTATTTCAGAATTGTTACCTATAAAAACAGTGTTTTTAATAAAGGATTTTTTAACAGAAATATTAAACTCTTTATATTCCTCCTTACCAGTAGAATAATGTTCTAATAGATACTTATTACCATTTAGAAGTTCAGACGGTCTACCAAAATCTAGAATCCCTTGCTTTAAATTAACCGCAGCTATCTTAAAACCCTCATTGACTAAATCTTGCAAACTTTCAGTTAAATATATTTCTTTTGTATTTTCATTTTTTTTATTAAGATAGCCTTTAATATGCTTGAAAAGCGCTTTAGTCGCTGAATAGGAGAAAGCATAAGGACCAGCAATTGCTAAATTCGAGATAAAATCTTTTGGTTTTTCAACCAATTTCCTTATGATAGAGTTTTCATCAACAGAAACAATTCCATAGGAACTAGCATTCTCTTGGGGAACTTCCATTACTGTAATTATCCCATCTACATCGGATTCAAAATAGCGATACATTATATATGAATATTCATCAATAGGAATCATATCTGCAAGAAAAATTAAAGAACCTTCCCTTTTATCTTCATCCTTAGAACTAATAGAGCGTTCTTTGAATTGATCGCTAGCTAAATACACCGCATCAGCTAAACCCCAAAAGAAAGGGACATCATCATTGTATCCACGCGGAGTTTGTTCTTTAAAAACTAGTTTGAATTTATTTTCATACTTTTTTTTTACAAAATCTGTAATTTGCTCTTTCTTATATCCTACGATAAGGATTAGTTCAGTATTTGATTCAAAAGTGTTTTCAAATTTATCTAAGATATGTTCTAATACGGTTTTTCCAGCTATATTTATGAATGTTTTCGGCTTACTCAATGTAAAAGGTCGTAACCTTGAACCTATTCCTGCTATTGGTCCAATAATTTTCATTTCATTTTACAAGTTCTTTCTATATAATTAAATTTAGTGAAAATTTAATAAAATTTGGATTTATCAGAGTCAAAAACTCTTTGTAATGCACCAAAAAGTAGATCAAGTCCATTTTCTTCTCTTATTGAGCAAGGTATTAATTCTGAGGTTGATCCCATTTGCACAAAAACGTCTGAAATAAGCATTGATAATTCACGTATTAATCCACTTTCACGTTCATTTGTAGAATCTTCTAGTGCTTTAAAATCTTGACTCCAATTAACTATCATGTCAATTTGGTCATCTGAGATCAAATCTACTTTTGATAAAGCATTTATTTGTGAGATTTTTCTAAATCTAAACTGAACTGAAGCAGCCAAAAGCAATGTTGAGATAAAACCATTTGGTCTGAGTACTAAATTTGAATCAAAAAGAAATGATACAGCTCTCTGTATGTACCCAAATCCTAGAGAACTTGCAATTAAAGGTCCTGTATCTCTAAAAGCAAATAATTCTAACTGTCCGGCAGTATCAACAAAAATCCAATCAGGGTTATATTCATCAATCTCATCTTTTATCTCATCTAGGTAGTTTACCATTAAATCTGAAGATAATATCATTGCACCATTAGGACCTAATCCATATTCTATCATCACTTCTTCTAGAACAATAAAATCTCTTATATCAATATCTGGAGTATAAGGCAAAATTTTAACTCCAGGATCTAAATTAAGAGTAATAGCATTAATTTCGGGGTCTCTATTTAAGACATAATCTTTTAATTGACCAGTTAAAGAAGATTTTCCACTTCCAGCAGTACCAATGAAATAATTTAATAGAATGATTTGTCCTCCCTTCGAAAATTTCCATTAAATATAAATAAATGTTTTAGCTCAATTAAATTTTTATTAAAATAAAATATTATTTATTTTGGCTCCTTCAAATCTTCTAATGCTACCAATGTTTCTTTTTCCTTATTGAATCGCTTAATTTGATTTTCAATAGCCTTTTCCTCTCTTTTTTTCAATTCTTCCTCATTTAAAGTAATTTGTTTTAATTCATCCTCAGTCAGAGGTTTTAAGATATCTTTAATATTAAATGAATTATTCTTTTCAATATTCTTATAAAAAATTTCTTTCATTTCTTTAATAACTAATACTTTAGGTGATGAAGTCTCTCCTTGGGGAGGAAACCTTGGCTTTGATGGAGGAGATTTTCTTCTTTCAACAGTAGATTCACCAGTTGATTGTAGTGAAGGTAAGTAATTTTGGTTTGGATTAAAAAAAGAAAGACTTTTTAAAACGGTTGTCAAATTTTTTAATTCATTAGCAATAACCTTTAATGTATCATTATTTTCTTTAATAATCTCAATAAAAGAATCATTTTCTACAGTTTTTTCTATACTTTGCTTCTCAATGATTAATGTTTTTGTTTCTTGATTTTTAGTTAAATCCTTTTGAATTTCTTCATATAATCTCTCTTTTGTAATTTTTTGTTTATACCGGTTTTTTGAACTTAAATCTTCAAAATCATAACCAGAATAACAATCATAATTTACCCAAAGATCAGAGAGGTTAAACCTTTCTGTAAATGTATATTCTATGCGATGACCACTTTTCAGAAATATAACAAGGCGAGTTATCTGTATTTGAAGATCTTCTGCATTTCTAAATTCATCTAAGTCAATAGAAAAAGATAAACACATATTCGAATGATAAATTTCTTTTATTGAAATGATAAGAGGGGGCTGTATCGAGATTATATCTTGATCTAGAATTTTAGAGATTTCAAAGTGTATATTCAAATATCTTATTTTATTAGGTAGAATAATAAATTGTTCTTCTTTATCTTTTTCGAATTCAAGGAAAAGTTTCTTTTGATCGTCCCAAAAAGCTTGGAACAATTCCATTTTGTACAATAACCT
>JBHLOY010000027.1:0-20562 GCA_048939995.1 Promethearchaeota archaeon | reverse complement strand
TAAGTCAGCATAGAAAGGAAGTTTAAAGCCCTTTTCTAAAAGCTTCTCAATAGGGAGAGTATCCGGACCTTGATAATCATACAAATGGAATTCAGATTCACCTCCTCCTTTGAGAAAAAACTTTTGTCCTGGTGACGGTCTATAACGTTGAGAAACTTTAGTCAGAATATTGCCATCTCGGTCAATCCATGGGATTTCTTTACCATTTGCATCTACCATTGAACACGCATACCATGTATTATGAGTATTTCCAGTTCCATAAGGGGGATAACTTCGTTCACCCGACCATTGCCCTCTTATAGATTTTTCCATCATTGTAAATTCAACACCAGCTCTCCAACCCATCGCATGGCCATCTCCCATACATTGAAGTGGTCGAAATTCAGAAATGCCAGGTACACCTAGGGAAAAAAGCCATAAACGTGTTGCACGTGCCATACATAATATTGTGGCTTTAGATTTAAATACTAAGAATTGTCCTGTTCGCCCATTCACTCCTGTGGCTCCACCTACCTTGGCTACTTGCTTACTTACATCCGATAATAAACTTGTCGCCATTGTACGATCATAGATTTCAACACCTAATCGCCTACATTCTTTGTAAAGGGCCGGTTTAAAGGTGGTTCCCCATACACGTAAGGTAAATTTATTTTTATAATCATATGAAAATAAAAATTTAGTTTTTTCATCTCTAAATTCAGCATCTTTAAATTCATCTTCTGTGTCTCTTATCTTTCCTCCCATTTTTTCTAGATCTAATAACCTATCAAACCCTTCTCTACATTCGATGTAGTGTGAAATTGCATTATTATAGCCATTATGATCTTTTATCATTGCAATCGTTAATTCTTCAGGTGTGACACGTGAGCAAGGATTGGTTGCTGCTGATTCCCAATGATCACAACCAGAGCCCCCAGCTCCACTTCTAATTGTTGCACCTTTTTCAACGAGAGTGACTTTTAAACCTTTTCTTGCAACTGCAATCGCGGCCCAACATCCTGCGATTCCACCTCCTAAAATTAAAACATCAGTACTCACTTCTTTCATTTCATTCACTTTTATGGGATATGGCCATGTTAATTTGTTTAAAAAGCGATCTATCACTTTAGATTTCTCCTTATTTTATTACTAATTAATGATTGTAATCTTTCGGAATTTATATAAATTTGAATATAAGATTCTATATTATTATAATTAGGTTAAACCTTTCGAATACTTAATTTGTAAAGATAACAATAAATATAGTTTTGATTATTTAATTCGCCCTTTCAATTCCTCTGGTGAGAAGGGGCCTGGTTCAGCAATCAGATTTCGGGCTTCATCAACTTTTTCCCAAACATTCCATAAGAGTACCCCCTTCACTCTTCCTTCTTTCAAGTAATATACTATTCCTTCTTCTAATGTTTCGTTAAAATCTTCCACCATTTCTAATTTTGAATTTAAAATGCCTACTGCTTCATAACCAAGATCAAATAAGTCAGAGTAGAATAGGGATAAATGATCAAAGGATAATTCTTCTCCAGTTATATTTTTTCCTGCGATTTCTCCCATCATAAGCGCGTTATCCTCATGTTCTACACGAATATATTCATTAAGAGCCGGATTAAAGTAATATGCTACATCTCCAGCAGCATAAATATTCTCATCATTTGTTTGAAGGAAATTGTTTACCATAATTCCATTTTCAACATTTAGGTCGGCAGCTTTTGCTAGGTCTATATTAGGATTAATCCCTAATCCAGCAATAATGCAATCAAATTTGAGATTTTTACCCCCTTTAGTTTCTACTAAATAACTTTTTCCGTCTTGATTAACATTGGTAACCATCTCACCTTCTAGAACTTTAATGCCTTTCTCCCGATAATACTCATTTAAATAATTACTCAACGTTTTAGGAAAAATTAGTCCACAAATTCCATTCTCTGGAAAAATCATAGTAACATCTGCTTCTGGTTTATAGATTTTTATAGCTGCTGCAATCTCAGATCCAATGAACCCACCACCAAATATTCCAAAAGTCCTATTATTATCAACAAGTTCTTTCAGTTTTTTATAATCTTCAAGTGTTCGGTAATATATTATTCCAGATTCATTAATATTAGGAAGTTTTTTAGGAGTGCCACCAGTAGCTATAAGTAATTTTTCATATTTATATGTGTCTCCATGATTATCTATAACTTTTTTATTAGATCGATCTATTTTTTCGGCCATTCGCCCAAGATGCATTTTAAGGGTAACTTCTTCAGTTCCTAAATCAGTATCCTCAATATTTTCTTCTCCTCTCCAAATTGATTTAGAAAGTGGAGGGCGTGCATAAGGAGGATTATCTTCCTTACTAATTAAGCCAATAGTTCCTTTAGGATCAGCCTCCCTTATACTATGAGCTGCTGCATCAGCACTCATTCCTCCTCCAATAATTAGATATTTGTAATCATAAACTTTCATTTCTTTCACTCGTAATTCGATAGTTCTTTTTAGATTATAACTTCATTGTTAATCATAAACTTAATGATTTGATATACTTGAATAAGAAATGGATATATTTCTTTATTTATCTATAGCTTATAAATTATTAACGATTTTCTTTACTTTTTTTTAGTAATGGAATAATTTACCTGCTTTCATCAAGATTTCAAAAATTAATTAATAAATAATAATAGATTATTATATTAATCTTATAAAAGAATTTAATGATATGACAATGCAAGCAGTGAAATTAACCGATAATATTTATTGGATAGGTGCAAATGTTCATACAGAAGATTTATTTGAAGGGATTTGGCCTATACATAATGGAGTAGCATTAAATGTTTATTTAGTGAAAGCAGATAAAATTGCTGTCATTGAACTCGTAAGAGAATGGGGGGGTGCTGCAATGAAATTTTTAGAAAATCTTAAATCACTCACTATATCTCTTGAAAATATTGACTATATTATTCTTAACCACCTTGAACCTGATCATACTGGTTTCACATACATTCTAAGATCACTAGCACCAAATTCTCAAATTGTCACTACAGAAAAAGGTGCAGCTTTAGTAGATGGTTTTTATGGTATTAAAGAAAATATAAAGATAGTTAAGACGGGAGATTCTATTGATCTAGGCCAAAACAAAGTCTTAGAGTTTACTGAGATTCCGCATGTGCATTGGCCCGAGACAATGGTGACATACGAAAAAGATTCGAAAATATTATTTTCAGGAGATGCTTTTGGAGCATTTGGAGTTCATCAAGGAGGTATTTTTGATGATGAGACTCCAGAAGTAAATAAACCCTATTGGGAAAATGAAATGTTAAGATATTACGCAAATATCATAGCTATGTTCTCCCCGAATGTTTTGAAAGCAATTGATACTCTCTCTTCATTAGATATCAAAATTATTGCTCCATCTCATGGTTTAGTCTGGAGAGGAAAACCGGAAGTTGTTATTAAGAAGTATAGGCGATATGCAAATTATAATAAAAATTTTGCTGAACCAGAAATATGTGTTGTTTGGGGTAGCATGTATGGTAATACAGAAGCTATGTTAAATGCTATTTTAAAAGGTATAACTTCTGAAAATGTACCAGTCAACATTCATCAAGTTCCAAATGAAGATGTATCCTATATTCTTGCCAATGCATATAAATCCGCTGGTTTAGTTATAGGAACTCCTACCTATGAATATAGTATGTTTCCCCCAATGAAATATTTAATGGAGCTTTTACAAAAGAAGCATGTATGGTATAAAAAAGTATTATTCTTTGGCTCCTATGGGTGGAGCGGAGGGGCGCAAAAAGATTTTGAGACTCTTTCTAATAATATGAAATGGGATATTATTGAACCACTTACATTTAGGGGGCATCCAACAGCAGAGGAGCTTGAAAAAGGTGAGGCATTAGCAAGAGAACTAGCTTATCAAGTTAAAGAGATTCCCTCAAAAATTAAAAATGAAGACTATTAACGCTCCTTATTTTCATTAAAATAATTAGATAATAAATGAAAATTTTGGTGCTCAAACCTTCAGAATATTAAAATTTCATATTAAATTCGGTTTGATATAAGCATATGAACATGTTCGAGAAAAAAAATATTTTCTAATTAAAATTGTATCTAATCATGACTGAAGTAAAACAACAAAAATTAGTTAAAAGGAAAATAATTAAGATCGATGAAGATCTTTGTACAGGATGCGGAAATTGTGTGGTGGATTGTGCAGAGGGAGCTTTAAAAGTGATTGATGGAAAAGCTAGGGTTATAAATGAGATATTCTGTGATGGTCTTGGTGCGTGCATTTCTGGCTGCCCAGAGGGCGCACTTGAAATAATTGAAAGAGAAGCTTTAGAATTCGATGAGGAGGCGGTTGAAAAACATTTGGAATCTATTGAGAAAAATGAGCAGTCAGAAGTAAAACAATTAAAACAAATTGTATCTGAACATGCTCATCAATGTGGTTGTCCTTCTGCTCAAACAATGGTTTTTGATGAACCAAAAGTGCAAACAGAACTATCTGGAAAATTAAATTCAACATTAAGACAGTGGCCGGTTCAAATGCATTTAATAAATCCCCGTGCACCATATTACCAAGGAGCAGATGTTCTGCTTTCAGCTGATTGTGTAGCTTTTTCATATGGAGATTTTCACAGAGATTTCTTAAAGCATAAATCTATTGCTATTGCCTGTCCCAAGCTTGATCAAGGGAGAGAAGTGTATATTGAGAAAATCAAATCCTTAATTGATGATGCAAAAATTAACACTCTTACAGTTGCTATTATGGAAGTACCATGCTGTGGAGGCCTATTAACTTTAGCTCAAGAGGGTGCTAAACGCGCAAATCGGAAAGTCCCTATTAAGTATGTGGTTGTGGGGATTCAAGGAGATATATTAAAAGAAGAATGGATTTAATTTTTTTTAAAACTTTCTTTAATTATTCTTCGAATAATACTTTCTTTTTGATAATTTTTCTTAGCATTACAGATAGAGCTGATTTGGACTTCCCTAATTTATTTGCTAGATCCTCTAATGATATTTTACGAGGAATTTCAAAGAATCCTAATGATATCGCTTTAGCTAATACATTTGATTCCTCAAAAGTTAGTTTATTCTTATCTTCATCAATAATATAAGGTGAGTTCCCAATCTTCAATAATTCTGATTCAATATTATTCTTCTCAAAGAGGGTTAAAAGCTGATCTATGCTTTCTCTTTTAGCGATAAGCCTCCAATATGCATATCCATTTCTTACATTAACCGGAAAATTAACTAAAACCCCGCATTTAATCAAAGCATACAGTAAGTATGGATCTTTGGTTTTTACATTAAATTTTACTCTGTTATTTTCTTTTTCTAATAAACTGAATTCAATTACGGATTTATGAGTTCTTATTTTACTAATAATGGAATCAATATCGTAATGAAAGATTTCAATAATGGAATTACCAATAGAATTTTCAATATCATAAGGAAGAAAGTATTCAATTTCCATTTTTACATCGTGAAAAATGCTGAAAATTTCTGATATCCATATTTCCTCTGGAAATTTAATTTTAATCCTTGCTAAACTTGTTTTGCTTGAATCCATTGAAATGAGTAGTTTTTATAGATTTAAAATGTTTTTTAGAAATAATTAGTAATTATAAATAGAAGATAAAAAATGTAATATTATTATGGATGAAAAGAACTTATTGCTAGGAATATCAGGTAGCCCTCGAAATCAAGGTACTGAATTTGCTGTTCAATATGCATTGAAATATGCTGCAGAAAAATATCAATTTGAAACTGAATTCTGGACAGTTAGAAATAAAGCTATTAAGTTTTGTAATCACTGCGACTATTGTATACGTGAAAAGAAAGGGTGCGTTCATCAAGATGATTTACAAGAACTATATCCAAAATTAGAAAATGCAAATTTCTTGATATTTGGAACTCCTATTTTTCAAGGAAATTTATCTGGTCAACTAAAAACAGTAATAGATCGATGTCGAGCATTACTAGCCAAAAACCCTAACGTCTTCAAAAATAAAATCGGTATGGCCATAGCAGTGGGAGGAGATCGGAGTGGAGGACAAGAAATTGCAATTAGGAGTATTTTAGACTTCTTCCAGCAAAACCACATTATTTCTGTTTCTGGAGGAGCATTTGGGGCAAATTTAGGAGCTAGTCTATGGACCAGAGATAAAGGAAAAGAGGGGACTGAACAAGATGAAGAAGGTCTAAGAACAATTAGGAAAGTTATTAAAAGATTAGCCGAATTTAAAAATAAAAAAAAAAATGAAGATGTATCTTAATTTACTCATTTAGCACCGAATAACTTTTTAGCTTCTTTTTGACGGAGCCCATCTACTCCCCAAAGCTCCTTAAACCAATATTTTCCTTTCATTATTACAACGGGCGTATTGACTATACAACCCTCAGTGTCGCAAAAGGTTTTAAGAAAGTTATCATCATGCAGGAGTTCGTGGACAAATTCTTCGTCATTTAAATCGCGTTCTACATATTTAACATCATTTTCATTAAGCCACTTCTTAAGTTCTTGGCAACGGTGACAACCTTCTTTTGTAATAATAATCGGAATTTTCATCTCTGACATATGAACTCACAATAAAAGATTAATAATAATATAAACAGTGAAAAGTAGAAAAAAAATTTAATTGAGAAATATTCTCAAAACAGATTAGAGATCTCAAACCGTCCAGAAATATTAAAATTCAAACGTAGGAAAATTGAATTCACAGTTAATGATTATTTAAAGCTTAAATTAGAACTCGGTAGGAGAATCAATTAGGAGTAAATACTGTTGTATTCTTCAAGAAGAATAAACATGATAATAAGAAATCAAGTTTCCCTTTCTATATTTTTCTGTAAAAAGTATGTTTGAATCTTTAAATTTAATGAATTAGGTATTCTGATCCTTTTTTCTCTACTTCTTCACTTTTCTAAAGTTTAATAGTTCTTCTTATCTTTTGGCGCAGTAATGGCTTAAATCGCCAAGTCTGTGATAACCATTGCTCTTGTTCAATAATCAGAAGTTTTTTTTCTGAACATGCAAGATTTGATATATTAATAATACCCATTTCATCAGTATGCCATGATCCTTCATGTACAAATTTACTAGCATCAGAATTTCCAATTTCTTGATGGTATAACTGTAATTTCTGAAGCTAATTAACTATCTATAAAAACATAACATTTTAAATTAGTTGCTTCAAAATCCATCTTAAAGCTTCAATAATCTTCTCATCCTCATTTAGGACATTAATTGCGGAATAATGAACTATCATTCCACAGTTTGCTAATTCGGTTATATTAAAGTGTTCATAGATATCTTCTGGTTTAATTTCCTCTTTATTATAAAATTTATTACCAATAATTAAAATAGGCATAAATATGCCCTTATCTAAACATCTATTTAATATTATATTAAACATATCAATCGTATCTTCTAGAGAATCTTTTTTGGAAGCATTAAAGATTAGTACAAATCCTTGAGCATTGTCTAGGCATTGTTCATAGAGTTTCAACTGCTTTCCTTCACGGTCTTCATCAATACACTCATATGTTAGGATTTCGATGTTTTCAATAATAAAGTCATAGATTTTATTTATCAAATCTCTCTTTTTCTCAGGGTCTTTATATTCAAGAAATTGAATTACCTCCAAATTTTTCAATAGTGTTGTTTTTCCTGATTTGGGCGGTCCAAATATGTATAGCTTTTTTAATGCTCCCCTTGCGATTAGAGGTGTTGGAACTGGAATTTCGGGAGAAATTTTTTGATAATATTTATAAAAAAGTTCTAAGAACTGATTTTGAAAATCTTGTGAACCTAAACTAAGTAAATCTTGTCGTATTTTTCTACTTTTTTCACTATGGAGAATTCCAGGCAAGGCTTTTAAGTTATTAAGATCTCGCGCTAGATCCTCTAGTTCTGGTATTTTTGACTCTATATATCTATAAACGTCTGAAATCTCACCCTTAAAGTAAGCCGCTTTTATCATATAGGTTATCATTAAAAGATCTTTTCCACCTCGAGCGAATTCTGAATCGATATAAAAAATATGATTAATGGTTTGATACTTACGATAAGAGAAAATAAAGCTACCTTCAGTTTCTTGAAATTCAAGAATTCTACCTATATCCGGATGTTCTTTCTTATCTATAGGTGAGCTGCTATAGAATATAGTGGGTCCAATAATTGAATCAAAATATGATAAACATAGGATTGATTCACTTGAAACATTAGGTGGAATAGAAATTGACTTGCTAGACATTTTCAAAACGAAATTAGATCCTAATCTAAATAATATAAAAGTTAATCTTGATTTTATATCAAATTGTTTTTGTTAGTCTTAATCATCCATTTTATTTATTTATATTTTCGAAAAATATTATTAATAGAAATTTCTAATGAATAACCTTAATATTATTCTATTTTAGGAGTAGATTTAATAATTTATAAAAATCAAATTTTAATGTTTCAAATTTCTTAGGATCATATGGATTTTGATACTCAGATGAACGAGTTTAACTTAGCAATGAAAAATTTATTTCATGGCAAAGTTATGGAAAGAGCAACTGCTGCTATAACTCTAGGTCATATTAAAGAGGGAAGAGCCACCAACTTACTTGTTAAAGCTTTAAATTCAGAAAAAGATGCTGTTGTTATTAATAGAATTATTGAAGCAATGGGTGAAATTAGGGATCCTAAAGCTACGATGCCAATAGTAGAATTTTTAAAGATAGAATTGGAAAAATCAGAAGCAGAACAAGATAAAACACTCTTATTTTTAATTGTTGAGAGTTTAATGAAGATAGGGGATAAAAGAGCCTTACAACATTTAGGAGTCCTCTTAAAAAGTTGTGATGCAGATATAAAGCGATTAACTGAACAAGCTTTTGAGTGTATAGATCCAAATTTCAAACAAAATTTAAAAAATAGTAAAAGTAAATAATCATTAAATTGGAAAATTTAAATGTAAAACAAGGAGTGAAAAAAGTGTTCCCAGAGTTTATTTCGAAGTTTTTTAAGGACGTTGAGGGCAAGAAAGATACGCATGATGTAAGTATTTTCACAATCAGTACCTGTCAATGGTGTAAGAAGTGCAAAGCCTATTTAAATGACAGAAATATTAAGTATAAATATATCGATATCGATCAGATAAGTTACCAAGATAAGGCTAAAATATTAGAGTTTTTAAGAGAAAATTACAAACCAGATAGAATTGCATATCCATTTTTAGTTTGTGATAATAAATTTGTAGTAGGATACGACCCTAACAAATATGAAGAAATAATGAAGGAGAGTGATATGTAAAATGAATATGGAAACTTTTGAAGGAATGGAAGAATATGTTAAGCGAGTGAGTGAAAAAAATAAGTGGATTTTAAATAAGGATAAAAATACACTTAATGAATTAATTGATGGTTTAGTAGTGAATAAAAAAAGATATGGATATCAGTCTTGTCCTTGTCGCCTTGCTTCCGGTAAACGTGATTTAGATCGTGATTTAATCTGTCCATGCGAATATTCTTCATTAGATGTGAAAGATTATGGTGCTTGTTATTGTAACTTATACATGCGTACTGATTTTTATAAAACAATTGATAAAGAATTTGTTCATGTACCAGAAAGAAGACCAGTTGAAAAAGAAAAAGCTGTATTAGAATTCTTTAATAAAGAGAAATAAATAATTCTACTACTTTGTTCAATTTTTTATAAATATAATCCTTAAATATTACTCTTTCTCTTTTCTTATTATGCCAGAAAAAGAAATTGATGATGATGAATTAGAAGAGGAATTAGAAAAGGCTTTTAAGGCTAACGAAGGAAGACGAGATCACTGTGGTACTGCGCTACCAAGTAGCAAGGAAGTTGGGATTCAAAGAACGAATGTAAAAGTTAAAAAAAATAAGGAGGTTTGAAATTTTTTACAATCTTTTTCCTGTTTCTTATTAAGACCCTAGTCCGTTAGGGTTAACTTTGTAATTGCCCCAATTTCATTAAAATCTGAAGGTTCCATTTTTAATTCTTTTCCTGTTATTTTATTTGCAATAGAGGCCGCAAAAATGGCCCAGGGACATACTGCATTAGTTAATTCTTCTTTTGTCATTACACTTCTAACTTGTGCAGTTGAACAATTTACAGATTCAATTGTAAATGATTTATCAGACTCCCATTTTATTTTTATTTTTTCAGCCATACCGATTCTTTCCGCCATTTTCATAAATTCTTTAAGAGCATCGGGAAGATTCATTTTTTCAAGCTTTTTCATATCAAAGCCTGACATTGCCATCATCTTTTCAATAAATTCATAGGTTCTAGGTATAACATATTTAAAAATAGCTGGAGTACCTAGTAAATCTTTCGCAGATTTCTCGTAGCCGAAAGTTACACCATGTAATAAGAAGGCGATCTGATTAAAAGCAAAGCGTGCCTTCTCTTTCATTCGGGAACCCCGTCTAAACAAAACCAGGAGAAACAACCCTGAACCAATAATAAATGGAATAATCGCGGCCCAAATAAATGAATCAGGTACAATAAGAGGTGAGATTCCTAATAATGTCCAAGCTGGTACAACAATATAATAAAAGTTAAAAAGACTTGTCCAATGCGCTAAACTCCACCCTAAAAAACCAATAGGTCCAATATACATCCCGTATAAATATATTTGATCTTTTTTAAATCGAGCAACTATAAATTTAAATGTGACGAGAATAGTAGCAATTAGACCACCGATCCACGTATGAGCCCATACTCCAGAAGGTATTAGAAGATACGGATCAGCTGCTATGATATGTAAATATAAGGCATACATACATTGGGCAAATAATACGTAAAAAAGTGATAGTTCTATCCATCCATATCTTTTATGGTATTTAACAACAATAAAATCTCCTTTCATTAGGTTTAAATCCTTAATGTTGTATAAACCAATAAATTCATTAGCCAATGCGAACGAATAGCCTATAATCGTTTGTAAAATCATTAATTCAGTCCATATTTGTAAAGACATAATATCTTTCACTCAAAATGATTAAATTGCATCTTAAAAAACATTATAAATAAAAGAAATTATTTTCTCTAATATAAAAATTTCATTTATATTATTTTAATTGTCTAAAAATGTTTATGCATGTATCTTGAATATATGTGAACTCATTAAAATCTTTAACATTTCCGATTAAAATTAGTGCAAAATTGTTAAAGTTAAGACAAATGGTTACGATTCTTTCTCCTCCAATTACAGCATTAAATAACTTTTTATTATATACATCTTCACTTACCTTCTTTGATGATGTCAAAAGACTGATGGCTTCAG
This sequence comes from Promethearchaeota archaeon, assembly GCA_048939995.1. Lineage (GTDB taxonomy): Archaea > Asgardarchaeota > Lokiarchaeia > Sigyniarchaeales > SOKP01 > SOKP01. Next base: position 9,268 of record JBHLOY010000027.1, on the reverse strand, counting down.
GAATATATTCAGAGCAATCATAAGCAACATCAAACATTTTTTGATAGAAAATTTTTCCTACTAAATCGACTAAGAAGATTTGTTTTAATTTTAGATCCCATTTAATAGTTTCAAATTTTTCACTTAATTTTTGGGGTTTTTTAACATATTTGTCCTTCTCTTTGAAAAATTCTAAACTTAGAAACTCTTTTTCAAAATTATAGGCCAATTTAAATTGTTTTACAATTATTATTTTTTTTCTTGGTTCCACTATTAAATTTTCATTCTGGACATTATTAATGAGAATCCATCTTAAATTTTCATTAAGGTTTTTCTGATATAATAAATGTCCAGAATTTAATAGTAATGGAATTAGGAAACTAATTTTTTCCTTATTTACATACTCTTTTGCGTGGATAAAGAATATTGAACCACTTCTAGGTTCAATTAACATGATTGATTTCAAAATATCATTGCTGTCGATTCTTTCAACTGATTCAGCTAGCACATCCATCCCATGTGAAATCATTATCTGTGAAATCTCTTTTTCAAAGCTTTGAAATTTTGTAATTTCTCCATCAAATTCCTTATTCAATTCTTCCTTAAAGATTTCTATAAATCTAGTTTGAACTTCGTGTATAATCGAATGTAAAAGCTCAATTAAGTGTTCAGATTTTGTGGTTATTACAAATGTAATTTTTTGTAAATTCTCATAGGATTTTTCAAATATGATCTGTGTTTCTCTGAGTTTAAGTGATTTAATATCTTCTCCTCTCTCCACGGAAGCAAAACTGTCTATTGCAGTTAAAAAACCACTTAACAAATCTGGTTGGCTTTCCTTTTTACTTACGTTAGGTGCCCAATGAAATAACAAAGCTCCAGATTCGTTTATTATTAATAAATCTTCTATCATAATTGTTTACCTTTTATTTACGCAATTTATTCTTAGTTTTAGTTAAATAACTTATAAAGTATTATAAAGAATTACTTTAAAATTCAAAAATTATTTTCTAATATAATTTATGAACTGTATTTTGATAAGTCTATCCCATTTAGTTATAAGGTTTTAGTAATGACTAGAAGGATTGAAGGAAGGAAAAACTTTCCTACTGATGAGGTTGACCCAGATAATTTTATAAAAGATGAAGATGTAAAGAGGATGGTTGAAAACATTAATATCGTAAAGTTCAATCAAGATGACTATTATAAACTCTACAATTGTGTACATTGCGGAGAATGCGAAACAGAAGAAGAAAGGATTTTATTAAAAGAAAAATTCATCGAGGATGGTAATACCTTCGAAGAGAAAAACGAGATGATTGAAAATTTTGAAAAATTTAGAAGCCCTTATCCTTCAAATGAAATGCGAATAAAAAAGCCTGAAGGCATTTCTAAGAAATCTGATACGCTCTTCTTTATGGGATGTCTTTCCACCATAAGAATTCCTAGATACACGGAACATGCGCTTCAATATTTAATTAAACAAAAAATTGATTTTACAATTTTAGAAACAGAAATATGCTGTGGATGGCATCTGTTAGTAAGTGGATTACGAAAAGAATATGAGACATGTAAGAAAGAAAACATAGAAATATTTGAAAAATTTAAAAAGATCATCTGTCTTTGCCCCGCTTGCTATGATCTTTTTAGAAAGGACTATGCAAAAGAGATGGATAAAGATATTAAAGTTGAATATATTGCAGATTACTTGAAGCCTTCAAAAGTAAAAAAATCTGGAAAAATTGCTGTACAACATCTCTGCCAGCTCAAAAATCGAGGAAGAAAAGGAGTAGATCAGTATGTAAATAAAATTCTTAAGAGGAGTGGCTATGAGTTAATTGACATGCCACATTGGTGTTGTGGAGGTGGAAGTGGATATATGGGACGTATTGATGTAATTGAAGCTATTGCAAAGAAAAGAATGGAAGATTTTGATAATTCAGGAGCAGAATTTTGCACAACATACTGCCCTAGCTGCTGGTGGATAATTCGCCGGTTTAGTAAAAAATATAAAATTCAACCTAAAACAAGAGATATTTTTGAATTAATAATTTAACCAGTTAAGGCAGGAAGGCATCTAATTCTGTGATTTTATTAAGTTAAAAGATAATTTAGAAAAAGCTTCTTCAATATTTACTCCCGTTAAAGCAGATATTTCGAAATATTGAATATTTAATGCCTTAGCTAACCTTATTGCATCAATAGGATTTACAATTCTGTTTTTAGTTAGATCGATTTTATTTCCTACTAAATAACCATCTATTCTGGATGGATTAAGAAGATGGTTTTTAAGGTCTTGATACCATTTTGGGACATTAGCAAAAGATCCGGGATTGCTTATGTCAAAAACTAGAAGAAACGCACTCGCTCCTTCATAGAATTGCTTTCTGATGGTTTCAAATTTTTTTTGTCCACCAATATCCCAAAAAATTAGCTCAACCGATTTATTTTGTACAAAAAATCTTTTTTTAGTTATGTTTAACCCCATTGTAGGAATGTATGCTCTCATAAAAACATTATCTGTAAACTTAAGGATAGTTGATGTTTTACCTACTGATGGATCTCCTAGAACAATAACTTTAAATTTTTCTATTGGTTCTTCTTCGATATCCTCATCAGATTCGGGTTTTGTTTCATTTTTTATAATTATATTACTTTTAGAACGTAAATAATCAACTGTTTCGTTGAGAGTATTGCGTAATTTAGTAATTTCTTGAAAAGTCATATGATTATCCATATTATTTTCTTCATATTCAATAATCTTTTGAATAGTCTCAGTGAAGAATTTATCAATATAACTCAGATATCTGTAAAAGATAATGTCATCTTCTTCCTTGAATAAAAATGTTATAGCAGATTTAGTGGTTGCTTGTTTTTTAGAATTATTTCGTTCAAAATATTTAATTAAAATTTTAGTTTTTAGATTTTTAAATGGGTAGATTAATAAAATTTCAGGAATAAATGCTTGGTCGGTTGAAAGGATATCACTACATTTTATCTCGATTAATTTTCTAAATTCTTCTGGAATATGTGTTGGATACCAGAAAAAAGATTTAGGTCGATTAAAATCATTTAAATCAATATAAAAGATCGCGGGGACGAAATCTAAATTCATATTAACAAGCTTTTAGATTATCTTAGGTACTTTTGGTATAATAAAGAATAACTTATTATTTATATTTGATTGAGAGAATAATATTAAGGTGATATCAGAATGATACCATAAAGGAAAGCAATTTCTAAAGACAATTTTTTAAATATTAATTGATATAAATACAACATTATGGAATTTTGAATTTTTCTTTATTGAATTTATAATTTAAACGAAAAAAAAATTTAAATTTGAATTTAAATAATCATAATAGGACGAATTAAAGGAGGTTGATTTTATGATGTTTTCTCCTAATGAGATTGAAAATATTAAGCGAGAAATGGGAAAATTAAAAAATCCAGTTGTCTTGAAACTATTCACTGATTTTAAGACTGAAGGGGATAGGTCAAAGAAACGAAATTGTATGGCATGTCAAGGAACCTATACTCTATTAAAGACTTTAGAAGAATACTCGAATGGAAAATTTAAAATAGAGGAGTATTCTATTGAAGAAAATAAGGAAGAAACTAAAAAGTACGATGTTAATCGTATTCCAGCCATAATATTCACTGATGAGAATGATAAGGAAATTATTCGATATTCTACTCATCCTATTGGAGCTGAATTTGTACCTTTTCTTAATAGTATTCAATATTTTTCAGGAGTAAGACCTTTTTATGCAGATCAGATTCTAACGAATCTAAAGAAGATACCTAAATCAAAAAGTAAAATCTTTATTACACAGACTTGCCCTTATTGTCCACAAACCGTTCCTGTTCTGACATTATTTGCTATCGTATCGAAAGGAAAACTAACTGTAGATGTCATCGATGTTGATTTAAATCCAGATATAGCAATGGCGTATCAAGTACAAGGCGTTCCTCATACAATTATAAATGAAAAGGAACATATTTATGGAATGTTTACTCCGCAAGATCTATTGGATGCTTTGACGAAAGGTCAACGAGATTTTGGTGGAATGTATGCTTAATTTTAAAAATAAGAAAATGAGGTGGTAATAATTTCACAAGATGATAAATATAAAGAGATTATTGGAAGAGAAATGGCTAAATTAAAAAAGCCCGTAAGGTTGAAGGTATTTACATCTCAAAAAACCGAAATTAATGGAAGCAAAGTAAAAGTTTGTATGGATTGCGGACAGTTTATGGCATTATTAAGAGTCTATGAAGAAAATTCTAATGGATTATTGACTATAGAGGAGTTATCCATAGACGATAACCCCGAATTTTCAAAAAGGTATGATATTCAGAGAGTCCCAACTATTCTATTTATAGATAGCCAAGGAAGGGAATTGATTCGTTATTTAGCCGCTCCGCAGGGTGGTGAAATACAACCTTTTGTTCAGAGCCTCTTCATTTTCGCTGGAGCACCGAATTATTATGAAGCCACAATAAAGCAAAACCTAGATCGGATTAGCCCATCAACGATTAAAGTGATGATCACAAATTCTTGTCCTTATTGTCCCAGTCTAGTCACTATCGTCAATCAATTTGCAATTGCTGCGGAGGGTAAAATTAGAACAATCATTATAGATATTACCAAAAATCCTGATATTGGTCAATACTATGATGCCGCAGGAGTCCCATACACCATTATTAACGATAAGAGAACAATTGCGGGGATGGTAGGTCCCAATGAGATCCTGAGAGCATTGATTGGAGGGAATATTCGTGTTCAATATTGAAAACATTGATTTAGAGAAAGTTTATGATATTATTATTTTGGGAGGTGGTCCTACTGCAATTGCTTGTGCAATATATGCCGCCCGATTTGCATTAGATGTATTAATCATAGGAAAAGTATTTGGCGGATTGATCGCAACCACCCATCTGGTAGAAAATTATCCAGGAATTACCTCCACTAGCGGTCAGGGCCTAATGGACATGTTTAAGGACCATATGAACTCCTTAAATATACCTTACATTTCAGATGAGATTAGAAGTATAGAAAAAGCAGATGATTATTTTATACTGTATTCTTTCTTTCAGAAGTTTAAAGCATATAGTATTTGTATTGCAACTGGTTCAGAAAGGAGAAAATTGGGTATTCCTGGAGAAGAAGGGTTTGCAGGTCGAGGTGTTTCATACTGTGCTACATGTGATGGTCCATTCTATAAAGATAAAACCGTTTGTGTTATCGGAGGCAGTGATTCTGCAGCAAAAGAAGCTTTATTTTTAGCACAGAACGTTAAAAAAGTATACATCATTTATCGAGGAGATGATATTAGAGCCGAACCTATAAATAAAAAACGTGTTCTTGAAAATGAAAAGATAGAGATTATTTATAAAACAAATGTTATTGAAATTAAAGGCGAAAATAACGTACACTCAGTAGTTTTTGATAATGGCAAAGAATTAAATGTTGATGGAGTATTCATTGAAATAGGGTCGATTCCAAATTCGGATTTAGCCAAAAGAATGGGTATAATAACTAACGATAATGGGGAGATTCTCATAAATCGGAAATCTGAGACTAATATACCTGGAGTTTATGCTGCTGGAGATGTTGCCAATGCACCCTTCAAACAAGCAATTACAGGAGTTGCAGAAGGCGTTATAGCTGCTTACTCTGCGTTTGAATATCTAAAGGATATAAAGGTTGAATATTAATCAACAAAGATTATTTGTTTTTCATTATTTATCCTATTTTATTGGACTTTTTATTCTTGAAAGTAAAATAAATTTAAAAAATCTAAAAAATAGGAGCAAGACGATTCTGATTTGTTTAAGTATTCTTCTGATGTTTATTTTTACAATCGGTATCTATTACGTTATTGGATTTTTTTCTATAAGAAAAATTAAAAATTATGGACGTATTTGGTTAAAACTTGAACGTAATATTAAATATAAGAAATTAAGAAAAGCATGTTTTATCCTTTTAGTTTTATTTTTAGGATCTAGTATCTTGCTTGTGTCTTATAATATTAGTAATCGTATAGCATTTTTCAAATTTAATATATCTGGTTATTCAGAATGGGTTAACTCTAATGGACAAAAATATCTTTACATTGAAGCTGATAATAGTTATGATCTAGGTTACCATACAGGATTCCAGCTTTCCTCTGAAATTATAAAAATGAAGCTTCTTATATATTTGTACGCTCCGATATTGGGACTGTGCTATTCTGAATTCGAAAATTTATGCTTAAACTACTTATCTTATATACCCGAGATATATAAACAGGAAATTCAAGGGATCAGTGATGGTGCTTCTGCTGGTGGTGGCTTTTATATTAGTTTCAGAGATATAGTGGTTCAATCAGTATTTTTCGAAGTAGTTTATGGTAGAATCAGTCCCTCAAAGTTATCAATGAATAAGGTGTTAGGTTGTACCGCATTAGGGTCTAAAAATATGAATGGATCAGTAGTAATTGGCCAAAATATGGACCTACTAAAACCATTTAGTTGGGTCCAATCATTTGTCTTACATAGATTAAAAGGAAAACCCTTAATATTTACTTACAGACTAGGAGGATGTCCTGCTCTACCAATGGGAAAAAATGAATATGGTTTAACAATAATCACTAATTTAGTGCAAACAAATATAGAGGCTCCAGTTACAGAACCAACTTTTGTGGTAGTTAGAGAGGGCTTAACAAATTATAAAAATATCGAGGATATTTGCAAAACATTGGTATTGAACAATAAAAGTGCTTATAGTAGAAATCTTATAGTGGCGAATAGAACTTCAATCTTATCAGTACAAGCTCTTCCTGAAAATCATACAATTCAAATTCCTACAACCACTATAGTGCAATCCAATACATATGTAAACCCATATTGGCAAAAATATTTAACTGATCTCAATTATTCAAAGGATAGACAAGCTTTAGCCGAGAATCTAATTTCAATTGCTTATAATAATAATGAATTAACTAATTCTGAATTATTGAATATCCTAAAGAGTCAGCCTATTATTTGTAGGGATGAACCTGGATTATTTGGAACACAAACTGTGGCATTTATGACTTTTAATTCATTTGGCCTCGGAAAACCTAATCGTAGAATTGGTATAATTCCAATTTAAAAAAAAAAAAGAAAAAGATTTATTCTATTTTTACATCAATGGCTTTCTCCATTGGATTCTGGAATGGGACGTCAATTTTTAGTATACCATTTTTATATACCGCTTTTGTATCTTCTGCTTTAACAGGGCAACATATAACATAAGATCCAACATAAATAGTATTGTCCGTTTCACCCTTTATAAAAAATGAATCTTCATGGATTTTAAGATTGATTGTGTCTTTCTCAACACCAGGTAAGGTTATTTCAATATGATAATTTTCATTTTCATCATCTGCCCATGCACATACATCAGGAGACAATACAAATTTTTCTTTTTCCATAAATTATCCCTCGCATAAAATTATTAATTTTATCTATTATCTTCCTACTTTATCTGAAATTTTAAAAATTCGGATAATAAAGTATAATGAATAGACTACTTTGAACTAAATTTTCAAAGACCAAGTTAATATAATTTTTTAAATTATAAAGTTCAAAAATTCCCTATTGGTATATCTCCCTTATAATACAATTTTGTCCCGTCAAAACCAATTCTAGCTGTTATTATCGGGATTTGTTGAGCTTTTGCCTCAGATAACTTATTGGAAAACTTGGGATCCAATTTCCAATTTGGATTAAATTCTAACGCATTACGGAAGATCAAAAAAAGAATTATCCCCTTATGTCTAATGATTTCTTGAATATGTCTAGTACCTCGTTCCGTGGGAGCATCAGGAAATAATGCAATTCCCTCTTTAACAAGAGTTACCCCTTTTACTTCTAAAGGGACTCCATCCAACATGAAATCTATCCTACTGTTGTCTAAGGGCACTTCTTTCTTAATTTCCTTAGCATCTGACAATTTAGGGATTAGGCTAAAAATATTTTGTGCTATTTTTGAGTGAAGACCCGTGTCTATCAACACCCATTCCTTCTCAGTCTTTACAGCTTTTATATAATATTTTAATTTACCATTAGAACGTGTAAAAAGGATTTCTGATCCTTCTATTAATATTTCTTTTAAGCGTCCTGGATCATGAACATGTGCCAATTCTATTCTTTTTTCATATTCTATTTCTGCGACAAATCTATTAGGACGAGAAAGAAATTTTCCTTTACTAAGATTTGAAATTTCAAAAAGAGGGATATTTATTGGATTCATATAATAATGCATTCTTTTCAGTGATTAAGATCATTAAATAAGAATTTAAAACCAATTTATTATAATCTATAATCTAAATAGATAAAAATCAATCTGATTTAGGATATTTAATGAGTGAGGCAAATAATCAATCTAATATTGAAAATTATCGCTTTCACCATATTGATACTACTAAATGCAAGCAGTGTAGGGAGTTCTCATGCGAAGAAGCATGCTTCAGAGGAATTTATAAAGTTATAAATAAGGAAGCTGAACCTAGAAGTATTGTCATTGAAGAAAGGGAAGACAGATGTGTTAAGTGTCATATTTGTACAACTGCTTGCAAATTAAGGGCAATAACCATAGATTAATTCTTGATTAACTATATGCTTTTTCTTAATTTTTATTAAACTATATCTCAGCAAAAATTATAAATAATAAATTAAAGAAATAATTATTCAAATTATATAATCAATATAGTTTATCAAAGGTATTTTATATGCTTTCAGAAAAATTAAAACTCGATGATATTGATAGGCAAATTATTACTTTAGTGCAAGAATCTCCTAATTTAACACACACAGAAATAGCAGAAAAGATTAATCGATCTCAACCAACTGTTGGAATGCGTATAAAGAAACTTGAGAAGGAAGGGATCCTTCAATTTCAACCAGGCATTAATTTTAAAAAAGTAGAGCTTCATTTGGCAACTGTAGAGGTTAATACACGTAACCCTAATGAAGTTTTAGATATGGGGAAATGTTGTCCATTCATGCTAAATGCTTTTAGATTAAGTGGGGAACATAATATTTGCATACTTCTTGCTAGTTCAAGTTTAAATAAACTTGATGCTGTAGTTAATTATCATTTTAGAAAAAATCCAGATGTAAGTTCAGTCTCTATGGAAATCGTAACAGATATAGCTAAAGATTTCGTACTCCCTATTGATTTCGATTCTGAAAATCATGAGCCAAACGAAGAAGTGGGATGCGGAGAGAAATGCAAATACAAATTAGCTAAAATGAGAGG
>JBHLOY010000038.1:0-5233 GCA_048939995.1 Promethearchaeota archaeon | reverse complement strand
TTTCATCTATATTGCGCATATCTTCTTCATATTCTTCAAAGACTAACCCATATTTCTTATTTTTAATTTCATCTTCAATCATTAGTAAATTATCCATTAATTGGGAATCCTTACTATATTTATATATGAAATCTTTAATTATCGTGATCTTTGCTAATAAATTTTCTTTCTTTTTTTTTGAAATATTGATGCTCATATCTACATCTAATCTGCGGTTATTTAATTTAATTTTATTTTAAGCATATTTTTCTATAATTTATGGATTTATGTTCTAATTAGTTTTGTTGGGCTTTCTGCAAAAATGTATTCTTCTAATTTTGTGTCTTTTGAAATGTGTATCTGAGATAGATTTTTACAATAACTTAATGCCCATTTCTCAATTATCTTAACGGAATCAGGAATATTAATATCTCTTAAATTACTACAACCTCCAAAAGCTCCTCTTTCAATAACTTTTACAGAACTTGGAATTCTAAGAGTTTTTAGGTTAATACAATAACTAAACGAATTTCTACCAATTATTTGGATATAGTCAGGTATTTCAATAGTATCATCTATGCTGGAATTTGGACAGTATTTTAATAACTTAGCTTTCTTATTGATTAATATACCATTTTCTATAGAAAATATTGGATTTTCACTAGAAAGTCTCAATTTAGAACATCCAACAAAAGGATTTAAACCAATATGGGTAATATTTTTAGAAATGTGAAGATGTTCTAGATTCTCACACCCAAAAAAAGAATTCTTTCCAATTTTACGAACACTATCAGGTAGAATTAATTTTCTTAATCTATGGTCAAAGACGGAGAATACTTGAGATTTTTCTTTGTTATAAAGCACTCCATTATCAACATAAAAGTAGGGGCTTTTATTTATTACTTCTTCAACTTTACAGCCCGAAAACAAATTATTTTCAATCCAAATTACACTTTCTGGAATTATAATTGATTTTATATATTTATTATTGTAAAAAGTATGTTTATTAATATATCTTACAGAATTGGGGATTTCAAAAAGTCTTAATTGTTTTTTCATGGGGAAATGAAGAATTTGGTCTTTTTTTCGTGTGTATAGAACCCCATCTTCTAGAATAAAATACTTACTACTATTCTTAAGAGTTAGTTTTGGACATCCCGCAAATGGATCATTCCCAATTTCATGAATAGTTGACGGAATATTAACATTTTCTAAATTTATGCATTTATAAAATGCATCCCCTCCAATACGTCTAATTCCTTCATTTAATTTTACAGACTTTAAAGCGGTACAATTCCAGAATGCACCCATCCCGATATCTGTAATTGGATCGGGTAGAGTAATATTTTCTTCATTCCCATTATATTTAAGAATTTCACCATTTTTTATCAAAAAGTCATTGATTTGAGGGTATTTTGAGAGTCTATTTGTTATATCCTTAATTATTTTCTTTCTTTCGTTATTTGTACATTTAGGTGTAATTTTATAAGGTTTAATCTCCTTTTCAAAAATACCGGTATGATATAAAGTTTTTTCATCATTAGATTCCGTCATATCATAAAGTGTATAAGCTCTATAAGGTAGCCCGCCATCTAAATAAGAAGAATATATACAAAGGTATCGAATTTCTCTATTTTTTTTATAGAAATTAAAAAGCTCTCCAGATTTATTTTTAAAATTCAATAAAGCACTCTTATATTCTTCTCCCCATCTATAACAACTGAAAGCAGCATATGGAGAATCGGAATGATCAATTAAGATAATGTCCGGTAATCCAGCAGATTTAGCATCCGCAATAATAACAATATTTTTTCTTTCATAACCTTTTGTTAATAATTTATCGACACAATCTAGTAAAACTATATCCTTATGTTCAAGAATAATAGAAGGAGATTTAAATTCGAGATATGAATTATTTGAATAATTAACTGTAAAATTATGAATATTTATAATAATTTTAAAATTATTTTGATATTTTTTTCTAAATTGTCCCGTTTTTTCTTCAATAAATTTATACCTGAAAAAAATACCAATCGTTTTCCAGAACCATTTTCCATTACTGAGTATGCTATCCATTTTTCTTAGAAAAATTCCTTTTCAATCATCCCATCATCGGATAAACTGGTTAAAATCTCATCAACTACTTCTTGAGCATTCAATAATGTTGTATCTATAACCTTATACTTCATCTCATACTTTTTTAGAAAACTCTCCATCTTTAAATAAGCTTCTTGTACTAAGCCGACCTTATTAATATCTGAATCATTAGCATTTCTGTTTTTTAACCTTTTCAAAACAACCTCTTTTTTTGCATATAATAAAAAGGTATAGTCTGGTTTCCTTAGTAAATCAACAAGGCAATCAAAAACAGGAGCGCTCTTGTCATCCCCACTCCAAAAGTAATTTGATACTAGGTGCCTATCTGTCACAATATTTTCATTCTGAAACTTATGGTAAAGAAATATATTCCCTAACCCATAAAACCAGGAAGTAAAAATCTTATTGTGGTCTTGAGTATTAACATAGTCTCGTATCCTGAAATAATTATCAAATTTATTATCAGAATCTAAGAGGTAATGTAGAGGTTTTTCAATAAATTTGAAGTTAAGTTTTTCGGCAAGCAGACTGCTAATTGTTGATTTTCCTACGCCATCAACCCCTTCGATAGCTATGTGCAAAGCGATATACCCCTTTTTTAATTAGTTCTAGATGTTTGGTTTTCTATAAGATACTTCTGCTTTTTTTCCGGATGTGAAAAACTCAGAGTCCTCTAAGTATCCTGATACTCTTCTTATTCTCTGGATATTTTTGCTACCACAGTTCTCGCAATCATCAAAAGTTCCTGTAACTCCACAATCCATACAGCGATCCATTGGAAAATTAAACCCTAGATAGTTTATATCTTGTGCTATTGCATATTCAATTAGTTCTGAAATTGCTTCAACATTATTTAATGGAGCGGATTGGAATTCTACATAAGATATGCAACCACCATTACAAAACTTATGAAAAACCCCTTCATATCTTAGTTTATCAAAAGGATTCAATCCCGAATCAACATCAACGTGAAAAGAATTTGTGTAAAATCCCTTTTCAATAAGAGGATGTGAGAAGTATTTCTTATCCTCATTAGGAAAACGACCCGAAATGAATTCACCAGATGTCCCCAGCAAGGAGAAATTCATGTCATATTTGCGTCTATATTCATCAATTGTGTTTTTCATCATTTCTACTATATCAATTGCAATCTTGTGATTTTCTTTAGAACTATAAAATTTTTCCCCGGTCAATAGTTCAATTGCTTCTGATAATCCTATAAATCCTATTGATAATGTTCCATTTTTAAATACCTCTTCCATGGACTTTACTTTATTTAAATCAATAATTCTTAAATTATATAGCAAGTTAGTAGTAAAATCATCTGGATCTAGTTTACATACCTTATAAAATCTATCAAATAAGAGATCCTTCACAGTTTCAGCAATTTTTAACCATTCTTCTTTAAATAGCTGAATCTTCTCATCTTTAGTTAATTTTGAGCTAGAATTTTCGATTTCTAATGCTATTCTTGGAAGATTGATTGTATTATACACAATATTGGCCCTACCAATTGTTGTATCCTCACCATGATTATTTTGATATACCTTTGATCTACAACCCATTAAAGCAATTTTGTAGGGATCAACTTTAAGATTATGATTGGAATCTCCTAAAAAGTATGTAGGTATCATTTTTTTACATGTACATTCCTTCGCTAAGCAAAATAAATCATAATTAGGGTCACTCTCTCTGCGATTTATCCCATCTTTTAGTTTAAAAATAATGTTCGGTCGAATATAGTCTGATCTTTTAAAATTTTTTAGAACTGCTGAGGTTACAAATCTTCCTAATTCACTTGTTGTTAATCCTAAATTTAAGGTAACATAATACTGAACTTGACCACAGCGGTCTCTTGCCTCATTTATCCACTTCATGAGAGAGTCGATACATTCGCTAAGAAATTGTAGATTATTATCATTTATTGATATATTTAGGTTTTTATAGAGAGTTTCTATTTCTCCATCAAAATTTGGAATTCCTATTCCTCCTGATTGCTCATTTCCTAAACCAACAATAATTAATTTATAATAATTTAGAATCTCAAGAATTTTTCTTAATTCAGAGTAATGTTCGAATTGATCATAGGGGAATCCTTGTAAGATATTTGGTGTTAAACAATTATAGGTAATGCCATAAGCTTCTAAATCATGTATATGAATTCTGCCTTCCCTGTGTAGTTTGGAAAAGCGATCTTCTAAACTATTAAGGATTGTTTCTTTAATTTCACTACTTCCTTTTGCATATACTAATCCAACAAAAGTTTTACGCTGAGCAGCGTGTTCATAATTAATTGATTTCATTTTTTACATCTCCTAAATTTATAAATTTTTGGTTTTTTGAACCCATATAAGGAGTAATGGTAGTTCTTAGTTCCTTTATATAATTGCCAACTTTAATATAATCAATATATTGAAGAATTTCTTTAGGTACTTCATTGTATTCATAGCCGGTATAAAGCACGATATTAAAATCATCCAATTTTTTAACCAATTCCAGAATTGCTGTATATTGTAAAAGAGGCTCGCCCCCCGAGATAGTAAGTTTCTTATTCAAACAGTTTTTTCTTAAATCTTCTATTATATCATCTATCTCATATTCTCGCCCCTTTTCAAAATCCCATGTGCTAGGATTATGACAATCTTCACATCTTCGGTTACAACCTTGTACAAATAGAACAGTCCTAATTCCTGGACCATCTACAATAGAACCACGAAAATCGATTGAATTTATAACAATTTTCATAATGGGATACTACAATATATGTTTTGTCAAAATTTATTAAATTCCATATATTTTATTTTATTTTTTACTAATTGAAATTAAAGGATTTTTTAGATTACATCATTCTTTTTATAAAAAACGTAGAAGATCTGATATTTAAATGTTTGTAGAAGGAGTACAACAGTTTTTGACTAGTGCAAATTGTTGATAATTAATCTTAATATTTATAAATCGTTGTTGATTCTATAAAAATGATGAAAATATGTCAAATTATGCTCTATGGAAAATTACATAAATGGATAGATATAGTTCATAGCAAAAACCTAAAATTTACGTTAAAAAAGGCTATGTAAATGAAAGGCGTAAAGGTAGAGAGATGTTGATTAAGATTTCTGAACTAGGATTAGTTATTAGTCCTGCTGAATATGATTTT
>JBHLOY010000026.1:0-21445 GCA_048939995.1 Promethearchaeota archaeon | reverse complement strand
GACAGTTTCATTGTAAATGGAACGAAGACCTTAATAACAGGAGCTGAACAAGCACAAGTTTACATTGTCGTACTCCGCACCGATGGAGCGACAACACCCCTAGACCTATCTGCCGTTATCATCGAGAAAGGTACTCCCGGCTTCTATTTTGGCAAGAAGTCAGATTTTATGGGGTTATGTGGCGCCTCCAATGGAGATTTGATATTCAAAAACTGCCGGGTGCCCAAAACGAATCTTCTGGGACCTGAGAACGGTTATATGAGTGTCGGTCCGGCATATGCTAGCCATGCTATGCTGGGCATGGCAGCTATATCACTAGGGATTGCCCAGGCTGCAGTCGATGCTGCTACCGAACATGCCAAGACAAGGCAAAATGGTGAGAAGCCCATTTCCAGCTATCAGAGTATTCAGTTTATGATTGCAGAGATGACAACGGCGCTGATGGCATCAAGAGAATTGACCTACTCCGCCGCCCGGCAGATAGATAGCCAGCAACCACCTTCGCCACTCCCTTTATACATGGCCAAACTTAACGCGACCGAGATGGCGATTGATGTAGCTAATATGGCTTTGCAGGTGCATGGAGGTGCTGGTTATAGTCGGGAGTTCCCGCTCGAGCGTCACTACCGCGATGCCAGAGGTCTCACCCTGCATTTTTCCACTTCCGAGAAGCTAAAAGAGATGGTAGGCAAAATGCTCTTGGGACTTCCACCGCTATAGATTCGATGGGTATATGAGTTTTTAGAAAGAGTTGTGAGAAATTGAGGATAATTTTCCTAGGAACTAATGGTTGGTACTCAACTTTTAATAATACAACTTCCACATTGATTGATTCAAATGATCATTATGTCATTCTTGATGCAGGGGATGGTCTCCATAAAATAGATGAGTACGTTAAGGAAGATAAGCCAATCATTTTATTTCTCAGTCACGTACATCTAGACCATATAATAGGTCTTCATGTTCTCAATAAATTTAGGTTTAAACAAAATGTGGAAATAATTGGTTATAAGGGAACTAAGGAGGATCTAAATACTATAATCAAGCATCCTTATACTTCTCCGTTTGAAGAAGTTCCTTATGAAATCGAAATTTTGGAAATTGAGGAGAAAGATTATGATAATCCTATTCCGTTTTCCTGTAGGCTTTTAATTCATTCAGATAAATGCTTAGGATTTAGGATCAAGTTAGAGAAAAAGATTATCTCATATTGTACGGATACAGGAGTCTGCGATGCACTTTATGAGTTATCAAATAACGCAGATCTACTAATAAGTGAATGTTCTTATAAATTAGGTCAAGAAGAATGGGGGTGGGCACATTTAAAGCCTGAAGAAATTGCCACTGTCGCACTGAAATCTAATGTTAAAAGGTTAATACTTACTCATTTCGATGCCAGTTTATTTCCAACTTTAGAATCGCGAAAGAAGGCTGTAGATAAAGCAAAACCGATATTTAAAGCCACCCTTTCTGCTTATGACACATTCGAATTAAAAATTTAATGTTCCAATTTTTTTATAATCTAATGAAATAATTTAATACTTTGATAATTTCTGAATATGAAAGAATTGAATATTTATAGTAGCGAAAATATGCACAATTGGTCAAATACAATTTTACAATTTATATAGGTTATAAGAAGTGTTCAGAAAAAATTTAAAATTTATTGGAGCAGAGTAATGGATTTATGAGACAAAATCCTCCAGAAAAACATAGATCTTCCTCTCAACCCCCATTTCGCGGACCTCCTCCTTTTGGACAATTGCCTCCTTATCCCGTGGGTTATTCAAGAACACCTATTCCTATAGGCAGAGAATCTTTTCAGGAAATAAGAGATTATATGTTATTATTAATAATCTCAGAGCATATAGAGGGAATAACTGGCTATAAGTTACAAGAAAAATACCATCTTCCTAGAGGAACACTTGTACGAACTCTCCAAGATTTAGAAGAGAAAGGTTATTTAAAAGCAAATGAAGAAATTATTGATGGGAGATCTAACAAATTTTATCTAATCACTCTCGAGGGTAAGAAATTTTTAGAGGATCTTAAGTTAAAATGGGCGAACATTTTTGGAACTCTAGCAGAAATAAATCCAGTGAAGGGTATGGAACATATGTTAAAACGTAAAATAAAGGAATTTGAAACAATCGAAGATGCAATGATTTTTTTCAAAAGTCTCAGGGATTGGCAAAGGGAAATGTTAGAGATAATTGAAAAAAGAACGGAAAAGTTTAAAACTGCGACAGATTGTTTAGATGTGATTATAAATGAAATTGATACAATGGAGACTTTAAATAGGAGAAAAATACGAGAAATGGTACATGAAACAGCTAAACGAATAGAGGAAGTAAATTTAAAAGACGATTAAAAAAGCTGTTTATAGTTGACTCGAATATTTATAAGATTTATTTACATATTAAGCATTTTAAGATTGTGAAAACAACCACAAAGAACTTTATTTACATTCTGAGATAAAAGAACTCAAAATTAGGGGAAAATAAAAATGCAAATTAATATACAAACGAATGGCAATACAATAGTATTTGTGCTCAATAACAGCCAAGCTTCCAAAGAACTCTATGAACAGTTGCCCTTAACGATTAGCGTTGAAAATTACGGCAACAATGAAAAGATCTTTTATCCACCAAAAAAACTTGATACAACTGGTACACCTTTGGCAAATGCACACTCTGGGACGCTTGCATATTATGCGCCCTGGGGAGACGTGGTACTGTTTTATGATAGTTTTGGGTATGCAAGCGGTTTATATGAGTTGGGAAATGTCATATCAGGTGGTGAGCATATCAAAAATATGTCAGGCACGATACAGATTAATAGAATGACAAATGAAGATAAAGAATGAAAGCAGGTAAAGGAAATAGACTTTAATGTAAGGTTTCAGATTCAAATATTTCCATACATATAACTTAGTTATTCTTGATTATATTCTATTTTATACGAACTATTTCAGGAACAAAATATAATGCAGGAACTAAAAAGAAGCAAGCTAAAAAAATGTAGACATTTACGAATGAGAATAAGATTGATAAGGCACTGATAAATATTCCTGGAATACTATGTTTAGGTCCTAAAATTTTTATGGACTCATCATCAACTTCATGAAGCTCGTTGCGTATTACATATGCTCGTAAATTTAAAAAAGCTAGTGATAAAGAAGAATAACCTTTTAAAGACCAATTATCGATGAAGAATTCTTATATTCCTTAAGAACCATATTTGAAATGGTCTTTGTAACATAAGGCTTCTCATTCAATTCCCTAATAAAATTATGAACATCTTCAGCTTCTTTAAACCGGCATATTAAGCAAGCAGATTGTTCTCCTGTGGTATGAAATATTGAACACACTTCAGGTATTTGTTTAATATCATTTAAAATTTCTGTTGTATGTTTCCCATCTATTTGGATTCTTATTAAAAATATCAGTTTATACCCAAGTTTTTCATTATTTAATTTTAATGTATAACCTTCAATAATACCATTACTCTCTAACTTAGTTAAGCGATTATGAATCGTTCCAATGGAAATTCCAAGAGCATCATGAATTTCACGATAAGAAGTTTTAGCATTTTCTTGAAGAATTCGAATTATGCTTCTATCAATATCATCTAAAATTTTTTCTTTTTTCATTTTTGACTCGGTATAAATGTATAAAATAATAGGAATTCAATATAATTTATTGTGAACAATATTTATAACTTACCATTTGTAATTAAAAAAATTTCAATTTTACACAAAAAATTCGATTAGTTTTTATAATGATCTCTAAATCATAAAATTCTTTAATCACGTGATATTAAAAAATTCAAAACAATAAGATCAAAGTGAATAATAGATGTCTGTACCAATATTGATTTTAAAAGAGGGTACTGAGCAAGTACGTGAGAAAGAAGCTAGAAATCAAAATATCAAAGCGATGATGGGCATTACCGAAACAGTTAGGTCCACTCTCGGTCCAAAGGGAATGAATAAGATGCTTGTTGATTCTATGGGAGATGTAACGATTACTAATGATGGGGCTGAGATTTTAAAAAATCTTGATATAGAAAATGTTGCAGCGAATATGATGGTAAATGTAGCAAAGGCAATTGATGAAGAAATTGGAGATGGAACTACAACAGCAGTAATTTTTTCTGCTGCATTATTAGCTAATGCTTTAGATCTTATAGACCAGGATATTCATCCAAAACCTATTACACATGGTTATAGATTAGCGGCAAATAAAGCACTTTCCATTCTAAATGACATTTCTGAAGAAATTTCTATCTCTGATGAAAAAGTTCTTAAGGATATAGCTAAAACATCAATGAATTCGAAGGATGTTGTCGGTTTAAGAGATT
Source organism: Promethearchaeota archaeon (assembly GCA_048939995.1). Taxonomy (GTDB): domain Archaea; phylum Asgardarchaeota; class Lokiarchaeia; order Sigyniarchaeales; family SOKP01; genus SOKP01. The sequence continues at coordinate 17,083 of JBHLOY010000026.1, read as the reverse complement.
TTTTCGCAGATTTAGCTTTAAAAGCTATTAATCATATAAGAGATGAGGAAGGCAAAACATTTTCAAAAGTTAATAATGTAAAAATTGTAAAGGCGCCCGGAAAATCTCTTAAAGAATCAGAACTAGTAAACGGTATTTATCTACAGAAAGAGAAAGTCAATTCTTCTATGCCTGAAATAATTAAAGATGCAAAAATTGCTGTAATAAGAAGAAAGCTTGATGTTGTGAAAACAGAGTTTGATGCTCAAATTCAGATTTCTAGTCCTTCAGACATTCAACGATTCCTAGACCAAGAAGAGAAAATCTTGATAGATTATTTAAATATTTTTAAAGAAGCAGGAGTAAATCTCATAATTAACAGCCAGGACATTTCTGATAAATTTGGTGCTTATCTCGCTCGAGAAGATATAGCAGCTATAAAAAATGTTGGAGAAGATGATTTAAAAGCAGTACTAAAGGCAGTGGGTGCAAAACAAGTTGATGACCTAACCTCATTATCAGAAGACGATCTTGGATATGCTGCTACTGTTAAATTTGAAAAGTTAGATAAAGATGATTACACAATACTTTCTGGCTGTAAAAATCCAAAATCCGTCTCAATCTTATTGAAGGGAGGTTTAGAAAAAATACTAAACACAGCAGAAATAACTTTACATGATGTTTTATCGGTTATCGCAAAAACTTTAGATACTAAAAAAATTGTAGCTGGTGGAGGCGCCATTTATGTCGAGCTAGCAAAACGATTGAGGGAATATGCAAATCAGGTCAGTGGAAAAGAACAACTTGCAATTACGGCATTCGCATTGGCATTAGAAGAAATCCCAATAACATTAATTAAGAATGCTGGATTAGATGAGATCGAAAAAATGACTGAATTAAGAGCTAAACACAAAACTGGGGAAGACAAATGGATTGGAATAGATACAATTACTAATACAATAGGGGACAACTTTAAAAAGGGTATCGTTGAACCTGCAGCATTAATAAATCATGTCTTAAAGTCAGGAAGTGAACTGGCAAATTTAATATTAAGAGTTGATAGAATTATTAATGCGAAAGGATCTAAAACTTCAGGATTAGAATAATTTTTTTTTTCGTTTTTTTAAATTTTTTTTTTATAACCAAACTAATCAATTTTTAAAAATGGGTAAATATTGCCACATTGAAAATCGTCTAACTTTTTAACAATCTTTCTTTTGTTTAAGCATATTCTATTTAATATTTTAATTTAAATTCAAGCACTTAATATGAATTATATTAACCATTTTGAGCAATATATTGAAGCTAAAATATTAACACGAGAGAATTTTGAAAAGCTTTATGCCTTGAATAATAGAAAAGTACTAAAGATTGTGAAGGAATTTGTTGATTTATGTAAACCTAGTAAAATCACAGTCATTTCAGATACAGAAGAAGATATTAATTATGTTATGCAGAAAGCAATAGAAATTAAAGAAGAGACACCATTATCTTTAGAAGGGCATACAGTTCATTACGATGGATTTATTAATATGTCAAATCATGATCAAGCAAGAGATAAAGAAAATACACAAGTTTTAGTTCCAAAAAAAGAAGAGGATGCATATCCTTGGATAAATACTATGGATCGAGAAGAAGGTTTAAAAGAAGTCTTACAAATAATGGATGGTTGTATGAATGGACATGAATGCTTAGTTAGATTTTACTGTTTAGGACCAAAAAACTCTAAATTTTCGTTACTCGCTCTCCAATTAACTGATTCTTTCTATGTAGCTCATTCAGAAGACCTCCTGTACCGAGCAGGATATGAAGAATTTAAGAGTTTGAATGATTCCGAAGACTTTTTCTATTTTATACATTCTTCAGGAGAACTATATGGAGATCCACCCGTTACAAAAAATTTAAAGAAGCGTAGAATATATATTGATCTACAAGAAGGGAGTGTACTTTCAGTAAATAATCAATATGCTGGAAATTCACTCGGATTAAAAAAACTTGCCTTACGTTTAGCAATTTATAAAGCAAACAATGAAGATTGGCTAGCCGAACATTACTTTATAATGAGCCTTCATCCAAAAGGAAAGAACAGGTCTTCATTTTTTTGTGGCGCATTTCCGTCGGCATGTGGCAAGACGTCAACAGCAATGCTTCCCGGTCAAACTATTATTGGAGATGATATAGCCTATCTTCGAGTCTGGGATGATGGATATGCGCACACAGTAAATATTGAAAGAGGAATTTTTGGAATTATTAAAGATGTAAATGCTAAAGATGATCCTGTGATATTTAAGGCTCTTACAACACCTCGAGAAACCATTTTTTCGAATGTTTTAGTAAAAGATGGAACACCTTATTGGATCGGAGATGGAAGAGAAATTCCAGATAGTGGTTTTAATTTTTCAGGTGATTGGGATAAAGGAAAAAAAGATGATAATGGAGTAGAAATACCACATGCTCATCCAAATGCTCGTTATACTATTCGTATAGAAGAATTAAGAAATGCAGATGAGAATCTCCATAATCCAGACGGAGTACCAGTCCATGGGATTCTTTATGGGGGCCGGGATAGTGATACAATGCCTCCAGTAGTTCAAAGTCTTAACTGGGAACATGGTGTTTTTTTAGGAGCTTCTATTGAATCTGAAACAACTTCAGCTACAATTGGTGCAGAAGGAGTTAGAACTCAGCAACCAATGGCTAATCTTGATTTCTTAGTCGTTCCTTTATCAAAATATTTAACTAATCATCAACGTTTTGGGTCTCGTCTAAAGTTTCCACCTAAAGTGTTTGCCACAAATTATTTTCTAAAAAATAAAGAAGGGAAATATCTGAATGGAATATTAGATAAATTAGTATGGATTATGTGGGCTGAGGGTCGAACACATAATGAATTTGATGGGATTAAAACCCCTATTGGCTATATTCCAAAATATAACGATTTAAAATATTTATTTAGCATCTATCTTAACAAAGAATATTCACAGCATGATTATAGACAACAATTTTCAATTAGAATAAAAAAAGTAATTGGAAAATTAGAGAGAATAAAAAAAATGTATCTGAGTGAGAAAGATGTACCTAAATTCTTCTGGAATATTCTTAATCAGCAAATAAGTGATTTAAATGAATTAAGCATCAAACATAATAATGATGAAATTTCTCCCTTAGATATTTCCTAAAAAGAACCGCTTAATAATTAGATTAAAATTTTTAATCCTTCTTTGACTTTAAAAGTTCGACTAAAACGATCAATTTCAATAAAACGTTTTATTTCAAGATTATTTAAGAAATCTCTCATTTCAATTGGATCTTTCTTTAATTTTTCTGCTAAACCTTCGATATTGTCTTCATAAGTGCGTAATATTTCGATTAAGGAAGCATAATGTTCATAAATTTGATTAACAAGTTGCTTTAATACGTCATCAAGATTTTCTCCTGTTCTTGTACTTGTGGGAAAAACTACTGCCTCTTGAGGTAAGTAATTTTGAGCCCTTAAAACTTCAGGATGCCTTGCTCCTGCCATATCCTGTTTATTAGCTAAAAATATAATTGGAACATCTTGCTTAATTACTTTCCTTATTGAGTTTAAAATTATAATCGCATCTTCATCTTTCTCAGGATGAGCCGCATCAAATATAAAAATAATCCCATCAGTCCCTTTTAAAACAACATCTCTCATAACGTTAAATCTTAGTAATCCCGGAGTTCCAAAAAGAAATACATCAAAACCATTTAACTTTACACATCCTAAGTCCATACCAACAGTATAATACTTATTATCCCTTGCCTTTGCCTCAACATTTAAAGCATTTTCATCAAAATGTTTAATGAAAGACGATTTTCCACATTGTAATGGACCTGATACAACGATTTTCATTTTGTCGAAGTTAAGTTCTCAATTATGTTTTATTATTGTTCTATTAACTTTTTTTGTTTTATTATTTCGATTAATATATAGATAATATGAGTCTGTTTAAATTCATCAAATAATAATTAATCTATAATTTTGAAGGTATCTTTAGCATAAGATTGCTTAAATATTGATTCTTTTCTTTTATTATTTACTTAGATAATAATAATTAAATTTTATAGGGTGTATAATACTTCCTACCCATTAACACGGCTTCATAATTAAAGATTTAGATAATATTAAAAAAGAGTATGGAATAATATTAAATTAATTCAATCAAAGCAAATATTTTTTATGCGGTGTAAATAAAGTGGAAAATTTAGCATTATTAGGTAATCCACCAGAATTCTGGGATTATTTATACCAAATCTCTAGAATCCCAAGGTGTACAAGAAACGAAACCCAAATAAGGGAGTTTATAAGGAAAGAAGCTGAGAGGTTCAAATTCCTTGTGGAAATTGATCAAGTAGGAAACATCGTTGTAAAAATTCCATCAAAAGCGCAGAACTCAGAAAAACAATTAAAAATAGTTTTACAATGCCATATGGATATGGTATGTAATAAGATAGAGGGAGTACAACATGATTTTTCGAAAGATCCATTAAAATTAAAACTTATAGATGAAGATCACGAAACGTGGTTAACTGCGGAAGGTACAACCTTGGGGGCAGATAATGGTGTTGGTATTGCGTATCAACTATCAATAATGAAAAAAGTGTATAATGGGGAGCTGAATTTTGCTCCTTTAGAATTAGATTTAGTGTTCACTGTAGATGAGGAAGGGAAAGGTATGGGTATCCTTCAATTAGACACTAGTTTAATTTGCAGTGATTATTTAATAAATCTTGATGCCGAAGATGAGAATGAGATTATAATAGGATCCGCTGGATTAATACATAATATAATTGAATTAAAAATAAAAAGAAAATCTTTAGAAGGTAATGAAACAGAACTTATCCCAATTAAAATTTCCTTAGGGGATTTAATAGGGGGTCATTCAGGAGTTGATATTAATAAAGGGCGTGCTAATGCAATAAAGCTTCTCTCACAAATATTATGGAAATTGAATAAGAAATTCAAAATTTATATTAATTCTTTAAACGGAGGCACTCATCATAATTCAATACCTAGAGAATCTCAAGTGGTAATTTATGCTGAGAAGAGCAGCTTTTCTAAAATAAATACTTTTATTCAAGATATTTTTAGCTATATTAAGGATCTATTCAATGGAATTGAGAAAACTATTAGAATTTCTGTTCAAAAATTACTAGATTATTCAGATTACACTAGCTTTCAAGAAAATTTTCAGAATAAATTGTTAAGTTATTTATATCTTATACCAGATGGACTGATTTCAATGCATCCAAAAATAAAAGATTTAGTTCAGACTTCTTCTAATCTAGGAACACTAAAAACAGAAGAAAGTAGAATAATTTTCCAGACACTTCAAAGAAGTTCTTCTGAATATGAAAAATACGTATTAAATGAAAAAATTTTTGATCTTTTAAATATGATGGACTTGAAATTTAGTATTTTATTTGATTTAGATTATCCAAGCTGGTCTCCAAATTTTAATTTAAATTTTTTAAACTTAGCTCGAGAGATATATCAGAAATTATTTAACATAGAGGCTAAAATCAACGCAACCCACGGAACATGTGAATGTAATTCTTTTACTAAATATTTCCCTAATATGGAAATGATTTCAATTGGACCAACAATTAAAGATGGCCATTCTCCAAATGAGCGGTTGAAAATTAGTAGTGTTGAAAAAATATGGAGATTCTTAATAGCTATTCTCAATAACATAAAAAGAACTGAAAAGAGATAAGTCTATTGCTCTTAAATTCCTAAAAACTGTTAAAAACATTTGATTTTTAAAATAATTAAATCTCATATCTGTCATTCAAATTTTATTAGATCAAGCTCTATTAATCAAGTTTAACTTTTTTTGTTAAAAAAAGTTACTAAATCCCTTAGATTTTATCTTAAAAATGATCAAAAACAATATAAATTTGACAAAAAAAATCCAATTTAGGAAATATTTATATAGATATATGATTTAATTTGTTAATTATAACGATATTAGTTTTTAAACTAAACAATCATTTTCAAAAAGGGCTATTTATTTTAGAAAAATATTGGAAAAACATAATTTAGAAATAAAAAATGATCAAATATGGCAAGTAATAATATAATGATTGTTGGTGGTGGAATATCAGGGATAGAGGCAAGTCTTACATTAGCTGAACAAGGTTATAAAGTAATTCTTGTTGAAAGAACATCCTCCGTTGGTGGCAGGATGGCGCAGTTAGATAAAACATTTCCTACTTTAGATTGCTCAATCTGTATTTTGGCCCCAAAAATGGTTGAAGTATCTCGTCACCCGAACGTTGATTTATTAGTATATTCTGAGATACAAGAAGTAAATGGTTCAGAAGGAGAATTTGATGTTAAAGTTTTAAAGAAGGCTAAGTATGTAAATTGGGACGTATGCACAGGTTGTGCAGTATGCTCTGAAAAATGCCCAATGAAAAAAATTCCCTCCGAATTTGAGGAAAGTATGGGTAATAGGACAGCAATTTACATTCCATTTCCTCAGGCAGTTCCACGTAAAGCAGTAATAGACCCAGAAAAATGCCTATATTTAACAAAAAATGCCTGTAAAATCTGTGAAAAGGAATGTGAAGCAGGTGCTATTAATTGGGAAGATAAAGATGAAATTGTAAATTATAAAGTAGCTTCTATAATTGTAGCAACAGGCTTTGACCAGCTTAATCCTTCAGTATTAGATAGATATCACTATGGAGAATATCCGAATGTAATAACTGCCATGCAATATGAACGCTTATTAAGTGCATCTGGTCCCACGGGGGGAGAGATTTTACGTCCTTCAGATAAAGCACATGCTCATAAAATAGCATTTATCAGTTGTGTTGGTTCTAGAAATGAAGATTTATGCGCATATTGTTCTAAATTTTGTTGCATGTATCAAACAAAGGAAGCTGTAGTTACGAGAGAACATTCTCCTGATACAAATGTCACCATTTACTTCAATGATCTTAGAGTTATTGGAAAAAATCAGGATGAATTTACCGTACGGGCAAGAGAAGAATATAAGTTAGAGTATCATCATGGTATCCCCGGAGATGTTAGAGAAAATCCAGAAAATCACAATCTAATCGTAAAATCAGCTAATTTAGATACTGGAGAAGTTGATGTTGATGAATATGATCTTGTAGTACTCGCGAATGCTGTAACTCCACGGAATGATGCTGATAAACTCGCTAAAATTCTAGGGATTGAACAAAATGAATTTGGGTTTTTTAAAACAGCTGATTCAACAGAAGATTTAAGATCTACTAAACCCGGAATCTATGTAACTGGTTCCTGTCAATCTCCAGACGATATAGCCAATTCAGTTGCTAAAGCAGGTGGTGCTGCTGCGCTAGCAGCGAGTCACGCTACACCCTTAAGTGAGGAGGATCAAAAAATTCAATTACCGCCTTTGAAAAACATTTTGTCGGGTGATGAACCACGTATAGGAGTTTTTATTTGTCGATGTGGTATTAATATTGCAGGTTATATTGATGTACCTTCTTTAGTAGAATATGCTAAAACCCTTCCCAATGTAGTCTATTCGGAAGAAAATAAATACAGTTGTTCGCAATTAACCCAAGATATCATAAAAGATAAAATTGAAGAACTTAATCTGAACCGTGTGGTGGTTGCTGCATGTACACCACGGACTCATGAACCATTGTTTCAAAAAACTATTAGAGAAGCTGGACTAAACGAATATCTTTTCAATTTTGTTAGTATACGGGAACTAGATTCTTGGGTTCATATGAAAGACAATGTAAAAGCAACAGATAAAGCTAAAGATTTAATAAGGATGGGTGTAGCCAGAGCAATTTATCAGAAACCAGAATACAAGATTAAAGGTAAGGTTATTCCGGAAGCACTAATAGTCGGAGGAGGAGTTACAGGGATGAGTGCAGCAATGGACATCGCTAATAAAGGATTTAGAGTACATCTGGTTGAAAAAGAAGACAAGTTAGGAGGGCAGTTAAATCTAATTTATAAAATTAATTCTGATAGAATCGACTCTGAAACATATCTAAAAAATCAATTAAAAGACTATAATAATCTGAAAAATATAAGTAGCTATTTAAATTCTGAAGTAATCGAGGTAAAAGGTTCAATTGGTGATTTTAAGGTTAAGTTAAGAAATATTCCAGAAGACAATACTATTAACCTAAATGTTGGAACTATAATTATTGCTACTGGTGCTTATGAGTATAAACCTATAGGGTGGTATCATTATGGTGAGAATAAAAATGTTATTACTCAATTAGAGTTATCAGGAATATTAAGAAATAAAGAATTAAAAGACGGTGAAACACTTGTTTTTATTCATTGCGTAGGGTCACGCCAACCAGAAGGAGGTAATGGAGTCACATATTGTTCTCTGATTTGTTGTTCTGAATCCATTAGACATGCTTTATATGTAAAAGAGACATATCCTAATTCAAATATTTACGTGCTTTATCGAGATATACGAGTTGGAACTGAAGAAGAGCCTTTTTATTGGAAAGCTCGAGAGAATATAAATTATATTCGATTTAATGAATATCCAACTGTTGATAATAAAAATGGACAATTGAAGGTAAGAGTACAAGATATCTTAACTCAAACTGATCTTACAATTGAAGCAGATAGATTAGTACTTTCAACACCATTAATTCCCCACGATACTCAAAAATTAGGAGAAATGATAAAATGCGCTAGAGATCAGAATGGATTTTTCTTAGAAGCTCATGTAAAATTAAGGCCCGTTGATTTTGCTACAGATGGAATATTTTTAGCAGGAACTTGTCATAGCCCTAAAGGAATCTCCGATTCAATTTCACAAGCTAGAGGTGCTGCGGCTCATGCTTTAATTCCACTCCTCTCTGGAGAGGTTGAAAACGAACCTTTAGTTTCAGTAGTAAATCCTGCATTATGTATAGCCTGCCAAAAATGTGAAGAAGTCTGTAATTTTGGTGCCATTGGTGTCAACTTTGATAATCCTATTTTAGTTTCACAATCTAATCCTTTATTGTGTAAAGGATGTGGGGATTGTTCGGCAGCATGTCCAGCAGGAGCTATTACAATGAGCCATTTTGCTGACGAACAAATATACCCTATGATTCATGAGGCTGTTAGAGGAGAATTTGTTGATGAGAGACCTCGTATTATTGCATTTTTATGTAACTGGTGTAGTTATGCTGGAGCAGATACATGTGGTGTAAGTCGATTTCAATACCCAACAAATATTAGACCTATTAGGGTAATGTGTACAGGAAGAATCCCAAAACATTTCATTTTGCAAGCTTTTTTAGAAGGTGCCGATGGGGTATTTATTGGTGGATGCCATATTGGAGATTGCCATTATTTAGAAGGTAATTATGACATGCTTAAACGATATAATGAAATCAAAGTTTTGCTAGAAAAAGTAGGAATAAGTTCGGATCGATTTCAGCTTGAATGGGTTTCCGCAAGTGAAGGAAAGCGTTTTTCTCAAGTAGTAACAGAATTTGTAAATAAAGTAAAAAAAATTGGACCCTTACCGAAAACTGGTGATAGATTCGAATCTAAAAAGAAGAAAGTAAAGGAGGGGACTTAAAAATTGTCTGAAATGTTAAAAAAGAACGCTAAGGAATTAGACTTGAACTTTCGCTATGAAATTGCAAAGAAAGTAGGTGCAAAATCACTTTTAAAATGTATTCAGTGTGGAGTATGCAGTTCTGGCTGTACAGTTACGGAATATGTTGATCTACAACCACATAGAGTAGTAGCATCATGTCTTTTAGGTCTGAAAGAAGAAGTATTATCAAGTAACGCAATTTGGACATGTTCGTTATGTCACAGATGTACTGAAAGATGTCCTAAAAATGTTGATTACTCTTTCATTTTAGCTTTATTACGAAATTTAGCTGCAAATGAAGGAAGAATCCCTAAGGAATATTCCAGTACAGTTGAGGTTATTTACGATAATGGTTTTGTAGTGCCCTATACTGAAGGTTTGAAGAAGAATGTTGATCGAAGGAGAGAAAGATTAGGCTTACCAGAAATTATTCCCCCCAATCTAGAGGAAATTAAATTAATAATTAATGAAACGGGATTGGGAAATCTTATAATCAAAAAGGAGGTTGATAAGTAAATGGTAGATTATGCTTTGTTTCTAGGTTGCACAATACCTTTAAAACTTCCTCATCTTGAAAAAGCATTTAGAGATGTTGCAAGTATTTTAGGTTTAAATTTAAAAGAAATGCCGGGCGTAAGCTGTTGTCCAGAACCCGTTTCTTTACAATCTTTAAATATTGATACATGGATGACTCTCGGAGCAAGAAATCTCTCAATAGCCGAAAAAATGGGATTAAATGTACTTACTATATGTTCTGGATGCTATGAAACATTAAAGACTGTAAGCGTCTTATTAGAAGAGGATAAAGATTATTTAAAGAAAATTAATGTATTATTGAAGAAGATAAATCATGAGTATGAAGGAAAAACAAAGGTTTATCACTTTGTTGAATTATTCACTGAACCCAAAATGCTTGACAAAATAAAAAACCTAGTTGTAAAACCCTTAGATGACTTAAATCTTGCTGTACATTATGGATGCCACCTCGTTAGACCAAGTAAAATAATGCGTTTTGATCATCCGGAAAAACCAGAAAAAATAGATATTATACTTCAAGCATTAGGAGCAAATACCATAAATTTTGCTACGAAATTAGAATGTTGTGGTTATTGCGCTCGTCTACAGGATGAAATCGGGGAGAAACTTGTAGAGGAAAAAATGACAGAATTATGTGAATTTAGTGAGGAAGTTGATGCCTTAATTGCCGTCTGCCCTGCTTGTGTAACTCAATATGATAGGAAGGAAAAAATTATCGCTAGAAAGTCTGGGAAGGAATTGGATATTCCTGTTCTTTATTTGGCAGAACTTATGGCAGTAGCTTTAGGAGTTAGTATTGAAGATTTAAGTCTTACAAGTAGAAGTGTAAAACCTAACAAATTAATTGAAAAACTAATCACATAAATTTTTTTAATTCAAAAAAAAGTTAAAAAATAAAGAGTTGTAGAAAATGATCATAACCCAATTAAAAGATATTGTTGAAATATACGAATATATTAGACCATATTCAAAAATTTTAGTAGCCGGCTGTGATGGATGTTGCCAGCCACCTCGATCTCTGAATGAGGCTAAATTATTGGGACAACTTCTAGAACTAAAAGCAAGAACTGAAGGGAAAACTCTTAAATGGAAATCCATTACAGTACTAAGACAATGTGATGATAGAATTGCTGCTACAACTATAAGGCCAATCTTAAATGATTATGAAGCTATTATAACCTTAGCATGTGGCTTAGGTGTCGTTATGATGAATAAAGTTTTACCAGAGAAACTCACCTTCCCTGCTCAAAATAGTATGTTTGGAGGAGCACAAAGTAATGGGGAGAATAATTTTATCGAACTATGTGAAACTTGCGGAGATTGTATCATTGGAGAAACTGGAGGATTATGTCCAAGAGCTGGTTGCGCAAAACATTTGAGTAATGGACCATGCGGAGGGATGGTTGATGGAATGTGTGAAGTCAGAGGATATACTGTTCCATGCGCTTGGGTTGAAATTTGGAAACGTCTAAAAGAATTCAATAGACTTGATTTATTTAAAAAGTATAGAGGCCCGAGAGATTATAGAACCTCAACTAGTCCTGGATATATGGAAATTTATAAAGAATACACAAATGTAGAAGAAGAAAAGGAGGAGGTGAAGGACTAAATGGGAAAAAGACCAGCATACAGTAATTTATGCAAAGCGATTGAGGAAGGCCATTTTGTATTTACTGGTGAGCTAGAACCTAAAAAGATACTTAGTCTAAATGAAATATTTCATTCTGCTGAAGAAATGAAGAAAACTGGGAAAATTATAGCAGCAAATGTCACTGATGGACCACAGGGAGATGCCTATATGTCTTCATTGGTGCCGAGTTATTTAATTCAGGAAAAAGTAGGGCTTGAAGCAGTTTGGCAAGTCACTGTTAGGGACCGCAATCGCGTTGCCTTATTTGGGGACGTTATAGCAGGAGCTGTGTTAGGATTGAAAAATATTTTAACTCTAACAGGAGATCATACATCGCTTGGAGATCACAAAAAAGGAAGAATTGTTTATGATATAGATAGTACTCAGTTTTGTGAAATGCTTTCGATCATGATCGATGAGGGAACTGATTATGAAGGGAATGAACTTGAGGGTGGTAAGATTGAAATGAATTACGGATGCGTTGCTAATCCAAATAGTAACCCACGTGAGCCAGAGATTCTTAAAGTTGGCCGTAAAGTAGAACAAGGGGTTGACTTTATTCAAACACAAACGGCATTTGATATTGATGAAGCTAAAGATTTCCTTAAGGAGTTGGAGCAATTCAATGTTCCTGTACTTTTAGGTGTCTTTCCACTGAAATCTTATGGGATTGCCTGGTATTTTGATAACTACATACCTGGAGTCTCAGTTCCAAAAGACCTTCTTAAGTCACTTAAAAAAGCAGAAAAGGAGAATAAGGGTAACAAACCAGCTAAATATGCTGCACTCGATAAGATAAACATTGAGTTCTTTGAACCATTTATTAAGGAAATCAAAAAAACAACCAAAGCAGCAGGCGTACATACAATGGCAGTTGAATATGAAAGGCTTTTTGCACCATTATTAAAAGACTTCCCGGAATACGTTAAATAAGTAATTGAAAATAAAAAGAAAGTAAAAATATTATATTTTTTAATTTAAGTAAATATTTTTTTTAAAAAGTAAAAGAACATTAATAACCAGAAAGAGGGTTAATTATGAAAAATCTGGATGACAAGGATAAAAAAATATTGGAAATGTTGATTGAAGATTCACGACGACCTTATCATGAGATAGGGAAGGAAGTGGATCTTTCTGAGTCCACAGTTAGAAAGCGTGTAATTAGATTACAAGAAGATGGAGTCATAGAAAAATTCACAATTAAAGTTTGTCGAGAGGAAGAAAGATGTATTTATGCTTTCGTAACCTTAGTTCCAAAAAATCAGTCAGAAATAAAAGAATTAATTAGAGAAACTCAGATTTTGCCTCAGTGTGAAGAAGTCTACTTTTTGGCAGGTGAATGTGGTATTCTATTAAAAGTTAATGTTCCTGAGATAACAGAACTTGATGCATTAATAGAGAACTTTAGAGGTAGAAGTGATATTAAAAGTGTAGAAAGGGTATGCGTAGTGCTAAAAGGGATTAAGACGCCAAACGGCGAATTGCGCCCAAGTTACTAAAAATTTATCAGAAAATCATTACTACAATTAGTTTAGAGGAGTAATAAATTTTTCACTAGATTATTTAGTTTCATTTTAATAATTATAAAATTAAATATAAGCAAATTATATTGTATATTAAGACATTAATCATTAGTCTGTGATGAAATGAAGATTAATATTAATGGTATTCAAGATGATTTAGAGGGAGATTGGTGGCTTCATCTTCATTCTTCTAATTTTGGTTTTCAAAGAAGCATTTCAAATTTACCTAATCATGAGGTTAAGGAAGGAGATATCTTAATTCATAAACAAATTAAAGAAGGAGAGAGATTTCCTACAATTCGTTATCATAAAATTACCGATAAGGGAACAAATATTATTGATAATAAAGAAGTAAAAGAATTATTAATTATCAATTTAGTGGATTATATTCGAAAAAATAAAAGACTTCCTTATGCATGTACTGTAGCTAAATTTTTTAAAAATGGAGCTGCCCAAGTTAATTATAAGCCTACTGAATACGATAATTTTGCCTTAAAAATTATCCCAGAAGAGCATGGAGTCAACAAATTGGAAGAATTTTTGAAAGACTTACTATCAAGTGAAAATCCAATTAAGCCAGAGAAGAGTAAAATAGCTGATGTTCTGGAAAAACAATGGAAAATACGAAGTTCTAGTGATCCCAATAAGAAATATATTGTCAAGTATACAGAAGAAGGATCTTGGAGTTGTTCGTGCCCGCAATTTACATTTCGAAGATTAGAATGCAAACATATTAAGGAATGTAAAAAAAAATTATAAAATGTTCTTAATAAAATTAATAATAACATCAGCTAACTCGGGTCCTTTATCTTCTTGGACAAAATGACTCGCATTTTTAATTGTAACATGATCCTGTGCTTTTGCTCCTGGAACTATTTTTTGCCAGAATTTATCGACTCCTTTACTAATTGGGTCACTATCTGAAAAAGCAGTTAAAAATGGTTTTTCCCATTTCCTATACTGCTCTATTGCCTTCTTATTTGCCCCGTGTTCCGGATCAGTCTTACTAATTGGAATTAAAGATGGCATGATACGAGGACCTGCCTTATAGGAATCATCAGGAAATGGAGCATTATAGCCTTTTAGTGTCTCCTTAGACAATTTAGAAATAGTTCCAGATTGCATAATTGATTTTATATCAAACCTTGGAGAAGTTCTTGAAAACTCCCGCCATTGCATAATAGCATCATTCGTCTTTTGCTCTCCAGTTGGTAATCCTCCATTTGATAAAACAATTCGACTAAAACGTTCTTGATTCTCAATAGCAACTCTTAATCCAATTAAAGAACCCCAATCTTGGCAAAATAAGGTAATATCTTTAAGGTTTAGTACCTTAACCCATTTTGTCATCCATTCTACATGCTTATGGTATGTGTGGTCACTTTGTTCACTAGGTTTATCAGATCTTCCAAAACCTACTAAATCTGGAGCAATAGTTCTATATCCAGCTTTTATAAGAATGGGAATCATATGTCTATACAAATAACTCCATGAGGGTTCACCATGCATTAATAGAATACAGTCTTTGTCTTTAGACCCTTCATCGATAAAATGGATTCTTATCCCATCAATTTCTAAATATCGGGCTTCGAAAGGAAAATCAGTAATCTCTTGAAATCTTTCTTCCGGAGTTCGCATTAATTTCATTTTTTGCACCTATTTTGGATTTAATATTATAATAATTATTTATTATTAATATAATAATATATTTTTCCTCCTTCTTCTTTAATTTTGACTTTTTTTTGGCGCTCCAAATACTTTAAATGCCCTAATACTTCACTTAGTGCCATATATGCATTAATTTCATCAAGATTAGAACCAAAATGAATCTGAGAAATTTCTAATGGTGTCATTGGATTATTATTTATTAAATCGGAAATTTCATTAAGTCTATTTTTATGATGTTCTTTAATTGCTATTATTCGTTCATGAGGTTCATATATAATTTCTTGGTGGGCTGGAAAGATCACTTTTGGGTTTAAATCATCAATTCTATCCAAAGATTTCAAATAATGATGTAATATATTGTCAAAGTCATAGCCTTGATATTGTTCAGACAAAGCAGATGGAATAATAAAGTTTCCTATGTGAGGGGTTATCCTAGAAAGGATATGGTCTCCAGAAAAAAGA
The DNA here is from genome assembly GCA_048939995.1 of Promethearchaeota archaeon. Lineage (GTDB taxonomy): Archaea > Asgardarchaeota > Lokiarchaeia > Sigyniarchaeales > SOKP01 > SOKP01. Next base: position 1,685 of record JBHLOY010000026.1, on the reverse strand, counting down.
AATTTTTGTTTAGTGTTGAAAATACATATATGACCAAAGCTGTGACCTGGAGTCCAAATTACTTCCAAATTATCTAAAATCTTATCCCCATCTCGTACAATTATATCAGCCTTCTGATATCGTAAATATTGTGGCCAAAATGTAAAAAATTGAACTATTTTTTTCACATCTTCATCCGTTATTCCATATTTTATCATTAATTTGGCAATATTCTCAGCTTGGTAAGTCATTTCTCCTATGTTATCATCGTTAGTTTCCCATTCTAGAATCTGATGAGTTATATCATTCATCACTATTTTCAGCTTCTCATTCTTCCGCTTTAAAGTTCTTGCTAATCCAATGTGATCCAAATGAATATGTGTAATAATACAGTAATCAATATCATGAATAGAAAATCCTATTTCATTTAAAGCTGAAAGAAGTTTTTTACTCCAATTTCCTATATTAAGTCCTGCATCTATAAGAATTAATTGATCTTCAATCTCAAAAAGATAAAGACAAACAAATTTAACAGCAAACGGAACATCAATCTTAATCTGAAAAACATCTTTAATTTTGTTGATCTCTGATTTATATTCATACAAGCTATAAACCTAGATAGATGATAGTATTTTTTAATAAGAAAAATCTTCAAAATTTTTGTATTTTCCGAAATTTGAAATTTAAAATAGTCAAAAACAAAATTTAAATAAAAAAAAAATAATTTAGGTTTTCAAGCCATAATACATAAACCAAAAACTGCTTAAATATCCAATTCTCACAAAAATTACCGTATAACCGGGTTCAGTCAAACCTTCTAACAACCCAAAAACACAGAAGAATATTGACCCCAAGGATAACAATAGAAATTTTTTTCTTAATATACCTGTTGATTGAATGCTTTTAACTAAAAAACCAATTCCAAGTAGAACTATTATGCTTAAGAGAAAAACAGCCATCATAATGCCTGCAATAGAGAATATTATTACATTATAATCGATTAATAATATCCCTGGAGCAGGTGGATCAACAAAATTAAATGCATTAAATGGATCGATAAAAATTAGAATTTCGAATAATACACTTAATATTACGAATAATGCTACAACAAACCATTTGAATTTGGGTATTTGAAGCTCCGCACCGATATATATTGAGGTAATAATTGCCGGTGCAAGCCAGATATAGCTTAAAATCCCAACCATCCCGTATGTATTATCTATGTTTGTATGAGTCGGTGATATTAGGACATATAAAAAATCTACAAATACTCCTAAATACATTAATCCCGCAAATAAATTCGCTAAACCTAAATAGTTCAATATCTTAGCATTTGTCTTTCTTGCCTTATATATAAAAAATAAGCCAAAAATTATGCCAAAAATAACCACTCCAGAAGCAGTAATTCCATCAATCCATCCAAATGGAGAAAGCATATTATAGTCACCATTAATTTTATTATTTAAAATATGATTTTACCCAATAATATTTAATAATATTAATACAAACTAAAATTATAAATAGATTTGCTAATAGTATATTGAAATATTAACAAGTTTTTCTGGTAACTAAAATGATTTATATTAAGAAGAAGTTTTAGTTTTAGGTTATCTCTCTTGACCTTGATTTTTATCTTTTTCAAAGAATAGAGACTTTTTTATATCAAATTCGAGTTCTCTTAATTTTCTTTTTATCTCTGTTGGATT
>JBHLOY010000025.1:0-22433 GCA_048939995.1 Promethearchaeota archaeon | reverse complement strand
TTATTAATTAGATTATTTTTTTCTAAAGGATCAATTGATAAATTAAATAGATATTCTAAATTCTTTTCTTCGTCAAATATGTATTTCCACTTATGAGTTCTAATTGACAACAAAATATAACCTTCTTTATGATTTCTCTTTATCTTCCCATCTTTCTGAAAACATTCTGAAATTACATATTTCTCGCCTTGATCTGAATCTCCATAAATTAGTGGTAAAAGGCTTTTCCCTTGGATATCTTGGGGTTTCTTAATTCCAAAATAATCTAATATTGTAGCAGGAAGATCTCTTAATTGAACCATTAAATCTATGATTTTAATTTGTGGTTTTTTATCAAAATTAACGATATAGAGTGGAACTTTTAGATTCTCATCATAAATACTTCCTGTATGATGAAAATATCCATGTTCGTAAAATGACTCTCCATGATCAGCAGTAATGATTAATAAGCAATTTTCCTGATAGTTTTTTCTAATGAACTTAAACAATTTTGCCAAAGATTCATCTAAAAAGTTTATTCCACCATCATATAAATCTTTTAAATCGTTTATTAAATTCTTGGTAGGATTATATTCTCCCGGTTTTACTCTAACAAATTCATTTAAATACTCTCTCTTTAGATATCTAATATCAGATTCTCTAAAATTTAAAATATTTTTAGAAGGCGGATTAAATGGGCTGTGCACATCCATAAAATGAGCCCATAGAAATAAAGGCCCTTTATAATCTTGAATAAATGTTGTGATTTTTCTTGTGATATATTTTGCGTCATATGCAATAGATAAGAAAGGTAAGAATATTTCTGTTAAAAAAGGAAATTTACTTCGGATCAAATGTTTAATATTGTTAAACGCTCTAAGACGATATGTAATTTTTCTTGATAAGTTGCGAAAGTTTAGCAATTTTCTTATATTCAGAGAAAGAAGATTTTTGAGAGTTATTTTAGTTGGTTTATTAAACTCTAATTTATATCTCTCACCGTCTAGAAAAATTTGAAATCCTTGATTATAGTTAAAGAAAGCTCCTAAATGGGGATTACTGTGAATTCCGTAGGTGAAAACACCATTTTTTTTTAAAATTTGCGGAAGAGTTGTTTTATTTAGAGGGAGAGGACTATAACCACCTTCAGAAAATGGTAATTTTGATGTAAAGATAGATGAAAATGAAGAAGGGGTTTCAGGACCATTTGAAATTGCATTCAAAAATGTAGATCCTTGACTTATAAACTGTTCCATGTTTGGTGCGGTATTTCTATGATAACCATAGGATTTCAAATGATCTGCTCTAAGCGCATCTATTGTTAATAGAAAAACAGTCTTATTCTTTAACTCTTCATTCATCATTTTAATAATTAAATCAGTTTAAGAATTTTTTTGAAATATAGTTAAATTATATTTTATTCTGAGCTTTTAATTTTTTTAAGATATCCATTCGGATTCCAGGTCATATATAATTTTTCCTTGGATTTATCTATTATAAAGTCTTGATTTCCCTTTAAAAACTCAATTACAGCTTCCATAGGGCCTGGACCAAAAAGGGGATCTATTGGATGGCCATTTAAATGAGTATCCTCAACAATAATGTAACTATCTTTAGAAACTAAAGGACTATAGCTTCTTAATTCAGTTAACACATGCAATTCTCTATGATCAGAATCAAGGATTACTAAAACTTTGTCATTACTACTTATTTCACTTTTTACTTGGAGTAGAATTTCTTCAGACACAGAAGAACCAAGAAGGTATTTGATCCTGCCATGTACAGGTTTATTTTTATAATCTTCTACATCTATAGATAATATTCTCCCTTTACCAATTAAATCACATATTGAAGCAAGATATAACGCACTACCTCCAAATTTTGTGCCAGATTCAATGATTATATCTGGTTTTACATCAAAAATAATTTCTTGAAAAATCCATAAATCAAAAGGATTTTTTAAAAGTTTTACACCTAACCATTCCATATCTTTCCATGTACCTTTGAATGCGGCTGTATTATAAAATAATCTATGAAAGTTATGGACAATTTGATCTTGAATGCTTTTTTCTCTGCTTACATTTTTATATATCATATTTATATATACCCTTTTATAAAAAATATTGAATAGTTTTCTTAATACAGCAGGCAACTTCATAATTCATTCACAAAACTAGGATGATTTTTAATTATAAGAGGAATCCCTTTTTTTCATTATTGGATTAAAGATTAGCAACCTATTAGATTTTTCTTTTTTTCCTAAGATCTTCTAAAAATTTAGGTTTAAAAATGAAATGCGATAATGATATCACATTTCAATCAGTTAGAGAGTATAATTAAAAATATTAGTTAAAAAAAATGAAAACTATTATTTTCAACAAATTTTTTTAGGTTTTATCAATTTAATTTAATAAACTCAATTTATTCCTTTAATCTGGTGAATTATAATAAAGAATATAATTATAGGAATGGATGGAGGTTGTTTTGAAAGTATTTTGCCACTAGTAAAACAAAATAAACTCCCGAATTTTAAGAAAATCATTGATAATGGATTTAGTGCCCCTCTTCAAGTGACTGTTCCACACGCTACAATACCCTCTTGGCCATGTCTATTTTCGGGTTTGGACGTTGTAGATTTAGGATATTATACCTTTATTCATCCCATTAAAGGAATGTTTAGTTCACTTGTATGGAAAGAGAAATCAATATTTTCTTTAAAGGATTTAAAGATATTGGCTTTAAATGTCCCCGGTACTTACCCTGCTTGGCCAATAAATGGAGAAATGATAACAGGAATTCTTTCACCTTCAATTTCTTGTTATCCGAAAGAATTAGAAAATGCAATTAAAGATAATTGGATAATTGAGGGAAATAATCTCACAGAAATCTTAAAAGCATTCGAAATTAAGAAGAATTTATTTTTAAAAAAAATGGGAGAAGATTTTAATATGCTTGTCTATGTAATAAGAGTTCCAGATTCAATTTCTCATTATGTGGTAGGGGATAGAAAAGAAATATTAAATGCAATGAACTTGGGTTATGGAAAAATTGATGATTTCCTTGGAGAATTACTTAAATATGAAAATTTTGATAATATTTTGATTCTAAGTGACCACGGTTTGAAGTTTTATAAAAAAGTTCTATATTTTCCCAGGTTATTAGAAAAAAGAGGATTACTTTTTCTAAACGATTTAAAAGGTAAAAGGATCAATAGCCTAATATTGAAACTATATGATATTATAAGACCTCTTATGCCAATATCAGTTTCAAAAAGAATCTATCGAAAATTATTTAATGCTGAAAAAAGAGAGGTGGACAGAAAAAAAGACCGAAAACTACAATTCTTTGATAAAACAAAACCAAAAACCTTCATTCAAAAGTTGACTTCAAATATGGGTGCTTTATTTCTATTTGGAGATGATGAGCAGAAAAAAACACAAATAAAAGAAGTTCTTAAAAAAGATAAGTATATCGAAAATATATATGAATATGATAAAGCAGGTTTTCCAGATTTTCTCATTGCCCTTAAGGATAATTATATTTTGTTCAAAGAGTGTTCTTATTTCTTGAAAAGAAATACAGAAGTCTTTAGTCATACAAATCGAGGTTTTTTTATGGCGTACGGTAAAGATGTTAAGAAAGGGTCGATTGATTTGATTGATTATAAAGATATTGCACCTATAATTCTCAAATTATTTGGTAAGCCTAAATTCGATTATATGAAAGGAGAAGGACCAAATATTTTTAAAAGTTAACACGATTCATTTATGTAATAAAGAAGATAATGCTATTCAATATTTTTTCGTTTTTTATATCGCTTTTTAAAGAAAATTATCTCTATTATAACCAATATGTTTAAGATTGCTTTAAGATAAATGTAAAAAAATAATTTTAGGTAAAATTTTAATCCAAATTTGATCTCCAAAGAGACAGCATCAGTTTTTTTAAAGAAAATAATTTTTCTTATTTTTTCTAAATAGATAAAGAATAAAATATATAAGCAAATCATTATCAAATTAATGTTAAATATGAGGAATGGAAAAATGATTAAATAAATTGAAATTAACGTGGCTAAAATCTTCTTAATAATAAAAAATTTCTTTCCCTCTTCTCTCCTTCTATAATATGCATTTTCCATCCATCTTAACTGTTGAGGTATAAAATTAGAAATTGTTTGAGGATAATTATAAGTTTCTCCGATTAAATTAGCAATATAATAGATTTTATAACCATTTGATCTTAAATCTTTGCCAATTACTCGATTATCATCTGAAAATTTAGCTTCAGTAAATTGTGTTACTTTTTCAATTACTTCATATTTCATTGCTGTATTTATACCAACCACATCAATATATCTTTCCATCTTTTTCCTAAATTTGCTATTTCTATCTGTATAAAGAAATTTTACTAGATCCTTATCCTTTATTGAATGATGAGGCTTAAGATGAGAGGTGACCACGAATTCATTTTTATTAATAATAGGAAAAATCATATCTATAAGAAATTGATCGTTCAATTGAACATCAGCATCGATTAAAAAGACTATTCCTTCTTCTATTTGAATTAGGGCATCATTAATCGCTCTAATTTTTCCTTTTCCCGCTTGTTGTTTTAGAATTAGAAAATTATCATATTTTTTAAAAGAATCTGCGATTTGAATTGTCTCTTGATTACCCCCCGCGTTTATAATAACTCTATAATTTGTATAAGATAAATTTAATAATTTGGTTAAAGTCTTGTTCAAAACTTGATCTTCTTTCCATGCAGGTACTATAAAATTAATTAATGGTTTTGAAATTAAATCATCAATAAGATATTTATTTGAATCTTGAAGTTTTTGTATCTTTTTAACATATTTTGTGTCTCTCATTAAATTAAGAACCAAATGATATCCAAAAATTATACCTACAATGAAAAGAATAAATGGGTATCTGGATAATGAGTTAAATATTAAATTAGTAGTCTGAATTACTAGCTTTAATATATCCATTAAGAAATAAAGTTAAGGTTATTATTTAATTTTGTAATATTTTCTTTTATTTTCTTTTAAAAAATTCTTAAGTCTTTTTATTTGAAATTAAAAAGTGAAAGCATTAAAATTGAATAGATAAAAATAAAATACTTAAATTTCTTTTAATTCATTTTATCTAACTGAATGGAAAATTAATTAGATCTGTTATGGAGAAAATCATAAATAGATTTTTTTTTCTTCCTCATAAGCTTAGAATAAAATTGATAAATTTATTTAGAAAATTAACCAATAATGCTAGAGTTTTACCAGACTTTATCATTGCGGGAGCAATGAAAAGTGGAACTAGCTTTTTGATTAATTTTTTATCAGAGCATCCATATATCAAAATACCCGCATACCAAAAAGAAATTCACTTTTTCGATAACCATTTTTATAATGGAATTAATTGGTACAAATCTTATTTTCCTACAAAAATTAGTAGACAATTCTATAGGAAATTTAAAAAAATTAATTTTATTACCGGAGAGAAATCTCCTTATTATATTTTTCATCCCCTTGTTCCTCAAAGGATTTATTCATTATTGCCAAAAGTTAAAATAATAATTCTTTTAAGAAATCCCGTAAAAAGAGCCTATTCTCATTATAATCATTCTGTAAGAAATAAACGCGAAAATTTAACTTTTGAAGAAGCTATAAAGAAAGAAACTGAAAGATTAAAAGGAGAAAAAGATAAGATTATTAAAAGTAGAAAATATAGAAGTAGAAAATATGCCAATTATTCATATCTAACTAGAGGGATATATGTAAATCAAATCAAAAACTGGTATAAATATTTCCCCAAAGAGCAGATTTTAGTAATTAAAAGCGAAGAGATGTATCGTTATCCTCAGGATGTAATGAATAGAGTCTATGAATTCTTAGGCTTACCCAAAATGAAACATAAACAATTCAAAAAAGTGTTTTCTCATGAATATACAAAAATGGATGAGAAAATGAGTGAATATTTGAAAGAGTATTTCAAACCATATAACCTACAATTATATGATTATTTAAATGTTGATTATAATTGGGAAGAAGAGAAGTAATAAAAAATTAAAACATGGTAGTCGAATCTAATTTTCACTTATACATTAAGAAAAAATTTATTTTAATTCCGCTATTATTAATTATAACTTTCTATCCATAGATAATGGTCTTTTAATTAAACTACATATTATTTTAATTTCAAATGACAATTTGGCAAGGCTTTACTCCTAGATTTATCGTTTCTACTGGAAGAACTGGTACTAAATTTTTAGTTTATTTATTGAATAATTTATTCAACGATATTGATGTTAGGCATGAACCAGAAATTAATTTCTTGAAATTGAGATATAGGTTTGAAGTAGGGAAGATTTCTTTGGAGAACGCAACACAAGAATTTCTCAAATTAAGATATAATCTATACAACAATGTGCAAGAAGCAACGTATATTGAATCCAATCCGTATCTTAGCACCCTTATCCCCATTATTAAAAAAATCTTTTCAGATTATAGAATTATCCACATTGTGAGAGATGGGAGAGAATGGTTAAGATCAGCCTTGAGTCGCGGAATTCAAGAATCTTTTGTTTTTAAAACTTCTTTACCTTTAGTAGATGTACTGAGAATGATCCCTATTAATACTGACTGGTATCGTAAATTAAATTTACTAAGAATAAACAATATTATGAAGGATATCTGGCGGATTCGAGCTATCGATTTCAAGGATGATCCATATCGAGATCTATGGAACCATATGAGTCAATTAGAAAGATTTGCTTGGAAATGGCAGAAAATTAATCGTTTTATCCAAGAGGCTATAAAAGATGATAATAAAGCGATGATAATCCATTTTGAAGATCTATTTAAGCAAAATTATAGTGGAATTCAAAAAATATTGGATTTTTTTGAGTTAGATTATTCCTTAGATTTAAAAAGATCGAAGCTAGATACACTTTTGTCAGAAAAGATTAATAAAACACGTTCTTTTAAACTTCCGCATTGGAAAAATTGGGAACCCGAACAAATGCACAAATTTAACCTTATTGCAGGAGATTTAATGAGATATTATGGGTACTATTAGAATTGTGATTAATTAAATATTTAAGAACTTAGAGAGGTTTGATTGGAAAACATGATAATATTAAGTACAACTAGTGGTTGGAATCTTGGTGATGATTTAATTCGAGAAGGTGTATATAATGTATTGGAGATTGATCCTAAAAGTTCAATCTTATGGCTAAACCGAAATCAAATTTCTGTTAAAGATAAGGAAGAAGGATATCGTTGGACTCCTCAATGGAGGTTACAAAGGAATTATCCGCAAATTAATGATTTAATTAAGTATGTTAATGCTTTTATTGTTGCTGGAACCCCAGAATGGGGAAATACATTATTAAAAGTATATAAGCTATGTATAAAATTTAATATACCCATTTATATTGTTGGCGTTGGAATGTATCAAGCTGATTATATTATAAATATTATTAAAAAAGCTAATGAAAAAAAATTGATTAAGGGTGCCACGGTAAGGGATATCTGGGCAATGAAATATTTAAAATCCGCTAATATAGACGCAAAATGGTTTTTTGATCCAGCTTTCCATGCGAATTATAAACATGAAGGAAAAAAAGAAGATGTAATTTTTACTCCTTTATTAATTGATAAATTTCGTGATTTTTACATGAATCTTTATGAACAGATTAAAGAAAAAATTTCGATCATATCAGTGCACGAGCCATTTGAGTATATTAGAGCAAAACAACTATTTGAGGAACCCATTTTTTATAATAGCGACTATAAAGCATATAAAAGTTTATATAGTGCATGTAAATATTATATAGGTGGTAGAAGCCATGGATGCATACCTGTCATGGCAAGTGGAGGGTTTGCTCATATTTTTGAGCATAAAAAGAAACAGGAAATGTTGTTAAAATGGGCAAACGAATTTTCACGAGAAGGGATTATACCAAATATAAAGGTACATGATCCTAATGAATATAACTCTCTAAATATCCAGGATCATGAAGAATATAACTTTTCTGAAATAAAGAGCCATTTAATTCTGGATTTAGAAAGGCATAGAGAATATTGGAAAGGTAAAATTGATGGAATATAATCTTATATGAAAATTTTTTTTACTTTAAAATTTAATATTACAAAAAAAATTGAAATAATTTGAGAATTCCAAGGATTATAAGAAAAAAACTTAATCAGTTGTTAAAATATTTTAAGTTAAATAGCGTTAACTATCCCAAATTTTTTAATTTACCAGTTAGATATATTTCTGGACATTGGCATATCAGCCCAAAAATCTTTGAACTTCCATTCATTCACCACTTTATCGATTTAGATGGTAAAGGGAAAAGAGTACTTGAATTTGGATGCGCTAAGAGCTATGTTGCCTTACAACTTGCTGTCTTAGGTTATGAAGTAGTAGGAATTGACCTTAGAAAATATATTTTAAAACACCCAAATCTTACTTTTCATCAAACTAATCTATTAAATTTTGAGGAAGAAGAAAAGTTTGATTATATCATTTCAATCTCTGTCTTAGAACATATTGGGTTAAAAGCCTATAAACAAGCAAGAAATGAGTTTGCTCTTAAAGAGATTTGTAAGAAGCTTTCTAAATTATTAAAGCTCGATGGAAAATTAATTGTTACTGTTCCCTTTGGTAAAAAGTATGAAGATGATTTCATGAGATCCTTTACATATGAAGAAATAAGCTCACTGTTCGATCAAGGAGATTTAAAGTTGATTTATGAAGAATATTTTTTCCGCGATAATTCAAATAATTGGATTAGGTGTGATCTCGATAAAGCAAAAACAATTTCGAATGCTAAAGAGGATAGAATTTCGTTGGGTGTGAACTGTAACGCATGTTTTGTATGGCAAAAAATATCTTTATCATAAAAAAAAAGATGATTAAAGCATAAAAATCCTAAAAGTTATATGATTTTATTAAAAATATTTAGTAATGTAAGATATCTTGGTAATTCAAGTATCTTAATAGATAATAAAAAAATAAATAGCAGAAAACTACAATCAGACGAAGATTTATGAGGATTGTATTGATTACAGATGATTTTTATCCAAATTTAGGTGGTATTTCGCATACATTGACATATCTATGCAAATTTTTTAAAGATAAGGAGTATAAATTATACGTCTTTAATCCTTTCATAAGTGGTAAAAATATTTATCGATTTCCTCTAAAATCCAGCGATAAAAAGATTAATTTTAATTTATTAAAGTCAAGGAAGTTCTGGAAGGTTATAATCTTAGCGATTTGGAGATTATTGGGAGCTAAACAAGTACCGTTTTCCCATAGATTAAAAATTATTTTATATTTATTAATAAAGCCTAAAATTTTAAGCTATATAACAGAAAAGAGCATTCAATTTGAGCCCATTTTAAAAAAGTTAAATCCTGATGTAATATTTGGAGGCCATTCGGGAGGAAAAATTTTACCGCTGGCTTTTTTAGTGTCTAAGTTGTATAATCTGAAGTTAGTATCGTTTGCGCATGGTAATGATGTAATAATTCATAAAAGATTATCTCTAAGAACTTATTTCTATAGAAACATAGATAAATTTATGGTCCACACGTATAGTCTTAAAGATATGATGAAGAAAATGCACAATTTAGACGATAATAAATTTTCTATTGTAAGAACAGGTATAAATTTAGAAGATTATAATCTTTATCAAACAAAAGAAGAATTAAGAAATGAATTCAATATTCCAAAAGATATTTTTGTGCTATTAAGCGTTGGTCGCCAAGTTTTAAGAAAAAAATTCGATTTAGTTATACGGGCTGTTTATGAGATTAAAAAAAGATTTCCTGATCTTAAATTGAAATATTATTTAATTGGAGATGGTGAAGCTACACCGATGCTAAAAGAGTTAACAAAACAGTTGAGATTACAAGAGGAAGTAATCTTTTTAGGGGAATGTGGTGTATTGAAACGAAATAAATTCTATAAATTATCTGATTTGTTTTTAATGCCATCTGCGAGAGAAAAAAATTCAATTGAAGGTTTTGGGGTAGTTTACTTAGAAGCTAACTACTATAAAGTTCCAGTAATAGGATCAAAAATTATTGGCGTTTCAGAATCCGTAGTTGATGGGGAAACTGGTATTCTTATAAAGCCAAATAACCTAGAAGAATTAATTCAGAAAATTATATTTTTACTTGAAAATGAACAAGTTAGAAAATCTATGGGTGAAAAGGGCCACCAAAGAGTTGTTGAAAAATATAATTGGAAGAATATAATTAACGATTACGTTGATTTTTTCAAAAATTTATAATTTTATTTTATAACTTTCTTTAATAATCTCAAACTCTTTCTTATTATTTTATCGATAAAATTGTCTTTACTAAAAATTGATTCCAAATTTGTGAGATCTGTTGCTGAGAAAATATCGAGCAAAATTAAAAATAAAAAGAAGAGTATTAAAAAGGTTATCAGAGTTAAAAATTGAAAATCTTGGAGAAATAAGAGATGCAAGTTCTTAAGAATAAAATAATTAAACTCAGCAAGAAAAAGTTTCTCCAAAAATAGAGAGAATCCCAAAGCAAAAAAGAATGATGTATAGAGACAAATTGTTTTGTATACATCCAATTTGATATTAAACAACTTCAAAACTAGAAAGGTAAAGAGGACAAAAGAGAATATATTTCCAATTATTACTGCGATTACTGCACCAATGATTCCAAAGTATATTAAACCAACTAAAAAAATAACAAGATTAATTACGAAATTGATTATTCTAATCGGAACGATGTATTTCACTTTATTACTCGCTCTCAAAAGACTGTAAAAAAATGCAGGTTTAAGAGTGAAGATTGTAGCCAAGATTAACACTTTCAGTATAACTGAATATAACGCAAAAGATTCTGAATAATCTGAATAAATAAGACTAAGGTAAATATCTGTTAGAAAAAATAGAAAACCAGAAATCAATAAGATAAAAAATTGAGCATAGTGAAAGAGATTTCTGTAAATGCCCTCAATTTCCTTAGTTTTATTCTTGGCATCTAAACTTGAAAATGAGATAGTTAAAGGTCTATTAAAGGATCCAATAGCTTCAAAACTAACATCTGAATAGTGCACTCCAATATTATACCCCGTAACTATTCCAGATAGTTGAAATGTGCCAACTAATATTGTTTTGAATTCCCTAGTAAATCGATCTAAATAGGTTTTAATACTTAAATGGGATCCATATTTTATTAATCGTGAAAACACATCTTTAAATGTAAGTGGGCTCTCCTCAGTATTTCTTATTTTCCGTTGAATTCTAAAAATAATAAAAAAATCTATAATAAACGGGATCAAATTTGACAATACAAAAATAATTGAAATATTAGTTAAACTCACTAAGTTGACATTTAAAAATAAGAAAATTAAACCACCAATATAAATGAGATTTCTTACTAATAACATATAATATACAATCGTAAATAGGTTGAATCCCCGAAGTATATCGTTAAATACTTGATCTATACCTTGAATGATTATTAATGGGGATAATAAATAAAGAAGATATTCATAACCTCCGATTTCAATAGAAAAAATATCAATTAATAGAAACATAAATAGGAGACTGACGAGAAAAGTTGCAAGTACGAAGAATAATCTAATTATTAATGATTTTTTTATGAAAGATTTGAGTTTTGTATTTTGTTTTAAAGCCCTGTCTCTTGGAATGAAATAATTAAATGATAAGCCAAGGCTAGGAGGGAGAAATGTAAGAGTTAACGTAAAGATTGCTACATAAGATAAAGCAATAATTAAGAAGCCCCAAGTTATCTGGGAGATTATTCTTGCCATGATAAACGAAGTGATTATCGAAAGAAAAAATCCGCTATAGCTATGGATGAAGGATAAGATGGAGTTTTTAGCGAGACTTTTGTATTCCCGTTCCATCTCCCTTTTCCTTTGCTTACTTTCTTTATCTTCTTCCATAGAACCACATATTCAATTAAATTCTGTGATATCAAATGATAGATGGAAATATTAATATTAAATTTTTAGAATAAATAATAATTTATTTCTCAAAACATGGCAATTAAATTTTATTAATAAAAAAAGATTACCTACCTTTTAATTTAAGAATTACATTATTGGGATCTTTTGCTCTTAAAATTGTGCTTGCGCTAGTTAATATGTCTGCTTTTTCCAATAATGGGGCATTTGTGAGATCGATTCCGCCATCTACATCAATTAGAAATGAGAATTGTTTCTTAAACGTAGCTAATTCATTTACTTTATTTATAGTATTTAATTTAAATTTTTGACCTGACCAACCTGGATTTACACCTAAAACTAAAACTAAATCTAATAAAGGGAGGTATTTCAATACTTCAGAAACTTCTGTTTCTGGATTTAAAACAATTCCGGCTTTCTTTCCTTTTTCCTTTATTTTTTTAATAATATAATTGAGATCTTCTTGAATTTCAAAATGAAAAAGAATTGCATAACAAAATTCAATTATATTAAATATATGATCTAATGGATTGTTTACCATTAGATGAGCTATTATAGGGATTTCAAATTTTTCTTTTATGACTTTAAAGACATCAAAATTTAGATTTTCCGAACTTACAAATTTACCATCCATAACGTCTATATGGACATAATCTAAACCTTTTAATCCTGTTAGACTATTAGGATCAAAATTCTCTGTGGCATGAATAGAAACTGCTACTTTCATTTTCAAGAAATAACTACCTTAATTTAAAATGATTTGATTAATTCTAATAGATTCTTTTTTATATTTTCATAATTAAGCCCAAGAAAATTTAAAATATCCTCTCTAGAACCAGAACTTCCAAAAGAATTTTCTATTCCTATAAATTTCATTGTTAGATCACTTTCAGCGAGTATTCGAGCCAATATACTCCCAAAACCACAATATATATTATGTTCTTCTATAATTATTACCCCTTTAAGAGATTTTAATTCTCCTTGAAGCCTCTTTTGATTAATTGGTTTGATTGTGGGAAAATTAATCAGTTTTATTGAACAATTTAATTCATTCTCTAATTTAGTTGCATATTTAACTCCTAAAACTGTTCCATAACCGTTTCCAATAATACCATAATCTTCACCTTCCTTAATCACATCAGGATCGCCTATAGAAAATGAATAATCATTTTTATGAATAATAGGAAAGCTGCCTCTCGGTAATCTTATATAAAATGGACCAAATGTGTTCATACTATAATCTAATATCTTTAAAAGTTCTATACTGTCAGATGGCACTAATATTCTTAAATTTGGCAAGCTAGCCATCAAACTTAAGTCTTCTAAAGCGTTATGAGTGCTTCCATCTTCTCCTACGACTCCTCCATGAGTAGTAATAATTTTAAGATTTAAGTTATCATGACATGCTAAACGTATGAATTCCCAAGCTCTTCCCGTTGTGAATATAGAGAATCCACTTATTACTGGTATCTTGCCAGAAATTGCCAGACCTAATGCCACTCCTACCATATTTTGCTCTGCAATTCCCATATTAAAGAATCTCTGAGGAAATGCTTTAGCAAATTTATTAGTCCGAGTAGAAGATGATAAATCGCAATCTAAAACGACAATTTTATCATTTTTTCTGCCTACATTTATTAAAAATTCTCCAAAAGTATCTCTAAGTGCTTGATTTTCCATTTTTGAATTCCTCAAGTCAACCTGCTTCTTAATGTTTCAAGTTCTTTCATTGCCATTTCGAATTCCTCTTTATTAGGAGCTCGTCCATGGAATTTCTTTGTATGTTCCATAAATGAGACTTCTGAACCTTTGACTAAATATGAGATAATAATTTTGGGTTTTCTTAGAATTTTTTTAGATCTCTCAAACGCTTGAATTGTCTCATTAATATTTGAACCATCTACTTCAATCACTTCCCATCCAAAAGCTTTCCATTTTTCAGCTAAGGGTTCTAAAGCCATTATTTCTTCTGTGGATCCATCAATTTGGATTCCATTTCGATCTACAATTGTAATTAAATTATCTAATTTGTAATGGTTAGCTGCCATTGCTGCTTCCCAGATTGCACCCTCGTTTAATTCTCCATCGCCTACTAATACGTAGACAAAATTATCTTTTTTATCTAGTTTTAATGCTAAAGCACAACCCACTCCTACTGATAAACCCATTCCTAAAGAACCGGTAGAAATCTCTATTCCTAACTTTGAATTTTTGACGGGATGACCTTGCAAATCAGATCCAAATTTTCTAAGGTTAAGTAATTCCTCTTTTTTTATAAGACCTATCTTAGATAGTACAGCATATAAAGCTGGTGCAGCATGACCTTTACTTAAAATAAAGATATCTCTATCTTCCCATTGAGGATCATCCTTTTTAAATCTCATAATTTTAGTATATAAAACAAACAGTATATTTATGCATGATAATGAACCCCCAGGGTGTCCAGACTGTGCATTGTATATCATTTTTAAAATATCTTTTTTAAGATCTATTAACTCCACTGAAATTTGCTTTTCTTCACTATTTGAAAGCTTCACGATGTTATACACGAAATTTTATTATTGATTATTAGAAATCGTTAAAATATAACTTTTTAAAGTCTCCTGATTAAAAAATTCAATTGGTGGAAGAGTTGCTGAAAGTGCTGCTGCCGACATTGCAATCTTTACTCCATCTAATACTGATATGTTCGCGGCATAAATAAGACCTAATATTGCCATAATTGAGCTACCAACAGCCACATAACTTCTTGCAGGTTGTGTTAAAATTGGTTTTATTCTTTCTACTTTCTCTTGATCTTTATAGAATAAATATGACTCAGTTTCCAAATAATTTAGAAGAAGATTTTTGCATTGTGATGAATTAATGATGCGTTTACCAGCAATAATAATACTAGTTTCAGTACAACAATCTATCGAGAAATTAGTCAAGGCTTTTTGAAGATTAATTTTTATCAAATCAATATCTTCATAAAGATAATAGTTTGAGATATTTGGGCGAGCAATTATAGGTATGTTTTTATAATTCTTTTTTAAAGAACCTAATAAATTAGGGATAAATTCATCTTTAAATAAATCTCCTGCTCCATAGTCCAAGATCACTATTGAATCAATGCTTTTAAAATTGGATTTAATTGTGTCAAAGAATTTTGTAATAGTCTCGTTTGAAATTTCTGTCGAATAATCTGTTTCTAATCTTAATAAGTGTTGATTCTTAGCCTTTATTCGAGTAATTTGAGGAGTATTAATATCTTTATCAATTATTATATTCGAGTGATCAATATTTAGCTCTTTTATTCTTTTAATAAAAAAATCACCCTCATAGTCATCTCCCACAATAGTACATATCTCTGGAACTCCACCTAGAGCTTTAATAAACTGTATAACTAACCCAATTGCCCCTAAATATGTCTCATGGCGCTCAATCTTCACATTAGGGACTGGAGCATCAGGAGAAATGCGATCTGCTTGTCCAAAAATATATCTATCTATTAATGCTTCTCCAATGATTAGAACTTTCTTATTTTTCCATTTTGATAGCAAATCAACTAAAGCCATTTTTAAACTTATTTTTTTAATTTTGCTTGTAATTTTTCCCAATCTTTAAGGAACGAATTTAGTCCCTCATCTGTCCTTGGATGCTTAAACATTTTTTCAAGAACATTGAAAGGTATTGTAGCAATATGAGCTCCCATCTTTGCTGCTTCAATTACATGTCTAGAATTCCTCACCGAGGCCACAATTATTTCGGATTGAAAATCATATGCTTGGATAATTTGCATAGATTCCCATAACATATCAACTTCATCTTGCCCATCATCCATCAATCTTCCAATAAAAGGGCTTATATAAGAAGCTCCAGCTTTAGCCGCTATTAAAACTTGATTTTGAGAAAAAACTAAAGTCACATTAGTTTTTATTCCTTCAGATTCAAGAATTTTCACAGCTTTAATACCATCCTTAGTCATAGGAATTTTTATAACGATATTCGGAGCAATTTTTGCTAATTCTCTTGCTTCTCTTATCATCTCTTCAGTTTTCAACCCCACAACCTCCGCGCTTACAGGGCCATCAACAATTTCACATATTTTTTTTAATTGTTCTATAGGTTCAGCGCCTTCTTTCGATAATAGAGTAGGGTTGGTAGTTACTCCATCAATTATTCCCAAATCTTGCATTTCTTGAATTTGTTCTAAATTAGCAGTATCTATAAAGAATTTCATTTTAACGTCACATCTAGTCTTTTTAATACTCTATAATTTTGAATCCATTTTTAAATTTTTAGCAAATTCTATTAAACTATCAAAGATAAAGTCAGGTAAAATTTCATCAATTTTATCTCTTTCTTCTTTCCCATAACCTGTTAATACCAATACGGTTTGACACTCTGCTCTTAACCCAGTTTCAATATCATTTAAGGTATCTCCTACCATAAATGACTCTCTTAAATTAATATTATATTTATCTCTTGCTTTTAATATCATCCCTGGATTTGGTTTTCTACAATTGCATGGTCCCGTGAAATCAGGATGGTGAGGACAAAAAAAAATGGCATCCAATATTACATTATTTTCATACAATATACGTTTCATCTTGTCATGAATTTCATCAAGGATCGCTTCTGAGAAATATCCTTTTGCTATTCCTGCCTGATTGGTAATTACAATTAAGAGATATCCAAGATCCTTTAAGATTTTTAAAGCCTCGATGGATCCTTCAATGAATTGCAAATTATCAGGATTAGATAGATGATTTACTTCCTCATTTATTACTCCATCTCTGTCCAAAAAGATTGCCTTATTACTATTTATCATCATTATTTAACAAAATAATTCCTTTTCAACTAGATAACATATAATATGTCCTACAGTTATATGTCCCTCTTGAATCCTAGGGGTGTCATCAGATGGCATTTTAAGACAATAATCCACAATTTTTTCCATTTTATTTTCTTTTTGCCCAGTAAAACCAACCGTAATTGCTCCTTTTTCTTTGGCTTTATTTAAAGCTTTTATTACATTAGTAGAATTCCCAGATGTGCTAATTCCAATTGTAATGTCTCCTTTTTCAACAAAAGCAGATACTTGTCTTTCAAACACAAATTCATATCCATAATCATTAGCAGTTGCTGTAAGTACTGATGAGTTTGTGTGAAATGCCAAAGCTGGAAGAGATTCACGATCCTTGTAAAATTTTCCTACAAATTCAGCAGCGATATGCTGGGCATCAGCAGCACTACCACCATTTCCAAACAGCACTACTTTTTTTTTATTTTTAAAAGCATTAATAATTACTTTAGATATTTGTGCTATTAAAGATGATAAATTCTTAATTCCTTCCTTTATTTTAATACTTTCATTCAATATTGCAATTATTTCGTTTTCCATAAATATCCTCTTTATCATTAATTAAGATCCTAATCTCCAAACTTCTAATCCTTTAGGATTAAAATGAAAATTTACTATAGTTCCTCCAATTTTTTTTAATTCGTTTATGACATTAAATTTTTTCTCTGGATCTGAAAATAAAAGTAAATGTCCCCCACCGCCCGCACCAAGCAATTTTCCGCCAATAACACCAAATTTTCTTGAAGTTAAGTAAAAATTTTCAATGTTCTTACTGGAGATTTTTGAACTGAGGCTTTTTTTCGACATCCAACCTTTATGTAGAAGTTCTCCAAATTTAGTCAATTGATTAACATCTTTAGATTCAATTAAAGCTTTCATTTCATATGCAACATCCTTCAAATCTTGCATAGTCTCAATAAACGTTTTTCTCTCATCTTTATATCCTTCTAATACTTCATCTTGAATATCTGAGGAAAAATGCGAACCTCCTACATAGCATAGTACTAATCGAAATTGTAGTTCATTTAATATTTGCTCTGTTGTATCCACAGGAGATATTTTCGCTTTATCAGTAAACTCCATAAAATTAAAACCTCCATAAGCGGCTGCAAACTGATCTTGATAACCTCCTTTTTGTTCTAGCTCAATCCTTTCGATTTCATACGCTTTTTGCGCAATTTCGTGCTTTGTTAATTCATTTTGATAGTATTCATTGAAAGCCCCTATTAAAGCAACAACTAGCGTAGATGAGCCACCCATTCCTGACCCAGCTGGTAATTCTGAGTAGATGTTAATATCGAATCCATCAGAGATATCTAACACATTAATCGTACCTTTAAATAGTTCATAACCGTTAGAATAGTTATTATCTTTGACATTAAATTCAAATTGTTCATTTAAATTGGTAGATACGATTCTAATTCTTTTATCATTTCGAGGAGAAACTGAAATATAAACATGACGATCAATAGCAGTATTAATAACACAACCTCCATGTTCCGTGCAATAGGGAGGCAAATCTGTACCACCACCTCCAAAACTTATTCTGAAAGGAGCTTTTGAACGTATTATCATAAAAAATAATGAGTTTCTGAATTTAATTCTTAATTTTTACTTGGATAAGTATTAATAAATAATATAATATTAAATTTTTAGGATTGAACTCCTAAAAAAGATTATTTTTGTCGATTAAATTCAAATTCTATTAATTTAACATCTTTTTCCTTTATATTTGTCTCGCAATAAGGGCACTTTACTTCAGCTTGCTTTTTGAACCTTGAGACTATATTATCCTTTAATGATGCTGAGCACTCTCTATTAGGACATATGTGTAACTGACTACGTACTTTTTCTTTCTCCTTCTTTAAGTTTTGATTAGTAACATTTATATTACTTGCTGTTACTTTCTCTGAAATCAAATCTTTATTCTTATCGAGATAATTATTCAAGTAATCAGCCTTTGCGCTTAGTGTTAATTCAATATTTTCTCCAACATTATAATTATTTCTTTTTCGAGAATACTGAATATTTCTGATTAAATCATTAACTACTCGCTCAGCTAATAATTCATCATCTAGGCTGATATCTAGATATAAATTGCAGAATTTTGTTTCCATTTTGAGTAGCTGCTCAGTATATTTAACTGATTTTGAAACTACTAAATCTCTTACGTTTCCAATTTGTTTTATGATTTCTGGAAACTCGATCTCAGGCATTCCTTCCTTAGGTTCGATACTAAGTCTTTTATTTGGCCATCTTAATCTAATATTATTTTCATCTTTTAATGCTCTTATATTTTCTATTAAGTCTCTTGTAAAAGCCATCTGGTTTTCCAAATCTGTATCAATCAATTTTTCATTAAACTGTGGCCAATCTTGCAAATGAATGCTTTCTGCCTCACCCAATCCCATTAACTTTGAATACTTTTTAAACATTTTCAAATATATTTCCTCTGTCATCATGGGGTTAACTGGTGCTAGCAATAGTAAATAATTGTAAAGTACATGATGTAAGACTGACATTATTTGTAATTTATTTGGGTCTTCAGAGTAAACATCCAGTTTTTCACGGTTTAGCATAATGTACCATCTGCTTATATCATTGACCGCAAAATCCCTTAATTCTCCTGTAATCCATGGAAGTTGGTATTCATCCGAAAGTTGAGTTATTTTCTTTATAGTAGAATTTAATCTTGAAAGTATCCATTTGTCAAATTTGCTAATCTTTTTTAAATCGAATTGAACTTTTGAAGGATTAAATTCAGCTAAATTGAATTTTTCATGAGCATAAACGTACACATTCCATATTGTATTAAGAATCTTGTAAGTATCAGTGTACTCTTTAAGACTAAAGTTGAAATCGCGACCTGGTTGAGTTACTCCTATGCAATAAAATCTGAATGTCTCTGCTCCTTTAATATTTGATAAAGATTTATTTCTCTGCAGTTCTGGCACATCACCAGTAATGAGGTCCTCAGGACTTACTACTTTTCCTTTTGATTTACTCATTTTTGCTCTTTCTAGTAGAACCCATCCGTGCATAAAACAAGCATCATAATTCTTTCTGCCTGAGGATATCATTGCGCTGCTGAGTAAACTATTGAACCATCCCCTTATTTGATCTTTTCCTTCTATTATAAAATCTACTGGAGTCCAGGTATCATAATGACTTTTGCCATCATAAACTTCTTGAGCTGCCCACACAACTGAACCAGAATCCAACCATACGTCTGAAATATCTGGAATTCTTTTTTTAGTACCATTATTACACTTTTTACATTCCCATGTAACTTTATCAATCCATGGTCTATGTAAATCTTCAGGACATTCTCCTGCTAATTCTTTTAGTTCCTTACTTGAACCTATTACTGTGATATCTCCACAATCCTTATTATCACATATCCAAATACTCAAAGGAATACCCCAAAAACGTTGCCGTGATATGCACCAATCTTTTAAAGTAGATAACCAACTTTTAAACCATCGATCTCCTGCCCAATCAGGAATCCAATAAATATTTTCATTCTCTTTAAGGAGTTCAGGAACTAAGCTTTCTGTTTTGAAAAACCATTGATTTGTTGCGCGATATACTAGTTTTGAATCACATCTCCAACAATGAGCATATTCATGTTCTATTTCATTAGTCAAAATGAGGGTGCCTTTTTTCTTTAAAAGATCTAAGATAACTTCATTTGCATCAAAAACATTCATTCCCGTAAATTTACCAGCTTCTTTATTATAAATGCCTCTAATATTTACGGGATTGAAAACAGGAATACCATTTTCTACTCCAACTTCAAAATCTTCTGGTCCATGTCCTGGTGCCGAATGAACTAAACCTACTCCTTCTGCTGCTGATACATATTTTTCAGAAAGTATTATTGAATGGACTTTTTCGCTTTGCCTTGAAAGCTCCCATTGATAAGGGACTTCATCTAATAAAGGATGGATATATTTCTTACCTTCTAATTCTTCTCCTAAGAAATCTTCTACAATTTTATACTTATAATTTAATTCACCCGAAATTAAATGTGTTATAGATACCTTTGATAAAATCCAATATTCTTTAAGATCCTCTATATAAACCTTAGCATACTCCGCTAATGGATTTGCCATTATGGCTGAATTCGCTACTAATGTCCATGGAGTTGTAGTCCAAATTATAAAATAGGTATCATCCATATCAGCTGATTTAATCTTCAAAAATAAACTTGTATCTTTGATATTCTTGTATTCATGTTCATGTTTTGCTAAAGCAGTTGCACATCGAGGACAGCAGTTTATTGGTCGATAAAATTGATATAATAAACCCTTTTCCCATGCTTTCTTCAAAGTCCACCAAATTCCCTCAAGATAACTATTCTTATATGTGACATAAGGATTTTCCCAATCCCAAAAATAGCAACCTAATCGTTTGAATTGATTATTCATGATTGCAAGATTTTTTAGAGCAAACTCCTTACAACTTTTTATAAATTTATCTGCTCCATAATCTAATATTTCTTGCTTATTTTTTATTCCTAACTCCTTTTCCATCTGAACTTCTATTGGTAATCCATGAGTATCATATCCCGGAGTATCCGTGACCTTAAATCCACGCATTCTTTTATAGCGTATTACGTAATCTTTCATGATTTTATTCCATGCAGTACCAAGATGAATGGAACCTGTGGTATATGGAGGTCCATCTATAAATCTCCAGACTTCTTTACCATCTTCTTTCTTCCTTATTAGAGAATAGATATCTTCTTTGTCCCAAAATTTAAATATCTTTTCTTCTAATTTTTGAAGATCTAACTTCTTATCTAATGCTTCCACGCATATCATCTTGTTAAAAACGTAATTGGATTATTAAAGTAAGAAAAGTAAAAAAATTTTACCAATTCTTGTTAGTTGTGTCAATTTTGATCTAACAATATAACGAAAAGATAAAAATTTTCAAAAAATAGATTTTCTATTTACTAGGGCATTAAATCTGGGGGAGGAGTTTTAAGACAGAAACCACATTTGCCAAAAGATTTTATTGTTTGCTCCCAACAGTGCTTATGATAAGATCTCTCACAATACGGACAATCAGTATGACATGTATCCCCATCAGACCCCGCAATTTTTAAACTACAAGTAGCACATTCTATCTTATGACAGATTACACACGAAACAACAGAAACTTCAAAGATTTTCTTGGATACTGAATTAAATAAATCAACTAAATAACTAAATGGCGTCCAATCATCAAAAAAGTCTTTAAACGAATTTTGAAGATCATTCTTAATCTTTTCATGCGCTTCTAAATCAAATTCATTTAATACTTTTACTGTAGGTACTTTCATAGGATAATCAATTGGTAAATCGATTTGGAATTGAAAGGTCAAATCTTGGGTCTTCATCTTTCCTTTCATATCTACCTTCAAAGTGTTAGTTACAGCATTATACTCAATATTTTTATAATGTTCCTTCAATAATTCAATTTCAAAATTTAATCTTGAATTTTTATCTACTAACCATGCTATTTCTCTAATGATTCCAACTGATTCAGACTCTCCTTCGACCCAGTTTTTATATGCATTTAATTCCTGAATGGAACTCTTTATTAGATCTTGTAATTCACTTGAAAGAGTTATT
>JBHLOY010000013.1:0-77332 GCA_048939995.1 Promethearchaeota archaeon | reverse complement strand
CGCTAACCTATTAGCACATAACGGACATTCACTTGGATACTTCTTTCTCCCAACTGTTTTTGAGATAGCTACTTTTTCAGTGTAATCTAAGATATCAAGAGTGAACCTACAGTTCGGATATCCTGAGCAACCTAAAAACTTGCGATTATTTTGAAAAAATTCCTCTAGTGGTTCTCCGCATTCAGGGCAATTTCTTGGTAATTTTACTTTATAGTCTGAAAATTCCATATTTACGTCCTTAAATCAAAAGTATATTTGCAATCAGGATATCCAGAACATCCTACAAACATTCCGTATTGGCCTTGTCTTATTTCTAACTTCTTGCCACATTCTGGGCAAGTGAGTCCAAGTTGATTTTCCATTTCCGGATTGAAGGCAAATTTACAATTGGGATAACTACCACAACCCAAAAAGTTTCCAAATTTTCCCGATCGCTTCACCAGATCACTATTGCATATTGGGCATTTTGGATAATTCTTTCTTTTTTCTGGAAATTCAGTATTCTCAACCCATTCAAGCATGAAATCACAATCAGGATCTCCTGTACAACTTAGATATTTTTTGTCTCCTTCTGTTTTCATTTCAAGTTTCTTACCACATTTAGAGCAGAATATTTCAGGATAATCACTAAAATTTGGATTATATGCGAATTTACAATCAGGATAACCACTACAGCTTAAAAATATTCCATAAGTACTGCTACGAAATCTTAAGTTTTTTCCACAATTCGGACATTTAATATCTATGGTACTTTCACTTAAATCAAAAGTATACCTGCATTGTGGGAAGTTAATACACCCTAGGAATTTGCCATATCTCCCCCTACGTTCTTCTAAATTACCCCCGCATTGTGGACATTTTTCTGGTGGATTCATACTCTTTCTTGATTAATTCATTTAAAATAGGATAATGAAGAATTATCATCTTTTATATTTAAAGCTTATAATCGAAATTATTCTTATTTAACCAAGACTCCCAATTACCTCCAATGAAGATTTCTTGGTTTAAATTTTAAATGAACGTTTTGAGGTTTCTTGCGATCTCTAATGCAATCACTTAAAAAAATACACTTTTTTGGCACCCATAAAATTTTAGAGTCTTTAGCTCTACGAAATTTAATTGCTTTTTTAGTTTCAAAATCAAAATAGACATTATTGATGAATACTCCCGATCTGTATCGACTAGAATATTCTACTGATTCAATTGAGGGTGACTTTTTCTCTGTAAAAAGATGTGATAATTCAGGGTCACTCATTACCATAGTCCTCTCACGTTTTGTTTGAGATATTTTAGGTTTTGGGAGGAAATCATCCTGAAATTTTGTTCTGGATTCTAAATTATATGTATAATTACATCCGGTTTTATGATAACCTGTACAGCCTAAGAATCTGCCATACTGTCCTTGCTTCTCAATCAGTAGTCTCCCACAAGCAGGACATATAATCGGAACTTCTAAATTCATACCTTTAATATAATTTGAAATAAATTTTGAAACTCCTTGGTGCCATCTTTCAGCGGTGTCGATTCGGATATTCGTGAGATGTTTATCAATCTCATCTAAGAATATTGAATTTTTATCTTCAATGCTATAAACATATAGGAATGTTTTACTTCTTGTTAATGCAACATAGAATAATCTTCTTTCTTCTTCAAAAAAATTCTCAGTCACGAACCTCTTAGCTAGTTCCATTACAGAAGAGTCTTGTATTTCACAGGGAAAACCATATAATCCAGAGTTTACATTCATTATGATAACGTGACTACTTTCCAGACCTTTAGAACTGTGAGCGGTATAGAATCTTACTCCTCCTGCTTTCTCCTCGGTTATAATATCATTTGCCCCACAATACTGCTCTAAATCATTGAGCGCGCGATTAAATCTAGATATTATCATGATTTCAGATGGTTTTACTTCATTTGATAATAAAGTATTAATTAAGTTGTAATAATTCGCGATTTGACTTTTGAAAGAATAACCTATGTCTTTAGTTAATTCTATGAAAATTGGTGGTTGAATTCGTCCTTTTATAGAATAAATTTGTTTTTTAATCTGTTTTTTATTATTAGAAATCAAATCATTTGATAAATCAATGATTTCTTTTGAGCTTCTGTAATTTCTATTAAGGATTGTTATTTCAGGATTAGGAAAGTAGTCTGCAAAATCTACAAAAAACCGAACATCACTTCCTGTAAATTGAAAAATACTCTGCCAATCATCTCCAACACAAAAAAGTTTTGTATTTGAATTTTGATTTACAAATCTTTGAATTAATTTCATTCTTTGGTATGATATGTCTTGAAATTCATCAATAAGAATATGATCATATTTGTTAAGATATTTTTCAGGATTCGCTTTAACAAGCTTTACCGCTAAATTGATCATATCATTAAAATCAATTTTATCTTCTCTCTTTAAGAAATCTTCATATCTTCTATAAACTTCTATCGCTAATTTGCCAAAAACTGATTGTTTTTTGGAAAATTCACCTGAATTTATTCTCTTTTCTATTTTTTTGGGCTTTAAATAATTAGCTTTAGCAATTTTAATAAATGATACAATTAAATTTGACAACTCATCTTTTTGTTCTTTAAAACTATAAACTTTTTCAACTAATTCTTTATAAGGAATTTGATTGAATTCAATTTCAGGATTTATATCTTTTAATTTTTGCTTTAAATCGGAAATTAAAACTCCTTGACTTCGTTCATAATCCCATGTTTCAATCAAAATCTTTTGATGTTTCTCAAATTGTTCTAGCTTCCAATCTCTAGTATCTAAATATTCTTTAGTCGTTATTGTAAACCAGGGGGCAACCTCACGTTTCTCATTTATCCCCCAGTGTTCAATATAAACATTATACTCAGGTAAGTAGAAATCAGGGTGATATTGTTTATCCTCTTCATTCTTATCAACCCATGCAGCTAGTGGTTCATAATTAAATTCGAAATTGTGTAAGAACAGGAAATTTGCTATATCTCTTTCGCCAAGAGATTTGACTTCTATATTGTTTAAAGTTGTGTAGCGTTTGTTCCTCATATATTTATAATATTCTTCCTTATACTCAAAACTCTCTTCTTTAATTTCTTGTTCTGGATGATAAGCTAAATATTCTATAAGAATACCTTGATATTTCTTTTCGGTTAAAAGGTTTTTAAATAAATCAGTAATTAGTAGGTATTGATCGTTTTCATTACCATCAAATAACAAATTTGGTCTACTACCAGTTTCTTCATTAAGAATTTTCCATCCTAATGAATGGAATGTATATATGTTCACCTTTAAGTTAAAATTTTTTCTTATTCTTTCTTTCATCTCATCTGCTGCATTTTTAGTAAATGCTAGAGCTAAAATCCTTTCGGGATCAACTTTATCCTCCCTTCTTATCAAATATGCAATTCTAGTTGTGAGTACACTTGTTTTGCCCGCTCCAGCACCAGCCACAACAAGATTATGTTTGTCATCCCTTATAATTGCTAATCGTTGTTCTCTATTAAGATCAATCTTCAAATTATCATCCTTTCCATCAAAAAAAGATGAATATCTTTCTAATCTACTCTCAATAAAATCTAAGTTATAATTTGATATGCCTAACTTTAATCTAAGAAGAAAGTTTTTGATGTTTTTAAGCTTTTTCCGTGTTTTAAAACAAAACCAAAATATCCGAGGTATTTTGGCTGATTGGGTAATTTTTTCAATAAAATCCTGCTTTTCATCAAATGTAAGATAAGTATCCTTTTCCAAGAAATGTTGCCAATCATCTTCTATTTCCTTCCTTTTTTTAAGATACTCTTGAAGAATTTTTTGGATCTTACCCTTTCTCATGTATAAATTCAATTAAACACTATTAAAAAATCTATACAAAGAAGTTAAATATACTAAGATTTATGAAAACATCGATGCTGAAATGATCTGAACCAGTGTAGGCATGAGGAGTATCTCCTGTTGTAGAATTGATAATATAGGGAGATAAGAATTGATTCACATAAATAAAATCAATGCGAGAATCATAGCTAGGATATGTAATCCCCCAATCAGTTGGATTTAAAGTTCGATGGACATCAGTCCAGTTATGGATTAATGATGAATAAATACTATAATCATCTCCAGTATCAGGATTATTATAAGGGGGGATCATCATACTTAAAGGACCATAACCAAGTCCGCTTTGAATGGTGTTTAAACCCCAATCTTCAGGGGAGAAACTATTTAGATCCCCCAAGTAAATAAGAGGTAAATTTCCTAAACTATCCATGTAATTAATAATCCCTTCTTGCTCTAGTTCTCTTATTTTTTCATTTTCAAGTCCTGACATTGCTTTTAAATGTGATCCAATAACATGTATAGATTTACCGTTTAAAAATAATTCTACATCAAAAAAGTCATGAGTTACGTCATAGTTAGTATAATTATCTAGGGGAACTTGAGCAATTTGATTAAATCCTATAATGGGATATCTACACATTATCGCCGCACCATCTGTAGCGTAAGTTATTCCTTGAGTACAATACCCAAAATAAGGATCTTCATCGGTAAAATATGAATTTAACTCAGTTATGTATTGATTTAACTTCTGATTTCCATTATCATCCCAGTAGCCTGTTTCAATGAAAATGATTATATCAGCATTCTCTTCTTCTACTACAGTTTTCCAATCTGGGTAAGCAGGATCTTCCCCACTATCCTTAATATTGAAGGTCATTATTTTAAAGGTTTCAGGTAAAGGTTCAATTTCAGTATTATTTACGTTTACTGAGATCGTATCAAAACCGGTATTATTAGAAGGATCAGTAGCCTCACATAGAATTGTATGAGACCCATCAATTTCTTGAGTTGTATTCCAAGTATAGGATTTTGTGTTAGATTTTAATAATCCATCGATATAAATCGCCCGAGAACTGATTCCATTAGCATCAATGGCAAACATATTAATTGTAATTATACCAAAGACAGTCGTTCCTGTAGTGGGCGAGGTTATAATAATAGTTGGAGCTATAGTATCTAATTCATCAGAATTATCAACAGAAACGTGAACCTCATCAAATCCCCAACCAAATTCATTTTTAGCTCTACATTCGATGGTACAGGTCCCATCAGCTTCTTTTGTTGTATTCCAGTTATAATAATAGGAAGAATTCTTTACAATCATGCCATTAATAAAGATTTGGGTTTCAGTAATAACACCTCCTTGTTCTGTTGCTGTAAATGTAATCAAGATTGTTCCAGAGAGAGTTTCACCCTCTGATGGATTTGTTATATTGACTACTGGAGGAAAGTTATCACTAATTGAAGTTCTATTTAATAGCATTATTGCACTCAAGGAAATAATTGATATTGCAGATGTTAAGGTAACAATAATGATAAGAGCAAGGATTTTCTTATTTATCATTTCACTTATGAAGAAATATTACAAGTACTTTAATTAAAGTTATTATTAAATCTTGATAATTATTTCTTTGATAGAATAAATTCAATTTTATGATTTAACTCAGTTTAAGTTTTTCTTTTCGTAATAAAATTTTTGAATTCTTCTTTCATAAGAGAATATTGAAATTTCTATTCTGGTTTTTTTCGGCAGATATGATGCAACTGCTCATCGTTTATGAGTTTCTTGCCTCAATATTAGCAATAGATGTTATATTCTAATTCTTTAAAACTAGAACTTATCTGTGCTTGAATTTCTGCTCCTAAAACTCTTGCTCATGGTATTGTGAATACATTTGAATATGAAATATTGTAGCCTTTACGGCTTAATACCATAATTATTTAAAATGTTTATGAATAAACCAACAACTTCTAGACTTCGGGTGGGATTTATTAATTTGTAAAGAGTTTTGGCTATCTGATATTCAATTAAGTTAATCTTATCAGACACATGTTAGCTTTGATTTTTTGCTATTAATTAAAAGTCTTTAATTAAAAATATGTAATTTTTATAATCAAAAAATTGAAATCTTTGAATTTTCATGAAGTAAATGGAACTTTAATCCTAATACTAAAAAATAAAAAATATGATAAAGGCTAAACATCAAAAAGACAAGGGGAGAGATAAACCTTTCTATTATTATTGCGATAATTTGCAAAAATGTATTGATAGAAATAGTTTCATTAAGGAAACTCGAAAAAAGTTAAAAAGGAAAAAATTAGGGTTTAGCTAAAAAGAATCAATTTTATAGCGGGAGTGGTTACCCATTATAACTAATGGTAATTCAACGTCTTCTTTTGATTAGATAATATGAAAGACTGCCAATCACAATTATTCCAATGGTAATGAATGTTATGAAAATCTGGAGAGGCATAGAGTCAAGTATTGAGTAATTAATAATATTCTTGGCTTCCATTAAATCTAAATAATCAGAATGAACCCAATAAGTACCACTACTGTAATATATCTGGCACCAATCACCATTAGTTCCATATTGAACAAAACATTGTCCATAATTGCACCTTCCTACAATCCCATAGTTTGTGCTAGCTCCATATCGCACATTCAAAGTATTTGCGGTTACTTTATAACAGTTAAATTTTGAGATATCATGTGTAGTTAAATAGTTTCCAGAAATCCACGCACTCCGATCATCTAACCAAATCCGATACCAGCCATTATGACTTTCAAGACTCACATATTTTTCTCCACTTTGGACTGTAGTTACAATATTATAACTGGTACTAGGTCCTGTTCGTACATTTAGGTTAGAAGCAGTTATCTCAACCACGCAATAAGTGGAGGTATATCCATTTGGTTTATAAACATGGACAACACTGAAAGCGGAAAAAGCAGTCCATGACCATCCATATTCATCTGAGGTGTGACCTGAGACTGCTGCAGCATCTCCATTTCCACCAGTCACGACGACTGTATGGCGCCATTCATCACCACCCGCAGTTCCGTATATTAATACAGTTCCGGGAGATACCCATGATGGGAGCTCGTTATCCCAAGATCCTGATTTAACGCATCTTTGATATGAAATACTTTGAAAATTACTAAGATGTGAGTGGAGATTATCACATGAAGGAAGGCACCCACGGCTATCTAATCCCCCTCCATTACCATTAGAACCTTTCCATAACGTTAAACCTCCTGCAATAAGGCATTGGCTCACAAAATTAGCACAATCACCACCTACATTAGAATAATCAGCATAATGTGAATTTCTCTTATTCCACCAATATTCTGCATACCCTAAAGCTCCCTCTGTTGAAAATATATTATAGCTATAGCTCTTCTCCCATTCACATACATAATGTCGAGTAATACTAGGAAATGCTGGAGGTCCTATATCATTCCATCTTCCATCAGTATACATTTCTACATAATCTTCCCCAATGCTATAATCGTTTGGTTCACCGGGATACCAGTTAGTATATGAAAGAGCTTCATCAGTAATCCACTTCCAGTTACCCTCATTTGCTTCATCAGTGAGTCCTAGCCATATTCTGTTAGAATCGGCTAAATTTTTAACAAAATCGTTTTCACCTTGACTAGTAATAGTGACTAAATGACCCCCCTGAATTTCACAATCAATTTTAGCGTCTGACCAACTCTTTGCTTCGGTTATTAATTTATATTCATGCCCATTATATTCAATTTTATCATCTTCTTTTGCCCATTCACAAACATAATATCGAGTTATACTAGGAAACGCTGGAGGTCCAATATCATTCCATGTACCATCAGTATACATCTCAGCATAATCCTCTCCAGAACCATAGTCATTAGGTTCACCTGAACGCCAATTAGTAAAAGAAACGGATTCACCTGTGACCCACTGCCAAACACCTTCATCTAGTTCATCAGACAATCCAATCCAAATACTATTGGCACCGATTAAATTATTTACAAAATTATTTTCCTCATTACTATTAATTGTTACCAGATATCCCCTCTTAGCTTCACAATTAGCTTTAGCATTTACCCAAGTTTGACTATCAAGAAATAATTGGTATTCATGTCCATTAAACTCAATTTTATCATCTGGAGTACTTTTAATGACAAAGTTTTGGTATAAGTTGTTCAAATTGCCATTAAAATAATCTAAATCACATTGTCCTGAAATCCCAGGTACATATCCAGCACTACTTACTCTATATTGCCAGAAAGACCAAGTATCCCACACACCTGTATTTGGGGATACAGCATTCCAATGGGCTATCCAGAGATCATACTGAGTAACCCGAGAATCTAACAAACTTGAAGCATAGTAACTATTACAATAAATAATAGGTTCAATTCCTGTATGTTCTTCTACATAGGTCATGAAATCAATTACCCAATTCGTAAGGGCTGTTTTACCTAAATTGGAGCCCTCTTCCAGATCAATAACTGGTCGTAAATACCCTTCAACCATGTATGGTTGTATTACACTAACAAAATGTGAAGCTTCTGCCGTTGCAGCATAACTATTTGGAGTAGCATAATGATATGGTCCTAAATATAAGCCCGCATTTGCACCTTGATTCATATTTGTACTAAATGTAGAATCTTTAAAGCTAATACCTTGGCTTGCTTTACAAAACGCAAAACGATAACCTGCGTTATAGACTTGATTCCAATTAATAGAACCTTGGTAATGAGAGACGTCAATTCCATTTACATATTCCTCTGCCTTTACAGAGATTATAATTCCAAATGATGAAGTTAATAATAATGTAATTGTTCCAATAATAAATATTACGTTAATTTTCATGCTACTTTTCATTTTTTACTCTCTCACTCCTATAATTGAAAACTTTTTGATTTATCTGTAAAAATTATGGTTTTTTCGAATATATCCATCATTGGATAATAAAAGTAATAATGATAGAAACCATAATCATTTATAATATCTATGGAAATTTTTACATTTTTGATTTAACTTTTAATTTTCACAAAAAGAAAAAGTAAGTAATTTCTAAACCAAAAACCTTAGAAATTGGAAGTTTATTAGATTTTACTATAGAGTAGGATATTAACAATCATGCTCTTCTTGACTTTTTACGTTTTCTTCAGTTCTATTAGAGTTTTTTTTCTATTTAGGTTTTTTTCTGCAGTTATGATGAAATTGCTCCTCTTTTAGGATTTCTTTACCACAATATTGACAGTAGGTTTTATATCCTGATTCCTTAACTTTGGGTTTTATTTGGGCTTGAGATACAGCTCCTAAATCTCCTGGTCCTGGTGGTTTGAATATATACGGATATGGAAAATCATCCCCTCCAAATGTACGTCTTAAGTCTAATAATGCTAGACCAAGACGAACATCTTTATCTGCTGATACTATTAACGCTAAATCAGGATTAATTTGTAGAATTAAGAGATAACCATTGCTTCCTTTAATATAGAATTGATCAAAATCGCCTTTATTCATCTCGATAATAGCCCTTTCAGATAAGGAGAGTAAAGCACCAGTCATAGCGGCTACTCTTACCTCATCTAAATTACGGGGCAGCGCTGAAGCAACGGGAAGTCCTTCAGCAGAAACTATTGCTGCGGCTTTTATTTCCGGGATAGCTGCCAAAAGTTTTTTTAAAACATCGTCAAATATGTTCTTTTCATTATCTTTTTTCATTTTATTTAACAAATTAGTCAGAATTAAAGCCTTTAAAAAATATATAGAATTTTTTATAGATATTTTTATCTATTTTTTAATAAAAGGGTCTCTCTCAAAAGAGTATTGAGTATTACGAATTGAAAAGCCTAATTTTTTATAAGTATGAACAGCGGGATCATTCTTAATCCGAACTGTGATTAAAGCTTGCTCTTTATCTTGGAACATTTCTCTCAATACTGAAGAAACTAATGAACTGGCGAATCCTTTATTCCAATGATCAGGATCAGTTCCAACAACCGTTATATATCCAACATTTTGATAGTTCCAAACCGCTGTAACACATATCAATTTTCCATTCTTAAGAATGCCAAACCACTTGTTATTCTCATCCATTAAAATATCCTCTAAACTACGAGAGCCCCAATATATAGGATCCGCATTTCTCATGAACAAAGCAATATCTTTTCTGTTAGCTTCTTTTAAGATTTCATATGGATATTTTTCAAAATCCTTCTGTTCACCTTTCTTCAAACTCATACGGTACATTGCAATTTCTTTTGTATAATCAGGAAAGTATCTTGTTATTATTTCTTTATGATCTTCAAAACCAGTCACAGAAATTGGCGTATATAATTCCTCATTCAATAAAAGTTCCAAACTCTCATTTGATCCTCTCAATTGAAGCCTACGATTCTTCCAGATTAGGATCATACCGTGAATCTTATTGTTATCATCTAATGCCATGTAAATTTCAGTATCCTTGGGGTATTGAGCATAATCCACGTGGAAGAAAAAATATTCAGCAAAATCATCTTTGATGTAGTCGTAAAATAATGATTCAATAGTCGGATTTACTCTAACTGATCGTAATCTCTCACCTTTCATAATATCTTCTAAGAAATCTAAAACTTAAAGAATTTGGGGTTTTATGATATTAATCTGCCAATAAATGCATGTTTCAATATTAAAGTCTAGGGAATAAAGTTTACTTCCTACTTTTTTTATTTTTACTTGCTTTAGTATCAAAACCTAAATCATCTGGAGGTTTAAAAATAGAAGGAAAAAGAAGCTTATCATCAGATGGAGGTTTATGTGTTGGGCTAGATACTGGATGCTCTTTTAATGTGATTCTCCCTGGACTAAAAACGGTTTCACTGGCTATTAATTTTTCAGGCACTCCAGCCCCAATCATAAGACATGCCATGATATAGAAGCAATCTCCAACACCCTCACCGGTTTTAGCTGAGGTTTCCATATAATAAAGGTTGGAATCTTTAGTAAACTCATTGATTTCTCTAATCGAGACAGTTCTTAGCTCTGATAGATCACTTTTATTACCTACAAGTAATAAAGGGATATTACTGGTTGTATTAGTCCGAACCTCTTCTATCCATCGAGGAAGATGCTTAAAACTTAAATAATTAGTAAGATCAAAAACTAACACCCCCCCTGAAGAACCTCGATAATAAACAGGTCTGATTGCATTGAACCTTTCTTGCCCTCCAGTATCCCATAATTGTAATTTGCATTTAAATGTACCTTCAGTCGTTTCTATAGGAAGTGTTTTAACATGAAAGTCTACCCCAATTGTCATTTTATAATCTTCAGCAAATAATCCCGTTGAAAATCTTACAGTTAATGCAGTTTTACCTACGCCACCATCTCCTATAGCAATTGTCTTAAAAAGATAGTCATAATTTATTGCCACTTTATATCAACCGTAAAGATTTTCCTTTATTTTGTAAATTAATCTTGCGATTTTATTACTCACATTTGAGATAAAAATAATGATATTAAAATACTTATTTTTCATATAATATAAAATTTGAATTTGAGTACTTATTTTTGGAAAATAAAAAATTTGAATTTTCTAATAAATTTATGTCATTCTTATTTCCCCATTAAACTGAATTAACAGCCCCATTATTCCAATAACAATTTTTCCTTAACCTGCCCAAGTCCAATTTGTAGAGCTCCTGGGCAAATCATTAATAGTTATCACAACACTTATTTCAGTCAATGCAGATGTCTTTAGTTCTTTTTTTACTCTGCTGTTGTTTTGATTTGGGTGTAAGGGTGTTATCAAGGTAATGATAACTAGATTCCTAAAATTAAAATGAATTTATTTTTCATTTTAATCATCATTGAAGAATCTTATAGATTTAAAATAGTTATATTTAGAAGTTATATATAAATTGCGACCTTTTTGTTCTATCTCGAAGAGGACCATTTGCAATTTTAATATCAAATATATTTTTATTAGATAACTCGATTAATTAGTAAGAAAAAGTAATTTTATAATGATGCATAAGGGCTATTATCTTTGAGAATTTTAATGCTGAGTCACCGGAATCCGTTTTTCCCCCCATATATGTTTCTAAAAGTGCCTGAAACAATTGAAAGGGAGGATATTAAGCAAGTACCGACCTTAATAGAGCTTTATGACCATGGTTTTTTTATTCATATGTTTGGAACTTTTAAAACGGCTAATTTATTGTTTGATATACCAAGTAAATATTCAAGAACAAAAAAGGAACGCCTTTTAATATCAATAATAGTTGATAATAAAAATAAAATTAAAAGCACTTTAGCTCAAGAGCTTTTAGAAGGATTTGTGGAAGAATTTAGTAAAATTAAAAAAGCCTATAAAGCTTTTTATGTGGATTCTCAAGTTTATCAAGGAGATCGAGAAAAGTTAGAAGAAATCAAAGAGCTGTTAAACACTTTTAATTTATCTTTTCCAGAAGAACAAGTCATATTTGAGCAAAAGGAGGCAAAAATTTTACTTTTTGGACTTTCATTGGCAGGAAAAACAACTATTATTCGAACAAGAAGAAAATCAGTATCAAAAACATTATTTCCAACCATAAGTGTTGATATTTCAAGATTCTTAGTTAATAACGTATCATTACTAACTTATGATACGCCTGGACAGACAAAATTTAAGGAAATATGGAAACCTTATCTAAAAGGACAAGATGGTTTGGTCTTTGTATTAGATATTACAGATAAAATAAAATTTCCGGATGCACGTAAACTATTACATGAAGTAGTAGCGATGCCAGAATTAAGTGAATTGCCTCTTCTCATTCTCTTTAATAAGATTGATTTGGAAGAACCAAATATAAATGACCTAGTAGAAGTTATGGGTTTGGAAAAACTCGGAAAAACCCCATTGAAATACTTCCTAACAAGCGGAGTTAATAATATTAATATTGATGAAGCATTTAATTGGCTTTCGCTTAAAATAGCAGAGAGGATTGAAACTTATACCCCAAGAAGAGAGATTGGGATAATATTTTGTCGATGGGACGAGAATTTAGGAGTTAAGATCGAAGAAGTTTACCCTAAAGATGCTTTCGAGAATCCTGAACTAATATCTGTAAAAAGCTTTTCAATTTCACAATATATTTTTGGAGGAGGAGAATTTAAGCGCGCTTCAGTAATTTTACCATTTCCTCACTTAAATTCAAATGCTGCGATTTATTTTGATTATGTAGCCGATGAAAGTATTAGAGGGGGCATATTACCTTTATCATTAATAATTTATTACAATGATAAGATTCCGAAAACTATTATAAACCAATTTAGTCATTTTATTCTTAAACAATTTGATCACATAAAAAATAACTATTTAAATAATACTCAAGTACTAGACGTTCTTAGAGAGACTCATAGTACCATAATTCATCAAATTGATATATATAAACCTTCAATTGAAGCACTTAAAATTGCTGAATTAAGATATGAGGTTTTATTTAAGGCTGCTCGAGATGCAATTTTAATAATTGATAAAAAATCAGGAATTATAATAGATGCTAATGAACAAGCAGAAGAATTATTTCAACGTCCTTTTGAAGATTTTATTGGATCCCATTCAAATCAATTACTAAGTGATATAATTAACATAGACTTTAATGCTGAAATATTCGATGAACTTAATAATCCACTTCCTTTAAGATTAGATGTTGTAGATAATGCGGGTAACCTAATTCCGGTTGAAATAAGTGTAAGTGAAGTTCAAATGGGAGGACAGGTCTTCATTCAATACATAATTCGAGATATTAGTAAAAGAATGGAAGCTGAAATTAAACTAAAAAACTCAGAAATTAGATATCGTCATCTATTTAAAGATTCACCTTTTTCAATTCTTTTAATTAATCCAAATGGTTCCATAGTTGATTGCAATCCTGCTTTAGAAAAAACTTTGGGTTATACAAGGGAAGAATTAATAGGGAAGAAGTTCGTTGATCTTTCGATATTACATGAAAATTATCTAATAGAGGTTCTTAATAGGTTTAAAAAAGAAGAGAGAAATACAGATTTTCCACCATTGGAAATTCAGCTTTATCAGAAAGATGGAAATCTCATTTGGGTAAATATGCAATCATCTTTTGTCGAGATTGGTAATGAAACGTTCTATCAAATAATTTGTCATGATGTAACAGAGCAAAAAAAGACAGAGCAGGATCTCAAGTCAATCTCTAAGTTAGAAGGTATTCTTGCGAGAATTATTTCGAGATTTGTTGGTTTAAAAGACTTTAACCAAGCTATTTACGATTCTCTTAGAGAGATTGGAGAATTTCTTAATGCTGCTCGAGCCTATATTTATATTTTTAGTAATAATTATAATTTCATGAGAAGAAATTATCTTTGGTATGGTAAATTGATTTATCCTCAAATTGAATTACCTCCATTTATATCAATAAACAATTTTCCATGGGTAATTGAGAAATTAGAGACCTCTGACCACTTTTATATTAATGAAGTTACTAAACTTCCTTATTACGCTAACAGTTTTAAAGGCTTCCTTGAAAAGCAAAATGTTGAAGATATACTGGTATTTTCAATAAAAATTAACGATGAATTAGAAGGTATAATTTGTTTTGATAATTTATCAGAAAAAGATTACTGGAATGAAGGAAATCTTGAAATACTAGGTATTTTTTCAGACATCCTTAAAAATGCTATATTGCGTAAGTTAGCTGAAGATAATTTACGTTCTAGTGAAGAATCTTTCCATGAAGAATTTGATAGAGAGTATTTCTATAAAGAATTATTTGTTAATGACATGAATAATATAATAAGTACCCTTCAATCATCATTAGATGAATATTTCAAACGAGATAATCAATTTCTTCCACAAATTTCAGGAGAATTATTAGATAGTATAAAGAGTCAATGTATAAACGCACAACTTTTAATATACATAATACAAAAATTAACAGTACTTAATGAAGCTAAAATTGTAATTGGAAAAGTAGATCTATATAGTATTATTGATGATGTTATAGATTTTATAACTAGTAGTTATACTAATAAAAAAATTAACATAATAGTTGAACACCCCACTGAGCGCTTATATGTAAAAGCTGATAAGTTTCTAATAGATGTGATTGTTAATATTCTTATAAGCTCGATTAGATATAGTAAAAAACCTTCAATTAATTTTAAAATCATTATTAATAGAAGTGAAGAAAATGACCTAAATTATGTTAAAATAAAATTTGTTGACTATAAAAAAGAAATCTCAAATATAGAGAAACATATGATCTTTCAGAAAGGAATTCAAAATAGCAGAATTAAAGAAATAATTTTAGGCTTTCTCTTAGTAGTGCGTATTTTAAATAATTACAATGGGCGAATATGGGTAGAAGGAGATAATTTTGTCATTTTAATTCCTGAAGTTTAGAATAAAAAATAAGAAAAAAATTAATTAAAAATCATTTTTGCAAAAACTCCATTATAGCTTTATTAACTTCAGGAGTTCTAGTCATCGGAGCATAATGACCTGCCTTTTGAATGACAATAAGAGAGCTATTTGGGATTTTCTGGTTCATTTCTTCCATAGTTATTTGAGCAGTTAATCTATCATGAGAAGCTGCGATAAGAAGCGTTTCATTTTTAATTTCTTTCAATCTTTCATAAGTATTATGCGTTTTAAGTGCTGCTGCTTGATTTTTGATATCTTGAGGAGTTGCAGGATCCATACTTAGGAATTCAATAAACTCTTGTGCAGACCAGATTCCAAAAAACTTCTTCTTTGGATCTTTTTCCATTTCTCTCCTATAAGTAGAATGGAAGTTAGCTCGGGCAGTTTCCCAAAATGCTTTTTCGGGTCCAATTTCGAGTTCGTAAAGACGCATTTTTTGATACATCTCTGGACCTTCTTCTGTTGGGTATCCTGGTACTGTACAAATAAGAATTAGCTTGTCTACTTTTTCTGGGTACTTTAAAACAAAATTTTGAGCAATCATGCCTCCAAGGCTCCAGCCCATAACATGAGCTTTTTCAATCTTAAGATAATCAAGTAAATTTGCCGTATCATCTGCAAACATTTCCATAGTAGTTCCTGCTGGTCGACTACTTTTTCCAGATCCTCTGTTATCAAATCTAATTACTCTAAAATGTTGAGATAATTCCCCCACTTGACACATCCATACTTCTTTTTTAACGCCAAATCCATGAATTAAGAGTATGGGATATCCATCCTCCTTTCCTAAAATTTCATAACAGAGTTTAATATCACCAATTTGTGCATTTTGTTCAGTCATAAAATCAATTTAGAGTTTATCTTTAAATAGCTTTACGATTTAGTTTGACATTTTTGTAATATTCTCCTGTTTTTGATCAATAATTTAAAAAACATTCTTTAAGTTGAGCACGAAAAGCTGGATGAGCAATACTAATTAAATCATTTGCCCGTTGACGTACTGTTTTTCCCCGCAAATTAGCAATCCCATATTCAGTTACAATGTAATGAACATCATTCCGTGAGGTAGTTACACATGATCCATCGTCCAACTTAGAAACAATTCTACTAATTGTTTCTTTTTTGTTTGTTGATGGCAAGGCAATAATAGATTTACCTCCTGGAGAGAGAGCTGACGCTCTAACAAAATCAACTTGCCCCCCAACTCCAGAGTATTGCTGATATCCGAGGGTATCAGCACATATTTGACCAAATAAGTCCACTTGGAGAGCAGAATTAATAGAAATTAAGTTTTTAACCTTACCAGCTATTATAATGTTATTGGTATAATCAACAGTATGCATTTCAACATTGGGATTATTATCTACAAAATGATAGAGTTTCTTGGTACCCATTAAGAAAGTAGCAATAAATTTTCCGTTATGTAGGTTATTGTATTTATTAGTTATAACTCCTCCTTCGTATAGTTCCACTACACCATCAGAAAACATTTCGGTATGGATTCCTAGATCTTTCTTTTCATGAAGAAATTTCAATGACGCATCTGGAATTCCACCAATACCTAATTGCAGATTTGCTTGATCTGGGATCAACTTAGCAATATTTTTTCCAATTTTTTCTTCGACTTGTGTTATTTTTGGAGGAGGAATTTCTATTAAGGGCCTGTCAGTTTCTACTATATAATCAATATCTGAAACGTGGATACTCACCCCGTTAGTTTTAGGCATTTGCTTATTTACTTCAGCAATTACTACTTTCGAAGATCTTGCTGCTTGTACGGTATAATCCACAGATATCCCAAAACTCATGAACCCCTGTTCATTTGGCGGAGAAAGTTGGATAAGAGCGATATCAATTGGTAAAAGATTGTCTCTAAAGAGACGTGGAATTTCAGAAAAGTATGTTGGAGTATAATCTGCTCTGCCTTCCCTTATTGCTTGTCGCGTTCCTGGTCCTGCAAACAAAGAGTTGTGGCGAAAATGGGATTTCATTTCAGGAAGGCAATATTGGCA
Organism: Promethearchaeota archaeon; assembly: GCA_048939995.1. Lineage (GTDB taxonomy): Archaea > Asgardarchaeota > Lokiarchaeia > Sigyniarchaeales > SOKP01 > SOKP01. The sequence goes on along the minus strand of JBHLOY010000013.1, from coordinate 60,076 downwards.
CTCTCTAAGAGGAACCATATGTACAATCTCAACATTATATAAACGATCTTTTTGTTTTACAAGTTCATCTACTAAAACAATTGGTTCCCCCGCAGCATGTCCAAAGACCACTCTATTCCCAGACTCTATATTTGAGATCGCTTCCTCTTTTGAGGTACATTTTTGAGAAAATAGTTTCTTCCAGTCATATGAGATACTGTTTTTTCCAGTCATATGAATTCCACCATATTGGCTTTTTGATATTTAGTTTTTTTTTCCTTTTAAGTTGAAAAAGTTGTCATTTTATTATTATTTATTACCTTAGTAAAATAAAAATTATTAGATTAGTCATCTACTATTTATCTCTTTTATTTGTTTTACTGTAAACATTGATTTATATGAAGATAAATTTCTATAGAATCTTGTGATTCATAATGAATGAATTAAAGTATGAAGATTTGAACGAAACTATAAAAAAGCGAGATGTAACTCCAAGACCAAAGAAAAAAATTAAAAGAATTGCAGGAATAGTCGCACCTCCTATTTTAATGCTGATCATGTATTTTATTTATACCTTATTCGGTATGTTTTTTGGAGCAGAGCTTGGTTGGTATTTAGGATTGTTTGTGTATTGGATGCTTTGTGGATTAATATTTTCCAACTGGCTTATTGGATTTGAAAATATTAAAAAATTAAGTTCTCCTCAAAAATTCAAACCGAAATTAATCCCAGCAATTTTATTTCCAGTGTTTATGGCATTGATTTTCAGGTTTATTTCGGGGATCGAATTTGATAAAATAAGTATTCTTGGAGTAATATTTTTGGTTATAAGTGCTTTCGGGAATGGTACCTTCGAAGAGATTTTATGGCGTGGGGTGTATATGGAACTCTATCCTAACAATAATTTCTTAAGAATTATCTATCCCACTATCTGGTATGCCTTGTTTCACTTTGCATCAGGATCTCTGTCCCCAAATTCTAATGCTCTAGGCTTAGTTATAGGATCTGCATTTTTTGGAATATATCTTTCATTATTAGCTAAATGGACTAATACAATTTGGTGGAGTATTCTTTCCCATATTTTAGGTGCTTTTGTCATGATTGCATAGTCCTTACAATTTCTTTTTTTAAGAAAAAGCTGCTTAATCCAAAGCATTTTTTTTAATCAGATCATCAATCCAATTCTCAAAATAAAACATTTTAATGGGTACAAAACTGATTGCATCTTTTACATATGGAATCTCTTGAATTTCTTTTACTTGTTCGTCAATTTCTCTCAATTGGTTTATAAATACTGTGAAAATGAATGCTTCTTGGTTAGCAACTTTCCATACGTAGAAGTAATTTTTAATTATACTTAAGACTTTATTATAGGATTCAGATGCAATTCTCTGGAATTTAACGATTAGCAAATAAGAGAGGAAGTCTGCGGCACTGGTATCAAGGTCGATCATGAAAAGAATGATTTTATTTCCTGTGAGATAGCTTAGTCTTCTTTTGACAGTCTTAGATGAGATCCTTAGCTCATTTGCGATTTCTATATCGGTTTTTCTACAATCGTCTTTGATAATATTAATTATCTTCCAATCTGTTTTAGTCAATCTTTTATTTTTGAAGCCTAAATCTGGAGGAATGAGTAAAATGAAATTTTCTATGCTTTCAATTTCTTCAAATTGCATTAAAGTTTCAAGATTTTTCTTAAAGTCATAGTCATTAGAATAGGTATGAATAATTTGCATTTTATTTTGAAGAGAAATTGCCCCTCCAGTGACCTCATCTAATTTTCCAATACGATTAATTAAATCATGTTGATCGGTACTATTTTTTACTTCAGCAAGAGTATAGCACACTGATTTTTGAAACATTAAAAAATTGAGATTTGTTGTGAATTTCATTATTACTCCCAAATCCATAAGCTCTTTAATCCGTTTTTTAACTAAATAGGGAGTTATCTTAATTTTCTTTGCAATTGATTCATATGAAATACGTCCATCGAAAAGTAGTAATTTTAAAAGTTCTAAGTCTCTATCATCCATTTTAAGCTAACTTATAATTTTTTTAATTTAATTATTGTCCAACTTCCTTATTTACTTTTATGAAACTGGACATTTTATCTAAAATTTATGTCCACTTTAAGTGATTGAAATTGTCATATTCTTTAAATAAAGCATATCTTTCTTGATAAATGGGAAAAATGGAGTAAATATTCTCTGTTTTTCTTAAAGAAGTTAAATCTAATTAAAAGGAGGTAGAAAGCATGAAAGAAATAGTAATGTTGGATCGAATAAAAGACTCAAGTTGGTATAAACCTTGGGATAAGAGATCCTTAGCTTTGAATATTCTTGGATTTATGATTATAGCGATATTATCAGCAATCTTTACTGTGTTTTTTGATATTATCATGATAGGAATAGGCTATATATATCTTTATTTTGTCATGATTTTTCTAATGGGGGTAACCTACTTTTTCTGTGTTTATCTCAAAACAAAAGGCACAGCTGTTTTCTTTTTTGGAATGAATGGGATTATAGGTATTCCAATTGAATTTATAATAGAATGGCAGATAGAGAACACTTTAAAAACTCCCTGGTCTGCGGTATATTGGGCATTAATCTATATTGCATATGGATTAATTATAGATTTATCTCTATGGTTATTGAAACCTGCTAAAAATGAGAGAAGGGCAATTTTAATCTCTTCCTTAATTGCTTCAGTTGGTTTTATATTATTAAGTATTTTAGCTTTGGAGACTTTATATAAACCAACGTCACCTGAAGTTGAGCATTTTCTCACATATGGATATTTTATGATACCATATTCAATCATTCAAGGAATCATGGGGGGTTTTATGGGATGGTATATAGCAAATTATCTTAAAATCAGAATGAATATTCAAGTAAGAAAATAAGGTGAAAAAGATAATGAGTAAACTAAATTTAGAATTTGATGAGGCATTAGCACTGTGTGAAAAAGTTCGTGCTACTAATAAGAAAAAATTGATCTCTTTTAATAAATTGTGGTGTTGGGGTTGTGCAAAATTCACTAAAAGCCCTGAGAAAAGATGCTTCGCAAATGCTGAGAATGGAAGCAATACTGGATGTGTTCAAGTCAATAACTTATATATGAAGTTATAGAATTGATAATTGTCATACTTGAAGGGTAAATCAAGCTATAATTCTTTTTTATTATTATTTCAGTATTTACTTAAAATTCTTTATTGTAGGCTATAGAGCTGTTCATTAGTTGAAATTAATAATTTGTAATTCTTTTGCTTATTTTTAATAATTTAGGTAGACGAAACTAACTTAAAACATATTCTTCATTATATTAATTTTTTTATACCAAATTATATTATATAAAAATAAAGAATTCAATAAAAGTCATAAAAATGATGTTTCCAGAAGTTTCCGGGCAAAATTTAGAATTTGAAAATTTTAATTTACCTTATAATCTAGAAGGCACACTTAATTTACTAATTATACCTTTCCACCGCTGGCATCAAAGTTTAGTAGATGAGTGGAGTTTTCACTTGAATTCCCTAGAAAAGCAATATTCAAACTTTAAGTATTATGAAATACCAACATTAAGTAAGGGTTATAAAGTAATGAGATTTATGATTGATGGTGGAATGAGGGCTGGAATCCCAGATAAGGCAGTGAGGGAAAGAACAATAACATTATATATAAATAAAAGTCTGTTTAAAAAGAAATTAAAAATACTTTCTGAAGATACAATTTATTTATTTCTAATAAATAAAAAAGGAGAGATTATCTGGCGCACTGAGGGAAGGTTTGACAAACATAAATTAGAAATCCTTGAAAAATTCCTTAATTCTTAGAAGGAAAATAAGTATAAACCCCTTTTTCTTCTCTATTCTTGATTTATAGCATTAATTTTTGCAGCCATAACAAAATCATTAAGATGGAGTCCTTTTATTGCGTGTGTATGTAATTCTAAGACAACTTCATCATAGAATATATAGATATCAGGATGATGACCCTCTTCCTCTGCAAGATCTGCTACTTTATTTACAAATTTCATAGACTCCTTGAAATCTTCAAAAAAGAATTCCTTTTTAATTCGATGAACACCATCCCTAATTAGGGACCATCCTTCTACTTCCTTGAGATACTCATTTTCTTTTCCTTCAAGAAGTGGAGGTATACCACCTTCACATGGTACACATTTTATATTTAGTAAATTTGGAATAATAGTTCACCTCATCACTTTGTTTTATTAAGAAAATAAAATTCCTCATTTAAAAACACTTTATTAATAGAATAAAAACTAAATAACAATTTAATTTTCAATTCTCACTTATCTCGAACACCTATTTTTTCACCAATAGGACAAGTATACTTTGCTTGACAGTGTAAACATGCTATTTTAGGAAAAATAACAAAGAAACGAAATACTAGTAAGCCCAAGACTATCAGAAACATGATTAATAGAACTAGAGAGAAATTTAAAATTAAAGCAGGGATTAAGGCTATGATTGGGAAGAATAAAGTAGCCATATAAATGTTATTGTAACACAATAAACCCTTAGCCCTTTTTGGAAAATCTTCCGGATTCCCTTCCTTCGCTAACACTCTTGAGATTTTATTCAAACCAGATACACAGCATGAATTTTCCATTCTGTAATAGACACAATTTGGGCACACAGTCAATGGCATAAGAATATACATCTGTAGAAAAGCAAAAATAATATAGATTGAACCAATTAGATATCCCAACCACAAAAATGTATACCCAATTATTAATCCTATTCCTCCTATTAAATAATGTAAAATTGTTGAAGCTTCATAAATTAATACTCGATAGATTGGATACTTTTGATATAATTTAGCTTTTGGTTTTGATTCTTTAACTTTTAATGAGGATCCAAAACTTTTTTCACTCATTTAATTAAGCAACCTACTTTTTGAGGTAAATTTTATTTATCTATTTCATTTTCAATATTAAATCTAATTTTTTAGTTAAAGTAGAGCCATTTTTAATTATAAGTGCAAAATTTGCATGGAATAACATAAAAAACCTCTCACTTACGCTCTATTGAAGGTTATCTGGAATCTACATTTTTGTCCGTTCGTTTTTTACTTTCTTCAAGAGCTTCTGGTGGCCAACCAGAAGAAGTTGGAAAATTTTTGACAAATCGAAAGTCACAGATTTCAGCTCCATTTGCAATCGTTTTAGTTCTTTTAAATCCTACACCAATTGCTTTCATTCTAGCAAAATCGCATAAACATGCATATGGAGCAATATCTTCGGCACCCTCATTCTTTATAAGTTTAATCCAACCACACTCCGTAAAGTTAAACCCATAATCAAACATTTTGCCCTCACCATCAATAAAATCACCAACCCAATTTTCAGGATATTCACGCTTTTGGCTCTCCTTTAACCACTCTCTCCAAGAGTTCTTCATCTTTTTAGAAAAAACAGCTTTCCTAAATAACCATTTTTTAAGGGAGGGAATAGATTGAGCAGAATTCTCAGCTATGTCATAAATAAGTTCACCTATTTCTCGCCTAGATAAGTTGAGTGATTTACTCGCTTTGTAAAGTGCGATCGTTTCTGCAGATTGGATCATAAAAGAAGTAAAGGGTGATCTATTACCACCAACATAAGGAAGTCTTGAAAGAAGGTTTTCAAACTCAATTTGAGCCTCTTTTTCAATAGAATCAAGAATTAATTCACTATTTTTTGATGAGAGAACTGTTTTTGCAGTTTTTATTAATAGATTAAATTCTTTGAATATCTTTTTTTTATTTTTTAGATAAAAATTCTCACTATAAATAGAGCTATCAATTTCGTTGTTCAAATTCTCCCTCTCCAAATTAAATAATTTAGTTTAGTCATAATTTGAGTATATCATTTTAAAAGTTTTTTAAAAAGAGAGTTGATTGAACTCTATGTTCAAGATGGAATAAACGATGCGTGGTAAAGAATAGGAATTTATTATTAATTTTTTTTTAATTTTTCCTTTTGATGAGTAAGCGAAGATTACTTTGCTGATTAATTAGACAAAAAAAGCATCAGACCAAGAACAAAATAGTATAACTGATAAGGAGTCACTCCTATTCTCTCGAGTATACCCCTATATTTACCTGTAGCGAAAATACCAGAGGCAACTGTTAAAACTAAAGAAACTACAGCTGAAACAAGTGAGTATGTGGCAAAAACGCTCCAACCGGTTACAAATTGTAATCGAATCCACAATGCCACCATGCCTGCGATTGTTAATAATCCCATCGCGATTACCAGTGCTATATGCATTTTTCCTCTAAAAGTTTTTATTTCACCTCCTTCATCAAGAGGGAAAAAGAGAGCCACGAGAGTGCCTAAAATGGAACTGATCAAGAATAAAATAGGGCCTAAGATTGAACCTCCTACATCGTTTATACCCTCATGTAATCCAATATAAAACACAAGCAATAAAATACTTGATATTATCATGAGCGCTTGTGCAAAACGTCTGTAGGGAGCACCGACTGCAAAAAGTGAGCTTATATCATCGCGAATATGACTATAATCCTTCTGAACACTACCAATAATAGCCCACATCGCAGTATATATAATCGGACTAAGTATTCCACATATTGCTAAAATTTGAAATAGATTCATAGGTATTGGGTTTTTTGCTAAAAATTAAAACTTTTTTGTCTTTATAAAAGGTAAGAAAATTATAATTAAGGTATATTACTTCTATTTTCGCAATTATTTTGGTTGAAGCAGCAGGTAGTGAATATCTTTTATTTAAAGGTCCTGCCTACTTCCTCTATTTCTCCCTAATGATTCAATGCTTATCTTACCATAATTTAATTCAATTATCTCTTTTAACATAAATACTCCAAGTCTGAAACTTTGGATATCTAAGTCTAGAACCTTAGTTTTTAGACGTTTTCTTGCAAGAAGAATATTTCGTGTATTTCGTAGGATAAAAAGGAATAAAATTAAAATATCTCATGAAAAACAAAATAGCATTAACTTCTGTGAAAAAAACGATAAATTGAGCATTTTTATTGAAAAGATTTATATATGAATATTATTATTTTTATTTTTGCATTAGTCTATTACACAAAGGGGTAATAATGAAAAGGATACTAACAGGGTTAGTTTTAACACTAGTTAGTCTAGGCATAGTATTGATACCAAGTTTCAATACTTTATTATTTATAACAAGTTATTCTGAAGAAATTACAGAAATAGACAAAGCAATGGGAACTTTTCAAGAAGAAGAGAAAAAAAAATCAAAAACTATCATAGCAACAATTAATATTCATCCAGGTAGGCTTAACTGTAAGAGTAAAGGAAAATGGATTTTAGCATATATTAGTTTACCTCCTCCATATGAGTATGATCTTAATGAAATTAATATTAATACAATTTCTTTAAATCAAATAATAGTCCCCGAAATGAGACCATGCTCAATTAAGGTTATTAATAATGATAATATTCCAGAATTGATGGTAAAGTTTGATAGAAGTACGTTAATAGATCTTCTTGAGCCGCAACAATTCTGTCAAATTGAAATAACAGGAAAATTGTGTAATGGGATAAAATTTAAGGGGAACTGTGCAATTGAATTAATACATTATTCATAATTTAAAATTTAATTAAAAATCGATATTTAAAATGTTTGATGCAATTTTCAAAGTTGTTATTTTTGGTGATGCTGGGTGTGGCAAAACAACCTTAACTCAGCGGTTTTTAACAACAAAATTCATCCCAAATACTTATAAAACAATTGGAGTCGATTTTGATGCTACAAGCCTTTCGATAGATGGATTTAACGTAAAGCTAATGATCTGGGATTTTGGTGGGGAAAAGAGTTTTAGGTTCCTCTTTCCTCAATATGTGCTTGGAGCAATGGGCGGAGTAATGATGTATGATATCACGAATCAATCTTCACTCTATCATTTGAGTGATTGGTTATCGATCATTAGTGAATCAAAACAGATATTTCCAATCATTCTAGTCGGTGGAAAGACTGATCTAGAGAATCAAAGAAAAGTATCATTCGAGAAAGGCGAGAACAGCGCAAAATTAATGGGGCTTGATGATTTTATAGAGTGCTCTAGCAAGACAGGGGTAAATATAGAAAAAGTGTTTAATACTTTAACTAGGTTAATGTTAAAGAATATTAATCTTGAGGAAATTCCTAATTCACTTCCTATTCCTAATAAATCAAAATTTTTTTTACGATAGATTCCTACTGGATAATTTCATAATTAATTCATTAAAGTTCAACAATTAAGATATAAATTAATAACCTTAAATCACTACGCATTGCGATTATTTAAAAATTCACCCACTATATGATATTCATATTACTTTTGTAAGGTATTAATTTAATGTATAAGAATAGGGTAAGTAGGTTGAAAAAAGTAAATTTTAAAGCTATAATTTTAATTCTCCTTTTTACGTGTAGTTCATTATCGATTATTAATTTATCAGACATTCTTATAAAAAATAATCGCTCACATAATAATCTAGATAATTTAAATATCAAGATTCCTCTAGCTAATTCTCCTATTAATTATACTGACTTCAATTTTTATAAAGTAATAACTATTGATAATACGAAAGTTAGTGGTATAGGAAGCCATACGAATTTTCCTTTATTAATCTCGATTATCGATAAAGATTTACGACAAAATGTTCAATCTAATGGAAATGATATTGCATTTGCAATAGGGAATGAGTGGTTAGACCATGAAATTGAAGTATTTAATCAAAATTATAGCGCTACTCATGCTCATTTAGTTGCCTGGGTTCGAATACCTTCCTTGTCTACATCAGTGGACACTGAAATCACTATGTATTATGGAAATCCTACTATGGACGCTCGAGAAAATCCTACAGGTGTTTGGAATAATAACTATAAAGGGGTATGGCATTTAAAGGAGGATCCATCTATATCTCAAGTTAAGGACAGTACATCCAACTCTTATCATGGGACTCCCCATGGGTCAATGAGTAGTAATGATCAAGTAAAAGGACATATTGCTGGAAGTTTAGAATTTGATGGAAGAAATGATTATATAAGTTTAGGAAACAATTCAGGATTAAAACCTATAAACTCATTCACCATTGAAACATGGTATAATGGAATTTTTAATACAACAATAGACACACGTTCTCCAATTTTTTGTAGCGGTTTTTCATGGGGTGATCAGATAGGGATTAGGGTTCAAGGCTTTCATTCATCATCTAGCAGAAATGCAAGAATAGCTATTGGTGATGGGCTTAATATGGGATATGCCATTTCTGATTATGGTATAAATGATAACATTTGGACTCATTTAGTAGGAACATATGATGGAACAACTCTAAAATTATATATTAATGGTTCCAAACAAGTTGATGAATTTGTTAACAATATAGATTTTAATGCTAATAATGCTACTATAGGTATAAATTTAGATAGTCCTAGCCTACAACTCTATAAAGGCAAAATTGATGAATTAAGACTCTTAAATACAACATGCTCTGCAGATTGGATTGCAACGGAATTTAATAATCAATACGAACCTAGCTCATTTTATTCAGTAAGTAGAGAATATACGACATTTAAACGCCCTCCAAATGTGAACTCTTTTAATTTTCGCAAAGAAATTACAATTGACCATACCAAAGTCTCTGGTTCAAGCTCTCTTATTAATTTTTCTGTACTAATTTCTATGTATGACTCAGACTTACATGACCATGCTCAACCAGATGGAGATGATATTGTTTTTACCAATGGTATTGAATGGTTAGATCACGAAATAGAACTATTTAATCAAGATTTTAACATTACCCATGCCCAATTAATTGCTTGGGTTCGCATTCCTTCGCTCTCGACATCCACTGACACAAAAATCTATATGTATTATGGAAATTCAACTATGGGTCCTCAAGAAAACCCTATGGGAGTATGGAATCCAAATTATGTTGGAGTTTATCATTTAAATGATGCTCCAACTGGAATAATGAATGATGTATATGATAGTACATACCATGGAAATAATGGAATAACTAATGGTTCAATGGATAATATAGATTTAGTTAATTCTCAAATTGGAAAGGGTTATGATTTTGATGGGATTGATGATTTTATCAATATTTCAAGAAGTTCATCTTTAAATTCAATAAACGATGAGGGAACTTTATCCCTATGGATTAATTGGGTAAATTCGTCTAAAACTGGTGAATATCAAAGAATCATGACTACTAGTAATCGTTTTAATAGAATAGCTCCTAATCATAGAGACGGTTTTGAATGGTCTGTTAATCAAAATGGAGATAATTTCTTCTATCCCTGGGGAGGAAATAGTCTTAATTATAACTTAAAAACAAACCCCTTTACTAATGGAATCTGGCATTATCTGATTGTTACATTTAATTATTCTAACAGAAATGTAACAATGTATCTTGATGGATCTCCTAGTACATTTGATATTATTAATGTTGATACCTATTGGACCCAATTAGCTCAACTGGAGGATTGGTTATGGGGTGCTTCTGTTAATATCAGTCAACTTGGTCATTTTGAAGGCAAATACGATGAAATACGTATTTCTAGTAAAACACATTCTGCAGATTGGATTGCCACCGAATATAATAATCAAAATGATCCTAAATCTTTTTATTCTGTGGGAATTGAAGAAACAAATTTAGCTCGGAATGTGAATTATTTCGCTTATTATAAAGTCATAACAATTAACTCAACAATGGTAACTGGATTAAACGATCTAATTAATTTTCCCGTACTAATTTCTTTGTTTGATTCAGATTTACATATTCATACTCAAACAGATGGTGATGATATTGCCTTTTATAGCGGAGATACGTGGTTAGATCATGAAATTGAACTATTCAATCAAAGTTATAGTGCTACTCATGCTCAATTAATTATTTGGGTTCGAATTCCATCTCTATCATCTTCAATTGATACTAACATCACTATGTATTATGGAAATTCAACGATGGGGTCTCAAGAGAACCCCATGGGAGTATGGAATCCAAATTATGTTGGAGTTTGGCATCTTAAAGAGATAGGAATAGGAACAGTGAATGAATATGCAGATAGTAGTCACTATGGGAATCATGGTCAAGGTGGATTAGGAAATATAACTTATATTCCAAGCAAAGTTACGGGATCTATTGGTTATGGCCAAAATTTTAGTGATCACTTTATCGATTGCGGAAATGATACAAGCTTAGATCTTACAACTAATCAAATAACTATACAGTTATGGATGAAATATCCTTTAACTCATCCTTGGATGGGTCCTCTCAACCATAAAGGTTTTTATAATGGATATCGCCTTGTAATGGATCTTAATAGTCAGTTGATGAGCTTTCAACTTCCTGGAAATGAGAGTGATTTAGAAACTGCACAAACCATCTCATCAGATATATGGCATCATGTCGTTGCTACATATAATGGAACTGAAATGAGAATATATGTAGATGGAATACCAGATCCTGCCACCTTATCTAAAACAAATAATATTGTAAGTGCTCTGCCGTTTTCTTTTAGAATCGGGCATGGAGATCAACCTGAAGGAGTAGCATGGTCATATCCGTGGTTAGGACAAATTGATGAGGTTCGGATTTCTCAGGTTGGTCGTTCTGCAGATTGGATTGCTACCGAATACAACAATCAATATGATCCAGATAGCTTTTACTCTGTAGGAGCTGAATATCAGAGTGAAGATACTTCAGGACCAGAAATAACTATTAATTCTCCAAACTTGAATGATATATTTGGATCGAGCGCGCCTAATTATGATCTTACAGTTACGGATCCCAATTTAGATTCTATTTGGTATACCTTAGATGGAGGGGCCACTAATTCTACGCCTGTTAGCGCTAGTGGAACCATTGATCAAAACATGTGGAGTGCATTAGGTAATGGAACAGTAACAATTCGATTTTATGCAAATGATACATTAGGTAATATTAGTTATAAAGAAATAATCGTTAGGAAAGATATTATTAAACCTTCAATCAGTATCAACTCGCCCTCGCCTGGTTCAAACCATTCAACCCCACCAAGTTATAGTCTTTCCATTACCGAAGCGAATAGAGATAAGATTTGGTATACCCTTAATGATGGTTTAAACAACTACACAGGGGCATTGAGTGGGACAATTAATTCTATAGCTTGGGGTAATGCAGGTTTAGGTGCAGTCACAATTACATTCTATGTAAACGATTCCGTGGGAAATTGGGATTCAGCGAGTGTGGGAGTAACAAAAACTTCAGATTTATCAATTTCTATTAATTTACCTAATGCTGCCGAATGGTTTAGATCTAATCCTGATTATGATGTTTATGTGAGCGGAAATGATCGTGATTCCATATGGTATACTTTTGATAATGGACTTAACAATTATACTATTACGAGTAGTGCTAATCTAACAGATACTTGGTTTGGAATATTTGATTCTACAGCATGGGATAATGCTGGTCAAGGTTCTAATACGATTACATTTTATTTAAACAATACGTTTGGTATTGAAACCTCTGATTCCGTACAAATTTACAAAGATACTATCAATCCTTCAATAGATAGTATCGATTCACCATTATCTGGAGCATGGTTTAGTACCCTTCCTCCAAGTTATACTCTTTCTATCACTGAATCGAATAGAGATAGGATTTGGTATACGCTTGATGGAGGCTTAAATAACTACACAGGAGCATTGAGCGGAACGATCGACTCTATAGCATGGAATAATGCAGGTCAAGGTTCTATTACAATTATATTTTATGTAAATGATTCTGCGGGTAACTGGGATACTGCAAGCGTAGTAATTTATAGAGACTCAATTAATCCTTCAATAGATAGTATCGATTCACCATTGTCTGGAGCATGGTTCAGTAGCCTCCCTCCAAGTTATACTCTTTCTATCACTGAATCGAATAGAGATAGGATTTGGTATACGCTTGATGGAGGCTTAAATAACTACACAGGAGCATTGAGCGGAACGATCGACTCTATAGCATGGAATAATGCAGGTCAAGGTTCTATTACAATTATATTTTATGTAAATGATTCTGCGGGTAACTGGGATACTGCAAGCGTAGTAATTTATAGAGACTCAATTAATCCTTCAATAGATAGTATCGATTCACCATTGTCTGGAGCATGGTTCAGTAACCTCTCTCCAAGTTATACTCTTTCTATCACTGAATCGAATAGAGATAACATTTGGTATACGCTCGATGGAGGCTTAAATAACTACACAGGAGCATTGAGCGGAACGATCGACTCTACGGCATGGAATAATGCAGGTCAAGGTTCTATTACGATTATATTTTATGTAAATGATTCTGCAGGTAACTGGGACGCTGCGAGTGTAGTAATTAATAGAGATACAATTTCTCCTACCGTTACTATTATAGAACCAACTAATTATGAATTGTTTGGAAATGAACCTCCAGACATTACCATAAATATTAATGACCCTAATTTAGATAATGAATGGTATCAATTGGACAACGGAACTATTATTACTAATAATTACACATGGACAGGTTTTATCGCTCAAAGCGTATGGGATCAAGTTGGTAATGGTACAGTTATCATTAGGTTTTATGCAAATGACACGCTGGGTAATTTAGGATCTGCAGAAGTGATAGTTTATAAGGATGTCTTCGCTCCTATAATAACAATTAACAATCCCAATTTTAACGAGGTTTTTAACAGTACAGCACCTAGTTTTATTGTTAGTGTAAGTGGAAGTAATTTAGATTCAAGGTGGTATACGCTAGATGATGGGTTAGTTAATTATACGTTTACAGGATTAACAGGAACTATAAGCCAATTAGCATGGAGCGCCCAAAGTGATGGTGATGTAATAATTAGATTCTATATAAATAACACGTTAGGAGTTATAGGATTTGATGAGATAACTATTATAAAAGACACTTTAGCACCATCGGTTATATTAAATCTCCCATTGAATAATTCATATTGTCGAATATCACCAATGATCAATGTATTAGCTATAGATCCAAATCTAGATTCAATTTGGTATCAAGTTAACTCAATTAGTATATTACTGGGAAATAATATCAATCAGCAATTAGATATTTCAATTTGGAATAGTTTATCAGAAGGACAATTTTATGTTTACATCTATGCAAATGATACTGTTAATCATTTGAGTAACTATATCTTGTTAGTTTTATACAAGGACACAATTGCTCCCTCAGTACCAATTTTAATAAATTTTCCTCAAGGAGAAGTAAGTGGTACATTAATATTCGAATGGTATGAAGGTTCTGATCCTTCTGGGATACTAAGATATAGACTTATTATAGATAATGAAGCAAATCCTTTGATCACACCTGGATTTGTATTTGAAATAAACATAACTGGGAATTATTATGAATATACTGGATCTCTTCAACCAGGAACTTATTATTTCTTTTTATATCAGATTGATGGAGCAGGTAATGTGAGTCCTGCTGAAACAGACAGTTTTTCGATAATGTCCAGTTCTCAACCATCAGAATTTCCATTCTGGATTATATTCATTGTAATAGGAGTTGCTATCGGTGGAGTCGTGGGAGCTATAGTTCTAAAAAAGTCAAAGAGTAAGAAGAAGAAGAAAGCAGTACCTATTCAAATAACGGAAAAACAGCCAATAACTAAGCCTAAATTGAAAGTATATGAAGAATTTAAATCATTAGATTATGAAACACTCAAAGATAAGACTGAAGCAGATTTACTTATTAGGAGAGAGAAGGTAATTACTCATGTTAATAAACTAACAGAAGAAAACGATTATGTCAAAGCAGCAGAATTTGCAGGTGAAACTATTATTATTGAAGAGATTCTTGGAAACTCTCAAAATGCAGATTTTTACCGTCAGAAGCAAATCGATATCGCAATTAAAGGACTTAACTATTTGAAGGATCAATATGAGATTGAATCCAAAAAAGCTGCAATATCTGGAGATTATTCAAAATCACTTAAACTATATAATGAAAGTAAGATAGTATCAGAAAATCTTAAAAGGTATATGGACAATCAAGCTAAACTTGAACAAGACCGAAAATTAGAAGTAGCGGAAACGCCAATAGTTGTGGGAGAAGTAGAAATTGTTTATTCTTGCATAAATGATTTACTGACAAAGTATTTTGATGAAGTTGGTATTAAATATTATTCCAATCCTCAAATCTATGACGATGTTCAAAGCAAAATACATGGATTAATACTTTTTGATGATCGAATTTCATTCCTAAATATAGATCCATCAATAAGAGACAGAATTAGATCGATTCAAATAATTTACACTGAGGATACATCTAATGAAGCTATTATTAAATTAAGTAAAGAATTTCAGAATGAATATACGCTCTTAATCCTTGTTGTTATTAAATGGCTAGAAAATAATGAGTCTTTTTCATTTCAAGGTCCTATGAAAAATGTCAGAATAAATCATTATAAGGCATTCATTGAATCAATTGGATTGAAGGGAGTGTATGAGGAGGCATTTAATGAAATTATCGATCTCTATTTTAAAGGACAATTTGATATCTTACGTGAGACTCATGAATTAAGTGAAGTAATTATTCATAGTACTGATGAATTACTCTATGATCTCAAAGAAAAGGGTTTAGTTATGTATGAGTTAAAAGAATATCTTCATCGATAAATATAACCTTAATATTAAATCTATTTTTATTTTTGATATTTCTTTTTTTATCTAAAGGTTCTTAATAGGTTAATCCTAGTATTAATTTACATAAGTTTAAGGTTCTAATATTATTTTATAAGTACTTTCTATCTTAATAAAGATAAAATTGTATAAACTTAAAATTGAAATTGTCCTCTTAACCGTCCTAAATCCTTGCAACTGCTTCTGAAGCGTTTACACCATTTATTTCTTTTTTAATTACTTCATAAATTCCGATAAAGTTTACATAAGAAGGAAAATTTTAGTTTTTTTATTTTAAAATTCTCCTTTTATTCCCTTTAATTACTTGGATCTTATTTAGAATTATCTCCATTAGTGCCTCCTTTATTTTTGAAAGATTTAAATAAACATACACTATATTATATATACTTTCTTGTATATTTTTAAAATTTACAAGAATGAAATATAGGTATAAGAATGGAGGAATTAAGTTGAAAAAGGTTAAATCTAAAATTTTGGTTTTAACTATTATCTTGGCGTGTAATATAATATCAACAATTGATATTGCTGATAATTTTATAAAGATTAACGGTTTCAATAATACTCGCGATAATTTTTATCCCGATAAGCTGCAGACTAGTCAACCACCAAATTTAAAAAATTGGTGGGATTCATCATATATGTATCGTGTTCAAATAAATATTACAAATGTAAATACGAAAATTCTTCCTAAAGGATATTCGGTTAATTTATCAGTTAATTCAGCTGAATTAATTTCTGTAGGAAAACTTCGAGCTGATGGAAATGACCTTCGAATCTTATGGTATAACTCAACTAATAAGACATGGTTAGAACTCGATCGTGTAAATGAAACAAATTTTAATACTATTAGTACTCAAATTTGGTTTAAAACTCAAAGTTCCATAAGCGTGGGTGCTACTGACACTAATTATTATCTCTATTATGGTAATGAGGTTGCTGGTAGTCCCCCAACAAATAAAAGTAAAGTATATGATTATTACGATGATTTTACACAGGCTGATGGACCTGCTAATGGATGGACGGTTATAAGCGGAACTTGGTCTGTTATAAATAATGAATATCGCGAAAATTCAGGTCTTACAGATCGTAGAAGTTTATTAAATTCCTATACTGTCGAAAATGCATCAATAGAGGTCCGTATAAAAAATGTTGGCATTAGTTTTGGAGTAGGAATATTATTTCGTTACTCTGACTCAAATAATTTCTATTGTGCGGGAATTGGATATTGGGACAGAGAAGTAGCGTATGGTGATTGTACTGGTGGTATTTGGGAGACACCTGTTTATGATGGTGTAGATGAATCGAATTTAGTGAGTGACCAATGGTATAACTTAAAAGTAGAGGCTCTTGGATCACGATTTAAGATATATTTAGATGATCAATTAAGAATTGATAATACAAATACTTCTCATTTGAATGCTGGACAAATTGGTTTCTTAACTTGGACTACTATACCCTCATATTATGATGATCTAAAGATTAGGTTATTAGTCGCAACATCACCAAGTTTAACACTTGAATCTGAAGAAACATACGGTTCTTGGTTTAATCAAAACTGGAAATATCGTAGAAAAGTTACTGTGACAACTGGTAGTTCTGATATACCTTCTGGCTATACAGTTTCTTTGACTTTCGATCACGCTGATCTGGTCATTAAGGGTAAAAGTCAAGCAGATGGTGATGATATCCGATTAGTATATTGGAATGGCACTATGTGGAATGTTCTGGATAGAATGTTGGATCTTGACTCCTCATGGAACAATGAATCAACTAAAATATGGTTTAAAACCCAGAAACCAATACAAGCCTTGTCATTTGATAATAATTATTATCTATACTACGGCAATAAATTAGCTAATTCCCCGTTGGTTGACCCAAGTAATATATTCTTTTTTTATGATGGTTTCGAAAGCGGTAATTTGAACGGATGGGATGGAAATAGTACTGGATCTGTAGGGGATTCAATCATAGCATCAACTGATCAGGTTCACACAGGCAATTATGCTGCAAAGTGTGATATGGACAATGTTACTACTCCTCAGGCTATGGTTTTTGAGGATTTTCCAGATGAAGCAAGCCTTTATGCCCACGTACATATTTATCTTGATCCTAGTTTTAGTACTACAGACAGGGTAACAGTTATACAGTTTGTTGACACAGCCACAGTATGGCAAAATTTGATTAGTGTTACTATAAATGATGATATGACTTTATATATGTGGAATGCTGTTGCAGGAGAAGCCTATGGTTATTTAGAGACCAACACTATATCTAAGGGTACCTGGCATACATTGGATGTACAAGTTAACGTTTCCAGTAGTTATGGATTGGCTAAGCTATGGTTAGATGGTAACTTAGAGATTCATAACACTTCGATTAATTTAGGTTCTGAACCAACCGATAAATTCTCCACAGGTATTTATTGGGCATCACCTAATGAATTTAACACGCTATTTGTGGATGATATCTACTTAAGGATATTTGTAGAGCCAGAACCAACACTTACACTAAGCACTGAAGAATTACTTCGACCTTCTTTGAATAGCTTTAAATATTATAAAGAAATAATAATTGATCATACTAAAATCTCTGGATCGAGTAATCTCACTAATTTTCCTATTTTAATATCTCTTTATGATATGGACTTACATACTGATGTTCAATCTAATGGTAACGATATAGCTTTTTATGATGGTAAGAATTGGCTTGATCATGAAATTGAATTATTTAATCGAGATCATAATACAACACATGCATTTTTAGTATCTTGGGTACGCATTCCTTCTCTTTCACCCATGGTAGACACTAAAATCTATATGTATTATGGAAATTCAACCATGTATTCAATTCAAAACCCCGATGGAGTATGGGATACTAATTATGTTGGAGTATGGCATTTATCTGAAGATCCTACAAATCCAATAAAGGATTCCACAACCAACAATAATGATGGTACTTCGTATGGAACGATGGATCCTGGAGATCAAATTCCTGGAAGACTTGATGGGAGTCTAGAACTTGACGGAATCGATGATTATGTTGATTGTGGAAATGATGTTTCATTAGATTTGACCGAGAATTTAACTATCCAATATTGGGTAATGGCATATGATGTAAGTAATGATCCTGATACAGTAACCAAAGGTATTTATACTGATGCTTATTCCTCTTTTATTTATAGGGATAGAGCTATTTATTTTAGATTAAATGGGATTGGTTCAACTAGTTTAAAGAGTCAGACATTGATTTCGCTTAATAAATGGGTTAGTATCACATGTGTTAGAGTTGGCAATACAATGAAAATTTTTATTAATGGGACTCAAGATCCAAATACGGCCACTTTTTCAGAAATGATTGAAACAATAATAGATTCTCTAACTATTGCTAGAAGTCCTGATAACTTAGAAGGTATCATGGATGAAGTTCGATTATCTAATATTGCTCGTTCAGTAGATTGGATTGCTACTGAATACAACAATCAATATGACCCAAGCAGTTTTTACTCAATTGGAGCTGAATATCAAGTAGGTGAAGATACCACAGCACCAGATATAAACATTAACTCTCCTAACCCGAATGAGTTATTTGGATCGATGGCGCCTAATTATAATCTTACAGTTACAGATCCCAATTTAGATTCTATTTGGTATAGCTTAGATGGTGGAACCACTAATTCCACTCCTGTCGCTGCAATAGGGAGTCTCGATCAGACTACGTGGAACGGAAGACCAAATGGAACAGTAATAATTCGATTCTACGCAAATGATACATTAGGTAATATTAATTATGAAGAAGTAATAGTTAGAAAAGATATTATCAAACCTTCAGTTAGTATCGATTCACCTTCATCTGGCTCAAACCATTCAACCCCACCAAGTTATAGTCTTTCCATTACCGAAGCGAATTTAGATGAGATTTGGTATACCCTCAATGATGGTTTAAACAACTACACGGGAGCAACGAGTGGAACAATTGATTATATCGCATGGGGCAATGCTGGTTTAGGTGCTGTCACGATTACATTTTTTGTAAATGATTCCTTGGGTAATTGGGATTCTGCAAGTGTAGGAGTAACAAAAACTTCAGATTTATCAATTTCTATTAATTCACCTAGTACTGCCGAATGGTTTGGATCTATTCCAGATTATGATGTTTATGTGAGCGGGAACGATCGTGATTCTATATGGTATACTCTTGATAATGGACTTAACAATTATACTATTACTAGTAATGCTAATCAATCTAATTCTTGGTTTGGTGTAATTGATTCCACAGCATGGGATAATGCTGGTCAAGGTTCTATTACTCTTACATTTTATTTAAACAACAATTTTGGCATTGAAACCTCTGATACCGTACAAATTTATAAAGATACTATCAATCCTTCAATAGATAGTATCGATTCACCATTATCTGGAGCATGGTTCAGTAGTCTCCCTCCAAGCTATAGTCTTTCTATCACTGAATCGAATAGAGATAGGATTTGGTATACGCTTGATGGAGGGGTAAATAACTATACCGGAGCATTAAGCGGAACGATCAACTCTTTAGCATGGAATAATGCAGGCCAAGGTTCCATTACAATTATATTTTATGTAAATGATTCTGCGGGTAACTGGGATACTGCAAGCGTAGCAATTTATAGAGATACCATTAATCCTTCAATAGATAGTATCAATTCACCATTATCTGGAGCATGGTTCAGTAGCCTCCCTCCAAGTTATAGTCTTTCTATCACTGAATCGAATAGAGATAGGATTTGGTATACGCTTGATGGAGGCTTAAATAACTATACCGGAGCATTAAGCGGAACAATCAACTCTTTAGCATGGAATAATGCAGGCCAAGGTTCCATTACAATTATATTTTATGTAAATGATTCTGCGGGTAACTGGGATACTGCGAGCGTAGCAATTTATAGAGATACCGTTAATCCTTCAATAGATAGTATCGATTCACCATTACCTGGAGCATGGTTCAGTAGCCTTCCTCCAAGTTATACTCTTTCTATCACTGAATCGAATAGAGATAGGATTTGGTACACACTTGATGGAGGTCTAAATAACTTCACAGGAGCATTGAGCGGAACGATCGATTCTACGGCATGGAATACTGCAGGTCAAGGTTCTATTACGATACTATTTTATGTAAATGATTCTGCTGGTAACTGGGATGCTGCGAGTGTGGTAATCAATAGAGATTCAATTACTCCTACTATAATTATTACAGAACCAAATAATTATGACTTGTTTGGGATTTCACCTCCAAGCATTACTATTAATATTAATGACGCTAATTTAGATAATGAATGGTATCAATTGGACAATGGAACTATTGTTACTAATAATTACACATGGACAGGAGCAATCGCTCAGAGTGTTTGGGAGCAAGTTGGTAATGGAACAATAATGATCAAATTTTATGCTAATGATACAGTAGGCAATTTAGGAACAGCAGAAGTTATTGTTTATAAAGATATCTTCTTTCCCATGATAATGATTAATACTCCTATTTCAGACGGTGTGTATGGTAATACAGCGCCGAATTATGCTGTTAATATAAGTGGAAGCAATCTAGATACAAGTTGGTATACTTTAGATAATGGAATAGTAAATTATACATTTACAGGGCTAACTGGGACTATAAATCAATTAGCATGGGACGCTAAATCAGATGGTACTATTACGATTAGTTTTTATATAAATAATACTTTAGGAGTTATTGGATTTGATGAGATAACGATAATAAAAGATACAATAGCACCTTCAATTGCATTAAATTTCCCGTTGAATAACACTTACTGCAGAGCAGCACCTATTATCAATGTTTTAGCTACAGATGCTAATCTAGATCTAATTTGGTATCAAGTAAACACAACTAACATCTTGTTGGGAAATAATATTAACCAACCATTCAATAATTTAATTTGGAATAGTTTACCAGAAGGAAGATTTTATGTTTATATCTATGCAAATGATACTCTTAATCATTTGAGCGACCCTGTGCTAATAGTTTTATATAAAGATACAATTGCTCCTCCAGCACCGTCGTTAATACAGGCTCCCCAAGGAGCTGTAAGTGGTACTTTAATATTTGAATGGCAAGATGGTTCCGATCCTTCTGGGATAATTAAGTATAGATTAATTATAGATAATGAAGCAAATCCTTTAGCTACCCCTGGATTCGTGTTTGCAATAAACTTAACGGGTAATTATTATGAGTATATGGAATCTCTTCAACCAGGAATTTATTATTACTTTTTATATCAAATTGATGGTGCAGGTCATCAGAGTCCTGCCGCAACAGATAGCTTTTCTATAACATCCACTTCTCAACCATCTGAATTTCCATTATGGATAATATTTGTTGTAATAGGAGCAGCTATAGGTGGGGTAGTAGGAATTGTAGTGCTAAAAAAATCAAAGAGTAAGAAGAAGGAAATAGGTATTCAAATATCAGAAAAGCAGCCAGTAACTAAGGCAAAGTTGAAAATTTATGAAGAATTAAGTTTATTAGATTATGAAACGCTCAAAGATAAGACTGAAGCAGATCTACTTGCCAGAAGAGAGAAAGTAATTGCTTATGTTAACAAATTAACAGAAGAGAAAGATTATGTCAAAGCAGCAGGATTTGCAGGTGAAATTATTATTATTGAAGAGATTCTTGGAAACTCTCAAAATGCAGATTTTTACCGTCAAAAACAAATCGATATCGCAATTAAAGGTCTTAACTATTTGAAGGATCAATATGAGATTGAATCCAAAAAAGCTGCAATATCTGGAGATTATTCAAAATCACTTGAACTATATAATGAAAGTAAGATAGTCTCTGAAAATCTTAAAATGTATGTTGACAATCAAGAATCTAAACATGAACAAGACCGAAAATTAGAAATAACAGGAACACCACTAGTTATGGGAGAAGTAGAACTTGTTTATTCCTGCATTAACGATTTATTGACGAAGTATTTTGATGAAATTGGTATTAAATATTATTCCAATCCTCAAATCTATGATGATATTCAAAATAAAATCCATGGATTAATTCTTTTTGATGATCAAGTTTCGTTCCTAAATATAGATCCATCAATTAGGGACAGAATTAGATCGATTCAAATAATTTACACTGAGGATACATCTAATGAAGATATTATCAAATCAAGTAAAGATTTTCAGAATGCAAACACGCTCTTAATCATTGTTGTTATTAAATTGCTAGAAAATAATGAGTCTTTTTCATTTCAAGGTCCTATGAAAAATGTTAGAATCAATCATTATAAGGCATTTATTCAATCAATAGGATTGAAAGGAGTATATGAGGAGGCATTTAATGAGATTATCGATCTGTATTATAAAGGACAATTTGATATCTTACGTGAGACTCACGAATTAAGTGAGGTAATTATTCATAGTACTGATGAATTACTCTATGATCTCAAAGGAAAAGGTTCAGTTAAGCATGAGTTAAAGGAATATTTCTCTAGATAAGTTTAAACTTATCATAGTATCTATTTTTCTTTATTTAAAGATTCCTAATAGTATTGAACATAGTATTTATGTGTTCATATAATTCTATTTTAGAATCGGAGTCAATTTTAAATACAAAATACGAGATTTGCTTTGCTTCTAACTTTGTATAAAAGTTAAACTCACTCATCATTTTTGACCAATTTACATCTTTTTTAGTAATTATACCGATTAAAATCACAGTGTTATCCTTGATTGTTTTTAAAATTTGTAATATAATACTATTCCATTTCGGGTCAATGGAATCTCTATCCTTCCCATCAAAAATTACAAAAGCTCCATCAGAATCAGAAACTTTCATTGAATCGAAATTGTAACTTTCCAAGGTTAATCCATTTGCAAATTGATAGATCACTTTATCTTTTTTTTCCATTTTTAAAGACAATCCTAAAGGTTCTATCTCTTTTAAAAGCATTATAATAGGATTCTTTTGGAAATTTTTTGATATAAATGCAATTGAAAGTGAATTTCGTGTATCTAATACCGAATTAATTTCAGTAAAAATCTTTTCTCTTAAATTTTTTTCCTCAAATTCTTTGCTTAGCATTATAAAATGATAGGATACAATTCCAAATGCTTCTTCAATATTCTCTCCTGTTAAAGCACTGGTTTCAATATAAGAAATTTTCTTGTTATATTTTTCAGATAACATTTCAGCTAAAGTAGTTGCCTCTTCATAATCAACTTCTCTTTGCTGTTCTAAATCTTTTTTATTTCCAACGACTACTATTGAGATTTCATGTTCCTTAAACTCATTCAATTCATTAAACCAATTCATTACGTTATAAAAAGAATCCTTGTTTGTTAAATCAAAAATGATAAAAGCAGCTTGTGCACCTTTGTAATAAACTTTACGGTATCTTTTAAAATATTGTTGAGCTCCTATATCCCAGAGAAATACGTTAATTTTGTTGCCAAAAAATTCGAAATTATGAGTCAAAACGTTCAATCCAATAGTAGTACGATAATCTACTAAGAATCTCCCTTCTACAAATCTACGTAGAATTGAAGTCTTACCAACTTCATGGTCACCTATAACTATAAATTTAAATCTATATTCTCCACCTGGTTCTAAACCAATTTGAAAAAGTTGAGCATCACTTCCATAATATCCTTCAGTTTTATAATCAAAATTAGGAATTGATACCTCAATTAGATCTTCATTAGTTGCAACTATAATCTGTGCCACTTTTTCAGCAAGAAAATACGCATAGGGGGCTATTTTCTCAATCGAGCCAAGATTTTCAATAACTAAAGTTAATGTTACATTTTCTGTTATAGTGATGAACAAAAGACGATTATTTTCAGTATCAAAACTTGCGGTCCCAAATTTCTTATAGGAAAATTCATCACGAAATCGCTCAATAACAGGGTTAACCACCGCAGTCATTATCGAAACTAACTCTATATCCACATCTTTTCTTCGTTCTCCGGAAATTATTAATCCATCTTTATCGGAAACTATAATAGCTTCAACTTCCTTATTTGCCTGTATGAAATTCGCGAATAATTCCATTAATAATTTATTTCTATTTATTGACATGATGTATAAATCAAAAGAAAATGATTGTAGATCAGAAAAATTATAATTACGGATTAATTGGTTGTTTGATATTATTATAACCAAATGATTATATAAATTTGAGTAAATCTTTTATTGTTTCAATTTTTTAGGTTCATTAGTCTCTTTCATTAATACTCACTCTCATTGAAAATCCATGAGCAAAGCTCAATTAAATAGTTAAAAAGAATTACTGAAAAAGTTCTATTGCAAGGGTTAATTATATAAATTAAATTACAATAAGTATAAGTATTAAAAGCAGTGTTTTAAAATGAAAGTTCTAATAGCTTATGATACAAAATATGGAAATACTGAAAAAGTAGGCCAATTAATTGCAGATGGAATTAATTCTATTGAAGGTAACGAAGTGATTGTCAGAAATGTTAAAGACATTGAATTAAATAAAACTGATGCCTATGATCTAATTTTAATTGGATCTCCAAACCATATGGGAAGTCATATAAGTTCAGTAAAGAAATTCATCAATAATCTTTCAAAAGCTCAAGTAAAAGTAAATTCATTTGCAGTATTTGATACGTACTTATCGAAGGATTTTGAGAAAGCAGTCAAAAAGATGGAGAATCAGATCAGTAAAAAGATCCCCGATTTAATAAAAGCAAGTCCAGGATTGTCTATCAAAGTTGATGGTATGAAAGGACCAATATCTGAAGAAGATCTTCCAAAATGCAAAGAATTTGGATTTAAATTAATTAAATAATTTTTTTTTATTCTCACGCAATCCTTACAATGTTATTCAATGATAATTTGGAAGCATCTCATTGAAATAGAACCATGTTGAAAGCCTTCATACATAAATTTTATCGCGTCTTTCTCATCTTGAAGCGCCAGAATATAAATCATAGGAAGATAGTGATCCCCGTTAGGAATTCCTAAATATGCATTTACTCATAAGAGTAAAGAAATATAAAGAATAAAATAATTACATTGTAGTTTTTCTTTTTTTTAAGTTAATACCTTTTTATTAAATTGGGATAACTTTCAAGACTATACTTTGAAACAGTAATAAGTTTCAATTTGAAACTTAAAACTATGTTATGCGAATGTACAGAATTTTGAACGGGGCGTTCAAAAAATAGATTTAAGAAATAGAAATCAAAACAAATATTTAAGAAATTTATAAAAAAACCACTAAATTGAGTAAAGTAGGTAAAAAATATGAAAGAAAAAGGCAAATATAGGCAGAAAATCATGAAGTATATTCTTGTGTCGATAATTTCATTTGTATTCTTTTCTCATTTTATAGCATTGGGTTATTCTAGTACAACAGGAGTTTTTGATGGGATGTACGTTAATTATATCCACTCTGATTCTTTTCACATATTTGAAACACAAGA
Source organism: Promethearchaeota archaeon (assembly GCA_048939995.1). Classification (GTDB taxonomy): domain Archaea; phylum Asgardarchaeota; class Lokiarchaeia; order Sigyniarchaeales; family SOKP01; genus SOKP01. The sequence goes on along the minus strand of JBHLOY010000013.1, from coordinate 33,969 downwards.
AGCTAACATCGAATTCAGCAGAGTTTCAGATGATGTTTATCATGTTATATGGTTCTTAGGAGAGGGAACTTTAGGAACCCCAGCAGAACAAGGTTCTTGGGATGAGGAATTAAGCTCAAGAATTGTATCAAATACAGACCTGCCGAGTCCCGTTGCTGGGTCTCATACATGGACTAGGATTTTAACTAATATTTCACTTAATGATATTGTTCAAATATTTATTTATTCAGGCGGAGACCAAAATTTTAATGTTACTGCCGAATTAAATTGGACTATGCCTGGTTATGGCCAAATAGAAGTATGGAAATTAGAGGATTCTAATGGAAGCGCAGTTTGGTATGAAAAAAGCACAGGAATTTTCTTAAATGGTACATTTCAATATAGCGGATTTTGGAAGAAAGCAATTTTTGTTAGTACTAATGCCCTAACTGGACCACTAATATCAGGAATTCCAGGATATAGTATATTAATTCTAGTTGGGACACTTTCGATTGTGATATTCCTAATCGGTAAAAAGTTAAAAAAATCAAATACGTAAACGATACTTGCACATAATGAAAAATAAATATTATTTACATTTTTTTTTATATCAAAGGAATTAGCTTAAATTCTCAACTTAATAATATGAATTAGATTCAAACTGAAACCAATTACAGTTTTATAATAACAACATTTATTATACTAAAAACTTAGTAAAACTTTATAAAATAGAAAAGTACCGAATTATTTAGAATATAGCAGTACCACTTTACTTAACTTAACAATTACCCTACATGGATAATATTTAGAGAAAGTAAAATGAAAAGAATCATAAAAATAATAAATTTAATAGCCATATTTGGATTTATTTTTGTATTTTCAACAAAAATCCACCTTATAAATAATTACGGAGATAACAAGAAAAATTTAGAAAATCTTGATGATATTGACTTAGATGGCAAAACTTTGAAAATCTCAAAAGTATCAAGAATTATTCACATCAATAATAATTGGTCTGAAACGAAGATTGCGAAAATAGTCACAGGTTATGGGAATTTTACCGATCCTTATATTATAGAAGATCTTATAATTGAGGTCGACGGAATGGTCTACGGTATCTTGATTGAGAATTCAAGATTTTTTTTTAAAATTGAAAATTGTACCATTTATAACTCATTAGCTGTTGATCGTTATGAATATGGTTGGGGAGGGGCAATTGTATTGTCAAATGTTAGTAATGCTCAATTAATTAATAACAATCTTTCACTTAATTATAATGGGATATTCTTGGAAAATTGTAATGATAGCAGTATCTTAGGAAACGACGTAAATAAAAACGAGATAGGGATAAATATCATGTTTAATAGTAATAGAAACAATATTGAGGGGAACTCATTAACTGATAACGGTTATGGAATATCATTAAATGGTGGTGGGAACAATAATCTTACTGGAAACTTTCTAAGTAATAATCTTAATGGAATTTTATTAGAACAGAGCGAAAGTACAACAATTTCAGGAAATTTTGTCATAAATAATCGCTGGGGCGGAATTATTGCCAGAGAAGGTGTAAATTATACAGTGTCCAAAAATATCTTAAATAATAATGGGTTAGAGGTAAGAGGATCAATTGACGAATTAGATTCCCACGATATAGACAATTCAAATTTAGTTAATGGCAAACCTTTATACTATTATAAGAATGAAAAAAGTCTAAGTTCAAACAATTTTACTAATGCTGGTCAAGTTATTTTAGTTAATTGTAATAATTCAAATATCTCAAATTTGGATGTTTCCTATGCCAATACGGGAGTTGCATTATATTTCTCTAATAACAACACTATTTTAGGAATTAACGCAAGTAATGGTTATAACGGAATAAGCTTAATTGAGAGTAATAACAATAGTATTTCAGGAAGCACCGCAAATTACAATTTTAACAATGGGATAAAATTATTTTATTGCGATAACATCATGCTCTCTGGAAATACCTTTAATAATGATGGGGTTGGAATAAGTATATTTGATGGAAATGAAACTATTATCACAGAAAATACGGTAAAATATAACGAATATAATGGCATCGAAATTAAAGGGAATAAGAATAACATCCTGAAAAACAAAGTTTCCTCAAATGGTGTTCATAACTTTTATGGAGAAGGTATTCGAATCCTAGGCGATAATAATATTGTTTCGGGAAATATGGTAAATAATAGTGAGAATGGGATACTCCTGCGCGGAGATAATTGCATTATTTCTGGTAACACTGTAAATAATAATACTAATGGGATTCAAATAGGCTTTTATAATCATATTAATAACATTATAATGGGAAACATTATCAACAACAACAGTAATGGGATATTTGTATTAAATAGTCATTATAATAACATTACAAAAAATATCGTAGATAATAATCTAGTTGGTATAATACTCGTTGAAAATAGTAGTGGAAATCTGATTTCTGAGAATTATGCAAACTGTAATGGTCTGGCTGGAGCAGTCTTACAAGACAGCAATAATAATATAATATCGGGAAACATCGTAAATAACAATGATATTGTTGGAATAGGCTTAATTAACAGCAAAAATAACAATATTACTAGAAACATTGCAAACTATAATGTTCTTGCTGGTATAGCTTTACAAGATAGCAATAATAATACTATATATTTGAATACCGTAGATAATAATTTTTGGATAGGTATTGGTTTAAATGTGAGTAAATCCAATTTAGTTTTAGGAAATATAGTAAGTAACAACGAGATTGGGATATATCTTGAACTTTCGTGTTATAACAATGTAATTGGGAACATATTTATTAACAATACAATTACTGACTATTATGAAAAACCTGAATCTATCGATACTGAAGGTCCATTAATTCCAGGTTATTATTTAATTTTACAATTTGGCATTTTAATAAGTGTTTCCCTCATTTTTGTTGGTATTCTATCTATTGAATGGTACGTCCAACGGAAAAAACTAACCAAGGGAAAGAGAAAGACACTACCAAGGTCCAAAGTTAAAGAGAGACTCGTTCATATAAAGATATTAACTAAAGTTAAAACTAAGCCTCTTAATGTTAGCCCAGAAAAAGTATTACAAGGTAAAACGCTTCGAGTTTATTGGTATATTTTGACTCATAGTCGTGCCGGAGTACGAGAAATCCAGAAATCATTAAAGTTTTCATCGCCAGGAACCGTATCTTATCAAATAGATAAGTTATTAAAAACTGGAATTATATCAAAAAGCGATAAAGACGGAAAATATTACGTGAATAAAGAATTAAAAAAAGGAATTTTAGGGTTTTACACTCATATTGGTTTTCTAATGATACCTCGATTTTCATTATACTTAGTTATCAATGTGTTAGGCTTTATAGGGTACCTAATTTTTGCTAGTATATATGGCGATAACTTCATTACCAATCCAGGCAGTATACTTCTATTAGTTTTCTTGATTTTTGGAACTGCCGTGTTTATTTTTGAATCGATTAAAGTTTGGAAAACTAGGCCATCAAAGTCAAAATAAAATACAAATGAGGAGTGATAAAATGGAATTTATTTTAATTTACAAAATCTCTCAAAATGGATTTGGCACAAAAAAATCTCCTTGTGTCATACCTTTATTCTCTAAATTTATTAAGAGGGATCATAATCTTATAAAAGAAATAAGTGTACAACATTTTGAACATATTGTTCAAAAGATAATTATATAAAACAGCAAAAAAATGAACTATTTAACAATTAAAAGCAAATTATTGAAATATTATAAAAAAAGAAGTGTCTAATAGTATGAAATATAACCGTATTGCTTTAGTTTGTATTATTGTACTAATTACAATACAGATAATTCCAATAAATATGTCAATTGAAAAAATTGTAGAAAGTGATTCTGTACAAATAAATTCTCAGGAGATTAAATCATCAGCGAAATTCGACCCCCCTCAAGTACTAAGGTACATTTCGCCACCACAATTAGATTTTGGGATTAATTATGATATGATTCGTGAATTTTCATTTTTAGCTACCATAATTTTCGATCCTTTGGTTGAATATTCATTTAATACAGGAGAACTTATACCAGCATTAGCTAAACAATGGGTGGTCACAAATAATAGTAGGAACTGGATTTTTACACTCCGAGATGATGTCAATTTCAGTGATGGTACAAAATTTAATGCAACTTCAGTTAAATTCACTTATGATCGATTTATTGATCCCACCCATCCTGCATATGTAGCTGATCCATTTATAGATTTTAGTCAGATGCCATTAGAATCTATTGAAATTTTAGACGAATATAAAGTGTCTATTAACTTCAACCAATCCTATGCTCCCTTTATATATCAAGAGGCTGCATTGTGTGGGATTTATTCCCCAAACAGTTTTAGTGGAGGTCCGAACATTACTGAACCAATTGGAACTGGGCCATATTATTTAGATAAGATTTCGAGTAATTCAACATTTCAAAAATTTATCAGAAACGACCAATATTTCCGTGGGGTTCCTCCTTTTGAAGAAATTCAATATATCAAATATGGATCCATGGGAAATTTTCAAGCTGCTGTTGAGAATCATGAAGGAGAGTTCACTACAATTGGTATTAATCCATTACCCGAAAATGATACTTACTGGGAAGAATCTTTGGCTATTGATGGAATTCAATATGGTTATTTTAATCATCTTCACCCGATTCTAAATGACCAAAATGTAAGGTTAGCGATTAATTATGCTGTGAATAAGCAAATGTTTACCAATTACTATTTTGAAAATCTAAACAAGGGAGTGCACCCACTTCGTAGTGTTATTTATTCTGGAGATTTATACAATGATAAATCAATTCAGGGATATCCATATAATGTTGATCTAGCAAATACTATATTAGATAGTTCGGGATATCCCAGACTTGGAGATGGATATCGCTTTGATATCGAGCTCGTAGGATTTGAACGTTCCTATGAGAAAGTAAGCGCGATTAAAGCAGATCTCAATCTTGTGGGTATCCATTGCACAACTATCAATGGTACGAGACAAAACCTCAAAGCAGGTAATTTTGATCTTTTTGTTGTTGGATGGGTTCCTATAACAGATCCTAGCCTATCCAGAAGACTTCTTCATACTTCAGGGGATATTAATTATGGGAGGTATTCAAATTCTGAGGCTGATTTATTTACATCTTTAGGTCAACAAACGCCCATTCGGCAAGAACGTGAATATTATTACTTTCAGGTGCAACGGCTCGCTCAGGAAGATGCTCCTCTTCTTTTAATACAGGAAACAAAAGGGATATATCTAAGAGCAAAGGAGGTAACTCCATTTGTTCAGATGAATAGGATGGGACGAATTATTTTTAATTATACGGTTCAATTACAAGATATAGATATCTATAAAATGGAAAAAATAGAAGTTAGTTCTGATCCAATTTATTTACCCTTTACAGATGGAGTTATAGCCTTGGAAAGCCAACATTTTGAAGGGAATATGACAATGACCCATGATTTAAGTAATCTCATCTCTAATCAACAAGAAACAGGTAAATTTTATGAACTCCAAGTTAATAGATCTAAATCTCAATATCTATTACGTTGTTATTACGATTTAGATGAAATAGATTATTCTAATCCCCTCGAAGAACAAGAAGTGTTTCAATGGAACTATACAACTCAGTCTTGGAATAAGTTAGAAGTTGTCTCTTCAAATCCTAATCTCCGTTTTTCCGAAGTTAAACTAAAAGGAAATGCGATTCTTCGTCTAGGTCAGAAAAACTTAATTTTATTAACCTTTGTTTATTTACCAATCATTCTTATTATTATTGGGCCAATAATAGTCTTAGCTAGTTTAACTATTATTAAAAATCGAAAAATAATGAAAAATGTTAAAAAAGAGTTTGATTTAACTTGACTTCTGAAGAAGCTGAAAGTAAGGAGGAAAAATTTGAAATATCGTCTGAGTCTGCGTTCCGAAATGAAATCTATGAGTTAAAATCAAATATTGAAATAAATCCCGATTTTAATAAAGGAAAAGTATTAAGAGGTAAAGCACTTCAAATCTATTGGTATATACTAACTCATAAACATGCGGGAGTTAGAGAAATTCAGAAATCATTGAACTTTTCTTCTCCCGGAACCGTTTCATATCAAATAAAAAAGTTATCTAGAGCTGGAATCATAAAAAAAAACGAAATAAATGGAAAGTATTATCCCTGTGAGGAATCAAAAAAAGGAATGTTGGGATTTTACATCCGAGTTGGATATATTATGGTCCCTCGATTTTCGCTTTACTTAATTTTTTATATTCTTGGTTTTATAGCATATCTTTTTTTAGCAAGCGTCTATGGTGATGATTTTATCACGCATCCAGGAGGTTTTCTTTTTTTAATTTTCTTAATTTTTGGAACAGGAGTATTTATTCTCGAATCGATTAAACTCTGGAAAAGAAGGCCAACAAAATTAAAATAAAAGTATGTGATTAATGGAAACTATTTTTTTAAGACATCATTCAATACCGATTTGGAAACATCGCATCGAGATTGAACCGTGTTGAAATCCTTCATGCACAAATTTTATTGGGTCCTCCTCCTCCTGAAGCCCCAAAATATAAATCATAGGAAGATAATGATCCCAAGTGGGAATTCCTAATCGCGCATTTACTCCTAATTTTTCAATATGAATCAGATTATTATGATCTTTATTTATTATTTTCTCTTTAACATGTGCATCGAGTTCTTTTGCCCAATCCATAACTGGGGCATTAACATTAAAATCAATCATCCTGAGGTTATGTACAATATTTCCACTTCCTATGATCAGAACCCCTTCCTTCCGCAAAAATGCTAAATTTTGAGCTAATTGATAATGGTATTCAATTGGTTTGATTCGCCAACTATTAAAGTCATAATCTAAGCTTAGCTCTATCATAGGGATGTCTGCTTCGGGATACATATGTTTTAAAATTGCCCAAGAAGCATGATCATATCCCCAATTATAGTCACACTTAACATTATAATTATCAAACTTTTGGCTGATCTTACCTGCTAATTCTGGTTGTCCTAGACTTGAATAACGGAGCTGATAAAGCTTTTCTGGAAACCCATAAAAATCGTGTATCGTTTCTGGATGTTTATTACATAATATTTTAGTCCCAGAAGTCAACCAATGAGCAGAGATTACTAGAATAGCTTTTGGTTTAGGTAGACTTATCCCTAAAGTTTTCAGACTGCGTGTAAATGCATTATCGGAGATGATATTCATAGGTGAACCATGCCCTATGAAAAGGATGGGCATTCTTTCTGTCATAATAAAAAAAAAAATTGATGATAAAAGAATCCACTGCTTTTAATATATATGTGGATTGGAACTAGTATCTATTTTAAAAAAAAAAAAATTTATAACAATTTTCATTCAAAACTTTTTTTCCTCTTATAATACACCCAAACATTAAATATCGCAATAGAGATCATAGAATAAGGAAGAATGTGAATCCACGGAATAGTAGGTGTTGTTGATTCAATTTCCAAGTGAATTTTAATTTCATGATAACTATGCTGATATTCGAAATGAACTACAATTTGTGTTTCCTTGGTGCTTATACTAAAGTCGATTGGAATTCCATCAATAGATACCGCGTATGGTGTAAGTACTAATGCTTTGGGAATAGAAACATCACATTTTCCTTTGCTCCCAGCTCTACCGTAAATTTCAAAGCTAATTTCATCCCGGGATTCATTAAACCGAAGTCCATAATCAGAGGAATTAGATTTAACTGTTATTGTATGAGGGCTGTCATCTTTTATTATTAAATAATCAGTTTTAGTTGATATTAATGGCTTAATTTGGAACATTTTTGCATCAACCCAGCTTTCACACGTTCTCTGAAGGGCCCATAAATAATCTCTATCCCAAGCAATTGCCCATGTCCCATCGGCTACCGGATAAAATTGCCCAACGATTTGCCAATCATGTGTATATTTGGTTAAATTTCCTCCCCCCGTAACGCCCCAAAAATGTGTCCCTGTCCATACTAGCCCCCCACTAACACCTTCTCCAGTAATGTTAATCTCGTCAATAATTGCTCCAGACTTATTTACTTTTCTTACTAGCGCTCCCCCTCTACTTGGAATATAGAGAAATTCTCCATCAGAAGTCAATCCTTGTACGCCACCTTCTTCTTTTTTGGGTAGATCGAAAAAATCATTAATTAAGATTTCGTTCCCAGAGATATTAAATTTGAAAATCTTGAGTTGACTATGATCGTATGCGAAAAAATATTCTCCATCCCAAGCTAAGCCTCGCGCATTTTCAATGACATCATTTTTGATTTCAATATAGTTCCCCGTATCTGGTTCCATTCTTATAAAATTTAATGCACTCCCAATCTGAGCATTCCAAAAGTCAAATCGCCAAAGGTAACCCATAGCAAATTCTAAAGCCCAGCCAAAACTTAGACCTAATCCTACTCTTTTTATAACCTTTCTCGTCTCATCTATAGTGTCATAAACATATGGGTATTGATCTTCTGGATCCCCTGGTATATAACCCAATGTATAGTTTTGCATGTCCAGATAATCAAATACTGGAATTGGTAAAGTCATAGTTCCATTATCATTATTAATTAAAGTAACATTGGCATTTGGGGTCACTGTGACTTGAGGACTCGTTAAAGATGGATCAAAAATGTTTTCTTCTAAAGTTGCATTTGAATGAGCGGCAATCGATACAATGTCTCCACTATAATTAGTAAAGTAATTTCGTTTAAGATATGCTTCTGAATTTTCTGAGTGAAAAGCAACAATTCCATTTTTAAATATATTCCTTCTAACAGTAGCGTTATTAAATTGTTCTAAAGCAATTTCGTGATACCCATTTCCATATAAAGTATTATTCACATACTCCACATTGGAATACTCTGCATAAAGTCCTTCTGTATTAACCCATCTCACTATTGAATTCGCAACTATAGATTCAGAGTGGAACTGGACAATACCTACGAGTCCATATTCCACAATTGTATAATTAAATATAGAATCTGTAGTACCATTCATATAGATTCCATCCCAATCCCCATTTATTGGTGGTTCAGCATCAGAAGTAAACCAAATCTGCTGATCTGATGTTCCTAAGGCTTTTATAGTCCCTGCAACAAAAAGGCTTAACCTTGCATCTGGAAATTTATATCCTCTATAATGTTTAAATCTGATAATCGTCCCGGGCAAAATACTTAGTGCAGCTCCCTTAGATATCGTGATACTTCGAGTTATAAGTATATTTCCACTCCATGTCTCATCTGTATTAATTGTTTCATTTTTTATCTGTACTGATGAGTTAATCAATTCTATATTTTCATTATTGTATATGTTATCGATAATCTTGATTGGTTCCTTAGTAGGAAACCAAACAATAAAAACATTAATAAAAATCAAGCTGATAAGTAATAGTGGTAATATTAGGACAAAATAATGATATGATTTCAACATTCTCGACCCTTTTTAAAAAGTGAATAATAATATATACATTTCTCTTGTATAAAAATATTTTCTCATATTTTTTTAAAAATTCTTGTTTTAATTTAGTTTTTATAATTTTTTTCTAAATCTTCTTTACTCTCTTATAAATCTAATGATTGAGATCAATCTTAATATATTTGAAAAGTCTGTAGTCTCAAGATCATCTATTTTAGGATCCCACCCAAATAAAAGTTTAGCGGATCTTCCATGTTTTTTAACATACCATTTAATGATTTGAAGTTTTTTGTCTTCATCAATAACGTAGTCTATTTTTGGTTTGAAGCGATGAAAACCGTGCCTAACTGATACAGAATCGGGATTGAGCCTTATATTTTTCATCCACCCGGCATCTTCTCCTCTACCCGAAATAACCATAATAATATTATCTATTCGATGATATTCTAATGGAGTTCTTCTTTTCTTTCCAGTTTTCCTTCCTTTTGTAGTTAATATGAGGAAGATTCTCCCGAAGCCAAAGAAAGGTAATAAATAGCATCTATATAGTGGAAGAACGAGGTATTTATTCAATCTTCTCCATCTTTTTAGGGTTTTGGCCTTAATTTCATTATCTTCATGAGTTAAATTATAAAGTGGTGTATTGGGTCTTGGTAGCATATTAATCAATTTTCTTTTTAATTTTAAAAATTGAGAAAGTTCCATAAGCTTTTGCTACAAGATTTCCCTCATTCAGGATCTCTGATTCAAGGAAACCTATAGCTTTTCCCCTTTGAATAACCTTAGTATCGCAAGTAATTTTTCCTTCTTTCGCAGATTTAAAATAACTTATTTTAATCTCAATTGTTGCGCATAATTCATCTCTTTCCAACAGAGAATATAATGCGGCTCCCATACATGTATCTGCCATTGAGTATAACACCCCTCCATGTACTATCCTATGTGGATTAAAATGTTTTTCATCTATCTGTAAAACACACTGCGAATAGCCCTCTTCAAACTTAGTAAATTCAATTCCGAGTAAATCTCCAAATTTGTGGAACCCTTTCATTTTCATAGGAAATGGTTTAGGCATAATTGTTTATAATTCTCAATTGTTATAAATAAATTTTTAATATTCAAGAATCATGATTTTAGAAACTGGACTATTAATATCTTATATTTACAAATATATAATTGATTAATTATGAAACAAATTTCTAAGCAGTTATTTATATTTATTTTGAGCTTAGGGTTCATTTTTTCCAATTTATTTTATTTAAGCTCCATTCACAATATAAGTTTTAAGCAGGTTCCCCTTGTTAATGATTTAAAATTCAAAAGCTCAGATCCCGCCTATTGGCCGACTTCAGGCTGGAGGAGTTCATTACCAGGAGATCAAGGAGTCGCCATATCAAAATTGAGAGAGATGGAAGTATTTATAGAAAATTATAATATAAGGCGTTATATTGATTCTTTACTTATTATCCGGAACGGTTATATAGTATATGAGAAATATCCTTCAGGCTCTTATCATCAAAATCGTAGGCATCATATCTTTTCGTGCACCAAAGTGTTCATTTCTGCCTTGATAGGGGTTGCAATTGAGGAAAATTATATCTCGGGAGTTGATGAGCACGTTCTTGATTTCTTCCCTAATAAAACCTTTGCTAATTTAGATTCGCAAAAAGAAGCCATCACTATTAAGCACCTAATTACTATGACTTCTGGATTATCATGGAATGATAATATTAATTATTATCAGATGGATGGAACCTCAGATTGGGTTAAATATGTATTAGATCGACCTATGGAACATCAACCAGGAACAGTTTGGAATTATAATTCTGGAGGATCGCATGTTTTATCTGCTATTCTTGACCAGGTGACTCCAAATGGAACTCGTGCTTATGCTGAAGCTAAGATATTTGATCCTTTAAATATTAACTACAAATGGTATACAGATAATCAGGGAATTCCCAATGGTGGTACCTTATTGCATCTTACTCCGAGGGCTATGGCTAAATTTGGATTTTTATACTTAAATAATGGTTATTGGAATGGTACTCAACTTATCCCTTCAGAATGGATAGCCGAATCTATAACTCCTTTTATGAATGTGGAATTTGATCAAGGAGAAGGTTCTGGTTATGGATACAAGTGGTGGATCTACAGATGGTTTAATGCGTATACTGCGCGAGGTTCAAATGATCAAGTAATTGCTGTGATTCCTGACCTGAATTCAATAGTAATATTTACTGGTAATAGAGAATTTCAATATATAAGATTATTAGTAGATTATATCTTCCCTTCAGTAGGCTTTTATCCTCTAGATCTGGATGGTGTGCTTGTGTTGGTTATCAGTTTAAGTATAATAAGTGGTTCTTTATGTTTGATGTTTTATCGTATTCAAAAGAAAAGAACTCTCCAAAAGATAAAAGATGAGTATTATAATGCAATTAACACGGAAAGTTAAAATTAGAAAAAAAAGAGAAAAAAATTTCTAAATTATGCTATCTTAGATTCTTCCTCGATCTTTATTGCTTCAGCTTTTTGTTTGACATTTGAGATAGCGGTGAGTATCTTTTCATGGTATAATTTTTCAATCTCTACCATATTACGGAGAACTTTCTGGATTGTTTCTAATTTTACCTTGTTAAATTCTTCTGCGGCAGTCTTTGCATCGTTTTCTTCTTTTTTTGCTTTTTGTTTCGCGGCTTTTAAAGCAGTCTCAGCACTTTCTATTTCGCCCGGTTTTAATTTTTCATTGGGTTTACTCTGAGCCTTACTAAGAGTTTTTTCAGCTTTTTCAACTTCTTTAACTGCTTTTGTTGCCTCGTCTTGCTCAGTTTGTAACCTTTTTAAATGTGCGATCAAATTATTCAAAGGAGCAATATATTGCTCTCTTAGCTTGGATACTTTCTCCTTGCGTTCTATTTCAATGATTTCAAAAGTTTGAGCCAATGAATTTATGGCTTCTCCCAATGAAGGTGTTTCTGTCTCTGCATAACTTTTTAAGGCAGTCATAGTTTTGTTAATATCTTTGGTCACATTTTCTTCGGCATTGATATAGTGATTACTCTCCTTAACTAAATCACTAATCTTGTTACTTGTTAAACCTAAAGCGTCCATAAATTTCTTAAACAATAAATTCACCTATGTAGTATTTATTAATCAAAATGTAGTATAAAATTCTATTTAAAAATTACCTCAATAACTTAAAGAGTAATTATCATACAATTAAGAAAAAATTTAAGAAAAAAAGATTAAATTATTTTTTTAGAATATCTTTTCTTGTTGATACCCTTGTTCTCCACACAACCAATATAATAAAAGCGAATATAGTTATCATTATGGTTAAGTAGATTTGTAGCTCAGCAATATTAAAGAGCCATACAAGATTATTCGTGATATGGAATAAGATGGTTGCAAATGCACTTCCTCCAGAGCTATTAAAGAGGAAGGTTACTATTATTGAGCCCATAAATAGGCTATAAAGCCATCCAAATAACATATCAACTGAAAAGTGATAAAGAAACATAGGGAAGTGCCAAAAGGCCCAACCAATTGTAAGAATAATGGTAGCGATTAGTGAGTTATACTTCTCTTGTAATTTGGGTAAGGCATACCCTCTCCATCCAATTTCTTCAAATAATCCATACGCAATAGCCCCAACCCATATCCATATGAAAAATGTAAGTGGACTTGAGATGCCATTATCAATAAGATATCCAATTAAATCTATGAAATTCCCTGTAAAAAAGAAATTTAGTAAAATAGCTAACAACAAGAAAAATGGCATTATCAAAGCGGAAAAGAGAATCCAAAAAGCTCCTATTCTCCATTTAAAACTCGTATTTTTTAATTCCTTAAGCCCTTGCTTTTTAGCAGTAATATAAACTACAATAATCGCTGAGATAGTTGGTCCAAGTGCACCTAGAAAATGCCAATTCATATCTACCGAAAGAAGACCAAAATTGGTAAGAATTAAGGGTAAGACCAAAATCCATGTTGATATCCAAGCAATGATAAAATAACTTATTAATGGATATTTTTTAATTATATTTTTCATCATTTTGCCACAATTTTAAATTATTTTTTTAATTAAAACTCGGGAATAATTTCAAGATAGACTCTATCATCAATATCTTGTTTTTTATTAGATGACTTTATCTTAGAGATGGTGTCTCCTAATCTAAAACGAAAATATCGTTTTCTTAATGCATTAAATGCAACTTCTTGCTCGGAAGCTGGTAAAACTCTTGCTCTTCCCTCAATTACCGGACCTATTACTTTCCCTTTCAATCTACATGGAGCGAACTGGACTTTAGGATTATTTTTAATACGATTTACTTTATAACGCGACGCGCGAGTTTCAACGTATAATTTATTATTTTCTATCGCAAACATAACTGGAGTTGGAACTCCTTCCCCATTATTTCTGAAAGTCGTTAAGCTTATGTATTTATTATTAGCTAATCCATTTAGAGTATTTATTACTATATTTTTAGACATTTCAATATACCTCCTTCGTTTATTTTTACTTAATTTTATTTTTTTTTAAACAATAGTGCCAAATTGGCAACCATTCACTTTTGCGATTTTGGTCGTAAACCCTCACCAATCCAGTCAAATACTAATGCAATTATATCCTCCTCCAGAATTTTTAGATTCTTCAAAAAAAATCTGTTTTTTGTTAATTCTTCAATTATTCCACCAGTTAACATGCTTAAAGTTAAGGCAAGCAAATTTGGGTCGAGATCTTTTCGAATAGAATTACTTTCTATTCCTTCAGTAATGATCTGAATAAAAAGCATTCTGTATTGGTTTACAACTTTATTTAAATCCTCAAATTCACGTGAATTAAGAATTGGATCCTTTTTTTCTATGATAGCCTTGGTTAAATTTGTCTTGGAATCATAATTATGCACTACTTTCGCATAATTAGGATATTCTTTTGAGAAGGTATAAAACGCTTTTCCAAAAGCATTTAATTTATTTATTCCAGGTTTAAATCCTTTAATTGACCTTTTAGTGTACTCGAAAAGTTTGGAGTACGCAATACTAGCAATTGCCAAATAGAGTTGATCTTTTGAATCAAAATAATTATATACCGTTCCTTTACTTAAAGAAGCTTCATAGGCGATTTGTTCAATCTTTGTATCGTTAAATCCTTTCGAGAGGAATAAGCTTTCTGCTGCATTTATGATCTGGTTTCGTCTGAGTTCTCTTTCCTTTTCCTTTCGTTGTTGGATTCTATTTTTCTTATCATCTTCACTCTTTTTCATTATAATCCTTTTTTTCAGTATTTGACCAAGGGTTTTTTATTGACCATCAGTCATTATTTAATATAAAATTAAGATCATATTTAAACTTTTGGTCATTAAGTGACCATAAGTTCAATAAAAATTATAATAACTTCTTTTTTATATTTGAAACCCCTTCTATTTATTTAATGCTTCCCGTAATAATACTGAATTTGGTCTTATTTGCGATTTTAATGGCATTTTATTCTCAAAGTAAGATCGATTATTTTCCCATCGCATTAATTATTGGAACCATTGCAGTGATTTCAATGATGATTTTGGGTATAACAGAGGGTGAAATACTCGGATTTATCAACTTTAACACTCTAATCTTCATTTTTGCTATGCAAATAATTATTTTTTATGCAATTAGTGACAGAGTTTTAGAATACCTTGCAATTAAATTAATTCATATTACGAAAGGGAATAATCGGTTGTTCTTTTATATGATTTGCGTGTTTACAAGCATTATGGTAGCTTTTATTGAGGATTTAACTCTCTCATTGATTTTAGTACCATTGATCTATAGGACTTGTAGAATTTTAGAGATACGTGCAGGCACCTATATGATGGGAATGACGATTACTATAAATATTGGTGCAATACTTACACCAGTTTCAAGCTTGAAAAATCTAATAATTGGTAAACAATTTGGGTGGGGATTTGGTGAATATTTCGCTAATATGGGTATCTTATTTGTGATCTCCTTAATAATCACGCTTTTTTTAATTGACAGGTTCATACTAAGAAAAGAAGAGAAACCAACAGAGAAAAATAAAAAAATATTATTATCAATGCTAAAACCTGGAATCGTAATCAGAGACCGAAAATATTTTTTTCTGACAACTATCATTCTCTTAGCTACATTCGTGTTTATGATCATAGGATTTGAACCTGCTATTGTTGCGATTATCTCCGCAGCTATTCTTCTCCTCCTTCATTTTAAAACTTCCGAATTCTCAGATGTAAAGAATGAAATTGAATGGAAACTCATTATCGTATTTGCGATTATGTTTATCATTTCAAATTCCTTGGCACGGTTAGGCTTCTCAGAGTTGATCTCTACGGGGCTGATCAGTTTTGTAAATAATAACATTTATCTTGCCGTTCTGATCACATTAGGACTTTCTTCTTTGTTATCTGCATTTCTTGCGGGTACACCAGTTACCATCATTCTTCTCCCTATTTTTACGGCAATAGTCGGAGAATTCACTCTTCCCAACCCGATTATAATAGCATTCATCAGTGGAGTAAATATGGCTGGCAATTTTTTACCACAAGGTTCTGCATGTGATCTACTCACTTTATCACTGGCAAAAAAGTACAAAGTAGCCAATTTAAATTACAGACGCCTTTTAAAAAATGGTGCGATTTTCGCGACAATTCATTTCCTCATCATTTTAGGATATACTATGGTTTACACACTTTTATTAGGTTGAAAGACGCTTTTCGCGTTTGTTTTATATGTTATTTTCAGAGTTTTATAAAATATTAACATAGCTCTTTAATAGATAAGTTTGTTATAATTTACGAAAAGAAGAAAGGTGAAAAATTTGATTAAAGCAAATCCTTTTTTATTAGTAAAGAATGGAAAAGCTGCTATTGAGTTATATAAAGAATTACTAGGAGCAAAATTAGTAGATCACATGCCCTTTACCAAAGAAATGGGCAAAGAATTTGGATTTCCTAAGAATTTTGATTATAATAATTCCACTATGCATGCAGTATTAGATGTAAAAAGTGCTGAGATAATGCTCGCTGACAATACAATGGGAGCCCCTGGTAGTGGAAATGTTGAAATCGTTCTTCATCTAGATAATAAGAAAGATCTTGAAGAAATCTATAAGAAAGCGAAGGCTAAAAAGTTTAAAATTAAAATGGAACTTCAAAAGACATTTTGGGGCGCTTGGTATGCACGATTCGAAGATTCAGAGGGAGTAGGGTGGCAATTGAATTTTCAAGAAGAATCGAGAGAGAGCCCTAAAAAAGAGCCCCGGAAAACAACACCTAAAAAGAGCCCAAAAAAAGCCCCTAAAAAGAAAGCAACAACAAAGAAATAGTAGTCAATTCATTTTTTTTTTATTATTATTATTAAGCTAATCTAACCCAAGTTAATGTAAAACAAATAAAACCAAAAAGAGTATTCCTACATATAAACGAACCTTATAATGAAATTGGAATTGAAGTTAATTGGTAATCAATAGTTAAGTGATTAATATTAATGCAAAAAGTTATTCTGGTTACGGGTTCCACAGATGGTATAGGGTATCAGACAGCAATAGAATTAGTTAAATCAAACTTTCACGTTATTATTCATGGCAGAAATCAAGAAAAGGTTGATTTAGCACTGAATCGTATTACACGGATGACCCAGAAAAAAAGTATCAGTGCATTCTATGCTGATCTACGCTTTTTTAATCAAATAATTAAGATGACCAACGACATTACAAATAAATTTAATAGGCTAGACGTACTTATTAATAATGCTGGAGTGTATAAACCAGTGCGTTCTACAACTGAAGAAGGATTTGAAACGACCTTTGCGGTAAACTATATTGCTCCCTTTCTACTTACAAACCTCTTGATTGAATTATTGAAAAAAAGCACATCTAGTAGAATAGTAAATGTGGCATCTAGAGTTCACTCTAATCAATTTGATTTTAAAAATTTACAATTTGAGAGGGGGTATACTGGTGTTAAAGCGTACGCACAATCGAAAACAGCTCTCATTTTATTCACTTATTTGCTTGCAGATAAATTAAAAAATACAAATGTCGTTGCAAATTGTCTTCATCCAGGGGTGATAAATACAAAATTGTTAAGAGCTGCTTATGGTTCATATGGAGTGCCAGTTTTAGAAGGAGCTAAAACTTTGATATTTGCTGCTACATCACAAGAACTGGAAACTGTAACTGGTAAATATCTTGTAAGTAATCATCCAGAGCTCTCAAAAGACATCACCTACAATAAAACAATTCAGAAAATGCTTTGGAATAGAACCGAAGAACTGATAGGTAGTAAATTTGATCTTTAATCTCTAATCACTTAAATTTGAAATAATAGCAATTTCAAAAAGACATACACACCATAAAAACTAATCAATAGTGCTCCTTCCCATCTTTTTAATGTTTTTTGGCTCCATAATAAATACAACCCGAGAAACAATGCTATGAATAGAACGGGGATATCAAAAATTAAAATGATCATTGGAATATTAAAATTAATGAATATTGCCCCTGATCCTGTAGCCAATAAAAGATCACATATATTGGATCCTAATATATCTCCTACAGCAAGCCCATACGATTCTCTCCTAATTGCGGTTAAATCAGCAATTAATTCTGGCAGACTTGTACCAAGACCAACTACCAAAATTCCAATCACATTCTCAGGAATCTGAAACGCCTTAGATATATCATGAGCTGATAATAATGTAAGCTCCGCAGTGAAGAGTAAAATCCCAAGACCGACCAAAAAAACGCTAATATCTTTAAAGATTGATGATGTTTTGTGAGGAGCTTCAATTGGTTCAGTACAAACAGGATCTAAACGTTGCTTTTCAAGATATTGAGTCTCACACTTTGACTTAACCAAGCGTTTCTCACTCCAAATTACTAATGAAAGATATGCAATATATATAATTATCATGAAGAGTGCTTCAAACTGAGAAAGTACCCCATCAAGGGAAAAGACAAGAAAAATTAATACAGAAATCACAAGCATAGGACCTTCTCTTCGTAATTCCCATTTACTCACAAAAATTGGCTGACTCGCCGCTAAAATACCAATTATCAAAGTAAAATTAGTTAAAAAAGATCCAACTTTATTTCCAATTACTATTCCATCAATATTAGGGTCAATTCCCAAAAATTTATCAAACCCACCAATTATACTAACAGCGATTTCAGGCAAACTTGTCCCTATAGACAGGATTGTTAAACCTACCATTATATGACTAACCTTCAGTCGAGTTGCAATATTTTCGAGTCCAATGATTACAAATTTTGCCCCAAAATATAACCCAATAAATCCACCGATTAGAAGAATAAAGGATAATAGAATCATGGCTTGTTAATAAAAAAAAGTTAGAATAAAAATTTTTGTTTCAATAAGTATAAATCTTCATTTATTAATCTGATGTAGCGCTTAATACAAAAAAAATTAAAATAAATAAGAATTCAATCAAGATTGGAAGAAAAATAAAAAAAAAGGAAATTACCTTTTATTAATACCATTTTTTAAGATAATACCCAAAAATGTTATACTACTAACTATAGATATCAAAGCAATAACGATGGTTCCTTCAATAGGAACTGTTGCCGTCTCAGCGATCAATAAAGTCCATATTGATAACATTCTTACCTCCGCAGTAAGATATCCATCTTGATCTGTGGTTAGAACTGCTATCCATTCATTATTGTGACCATCATAACATGCCCATTGACCTAATCGATTTTGATTGGTGGTTTTTATTCTTAATTTCGCTTTAAGAAAATTACCGTTATAAGGACATTCAGAATCACATTGACATTCATTTTTATAAAAATTCGTAGAGAAGAATGTAGTTAAATTTAATATTGAAAAATAGAATTATATTAACATGGGATCAAAGAAGAGCAATATAGATAATGAAAAATTAAGGGAAGAATTATCTAACATTAAAAAAGAACCTTTTGTGGAAAAGAAAGTTAAAAAAAAAGCTCATTTTGACCCTCATTTTTTATTTAAAGTCTTGTTAGTAGGGCATAATGATACGGGAAAGATAACATACTTAGAAAATTATGGAAATTCATGGTTTAAGGCAAATACAAAGCTATCAATCGGGATTAGTTTCGAGATAAAAGAAATTAAAATAGAAAGCCTTAACATTAAATTACAAATCTGGGATCTAGCAACTGAAGAACGCTGGAGAGTTTTGGTCCCTCTTTACTGTAGGGGTGCATTGGGTGCTCTTTTAATGTTTGAAATATCAAATTCTAAAACATTATATATCTTACCAAAATGGATTCAGATAATAAGGGATAATACTAACAATATTCCTTTAATATTGATGGGTAATAATGATAATTCAAATAATCTAAGCCAAGTATCTAAAGAACAAGCTTTAGAATTTTTAAGATCTGAACAACTTGATGCTTATTTCGAATGTAATGTTCTTACAGGGGAGAACTTAAAGAATGTTTTTGAGAGTTTAACAAGGATGATAATTAAAAAGTATGAAAATAATACTTAACCTATTATATCAATCTTTATGATGTTATAAAGGAGACTAAAATTGAATAAAATTGCATTAATAATTGATAATGATGAAATCTCAAACAAGAAAGCATTAAACTTTTTAAAATTAGGTGGGTTTGAGCCAATTGTAAAGACTTCAATTTTAGATGGTTTTGAGTTTATTAAGAAGCAACATAAGGAGATATGTGTGGTTTTAATAGAACCAAAATTAATATATTTTCCTCTTCTACTAAAAATCTTGAAAGAGGAGGAACTTTATTCCCATATTAAGATAATCCTCTATAAGTCTTCGAGTATTAATGATCATCAGTTAATCAAATTAGATAAAGAGTATTTCGATGATCCATTAAACTTTTTTAAATTTTAATTTTTAAACTGATTCATAATATATAAATGTCATAATTATGTCAAAGCTATTTGAACCTATGAAAATAGGTAAAATGGAGATAGAGAATCGATTTGTTCGATCCGCTACGTGCGAAGGTATGGCTTCTGAAACTGGAAAGGTAACTGACGATTTTGTCAAAATGTACAAAATTCTTTCAAAAGGGCAGATTGGGCTAATAATTCTAGGATATATGTATGTTCATCCTTATGGTAGAGCTTTTAAATATCAAACGGGGATTTATAGCGATGAACACATCCCCGGAATTAAGAAGGTTACAGACATTATTCATAAAGAGAAGGGAAAGGTAGCTGTACAAATTGTGCATGCTGGACCTCAAACCTATCCCCAGCTAATACATACAAAACCTTTAGGACCTTCAAAAAAAGTAATGAATCCCTTTACTTTTGCCAGCCCGAAAGAAATGAGTGAGGAAGAAATTCATGAGACCATTACTTTTTTTATTGATGCCGCAAAGCGGGCTGTAAGAGCAGGAGTAGATGCAATCCAAATTCATGCCTCCCATGGGTATCTCATTAATCAATTTCTCTCTCCATACTTTAATCTTAGGGAAGATATTTGGGGTGGGTCAGATGAAAATCAATTTCGATATCTAAAAGAGATATATATAAAGATTAAGGAGGCGATACCGAATGAAATACCTGTTTTTATAAAATTGAATGCTCATGATCATACTCCAAAGGAAGGAATTACCCCTTCTTTAGCCGTGAAATATGCCCAATGGTTAGTAGAGCTTGGAATTGACGCAATTGAGATAAGTGGTGGTACTAATCATTATTCTCTTTTCAATGTAGTACGAGGTAAAGTTCCCTCAGAAGAGATAGTTCAGTGGCTCCCTGAGAATGTTAGAGAATCCGCAAAGAAAATGTTTCAAGATATGGAAGGTAAGTACGCGCTCCAAGAGGGTTATAATTTAGAGTCTGCAAAGATAATCAAGCCAAAAATTGGAAAGACACCCTTAATATTAGTAGGAGGATTTAGGTCTGTAGCTTATATGGAAAAGATTATTGAACAAAATTATGCTGACTTCATATCGATGTGTCGACCATTCATTAGAGAACCTCATTTAATAAAGCAAATATATAAAGCCAGAAAGGATAAGTCTTCATGTTCCTCATGCAACCGCTGTGTAGCAGCTTTACCTAATGATATACCCGTCCGTTGTTACGAAAAAAGTTTTCCAAAAATAATCTAATCCCAATTTATGTTATTGAAAGTGCCATGTTAAAGATAAATACTGAAAGAAAAGAATGTATTATTGAAGCTCAAGGATATAAATTTACTGCATCCTTAAAAATCTAAGACTTGAGTAAATATAGGTGAGGTTATGATAATTTCATTCCAATTTATCAAAACAATTTTGACAGAAGAAGATTCTTCGATTTTTCGAAGTATCCCAAACCATAAACCCCGCTGTGTGCATTGACTCACAACCCCAGCACATCTTATTGACAGCAGTATCCACAAAATAGCAATCTTTTTTTTTAAAGATATCTCCCTTGATAATTTCCTGATAACTTTTCATTCTAACAAAAACCTCTTTATATCATATGGATGATTATTCGAATATATATTCAGTATCCAATTTTACTAAAGTGACATATTTGAATGTATTTAAGCATTATGAATAATTTAGAAGATATTGAATTTTCAATTTTAAAGAACAAAAAGAATAATGGAAATGATTAAATGGATAAATTTCAGCTTGTTGATAATAAGTTTATTTTTTTTTAGTTATTTGTATATACTAAGTGTGCAACCTGTCAAGAGAGAAAAAAGAAAGGGTCAAAAGGCATGGAGGGAATGTATGAAACTTCGGATAATTGCAGGCATTTTTGAATTCATGGTTGTGATTAATTTAATATTGTGGATATGGTTTCCTGTTCCTCTTATTAATTGGAAGGTACATTCAAACATAGTAATAGGTCTAATAATTGGCATTGTGATCTCAATTCCTTGTTTAGCTTTAATGTTGAAGGGAATGAAAGATGCAGGTTCGGAAACACTGGAACCTTCAAAGAAAACAGAGTTGTATGGTGGAATTTATCAATATATTCGGCATCCCCAATCAATTGGAGAGTTTCCATTATTTGTAGCAATAGCATTCATGGTGAATTCATGGTTCTTAGTAATTTTAATGATTATTTATATTCTAATCTACATTCCAATTATGATTTTTTATGAAGAAAAAGATCTTGTCTCCCGTTTTGGTGAAATATATCGAGAATATCAGAAGAGAACTGGAATTTTATTTCCCAAATTAAGAAGAAAGAAAGATTAATCACGTATATTTTTATTCTTCACACAATTGAATCATAAGATTAAAGAGGAATTTGGCATCTCTTTTTTTTACCATTACATTGCGCCAATTAAGATGCTCTTCATAGCCTAATTCGTATCCATTCGTTCCTTTTGTCTCACCAATGTATTTATATTCACTATTATTTACCCATTTCCATAATTTACCCCAGAACGATCCCAAATTCTCTATTCCCTCACACTTTAGCACGGCATAAAGACCACCAGGTATTATACGAATTAAAATATCTTTATCAATCTTAGTTTCGGGATGAATAGTTATGAAGTAGCCATAACCATGAGGTTCTGGGTTGTCTGTTGGATAAGTATTTCTACCAAAAATGCGTGTTTTAGAATTCTCCTCTAATAAACCTTTTTTGTTTCCCCAAGATTCCAGTTTTTTCCATGCATCTTCTTCTGGATTATCTGAAAATGCATGAAAATAAGCAGCACGTAGAGATTTTATTTTTTCTAATTTGATTTCCTCACTCATAACATTTCAGTTTTTAAATGATGGTTTGATGTATAATCATTTATAAGTAAAATCTAAGCTATATAAATTTTCATTAAATTGATGAACTGCGAATAAAAGTAGGTATTAAGCGTAAACTATTTCGAATTCCTAACTGCTTCATAAGTTTCCATTTTTTTGACATCATAACTCTCCAAATATGTTTTCGTGTTTGAGAACCTGAAAACATTGCTGTGAGTGATTGCATCATTTCTTGATCATCTTGAGCAATCGCATAAGAAGCATTAATAATACTTCCTAATAATCCACTGTGGAATAAAAGGTGATGAATCTTATACGTATATCGCAATTCTTCTTCATAAAGTAGCTTAAGTAATAGATTATAATATTGAGAAAGGGATTCCTCTCCAAAATCATCCTGTTCAAGAGCACCACTGAATACAATTGCGGCAAGTTTACCTGACAGCCTCGCTTGATAAATACCTTCATATAAGATAGGATCTGCTGTACCACATGCATCTCCAATGACCATGATCCTATCACTATATGGTTTTGAAATAAGATGATCAGGAATAAGTGCTGCCCATATCTTCCGTCCTTCAAATTCTATCATCTTTCTGTTTTCAATTTTATTTTTTATAATAGGATTATTAAGAAATTCCTCAAAATCTCTCATCTTTAGACTCTTGCCTAGAATTCCTATACTTACAGCATCAATCTTTGGAAATGCCCAAGCGAGACCATGATCAACAGAGGTGTAACCGAAAAATTCCCAGATACGATTCCCAAATTCTTCATCGATACTCGATTCAGGTATGGCAAACTCAGCTTGAATAGCATTTATTGAAGTTGGTACTTCAATTCCAATTTGACGCTGCAATTTTGCCCCTCCAAGTCCAGTAGCAATAATAACGCACCTTGCTCTATATTCTTCAGGACCCCTAAGAATTACTTCACTTTTGCTCTTCTCAATTGCTTTTACAAAAAAATCATACCTCACTTGAGACCCAGCATCTCGGGCAATATCTACTAAAAATTTGTCAAAGTCTGTTCGAAACATACAATAACCCCTATTTTTCTCTCCAGTAGCTTTGAATTCCATAATCTCCTTCTGGGGAGTCACTAATACTCCGCCTGTAATTTCTCGGTCGCCAATACCATGAGGAATTTCACTAAAAACTTCATTACTAACTGGAATTCCTCCAGCACAACACTTATAACGACCCTCATCAGCAGCCTCAAGTAATAAAACATTTGCCCCACCATCTGCCGCAACCTTAGCAGCTGTAGAACCACCTGGACCAGCGCCTATAACTATTAAATCATAAATCAAAATAAAGGCCTTAATCTAAATATTATTATATATCTTATTAAGTGATATTTATATCATTTTAATGAGATATAAATTTTAAGAGATGATTTCAATTCATAAATTTAAAATTCCTTTCAATTCCAATAGATGTTTTATATTAAAATCAGCTAATTCGTCTCTTTTCCCTTCTGGATTGAAATAACAAGATTTAATTTTAATTGCGTTTGCTGTTTGAACATCAATAGCTCTATCACCAACAGCTAAAACTTCATCCTTTGGTATTTTGTTTTCACTAATTAAGTATAAAAAAGACGCAGGATCTGGTTTATTTGGAAATCTATCTTCATTGGTTATTACTTTTTCAAAGAGAGTTTCAATCTTATAATAATCTAATAATCTAAATAGACTTTTAGAGCCTCGATGAGTGACTATAAAGTTTTTACCTCCTTCTCTATGAAAAAGTTGAAGAACTTCTTCTACTCCGGGATAAGGTTGCTGTTGAGTTTCCAAATTTACCACATATTGTTTACTAAAGAGATTCTGAAATTCTGATTTATTGACCTTAAAATCAGATTCTAATTTTTTAAACAAAAATCTTAGGCTTATTTTACACCAATCTTGAATCTGATTCCTATCTAAATTTAGGTCGTAATTATCTTTTAAAATAGTATTAATTACAGAAACAATATAGGGATATGTATTGAATAATGTGCCATCAAAATCCCAGATAATATACATAAAACTAAGCGTCATAAAATAAATTAAATTAAAAAAAGAAAATAAAGTTGTTAGTTTAGGGATGCTTGATGTGATGGTCCCAAATTCCAAGGTTTTTGCCACTTAACAGAAACTTATTATACAAATCAGTAAATAGATTTTCCTCTTCAATTTGTTCTTGAATAAACCAATTTAATAGATCGTAGGCATAATATTCATTTTTACTTTGAGCTAAATCCATAAGTTCTTTAATCTTGTTAGTAATAAACTCCTCATGTTTAATCGCTGCCTTCAATACTTCTTCTGCATTTTCATAATTAGTAGTAACTTGCTCTATGGTTCCATATTCTACCTTCCCACCTGTTTCTTCTATGTAATGGACAAATTTCATAGCATGTTTATACTCTTCTTTCTCAGCATGAGTTTTCATAAATTCAGCAAGACCTTTTAAGCCTTTTTCTATTGCCCAAGCACCCATTCCTAAGTAAATATAAGCTGATCGTAGTTCTTCAACGATTTGCTTATTCATTAAATCATTTAATTCTCTAGAAATTAATTGTACCATCTAAGTTCACCTTTGGTAGATTAATCAAGATTTTGTAGTTTAAATAAATTTTTCTTTAGTTTTCTAAATTCTTTCAGCAGAATGACTTTAATTTGGAAATAGGGATTCAATATTATTTATAAGTTATAAAAGACCGCCTAAAACTAAACCTATTGATTATTAATTAATTATTTTAAAAATTAGCGATGCAATTAAAAACTACCTTTCATAACCTTAACATAGCATTTTAACTAACCTTGCTTAAAATTATGTTGGAAATTGCAGAGAAAAACAAAATCATGTGCCCAATGTGTGGCAAGAAGTATGTACCCAAGTTTTTTCATCGGGAAAAAATGAACTATGAGCTTGAAGCTCCTATTTATAGATTTAAAATTCCTAAATTCAAGAAATCAAATAACCATGTTCGTCCAATTAACATTATTCGCCGTTCTTGGGTAACTTATTGCCCTAAATGTAAATATATTATTAAATTTGCCGCAGAAGTAGGAAAAAAAGAATTATTAACAGATTTCAGCTCATTTTTCCATTTTAGAGAATTTAAAGAAAACGGTAATATCTATGAATATAGTTTTCATAATTATGAACAACCTTATAACGATGCTTTATTTTATAATAAAAAGCTTCTCAAATTTCTAAAAAATAGTATTTATAATGCTATTGAAGATATAAAGTTAGCCCACTGGGGAAAATTGTATAAAATGTGGAAGAAGGAAAAAAGTATTGATTCATTTAAGTTCCTAATTAGATTTTATTCATATGTATTGAAAAGCAATCAACTCCAAGAGGCTAAAATAAGTAATGAAAAATTTTTAGATAGAATACAAGGTTTAGAGATATCAGATGATCTAAAGAAGAATTTAGTAGAAATTAAAACAATAAGAAGCAAAGTAATTTATGAATATTATGAATTAAGCAAAGATGATGAAAGGTTTATTAATAATACCTTTATCAATTTAATGTTTGAGTTAGTCTTCAATAGATTGAAATTTTTAGCTTTAGAGAGTATCTACAATAAAAAGGATGCAGACTCAATAGATCGACAATTTCTTTATTCTGAATTAAAACAACTGTTTTTCCAATATTTTGAAGAACAGTTGGGAATAACAGAATTTATTGATGATTTTGTGATTTCTCTATTAAATAAATTAAAGATTACTCTATAAACCAATTTCTATTAATCAATTGGTATTAGATAAAATCTTATTAAAATCAAATCCTTCTTTTAAAATATCAGTTTTGTAGTCACTTATATTCGATTTGTTAAAAACAGCTTTCTTAATCAGCGGTTTTAACTGCTTTTTGTCTATATTTCTTCCTAGAATTAATACTCCAATCAAGTTATCCTTATCAAGGACGAACTTCCTACAAAAGCTCTCTTGAAATGAAACCCATGAGATTTCATCAAAACTCTTTTTGGAATGCGTAATTCCTGCCGCAATTGCTTGAAAATCGAATCCTTTAATTGTTTGTATTGGAATTGTTCCTTTATATTCTATACTATTTCCAACCATATTTTCAGCAGCAATTTTACCTTGCTTTTTCGCATTTCCCCAGGTTGAATGGAGTATAGGACTTTGATAAAGAGGATCTTCAGTTTGAGCGACATCTCCTGCAGCAAATATATTAGAAATGTTAGTTACCAAATGCTTATCGACTATAATACCCTTGTCTATTTTAATATTTGTATCTTTTATAAAATCAATATTAGGACGTATTCCTATTGTTATGACAACAAGTTCGGCAGGAATCTCCTGAGAGCTTTTTAAAGTAACAGATCTAACTTCTCCATTCTCGCCATTAAATCTGACCACTTCATCATTAAAATAAAGATCAGCTCCACGATCAATGAATTCTCTTTCAAAAATTCTAGAAATTTTTCGATCAAATCCAATAGGCCATAGATGTGAGCTTTTTTCTATAATAGAAACTTTTAAACCTGCTTTTATAAAATTTTTTACCGCTTTTATTGCGATAGAACCCCCTCCAATAATTACCGCATGTTTAGCCTTACAGATGTTCTTTGCTACTTCTTTTGCATCTTTTAAAGAATATAGAGTAGATATTCCTTTAAGGTTAACTCCTTCCCATGGTAAAATTAAAGGAGTTCCACCAGAAGCTATTAATAAAGAGTCATAATTTAATGTTGAGTTATCTTCTAACACGATTTGATTGTTATTGGGATTGACTTTTTTAACATATCCATTTTTAAAATTAATTCTCAATTTTTCATAAAAATTATTACCTTTCAAAAAAAGGTCTTCTTCTGTGCAACTATTTGATATCAAATTAATTATTTTGCTTCGCTTGTAATAAGTATAATTTTCATCAGATATTAGAGTTATTTCTGCCGAAGGTTCTAGTTCTCTTAACTTTTCAGCAGCATTCGCACCGGCAGGGCCCCCTCCTATAATTACATAATTCTTTGGCATAATATTGACACCTTTACTTTTTTGGGTATTTATTTGTCTACTAGGAATACAACCTAATTACATAATATAATTCTACGGTTTAACGATTATAAATAAGATTCAGTAATTATTTTTTATAGGACATTAGAAAACTCTAAAATCCTAATAAAATATAAATTGATTTAGAATTTTTTAGAGCTTGAATTATAACAGTCTTATTTTATTTTATAAGAACTAAATTTTTTAATCATAGAATAAGATTATTCTCAAATTGAATATGAAAAAATACTGATGGTGTTTGATTATTAGTATGGAAGGAAAAGTTTGCATGATTACTGGAGCAAATTCAGGGATTGGAAAAGCCACTGCTATGGGATTAGCAGAAATGGGGGCTACTGTAGTTATGGTTTGTCGAAATAAAGAACGCGGAGAAGAAGCCCAAAAAGAAATTATCGAATATACAGGGAATCGGAACATAGATTTATTACTATGTGATTTATCATCTCAAGATCAAATTCGTAAACTTGTATCAGAATTTAAGCAAAAATATCAAAAATTGAATGTGTTAATTAACAATGCTGGTTTAATGCGATCTGAGCGCCAATTATCGTGTGATGCAATTGAAATGAATTTTGCAGTTAATTATCTTGCTCCATTTCTAATTTCAAATCTGTTACTTGATGTGTTGAAAACTAGTGCTCCAAGTCGAATAATTAACATCAGTTCGGCCCTTCACAAAAATGCAACTCTGGATTTCGATGATCTCCAATGTGAGAATAAAAATTATCGTGCTTTCAAAGTATATGGAGTATCAAAATTAGCTGTAACAATGTTCACTTACGAACTAAGTAGAAAATTAAATGGTACAGGAGTGACTGTAAATGCAGTCCATCCTGGTGTTGTGAATACCAATTTAGGGCGCGATCAATCAGCTTTTTCTCAATTGTTTGCAAAAGCTTTTTTTAAGAAGCCAAGAAAGGGCGCAGAAACTTCAATATATCTTGCTTCATCACCTGAAGTTGAAGGGATAACTGGAAAATATTTTGTGAATAAAAAACCGAAAGAATCTTCTGAAGACTCTTACAATGAAGAAGAAGCGAAAAAATTATGGGAAATCAGTGCTAAATTGACAAATTTATGAAATAAGTTTTTAGTCTTAAATCTAATTTGACTTTGACTATTTTATACTTCAGAATTTTACCATTTTCTTTTAAATAGGATTAGAAATTATAAGAGTTAGGGATAAAAATTTAAAACTGAGAGGTTAATTTTATGCATCAACTTAAAGAAAGAAAATTTTTGGATGAAAATATAGAAATTCATCCATTATTTCCAAAAGAATATTATAATCGCGTTTTTAGAGAAATAATTGAAGAAATAAAAGATAATGAGAAACAAATTTCTAAATAAATAATTCATTAGAAATAATAATATATTGATTTTTAAAGGAAGAATTAATAATTATGCCTTATACTGAAATCCCTTACAATCGAAAAAAGGATAATCCCGTTGAACAATACACAAGAGTAGGATCAAGCCCGATTCATGGATTAGGATTATTCGCGAAAGATTTAATTCCAAAAGGGACAATATGGTGGCATGCTCGTCCACAAGATGTCCTAATTATAACAAAAAAACAATTTTTAACACTTGACGATTCTCAAAAGTCATTAAAAATGGAGAATTATATCCAAACATTATTAACTTACTCTTATTATGAGAGAGAGCTTGATGCTCTGATTTTTTGTTTAGATAATTCTCGTTATGTAAATCATTCTCTTAATGCTAACTCTGGTGCTTCTGAAGATGAGAATGGATTTTGTTCGGTATCTCTTAAAGACATTCAAGAAGGAGAAGAGATAACTGAAGATTATACAAAATATACAATCTGTCCTTGGATTCAAAAATATAAAGATTACTTTGATCCTTGTTGTTGGTAAAAGTTGATTAAAGTGTTTTTTATCCCAAATCGAGAAGCAGTTTTCTTCGTGATTTCAGATATTTCTGCAAGTTCTTGTTGAGAAAAGTCTGGTTTATAATAGTTTGGTACATGTAGGTGGTCAATATAATACTTTCTAACTCTTTCAAATTTTTCAACAGAAAGTTCGGTATGTTCGAGAATTTTGGCTATTATTCCATCAGGATTTTCACAAAGTTCATCGTAATTTATAATTAAAGTTGCCTTTCTAAACTTTCTGTTCTTTTCAAGATTATCTGCAAGATATTCATATATAGAATTCCAATAGTATGCCCAACCTTTTACATAGGTCTCTTTCTTTGTCCACAACATACGAATTTTACGTATAACGTCTGTATTACCTACATTTATACAAACTTGATGATGACCAAACTCATAATGCCCAATCAATCTAAACCATTCTTGCAATAATGGCGCTTTACACTCAATTCTCATAAAAAGTTTTATCTGTTTGATTAGAGACGCAATCTGATTAACTGGATTACGAATAATTAGCAAGAATTTTACATCTGGAAAGAGTTTAAGTAAATATTCAAACCTTGAAACGTGATAATTATTTTTGGCTACATAACGAGGTTTATTTTGATCAATTAAAAGCTTTCGAATATGATTTTGATAAAAATTTTCAAACTTAGGATTAGTTGTTCTTCTATCAAGAATATTTGATGATTTTTCATTGTGAAGATTCTCAAAAAATTTTTGCCAAAATATCTCTTCTACAGCTTCAGGACTTTCATGTGTAATTAGTATCCCATCCATATGGATTCGTTCAAAAGGTTTTGTATAAATCTTTAATTTTTCTATGAACAAACTAAACCAATGAGGCAGATAAGGCATAAGCAAATTTTTATACTGATGAGAGCTCAAATCTGGGTGTTTACTCAACATTTCTAACGTTATAGTTGTACCAGCACGAGCAAGCCCAGTGATATAAACTGGTCTGTCGATAACTACATTCTCTAGATCTATGGTTAAATACATAGATTCAAATTTATCAAGCAAAAATGAAAAGGATTTGAATGAATCGAAAAATTTAGTTGCTCCATACCCTATATATCCAAGAAAGGGAAACTTAAATGAGTCATTGTTTTTTGACTTCATTTTTATACTTAGCAACGTCTATCCCCGTAATCAAATGAAAGAACTATCTTTATTTATTTAACATCTTATTTGAGCTTATTTATATTAAATTGTCAATTTCTAAATAATCGTGAAAAGGTCTAATTTTATAATATAGGGAGTATCATAATATTTAAAGCATAAATTATGATCGAAATGTCTGAAAAAAATTTTGATTCTTGGAAAACCAAATTGATAATTCTTGTAATTTTTATTGTTGTGATAATACTAACTGCTATGGTAGATTGGGCCGCTGAGCATCCAGAAGTAGGACTTGCTGTACGCCTCTATTGGTTAATCTTTCTATTAATTCTAGGGATATTAGTACCCATTGGATTTCTCTTCCTAGCAGGTAATAAAATACAAGAAAGAAGTAATACGGATAAGAAATGGTTTATAATCGCACTCATTCTATTTTTAATTGCTAATGGCATACCAATTATATTCTATGTAGGTATCGGTATTCCACCTGGACTTTTTTTATATGTACAGTTAATCTTATTCGGAATGATTCCTGCTTTTTTTCTACAACCTAAATCTCTTAAACACCAATTTTTAATATTAATCGTTCTGTTTACCCTTGTTATTGTCCCAATAGGAATTCTCGTTAATTTCACAATTGATGATATATGGATACAGCAAGGATTAGGGGTTGATCCAATTGATAAAACAATTTATTATATGTCGTTCTGGGGATTACTAATGACCTTTTTTTATTTAATTATTGCCATCGGTTGGAAACTAGGAGGAGGTTCTAAAAGGCAAAGCTGGAACATATTTGTAGCGGGGACACTATTACAATTTAGTACTTTAGAAGATTTTCTTTATTATTTTCTGAATGGTCAACCACTTCCTGGGGAATGGCCTTGGTTGCGTAATTTTGTGATAAATCTTGAATGGTTATTCGGACACGTTCCCACAGATTTAGATCTACTGATATTTTGCTTAATAACATCCTTGATTGCCCTTTTGATTTTATTTGACGTACATGGTTACATCTGGAAGAAAATAAAAAAATAATCACTTCAAATTCTTCTCTTTTTTTTATAAAGTGTAAATTTTATAAGTTTACCTCTATCCTATTAACTAAGCCATGAATACTGAATCTAAAATAATAGCAGATTTTCATGAAGGTTTAAAGGCTATTGGTTGTAAAGGAAGGATTGTTTCTGGAAATCATATTACTGATATAAATGCAGAAATTCAAGGTCATCGAACCAATCAGCTTTTTAATTTAGAATTTTATGAAGAATATAAGACATTTCTTGAAACTACACCTAATACTGATTTTCGGATTAATTCTATTTTTATTATAGCGCATCCCCACCCTTCAACAAGAGTTATCTTTCATTACAACCAGAAAGAGCTTCCATTGCTTATTCCTCCTACATATTTACAAGGTCGGGAAATAATTGATAAATTACGAGACTTTTTAACTTCTATCTTATCACCAGAAGGTTATAATGTAGCATATGCGAGGATACCTATGAAAACCTTATCAGTACATAGTGGCTTAACTCAATATGGGAAAAATAATATTACTTATGTTAACCATATGGGAAGTTTTCATCGTCTTTCAGCTTATTATTCTGATTTTCCACTACAACAAGATAGCTGGAGTAAACATCAGATGATGGATCTTTGCGAGAAATGTTCAGCTTGCATACGGAATTGTCCAACTGGGGCGATTCCAACAGATAGATTTCTCTTACGTGCTGAGAAATGCCTTACTTACCATAATGAACATCCTCCCGAAATAAGCTTCCCGGAATGGATAGACTCTAGCTGGCATAATTGCTTAGTTGGCTGTCTTCATTGCCAAAAGGTATGCCCTGCAAATAAAAAGGTTATTTCTCGGATTGAAATTGGTCCTACATTTTCAGAGGAAGAAACTAATTTAATCCTTCAAGGAAAACAATTGGATCAACTTCCCAAACTAACTATTAAGAAGATAAAAGATTATGATTTAGTAGAGTATCTAGAACTATTTCCTCGAAATTTAGGCGCCTTTCTTAATAAAAGTTAACTTCAATTGTCCCACCCAAATAGACTCTCTTGCTTTTTGGTCAAATGGA
This sequence comes from Promethearchaeota archaeon, assembly GCA_048939995.1. Classification (GTDB taxonomy): domain Archaea; phylum Asgardarchaeota; class Lokiarchaeia; order Sigyniarchaeales; family SOKP01; genus SOKP01. The sequence goes on along the minus strand of JBHLOY010000013.1, from coordinate 655 downwards.
TCCTAAATTTAGAAAAACTTTTCCTCATTCTTGTATAAAAAATCATTGAATTTTTAAAACTAGATCTAGAGAAAAGACAAGAAAAATTTTCTATAAAAAGGATCTAAATGTGGGCTCAATACGTTAGGTTTAGAAACTTTAAGATCTCCATTTTTAGCATAGTAATAGTCTTATTAGGTACCTTTACGACGTTATTTTGGCTTTTTTGGGATATAATCTACAATGTAATTGTCATAAATAATTTAATTTTAGGGATTCTAATTTATCCTATCAAAATTGCGATCTTAGCAGCAATGAGCCTCTTTTTATATCAGAGATGGTTCAAACAAGAAGCAATCTATATGACAGATGCTTATTTCTGTTTTGGCTCATTCTTTGGAATCTGGGTATTTGGCAAAATATTCGATGTACTTTTAAATTTATTGTGGCTAAGCGGATCATTTGATAATCTAAGATTACTTTTAATGAAAATCCGATATACGGTAATAATAATCAATATACTTCCCATTCTCTACATTGGTTTAGAAGCATTACTAGTGTTCATAGAATTGCGATCGAAAGGTAAAAAAACGAAATCTGAGGCAAACAAAATAAGATATTCCTTTATTGGAGGATATGTTATCATTTTATTAGTATTAATATGGATTGCAAATAG
>JBHLOY010000024.1:0-22861 GCA_048939995.1 Promethearchaeota archaeon | reverse complement strand
AAAACCTATATCTGAAGTGGGAGCGGGAAGCGATTGGGTGGGCGATTTACTTGTTTAGAAAGGCTTAAATAGTCTTACTCCAATTTTGTCAACTCAATAAATTTTATAATAAATGAAATTTTCTACAATAAAAAATGTTATAAACAAGAGTGAAAATAGAATGAATTTAAAAGAAGTCTGGTTAATTGATTACGCTCGAACCGCATTTTCACGTTCCAGACCAGAGCAACCTGAAAGGGATGTATTTGGTGAAATTCGTGGTGATGAGTTACTTGCTAATCTTCTCATAAATTTTTTTGATGGAAGCCTAGCTGAAAAAGGAATTACAAAAAAAGATATTGAGGAGGTTTCTATTGGCATTGCTTCAGGGGTGCTGGAAAATTGGACATACGGTGGGAAAATTCCCCTCTTTTTATCAGGATTTCCAAACGAAGTGTCTTCATTTATGATAGATAAGCAATGTGGTTCAGCAGGCGCTGGAATGCATGCATTGATAATGCATATTATGACTGGTAATAGTACAAGGGTATTAGCAACTGGTTTTGAACATATGACAAGAGTTCGGAGAATAGGAATTGAACCTGAATGGAAGCGATTCACTGATACGAATAGTAGATTTTATAATCCCGATATTGATATTATGAATTCTACTAATATGTTACAAACTGCTCAGAGATTATATGAGGAAGAAGTACCACGATTTACAAAAGAAGATTTAGATCAGTTTGGAGTTAGAAGTCATAACCTGACAGTTAAATATCAAGAAGCTGGATGGTTTAAAGGTGAAATAATTCCAATAATGGGCCATGTGGAGGGCAATAAGGATGAAGCAATGATAGTTGATAGAGATATGGCGGCAAGAAAATCTACTTTGGAAGGTGTTGCGGGATTAAGAAGAATATCTACACCATTCTATTTAGAAAAAAATGGTGGAAAACAAGGATATATTGAGAGAGAGGGAACTGATGAGGGAGTAATAACGGCAGGAAATTCATCTCCTTTGAATGCAGGAGCTACAGCAGCAGTCCTAATGGAGGCTGAAGGAGCAAAAAAGAGAGGATTAGAACCAATGGCACGGATTGTATCAATTGGTTGGGCAGGAGTAGATCCAAGAGTGATGGGACGGGGTCCAGTTCCTGCTACACAAAAAGCATTAGAATATGCAGGATTAAAAGCAGATGACATTGATTACTGGGAAATAAATGAGGCTTTTTGTATTGTTGCTTTAAATTGTATGGATAAATTCAATATACCCGAAGAGAAGGTCAATATAATGGGAGGATCAACCGCGATTGGACACCCATTAGGATCAACAGCGATACGTCTTACTGGGACACTAGCACGTATATTAAAAGATAAAAAAGCAAAATTTGGTGTAGCTAATGCTTGCGTGGGAGGAGGACAGGGAATAGCAACTGTGATTGAAAATCTAGATGCGTAAACTCAGTAGTAAATTAACTCGTTTTACTATCTAATAATAAAACATATAATTATTAACTGTCAAGAAAGATCTAATATTAAAAATCATAATTTTATGAGGAATGAAGAAATATTGTCTGGATTAAATCTGGATGTGATAGGAAAAAAATTTCCTGAAGTTCTTTTTAAATATAATTGGAAAGATGTTGTGCTTTATGCTTTAGGTATTGGAGCCAAAATTGATGAGCTACAATTTTTATATGAGAATTTCACTGATAAATTGAAGGTTTTCCCTAGTTATGCTTGTATAGTTGCAGGAGCAGCTCTCCAGCTGCAGAAGCTTGGCAAAATAGATTTCTCCCACTTTGTGCACGGGGAGCAATCAATTAAAATCTATAAACATTTTTCTCCTTCTGGTGAGATACTATGCCAAGCAGAAGTTGAAAATATCTTTGATAAGGGAAATGCTGCGGTTATTCATATGAAAGTTTCTGGTCAGAGCAAAGAAAGTGAACCTATATTTGATACAAAATATGTATTTTTTTATCTTGGGGGCGGTGGATTCGGTGGAGAATCAGGACCTAAAACAGAACCATTAAAACCTCCCGAAAATACAAGACCAGATTTCACCATATCCTATAAAACTCAGGAAAATCAAGCAGCATTGTATAGACTTACCGGAGATTTAAATCCATTGCATATAGATCCTGAATTTGCTAGTAGAAGTGGCAGATTTAAAGGTCCTATCCTCCATGGATTATGTACATATGGTTTTGCTACTCGTGCAATTATTTATGGAGCTTGTAATGGAAATTTGGAGCGATTTAAAGAATTTAAAGCAAGATTTACTAGCGAGGTTTATCCAGGAGAAACCTTAACTACAGAAGGATGGAAACTTAATGGACGTTATATTATTCAAGTACGAACTGAGCGAGGAGGAATAGTATTAGGTAATGCTTATGTAGTAGTAAATTAATTATTTTTTCTTTTTTTTATGAAAAGTATCTCAATTCTTACGGGGAGGAATCATCCGAATGAATCTTAAACCTTCTATCATAGAAATTGCATTCTCGGGGCAAAAATAGGCACATAATCCACATCCTATACAATATTCCTCATCTACTTCTGCTATATTATCGTCATTTAATGATATTGCGTTATTATGGCAAATATCAATACAATTTCCACATCCAATGCATTTATCTTCTTTTACTTCAGCTAAGTAGTTGTTAGCATTAACAACGGGACCAACCATTAAATCTCGACTATTTAAACAACAACAAGAACAACAATTGCAAATCGCGACTTCTTCTTTTGTGATATCAGAATGAAGATGATAAGCTTTATGAACTAAACCATCTTCTTTTGTAGCTTTTAAAATTTTTAGGGCTTCTTCTTTAGAAATTAACCTAGAAAATCCTTGTGCGGAAGTATGTCGTGCAGATTTTCCCAATGTAAAGCAATTTTCCCGAATGTTTGTTTGTTTACAATGATCTCCTAATAAATCTTTATGTTGACGGCAGAAACAATTTCCAACGGCTATATCTTCGAATTTATTTATTATCTCTTCGACTTTTTGTGAAGGTATGATAACTTGAGTCGGAACTTCAACTTTTTTATCAATTACAATTTCAATCTCTTTCCCCGTGTCCTTATTAATAAAACTAGTTAATACTGTGCGATCGATTGGTAATCTTTTATCTAGAGTCGAAATAACTTGATCATAATTAGATTGAATAAATTCTTCAATTTCCTTATCGAGTTTGTGGTATAGTTCTGCTAGGGTACGAAACTTCTCAGAATCGTCTAAGGTTTTCATGAATGTATATTCGAATTGCCTAGCCACGGGTAATAATCTATAAACCATTACTCCTTGGCGATTAGGTTGGTTAAAAATTACTCCCTTTTTCGCAAGAGAGTCAACTTTCTTTAGAATTTGATCTTCTCGTAGTTCAGTACTTTCTTTTAATTGATCCATCGTTTGAGAAATCTGTTTAGCAAAGCCGAAGATTATATCCAAATCTTCTTCATTAATATTATACTTTAAAATTTTAATTAAAGTACTTGTTATTGGATAAGCAAATTCACCAGCTCTATTTATTATCTCTGCAGCGCTTTTATATCTTTCATTTAAATTTTCTGTCATCTTATTTACCATTATTTGAATTATTAATTAAATTAAAATTATAAAGCCTAAAAGGAAAATGATTATTGCTACAATAATGTCAATTTGATATCGAAAAATTTTGTCTGTTGTAGTTTTTTCCTTTTTATCCTCTTTTTTCAAGTAAGTTTTGAGAGTTCCTATTCCAATTGATAAACTTTCTCGTATTCTTGGATATTGCCAAATAAATAAGATAACGCTCCCAATTAATAAGGGAAGGTATAGGTATAATAATAAGACGTAGGATGTTATCCCATGTAATATGTTCCAAATTAAATGATAAAAGAGAATATTATTTAGTAAGATCGCGATAATCGCAGGTAATAACCATTTTCTTCTAATAGTGACTATAGATAGTACTATTCCAATTATAAAGGATTCAATTAGCCAAATGATTGGAGTCAATGGAGAAAAGGAGGAACTTATAGGATCGAAATAAAATATAAGTGATTTCAAACCAAAAGAAAGAGAGGAAATTATTACAGCAGACATCTCAAAGAAGTGATCACTACCCCTTTTAGCTAGCAGTCCTCTATATATTGTCTCTTGAGCAAAAGCAATTGAGATTTGTACAATAATTAGATAAAGCAAAAATAGTGGATAATTTGGTTCAGATAAATAAAGATTAAATGGATCATATACTAAGAATTCGAGTTGATACCCTACCAAATCTGGCATAAAGTAGAAAGTAATAAATTCTATAGGTACCAGAACTAAAAAGAAGAGGAGAAATCCATAAAGAATTTGATATTTAAAATTCTTTCGTGTTATCTTATACAGTCTTAATTGACCTTCCATTGGGGTAAATTCTATCTTTTCACTACCTTCTGTAATGAATTTCCCTTGAATCCATAAAACAAATAGAATTATAAGGAAGATTACGATAGCTCTTATGATGTAATATAATACACCAAACATTAGTAAATCTTCAAATAATGGAAAAATAAGATAACGAAGAACTGCTAAAAATAAAAATATCAAAATAAAAGCAAAAAATACCTCTAAGAATAAAAACCTAAATCTTATTCTCCAAATTTGCTTTTTTTCTTTACTATATAATTCTGACATAATATTGATATTATTTTTAATAATTATTATTTTTATTAGGAGATAATCAATTAAATAATTATAATTAATAAAATCGAGGTAAAAAAAAATGCCATTAAAAACACCTCAAGAGTATTTGGAAAGTATAAAACGACCAGTTAATTTGTATTTATTTGGCGAAAAGATTACTGAATTCTGGAATCATCCCATTATAAGGCCTTCAATTAATACTGTAATGAAAATCTACGAATTAGCTCAAAATGAAGAGTTTAGGGATTTAATGACTACAAAATCTCATTTAACAGGTGATGTTATCAATCGCTTTACACATATTCACCAATCTAAGGAAGATCTAATTAAAAAAGTTAAGATGCAAAGACTATTGGGGCAACATACTGCTTGTTGTTTCCAAAGATGTGTTGGGTTTGATGCAGCAAACGCGCTTTATAGTATCACATATGAAATAGATAAAAAATCTGGATCTAATTATCATGAAAACTTTAAGAATTATTGGATTGATGTTCAAAGACAAGATTTGATGGTTGATGGTGCTATGACTGATACAAAAGGAGATAGAAGCAAAAGACCCAAAGATCAGCCAGATCCTGATGCCTATTTGCATATCATTGACGAAAATGATAAGGGGATTATAGTAAGAGGGGCAAAAGTTCATCAAACAGGATTTCTTAATTCTCATAGAGCTATTATTATGCCTACACTTGCACTAAGGCCAGGTGAAGAGGAGTATGCAATAAGTTTCGGAATTGATACTAATGAAAAGGGTATAACCTTAATATATGGAAGACAATCATGTGATACTCGAAAGGTTGAAGAAGGTAAATATGATATTGGAAATTTCAAGTATGGTGGTCAAGAAATATTTGTAGTCTTTGATAACGTGTTTGTACCCGATGAAAACATTTTCATGAAGGGTGAAACTGAATTTTCTGGAGAATTGGTTAACAGATTTGCTGGATTTCATAGACAATCTTATGGTGGATGCAAAGTAGGAGTAGGTGATGTTTTAATCGGAGCAACTGCATTAATATCAGAATATAATGGAACTGATAATGCATCTCATGTAAGAGATAAATTAGTAGAAATGACTCATCTAAATGAAACATTGTATAGTTGTGGTATCGCATGCAGTTCATTAGGCTTCCAGAGAGAAGCAGGAAACTATGAAATGGATATGCTATTAGCTAACGTATGTAAACAAAATGTTACTCGATTCCCATATGAAATCGGGAGATTAGCTGAAGATATCGCAGGGGGAATAATCTGTACGATGCCTTCAGAAGCAGATCTCAAATCGAAAGAAGTTGGTCCATTAATTGAAAAATATTTAACAACTTGTCAAGGTATTTGTGCTGAAGATCGATATAAGGTATTGCGTTTCATCGAAAACTTAACAATGGGAGTCGCATCTGTAAGTTACAGAACAGAATCTATGCACGGTGCGGGTTCACCTCAAGCACAGAGAATTATGATTTCACGACAAGCCAATTTAGAAGAAAAGAAGAAATTAGTTAAAGAAATTCTTGAAATTAAAGAATAAGTAATAATACTATCATTTTATTTCGATTTGTTAAATGATATGCATGCTTTAATAAAGTCAGTATAAATTGGAGAAGGTTTATATGGTCTAGATGTAAATTCGGGGTGAAATTGAGTACCAACCATGAAGTGATCTTTCCGGTTCAATTCAATACTATTAATTATTTTACCAGTTTCGTCTCTGCTTGAAATTAATATCCCTTTCTGTTTTGCTTCTTCAGTCATAAATCTCTCAATTATATGAAATCTATGCCTAAATCTCTCAAATATTTCTTTTTGTTTGTATGCATCATACAATCTAGTATTAGGCTCAATTATTATCTTTTGGGCCCCTAATCTCATAGTTCCGCCTTTTTCAGAAACCTCTTTTTGACTTTCTAAAAGATCAACTACAGGATAAGGAGTATTTGGGTATATTTCTGTTGAATTTGCATTCTTTAATCCCAAATATTTTCTGCAGAAGGCTACATAAAACAACTGAGCACCAAAACAAATACCTAAGAAAGGGACTTTCTTTTCCATCGCATATTCAGCAGAAGAGATCATACCTTCAACTGCTCGTTCTCCAAAACCAGGAGTTAACAATATCCCGTTACAATCTTTTAATTCTTTTTCTAGGTTAATTTCTTCAGTTATATTAATCATCTTTAATTCTACTTTATAGCCTTGATGAGCAGCAGCGTGCTCTAAAGCGTTATTTATAGAGATATATGAGTCAGAAATGTTGAAATATTTCCCTGGCATTCCTATTTTTATAGTTTTAGTGGCTTTCTTATACATCTCTACCATTTTGACCCATTCAGAATAATTGCTAACTTCTGAATATTTCACTAATTTTGCCTTTAGATCAATTAATTCGCATAGAATATCACCCATGCCTTGTTCTTCAAATAATAAAGGCAGTTCATAAATAAATTCTAAATCGGGATTAGAAATGACAGCATTTTCAGGAACATTGGAGTACAAAGATATTTTTCTTCGAATATCGTCATCTAGGGGTTTCTCGCTCCTTCCGATTATAATATCTGGTTGCAGTCCCATGCTTTGAAGCATTTTTACTGAATGCTGGGTCGGTTTACTTTTCTGTTGTCCTACGGCTGAAGAGTATGGAACAAGAGTTACATGGACAAATGCTGTACGCTTCGGATATTCCAGTTTAAGTTGTCTAAATGCTTCCAGAAATATACTTGATTCTAAATCACCAACAGTTCCTCCACATTCAATTAATAATACGTCCAATTCCTCAGCTTCAGCTATTTCCATTAATCTCTGCTTAATTATATCCGTTACGTGTGGGATCAATTGGACTGTTTTTCCTAAAAATTTTCCTTTTCTTTCGCCTAGGATTGTCGATAAATAGATCTGACCAGAGGTTATGTTATGTGAAGGATGCATTTCAATACCGAGGATTCTAGAATATGTGCCAAAATCTTGATCTATTTCCGAAATTCTATAACTTCTCTCATCTGATTCAAATACTGGTTTAAATTGCCATACATCCTCGGTAATAAAGCATTCTCCGTGCTCAATTGGATTTAATGTTCCAGGGTCAACATTTAAATAGGGATCTATCTTTACTACTGACACCTTAAACCCTCGAAATTGAAGAACTTTCCCTATACTCGCTGTTACTACTCCTTTACCGATGCCAGACATGACACCTCCGGTTACCATACAAAGACGTGTTTTTGCTTGAGAATTCATGTAACCATCTTAATTCAAATTAAATATAAATCAAATTTATTATACAAAAATAATAATTGTTAATTCTCTCTTATAAGGATTTCTAGAGATGATAAACAGTTTTAATCATTTTGACTCAGTAAATAAAGTTTATATTAAATTCCATCTATAAGTATAACAAGACAAAAACCAAATTAAAAGAGCGGTTATTTTGCCATTTTGTACTAATTGTGGAAATCAAATTGAGGGAAATCTTAAATTTTGCCCATCTTGTGGTGAATCCTTGGAAAAAACGGAGATTAAAGGTGGCGTAGATGACAATTTTTATGTTCCAATCGATTTTTCTGAAGTTCGAGAAGTAATTCCCATAGGAGAGGATATTATTTATAGTGCTTTATTCTCTGGGCTTATTCAGGGTCCAGCTGGTCCAGTGACTCAAACTCAAACATTTCAATCTCATATTCTTTTTACAAAAAATGGAATTGCATTCCAAGAACCTAAAGCACATCTTATGGCTTCTAGATATATTCCATGGTATCAAGTTGAAGTATTAAATGTAGGCTTATTTATGTTTAAAAAGGGTTTAACAATTTATACCTTTACAATGATGCCCACTATGGAAGATTATGTTATGAGAACATGGAAGTTCTACTTTGAGTTTCTTCCTTATGTTATCAATGAAAAAACAAAGAGAGGATATACTAAAGGACTTAATCGCCTAGCAAAGATCTATTACAAAATTAAAAAAGAACTGGGTGAAGAAGAATATGAATTTATTAAGGATAACAATGATTATGAAGAATTCAAAAAACACTTTCCCTCACTAAAAGAAGCTGTATTAAGAGTCACTCCAAAATGGGCGAAATTTCTGGCTAGAAAGTATATTCAGGAGCCTTGATTATGCTTAGGTATGAAGATTTTCCCAAAAAATGCCTAAAATGCCGAAGGTCAGATGTTCCTCTTGAGAAATTTCAAATTGGTTATGTGAAAGGAAAATTGATAGATGGAGGTATTTTTTCTAGAACAACAACAAGTATAATTAGCAGTTATTCGACAAAATTTCCGGTTTGTAGAACCTGCAAAAGAAAGTTCAGTACCTTTTTAAGACTTAAACAGTTATTTACTGTCACATTTTTATTAAACTTTTTTACTCTATTATTATTTATACTTTTCACGTTTGTTCCTTCAATTCCTCATATCAAATTCCCCTTCAATATCTTACCATTAGCCACAACTTTAACAGTAGCATTTATTTTTGGAATACTAATTAAGATCAATCCTAACAACATTCAAGACTATATTGTTGCAACTGAAAATGGGATAATTATAAAAGACCGCGATTATGAAAGAGAAGTGGATGAGTATAAAAATTCAAAATTAGTTGATAATATATTTAATGTTAATAAAAAATATTGCACTAATTGTGGTTATCTGATAAGTAGTGATGCTGACTTCTGCTTATCATGTGGTAAAGATCTAAGAATTTATTGAATTTTCAATTTTATTTGCCTTTAAAAATTGGATCTCTTTTTTGTCCTAAAGCTTTTAATGATTCTCGAAAGTCATGGGTTGTTAGTAGATTTCTTAAGCCTTGATTTTCTAAATCTAATGTTTTTGATAAAATTTCTTTGAAATATTGGTGTATTGTTTTTTTCATCAATTTGATTGATAAACTCGGTCCTTTCGGAGGAACTAACTTTAGTGCTTGATCCCGTGCAAATTGCATTAAATTCTCTTTTGGAACTACTTTATTAATCAGACCAAGTTCTAAGGCTTCTTGAGCAGTTACTTTCTTTCCAAAATAAAGTAATTCCTTAGCTTTTTGAAATCCAATATATAGTGGTAATACAAAATGGGCCGCAAATTCTGCCATAACAGCGCGTTTTGCAAAATAAAATCCAATCCACGCATCTTCTGCCATATATATTAGATCAGCACCAGCCAAGGGCATCGTAAAGCCAGCTCCAACCGCTAAACCATTTATAGCAGCGATTATTGGTTTTGAAAAGTTCCACATGCGCATACATAATTTCTTCTGGGCGATATCCTCTAAATCTATATCCTTCATTATCTCTTCAGGAACTTTGGTAAGTAAATTCATATTAAAATAACCTCCTGAAGAGAAAGAGTCTCCATTTCCAGTTATTATCAATATTTTGGCATTTTTATCAGCTTCCATATCATCCAAGATTGTAACTAATTCTAAAAAGGTCACAAATGACATGGCATTTTTCCTTTCTGGAATGTTCAAAGTTGCCGTGCATATCCCATTTTCTTCCTTTTCATACATTATATCATGTATATCATTCAAATTCATTTTTCTAACCTATCTATAATCATCAATATTGATTCCATATTTTAAATAATGTTTTCTTTGTATTTCTTCATAACTTTTGTTTAAATCCTTCAAAACTTGTTCAAAGTGGGGTTGATTTGTTCCTTTTAAAGTTAATATACTTAATACTGCTTTACTATCATATATATACAGTTGATTATTTTTAATGCCTTGAATATATTTCTTAACAGCCCGATCGGGAAGGATTGATTTACTTTGCATGTCTTTCAAGAGGGATTTAGAAATTTCTCTTAATTTTTCTTCCCCAACATCATCAATTAATTCTTGAGAATGTTTGATTTTACAACTCTCAAAGATGTTAGTTCGAACATATAAAGGTAAAACAACAGATACATTTATTCCATAACTAGAAAGTTGTCCAAATAATGCTTCCGATAATCCTACAACTGCAAATTTCGATGCAATATAAGGAAGTGGTTCTGTTGCTCCTATCACTCCTGCTGCAGAGGCAACGTTGACAATGTGACCATGGCTTTGGGAAACCATTTTTGGGAGAAATACCTTTAGTGAATGGATTATACTCCATAAATTAACATCGAGTAAATCTTTCCAATCATCCAAGGTGATTTCGAAAATGTTTCCTCCTATCACGATTCCCGCATTATTAATAAGAAGGTCTAATTCTCCTAATTTCGAATTAAATTGTTTTGCAGTATCTTGAAAGTCTTTAATTTTCGTAACATCACATTTAGCTGAATAAACTTGAGCTCCAATATTTTTTATATCATTTTTAACTTTTTCTAGCTTTTCTATATCAATATCAGTAATAAATAAATTCATACCTTCTCGAGCTAAAGCTAAGGCAAAAGATTTTCCAATTCCATTAGCAGCCCCAGTTATTAGACAATTTCTATTATTTAAATCTTTCATATTTGATAACACTATAATTTGATATATTGAGTTTAATGTTTAAAGTTATTCTTTGTAATTAGATTAAAAAAAAATAATAAAGTGAAGTTAAATTGCCTTGAATAATGCTCTCAAAGCATAACTCATAACATATTGCATTATTTGACGTGTTCCTCCGCCAATCTCCTGAATCCTAGTTATTCCTAATAAATCTTGCATTAATGTGTTATCACATACTCCTGCACCACCCATAAGATTAGCACACTCATAAGCAACTCGTTCGCATAATTTAGCACTAACACTTTTTAACTGAGCTGCTGTAGCTCCTAGAGTTAAATTAAATTCTTTTGGTAGTGTTCCATGTTCTTTCATCTTATTATCAACCATTTGAGTTATATTTAATGCAGCTAAAGTTAAATTCATTGTTTCAGCCCATAAATCTGCCAAAGGGAACCCTACTCCTTGATACTTTAAAATCACTTCATCAAATTGTTTTCTCATATTAGCATAAATGAATGCGTGAGTAAGAGCATTCCAAGCTTGAGAAGCGTTAAGGCAAACAATGCCCAATCGTTCTAGGTTTAATCCCTCAAATAAATGAGATCTTCCATCTCCAGGCTTACCTAGAACACAGTCAGCTGGAATTCGTAAATTAGTAAAAGTTTCTTTACCAATATGCATTCTAGGAGTCCAAGGAATGTTTACTCTTTCTGCTTTCCAGCCTTCCCACGAAGTGTCAACAAGGAATTGTGCCATAGTATTTCCATTATTTCTTTCGGTTACTGCATATATTACTGCCCAGTCTGCTTTTGGACCGTTAGTTTGATATATTTTTTCACCATTTACTATGAAACTCCCATCCTCTTGCTCTTCACATGTAGTAAGCATATGAACAGCATCTGAACCTCTTTCTGGTTCGGTGATGCATATACAACCAATTTTCTCCCCTGTCACCAATTCTTTTAGGGCTCTTAGTCGAATGTCAACATTATCATTATGTAATATTAAGGGACTTATAGCTAAAATACTAGCTCCACTAGCCATAGTGAATTGAGGATCAAAGGAGTCAGAAGCAAGGGCTCTCATAAATTCAGCTGTGTAGCCATAAGGTTCATAATTCAAACCCAGATTTTCAAAATTATACATCCGAGTTATTAAGCCTTCTTTACCGATTTCAGGAATCCACTGATATAAATCTTCATTATGGGTAATATTATATTTCTTTTCAAAATTTATAAAAAATTTTTGAGCTCGTTTAAGGAATTCAAAATGCTCCTTACTTAAATATGTCATTAAATTATAATTCAAGAATTTATATCTGTTTTTTAAAGAAAGCTTTGCCAGAATCTCATCATTTATGCATTGCACAGCTCCTTTCTTATTTTCCAATATAATCAACTCCTTTTTTTAATAAACTACATTATTATGGTTATAGTATACAATGAATTTCTTAATATAGTTTTTTAAATCTTAGTTCAAAAAAAAAGAGTTAGAAAAAAATAGTTAAAAAGTTTATTTGCTAGCTTCTTCTCTCAGTGCCCGTTTTAAGACTTTCCCCACTGTAGTAAGTGGTAAACTCTCCCTAAATTCCCAAATCTTAGGGTTCTCATATTTAGATAAGTGATCTGCGGCATACTTTTTTAATCTATCTTTTGTAGACTCAGAAGGCTGAGCCCCCTCTTTAAGTTGGACTATTGCTTTAACCAGTTCGCTTCCTGGGCGGTCTGGGTCACTTAATCCAATGATAGCAACCATTTCGATATCTGGATGCTTCGTAAGTACATCTTCCACATGAACACTATATACTTTATAGCCAGAGACAATTAACATATCTTTTGTTCTATCTACAATAGTAATATATCCATCTTCATCCATAACACCTACATCTCCAGTGTGAAGCCAACCATCAATTATGGTTTTTGCGGTAGCCTCAGGTTTATTATAATACCCTCTTGTAACTTGAGGACCCCTACAGATTATCTCCCCCGGTTTTCCAAGATCGACTTGTTCTCCAGTTTCAACATCTACAATCCGAATTTCTGTGTCAGCAACAGGTAGACCAACTGTTCCAATCTTCTTAGTTCCATAATAGGGATTTCCTGTAAGAATAGGAGATGTTTCAGTCATTCCATATACTTCCATAACTTTATTTTCTGCCTTCATATCTTTTTCAAAATTTCTGATTGCTTCAGCTGGAAATGGTGCTGCTCCAGATATGTAGACATCAAGGTTATTTAAAGCAGTTTCAGGTACCTTCTTCATTAAAGGATTACTTTTTATAGATAAATAGAGAGTGGGTACGTTTACCATTAATTTTGGTTGTTTATCAATAACTTCTTCTATGATATGTTTAGTATCTCTTGGATTTACTATTAATATTTGTGGAGCAGAAATATATAGAGTAGTCATGCTCATCTGTAAACCCGCAAGGTGAAACATAGGGAAAGCACTAAGATGTATTCGCCCCTCTTCTGCTACTTCAATACCTATCCAAGAAATAATTTGATGCATATTCGAAATAATATTAAAATGAGTTAATTCTGTTCCTTTTGGTAAGCCTGTAGTTCCACCAGTATATTGGAGTAAAGCAAGATCATTTTTTATGTCTATAGTAACCTCTTTAATATTCGGTGAAGATTCCAAAGCCTTTTGAAAATCAACTATCTGTTTACCTGGATAAGGTTTGACCTTACCTTTTGGTATTTTACCTATTAACTTAGCAATAGACACTAGAAGTTTTCCCAGCCCCATAAAATCAGATACATTTGTAGTTATAATAGATTTTAAATTTGGCAGCTTCTCTATTATATTAAAAACCACTTTTTCATAGATTGCATCAAGCGTAATAAAAAATTTAGATTCGCTATCGTTAATTTGGTAAGCCAATTCAGTAGGACTAAGAAGAGGGGAACATCCAGAAGCAACACCTCCAGCTAATATAGTCCCAAAATGAGCTATCATATATTGAGGGCAATTTGGGAGGCTAATCGCGACTCGATCACCTTTTTGTAAACCATTCTGTTGTAGAAAGGTTGCAAATCGATGCATTTTATCTCTAAGTTCCTCAAATGTTATAACCTTTTTCATGAAGTAACAAGCAACTCTCTTAGGGAATCTATCCATTGCTTTATCGAATAATTTTGCAAGATTCTCGCGAGGATAATCTAAAGAATGAGAAACATGGTTATCATAAGATTTGAGCCATATTTTTTCATCATAAGGACTTTTTTGTATTTTTATCACCAAATAATATTTACGATATTAGTAAATATCATTATTACTGATAGTAGAATTTATAAATTTTTTCTAAATTTTTGATAGAAATAACAAGGAAACGGTCTGTTTTTTTTCTTTTTCAGACAAATATACAAAAAAATAAGTTATAAATTAATAATTACTTAATTTCTACTTGAATCTTAAGATCATTATGTAGACCAATAGATAGATTTTTAAAAGTTTCAGGCACTTGGTCTAATTTTATTTTCTTAGTGATGATAGAATCAATTTCAATTTCCTTCTGTTCTAATAATTTTAAAGCTGTTCTAAAGGAATCTTGATCTGCTAAATACATCCCTTTTATTGTAATATTTTTAGACATTAATTGAAGTATTCCTCTCATTTCAAATGGCTCTGAATGTATCCCTATGACCATTATTAAACCACCCCTTTTAACTAATTGAAGCGAGGTGATTATAGTCTCTGGAAGTGCTACACAATCAAAAATAAAATCTGGTCCAATTTTATCTGTAAGTTTAAGAATTCGACTCCATTTATCCGGAGGAAAAACTTGATCGGCTCCAAATTCTAAAGCTAATTTATGTTTAGATTCGACAGGTTCAATAACATAGATATTACTTGCTCCTGCTTTCTTGAGTACTTGAATAACTAATAGTCCAACTGGTCCCGCTCCAAAAACAGCTGCATTATCACCAATTTTAAAACCCGAAATTTTAACTGCTTGAACAGCATTTGATATAGGTTCTACCATAGCTGCTTCTTCAAATGAAACTGAGTTTGGTAATTTATGAATTCTATCTGACCTGATTTTGACATATTCTGCTAAGGCTCCATTGAGAGTTATGCCAATAGTATTATGTATACATAAGAATTCTAATCCTGCTCTACAATAATTACATTCTAAACAAGGAATATTGGGATTAGCCGTGACTCGATCTCCCAGTTTTAACTTCTTAACTCTCTCACCAAGTTCAACTATCTCTCCGGAAAACTCATGTCCTAAAATTATTTGTTGGGACTCCAAAGCTCCAGTTAAGAAGGATCCTATATCTGATCCACATATCCCACAAATTTTCACCTTGATTAAAACCTCATCCGCTTGAATTTGAGGTTTTGGTAAATCGTCTTTAAGCTCCACTTTGTTGATTTGTGTAAAATATATCCCTTTCAATTTAATCCCTATAGGAAGTTTTTCAATTAAAATTATTAGAGAATACCCATTGAAGCCATTAGTTTTGTACCATCTGACATAACCTGTGCAATTTTAATATTAATGACAGCTGGTTTATTTGACTGTTTAGCTCTCTCGAGAGAAGGCCTGATTTCCTTTGGATCTATCACAGTTTCGCCATAACAGTCAAAACCTTCAGCACATTTTGCAAAATCGAAATCTGGTAGATCTACATCAATAAAATGCTTTTTTTTATATTTATCTTGGCAAGATTTTATCATACCCCATGCTTGATTATTTGCTATAACAAAGATCATATTCTTCAAGCCTAATCGGACAGCTGACTCTAATTCTTGGACATTAAATAGAAAACTACCATCTCCAGCTATAGCAATCACTTGCTTTTCAGGTTTAGCTAATTTAGCACCTATTGCATATGGAATAGATGTGCCTAAATGCCCCATTCCTATTGATATTAAGGTTGAGAGTGGTGGTCGTGGCTTATGAAGATTTATTTGCTCAACTGTATGGCAAGCAATGTCTCCACCATCAACAACTAAAATTGCATCTTCATCCATAAAATCTAAGACTTCCTTAACCAATCTTTGAGGAATAATTGGAATTTTCTCTTTTAAAGCTTTTTTCATAAAATTGTCAATATATTTTTGTTTCATTTCAAAAATTTGTTCCATCCAATCTCTCTTTTCCACCTTTCCTTTCTTTTTGACTTCTTCAAGCATTTTTTTTAAGTATATCCTACAATCACCTTCAATACCTAAAGTAATAGGTTTAGCTCTTCCAATAATGATAGGGTCGATATCTACTTGTATCATTTTCTGAGAATCTTTAAAAAAGGGCTCGTCACCATGACCTAAAGTAAATGAAAATTTAGTTCCAAGAGCTAAAATTACATCAGCTCTATAAGAGATTTCTTTACCAAATCCTTGAATTGACGAATCAACTAAACATTTTGAGGTATTAGAAATTGTTCCTATTCCCATAATACTTGTTATTACAGGGGTCTGCAAAAATTCAGCAAATTCGTTTAATTCATTCCATGCTTCTGCCCTTGCGACTCCTCCTCCAGAAATAATTAATGGTCTTTCTGCTTCCATCAATAAATCTATTGATTTTTTAATCGAGTCATCACTAATAGAAGGTTTGCTGAGCGATCGATAATTAATTGGGGGCCTGATTGATACTTGATCCTCTTCTATTTCACCAAGAAAAGCATCCTCAACTACTTCCAACAAGACAGGTCTAGGTCTCCCACCTGTAGCTTCACGAAATGCCTTCTGAACAGCATCTGGGATTTTCTCTACATCTCTAATAGTTCTTTGATATTTTGTAATTGGTTTAAACATAGTTATTTGATCAAGATTTCCTTGCAAGGTAAATAAATCATCAAACTTACTGTTTACTTGATTAACAATAGCGACGAGTGGAATATTATCACTCCAAGCAGCGGCTACTCCAGGTATAAGATCGGTAGCACCAGGTCCAGCTGTTCCAAAACACACGCCAGGAGTATTAGTTAATCTTGCCCATGCATCTGCTGCATGAGCAGCAGCTTGTTCATGCCTAAACATGACAGTTTCAATGCCTTGTTCACGACCCCATCTATAAATAGCATCAAACATGTTCAAAAATTGCCCACCGATAATTCCAAACATATATTTGACTTTTTCAGCGAGGAGACATTTTATCAAAACATCTCCTCCATTAATTTTTGGTTTTTCTTCCATGATTTATACCATTGTATTTTTTCTTCAATTGATAATAGGTTTATCTTTTATTTTATATATAACTATCTTAGGTTCAAAAATCAATCTGTATAATCAATAATCTAGCAATTTGGTCATTAGATATCAACAAGTTCTAAGGAACTCAAAAAAGACTTCAATTCAAACGTAGTTTGTTCAAGGTTATTATTATTTAATTTCAAAATCTTCAAATTTTTAAGATTCATGATGGAATTAGGGATTTCTCTTATAGAGTTATGACTTAAGTCTAATTCTTCAAGATTCTCGATATCTGTCAAAAATTCAGGGATTGTATCAATACCATTTCCCCTTAATACTAACTTTTTTAGGTTTTTTAGATATTTTAATGATTTTATAATTCTAATTCCATTAAATCTTCTCAATTCAATCTTCTCATATAAATTAAGAAAAGTATCTAAATCTATCATTTTAATAAAGGAATCAATCATGTCTTGATTAATTTTTAAAAAATACCAATTTAAATAATTAAAATTTAAGATTTCAATGTGTTTATTTTTTATAATAAGCCAAGGTTGGTCATTTTTAATATGACTTATTTTCTCATAAAATTGATAAGTATGGGATGAAATTTCGTAATCTATATTGTTTTGGGAAAAAAAAACTTCCAAATCCAAAAAAAATTTAGATTCATTTGGAATTACCCCTAAATAGAAAGAAAAATTTTTAAGCCAATTAAAAATTTCTTCTGCAATTGTTCTAAAATGCGGAGGTTCCTTTTCAATCATATTCACCATAGTTTTTATGACTGCTGGTGATTTTTCATGTTGGATTACCCATAATAATGTTTTTTGCCCATATTTAAGATAGGATTGACCTATTAATTTAGCTGCAGCACTACGTACGTAAGGATTTTCATCTGATAATAGAAAATTTTCTAAAATTTTAAAGATCTTATAATCATTCACTCCCAATTTTTCGAGAGCGATTATACTTTTTCTTCGCATTTCGGAATTATCACTCTTTTCTAAAAGTGATAATAATAACTCTACTGCTAAATTAAGATGTAATTTTCCATTTAAAAAGTCGGAAACGATTGCTTCTGGAGTTAGTGAATTTTTCATTATATTTATACTTAAAAATCATAAGGATTTCAAATTTTATATTTAAGTTATTAATATTAAAAATTTAAATAACTTGTTTGTTTTATTGATACTTACTATTTATATAAAAAAAAATAGTTAGTGAAAAAAATGAGTGAAGTAAAGAAAAAAGATTCAAATGAACTTTTGAATATTTTGATGATAATTATTGGTGCTCTTTTTGTCTTTGTGGGGATTGTAAATCTCTTGGCATGGTGGGGGATTCCTCTAGGAATTGATTTATCGCACCCTGCCATTCAAGCCGCACTTAGTATTCTTGGTTCTTCTGGTTTAGTTTCAGCTTTACTTGGATTTTGGTGTATAGTCTCAGGTATTGGCATGTTCCGAGAACAAGAATATGCAATGGGTATGGGATTAGTTGTTTTAAGTATAATGGCGGTTCAAACTCTTTCAATAATGCTCTCATGGTTTGGTACTGAATGGTGGGTCAATTGGATTAACTATATTATTCTTGTGGCTTTCTTTATAGGAACTATTGGATTTTTCTGGCTACTATTTACATATAAGAGATATGATTAAAACCTAAAAAATACCTTTCTAATATCAATTTTTTATTTTTTTATTTTACTCTTTTTTAATTTTTATTCCTAAGAATTCTTGCAAATAGGAGTTTCATTTATTAATAGAAAAAGATTATCCTACTCAAAAATTAAAAATAAATAGGGTTTTAGAATGAAGACATATGAAGATTATGTTCAAAGATTATATAAAATGAAACCAAATATTTATATTGGCGAAGAGAAAGTCGGTCGAGATGATCCTCGTTTAAAAGGGGGAATGAGAATTATAAAAGAAACTTTTGATAAAGCTCACGATCCTGAATGGGAAGATGTTTGTACAGCTACAAGTCATTTAACTGGCAAGAAAATTAACAGATTTTGTCATATTCATCAGAGTGTTGACGACTTACTCAATAAACAACTTATGACTCGACAACTGTGTCATCGTTGTGGGGGATGTATACAGCGTTGCATGGGAATAGATGCACTTAATGCTCTTTCAGTTGTAACATATGAAATAGATCAAGCAATAGGTACAGATTACTTTATTAAATTTAACAAATATATGGAATATTTTCAAGAGAATGATTTAGTGGCGAGTTGTGCTCAAACTGATGCGAAAGGTGATAGATTAAAAAGACCTCATGAACAGGTAGATCCCGACCAATACTTACGTGTGGTTGAAACTAGAGAGCATGGAATTGTGGTAAGGGGATGTAAGGTTAACATTACAAATACTCCATATGCTGATGAGATGATTGTTGTTCCTTGCAGATATATGGGTCCAGAGGATAAAGATTACGCAGTAGCATTTGCACTTCCGACTGATTGGGATGGAGTTAAATTATTAACGAGACCTGCTAATTATAGGAAGACCAAATATGTTGAAGCCCCAGGAGCTGAAATTGGTGATGCAGAAACATTTATCATTTTTGACGATGTTTTTGTCCCAAATGAACGAGTGTTCTTAAATGGTCATGGAGATCCAAGACAAACTCCATATGCAGGTTTCCTAGCTTTAATGTTTGCACATTATCACCGACATAGTTATACTGGATGCAAGCCAGCAGTATCTGAAGTAATTGCCAGTGCCGCAGCATTAGTGGCAGAATATAATGGCATTGAAAATACATCTCATGCACGAGATAAGATATCTCATATTATAGGCACCGCGGAGCTAGTATTTGCTGCTGGAGAATCAAGTGCAAAGCATTCTGAAAAAACACCCTCAGGAACTCAGGTACCAGATGAAATTCTCACAAACGCAGGTAGGCGACTTGCAGGTGAGATGATTTATGAAGAATATAAAATACTAGCCGACCTTTCAGGAGGAATAATTGCAACTTTGCCATTCGAAGAAACTTTTTTTAGTGAAGAAGTGGGAGAATTGGCTATGAAATATTTACAGAGAAATCCAAGAGTTAAACCTGAAAACATGCTTAGGTGTTTTAAAGGAATTGAGGGTTTAGTTGTTTCTGATTTAGCTGGTGTAATGCAAGTAGCAGGGTTGCATGGTGGTGGTAGCCCCCAAATGGAAACTATTACTATGATGATGCGTTATGACACTGAGAAATTAAAAGATATTGCTAAATATCTTTTTGGAATAAAGAAGAGATTAAAAAGATATGACCGTCCCACTGTTACTCCTAGAAAACAATTGGAAAAGTTTAGGCAAGCTTTACAAAGAAAAAAGGATTAAGTAAATAATTTTTTACTATGTATGTTTCCTTTTAGTTGAGTCTCTATAAAAGGCATATTACGAAAGACTGTTTTTCAGTTACAGTTTCCATGCTTAAATCCTTATTTTCCTTTAAGAAGTCATTAATAGAAATACCCTTTTCGAATAATTCATTGAATTTTTCATGAAAGATTTGGTAAATACTACTATTCCTTGAAATATATGATCCAATCAACTTATTAGTTGGATCAAAACTAGGTTGAACTAATTCATTATCAGTGAGACCAAAATTACTAAAGTCATCATAAGTAACATGAACGCTAACTTTTTCAAACATTAAATCATATTGATCTATATGTTTTTCCAAAAGTTTAAAATCCTCGCTTTTCAATAACTCTTTTACAAGTTCCGCATTAAAAATTATTTTAACATTTAGATTTTTTACATTTTCTTTAACTTTTAACATCCCATTTTTCATTGAAGCTCTCAGATTTTCGGGTACATTTTCTGGACCTTTCTGTTTAATCATAGTGATTAAATCATTATCATATCTTATACCTATCGCTATTCTACATTCTTTTTTAGCTGTGAATGTATAATAAGTTTCATAAAAGTTATTTAAGTCATACTTAATGAATTCTACAAATTCTTGACTCACTTGTTCAGAAAGATTATAATATTTTAAGAAATCCTCTAAGGCCATTTCTGCTTTTTCTTTTTTTTCTTGAAATTCTTGAGATAATTCTTCTATTCGATTATTTATTATTTTTTGCCAAATTGGAATTACAGGTGTCGCTAGATGGATTTTCATAGGGCGATCATATATTTGTACAAGTTCTAAATCATTTAAGACAGAGCAAATTTTATATCCTCTTTTTAATGTGAGACCAAATTTAGAAGATACTTCCTTTAAGTTATCTATTCTTACATTCTTTAATAAGTAATGATATATTTTTTCTATACCTTTCTCTATGACACCAATCGCATCAAATAAAGAACTTAAAGGCAAAAATTCGCTTTCTTCCATGTAATCACCTATTTTCTAATTTTTGTAGAGTCAACTCTGCAAGTACTTCAAAAGTTTTTAAAACATTCTGACCCGTTTTGCTTGAAATTTCTCCAAAACCTGAGAAATTATTTCTTTCTGAAATCTGTATCCCATAATCTCGAGATACTAGTCGTTGAGAATTTAAATCTATTTTTGAACCAACTAGGACAATAGGAATAGATCCTGCCTTTTGCCTAACTATATTTACCCATTCAGGGATATTATCTAGAGTAGGTGGACGTGTGATATCATATAAGAGGAAAGCAGCATTTGCTCCCAAACAATAAGTAGGTAATAAAAACCTAAAGCGCTCCTCGCCTCCTACATCCCAAATTTGAAGTTTTACTTTTTTACCGTGAATTTCTATAGTTTTTACATGAAAATCAACACCAATGGTCAATCGCTCTGATGGATTAAAAATGTTATAACAATATCTTTTTGTAAATGAGGTCTTCCCAACTGAAGCGTCTCCTAATAAAAGAATTTTAAAAGTGTAATCATATGTAGAAATTATTCAACACCTTTTGAAATTTGATTTATATCCTCAACCATAATTAAATTTTAATTAAAATTTAACTCGAATTTACTAAAAATGTAAAATTTTTTCAAAATCTTTAATTCTTATTTTCCAGAAATTTGGGTTATTATTATAATTAAAATTGTCTTTTTTAATTCTTTACTTTTTGATATTTTCTAATAATATAGACTTTAACTATGTTAATTAAATAGTAAAATCAATCAATATAAATATAATGAGATTACTTCTCTTGGATAATTTCTCTTAAATTATCGAATATAATTGGATTTAATTCTTTATCTAAATGCTTCTTCAACTCATTATATATAATGTGATTATCCTTAAAACTAGCGAGATATTTTATTACACTCCAACGAACTGAATCGTCAGGATCTTCTAAAAGAGGTAATAAGAATTTTAGGTATTTTGAATCATTATTATCTTTAATTTTCATTACTGCCCGAGCACGTATTATGAAATCAGGATTATACAACTGAGGTAATAGATGATATTCAACAATGCCATTTTTTGTAAAATTTAAGATGAATTGAAACAATTCTTTTTTAAAGTTATGACTTTGCTCTAATTCCTTAATAATACTATCAATTGTGTACTCTGGGATTTTATTTCCTAACTTCAATAAACTTTCAAAAGAAATGAAAAAATTTTCTGATATATCATACTTTAGATAATTTAAAAGCTTTTTAATAATTTTGTCGTTAACCTTTGAGACTTCTATTAAATCCCAGTT
>JBHLOY010000037.1:0-5698 GCA_048939995.1 Promethearchaeota archaeon | reverse complement strand
TGATTAAAGAGGAAAATTAAAAATCTTTTTTTACTTTATTTCAGATAATATGCCAGTTAAATTAAAAACATTTGAAATAAAGACTAAAGCGTTTTGTGATGTAATAGATATAACCCCTCAAGTGCAAAATATAATTAATGAAAGCCAAATAACTGCTGGAGTAGTAAATGTTCATGTAGCAGGATCAACAGGTGCGATCTCAACTACCGAATATGAACCTGGTTTAGTTAAACATGATATTGAAGATCTTCTAGAAAGTCTACTTCCTTACAAAAAGGGTTATCACCATCATAAAACTTGGGGGGATCATAATGGAGCTGGTCATTTAAGGAGTTTCCTTCTTAAAACATCTCAAACTTTCCCATTTCAAAATAAAAAGCTTATTTTAGGTACATGGCAGCAAATTATATTCTGTGAATTTGATGAAAAGAATCGAACGAGAAAGATCTATTGTCAAATAGTGGGCGAATAATTAAAATTAAACTTAATTTTTATTTTTTGCAAGTAATGAATTAAACTCATGTACTAACAAATCATAAATCTCTCGACGGCGGATATCTATCATTTTAAGAATAGTGTAATGGCAATCTTCTATCTTGTTTTTGAATAAGGGGATTTTTCTTATAACATTATTAAAGCGGTTCTTTTGAGATATTTGGTAATTTAAAAATTCTAAAAACTTATTTTGTTCCTCAATCATTTACATTAACCTCGTAAGTTATTATTAAAATAGATAATTACACCCAATAAAAAAGCAGAATATTATCCTTAAGTTATTGAAATGTCATTCTTAGGGTATAAGAGTATTATTTGAGAATTACTGGAGTATTATTTTAATACCCTTTTTGATTCACATAAGGTTAAAAGTGATGATTTTCACTTTCTAATAAATATTTATAGATTATATTTATTGTCTCAGATCTTTTAATTTCAAAAAAATAACCCTTTTTAAAGATTGAATCAATTATGGAAGCCTTAGTTAAAATTATAGTTGCAGGATTAGATAACGCTGGCAAAACCTCAATTTTAACAGCATTAGATAAAAAATATGATTTCCACAAGGAAGTTATCTCACTTACTCCAACTATAAGAGTAGAATATCATGCAACTGAATTCTTAGGGCAGCGTGTGATATTTTGGGACTGTGGTGGTCAACAAAAATACAGAGAATTATATCAAAGTAAACCAAACTTCTATTTTGATGGAACTGATTTACTTCTATACGTTATAGATGTTCAAGATAAGGAAAGATATAAAATATCTCTTGAATATTTAGAAATGATATTAGGATATTTTATTGTTAATAATATTGATGTTCCCGTGATTGTTACATTTCATAAATACGATCCCGAAATTAGAGCACATGATACTTATTTAGAAGAAATAAAAATTTTAAGAGAAAAAATTTTAGAAAAATATCCGAATCTTAAAATACTTTTTCAACAGACTTCAATATTTGATATAATCTCGATTATCCAACTGGTTTCTTATGGATTATCTGTATTTGATGAAAAATTTTTTGATTTATCAGATTTGCTTGAAAATTACCTGAAAGTATTCAATTCTAAATCTCTAATCTTATTCGATAAAAATGGTATCATTATAAGTGAATTTTATAGTCATGAGATACGACCGGAATATTATATCGAATTATTAGAATCTATAAAAGAACATCTATTTTTACTTAAAAGAATGCAAGAAGAATCATATGAAGCGGAATATAATTTATCAACTGATAATACAGGCTTATTATCATATTTGCATCGATTAGTAGTTGGAAGAGAATCATTATTTATTTCAGTAATTTTAGAGGATAGCCAAAAAGATAATTTTCTAGAAAAGTTTGACGAATTTCTTACAAAATTAAATGAGATACTAACGCCGATTTTATCCTAATCAATTTTTAATATTTTTCTCGCTTTGTCAATTAACTTCTCTTTTTTCTTTTGATGCTCTTTAATGAACTTAATAACCTTTTCAAGACACTCTTGTTTGTGATCACCACACATTAATTCACCTTTAATGCATGCTTCGAAGTCTTCAGCTAATTTTGTATCATTATCTTCAAAATGGTACATCAGTATTTTGTAAATCATGCATTTATTAGGTTCTCCCCCTAATTGCTGTTGCTCTTTCTTATTTCGACGCCCCCCTGTCAATGCTCCCATAACTTTCCTTTCAATTGACTCAATAGGTTCATTAAAATTGAAATAACTATTTGGATGCCTCTTTGCCATTTTTTCTGATCCGTCTATGCCTGCTAATAAATAATGATAAGTTGCACCTGGAATAAAGAAGCCATTATAATATCTACGAGTAAGATCTCGGGTTAGCCGAATATGTGGATCTTGATCTATTCCAACAGGAACTAAAGTTGGTTGGGGGCCGTCTAAAATCTGTGGTAATACAATGTCTCCAACCTGTACAAGCGCAGATAAATAGAGGCCAAAAGTTTTTTCTCCATATATAGCATTTAACATATTCTGAGTAACTAATCTACTGACTTTAAAACAAACATCTTTTACTATAGATTCTTGGGACTGTCTCCAAATATATGTTTTTTCGGGTGATGGATCTAATCCCAATGCTAAAATATCTGCTAGATTGTCTATCGCAAACTCTTCAGATTCTTCATAAGTTAATCCATTATCTTCCCAGGTTTCTATATCAGCAATACCATAATATGCTTTCGCACCCATTTTTTGAAACTCAATAATTTCAAGAGCTGTGGTTGATGTTCCAAGGTGAAAGGGTCCAGAAGATTTTATCCCACTCATAACTGCCCAAGGTTGATTCTTTTCCAACGCTTTAACTATCAGGCTTAAATCTCTATGTCCAAAAATTATTTTTCTTCTGATAAACCGGTTTTCAATAAATTTTTCCCTAATAATAGGATCTATCTCTTCTATACCAAATTCTTTAATTAACCTTACATAGTCCTCCTCTAGTAAATATGTAGATCCCCATGGATCAATTTTTAATCCTTCTTTCTTTTTCGGCATTTTAAATCTTTGAAAATTTGTTATTTATAATAAAACTTGAAAAGATAAAAAATTTTGATATCCTTAATTTAATTTCTTTTTAAAGAATATTATGAGACAAATTATAATTTAATTAAACTTTAAGAAATTCGCTTTCTAAAAATAAACTCATCTGTTATTCCTTAACAAGATCTATAAACAGAACTTATAATATATCATTTTAGTATGAAGTTATTATGAGTGAAGAAGAAAATATTTCGAAAGAAGAGTGGAAAAACAAATTAACCAAAGAACAATATTACGTGCTTCGTCAAAAAGGAACAGAAAAACCATTCACTGGTAAATATTGGAATAACCATGATAAAGGAATGTATTATTGTTCAGGATGCGGAACTCCCTTGTTTGATTCGAATACTAAATTTGATTCGGGGTCTGGTTGGCCTAGTTTTTATGCTCCAATTAACAAGGATGCTATTTCTGAAAAGAAAGATTTAAGTTTTGGTATGAAACGTACAGAAATTGTATGTTCTAAATGTGGAAGTCATTTAGGTCATGTATTCAAAGATGGACCCAAACCAACAGGATTAAGATATTGTGTAAATTCGATTTCATTAAATTTTGATAAAGTGTGAATTTCCAAAATAAATGCTAAAAATCTTACTTATTTATGTCAATTTTCCACCATATACCGGGAACATGCTGGCATTTCCATAATCCTTTATTTGGGGTACATTTTTTAAGAATTCCATGTCTTCTTCAGAAATTACAAAATCCACATCTGCATTGTCTTTCATGTGCGCCGGATTTGCCGTTTTTGGTAATTGAAGAAGATCAAGCTGAAGGTCGTAACGAATGGACAATTCTGGCACTGAAACACCATATTTCTCAGCAATTTTTATGACTTCTTGATTATTCAATAATTCTCCGTGTGCAATCGGTGAATGAGCCTCTACAAGAATGCCCTTTTCTTGAGTATATTGAATGAGCTCTTTAGGTGTGTTGCTTATATGAGCCAAAATCTGATTTACCATTGGTTTTACAGAGCAGAATTCAAGGATGTTATCGATATCTACTTTTTCAAAGTTCGAAAGACCAATGGCATGAAGTTTTCCATCATTATATGCTTCTTCAAGAGCTCTCCATGCTTTACGGTTTCCTTCGAAGTAAGGATCTTCTTCACGGAATTCTGTCCAAGGTTGCGGGCTGTGAATAATCATCATGTCAATATAATCAAACCCCAATGTTTTAAGCGATTTATCAATTGATGCAACAGCTTTTTTATATGACTTTACTTCTGCAGCAAGTTTTGTGGTTACAAACATATCCTCTCTTTTCACACCACATGCTCTAATTCCATCTCCAACTCCACTTTCATTACTATATGCTTGAGCTGTATCAATATGCCGATAACCAATCTTTGCAGCATCCTTCACAGCCTGTACGACATTTTCATTACTTATAAACCATGTTCCAAGACCTAGTTTTGGGATCTCAACACCGTTAGAAAGAATATACTTTTCTTCTAAAATCATTAATAATACCTCCTTTTCATTTTTTTTTCCACTCCTTTCTGGTTTTATGCAATTCCATTTTATTATTTAGCTGTTGGATATTGCTCATCCGTTACTGGTCCGTACCATTCAGCATCTCCTAAATTAGGATTCGTACTGATACCAACGTGAACGAACCAATTATCTTTTGATGCCCCATGCCAATGTTTCACATTTGGTGGTATTTTCACAACATCTCCTTCTTGAAACAATTGCGCTGTTTTTCCTTCTTCTTGATAATATCCTTTACCTCCTGTTACAAGAAGAATTTGTCCCCCCGGATGTGAATGCCATTTGGTCCTTGCTTTTGGTTCAAAGGTTACATTGTATACTGGACAATTAAATACTTCTTCAGTAACTAACATTTGAACCCAAACATTCCCCGTAAAGTAGTCGCTTGTAGCTTTTTCTCCTATGGGAAATATCACACTATTATCCAAATTATTTTTGTTTTGCATTTTCAACATCTTCATTGAAAAATTATCTAGATATTAATAAATTCTTATATCTGTGGTCTAAAATTTTAATTGACCGATTGAGGTGATTTTTGAAGTCTTTTTCAATACTCGGATATGATCATAATGATCATATTTAAATAATTATAATATTTATATCTTTATAAATGGTATGATCGAATTTGATGGTGTAAAAGATGAATGAAAACATGAATTTATCAGACGCTCAGAAAAAGATACAAGCGGAAGCCCGCGACCTCTCATTGAAAGAAATCGCCCCTCAGGCTGACGGGGTGGACAAAGAACGCTCTTTCCTGTTGGATGGGCTCAAAAAGCTTGGAGCTGCTGGCTTACTTGGATTAACGGTCCCTCAAGCGCTTGGCGGTGGAGGAACTGATAGCATATCATTTGTCCTGGCGACCGAGGCCATCGCAAGAAGTTGCGCTTCAACGGCCTTAGTCTTTTTAACACACAGCTTGGTAACCAGAGCGCTTGCCATGGTCGGCAACGATGAACAGAAGCGGAGACTTCTGCCCACGATGATCGCTGGAGAGAAGTTGGGGGCACTCGCTTTAACCGAGGCAGCTTCAGGTTCTAACTCTCTAGCCCTTGCTACCGAAGCCATTGCTGATGGTGACAGTTTCATTGTAAATGGAACGAAGACCTTAATAACAGGAGCTGAACAAGCACAAGTTTACATTGTCGTACTCCG
>JBHLOY010000003.1:0-461344 GCA_048939995.1 Promethearchaeota archaeon | reverse complement strand
TAAGGCATCACATTTATCAAGCATAACCCATTTTGTAGTTCTTCCTAATGCGGAACCAAGTTTGGGCAATTGTTCTAAAACTGTAACTTTGTTTCTTGCTCCATGAAGCATATTTAACGCATATTCAGCTTCTAGTGCTTGATAAAATGTAAGAAAATCAAATGCTTCTAAACTTAACGTGCCATATTTTGCTAAATAAATTGCTAATTCAATCCCCGTAGCACCACCACCAATTATGACATTATTTTTACCTATTGGCGCATCTCCATTAAAAGCATCATTTGCCCAAAATGCTTTATCTATACCAAGAATAGGAGGCGAAATTGGCTTGGATCCTGTAGCTATAAATACTACATCAGGATTAAATTCCTTAACTTTCTCGAGAGTGACTTCTTCTTGCAAATGTAGATGGATATTATATTTTTGGAGCCAATAGTTATAATTTTCAATCATTTTTTTAAATTCATTTCTTCCTGGAGGTCTCCAAATTAAGTTTAATAAACCTCCAATTTTATCATCTTTCTCAAAAACATGAACTTCATGTCCTCTCATTGCTGCAATTCTAGCAGACTCTAAACCTCCAGGTCCAGATCCAACCACCATAATTCTCTTTTTTTCTTTAATTGGTTTTAACTCTGTACGAGCTTCATTACCTGCTCTTGCATTTCTTAAGCATCCAACTGGTTTCATTTTAAAAATGTTGTCGAAACAGCCTTGATTGCAACCAACGCAATTCATGATATCTCTTAATTCTCCATTCTTAGCTTTCGTAGGCAAATAGGGATCGGCAACTAATGCTCTACCCATGCATATCGCATCTGCCTTATTTGCCATCAATACCTTTTCAGCTAATTCAGGATCATTAATTCTGTTAGAAGCGAACACGGGAATAGATACTTTTTTCTTAATGTTTTCAGCAAGATATGTATAACATCCCTCTGGAACGTCCATTGTAGTCTGGGGGGTTTTTGTCACATGCCAGCCTCCCGTAACATTGAAATAATCTAAGTGTTTTCCTAATTCCTCAGCTATTATAGCTTTTTCTTTATATGTATTACTACCTGGAACAAAATCATCGCCAGAAATACGATAACCAAATATGAAATCCTTTACACTTGATTTCATTAATTCAATAGTTTCAATAGGAAACCTCAGCCTATTTTCAAGATCTCCTCCATAGTTATCATTTCTTTTATTTTTTAAGGGAGATATAAATTGATCCATTAAATATCCCGCATTGGCGCATATTTCAACAGCATCAAAACCTGATTCTTTAGCACGGATAGTGGCATCTGCAAATGCTTGCTTTTCTCGTTCAATATCTTCTATCGTCATCTCTCGAGGGGTTGTTTTACTAAATTTACTATATACAGCAGATGGAGCTATTGGCGTTCTCCCAATAATTTGAGGATAAGTATAAGCCCCACCGTGATACAATTGGCAAACGAGTTTTACATCCTGTCGAGTTTTATGTACAGCTTCGGTAAATTCCTTTAGTTTTGGAATAAATTTGTCATCATCAACACCAATCATCATTGGTAAACCTTTGCCATAAATAGAAACATAAGAGCCACCGATAATTAACATTCCGGCACCACCTTTGGCTCTTTCAACATAGAAATCGATTAGTCGTTTGGTTATAAAACCATTACTGGCGTAATTGAGATTTAATGCTGGCATAACAATACGGTTAGAAATAGTCATGTTTTTAATTTTGAAAGGTTCGAATAATTTGAAAAATTTCATAAAGAACTCCTATTATTTAGATTAATTATTAATATTTTTAGTAATAAAAATTGATAGCAATTTAAATTATTATCTCTTGTAATGCTAAGAATAGAATTACTAATTTGTATAAATTATAGTTTATTAAAAAAGAAGATAATAGTAAATTTAACTAACGAAAATATGAATCTGGGCCGCGATCTTCCCTAACTCCTTTCATGAAATGTTCTGCTTGCTTTTTATAAGATTCGATAACTCCTTCCATTTCTTCTATTTGTCTATCTAGCTCTTCAAAACCCATATCTATATTGAAAAAATCTTTGAGTATTGTAACTAAAGCTTTAGAAGCTTTAGGATCTAATGACATCATAGGTAATGGTAATGTTTCTGCCAATAAGCAGACTCCTGGAGCATACCCTTTTTGTCCCGCCCATGCAGGTAAAATTCCGTTTGCTCCTGCAATAATACCTCCTTCCATTAAAGTTGTATTTTCAAACTTTAAGAACGAATCTGTAATATTTTTATCAGTTCCACACACATGAACTATTGGTTCATCTCTAATTTTATCTGAAACCATAGCTCCAGTACTTACGTACATGGAAATCGTTCCATCTGTTATTCTATCCATCTCCTCACAAAATTTTTGAGAGAATTCAAAAACCCCTTCGGGAGTTTGAGGCTGATAATTAGCAGTTAAAATAAATAAATCATTTTCTTTTTTACCAGATCGTGATTTATAATAAACTTTTGCGGTTGGAATTTCCAACTTACCTTTTTCAACATTTGATTTGGGAGGAAAATCGAAATGTTCGATATCCAAAAACTCTTTTGCTTTAATTGAGTCTTTAATTGAAGTTATAGCTAATTTTGCTACTAAAGCAATTCCTGGCCAGCCTATTAGAACCACTGGGTTATTGATATTTTCTGGCTTTAGATCAAATTTCTTATTTATATTAATATACATTTTTCCACCATTGTTTGTTTTAAAATTGAAAATCTAAAGATTCTTTGCATTGAGGACATCTTTCTAATTTGGTTTCCATGAAAAATCCACAATATGGGCAATATAATCCAGAATCAAATTTGTATCCTTGAGTATTTTGTTCTTTTGGTTTAGCAGCTTCGCTTTCTGAGGATCTATATCGAGTTTGGATTGGTTCGGTTTGATATCGATACACTATTGCACTCCTTGATTTTAGAGAAGTATAAAAAGATGCAAGTAAGCAAATGAATAAAGGAGCTAAAAGAATGTCAGTTAATTGATATAAAAAGTTATAGAGTATTATCATAAGATAGTTCCTAGTAGCAGGATCATACCAAGATGCTCTATTTGGGAAAACAAAATAGAAAATAGGATGATATACAAAGAAATTAATAAGAAAAGGCACCCCAAAAGCTATGAGAAAAATCCCTATTGTTTTCCAGAAAGTCTTTTTAGCAATAAATCGAGACTCTTTCAAAGGTTTTATGATATTTTCATCATTATAAGTAAATAGTGAGAAAATATATAGTTTAAAGAGAATTAACCCGGGTATAAGTAAAGTGGTTCCCAATGGAACAACAACGCCTAGTAGAACTAGTACTATAAATAATTTTGAATTAAAGGAAGTTTTTACTTCTTGGAAAAATTTTACATCCAACCCTTTCAATTTTTTCAAAAGATAACTACTTACTGAACACATCGCTAACACAGTAAAAAAGGCACCGATGAGAGACTGTAAAACAATTATTCCTATATATAGTGATAAATATCGCAGAAGAACCTGTAAATCTGCATTTGTAATACTTGTTGGATCTTTATTAAGAATTATTTCTACTTCACTAGTCATCAAAGTGAAATTCCAGTTCATATCTGTTATAATCAAACTTTGTATTATGATTGAAATTATAGATAAGAAGGTCATAGGAACAATAATAGTTAGCCAGCTTTTTGTAAACAAAATAAATCCATCGCCAAGAATTACACTATAAGATTTATATGCACTTCTGTGTAATTGTTGCATCTCATCCGACATAATGTCTATTATTTTTGCAAATATTTATAATTTTTTAAATGAAAAAGATAATTAAACTAATTTGAATTTAAGTTATTTAATTATGTGCTAATAGAAACAAATTTATTTTGAAGAATCAATCTATTAATTGTCTTATATGGTAACAGAAAAAGCCCCCTCTCGTCAGATACCGGGAATTATTTCCTATATGGATTTTTTTAGTTCTAAGCGATTAGCTATTTCTCTTTTTTTCATTATACCAATTCTAATAGGTATCATTTCATTTATATTAAATTCAATTTTTACAGGAATTTGGAATTTTTATTACTTTTTTTTTGTAATTTTTATTTTTTTAACCATTTCTGGAATAGGAGTTTTAGTAACAGTTTTTTATTATTCTAAAAGATCTCCAATATTAAAGCTACCTCCTAACGGTTGGGCTTTACAAGTAAATGCTTTTTTAGGAGGTATTTTAGGAATTTCATTTCTAATTGGTGCTATTTTGGCGCTTTTTCTTAATAATGTTACCTTTTTAGAAATGTTCTTTATACTAGGCGCAGTTATTTCCTATATTATAGGGTATGTAATTTATTATTCTTTTACTACTATTGGAAAATACGGGAATTTAATTTTAGCCTTGGTCCAACCAATAATTGGCATCATTCTGTATAGCTTTTTAGCAGCCCAAGTATCCTGGACTTTTTTTTTAAGAGCTATAATTTTTTTTAGCTCATGTGCAGTAATCTTTGTTATACCCTACGCGAGAGAAATGTCAACAGTGAGTAATATATATAAAAAAGTGGCGGGGATAGGCGGATATCCTTTTATTAGAGCTTTCGTATTATCTATGATGACAAAGGATAATGATGAGCTAGTTGAAAGTTTTTTTGAAAGGGTGGGTATTGAGTCGAAGGTAAAAATTCAGTATTTGGCAATTCGAACAGTAAAATCAAAAAAAATCAAGGGCTTATACATTATACCTGATGTACATTTTGGGCCTTTCAAGACGTGCGGATCCTCAGATTTGCCTTCCCGGATTTATACTTCTTTTAATAATATTCCTGGTATAACAGTTTATCACACTACCAATGATCATAGCCGAAATCTAACAACTCATGAGGAACTTGAAAAAATTCTAACTAGAATATCCTCTGATGTGAAACATATTGAAACTGGTGAGAACATCAATTGGGTAAAAGGAATTAAAAATTTATCTAGAAAGATGCAAAATTCCGCTAAATTAATAGGAACGGAAATAGGAGATATTCCTATTATGTTTCTTACTAGACATCCTTTACCTTCAGATGATATTCAAGCCGACATCGGAGAAAGCATTAGGAAAATTGCTCAGTCTTTTGGATATCAGGAAGTAATTATAATCGATTCTCATAATTCGATAATTGGTGATGAGATGCCAGTTAAAAAAGATTCTATTGAAGGAAGGGATTTGATAAATGTTAGTAAAAATTTCTTAACTTCCCTCAAGAAGACCCAAAACACTGAGTTAAGTCCTATCAAATATGGTGTGGCTAAAGATTTATTAAAGGATTTTTCGGAACGCGATGGAATTGGTACTGGAGGTTTAGTAGTCCATCTTTTCGTAAACACAATCACTAACCAAAAAACTATATTGGTCCATTTTGATGGGAACAATGCTTATGCAGATATTAGATCATTTATTTTAAATATGTTACAAAATCGTGGCATAGAATATGGTGAAGTTACTACTTCAGATTCTCATACTGTTGCTAGACAATTTACAAGTAGAGGGTATTCTCCTATTGGTGAAAAAATAAAACTCGATTTCATTTTACGTAAATTAGAAGATTTAATCCCAAAAGCAGAAAAGAGCTTAACTAACGTCGAATTCAGCTATTACAGCTCAGAAGTAGATAATGTAAAGATATGGGGAGACCCTAAATATTTTGATACAATTATGGATACACTTCAAGAATGTATTAAGGTATCTCAAAAATTACTTACTTATAGTCTGATATTACCTACATTTTTCTCATTATTAATACTATTATTTTATTATAATATTACTTTTGGAGATATATTCTGAGTAATACTCTTCCTTTAACATAATATGTAGATATTATCCAGATTGATATAAAATGTGGGTTCTTTTTAGTGTAAATAAATTCTTTTTTATGAATTAAACGATGCTAAGTTCAGAATTACACAACCTATTTAAAGTTTCACTAATAGGTCTACCTGCTGTAGGTAAAACGACCATCTTAAAATTACTGTCTAAAAATATAATAGATAGGCTTTATTTACCGACCCATGGATTTGATTTGAAAACTGTTAAGTGTGATGATTATGTTGTGCGAATTTGGGACTTTGGGGGCCAAGATTCGTATTTAAAAACTTATAGCCGAGATCATTTGTTGGGATCTGATATACTTTTCATAGTAACAGATTCATCTCCAAGAAATGTTCTAAGATCTCGCGAATTAATTAATTATGCTACACATTTTATTGAAAAAGATGTTCCTATAATAGCCCTTGCTAATAAACAAGATTTGATAAAAAATGATGGAAGAATGGAGCCAACCAGAGTTGAAGATCTACTTCATGTAAAAACCTATGGTCTTACTGCTATCAATCCAAATAACCGTCTTAAACTTATAAATATCATAAAAAAAGAATTAGAAAAAATTTCAGTTAAAAGGAGGATGAAAGAAATTGCACTTTAACGAAAAAGAAATATTTGGAGCAGCCCTTATTGGATTTGATATGATCGATGGGCCTTGCACTCGGTGGACGAAATTCTATAATAATGATAATGAATTCATGAAATTGGATGATTTCGCTATGAATTTTTACCTTGCTTTTAGAGGCGGTAATGCTGGAAAAAAACCTCGAGCTATCTTATATGATAATTTTTATATCGTAGCTTTTCCAAGAGATTTAGAATTATGTTGTTTATTCATGAAACCTGAGGGTATTGAAAATAACTTAAAGCAACTAAACAAAATTGCCCAAAGGATAATAGGTGAGATGGAGATTGATGAAGATAATTCTAAAGAAGAATCAACGAGTTCGGATGAAGATACTATTGAAGAGGTTAAGAGATTAATATTAAATTTATTAAGTGGAAATGAAATGTCAACGCCAGAACTCAGAAGATATTTCAAATTAAGTAATTCCCAAATTTGGAAAGTTATGTCAGATTTAGAAAATAGTAATAGAATTAAGCGTGTCGATAGAAAAGGGAGAGCTGTCTATTGGACAAGTATATAATTGATATTAATTTCTTATAGTTCAAAACAAAATCGATTATGAATTGCTCATCTAGTTCTATGAGTCCAATTCTTAATTTTAGTGTAATAACGAGAAAACATCATAAAGCAAATATCTGGTAACTCTTTATTCTGATTTTTAATAGTTATATATCTTAAGATGTGATTAATTGTAAAAATTCCAATTAATTCAGCATGATAACTATCAATATTTTTCGATAAATTATCTCCACTAAAAGAAATATCTAAACCTTTTTGATTATCATAGGTTATTTCAATGAAGATTTTAGGAAAAGGTTCTCGCTTGATTTTCCAGCCATTTGTGGTTTGCCATACTTTGGCACCGATAAAGGCTTCGAGGTCTTCTCGATCTTTTTCGTCTAATAATGAAAATGGTTCCGATCTCTGCAAGAGAACTTTTTCTATTAAGTCTGTTTTCTTATCATAATTTTTTTCAAATGGTTTCTCTTCTTTGAATCGTCTTTCTAAGAAATCCATTATAATATCAATAAATGTGGCACTATCTTCCCCTGGAACCATATTAACATGTTTACCCGAAAATAGAAATTTAAATTCAGCTTCAATATCACCACCAAATTCATCACCAAAATAATTAAAAACCAAATGAATATTAACTTGCGGAAACATCTCGATTGTAACTGTCCAATCCTCTTCCAGTCCTAAATTCTCAACTATTCCATTTAAATCTTCTTTTACAACATATAAGAGTTTTTCACGATTAATATTTATAAAGTGATGATTCTTAGCAATGCTAATATTTCTAAGTTCTACTTCATGAGGGCCTCTCACACCAGTGGCATCAATTTCACTAATAGTCCAATATCGAGTCTTTTTATTTTCCATTGAAAAAACCTAGTTGAAAGATCTATATCAATTTATGTTATTATTCTTTTTTTTTGAATCTACCCACAAAAAATCCTTGAGTGTTATGAATTGCTGGAAATAATCGTCCAGCCCCTTCCAAAATATAATTATTAATTTTATAACTTGGAGAAAACCATTTTGGAATAGATAAAGGTTCTAATAATTCCTTAAATTTCATAATTTGTAATTCTCCTTCCTCTGGATATAAACTACAAGTAGAGTAAACTAATATTCCATTATCTTTTAAATATTTTAATGCCGTTTTTATGAGCTTTTCTTGAATTGAGAGGTTTTGGTTCAAAAATCTTTCATTTTGGCGCCATTTAAGTTCAGGATTCAATAGGAAGGTCCCACTTCCTGTACAAGGAGCGTCTATCAAAATTTTCTCGAATTTTATATTTCTTTTAACTGGTAGATTTGTTCCATCAGAATTCAACAAGAAGACATTTGAAACCTTTAGAAAGTCTAAAAATTTTAATGTAGATTTCAATCTGGTTTGATGAAAATCATTACAAATGATTCTCGCTGTATTGTTTGTCATTTGTGCTATTATACTAGACTTTACACCTGGAGCAGCACACATATCTAAAATCATTTCTTCTGGCACTGGAGCTAATAAATCCACTATTATTGAAGATGCTTTATCATGAAGCACTATATCAGCATTTTTGTAACTTCTACTGAGGAGAATTTTTCCTTTGTTTTTTATGGATGTATGAAAAATATAAGGGATATGCTTATCTTTCGAAATTTTAATGTTTCTTTTATTTAAATCTCTCTTTACTGAAGTAATTAACGAAGATAAGGAATAATTAGAAGCCAATGTATTAATCCTAAATGTTATTGACTTCTGATAAGAAAACTGATTCATATATCTTAAATTTTTTTGTAAAAAGTTAAGATTCATTACAGGAGTTAAATGCTCAATAAAGAAATTTGGGATTGCTTCTAAGATACTTAGAGTTTCAACTTTGCTTTTATTATTTAAAGCTATTTCCCATGAAAAGGTTTTTAGTTGTTCTAAAAAAGAGATAAAATCATCTTGTAGGTTCAACTCCTTAACAACTGATTCAATAGAAGCCTTTTCAAAAATTAGACGATAAGTAGAGTAAAGTATCGTTTCCATTCCATAAGATTCAAAATCAACAGATTCTGGAAGTGATCGAAGGGTCTTTTTAGCAATAAAGTTTAATTTGTTCCAATATCGAACAATTTCACTGTAATAATGAATAATTTGGGGATTAGCTCTATTTTTTTCATTAATAATTTGCGATTTTCCTAGAAGAAATTCAGTAATTAAATTTAAAATTACTTTAATTGTAGAATTATTTATTCTAATGAACCTCGTATTATCGTAATTACTAAGAATATTTTAAAATTTAAAAAAAATAAGATTTAATTATTTTACATCAGCAGGTTTGAGTATTCCTTTATTTTTTAGTGATAGAATTGCACTTATTATTTGATCTCTTGATTCTTTTCTTCCTGCTAAACCAAAGCTTAATAGGCTTGATACAAAAAAAAACTTTTTCTCTTTTTGAATTTGTTCTGCCACTTCTATAAGAGTTTTTTCTAACGCTTTTAATTTAAACACATCTTTAAAACTAGCTACTTGGAGAGGATACATTAATGAGATATTAAAATATTTCTCTATTAAAGAATCAGCGTCTTGAAAGGGTGATAAATCCCCATCAAATCTTTCTAAATAAGATTGATATTTAGTTTCAAATGCAGTTGTAAAAGCTGTTTGGTTCTCTTTTAACTGATCTGAAGGAGATCTTTCTAGAATTAAAGCTACCCTTATATGATCTCCATCTGTTATAACTATTCTAAAGTCATAGTAATCCATCTCAAATCCTTTACTTTTGCCGGTTGGTGTTTTACTGAGTTCTTTTCGAAATTGGGAAATCGCCTGGAGAAAGCCCGAAACTAAATCTGGTTCAATTGCATCTAATGAAATTTGTTTATTAAATATTGAGACTCCAACATCTTTATGGATAATCATTATATAAGAAATGTTAATAAGATCATCCAAAATTTTTGCCTCATTAGCCCAAATTCTTTTAAATTTCTTATGCCTTTGAAACCTAACCATTACAAAAATAAATATCGCCCCAACTATAGCTAATAAATACGGAAGTAATTGAAAGAAAGTATCCATAAATATAATGAAATCATCAACAATTCTAAAATTACTTGATACGATTTCATAATCCATATATATTCCTTCTCCATCAAATCGAACCCTAATTGAGTAGGAATCCCCTGTTTCTGAAAATTGTAAACTGGTCGATGTAATCCCCTCGTTATTTGTGATAGCACTGGCCTCTGATTTAACAACAGAATTTAAATCCAAGAGTTCAAAAATTATATTCAAATTTTCTATTGGTCTACCTGTAAAAGTAGTTACTCTAACTGAAAATGGTTGACTACCTGTCATATATTGATTAATAGGTAATTCTAAGAAGTCTACTACTACTTGAACCTTATACACCTCATATGTTCCATTTACATCAAACCTAAGAATATTCCATAGTGAGCTCACATTAAATTCAAAAAATCCTAGAGTAGGTTGTCCTCTATCAATGTCTCCCTCCCAGTATCCCCTACCTACACCGAGGTCCTGTACATCAGTACCAAAATTTTGTAAATTAATATCTGATGCCTTTATTTCATTGTTTTTCAATCCTAGTCCAATTTTAGAAGCAATATCTGAAGTTATTATATTTTGAATATATAAATTTAAAGTGAATTCATCGACGGAGACATTAAAATTCTCAAATCCAGTAGCTCCTAAATATCTTAATCTCATCCGTATAGAATTTTGATCGCTAGAATTTATTAACTGTAAAGCTATCCAAGTATAAAGAGAATTTAGAGAACTTTCTTGAGTGGTTTCGTATCTATTTGCTAATGTTTTATTATCTTCTGTTATGACTAACCATTCTCGTTCATTTTCTTCTGGAGATAGAAAAGTGTAATTACGGTTCCCCTTATATATCTCGATTATCGCAAGATCTAAATCATCTTGCGTTGCTATACTTACATTTGAACTAATTCTAAAATCAATCTGAGGTAAGTAGGGATAAGGATAAATTGGTGCTGTGAAAATATCCTCCCAGTCAAGCATATCAACCTCCCAGAAAGGATTTTCAACGTCTGGCAAAATATTAAACTTAAATTCTAATGAAAGATTATTGGAGCTAGCTTGGGCTTCAAAAAATTTATCATCATTTAATTTTAATAAATGCAAGTTATTTTCACTGATTATAGTCCCATTTAGTGCATTTAAATTTATTTCTATGGGAGAGATTAAATCTTGAATTAATGGATCGTACGGTAGTATGGTGTTATTTATTTGAAGTCTTTCTCCAAAATTAACTTTGAATAAATTATAAGATATATCAAATGTCCCTACTCCTATATATTGGAATCGAAATTCCATTGAATTATTATTACTATAATTTATGAAAAATTTAAGAAAGTAAAGTTTTTCAAGTGGATCACTTATTTTATAACTCAAAAGCGTTTCATTTTCCTGCATAAGATCAATTTTTTCAGACATATCCACCCATTCATTACTACTATAATTTTTCATAAAAAGATTAGCTGTATTTATGTCGATAATGTTACTTACATTCGTAACTAAATAGAAATCTATGCTATTTAAGAAGGCAGTGTGAACTAATTGCCAAAGTCCTGGAAAAGCTATGAAGAAGTTTACAATTGTCTCATTTAAGATTCCTGATGCTAAATTTTGAATTTGAAATTTTAGATCTAATGTTAAATTATTTGTATTAACCAAACAATTATATCTATCTTCATCAAATTCTCTAAAGGATAATAAATCTCCCTCTGTATTTGTACCATTTATGATACCTATTATTTCTTTAACATCATTTACAGTAAAATTTTCAATAAAAACAGTGTTATAGAATAAATAAGTATCACCTTGATCACTATCCTCTTGATCTGGATTGAAATAAAGGAATTTTGGACCACCTCCATATAGTGTATCATCAGGAGGAATTTTTATTCTAAAAGCAAACCAATATTTATCAATTCCATTTTCTATTGTATGATAAGTGTTTGATATATTCAAGAAAATTGGTCCTATTTCTGAGTTTAAAAAATCAAAAACCTCCCAATGTGCTGCTATATTTAAAGGGTGAGGATTAAGTAGAGCACCAAGAGTTTCTTTATTTGGTGTACCTTCGCTTGTACAATTAACAATAGCAACTTCCCATGAATTATCTTCCGAATAATTATAGGTATTTATGATATCTTGAATAAAAATACTCACATTATTGACATATTGACTAAGTTCAACGAAGAATTTTTGATATATATATAACGGTTCACTTTCTGAACTATAAATGACTTCTGTGGGATTTTGCTCAATAATTTTTGTATAATTTATTGCTCGAATGTTTTCAAAAGACATTTTTGCGTAGGATATGTTATAATCTGGAATATAGACTTTAGGTTGAATATTAAGACTCGGATTTCTTTTGTAGATATAACAATCTGCGCTTGTTTGTGTAATATTTGTAAAAACTTTTCCAGTACGATTGACTTGTTGAGAGTTTAAATAACTTTCTTCAATTGGATGAAAATTACATGAATTTAAAGTAAAAAGCACGTTAGTGGATCCAGGTAATAAAATAAGAAAGATTAAAAAAATTGAATATAACATTCTTTTTTTTAAATTCAACACATACATTCACCATTTCATTTAAAAGTATACTTGAATATCAAATACTATTCTGAGTTTTTAAAATTATACGTTCTAGTAAAAGCGAAACCATATTCAAATTACTAAATTAT
The DNA here is from genome assembly GCA_048939995.1 of Promethearchaeota archaeon. GTDB lineage: Archaea > Asgardarchaeota > Lokiarchaeia > Sigyniarchaeales > SOKP01 > SOKP01. The sequence continues at coordinate 448,665 of JBHLOY010000003.1, read as the reverse complement.
GTTTATAAAATTCAATTCTTACATTCTTAATAATATACTAAGAGAACATTTTAAAAAGCAGGAAAGATAGAAATTTAATATTATTTCATAAATGCAAAAATGTGTGAATGTAAGGATGGAATCAAATGAAGAGGAAAAAGAAAGCATTAGCATTGATCAAAACAAATTGAGTATTCGTGTTGCCATAACAGCTATAACAGCATCTTTATATATTACATTGGGATATATATTCCAACCAATTAGCTTTTATGGAATCCAATTTCGTGTTGCAGAACTAATGGTTGGAATGTGCATAATATTCCCTTGGGAAGGCTTGATTGGAAAGGTAATTGGAGTTTTTTTTGTTAATCTAACCTCACCACTAGGACCGATTGATCTAATAAGTGTCTTTGTCAACATTCCTGCACTCTATTGCATTGTATTACTAAGAAATATGAAATTGTTAAAATATCTGGGAGGAATAATCTATTCTGCTATAATCTCATTATATGTTGCTACTGTACTCAATTTTGCATTTGGATTACCAATTCCGTTGAGTTTCATTCAAGTGCTAATTTCTGAAGTAGTTTTATCAATTCTTGGAATATTATTATTTAATATTGTTAAATACAGGATGTTTCAAATATGATCTTCCATCTTTTTCATGCTAAATCTATAATCAATGTATTATTTGTAATCAAAAATTTGAAGAAACTAATTTTCTTACAAATAAAATTTAAAAAAAAAAGGAATTTTAATGTTATTTTTTCTTTTTCATTACAACATAAATTATTCCTACGGAAGTTATACCTGTAATCCCTAAAAAGATTGGAAGTTCAAAACCAGGAATACCCGGAATTGCTAACTCAATTGAGAATTCATAAATTACATTATCAGCATAATCTAGGATCTTATAGCCAATCCATGCTCCATATGTTGTATCATAGGTCCATATTTCAGTACAATTTTCTAAATAAGTGAATCCATAATAAAATGCGGTATCAAGTGCTTCTGCATGGTGAACAATAGTATTTCCTATATTTTCCCATTTGGGTTCCCAAATTAAAGCACCTAAATATTGTTCTACTGGAGTTGGAAGTTGTGCAAGATAAGCACCAGCAGTGTGTAGAGAAATATTTACATTGACAAAATATGGGAATCCGCCCCATAATGTGTGTATAAAATAAGATAAATTGGTCGGATCATAAAAGCTAGTTACAATATCTCCTACAGAATCAGGTGTAGCATTGAATGCTCCAGTTGTAAATTCCCAATTACTTGTGTTATATGTAGTTACGTCATATACTCCATAAAATACAGAATCATAGATTGCACTAAAATTAACAGCAGTTACTAAAGATTTTGATCTAGCACCTACATTAACAGCACCTGCCCCAAAAACTCCAATAACACTAAGCCATGTTGGATCTCCAAATAAACTTGCCAAACTAGCATTATTTACCGTATTGACTTTCAAGATTTTAACATTTCCTGCTGATCCATGAAATGTATATGTACCAACTTGAGGAACTACAGAGGGAACAAATGAAAGAGTCAAAGCTAAGGAAATTACGGCTAAAATTGACAATTTTGTTTTTTTCATTTTTAACCCTTTATAATAATTTTTTAATTAAGATTTAAGATTAAGATTTAATCTATAATTTATTAATTTTCTATATAAACATTTCTTTAATAGATTAAACTTTCCCTAAAAGCTTAGAATTAGATATAAATAATACAATATGTTATTAGAATTATTTATAAATGAATTTAAATATTAACGAGATTTAAAACAATGGAATACTTCTCTCCCGAAAAAGGCATCGATATTGCCTATATTATCAGTGGGAAAGCTGATGGGCCTAAAATGGTCTTATTACATGGCCTCTTCTTGAACAGTGATTGTTGGAAATATCAACTTTCCGAATTTGAAAATATATTTAATATACTTAGATTCGATCTTCGTGGCCATGGAAGATCTACAAAACCAAAAAAACGCTTTACCATTCGGAATTATGTTGATGATATGACATCCTTATTAAGTCATATTGGATGGACTCAAGATTTGTATTTAGTGGGACACTCTCTAGGGGGTATGATTGCTTTAGTTTACGGTCTTGAAAATCCTTCTCATGTTAAAAAGATGGTAGTGGCAGATAGCTTTTGTTTTATCAGCCAAGAAGCAATTACTGATGTATTGGGAAGAGTTAATAGCAGTAAATTAGAAAGATTTGCTATTGGCATTAGTGTAAGGGGTTTACTCCCTTATAATCAAGAGGTGGCTGAATTTGTGGCTAAATTAGTGACAGACCATATGACAAAAAAAGATTGTCTTCAAGCAACTGCCGCTTCTGCAGGTTTCAATATTTGTGAGCATCTAAAAAATCTTCAAATTCCAATTTTAGTTTTGGTAGGTAAAAAAGATATTACTACACCTGTATGGGCCAGTGAAATGATTCACGAATGGCTTCCTCAATCAGAATTAATAATCATGCCAGATGCCGGCCATTTAACTATATTAGATCATCCTAAAGAATTTAATGACCTCACATTAAATTTTTGGAAAAAATAAGAAAAAAAGAATTATAAAATTTTATTTTATTGGGCCCCATTTAATTACTCCAGCATTCCATGCCCATCCAATCCCTGCAGCTGTAAGTACCACTATATCTCCATCTTTAATTTTTCCACTTTTAACTCCGTACTCTAAAGAAATTATACCATCATTTTGCCCATTATGCCCGATATCCTCAAAATAGGTAGCTTGCTTATAAGGATCAACTCCCACTGTGTTAGCAACATATTCAAAGGCGCTTCTTTTCATATGTAAAAGAGCTAAGTAATCAACATCCTCTCTTTTATAACCAGATTTGAATAAAGCATCATCAATTACCCTAATAAAAGAATCCATAGAAAATTGATCTAATCTTTCTTTCAACCCTTCTGGATCGGGAACATCCAAATAGACTAACTCTTCTTCAATAGCCTTAGGAGAAATTGGCTGTATGGTTCCACCAGCCGGTACATATACATCATCGGCAAATCTACCATCTGATATAGCAGATATTCCTAAAATTTCATTCTTTTTAGAATCACCTTTGATAACAGCTGCAGCACCACTCGCTGCCAAACTTATCATAAAGCGAGATCTTTGATTCTTATAATTAATCAGATCAGAATTTCTGTACCCACTGGCAACCAATACTTTATTTATTTCAGCGTTTGTTTGAATTAGACTTTTGGCTAACAGCATTCCAACCAAAAATGTACCACATCTTTGATTGATATCAAACGCCCATGGATGTGTTGGATTTCCCAATAATTGCTGCAGTTTTATCCCGTATGTCATCATTGGTCTTTCTGCATAGACTTCTCCAGCCCAAATAATCAGATCAAGATCATTAGGGGCAATTTTTGCTCGTTCAAGAGCTTGAAAACTTGCTTTTGCACCCATTGCAACCGTGTGATCTTCTTTTCCAGGAACTGTTTTACTTTTCAATCCGAACTTCTCCTCAATGACATCTTTAGGAATCCCAGTCTCTTCTGATATCAGATAGCTTGAGTGTCTCTCTTTTGGAAGATAAATCCCCCATGATTCCAAGCCAACAGAACGATACTTCATATTCTCACCTATTCTAATTCACGTTTTAAGATCTTTCCAGTTGCACTTGTCGGTAAAGAATCCCGTATCTCGAAATATTTAGGGATTTTATATTTTGCTAATCGTTCTGTCAAATAATTCCGAATTTCATCAACAGTAACTTTATGATCTGGTTTTAAGGTTAAAAATGCTTTTCCAACTTCGCCCCATTTCTCATCAGATACTCCTATAACAGCAGCTAGATCAATAGCGGGATGTTTGAATAATAATTCCTCGATTTCTACAGGATATACGTTTTCTCCTCCACTAATATACATTTCTTTCCTGCGACCTACAATATAATAAAAACCTTCGTCATCTTGCATCGCTAAATCTCCCGTATGAACCCATCCATCTGGCCCAATAGTCTTTTTAGTTTCTTCTGGTTCATCCCAGTATCCTGAAAAAATATGGGGTCCTTTGAGCATGAGTTCTCCGACTTCTCCTTGGTTCACAATCTTGTCCGTTTTTGTATTGATTATTTTCATGTCACAATGAAATACAGGTAAACCTACTGAAGTGGGCTTTTGTTTAATTATTTCTTCAGGAAGATAGAAATTATTAGGACCGACTTCAGTTAGACCATAACCCATCTTAAATAACTTATTTTTCGCCCAGTATCTCTCCATTATCGCTACGGGACATGGAGCTCCTCCTGAGATGAATATTCTAACAGACTTAAAATTGGTTTTCTCGAAAAGTAGTGAATTTGCCATCATATGAAACATAGTTGGAACTCCTATAACAATACTGCAATTTTCTTTTTCTATGATGTTAATTGTCTCTTCCGGGTTGAAGTCTCCCATTAATATGGTCTTTGCTCCAAGATGGTAAAATGGAACTAGAAGAACATTCCACCCTCCAGTGTGAAAGAGTGGAAATAATAACGGTTGAATATCATCGGAATTTAAACTCCAAGATATTATAGTGTTCACAGAATTCCAAAAGATTAATCTATGAGAAAGTACAGCCCCTTTAGGAAGTCCAGTTGTACCACCTGTAAATAATATGAGGTGTGGATCTTCAAAATTTACAATAGGCCGATCAATTTCTAATTTTGAAACTTTTTTTGTTAAAGAAATGGTAGAAGGATCATTTAAACTAGTTCCGTTCCCCATTACAACACATTTTCGAATTACAGCTTTTTGTTTAATTTGATTGACTATTTCTTCAAATTTAGGTTCATAGAAAAAAATTAACGGTTTAATCTTTTTTAATAAGTATTCAAGTTCTTGGAGTGATAACCTTATATTAAACGGAACTAGGATTGCTCCTATTTTCCCTGTAGCTAAAAAAAGATCGATACATTCAATTCTGTTAGTAGAAAACATTGCTACACGATCTCCTTTAGAGATTCCTTCATTCAACAGTACTCTAGCGAGTTTATTTGCTCTTAAATTAAGATCTTGATATGTATAGAGGTTTTTATCAATATTATCAACAATTGCATGCCGATTTGGGGTCAAAGTGGCACGTCGTTTGGCCCAATCACCAATCCAACTGAATTCATCGGGAATTATTTTGTTTTCTACTCTAACCAATTAGAATCTCACCCTACTGCTCTATAAATCGGCCACTTTCTCCAGACATAGGCAAATAAAATTTCAATCCATAAAAACCATAACGTAAAAGGAGTTGGATTCATTCTCCAGTAATTTGTATCATCACCAAACAAAACTGGGGATAATAAGTAATAACCAAAAAAAGTTGCCGTTCCAATAGCTATAACAAGTAAAAATCTGAAAAGAAAATTCTTCCATTGCGCATATTTTTTTGGCCAATTATCAAAGAATAACGATACTAATACAACAGCGCATATCAGAAATATTGCATAGGTAATACTCATCATGTACCACCCTTTAAATTGAGTTACAGAATCAATAGGATCTCCACCGATTGCCTGAAAAAAAGGATCGAAAAGAAAACCTGCGACGTATGGGAAATATACAGAAATTAATAGCCCCAATAAAACACACGAAACAAACGCAATTATTCCTATAAAGGGCTGCTTCCTACCTAACTTACTCCATGGCCAATATTCAAATACCATAAGGGTGAGAAGTGAGAAAAATATTATCCACTGAGTCCATCCAAGTGAGAACGCATAACTAGGAAAATGGTAGACGTCTACAACAGCTCCAGCTTCAGAACTAGTTGTACGTACACCCGTTGGAAGGAACAATATAAGCCAAATAACCGTAGTTATAGCATTTCCAATTAACCACACGATTATTCCACGTTTAGGTTGCTTTATTTTAAAGAATGGCCAATACATTGTCCCAGCTACCCATAAAACAGCAAAAGAAAAGCAAGAACCACTCAATGCTCCAAAGATGGATGCTCCTAAAAACCAGCTTATATATATATTAATTATTGGCGAAGGATTTGTCGTTTCACTTCCATAAAATATATTAAACGTCGGAAGCAAGATAAAGGTAAACAAGATAATAATACCCGCGTTAATTGCAGTACCTACTAATCCTACTTTCCAAGGAGTTTTGAACCAATTATAATAAGGCCAATTCTCAAACCATATTGCCCACACTACTCCAATTAATCCAAAACCACCAATGACAGTTGCCCAAGCAGTATAACCCATGATTGCCCAACTCTCAGTTGGATGTAAACGAGGGTCAAAAAAAATTAACCATGTAACCCAAGCAATAACAAATACAAGCAATATTGATAAAATTCCTGCTAATGGTTGCTTAAATCGAGCCATAACGATCATGGGAGCCTCATCAGCAGAGGGAATTCCTACTTTTTCACCAGCTAAAGCCATAATTATTCACTTTTTTTTATATTAAACTTTTGATTATATAAATCATATAATTGATAAGATTCAATTTAAAGTTTTAAATAATAGAATATCTAAAATTCGATTAAGAAAATTCATCCTCCATAGATTAACTGCTTGGTTCTTCTAATAATTAATTTTACTTTCTGCATCTAATAATTAAGAAAAAGGGAGCTATACGAGAATCATACTCTTCAGGATATTCCTTTAAAATTTCATCACTAGCATAAGGTTCACAGAACTCCTCCAGCTTAAACCCTGTTTTTATAAGTAGGTTAAGCCATTCAGAAAGAGTATGGTTAAACCTTGGAATTCTAAACTTCTTCATCTTTTCAGTCATTTCTATTGGGGCAGCACCAAATATCCACTCATCTATTTCCCCTTCAACTTTCTTAAAGTAATCCTTAATAATGAATCCTATCTTTCTGGGTTGAAAAGTTCCATCAGAAGAACGTACCTTATCATTTTCATCTCTAACCCATTCCCATATACCTGTTGAAATTGGATGACTTATAGAAAATTGAAAGAATCCATTGGGTTTGAGAACTCGAAAAACCTCCTTTAAGGCTTTCTTATGATCTGCTATATCCATTAAACTCATAGTAGCTATTATGAAATGATAATAATCATCTGGAAAAGGAAGGTCCACTGCATTCGCAATTTGAAATTTAATTCCCAAAGGTTCTAGTTGTTCAGACTCTTTAGCATATTTAATAAAGGTTTCAGATATATCGATTGCTGTCATATTCGCCCCTTTTTTTGCTGCTATTCGTGTATTATATCCCTCTCCACAACCTATATCTAAACCGCTTAAACCTGAGATGTCAGGGAGCATTTTAAAAAAGGCAGGCGTATTTATCAAATTTCTACACCGATCGTACCCTAATCTGGCAAGCGTAGTCCAATTTTCCGCATTCTCATCCCAAAATTTACCTACTTCTTTATCGTCCATATAATAATAATCTTATTGTTTTCGTTTAACTAAAACTGGTTATAATCTAAAATTCTATAAAAAATCTTTGATTGTTTTCTGTGTTTTGATATAATTAATTATTTTACTGCTATTTCTCCAGAATTTATAATCTACCATAAAGCCATCTGCCATTTTATAGATAGAATCATCAAAATTGTCTATGATAACAGGGTCACTCGCTAACATAGCATTCCGAACTGTCTCTCTAATTACCCATACTCCTAGAGGAACAAGATAACCTCCTGAAACTTCTCTGAAAATGAGAACTCTTGCTTGCCGTCTAATATTATAAAGATATTCGCATACTGAGAGCCGAGCAGCATAATATGCCCCTGTAATATTACTTGCATAATTCTTCCTTCCGCGATAAAATTCATAATCTGTCATTATCTGAGGCTTTAATTTCCGAGGACTACCATCAAGAGAGATATTCCATAACGTATTTGGAGCCCAAACTTCATTCATTTCATACATAAAGCTTCCAGGAAAAAGTAAAATTTTGAAATGATTATCTAGGTATGTTGATTCAAAAATTTGAAATTGGTTTATCTCGGGGAATTTTTTGATTTCCTCAATTAAAGCCTTTGAAATGATATCGTCAACAGCTGTTATACTCCAACGAGTTGGGACGAGTCTTCTATTTGACTTTTGGCCAAGTAATCCCGCAGAAAAAACTCTCCTTATTGTTGATTCTGGGACATGCCCATCAAAATATAAATAATCAGATACAGCCTCAGTTGCTTTTAAATCTGTGTCTGATACGCAATATTCAACTTTTGGATGGACTTTTACATTCTCAGTAATATTGATTTTTTCAGTCATACCAGTAGGTCCAAGTGGTGGAGCATGATTATCCATTAACATTCTAAAGTTCATTTTTTTTAATTTTGTTTCAGTATCTACTGGTTTTGCTGCCATAGCTAACTCTTGTGAAGTATCTAATAGTCTTTGCACTCTGATTGGGGGAGTGTTTTTTCTACTAGTTTGACCAATCCTTACATTTGACTTAAAATTATTACGAACCAAACTACTTCTATATCTTATGACATCAGTCATTTCCTTTCCAAACCAAAGTTCTGGAGCATCAAGAATATAGTTATCCGAAATGTCTAAGTTTAAATGAAATTCTTGATAAGGAACGAGTGGTCCAATATATACATTAGGATAATTGAAATGCCCTACAAATACTCCTGGAGGACTTGCACCGAAGATTTCAACATCCCTTATCCCTGTATCCAGTTTAAATGGTACCATTGATTTTAAAACTGATTTCTTTAGAAGAATAGGACAAGATTTTTTACCGCATAATAACCTTGAGCCTTTGCATCTAAGACAAATATTTCCTTCAGTCGGAGGCCGAACCAATCTTTTTTCGCTTAAAAAGTAGTAGAATATAATTATAATAATACTCTTACTTATTAAAAAGTTAAAAGAGTATAAATTTTTAACATTTATAGAAAAAATAATATAAATTTTCTATTGAAGATATCGATTCACAAATATTCTTAATGATTTTAAATTAAAAATGGTTTTAAAGGAAAGAAAACTTAAAATCGAAGAATAGATTTTTTTTTTTTCTTTAAACACACTTATTTAATAAAAAAAAAGAAAATAAAAAATTATACTTTGCTATACTTTTTAAACAATAAGATTCCTATGCTAATAATTACAAGGCTGAAGATTATAAGTATTAACAAATCACCCCAAATTCTTAAATCAATTAGCGGTACACCGTTAGAGAGGAGAGTTAAAGCATCAGACACATAATGTAAAGGCATGAACATACTAACTGCCTTAGCTTCAGATGGCAAGGGATATAACCCAGAGGCAAGCATCTGTTGAGGGAGCACGAAAATTTGAATTATTCCTCCAGCTGCTTTGGCACTTTTTGCGATAGTTGCCGTTATTAATCCAAAACCAATAGTAGACATGGAAAAGATAACCATTAAGACAAACGCAAGGAAGGTTCCCTCGGTGGATCCACGATATCCCATTAGAAAAGTAAGAACGGCAATAATTGCTACTTGAATGATTGACATGGTTATATTTGATAATAGGTGACTTACTATGAACTCTGTCCCAGTCGTTGGAGTCGTGTTAATTCTTTTTAACAAACCTTGTTCTCGGTCCTCTGAAAATGATAAAGCAACTGGTATTGCCATAAAAAGAGCACTAAAGGCATATAAACCAGGAACAAGTAATTCAAATACGCTCTTTCCCATATCTTCTATGATCACCGATCCAAACATCAGGCTAAATATCAATGTTAATACTATAGGGAGTAAAAGTATTATAGATAGTGGGGCTGGTGACCTTATAAGATTTTTATATTGTATTTTCAGAATAGCGAAAATTCTCTTACTTTTCATTTTTAAACTCCCTCCATAATTCTTCTTCCTGTAATTTTTAAAAATACTTCTTCCAAGTCTTTTGCAGTATGTTCCCTGATCAAATTTTTTGGTGATCCTATCGCAATTAATTTACCATATTCAATTATAGCAACTCGATCACAAAGCTCTTCCGCTTCTTCTATATAATGCGTTGTTAAAACTACTGTTTTATTCGATTCCTTTAAAGAGCTAATGAATTTCCAGGTTATTCGCCTGACTCGTGGATCCATTCCAACTGTTGGTTCATCCAAAAACAAAATGGGAGGGTCACTTATTAAAGCTATAATAAGATTTAATTGTCTTAACATTCCCCCACTATAGTTCTTAGCTTTTCTACCCTTTGCTTTAGATAAACTTAATAAATCTAAAAATTTATCAGCCCTTCTGTTTATTTCTTCTTTATCCATAAGATGTAATTTCCCGAAAAACTCAATATTTTCCTTAGCATTAAGATATGGATAAACTGCTGCTTGTTGAGGACAAACACCAATTATTTCTTTGATGTCCTGAAGTTCCTCCTTTACGCAATAACCTCCAACAAAAGCTTCTCCTTCGGTTTGCTCTATTAGACCACTTAAAATATTTATTGTGGTAGTTTTTCCTGCTCCATTTGGTCCTAATAGACCAAATATCTCACCCTTCTTTATTGAAAACGATATACCATCAACAGCATTAACTTCTTCAACACGTCTTTTATCTTTATATACTTTTTTCAAATCAATGACTTCAATTGCATTTGAATTATCCGAAATATGGACTGATTCGCTGCTAGAGTATCTTATATTTTCATTATTTATCACTCATAAACACCTCTTCTTATTTCGTTATTTTTTTTCATGTTTGATTCACATTTATATTTAATTTTATTAGGATTTCAAAAATATTTAACCTAGTAAGTGTAGAACCGTTTAGTAAAGGGAGTTTGACTATCCCAAACATGGTATAGAAGTGTTGACTATCAAAAAAATTGATTTGCTAAATCAATCGGGATTCTGAATATAGAAAAATTTATCATGATAATCAGGATTAATAAAAATAGGGCTAACATCGAATTTTTTTGGTTAATATATTGAATTTTTATCATAAATTATTATTATATTTTTGGAATTTATATAAATGGATAAATTTCAATAACTTATTTCGGTCAAATATCAACGATATTAATTTTTATAAGTAATAAAAGGGTTATAATAATTAAGATGAATAAAAATAAATCTAAACCTGAAGAAAATCCTGCTTCTAAGGAAGATGAGATTTTTAAAATATTAACACATGATACACGTCGGAGTATTATAAAGGTACTCGGTAATAAGGATTTGACTTTCTCAGAAATAAAAAGAGGATTAGAACCAATTGATAGTCCAACTCTTTCCTATCACCTCAAAAGCATGAAGCAATTTATAATTCAAAAAAATACTAAATATTCCTTCTCTGATATTGGAAGAGCTGCATTATTGCTTCTTACAAAAACAGACCAATCTATAAAAATGTCACGATATAGAAGAAATTTCGTTTATGCTTATGTAATAACACTGCTTTGTTGGATAGCTGCTGAAATATTAACTCCTCTTGCTTTTTGGTTCATTTCCCCTAAAACTCTTTCCAATTTAATAATTCAAATCACGATAAATGTAATTTGTACAATCAATTTGATTATTCTTGGACAACTAAAAAGCCGCTACACTTAGCTATCAAATCGAAAAGCTTTTTATCAAATAAATTTAAAATTTCCCTCTCTTAATGCACCCTTTCTTTAAAAACTTGTACTCCTATAATTTATTAAATATTCGAATCTTTAAAATGAGTATAATAATTAAAAATAAATCCCAACCAGAGGAAATCCCTGCTTCCAAGGAAGATGAAATATTTTTGGAAAATAATTAGATTTCATTGATTTTGTGAAGGATCAGGCAGAAAGAGCTCAAAAAGAAATTTTTAGATAATAATTTTTGCGAATTTTATACATTACTGAAAATCTGGATTAATATATTTAAGATACAAAATTTTATTTAAGTAAGAAGGATAGAATAAATTTAAATTTTTTAAAGAGTAAACCAATAAAAATGAAAGCAGTTATAATATTTCATACGCGTTCAGGAAATACTAAAATTTTGGCAGAAAAAATTAAAAATAGGTTAGAAACGCTTCATATAATAGTTCAGATTTATCAAGATAAGAATTTTGAACAAAATAATTCTTTTAATGATTTTGAGATCATATGTTTGGGTTCTCCTACACACTATTTTCAGATAGCAAAGGAGTATAAAGAATTCCTACAAAAAATTACTAACTTTAATCTGAAAGGAAAAAAACTTATCGTATTTGCTACAGGAACATCTAAAACGGGTCCTCCTAAAATTTGTAATGATATCGCAAAAATTATGAAACCAACTGGAATTCAAGTAATTGCAAAAATAGGGTGTGTTAAGACCCCTACAGATGAATTAGATTTAGAAATTGAGAAAGTTTTATCTAAAGGCATCTTTTAAATAGGCTTAAGTGGATTTGAAACTACAGATAAAAATGTTATTATACTTTTCTTATTCCAAATTCAAATGAAATTGAAAAATAATATAATTAGAGAAAAGATTTAGTCAGATAAGGAGAAAATTAAAAGGAAAAGTTAAATAGAGTTCAGTTCTGTAACTTTAATAAATAAAAGTTTTACCTCTGTTAGGATTTAAGAATTTAGAATTATTTAGCGATAAATTTAAATATTATTTTTAACTATATTACTTCAAACAGTAAAGAAATTTGAAATTCTTAAAAATTTGAAATTTCTGATTTACTCTTTTAATCATATTTCTTAGATCATTATTTGCCATTTTGATAACGAAAACTCAAAAACTTTATTTCGTTTCATTTAAGAAAATATGGTGAAAATCACCAGATTTAACTTGAATTAGAGATGTTTCAATGAATAAAAATAAGAATAATAGTAGATCCAAAAATTTTTTGAATAAGTTTATTGACTTTAATAAAAATGAAAGGGTTTATTATAATAACTTATATTTAGATGAATATAAAATTGTAATCAAGATACCATTATCTCTTTCATATAAAAATGGATTAATATATGATATTAAGATTGAAGAATTTAATTTAACAGATTCGATTTATATTTTCTCTTATATATAAAGAGTATGGGCAAAGGAGTTTATCATTAATTTTATAATATGAACAGTAGATCTTCAAATAGTTGAGGAAGTAGAGTAAAATAACGAGTAATTAAATATTTCGTTCCCTTCTTTAATGTTTAAAAAAATTTTTAAAATCAAAAAAGTAAGTGAAAATTGAATGAGAGTCCATACAATTGAAAGAGTAATTAGATTAAATGATATTTTTTCGAACATAAAAAATAAAATTAAACCCAACTTTGAAATTGATAAGAATTCTAATACAGATGATCTTAATTTATTAATTATAGGAATAAATAGAAAAGATCAATCCGTTATTGTACGTGGTTCCGTTAATAAATCAAAAAATCGAACTTCTTTTTCTATTTTAGCTTTATTTAACAATCAAATATTTAAGGATCATAATTCATCCAATAAGACTATTAAACCATTAGGAAAGACTTTATATAATTTAACCAAGCTTAGGAAAGAAAATGAGAAAAATTATGTATTTTCAAATTTAAAAATTAAGCGAATAGAAGAAAAGAGTTTACTAAATCAATTGATTGAAATTGAAAAAGAGATACTAATGAATTTGTTAGATTCATTGCAAGAAATTTATGATTATAATGATGGTTTAAGAAAATATCCTTTCTCTTTAAGTGATATTGATGGTTCTTGGGAAATATGGTATGATATATATCGCCAATATATTGAGCTATTAGAAAATAAGTTTATAAATGTTAAAAATAACTCTTTAAAAGTATTTAGAAATTATGATTTTGCATTAGAGAATGCTTACTATCAGCGAATTGCTGATTTAATCATTAGTGAAGAAGAAAAATATTCAGGAAACTCTCTTAATAACTCACAGAATTTAAATGAAAAAAAACTTAATCTTAAAATTACGTTTGTATTTGCCCATAAGAAGAAGGCACCATTAAAATTAATTCAGATGTTAAAGTTATTAGAGGAAGTAAAGAGATTTACTCACTTAGTGTATAAGAAAGACTTTAACCTATATAATCATATCTATCCCCAAATTATCTTTCTTTCTCTATTTGGTTTTGAGGAAAGTGTAGGAAATTATTTAAGAAATAATCTATACGGAAAATTGAGTGATACATTATCGATTTTAACAATTCCACCAATTGAAAATAAGATATGGCACAATTATTTCATTCATAATTCATTGGAAGATAGTGAATATAGGAATAGTCAGTCAGATATTAATCTTGCAAAATACAATAATTTAAGAAGGAATGGAGCCGGTAATAAAAATGCAATAATAAAAATGGAGTCCCAATATCATGAATTAATTGAATCTAAGAAAGTTTCAGATCGAAACGCTAAAGAATTGAATGATTGGGCTGATATTTTAAGTATTGATAACTGTTCCAAACTATTGGATGTAAGAAACTCAAGAGAAAAAATTCAAAAAATAACAATTTTATAATTTAATATTTATTTGGGATGAGTATTTTAAAAGTAAGATGAAGAAAGAAGATCTAAACATTAGCGTATGTGGACTAACATGCAATTCATGCCCGTTATTAAATTTACCTTGGGATGAAAAATCTGGAAAGGAAGTACTGGAATGGTTTCAATCTGAAGGATGGTATCGAGAAGATCAAACCGTCTCCAACATAATAGAGAATAAAGATTATTGTAAGGGTTGCCGAAGTGATAGAACAGATTTCCATTGGGCTTCAAATTGCTCTCTTTTGATATGCTGCATTGATAAGAAACAATTAAATAATTGTTCTGAATGTGGAGATTTTCCATGTGACGAATATAAAAAATGGGTTGAGCAAGGGACTCATCATAGGAAAGCGTATGAAAATCTAATTAGAATTGAAAGGGGAAAGAAACCCTATATTATCAAATTTTGAAAGTTTTAGAAAGAATTGGCCTTGACGGTCTAACGATCCAATAATTCGAATTGCGGTAATTGAAGTTTCGATAGGAAGCTATTAATTTGACAGAAAGGTCGATTCGGAGTCTGATTTTATTGAAAATTTTGTGAAAAAGTATTAAAATTGATTAAAATTAAACTATACATATCACACACTCGAAGAAAATTTTAAATATATACAAGGAATATTGTTGTGATTTGATTGTCCAATAAATACAAGTCTAAACTCTCATTGAAACGATGGAATTTTAAAGAAGAGTTTGAGATCCTAAAAGAGTGGGAAGAAAAAGATATCTATGATAAGGTTAGCTTTCATGAGAGAGATAAGTCAAAACCTTTCTTTAGCATTGATACTCCTCCACCATATCCCTCTGGAAAGTGGCATATTGGTGCTGTAGCCCACTACTCCTTGATTGATATGATAGCCCGAATCCAACGTTTACGGGGATACGATGTTTTATTCCCTTGGGGATTAGATCGCAATGGTATCAACATCGAACTCGTTATAGAGAAGAAGGAGAAAAAAAGTTTGTTTGAATTTGATCGGGCTGATTTTATTACCCGCTGTCGTGAGGAGATTACAAAGATTTCTGATGATATGACAAGAATTGCTAAACGAATTGGACTCTCCCCTGATTACCAGGATTATTATATGACTGATAGTGATGAATATCGTGCTTGTACTCAGCGTACTTTTATTGAACTTTACGAGAAAGGACTAGTTGTTGAAGATTATCGTCCGAATAATTTTTGTCCTGGATGCCAGACTACAATCGCAGATGCGGAGATATATTACGAGGAAGGAATGACTAACCTATATTATATAAAGTTTCAAATCGAAAGTAAAGAATTAGACGATGAAGACGGGTATATCCTAGTAGCAACCACTCGACCAGAATTAATTTGCGCTTGCCAGATTATCTTGATACACCCCGATGATGACCGACATAAAAAATTCGTAGGAAAACTAGCCAAATTACCGTTATATGATCGAACAGTTCCCATTATAACACATCCATCCGCTAGCATGGAATACGGAACTGGAGCTTTAATGATCTGTTCGTTTGGAGACCAAACTGACATTGTTCTATTCCGTGAGTTGAATCTTGAGCCAGTTATTGCTTTAGATGAACATGGGTTATTAACTGAGGTTGCAGGAAAATATATTGGACAAACAACAAAGAAAGCACGCGAGTATATCGTTGACGATTTAGAAGGATGGGGGCTACTGGAAAACGTGGAAGAAGTTCCACACCGTTATCCTATTTGTGAAAGATCTGGTGATAGTCTTGAAATTGTCATGCTAAAGGAATACTATATTAAACAACTAGAATTTGTTGAGGATCTAAAGCACATGGTTGGTGAAATGCAATTTCATCCTGACCAAAATAAGCAATGGCTCCTTGACTGGATAGAACGTATCTCAATTGACTGGCCCATTTCTAGAAGACGATATTACCATACAGAAATACCCCTCTGGAAATGTAAGCAGTGCGGTGAGATCCATCTAGCCCCGAAAGGTTTATATGTCCAACCATGGCGAGAGGATCCACCTTTTGCGACACTACCATGTAGAAAATGTGGTAATACGGCTGGTTATGTTGGAGAAGAAAAGACTTTTGATACATGGATGGATAGCTCAAATAGTAACCTTTATACCTTGAAATATTCTAAAGACCCAGAATTCTTCATGATGCATCATCCATGCTCCATCCGACCACAGGGTAAAGATATTATTCGAACTTGGCTTTATTACACGATGTTGAAAAACTGGCTTTTACTAAGCAAAAAACCGTTTGAACACGTGTGGATTTCAGGGATGGGGCTCGATGCTCGAGGAAGAAAGATGAGTAAATCATTAGGAAACATAATTGATGCGGACGAAATCATAGAAAAATATGGAGCAGATGTGTTTCGGTTCTGGGCTGCTAGTGTATGCAATGTAGGTGAAGATTTTCGTATTGACGAGAGAAAGATTGCTGCAACCCAGAAGGTAATAACTAAAATTTTTAATCTTTGCCGGTTCGTTTCATTATTCGAGGATAATTCCAGCGATCTAGATAAGTTTGAGCTTTCACCCCTTAGCAAATGGATACTGGCAGAAGTAAATCAACTCATCAGAACTGCAGGTAAGGGATATGATGAATTTAACTTCAAAGTTCCTGCTGACTCTGTTAGAATTTTTGCAATGGGAAAATTTGCATCCCATTTCATTGAGATCGCAAAGGATAAGGCTTATCAAGGAGATCCGGCAACTATAGCATCTCTTCATCATGTATTGAAAGTTATTTTGAAATTACTATCCCCAATTATCCCTTTCTTCACATATCGTATCTGTATGGATTTATATAATATTGATATTCACGATGAATCATTTCCAGAGCTGTACAAACCAGATGACGTCCAAGATTATTTGAAATACAGCAAACCTTTGTTGGAGTTTAACTCGATGGTTTGGAAGAAAAAAAATGAACAAAAAATTTCACTCAGATCACCTATTAAGTTGGAAATCCCTCAAGAACTTGAACCGTTTTCCGATGAATTAACGAATATGCACAATATAACGAATTAGGTTTAGAGTTAAAACGGGGTAGGAACCAATCATAATAAAATTTTGATACAAATTCAAAAAAAAAGTTTAACTAATGGTTTAATAACTCAATAATTCGAATTGCGGTTATTGTAGTCTCTATTGTTGAATATTTCTTATCATTCCATAGACTATTTGAATTTTGTAAAGATTTCAGATGGTTAATACCTTTCTTAACAATTTCATCATCTAAGGAGTATTCTGCAGCAATTAGGACATCTAAGAGCCAAGTAAGAGGTTGTGCGGGCAGTCTTGGTAACCAATCTAAAGTATATTGTCTACAATGATTATAAAGAGACGTATCAAGACCAATATTATAAGAATTTAAACATAATAATGCCCAAGCACCATACCAAGTTCCAGCAACAATATTCCAATCATTCCATTTTAACTTTAACCAATTTAAAGAGGGTTGAATGATGGGACTTTTTTTATATCCTAATGAAAAAAGCCGCATAGGTACTGCTGCTGTAAAATAGAATGTATCAATAATGCGATCTTCATTAAGCCACCTTTGCGGTGAATGATTAAGTTTAGCTGGAGTTTCATAGAAAGAACCATCGTCTTTTTGAATTTTTTGCAAGAAGGGTAAAGTTAATTTCATTTTGTCTGATTTTTCAAGATGAAATTCCCTTATCCATCTTAGACAATGAATAGTTCCTCCTAATGAACCTATTCGATCTAAATTTTCCTCAGAAGATTTATAATCCCAACTTCCATTTGGAAATTGATAGTCAGATAATATTTCTTCAACTTCACTTTTCTTATAAGATAGTTTGAATAAATTTTTAATTCTGAGCCTATCAAGTAAAACTCCGTTTTGATTAATAAATTCAATAGCCTTTTTCCATTCGCTCATAAATCAATTTTTATAGATTAAACTTTTTAAGTCGAGTTTTTCAATAGAATTATCTGAATCTGAAATATATAATTTTATGCTTAATTTAAGCTCTGATGTTCAAAATATTGTTTATAAAGTTCAGCATATTTTCCATTTTGTGCAATTAATGATGCATGAGTTCCTTCTTCAATAATTTTTCCATGATCCATGACTATTATACGGTCAGCATTAAGAACAGTTGATAATCTATGAGCGATTATTATAGAAGTACGATTTAACATTAACTCTTGAAGAGCCTCTTGGATTATTGCCTCTGTATACGCATCAACACTAGAAGTTGCCTCATCTAGAATAAGAATTTTTGGATCACTTAAAATTGCTCTTGCAAAACTAATAATTTGCTGTTGCCCCATAGATAATCCTTTTCCTCTCTCACCCACTCTGGTTTTAATACCATCAGGTAAATATTTAATTATTTCCTCGCCATGTACAGCTCTAATTGCTCTCTCCAATTCTTCCTTTGAAGCATTGCGTTTTCCATAACGGATGTTTTCTTCTAGAGTACCTGAAAATAAGAATATTTCTTGTTGAACCATAGCGATATTTTTTCTATAGGTATCTAAAGTCATATCCCTGATATCAATGCCATCAATTTTAATACTTCCGCCTTGAAATTCATAAAATCGGGCTAATAATGACACCAATGATGTTTTACCTGCGCCAGTATGACCTACAATTGCCAGTTTCTCTCCTTTAGGTATTTTAAGATTAAAATCCTTGAAAATCCAGTGATTATCTCCATAACGAAAATTAACATTTTCAAACTCAATTTTGCCTTCTAATTCTCCCACATTAATTGGATTAATTTTTTGTTCAACCATAGGTTTAGAATCTAGTATTTCTAAAATTCTTTCATATGCAGCCATTCCAGTACTTAATTGTGGAAAAAATGTAGCAAGAACAATTATCGGTCTAAAAAAGCTCTGTAGATAGAGAATGAATGTGAAAATTATGCCCGTAGTTAAATAACCCTCTAAAAAAATTTGAGTTCCATAAAAAATTATAATCAATATAGTAATTGAGGCTATTAAGTTCAATATATGCCTCCACAAATGAGTAATAGCTGTTAATTTAAAAGTTGAGCGAAAGTATTCCTTATTTATATCACTAAATTGATTTGAGATTGTAGTTTCTTGACCGTAACTTTTAGAGACATGAATTCCTTCAATTGATTCTACCATAGCATTATTAACCTTCTCTATTGCTTTTCTATATGCTCTACTGACTATTCGTGCTATTTTTCGCAAAGAAAACATTAAAAGTAATACAATTGGCACTGCGATTAACGCGATTAATGCTAAAAAGAGATTTAGAAGCGCTAAGATAGTAAAGGTTAATATACTTACAAGAAAATTTCCTATTGTTTCTGAAATAAGCGCTGTTATGTCACCAAAATCTAACGCATCATTTGATACTCTTGTATTCAAAGCCCCACTTTGATATTTATCAAAAAAACCTATATCTTGTGTTTGTAATTTTTCAAAAATATCCATCCGTAAATATTCTAGAAAAAAAGGTACAAATTTACCATATTCTCTTCTCCGTAAAAAGAACATAATCCATTGAATAGTAGAAAGGAAAACATAGCTTAGAGCAAGAGATAGTATCAAGATAAATTGATTGGATATGATGGCTAACTGATCAACAGTAAATCCTATAATTAAAGGACCAAGAATTTCTGCTATTGTTGCTATAAAGATAAATAATGCAACAATTAGCATATTCTTTTTAAAGGGAACTAATCTTTTAATATATCTGCTAAATAACTCACGATCCGAATATCTCCGTTGACGTTTTTCTTTTATTAAACTTCGATACATTTCTATTATCTCTTTTTATTTTATTTTTATATCAGGCAATGGAATAGCTCTTCCGAATATCCTTCTATAATCTTGTGATCTTTTTAATAATTCTTGGTGGTTCCCTTCTGCCACAATACTTCTATCTTTAAGTACTAGAATTTTATCAGAAGATCGGATTGTATTTAAACGATGAGTTATAATCAGCGTAGTTCTTTTCTTTAAGACATTGTCAATTGCTTTACCTATTTTTTCTTCGGTCTCACTATCTACGGCAGAAACAGAATCATCAAGAATAATGATATCTGGATCAGTTAACAATGCACGTGCAATTGCTATACGTTGTCTTTCTCCTCCTGAAAGTCTCGTTCCACGTTCACCAACAATTGTATCATAACCATTTGGAAAGTTCTTTACAAAATCATCAACTTGTGCTAGTTTAGCAGCTTTCTTAATCTCTTCATCAGAGGCATTTGGTTTGCCAAAAGCAATGTTTTCCTTGATTGATCTTGGGAATAGATAGATATCTTGTTCAATATACCCTATCCGTTTCCTTAATTTCTCAAAAGTATAATTTTTTATATCTATATCATCTATATAGATTGCCCCATTCTGTGGTTCATATAACGATAAAATTATTTTGGCGAGAGTTGTCTTACCGCATCCTGTAGGTCCCACTAAGGCAACTTTCTGTTTTGGATTTATAATGAAATTAAGATTTTCAAACACAGTAGTGATTTTATGATTCTTATCTTCATATGAAAAGGATATATCCTTAAATTCTATTTTCCCTTTAAATTTAGTAGTAATTTCCTTAGCATTAGGATTTGATTTTTCCTTTTCACCCTTTGAAAGAGCATTAAATACACGAGAACAAGCTGCAAAACCACTAGTCATATCATTTGTAGCCCAAAAAATCAAGTTAGTTGGATCAATCAGAGTGATTAAAAGTAAATTAGCAGCAACTAATTCACCAATTGTAAGCGTGTTAAAATAAACAAAAAAGCAACTTATTAGAAATAATATACTTATTGCAAGATAAAGAATTAATAGAGGATAATATTTCGATTGTACATTATTTTCTGCAATCCAATTATCTCTAAATGCTCGAACAGCTGAAAGGAATTTTTTTCTTTCCAATCTTTCTTTTGTAAAGATTTTAATCACTTTGGAACCACTTATATTATCTTGAAGGGTTACTGCTATATTCGAGTGCTTTTCCATACGTGCTCTTACAATTGGAACAAGTTTCTTTCGATAATACAAAATAAAAACACAATAAAACAAAAGAAATGGCAAAAATAGTAACGCTAATCTTAAATCAAGGTTATTAAACAAAACAATTAACGCTACAAATACTTGTATAAATGGATATATGTAAAACGCACCATGGGAGACCATTGTGTTTACAATTCTTAAATCATATGTCGCAAGTGCTTGTAAATCCCCAGTTCTTGCGCTGTCATGATATTTTAAAGATTTCGATTGGATTATATCGAAAAATTCTGTGCGCATATTTTTTTCTGTTTTCAAACCCAAAAAATGTCCTGCCATCATAGAACTATAGTCTAAAATGATATTTACTCCATAAATTACTAGTGCAGTGAAAATTAGTGGTAAAATCTCTGAAATGTTACTTATAGTTGGAATTTTATCAATTATGTCTCCCAGTATCAATGGGATTAAAGTTCTCGTAGATGTTACCAGAATTATTCCAACTATTACACACAAAACCAGATATTTTTGCTTTAAAAGGTGGTGTAAAAGCCATCTTAAGTAATTTTTATACTCTTTATATTCTATACTCATATCCTTTAACAATACGGTTAATTAATTAAATCATAAAAGATTAGTGGAAATAGTTAAAATTCATTGTTCTTTATGATATGCTTTTCCTGACCAGATTAATCCATAAAGACTAGCAAAGATAATAATCATAGCGATAATCTGATATAATTCAATAGGTTCTTTTAGGATAAATAAAGCTAAAATCATAGTAATTACTGGATTTGGTGTAGTAATTGTACTTGCCACTGATACTTCTATATGTTTTACAGCATAAAACCAATTAACAAGTTCTAAATAATAAACTATTCCCATAAGGAATCCAAATATTTGATATTCCGGATTCAATAATCCTTCGATAATGTCAGTACTCCCTCTTACTAAAGAGGATATTATAAGTAATAATAATGAGGATAAGAACACACGGAAGAAAGTAACTTGATTCGGAGTAATTGGAGAATTATCTAATGTATGCTTAATAGTTACATGAGCAATACTCCATAAAAAAGGAACAATTAAGGCTAATGCAAACCAAGGAGAAAAACCCAAGATAAGCCAAGTACCTTCTGTACCAAGATAATATATACCAATAATCATGCTTAAAGTGAATAGGAGCTCAAGCAATCGTTTTTTCTTCTTAAACATAATGAATTCCATAAGGATTGAGAATAAAGGGTAAGTTTGGATAGCAATAGCCGCACTAACGGTGCCTGCAGTCTCAAAAGCATAGACATAGAAAAATGTTGAAATTGTAAAAATTATACCTGTAATCACCATAATTGTAAGAGTTTTTTTACGCACCTTAATATTTATTCCCTTTTGAAAGATCCCTTTATCATTTCTAGTTAATTCAAAGAAAAGTAAGGGAAATGAACAAATTAGCTCCCATAAAGATAAATAGAAGGCAAAAGCCAATGCATCCAAAGAGGAAGGGCGACTATTTGATATAATTGGTAGTATTCCAAGAAGAAAGAATGAGATAAATGATAATGAAATCCCTATCCTCCGTTTAGGATAAAAAGTATGAGTAATATTATTTATTGGTGGATAATTTTGGGTTTCTTTTCGCTTTTCTGCCATTATTTAAAAAAATCTTAAACCATTTAAAAATATAGGCAATTTTCTTCTCTAAGTCCAAAGGAAAGCAATTTTCAAAAAATAAAAATTGAAATAAATCTAAAGATAGTCATATTTAATTATAAATTTTAATTCTCAATTAAAGGAACTAAAAATGAATGATTATAACAAATATTCTATTGATCTTGAAGTTAAATTTAAACCTCTGGAAATTATTAACATCCCAGAGTTAATAACTGAAAGTACAAAGAAGTGGCAAAACTTATCCTTATGTGAAGTTAATGATTCTGTTATTAGACTTGCTATTATTGAAGGAGAATTCCATTGGCATAAACATGAAAAGGAGGATGAATTTTTTTTTGTAATCGAAGGATTTCTTTTGATAGATTTAGAAGATGAGACAATTAGATTAGGAACCAAACAAGGATTTGTAGTGCCTAAAGGCGTAAAACATCGAACAAGAGCTCCTTCCCGCACTTCTGTGTTATTGATAGAAAAGAGCACAATTATACCTACAGGAGACTAAAAATCCAAGTTTTTTAATCTTTGATGTATCAAATTGAGTAAGATTTCCTGTTCTTCTTCTATATCTTCATTCAAGCGAGCAGCATATATAATAATGTCCCATTCTTTGATATTTTCTAATGAAGAACTAGTTAATTTAATATATTGCTTTAAGTATACTTTTGATAAAATTTTCTTAAATAATCTAAATATAAGTTTATGAAATACACTTTTTTCGATAAGCTCAACATCATCGGGACCCATTCCATACTTTAATAAATAATAGGTTCTAGCGACATCTCCGTTTGGGTTACCTAACGTTGTATTTGCCCAATCAATTATGTATAATTTACTTTGGGATATAATTATATTTTCTGGGTGAAAATCACTATGACAAATAGTATTTCCTTCCGATATTCTCTCCAAATATTTAATTATCTTCATTTTTTCTAGTTTATTTAGGAGTGGAGTACGTTGAATTGAGCGGGTATAGACATCTTTTTGAAGGTTTAAATTATTAATTTTGTGTTTATGCAATTCAGCATGTAATTTCGCAACTAATTTAACCAATTTAACTAGCTTAAAGATATTTTTACCCCCAACTTCTCCTAAATTCTTACCCTCAATAAATTCAAATAAAATGCCGATTCTTTCATTTTCTTCTATAATTTTAAATGCTTTAGGGCAATTATCAAAAACTTTTTGAACTAAAATGTTTACCTTAAATTCATATTCAATACGTTGTCTTGAAACGATATTATAGAATAACTTTAGAACGTACCCATCATCCCAAGCTATTACCTCCGCCTCTCTCCCTTTTCCAACAATAGTTCCTTTTTTCAAGTAAACCACTTAAGATAATCGATTAGACTTTCTAGATTTCCGTATAATTTTTTCTTATAATATTATAGACATCTTGAGCAAATTTAGGTTGAAAATCGAAAATTTTTTGTGGATTAAAAGTTAATAACCTAAATTTGACTATTATGTTTATATTAAAGGATATAATATCAAATTGCGGTTTTATCTTGAAGATTCCTTTTTCATTATATAAATTACACAATTCTGTGACTTTGTTCATCATCATATTGAATCCCTTATAAGGGAAAGCCATTCTAAAGGTAAAATTATAAAGTTTTGGGTAATATTTACCCGAAAAGGATTCATAAACATTTTTTAGATTACGCTCGAACTCTTTTTTTGATTCTGGAATACCATCATAAATATCCTTAAAACCTTTATCTTGAGGTGCTAGAATCTTATTCTTAAAATGTTTAAAAGATTTTTTCTTTCCGAGTTTCACTGTGTAATTTATAACTTCTGAGGAGAGGACTTGAGCATTAGATTTTTCAATTATAATATTATCAAAATTTTCTAATTTTATCTTAGTTAAGTTAATTGCTCGGACAATTCCTTTATCTCCCTCAATCTTGATTAGATCATCGACTTCAAAGGGTCTAACTAACATTATAACTATTCCAGAAATAAAATTTGTAAATATCCCACTAGATGCAAAAGCTATACCAGTACTTATTGCTCCAGTAATTATTGCGGTGTACGTAGGATCGATTAAAGAAATAACAGGGAAACCTTCAATAATAAAATATGCGATAATAAATACCATTATAATTTTAAAACCAAAATTAATGATTATTTTTTTTCTTAACGCAATTTTTTTGCTTTTACCTATAGTTGAAGAAATCAGTTTATTAAGAAGATAAAGGGCTATTACAATGATTAAGAAATAAATTAATGCTTCCAAATCGGTATTAAAAATTACCAAATTTAATCAACCTCCCCAGATATATCATCAGAATTCCACTGATAATTGATTTCTTTATCATAGATTTTAAACAAGATATCTCTCATTAATAGGTCGGTGTATGTTAAGATTAACTTTGGATCTTCTGTTATAATTTGTATAGTGATACTTAATCTGTTGGTTATTCCCGTAACAGTATTATTAGCATAATAATATGGTCTTACGCCAAATATGGTTTTATACTTTTCAAAAACAGGGTCTAGCAATTCATCTAGTTTTTCTATGTCAACTGAAATTAGAAGTTCGACTACTTTTCTATAACGAGTGATTTTCTCCTCTTTTGTTAAAATCTTGCTAATCGCTTTAATAACATCCGTAATCCCAAACTTAACTTCCTTTTTAATTGGTTTGTGAGTATAACGAACAGTAGATGAATTAAACGCATTTTTATTAGGTATATAAGTCAATGAACCGTCAAAGTCTTCTAACTTTACGTAATTTAGCGTAATATCTTTTACAATTCCTTCAATTCCATTTGTTTCAATTAAATCACCTGCTTCAAAACCTTCTGATGATAAAAGCATAATACCTGAAACAACATTGTTAATGATATTTTGAAAGGTTAATGATATTGCTACCACTAAGAAAGATATAATTGCTATGAAGTAAATCTGCGAGATACTGAAAATTAACCAAAAAGGAAATACTAACCATGTTATATTTATTAATATCTTAGCTATATAACGAGCAAATAGTTTTTTAATAAAAGCATCCATCAAGTTAATGAAAAGAGATCTTAAAAAATAAGCAATAATGTTTAAGATGAGTAAATTTATTAATGGTTCATAACCCACAATAAAATCCAAATAGTTTCTTATCACTCCAAAATAAAGCCATAATAAAATTCCAATACTTCCTAACCAAATAATAATCTTATACACTCGTTTCATATTTCAAAATAACCTCGAGAATACACTTTAGATTTAAGAATTCCTCGCTTAATTTAAATATTTTTTTCTAATGTCATTAAATAACTCTTAAAACTTACAATTATCAAATAATCATAAGATATTATTATCTTGAATTCCGATTTACATATATATCAATTTTTTATATTTTATAAGGGTGATTTGAAAACGCCATCTATTCGTAGAAGAATTGCTCGCATAAAGAAGAAAGAAAAAGTAGGATATCCCCCTGGAACTTTAGTATATACTGGAGATAAAAAAAAAGTAGATACGAAAATAAAAGTAATCGATTATGATGAAGAAAGCTACGATTTTAAAGAATATAGTGATATAGAAGATAATTTTAACCAAATTGAAAAGAATAAAGTTAGATGGATTAAAATAACAGGATTAGCTCAAGTAGATATCATTGAGGAAATAGGAAAGCAATTTAATTTACATCCCCTTGTGTTAGAAGACATATTAAACACATATCAGAGACCTAAATTCGAAGTGTCCGGAGATTATATTTTTATTATAATTGAAAGAATCTTTTGGAATGTGGAAGACGCGGTTTTCGAACACGAGCAAGTGAGTTTAATTTTAGGTTCTAATTATGTAATTTCACTAGAAGAACATGAAACTAACATTTTTAATCCCATTATCGAACGAATTAGAGTCCCAAGAGGAAAAGTACGATTTATGGCAGCAGATTATCTACTCTATGCGCTAATTGACATTATTATTGATAATTATTTTATAATCTTAGAGATTACAAGTGAAAAAATAGAGGATATTGAAAATGAGTTGATCTCTAATCCTTCACCTGATACTCTTCAAGCAATCTATAAACTTAAAAGAGCCACAATTGAACTAAGGAAATCTGTTTGGCCTTTGCGAGAATTAGTAAACATGCTGCAAAGGGAGCCAACTAAATTGATTCGGGATAGTTTGCAAATATATTTAAGAGATCTATATGATCATATTTACAAAATTAATGATCTTTTAGAAGGCTATCGTGATATAATCTTTGGAATGCTAGATATGTATCTTTCAAGCATTAGTAATAGAATGAATGAGATAATGAAAGTTTTAACGATAATTTCAACAATTTTCATTCCATTATCATTTCTAGCGGGATTTTATGGAATGAATTTTCAATATATGCCTGAATTATCAAATCCATTCGCTTATCCTTTATTAATAATTGGAATGATAATAGTAGGAGGTTTGATGCTTTATTATTTTAAAAGAAAAAAATGGTTGTAATTTTTCTATTTACTTTGGATACCAGAAATTAGATGAACAATTCCATAAAGTATTAACGCTTTAAGCGTTGAGTTATTAAATTTCAAGCCTTTAGAAAAATCGAATGATTCTTAAAAGTATTTAATCCAAATAACAGCAGCATCATTAGGATAAAAAGCAGGAATGTTTGACACTTCTCGAAATCCCATACTTTTATAGAATGCTCGTCCATTCTCATTTAAACTTTCCATGAAAAAATATATAACTCGTAATTTATAACCTCTTAGTTTAAAAAAGCTTTTATTTTCGTTGATTAATGTTAATACTAACTCCTTTGCTATTCCTTGCCTTCTATAACCTTGAACTACCCCAAGCCCAATTAACTCAATAACTCCATCATTTAATCCACCACGAGTGTCCCATGAAACAGTTCCGATAATTTTAAGATTAGCTATGCAGATGATTGTCTTTAATCTAAAAATTAAGTCTTCTGCGAATTTTCCAGCTCTCTGTTCATGATTTTCAACTTCATTTAAGTACATTTCTCTTAAAAGATTAAAATCTTTCTCATTAGCGTATCTTATTATCTTTTCCACTAAAAACACATCTATTCTTTATAATCAATATTGTGATAATAAATCTATTAGGGCTCTTGGAATTTCTTTATAATCTTTTACCGCATAAAATTTTCCTCTTCCTTTATTGGCGATTTCTTTACATACATCAATTCCTCTATCTGCATCGTTTTCAGCTGGCATTCCTATTACATGCAGTTTAGAATAATCTTCGGCCAAGTTAAGTGGGTTTTCGCCTCGATTATAATTTCCATCTGTTATTAAAATTCCGAATTGATTTCTCGGTTCCTTTTTAACTTTATTTAATTCTTTTAATCCTTTTTCTAAACCAATATAGATGTTTGTAAAACCACTTGCTTCAGAGTCTAAAATATCATCTATAATAGTTGTAATAGGTTTTTTTTCATCGATCTTTTTTAAGATCATTGCTGTTGAGTTAAATAATATTATCGCATAATCTTCTTTTTCCATATTATAGGCAAGCACAGAAGCTGTTAAAGCCGCATTGAGAAGTAGTCGTCCATACATGCTCCCACTTGTGTCTAGAATCAATACAATCTTACGCTTTTGTTGCATTCTTTTAATGCCATAAATATCGTTATAGGTAAGAGTTTTTTGATAGATTTTTAACGGATTATGCTGAATTGTCTCATCCAAATCAAATTCGGGCATACCGATTTCGTAATGAGGGATAACTTTCTTGTAATTTCCTCTTATACCTTTACTCGTGATTTTGAGCGCTGTTTTCAATATACTTTGCCGAGCTAATCTCCTAAATATCTTTTTATACTTTTCAGATATGGGTCGTCTTATAAAAAAGTAAACCTCTGCCATAGAGGTTGCCGAATCTTTTGCTTTTTCAGAGAAAAATTTAACACCCTCATCGCAATCTAAGGCATCAGTCGCAGCATAAACGTTTGACTTGAGTAAACCGATAATAGCCTCTAGATTTTTATATTCAATTGCTAAATAGGTTAATTCCTTAATCTGTTTATAATCCAAAGAATTTGCTAGATGTTGATAATAATTAGGTCTTTTTCTCTTTTTTCTAATGATTTCATATCTTAAAATTTCTTTATCGGGAAGTTTTTCTGTTAACCTTACATGTAACCGTTTATTCTCAATCTCTTCAGACTTTTTTGAAGAGAAATCATCGATTACTGAAAATCCAGCTTAGTTAGAGTGGAAAGGATAATATCTGTAATTATTTCTGTTTTAGATTTAGTTACTCCATCTTCTAATTCAATCTTGTTGTATAGAGCCATAATACCTGCTTCTACCCAATTTCTTGTGCTAGTTTGTTTTCCTGAATTCAAAACTAATCCTGCAAGATCTATTGCGCCCCTAATTGAACTACCTCTTCGGATTGAAGCACTTTCT
Source organism: Promethearchaeota archaeon (assembly GCA_048939995.1). Classification (GTDB taxonomy): domain Archaea; phylum Asgardarchaeota; class Lokiarchaeia; order Sigyniarchaeales; family SOKP01; genus SOKP01. The sequence continues at coordinate 419,287 of JBHLOY010000003.1, read as the reverse complement.
CTTGTTAATTGAATTATATTTTGGCAAATTTTGGCGATCTTATCTGTATTAGAGTTATTTAAATTTGCTTCTTTTTTTATGATTAAGATTTCTTCTTCTGGTGTTTGGTAATCTAATTTGATCCATATGAATCTATCCTTTAAAGCTTCACCTAAAACAGTTACCCCTACATGAGCTCCAGGATTTTGCGTGGCAATAACAAAGAATTTCTTATCGGATTTTATTGTTTTTAATTTAGGAATTTCAATTATTCCTTCATCTAAAGCGGTTAAAAGAGAATTTTGAGTGCTCTCTGGCATTCTATTTATTTCATTAATGAATAAACATCCCCCTTTTAACATAGCTGAAGAAAGCGGTCCATAAACGTATGATTCTTCGATATAACCTTTCGCGATTACTAAGGGAGGATCCCAAAACCCAACCAAATTGTGCGATAAAGTTTCCTCATTACAATCTATTCTATAAAAATCTGAATCAAAATAAGATGCTATTGCGCGAGCTATAGTAGTTTTTCCAACACCGACTTCACCTTCAATCAAAATATGCTTTCCAACAGATCTAGCAAGTATAATCTTGCTTAGTTCCGTATTTCTTCCAATAATTCGATATTTTTGCTGTAGATCTTTAACTATCTCTGAGGTATTAACCATAATTTTAATAATGTTTTATTTCTAAAAAATTAAACTAAGACGAGAATTTTCAAAATTTTTCTGACACATTGAAGGAGAAGAAAATAGAAAACAGAATTCTACTATATTCTTATTTAGGAAAGAGTTTCACATTGACTATTTCTCCCTTTTTCAATCCTTCTTGATTTGGAGGGATTTCAACTATTCCATCTGAGTGTATCAATGAAGTTATAATACTAGAACCTTTCAATTTAATTGGATAAGCTACATAGTTATAATTATCTTGTTCTATTTTTACTCTTAAATAATGTAGAATTCCTAAGCTTGAAACAGGAACATCTTTATTAATTATTGCTAAAATTTCGACTCTTGGATCTAAGATAGAGCATCCTAACATTTTTCTAATAGCAAGTCCAGTTATTTTTAAAAATGAAACATATGCTGCGACTGGTGTACCAGGTAGACAAAAAATAAGAGTATCATTAAGGAGACCTAATAAAACAGGTGATCCTGGCCTCATTGCTATACCATGAGTTAAAATGATACCTAATTCATTAATTATTTCAGGTAGATAATCTTTTGTGCCAACTGATGTGCCTCCGGTGAAGACTAGAATCTGAGAGTCATCTTTTGCTTCAATTAGTCTCTTTTTAATAATGGATTTGTCATCTTTAACAGTTTCAGCTCTAATGACAAGCCCTCCATATAAATTCACTAAGGTTGAGATCATTAGAGTGTTTGAATTGTAAATTTTACCCGGTTTCAAGGTATCACCAGGTTCAAGTAGTTCATCTCCAGATGCAAAAATACTTACTCTTGGTTTAACTTTTACTCTTACATAGTTATACCCTAAAGAAGAGAGAAGTGCAATATGTTCAGCCTTTAGGTCCAAACCTTTTTTTAATACTTGGGTTCCTTTCTTAATATCTTCTCCTTTCTTTGAAACATTTTTTCCTGGGACTAAAGATGTGTATAAACTAATTAAATCATTTTCTAATTCTGTATCTTCAATTTTTATAACTGCATCAGTACCTTCTGGTAGTGGTGCCCCTGTGGAAATTTTACACGCTTCACCTTTATGAACTTTAAAGTTTGCAGATTCTCCGATTTCAATAATTCCAATAAGTTTAATCTTTTTCGGGTTTTTTAGTGAAGCATTAAATGAATCTTCTGCTTTAATAGCATAACCATCCATAGCTGATCGATCAAATGGAGGGATATCCAATTCACTGACTATATCTTCTGCTAAAATGCGATTTAGAGCATGCTTAATTTCAATTTCTTCAATTGAACTTTCTTGAATTTTTGAAAATAATTTGCCTAAAGCATCATTTATCGGTGTTAACTTGGAAAATCCAATTTTTCGGAGTTTTTCCACAAGTATCACTCTTGCTTATTGATTATATATAAAATATGTCCCAATTCAGGTATTATAATATGATTTAAAGCTAATTTCACTGCATTTGGAGACCCTGGCAGTAAAAAAATAGCTTTATTCTTCTCTTCACCTCTCAAAATACCTGCCGTTGCCCTTGATAGCATAGCTGAGGCCCCAATTTCATTGAAAGAAAGTGATCTAAAAAGTTCTCCAAAACCATTAATTTTCTTTTTTAATCGCGGTTCCAAGGTTTCATAGGTAATATCTTTTCTTGACAATCCAGTGCCACCACTAAAGATTATTGCATCAATAGTAGGATCCTTCATTACCTGAGAGAGGGTTTTTTCTATATGTTCTTCTGAATCTGATATAATAGATGTAAAGTTTAATGAAAGCGAGTTATTATCATCTAATATTTGTTGTACTCTAGGGATAGTTTTATCCGAACTTTTTTTTCCAGACTCGATCTCATTAAATCGACTAGTGCTTACAATAATCAGAGCCAAATTTATTTTTTCAGGAGCATTTTTTTTATGTTCTTCTGGAACTTTTACTTCTTTTACCATTTTTATCATTGTTTTATTAATTTAAATTAATTTATTTAGAAGAAATATATCATTCTTTTATCTCCCTTTTCTATAACTGATTCCAACTCCTCAATCTCTATATATCCATCTGCATAGAACATTGTACTTATCGCTTCTGATCCCGTCTTTATAGGAAATATTTTCTTTTTTCCGTCCACTTCCTGCATTTGTACGGCTTTAAACTCATGTCTGCCAAGGGTGCTATAAATTCTCTCTCCAATTTCTAGTTCTTTTGAAAATCGGTCTCTTAAAGGATAACCTGACATTCTCCTTAAGAAATTATCTATAAAAAGGAAAAAACAACTTAACGCAGAGGTTGGATATCCTGGCAAAATAAAGATTATTTTTTCCTTTAGTTTAGCAAAAATTATTGGCTTTCCTGGCTTAATTTTGACTCCATGTACTTCAATTTCGATATCCTTATATTGTTCTAAAAGTCTTGGTCCTAAATCACCTTCTCCTTTAGATGTTCCACCTGATAATATGATAATATCGCTATTTTCTAAGGCAGTATCCATAGCATTCTTCAAATCTTCATAATCATCCCTCACTACGCCTAAAAAATTCACATGAACTCCTGTGTTTTCTAAAGCCTTTTTTAGAAGGATTGAATTTACATCATATATCTTTCCAATTTCTAATTCTTCTGTATCTTGATTTACTAATTCATTACCGGTACTTATAAGACTAACGATTGGTTTCTCATAAACAGGTACATCTCTGATACCACATGAAGCAAAAATCCCTAAAGTAGCTAAATCAATCAATTTGTCTTTTTTCACAATGATATCCCCCTTTTTTATATCATGTCCGATTTCTATAATATGAGTTCCAGGGGTTATAGCCTTAGAAATTAAAATTTTATTATTTATTAATTTTTCTGTGAACTCGACCATTACTACTCCATTAGAATTATCTGGGATTGCAGCTCCTGTTGCTACATAAGAACATTGACCGGTTTTTAGCTTCCTTTGAGGGATTTCTCCCGCTTTTATTGTGTCAATTAATTCAAGCTCGACTAAATTGTCTTCTTCTGCTTCGAATGTGTCCTCAGCAATTACAGCATACCCATCCATCCGTGACTTTCTAAAATGTGGAACATTTATTCGACTAACTATGTCTTTAGAAATTATTCTCTTAAAGCTATCTTCTAAAGAGACTAGTTCATCGGAGGGAGTAATCTTTTCTATTGAATTAAGTATAGTTCTAAACTCTTCCACGCTAATAGTCTTTAGAAATTTCATTTTTGTATATAAAACTCATAATTTAGTATTTTCTAAATCAATTTAATGAATCCATTCTGATGTTCCATCATTAAAATCTTCTCTCTTCCAAACTGCTACTTCTTTTTTGTACATTTCAATCGCTTTTTTAATAACCTCAAACCCTTCTTTTCTGTGTGCAGATGCTACAACAACATAAACTAAATCTTCAGAAAGATTAAAATCTCCCTTTAAATGAATAATTTTAATATCTATAATTCCGTTTATTCTCTTCAATCTTTCACAAATATCAGTTATACTTTTACTGGCTAATTCATCATATGCATCAATTTTCATTCCAATTACTGGTTTGCCATTATTAGAACTATTCCTTACAATTCCAGTAAAAGTATGGATAGATCCAGCTTCCTTTATTTTGGGATTTGCCTTAACAGAATTAATTATGCTTTCTAATTCAATTTCTCCTTTATTATATATCCCAGATTTAATTTTTATCCCACCTTTCATTAGATTTTACCCTCCTGATACTGGTAATAAAAAAGCAACTTTATCCCCATTCTTTAAACTAATTAATAAAGGATTTTTCTCTTGAATAGATTGGTTATTTATTATAATTGAAATCATATCATGTATTTTTTGACATCTTTCATCCCAAATTAAATCTTTTAGCTTATATTTATCAAATAATAAATTTAATAGGTCCAGTAAATTTTCACTAGATAAATTAAATTCCTCTTTCTCTTTTCTTGTTATCTCCTTAAATTCCGCAAAATATAGAACTTCTACTTTCATAATTTCAATTCATATTTTAATATTTGTTAATAGTAAGGCTCTCGTGAATCTACCACTTGTTTGACAATTTCTTCATATTTGGATAATGAATAATGATTCTTCAGAGCTTCCTTAATATTCTTTCCAAGTTCAGATCGATATAAACATCCAAAAAGATTTCCATCACATCCTACACGCAATTTAGTGCAGCCCATACAAGATTCATGACTAGGTGTGATTGTTTCAATTGTTACTGAATTAGGTAATATGAAGACTTTTCGATTTTGCATAGAACCTCTTATTATTGTTTTTTTTGCTCTTGATTCAAGTTTATCTATGATAGGTTTAATATCCATGTGATATTTACTATAAAATTCACCATTCTTTACTACTGAACTTGATACTTCGTGTAATTCAATTAATTGTAGAATGTATCCATTTTTTCCGCAAAAGTCGAACATAGACTCTAATTCATTATCATTAAGTCCCTTCATTAAAACAAAATTTAATTTTATTGGATTTAACCCTACTTCTTTCGCTAGTTTTAAACCCATCAAAACCCTATTTAGAGTATCTGAACCATATATAAATTTATATACTTCTCGGTTGAGTGATCCCAATGAAACATTTATCCTATTTAAGCCTGATTTATATAATTCATCTGCTTTTTCATATAAAAGCAATCCATTAGTAGTTATGGAAATATCTTTGTATAAGTGCAGATCAGCCACATTTTTTATTATTTGAACGACTTCTTCTCGACATAAAGGTTCTCCTCCAGTAAACTTAATTCTTGTTACTTTAAGTATTTCAGCTAATATTTTACATAAATTAGTGATTTCTTTAACAGTTAAATCTGAAGTTTTAGGGATAAAACCTTCTTGATCACAATAAATGCAATCATAATTACATTTAGAGGTAATAGAAAATCTAATGTGCTTAATTTCTCTGTTACATTTATCTTTCATATCCTAAGAGTTCCATTTTTTGATTTTTTCTACAACACTTATGTCAAAAATTTCTGTTGTGGGATATTGTCCCTTATCATCCTTTTCATATTTCTTAACTACATCCCATAAGTTCAAAAGGGCGATACTAACTCCAGTTAGAGCTTCTATTTCAACTCCTGTTTTAGCGATACTCTTAACTTTACATATTACATTTATTTTTTCATCCTCGATCTCAAAATCTACATCAACATTTGTTATGTCAATGGGATGACAAAAAGGAACTAATTCAGGAACTTTTTTTACTGCACTAATAGCAGTAATTTTAGCTATAGTTAATGCATCTCCCTTTTCAACTTGGTTATTCCTAATCTTATCAATTGTTTCTTTTTTTAGTTTAATCCCGCCCGAGGCTGTGGCTATCCTAAGAATTGTTTCTTTGTTAGATATATCAATCATTTTAACGATATCACTCGCGATACATAACGGTTAAATAATTTAAATTGATATTTCTTAAAAATTTATTCATAATATTTTAACGTCTGTCGCTTTAAAATTGATAAACACTTCAGAATTGATTTCTAGTGCTAAATTCCTTCTTGATAAATCTGTTACTGTAATCAAGAATTTTTCAGATTGGCATTTAACAATTAAATGACAAATATTACCGAGTTCACGGACATTCTCAATGATTCCTTTAAATGTATTTCTATAGCTCGTATCCTCCACAGACTCTTTAACTATCCCTATACTTTCTGGGCGAATGCATACTTTTACCTCACCCTCCTGCTGACTGGATGCTGTTATAACTAAATCATTTACTTTAACCAGTAATAATCCTGAAGATTCATCTAATTTTGCAAATCCATGAAAAATATTTTCATATCCCATAAAAAGAGCTGTAAATTCATCTTTTGGTGCGGTGAATATCTCATTTGGAGTTCCAATTTGAGTTATTTGTCCACTATTTAGTACGGCAATACGATCTGCATATTTTATAGCTTCAATTGGATCATGAGTGCTCATAATGATAGTCTTTCCTCTCTCTTGCTTTATTTTCATTATAAAATCTTCTAATAATTTGAGATTCATTGAATCAAGATTTGCTGAGACTTCATCTAATAGGTAAATTTCGGGATTAATAATAAAATTCATTGCAATTGCTACACGCTGCATTTCTCCACCAGATAATGACCGTGCATTTTTGTTTTCCATACCCTTCAATCCTATAAATTCAATTATTTCCTCTACAGATTTTTTATATTCATTAAACTTAACGCCACGTATCTTAAGACCATAAGCAATATTATTGAATACAGTTGTATTCCTTACTACCGGTTTTTGTCTAACAAAAGAGAATTGCCTTCGTATTCTTACTCTCTCTTTTCGTGAAATATTTGTTAAATCTTTATTATTATAATATATTTTTCCACTTGTTGGTGAATCAAGCAAGCCTATTAACCTAAGTAGAGTAGTTTTACCGCTTCCATTTGGACCGATAATAACAAAAAATTCTGCTTTATTAACTGAAAAACTAATATTAGAGAGAACCCTTATTGAAGATTCCTTTTCTTTATAGTATTCTTTGCAAAGATTACTAATTTCAATTATTTTCATATTAATTAGCCCTAGATTGTAAACGAGTCATTCCATAATTTATAATAAAAGCGATTAGAAGAAGAATAATCCCTAACGCTATTGCCATTCCAAATTCTCCCATACGAGTTTGAAGTACAATCGCGGTTGTAAATGTTCTTGTTTCCCACCTGATATTACCTCCCACTATTATAACGGCACCTACTTCTGAAATAGCTTGACCAAAAGCAACAAGAAATCCTGCTATTATTGATCTCCTTGAACTTTTTATTAATTCCCACCATAACTGACGTTCATTTGCCCCCAATGAGAGCACAGTTTCCTTTAAAGTAGGATCCACGCTTTCAATGGCAGCCTTTGCTGTTCCCATAATTATTGGAACTGCCAAAAGAAATTGAACAAAAATCATGGCAGTTGTCGAATACAATAACCCTAAAGCACCAAGAGGACCAGTTCGAGAAAGTAGTAAATAAACTATTAATCCCATAACTACAGGAGGAAATCCCATAAAAGTATTAATCAGATTAGTTAGACTTCTTTTTCCTTTAAATTCTCTTAAACCTATAAATGACCCAATTGGTAGTGCTACTAAAGCAGCAAGAAAAGTTGAGGTTAAAGAAACTCGAAAAGAAACACCAATAATACCCCAAACCTCGGGATCAAATGTAAATATTAAACGTATTGCTTCTAATATTCCTTCAATAATTTCATTTACCATTATCTTGTTTTAAAGTTATTTTTCTATTTAAATTGAAATTGAAAAATGTAATTCTATATTGTTAATCCTGCGAATTCAGCTTGAAAAGGAGTCCAGATAGCTATTTCATCCTCAGTTGTCATGCAGCTTGTTTCATAATTACATGTTCCAAAATCAGCGTGAAATAAAGTAGCATTATTTTTTTTGAATGAATTAATTAATGACTGTCCGTAATTTGAGGTAAGGAACCCTACAAATCGGCAAGCAGAAATATATTTTATATTTTGATATAATATTGGATTAATAGGAATAACACCGTATGGATTAAGTAGGAAATTCTCACCAATAACAGATTCAGCTAAAATGTTTAGTGAGGTGTATGTATCGTTGAAGGAAAGCCATGTACCTCTATCAACTAAGGTGTATCCTTCATGGGCAGGATCGATATCTTCATAAGTCATTAATAGTGTTTCTGCCATACCTTGTCCTGTTTCTGTATATTTATCAGGTGCTAAAGCCCATCTTGTCTCTGCAATAACACCAATTAATCCCCATAATTCTTTTTCTTTCGAATGAGTTCCAGAATTATCTCCTCTTGAATAAAATGTCATGTTACCTATATCAATAGCGTCTCTTAATTTTATCATAACTGTTGTTATATTATCACCGATTTGTAAATTGGCAGGATTTGATTCGTGTCCAACAATAATAAAATCATTAAACATGACACATGCACGATGAATACCAAACGAAATTCCATTGACACCAAGACTTGCATTTACAAAATCATCCTCTCTTGATCTCGAATGAACGAGAATCACATCCACATTTCCATCTTTACCATATTGTATTGCGGTTCCTGTACCTACTGATAATATACTAACTTGAATTCCAGTTAATTCAGTAAATTTTGGTAATAAATAATCTAATAATCCAGAATCGTAAGTTGATGTTGTAGTAGCTAATGTTATTTTTTCTGGATTTTGTGCATTTAAGTAATCCACTACGAAATATACTCCAATTACTCCTCCCACAATTATTAAAACTAATATTAAAAAGGCTGTTTTATGTTCAGTTAATGACTTTTTAAATAAATTTCTTATTGAGGGCATTTTTTTTCAAAAATTTTGATTAATTTATATTAATGCAAAATTTGCCTCAAATTTAAACGTTATTACCGGTAAAACATAACGCCATTTTTTATATTTGTAATTTTAAAAACCTATTAAAAAAGAATTAAAACGTAAAAAGAATAAATAAGATTGAAAAATTTGATTATGGCATAGTGATTATATTAGTATTTTCATCTAGATTTATAATACCAGCAACTGCCAGTTGTTTGATAGTCCTCACTGCCATAATTGGAGGAACGTCAAGTAACTTTTTAAGTTCATCAAGATTTACACTCCCTTGAGTCATAATAGTAGCGATTATATCAACTTCTGAAATCTCTTCTTCTGAATTTTCAATTAAAAAGGAAGTAAAGAAATTATTTCTTTTTAATTGAGATAATTTTCTGTTCAGATCTGCCATCTTTTCTTCAGAATATATGGTTTTAAGGTAATTCTCGCGGTTCTGATAATCTAGCTTTTCCTGTTCCATTGCTGATTTTTCATCTTCTTTCGTCGTAATTTTTTGATTTAAAGAATTAAGCTTTGACCTTAAATTGTCTAATTCTAGTTGAGGTGTTTTAAGGTCATCAGTTACCTTTTCTAAAGAACTATTTAATTCAGAAATTTTTGATGTTAATTCAGTTTTAGTGTTTTGTAGTTCCTCAATTTTTTTGGATAATTCATCAGATTTAAGCTTTAATTCCGTAATTTCGGAATTTTGAGAACGGACAACAGCTTCGAGATCTTCAATTTCTTTTTGCTCATCTTTCATTCTTTTCCAGCTAGTACCCAAATCTTGGGTTAATGTTTCGTGAGTTTCTTGAAAATACTGGCGGTATCCATCCAAGGATTTTTCGAGAGTTTCAATCAAACCAAATACATTTTTTAAATACGAACTCATCAGAAGTCCACCTCCTGTTTTAATTTCACTGTCCCAGTTGTAGAATCGAATTCAATCGGACCATTTTCGTCTAACATTTTATTAAGAATCTTTATTGCTTGATCTTCCCTCATATCGATTGCTAATAAGATGTTCTTCAAATCTAATGTGCTTCCTACCTGTAATGCTCTTATGAACTGATATAATGATGAGTTAATATACTTCTTATTAATTAGAATTTTCATTCCCTGTACGCGATAGCCAAAATTCTGGACTTGTCTTTCTTTCTTAAGAAAAGTATTTTCCAGATCTCTTTCAATCTCCTTTAGGTTATCATCCAACTGACTTAGATCTCTAGATAAATCATTAATTTTATCCTCTAAGTCACTCAATCTTTTCGTACGATTTGAAAATTCTTCATTTTTTTCTCTAATTTTATCTTTTGTTTGCTTTAATTCAGTTTGCTTGATTTGTATTTTATCAATAAGGTTTTGACGCTGTTGAGACAATTCTGAGTTAAAATCCTCGAGTTTTGATACATCTCTCTGACTTTCAGATATTTTATTTTTATATGAATCAATTTCAACTAAATTATTATCAATCATCTTTAATATTTTGGATTTTTCATCTTCAAGTTTTTGAATTGCCTCTAGTAAATTGGTTGGTAATTCTTTTAATTTGGGGATATAATCTTTATTTAGACTCTCTAAATAATCGACGTTAGATATCATTTTCTTTAACGAGGTTTTTGTGTCCAATAATGGGTTGCTCATTATTAAATCTCCTATAATTTTGGAATATAGTTAATTAAATTTGATGTATTATAGATAAAATTTTATATATTTATACTAATCTACTTACCAAATCTTATTTATATAGACGATTATAAGAAGAGCTATTAGATTTCTTTCGAAATCTCCTTAATAAAGTATGTCTTATCAAGAGTCAAATTAATATTTCTCCTTCTCATTACAAGATTAAGATCTTCAATTAATTGGCCGGCAAAATAGTTATAATTAAATTGGAAATTTTTATTTATTTTGTAGTAACTTTTTAAAAAGAAATTAAAAAGGTCAATTTTTAATTTGGGATCATCTAATTCGAAAATACCCGGATTTGTGTCAAGTAATGCACAGCAAATCCACGCAATATCATTTAAATGATTTCCATAATAAGAATCTTCAAAATCTAATCCAGTTATTTTATCCTCTTCAATATTGTAAATAAAATCTCTCAATCGCGTATCCCCTTTATTTAAAACGATAATTTCAGAATTGCTAGAATCATCAGATTTATTAGTTTTATGTAATTGAGCTAACCAGGAAGCTAATCTTTCTAAACTCCTAAAAATTTCCTTTTTAGATTCTCTCTCTAAATCATCTAAACTTACTACATTACGCAAACTATCATTAATGAAATCACATAAATTTATACCAGGGATTTTCTCTAAAAATAAATATGGTGCTTTATAAAAAATAATTTTAGGAATCAGTAATTTCTGTTCTGCTAAACTATTTAGGGTATTGTATTCATTTTTGAAATTTTCAGTTTTAAACAGTTTAATGATGAACTCTTTAGGAAAACGGTCAGTATTACGGTTAAACACTATATTTAAAACAGAATTTCTTCTACTGGGTAGTTTTTTTAAGATAAAATGATTGAATTTGTCCACTAATTCTGGAATATCTTCCCTTAAATCAATGATTAATCGCTTCCTTATTTCTAATATTTCCATTTCTTATTATCGCTAATTAGCTGCTTATTAAAATATGGTCTTATATGTGAAGCATAACTTATATGATATTTAAATTATATTCTTAAATGAATTCCCTCTTCTTCTTTTTTTTTCTAGAAAGTTTTTTTAACATTATGATATGAAGATGTTCGGGTTAAAAATTATAAAAGTTTTAGATTATTAGAATCACAGATAAAAATTAAGGATTAATATAGTACGTGATGGCTGACAAACATTATACTCTTGGAATATTTTACGGAACCAATCCAGACACAGAAATGCTAACTCAAAAGTTTGTTGGAAATCTTATTAACCATGAGGATTTTTGTAAAGCTTGTGAAGTGTTGGAACAAAACGTAAAATGCGATAAATGCCGTGAGCATTTAACGAATTATTCAAGTTCAATCTATTTTTATGAAAAAATCGGCCAAAATGTACCTGAATTCATTGAAGAACCAGAAAATTACTTACCAGAAAATTTACCTCCTGTCGATTTTTTAATGGTTGTAGGAATCCATCAAGACTTACTCTCTGGTCTTCCCCCTTATCTTAAAAATAAGGGAATAAAAGCAGTAATTGTTCCAATAGAAGATCCAAAATGGGTGCCTGCTGGACTACAGGTTCAAGTTCTGGAAGAGTTTGAGAAATGTGGGATTCAAGCCGCCTTTCCCAAGCCTTTTTGCTCATTAAGTAAAGAAGTAAATCAATATAATAAATTTGGCTTTCATTTAACTGAAACTCACAATCTTATTTATGAGTTCATAGATTATTTTAAAATTGGTGAACCTATTGTCTCATTTCTATTAAGTAAAGACGAAGAATCGATAGATGATACGTGTGTTATTCAAAGCGCTCCATGTGGAAGTACATATTACGTTTGCCAGCAATTAAAAGCAAAGTATTTTAAAAATGGAGAGAGTGGAGACCTTTCATTAAACGAAAGGATAAGTAAGGCTCACCATGCCTATCCTTGTAATGCCTCAATGGAACAAGATCCTATATTAAAAGATTCGATTTTGCATGTTGGGGGATACTTGGTAAGAAATGCAATAAGACGTAAACTAAATCTTGAGGAACAAGAAGGTCAAAAACTAGTGTATATTATAAAATAATGCTAATTAATTTTTTTTTTTTAGCAAATAATAAAAAGGAAAAAAAAGATATATAGAATTGGAGGAATATGAGTTTAGGTGTGGTTTTCGAGAAGCCAATTATCTAAACAATATCCTCCTTATTCTATACTTTTATTTAGAGATTCCAACCCTCTCCTATTATTCTTTTCAGACTTTTAATGTAAGAAAATGAAAGCTACTGGTAATAGCTCGTTCAAACCATATAGATTATAATTAGGGTGATCTTGTTTAAAATCATCCTTTATAAGCAAGATGTTATTCACTTTCATTTTCCCTATGTCTCCCGCTTCCCATGAGTTCCATGATTCCAAAAAGGAACCTTCTCCCTCACCATTTAAATGGATTGAAACTAATTCAGTCCCCATCATATCTGGAAAATAAACATACATATACCATGGAGCAAACATTACATTTCCAAACTCATCAAATAGAAACTCAGGATACAAGTTTAAGTCAATTAAGAATTTGAAATGATATGTATAATCCATATCTCCATTAAATATCGGTGTAAGTGGGTTTAGGCAGACATAAAAAGGAACATCCTCAACATGTAAGTTTATAGTGATCGAGAGTTTATTATCGTTGAGTTCTCGTTGAAGTATGAAGCCAGTATAAGAACAACTTAATATTGGCATACAACTTGGAGTAGGTGGGTTCAGGAATGCCGCTGGATCAACAAGATGAGGCCAAATAACTAACCAAGTCTCAAAATCCAACCATCCCCCTACAGCAAGATCAATATCACTATTATTAGGGATCAGCCAATCTTCTATTGGTCTAGTGGTTATCCTTCCTTTTCCTTCACTTGCAATAACTATAGGTATGAAGCTACAAATAAGAATTCCTACTGTCGTAAGTACTATTAATTTGGGTATTATTTTAGAACTATTCATTTATTTTTCAACTCTAAATTTTGTTTTCAAATTTTTTTCTCTAAAATTATGACATCTTCTTTCATTTTTTTATAGTTTAAAAATATTGACGTGCCATAATATCATATGAATAGAACGTTTTATATTTAAATGTTATGATCAAATATTTATATATATAAGAAATATATATATTAAAGAGATAAAATTTAAGAACGTTTTTTGAACTTTAATTTGAATTTTTAAGAATATTATTAAAAGAAAGTAATACTAAAGGAAATAATTAAGACTTAAGGAAAACTTTAACACTTAATTAGAAAAGGGGTATGAAAGATCAATTGAATGATGAAAAACATGATACTTTTGGAGAGAAATGGGATCAATTAATAGCTAAACATAAATTACGATTCGAGATATGGGCTATCCTTGAGCTTCATAAAGAGTTAAATGTAACTCAAATTACTCACTATATAGAGCACAGTAAATCAACTGTTGCGAGACATCTTAAGTTAATGGAAAAAGATGGACTTCTTGTATCGAGGGCTGGAGAAACAGATATTAAAGGGAGGATCCCCCCAAAGATTTTTCAAATTAATCCAAAGTTTAAAGAGCAGGATTTAGAATTTGATGAGATAGATCTTTCGGGCGATCCTCAGAAACTTAAACAATTTTTTAAAAGAGAGATCAAAAATTACAGATATATAGGTTATAATATTACCCAGTTACTTGATTATTTAGATCCATTGTTAGATCTACTTCAAAACCAATTAGGAGATCTTAAGAAAGCTAAAAATACCTATGATGAGTATTTATCATATATAGACGAGCCAGTCTTTTTATACTTTGACAAAAAGAGGGCTCAAAAATTCATGGATTTACGTTCTGAATATGTTTTAAAACTACATAGATTAGCTATGGAAGAAGAATTAAATACTAAAGAGGCTTTTGTATATTTTGATATGTCTTTACCCTTAGCTGCTCTATTTGAATTAAGAAGAAAAATTAAACGAGCTCGATTAGATGAACAAATAGTATTTAAATTAGAACCATTAATCAAAAACACTCCAGGTTAATATTTTTATTCAATTCAATTTTTTTCTCGTTTTAAATAAATTATATATAGAACAAGATTTAAATACTGAAGAGCCTTTTGTATATTTTGACATATTTTTACCCCTAACTATTGTATTTGTAATAAAAAAACGAAATCAAGAGAATTAAAAAAATAAGAATTGGATGAAAGATCATTAAGGTCAAAATAAATGTTATATTTATATAGAAAAGACTTTTTCAATACAAAAAAGTTGATTGAAGAATTTAAATTTAATGAAGCTCTTCGAATTGTAGATGAGCTTGAAAAAGACCAAGATCTAACTGACCAAGAAAAATTTGATTGTTATTATTTAAAGGCTTGTCTCCTTTTAGAACTTGGACCTTCAAAATCCAATGAAATTCTAAAATATATTGAACTAGCTTATAGAGAGAGTCAAAAATTAAAAAATAAACTTCAAATTATTGATGTTCTCCTTCTCAAGAGTTCGTTTCTAAGAGGGGAAGATGTAAATATAGCGTTTAAGATCATTGAAAAAGCCGAACAAATACTTCACACGATCATTCAAGAATCTTCGATAGAATGTGAAGTGAAAAGCGCATTTTTGGCCCTTAATAAAGGTTTCTGTTATTTTAGTTTGGGTGATTTAAATTGTTCTTTAAAATACGCTGAAGAAGTCTCAACAATCGCTAAAGAAATTAAAAGTAAAGAGCTTATAATGCAAGCAACAAAACTATTTGCCGCTACTTATAATCTTTTGGGTAAAATTGACCTTGCTCTCGAATATAGTAAATATTATTTAGCAGCTGCAGAGGAAATAAATAATAAGCAAGAAATTATTGGTGCTTTTAACATCATTGGATTGATTCTGTCTCAAAAAGGTGAATTTACTCAGGCTTTAGGTTATTTAGAGCAAAGTTTACTATTATGCGATGAGATTAGCAGTTATAAAACACCTTATATTCTTGATTCTCTTTTTGATTTATACATAAATATAAATTTAATTGAAAAGGCTCAGTACTGCCTAAACAGGATTAGAGTATTTAGAGATCAAGAAAATATTCGAGGTCTAGATGATAATTATCGTCTTAAGAAGGCAATTTTATTAAAGAAGAAACCTCAAGACACCAATCGTTTAAAAGCAAAAGAGATTTTCAAGCAAATTATTGAGGAAGAGGGTACTTTTGTTGAGTTTGAATATCTTGCTTTAATAAACTTATGTGAGTTATTTTTAGAAGAATTAAGTAAAACTGATGATTTAAAAGTATTAGAGAGAATTCATCCTTATGTTATTCAAATAGAAAATATTGCCAAAAAACAAGAGTCATTTTGGCTACTAGCTGAAGCATTATTATTTCAAGCTAAGTTAAAATTAATAATTTTTGAGTTTGAAGAGGCTCAGAATTTGTTAATTAAAGCTCATAATATTGCTGAAAAATATGGTTTAAGTCGATTAGCTAAACGCTTAATAAATGAGCAATACGAATTATCTAATAATCTTGCGAAATGGGAAAAAATTAAAGCTTCAGAAGCTAAGATGTTAGAACGTATGAATTTAGCGCAAATTAACGACCAAATTGAAATTTTGCTCCAGAAACGAAATTATTTAAAAAAATTAGCAATGAATCTCAATCAAGGATAGCATTATTTTTATATTATCTCAGATTATAAATTTCTTTTATATCCTCATATTTATTAAAAATAATAATAAAAATAAAAAATCATAAATAAAGTTCATACTTGGATGCATTCTTTTATACTCAATAAATGTTAAGTTCTAATTGAACGATATCCAATCACTACTTAGGTGAGGAAGTATTACAACTATAGAATGTTCATCATCCCTTTGCGAAATCGAAGAAGAGGAAGAAGGAGAATCATTTTTTGAAAGGAATTTTTGGTATTTTATTATTCCTTCAGCAATTTTACTTGCTATTTCAATCTTTTTAGAATTTGCATTTGAAATTGTGTTAATTGCTCAAATTCTTGCTGTTTCTTCAATTTTTCTTTCGAGTTTTGGTATTGTGAAGGAAGCTATTGAGGATGTGAGAGAGAAAAAAATCACCGCTAATTTATTGATGTTAATCGCTGGTGTTGCTTCCTTTTTCATATTTCACGGTCAAGAAGGGGCTACTGCATTGCTTTTATATGCCATAGCGGAAAGATTAGAAGAAATAACTACTGAAAAATCAAGGAATGCAATTAAAGAACTACTTGAACTTGCCCCTGATGATGCTCTTCTAAAAACTGAGAATGGCTATAAGAATGTTCCTTCAAGAGAAATAAAACTTGGAAGTATTGTTGGGATAAAACCTGGAATGAAAGTCCCTTTAGATGGTATCATCATTAAAGGAGGTTCATATTTTGATGAAAGTGCTATTACTGGTGAATCTGTACCGGTTTTTAAAAAAGAAGGCAATGAGGTGTTTGCTGCAAGTTTAAATTCAGATAGTTTCGTCGATATTGAGGTAACAAGAGAAAGTGCTAATACAATAGTAGCACAAATTGCAGAAAGTGTGAAGCTTGCTCAACAAAATAAAAGTAAACAAGAAAAATTTATTGAAAAATTTGCAAAATATTATACACCTATTGTTCTTTTATCATCCATTTTGGTTATGATTATTCCCTCTTTATTAGGATTTAATTTTTATGATTGGTTCTATCGAGGGTTAGTATTACTTGTGGTTTCATGCCCTTGTGCTCTAACTCTATCCACACCTTTAGCGAATATAGCTTCGTTAACAAAACAAGCAAGAGAAGGTATATTAATCAAGGGGAATAAATTTATTGAAAAATTAGAAGATATCAAAATATTCGCATTTGATAAGACAGGAACTCTTACTGAGGGTAAATTAAAGATATTTGATATCCTTTCTTATAATAATGTTAAAAAGCAAGATGTAATAAGCATTGCAGCTAGCTTGGAATCTCTTTCAGAACACCCAATTGGTAAAGCAATAGTGAACCAAGCAAAAGAGATGAATTTAGAATTCCACTCAGTTGATGATTTTGAAGTAATAAAAGGAAAGGGTATAAGGGGAAAGATAAATGGAGAGATTTTTTACGTTGGTAGTAAAAGCTTTATGGAAGAACTAAAATATAATCTTCCTCTCAAGGATATTACTGATATTGAAACTTCTGGAACTATCCCAATACTTTTAGGAAATCAACAACATCTATTAGGAATTATTACTATCAGAGATGTATTAAGAATATCTGCTCCAATTCTAATTAATGGTTTGAAAAAAAGAGGTTATGAAACTGTATTAATTTCCGGTGATAATCAAAATGTGTGCAATTCAATTGGATCTTGTTTAAATATTGATAAAACTTATGGTGAACATTTACCAGATCAAAAACTAGAAGAAATTAAAGCCCTAAAAAGGGAAAATAAAGGAATAGCTATGGTAGGGGACGGAATAAATGATGCTCCTGCTTTAGCGTTAGCAGATCTAGGAATAGCTATAGGAGCTTCAGCTACAGACATTACATTAGAAACTGCTGACATTATAGTTATTGGTGATGATTTGAAAAAAATTCTTACTTATATTGACATCTCTAAGAAAACAAATAGAAAAATAAAGCAAAATATTTGGACATCCATAATTGTTAAAGTTTCATTTGCGATTTTAACTGTTATTGGCTTTATGACACTCTGGCTCGCTGTAGGAGCAGGGGACATGGGGGTATCTCTCCTAGTTTTACTTAACAGTCTAACTATTTTCAGATATAAATTTAAATATAAGGAAGCCTCAACAGAGGATTTGGAAAGTGAGGCAACTCTGATTATATGTGATAATTGTAAGACAAAAGATATTATCCCACAACATCATGGACGTGATATGGTCCAAAGAAAAGATAAACTTGTATGTTGGAAAAATATATTAAGTAATGATGAAATGGAAGCATGTGATGAGGAACTTCCTCTCCATTGTCCTTACTGTAATAACAGATTAGAATTGAAATAACTCTACTATATTCAAGGCTATTATTTTTCTATTTTATCTTTTTGAACTTTAATTTCTTCACCTGAAAGAATGCCACTCCCCGGAGTGGGGTAAAGGGTTTTTATAAATATACAAATCATTTAAAAGTATATTTAGAAAATTTTGTCATTACAAAATTCATACCACATAGCTCTTACGAATCTTAAATAAGTGTAGGATAATAAATATGTATTTATAACCAAATTCTTCAACTAATTAATTGAGAATCGATTAAAGATATAAAAAAAACTTTAACTCTGAAACACTCAGTTCCAGAGTTCTTTTTAATAATCAATTAATCATTTTAATGATTAATTAATAGTTATGAGTATACTGGACTAACAGTGTATAAAGTATACCCTAGGTACCAAATATCTGTGTTACCAATTTGCACAGGAATCATCAAATCCGGAATATAAAAATCCCATGGAAATTCTTCACTAATTACATATCCACGGTCGAAATAATTACCCATCATCGTTTGATCATAAATGATAGTCAAATCCCCCCAAAATTCTTGAACTAACGGAAGGGGTGGTTCAGGCCAGTGTGACATAAAACTCAACCAGCAGTGGAATTGTCCTTGAGATATAATTACTGGTGAACCAGTTATGTCTTCGGGGTATAACCAAGGTATTAAATGCCACATTTTGTCTGTATGATATCCACTCCCAGTTTTCAAAAACGGCTGTTCGACGACCATGCTTGGGATATAGGCTAAAATATTCCCCTGAGGTGTATATACAGTAAATTCTACCTCAAAGGTAATATATATTTGAGTAGGTTTCTGCGCTGAAACAGGGATCATAATTCCTGATATACCTATAAGAAATAACATTCCTATTAATATCCATGAAACTGTTTGTTTTTTCATTCAAACTCTCTCTCTTAATATTTTTTCTTTTAATTCTTATTTATCATATTTTCAGAAATGATCATCTAAAACTGAATCTATGATCATATTTAAAAAAAATTTTTGAATTACTTATAGAAATCAATCACTTTACATTAGATTGTCAATCAATAATGAAAATAAGATGATATTTAAGTTTTTTGAAACATGGAATTCTCAGTATCATTTTTCATATCGGGTAGCACGTATGTTTAAAAACATGATTTTACGAAAAGCTATTGGCGAAAACTTCCCGATTATCTCTGCTGAGGATTTTAAGAAAAAGTTAGACTGTTTCAATGAGGTTACTGAAACACCTATTACCACCTATTTAGATATTTTGGATGTAACCTCACAAGATTTTATTCACCAAAAAATTAGTCGAAAACAATATATGCAAGTTGTACATCTCATTTTGAAGTGCGTTGATAAAAGCTTTGAAACCGAAGTTTGTCGCAGAGTTTCAGATATATTTTATTCAGTGGGAGCTGGAAAACGAAGCAAAATTGGTAATCTGCGATAACTGTCAAACAAAAGATATTATACCCCAACATCATGGAAGGGATATGATTAAAAGAGGAGATAAATTGATTTGCTGGAAAAATATATTAAGTAGTGAAGAATTAGAGACATGCAATGAAGAATTACCATTACATTGTCCTTATTGTAAAATTAGATTAGAATTAAGATAAGAAGAAGGGTTATTTATGCGGGAAGGGAGATTCGAACTCCCGAACCCCTACGGGACTGGATTCTGAGTCCAGCGCCTTTGACCAAACTTGGCGATTCCCGCTTATTTCTAAAAAAGTACGTGAAAATTACATATTTATGTCATTATTATATAATCTATAAAATTGTTTAAAACTCTAATTTTTATTTTTTAGATGGTAAACAATTCAACATATCTATTTTAATACGGAAAATAATAATATATTATTAGAACTTATAAGTAATATATTCAACTACTTTCTTAATTTAAAATGTCAAACAAGCAATCTGAAGGCAAAGAAGAATTGACTAAAGTAGGAAGACAAGAACAACCAATAATAGTCTATCAATTTAATGACACTATAGGAGATTTTGAGGAGCTAGTTATCGATACAGACGTAAATTTGAAGGATTTATTGGATGATGATTTCGTTCTCCTCTTCGTAGACCCTCAACATTATCGGGTCTGGTTATGGCATGGTTCTAATACCACAACTAGGATGAAGTTTCTAGCAGCTAAAATGGCTGCCCCGATTAGAGATAAACACGGAATTGCTTTTAAAATAACTGCTGTAGATCAAGAAAATGAGACTCAAGCTTTCAAAGTCATGATTGGAATAGAAGAAGAAATTGATTATGAGGTGAGCCAAACTGGACCAACTTATGAAGGGACTCGAGAAGATCTTGAATTGTTAGAATCGCTATCTCGAGAGAAGATATTATTATTACTTGAAAAGGCTGGTTTACCAGAAGGATATGAGCGAAAAATGGTTATTGTAAGAAATGAACTATTTGGTTATAAAGAATATGACCGTAATTATCTAGGTTCAGTTATCAAGGAAAAAGATCTATTTCCTTTAAAAGAAGAGGTTGAGGATGGCGCTTATTTAGCCGAAAATTATGTCCCAAGAATGCTTTTATCTTATAATAAAGTTGTTCTTACTGAACTTTTGCAAAAAGTGGAAATTGATGATAGTATTAAAAATTCCGATATAGAAAGTGATTAAGTATCATTTTCTTTAATCTCAATACCATCTGGTAAGACTATTTTTGAGGCAGTTAAGCCTTCAGCCTTTTTATAATCATCAAAAGAGAATTACCATTTTATTCTCGAGAATATTTTTCGATGATGTAGTTCTGCAGAGACCATGCATATTTTTCAAGATTTAAAATGAGAACTTTTTGTTGAATCTCCCGTAAATAAGGAACATCTAATTTCGCAAATGATGCTTTTAATTGATCAATGGTATCATAAATACTGACAATAATTTTCCAATCATGAGCCCATTCTTTATCCTGGATCTCTATTTGGTTCATTTGTGTATAGTTATAAATGTTATTTTTTTATGGGTTTTATAGAAATAAACATTAAAAAATGTTTAGATATTTATGATTTAGTAATTTTAAAATTTAGAAATATATTTGAAAATGTTTCTCAATTATTTTTCCTGTATCTTTGAATTCTGAAACATTGATTAACCGATTTAAATCTTGGATTTCATTCAGTTCATTTTTATAGAAAGATTTGAATTCTTGGGAAAAGTTTTGAATTAATCTCTCAACAATCACATTCTTTTTTGAGGTTATTACTATAATGGCAAAACCATATTCATTATCATAATTCATAACGATATCTGCTTGTTTAGTTTGAATAACATCAATTTTATCAGTCTTATCAACGAATTCATATAGAATATGGTTTAATCCAATTATAACATTTCCCCAAATCTTTGAATTATCTATATATGCGCTCTCTTTTCTAAGATTATACGAATAGAGTAAAATACCAGATTTATGATAAATATTAATTGAATATATTTTATTAGGCAAAATAAGAAAAGTATTGGGTTTGAATATCAACATAATATCAACTCCGAAGTTGGTTATCCATATTAATATAAGAAAGAGTTCTCTAAGAAATGAATATCTTAGAATAATGTAAAGGGCAAAAAAAGCTAAAGGAATGGTTAGGAAAATTGTACTCAAAAAAACTGGTATACTTTCCATTGGTTTATCTGTTTTTAAACCAACATAAATAGAGATATATAAAAAATAAACAGCAAAACAAATTTGCATTATAATAATAATAGCAGAAGTTAAAAAATCGAAATAATAGTTAATCGCAGACACATCTATTATTGAAAAAAGATATGAAGGAGGAGAAGAAACATTTATTATAATAGATGCAGGCAATAATAACGCGCCAATCTGTAACCCAAAAAGAACTGTGATCATTAAAGCAGGTAATATTTGGAATTTCCTATATTCCTTAAAAAACGAATAAATAATGGAACTTAAAATTAAGGATATGGATTCAGAAATCAATGAGATTTTCCATAATATTAAATTGATGGTATTTGAAATATATAAAACTACAGAGAATAAATAACACGTAGAAAAGATGAACCCAGAGTTAAGAACTGTCACAAGGCTTAGATAAGCAATAGTTTTTGTGCCAAATAACTTATGCTTTTTTATTATATTAAGCATTGTAATAAATGTAAGACATAAGGTTATAAAATATCCAATAATAATCGAAATGCTTGGGAAATAATTCATGATTATTCTATAATTTTGCTTTGTAGTTTTTCATAAAAATCTAACGTTATATTTACCAAAACATTCTATAATTAATTTTCTTGTGTCCTTAAACATAGAAACATCAATTAATCCATTTAAATTTAATAATTTTTCTTTATTGTAGGCAGAAAATTTGTCTATAAAATTTTGCAAAGCCTTCTCAAGAGTTTTATTTTTATGTCTCGCAATTAATAAAACCGCATAACCTAATTCATTTTGAAAATTAAACATTATTCCTTTATTACTCATCTTTATATGATTTAGTTGATTTTCAATACCAGAAAAATTAGCCAAAATATGATTTATACCTATTAAAATACTCCCCTTTAACAGGGAATCATCGACTTCTTTACTTGTTTGAAAATTATAGGCATAAAGTAGAATTCCAGATTTATGAAAGATGATAAAGTCATAAATTTTATTGGTGAATACCAAAAATAGAGCTGGCTTTCTTATAATTACATAGAGCATGAATGCCGTATTTAATATGTATAGAATTATATGTGTAGTTCTAAATAGGATATTTTGAGTGATAAGAAATATGGAATATATAATTGTGTTTAGTGATATTAGAAAAATATAACCAGTAAAAAAATTAGCCAAATCTTTGTCATTAAAGTTCCTCAAACCCATTATTTGAGAGATTATAGAAACGATAATAACTAAAAAATAGAATAATAAAATAAAGCCTAATAAAAAGAAATCTTGAAAAATATAAAAATAATCATTATTATCAAGAATTACGTGAAAAGAAGCTGGAAAAAAGAGTAAACTAATTATAATTCCTTCCAATAAGAAGTAAATGATTATTACAAAAAAACTAAGGAGATTATATTTATGTAATTCTGCAATATGAATTGAAGACCATAATCCTATAGAAAAAGCTCCAATAAAGATTGATATTTTCCATATGATTATTGAAATCTGACTGTCAAAATAATTTTCTATTGCTAGATTAAATAGGATAAAGTATAATGCTTGATTTATGAAATAAACTAGTATCACGATGGCAAATTCGATTTCAGCTTCGTAGTTCTCTCGGTAATAGATACTATAAATGAATCCGATTAGTACTATCCCTACGAAAATAGATATATAAAGAATTCCTATCATTTAGATTCTTGGATCCGTAAATACTAATTAATTGATTTTTAATCATCAAATTATATAACTATACTTATATAAATATTGGTTAAATGAAAAATAAGTTCCTTAACTTGTCTTATCACGTATATTACCCTTTAACCATCCAATCTTATTAGTAGCTCTAAAATCAAATTGAGGAACATACGGTTTTATATCGAGAACAGGAGTTTGATCTAGTATATCCAGATTATTTACATAAACCAGATTTTCTTCAATTTTTAGTAGTTCTAATATTGATAACCCAATTGGATTAATTCGGAAAGGTGTTCGAATTGCAAAAATACCCTTAATATCATTTTGTAAAAATGGTTTAGATTGCAATGGCACCGGTAATTTTACCAAGTCAAAAATATAGAGACAAACTATGTGTGAAAATTCTTCCAAACCTTTTAAACCTTCAATGAATTGAGGAAATATTTTTATTTCTCCTTTAGTATTTGACATAGTCGATTGAATTGGTATCCCTTTTAGACTCTTAAAGGGTGATTGGACGATTCCTATTGGTTTGAAACAAATTTTTCTTGGAAATTTCCTTTCTTTGAAACTCTTAAGACTTCCATTAATTATTTCCATAGTTATTAATTACTCACTCTTTAATAAAAAAATTTATTCCTAATTTTGAATCTAGTATATTATAACATAAAAATAAGATTATGAAAGATTTTGTAGACTATCTTAGAGAGAACAATATTGTCCAACAATTAAGAAACATTTACAATCTAAAAGAAGATGAGTCAAAGGATACAGATACTATAAATATACTTCTTGACGATTTGTATAATTTAGAAGTACAAGAAAATATTAATTTAAATGCAAATGATATAGTTGGTAAACTATACGAAAAGAAGATTCCAAATAGTCAAAAGAAGAAATATGGTGAATTTTATACCCCAATAAATATTGTAGAATACATTTTAAATAGTATTGGTTATACTTCCAATAATGAATTGGAAAGTATGAAAATAATCGATTTAAGTTGTGGATGTGGAAGTTTTCTTGTTGAGATTATAAAAAGGTTAGTTGAATTCCATCTTAAAGATTATAGCTTAGTAAACTTATCTGATTTATCTTATGATCAGGTACTATTAATTATAAACGATATTCAAGAGAATGTTTATGGTTTAGACATAAATCCTTTAGCTTGTATTTTATGCTGTATTAATCTTTATTTTTCCATCTATAATTTAATCAAGATCGCCATTCAAAATAATCCTGATTTTAAAATTCCTAAATTTAAAATTTATAATATAAATGCTTTAGAATTTAATGAATTTAATAGATTTAATTTTGTGGTAGGAAATCCTCCTTATATATTTCTAAGAAATATTGATTCAAATGATAAACATTTAATAAAAATAGGAAATTTTGAAACAATCAAGGGTCAATATGATTATTATCAAGTTTTTATTGAATTAGGAATTAGGGTGTTAAAAAATTCTGGTTATCTTGGTTTTATTGTACCAGATTCCCTTTTGGTGCTTTCTAACAGGAGAGTGATAAGGAAATTTATATATACAAAAACTAAGATTAGAGAATTATTTTATATTGGTAAATGTTTTAACGATCCTGTTGTATCGAATGTTATAATTATTCTTGAAAAAGAGGAGGATAAGAAAAAAAGACTTGAAAATCAGATCATACTTAAAAATCACTTCAATCGAGCAATTATACAAATAGTCCTAAAAAAATGGAATTACAATTTCTTACTTAACCTAAATGACAATGACGTTAATATCTTAGATTACCTTATTTCTAAATTTCTAAATATTAAAGAAATAAACAAAAGTCCCAGCTTCAAAATAAAAATCTCTAGAGGTGTAGAAATAGGAAAGCATGGAAAAATTTTATATTGTAAAAAATGCCAAAATTATATCCCCTTACCAGCAAAAAACAAAACCTGTAAATATTGCGATTCATACTTAAATTTGGATAACATAGAGAAAATTGTTGTTGATAATATTCCTCAAGAATCGGAGAATGATTATGAGCCTTTCTTATTTTCAATGAGTAGATACTTTATTAAAGCCTATAAATACATCAACATTAAAAAGAAGGGAATAAACTATAAAGACTTAGGAATTTATAAAAATCGGATTGTTATAAGGCAATTAAGCCAAAATAATATGATTTGTGCTACATATGATAAATATTCACTAACTTCTCAATCCTTCTATAATTTAAAGATTATTAAATCTTCTTTACCTGAATTTAATCACTATTACTTATTGGGATTACTAAATTCACAATTATTATCCTATTATTTTATCAAAATGTTTAGTTCTTATAAAGAATTATTCCCAAGAATCCTTATTGAAAAAATTAAAAATTTACCAATTTTGTTGCCTAGAAATCCAAAAGAAGTCCTAATTGCTAGAAATATTCAAAGAAGTGTAAAAAAAATACTAGACCTTAAAGGTGGAAATAATAAACAAATGAAGGATTTACAAGCAGAAATTAATCACTTAGTCTTCGAGATCTACAAGATATCCAATGAAAAAAAATTACATATTTTAGATTTCTTGAAAGAAAATCGTTAGATTGACCTTATGGAAAAAAAATCTTAAATTAGATCACTTATATGTTCTCGATTCGTGTAAGTTTTTAAAATTCTGCTCCATTTTTCAGCTAAATCATATAAACCTGTTTTTTCAAATAATTTCACTGCGCGATCAAATACTTGGATAATTTCTGCTTCATCTGCTATATCATAGTTTAGCTTAACATTTTCCGTCATAAATTAAGAAAAAAGTAATTTAATTAAAAAGGATTATAATATGGTGATATAACTACTAGAATATACAATAGTGGTAATGAGAACACATTATCTTATTGTTTTTTTGAGTTGGAATACTTTCTTAAAGTATATTCCCCTTTTTGTGCTAAATCTATAAATCCCGACTGCTTACAGAAGGAAATTACGCGATCTAATATTTTAGCGATATTTTCTTCATGTTCCTGTATCTTATTCTTGACCATGGAGGTATTAACCCTAATTAAAAAATAAAAAACGCTATATTACGAGGATATTCAGATAGATTAAGATAATGAATTTAATATTTTTCTAGTACCTATATTTATATTAAGTAAACATATATTATTTGTAAGTACATAATTTAAAGAGTGAAGCCTCAATGGAACACCTTCCCAACATTAGCCGTATTACTTCATTATTGAAAAATTATATGGATGAAGTGGATGGTGCTGCAGCTGTTGCATTATGTGACAGAGATGGCTTCATAATAGCTTCTGAAAGCAAGGAGAAGGAAAATGAAGATTCTGACTCCATTATCGGAGCAATTTCAGCATTTTTAGATATATATATTGATCGAATAAAAAGTGAATACAAGACCCAAAGTAATTTTTTTAATATTACCTCACTGCAAAACAGAAAATTTGCATACTGTTCAATGGGGCATCATTCAATCCTAACTACTATTGCTGATCCTTCCACTTCTGATGTTGAGTTAAAAGTTTACTCTGAACACATCGCTAGCAAAATTGAAATGTTATTAGAAGGAAATGATAATGTTTCAATAGAAATTCCCGAAATTATAAGGGTTTTATCTAAAAGAAGAGAAGGAAAATTACCGAAAGGAAAATTTACATCTAAAGTTATTCTAACTGGAGATTTTAAAGTTGGTAAAACTTCCCTAATAAAAAGATTTGTCGAGAATAGTTTTAAAGAAAGCTATATAAGCACAATCGGAGTAGAAATCTCGAAAAAGTCAATAATTATGGATGAAGATACCCAATTAAATTTCGTACTCTGGGACATCGGTGGACAGGTTGGTCAAATTCGACCTTATAGACAACGATTCTATGATGGGGCAAATGCGGCATTTATAGTAGTTGATAGAACTCGAAGTCATTTAGAAAGCATAAAATTCTGGCATAATGATATAAAAGAGTCAGTTCCAGATCACATCCCAATTGTAATAGTAGGAAACAAGTCAGATTTACAGAATCAAATTGCTATTACAGAGGAACAGTTTAAAATTGTATCAAAAGAGTTAGATCTTCATTATATTCTTACTTCTGCTAAGACAGGTGAGAATGTAAACGAGGCATTCTTATATATTGCTTATAGATTTATAGAGAAGATTTAATTAGATAATCTATAAAATTTTTTAAACGGCTTAATTAATTAAAATTAGAGCAAATAATTTATGAAAAAAAAAAATTAAAATGTCAAGGAGGTCATAGAAAAATAGTTCTAAAGGTAGCCTTCAACGAGATTTTTGCAACTTGAAATACAGCAGGGTATCTTATGGGATTTTCAATCAAAGAATTGACGTATAAAGGGAAGCATTTGTTATTCTTGACACAGCAGGAAATGGCTGGTCCATGGTTTAGCTTCAAATTAACAGGGAAAAAAGTAGGTGTTATTCCTATTATTTTGAAAAACATAGAACCTACTCCTATATATAAGATGGTTAACACGCGAACTGGGACTCTAATTGATAGAATTACTCTTGATTTTGATATCAAGGAATATTTGATGAAGCTAATGAAAGAGGGAAAAATGGAAACATTAAAAGTTAAGAAACAACATTCTCTAATCCGTTTGTACATCGACGTATTTAATCGTCCAAAAGTTCCGTATATTAACACATTTTTTACACTAAAAAATATATCAGATTACGATTTAATTGACTTTTCGATGTATTTTGTATTTGACTTTGATATTAATGGTCTAGAGGGATTTGATAACGACTTTTCAGGGTATGATGATGAAAATGATATCATATACCAATATGATAATACAGGATTATACGCAGGTTTCTCACCGATCTCACGATCAACAAACTTTGAAACTTGTTTAACTAAGGATTTCAAGATTGACAATACAAAACTTGATTTATCAAACAGAATTTATGAAAGAGAGGGAGAAGTTTTATCTGCATTACAAATTAAATTTCAAACATTAACTCCTGATCATTCATTTCAAACAGCATTGACTATATCTGGGGGATCAAGTAAAGAAGAGTTAATTCAGAATATTAAAGAAGGAAAAGTTAATGCGATAAAATATCTTGCCCAAGTTAATAGGTCAATTAAATCAGCGCAAAGAAATCAACAAGAGGAAGCATTTTTAAAAATAAATCTGCAAGAAGGAGTTGATTGTACTCAAAAGTAAATCCGAAATAATGATTCAAATAAAAAAGTCAGATTTGAAAGTTATTTGATGAATACTCTGTGCGAGTGAGGATTTTACTATTTTCTAGGCTCTAAGTGTTGCAATCATAGTTTTTTCATCTAATAAGAAATTAATTGCATCAATAACATTTGTCAAAATTACATCACTATTTAGTATAGCATTCTTTGTTGAGCCCTCTTCGCCTAAGATTGCAATTCCAATAATTGCATTTTTTAACATTAGATAATCATTATTTCCATTTCCTATTGCAACGGTTATATCTTTACCTAATTTTAATAATTCATTATTCTTGGCTTCTGCTTCTGATGTTTCGACTGAGAAAATTCTAAGGTAATTTACATGCAATTTTTCAGCAAGATGCCTTAAATTTCCTCGTGTATCAGCAGATATCAAGTAGATTTCATAAAATCTTTTTAAATCTTTGATGTATTTAATGAATTTTTTAGAAATACGTCCTTTAAATTGAATAGTACCATTAACATCAAAAACTATATTTTTAATTGTGATTTTACCATAGTTGGGAATATCTAATGTTCTCATAAGCAAATTAATCGTCTATTCTAAATAAATAGATTAGTAAAATCATATTCTTTAGATAGTATCTCTCGAAATTGCAGTAGGTGTATTAATTTTTTAGACTCATGCTTATTAAAATAATCTTGAATTTTTTGAAAAATTGTTTGAGTCGAATTAATAATGATTATATAATCAGAGAATTTATCCCAGTCAGGTTTTTTATTTAAAAAATTTCTTACGGTGTTTTCTTCCAGTTTAGCACCAACCTCCCTCTTGATTTCTTCTTTATTTGGATTAAAACTCTCCAAGGACAGATAATCCAATACAATTTTTTTATCACTTTCATTTTGAAGGGCAATAATCCCTTTCTTTTTTTGTTCTTGGTAGAGAATTTTAAAATCACTAGATCCTTGAGATTTAGTAAATAATATATATAGAAGATATTGATAATCTTTGAAGTAACCAATATGTGCTTCCTTTACCTTATTCAGGATAATAGGGCGGAACTCAGTATTGATTTCATATCCAACACTCTTTCGAAATAAAGATTTTGCGATTTTTAATGTTGTTCCCGAGCCTACAAAGGGATCTAATACCGTATCTCCAATAAATGTAAACATCCGTATCAATCTTTGGGGTAATTCTTCAGGGAACATAGCAATATGTTCTTTTTGTAAAATTCCTGGAAAGTTCCAGTGCCCGACAAACCATCTTTTCCATTCACTAAGCGATATTTTGGACATTTCTTTTATCATAGTATCTACTTTTCTTCCTCTTCCGTGAGGTTTTTTAAAGATAAGTATATGTTCATAGTCATATGTTAATAATCCATTACGAGGGTAATATATTGAGCCCATTAGAGAACATCCCCCTGTTGTATTAGTTGTACTGACTTTTTGCCATATGATATCCCCAAGATAATCAAAACCAATTTTTTGGCAATCCTCAATTATTTTACTAGCAATCGATAAAATTCGGTATCTCCCATATTCTGCGGCTCTTAGATACTGGTCTCCCACATTAATTACCATTCTACATTGCGGTTCTAAAATCCGATAACATTCTGTCCATACATTTCTTAGTCTTTGAAAATATTCTTTAAAGGAGTCAGTGAACCCAATCTGAATTTTAGCACCATAATCCTTTATTTTACCATAAGGAGGAGAAGTTAGAATTAACTGAATTGAATTATCTTTAACTTCTTCCATTGATTCTGAACTTTTAAAATAAATTTTGGGCTCTTTAATATCAAACATATCTATTATTCAGGATTTTGATGCTTTTTAATCATTTTTAATTACATTTTATTTATTTCCTAACTTATTTTATTTGTTTTATATTATTTTAACAAACTTATTAACTGGTTGCAAATTTTAGATGTTTAAAAAATTAAAATAAATTATGAGCAAAAAATCAAAAGTTAATCAAATAATTCTTATAATTCTTGATGATATTCGTTCTTCTCACTTTTTTGATTTAATGGGAAAAAATAGACTTCCTAATTTATCAAAACTTGCTGAAAGTGGGATTGTATGTAAAAATTGCATCACATCCTATCCAAGTATAACTTTTCCTTGTTATAGTAATATTATTACGGGGGCTTATTCAGATTATTTCCCTAAAGAAGGTAGCGCTGTTCCCCTTTATCATTGGTTAAACAGAAAGGATCCTCCTTCTAAAGATAAGAAGTGGCCATTTTATCGTAATTACGGGAATGGAAGTGATTTATTAAGAATAAATAAGGATATAGGAAAGAACGTTAAAACTATCTTTGAACAAGCAGGGGAAGCAAATTTTCTCAGTGCTATGAGCTTTCTACACAGAGGGTCATATTTTGCGGTTTCCGAAGATTATCATAAAGTACATCCTATAATTCAGCATATTGAGAGAGCATATAGAAATCCAAGTCATTATTTTGAAGATAAAGATGTTCCAATAATAAGTGTGGGTTATATCCCTCATATTGATGATATTATGCATGAAAAGGGATTTAGTCATCCTGATTATATTAATTTATTAATTGAATGTGATGAATATATTGGTTCTCTCATACAGACATTAAAAGAAACAGGTTACGATGATACTACAGCAATTGGTATAATTACAGATCATGGCAATTTTAAAGCTGAAAATGTCATAGATCTTGAGCCCTTTTTCGATTATAATGGTCTTATTCCATATAATCCTCAAAATGGTACAGGAGACTTTGACGCAAATTTTGGATCGATGGGTTTCTTCAATTTTCGAGGTGAAGATTGGTATCATCATCCCACTACTAAATTACTTAAGAACTATAAAATAAGTGGAAAAGGGAAAAGAAAAGTAAATTTATTTGAGACACTCTGGAAGATACAAGGAGTTAAAATGATGTATTACAGAGATGATGATGCTGAATCGGATAATGGGAAAATTCATATACTCAAAAAGAATGAAAAAAGTAAGGTTATTTCTAGAGCAACTATAGAATATCGAGGTTATGGAAAAAATCAAAAAACTATGTATAGTTATAACGGGGATGATATTTTCAATTATGAAAACAAAGTAAATCAAAGCAAATATTATTCAATTGATGAGTGGTTGCTATTAACAAACGAGATAGATTTTCCACTAGTGGTTGATCAAATCCCTCGCTATTTTAAAAATCCAAGATCTTGTGATATAATTGTTTCTACCCTTGGTACTCATGGATTTAATTATGAACATGGTAAGACCAGAAGTAATTCTCCATTCTCTCATGATATTGGGCTAAGAAGTTCTATGATTGTGCCTTTTATAATAGGAGGAGCAGAGAATATACCTTCAATTAACTTGCAGTATTGTAAGACAACAGATATGGTCCCTACTTTGTTAGATTTATTGGGATTAAACCCAGACAAATCTGTCGTAGGTGAATCTGTATTAAGATGATTCATTCATCTTTTAAAATTATTCAAAATATATTAGATTATAATTGAAGCATAATGGAGTATTTTTATGGATTCAAAAAATATAATAATTGTTCCAGAAACTCATTGGGATCGTGAATGGTATCTTCCGTTTCAAGAATATAGAGCACGGTTAGTTATTATGATGGATAAGCTCTTAGATGTTTTGAAACAAGATCCAAATTACACTAATTTTACACTTGATGGACAAGTTATCCCCCTTGAAGATTATCTCGAGGTTCGACCTGAAAAAAAAGAAGAAATAGTAAAATATGTAAAGGAAAAGAGACTTTCAATTGGTCCCAGTTATGTCTTACCAGATGAATTTTTAATCAGCGGAGAATCTTTGATAAGAAATTTAATGATAGGACATCAAATCTCTAGAAGTTATGGGAGAGTTATGAAAGCAGGCTACATTCCCGATCCTTTTGGACACATTGCTCAATTACCTCAGATTCTGAAAGGATTTGAACTACCATCAATTATTTTTCAACGTGGTTTTGGTGATGAGTTTGAAACTCAGAAATTAAATATGGAATTTATTTGGAAATCACCAGGAAGTGCTGCTTCTATTTTAGCTATTCATTTAATCTTGGGCTATGGTTCAGTTGCAGATTTAAACTTTTCAGATAAAAGTGGAGATTATATTAGAGTATTAAATAAATTAAAGGAAGTTGTCTCCAAATTAGAAAATTACACTGCTACTCCCATAGTTCTACTAAATAGTGGTTCAGATCATCATGAAGCACATCCAGAACTTCCAGAAATTATAAGCCGTTGGAATAAAAAATACCCCGATAAAATTATGGAACAAAATGATTTTGAATATTATATCAGTAAAGTGCTAGAATGCAAACCTCAATTAAAATCCTATCAAGGAGAATTAAGAGGAGGTAAATACTCAAATATTATTGCTAGCATACTTTCAACAAGGATGTGGATAAAACAAAGAAATACTAAAATAGAATACTTATTTGAGAAGTATACGGAACCATTTTCTACAATCACATGGATTCTTGATAAATACCATGAGTTCCCTTATCCTGCTTCATATATTCAAGTTGGATTTAAATGGTTAATTAAGAATCATCCTCATGATAGTATTTGTGGTTGTTCAATTGATCAGGTTCATAATGAGATGAGTACTCGTTTTGATTGGGCAGAACAAATAGGAAATGAGATCATTAAGAACTCTTTTCTATATTTAATAAGGCTAATAGGATTTAAGAAAAGTTGGACAAAAATTCCTCTTTTTGTATTTAATCCCTTGCCGTGGGAGCGAAAAGATTTAGTTGAATTTAATTTTATAACTGAATTCTTTGGGTACAAAACCTCTACTAATTTTAAAGTAATTGATACAAATGGAGAAGAAATAGAATATCAATATATTAGAGTGGAAGAAGAACCAAGATTTAAGAGCATGTCAAGTACAAGTTATTTATGTTGTTTTTTAGCTGAGATGCCAGCATTAGGGTATAAAATTTATTATTTAGTTCCTGGAAAGAAAGCTAAAACCTTTCCAAAGGAAGATAAAGATTTTAAAATGACCCAAAACACTTTAGAAAATCAATTTTTCCTTGTGAAAGTAAATTTAAATGGAATGATAGATGTTTATGATAAAAAAGCTAAGAAATGGTATGAAAAAATTTTCTTGTTTGAGGATGTTGGAGATTGGGGCGATGAGTATGATTTTTCAGGTCCAAATGAAAATCAAACAGATCTTATATATACTTCTGAGGATTTGAATTTTTTAGGGATTAAGCCATATATTGATGGATCTACACAAAAAACTATAAAGTTAGATCTCAATTTAAATTTACCAGAATCCCTTTCGGAAGATAGGTTTAATAGAGAACCTGTTTTAGTTTCAAATTTAATCACTATTTACATTACGCTATATAAGGAAATTAAGCGTATAGACTTTAAACTCGAATTAGAGAATAAAAGTAAAGATCATCGGATTAGAGTGTTATTCCCTACAGGAATTGAATCTGAAAAAGTAGACTGTGATGGACATTTCTATATTATATCTAGAAATGTGGAGATACCGAAAGTCGATAATTGGTATCAAAATCCTCGCCCTACTAATCATCAAAAAGATTTTATATCAGTAAATGATAGATTACGAACATTTGCTATATTGAATAAAGGATTACCTGAATATGAAACCATTAAAAACCCAGATGGGACAATAAGTCTAGCGATAACTATTTTACGTTGTATTGAATGGCTTTCTAGGGATGATTTTGTTACTCGAAGAGATATGGCTGGTCCCGCATTCAATACTCCAGAAGCACAATGTCTTGGAAAGCATTCATTTGATTTATCATTAATTATTGAAGAGAATAAGAGTGGTTGGCTAGAATCAGAAATTCATGTTAAAGGAAAGGAGTTCAATAATCCCTTTAAAGTATTATTTTTAAATATGCTTAAATTACCCTTTAGAATGCTTAATAAAACAGTACTTTTTCCTACTCATCGAATTGTTGGTTTTGGTTTGGCAGAAGATAAACCTGTAGAGCCTGTTTTACCTCTTGAACTAAGCTTTTTAAAAATTGATAATAATAAGATAGTATTAAGTATTTTGAAAAGATCTGAAGAAGGTAATTATTTAATTATTAGACTTTATAACATATCTCCAAACTATGAGAAAGCTACCCTCAGATTTTGTGAGCAAGTGAATTTTAAAAGTGCAGAAATTGTTAACTTATTAGAGGTACCTCCCATTAATGAAATAAAAGCTACAGTTCAGGTATTAGATAAAAAAACGCTCTTGATAGAATTACAGGCACATGTTATTGCAACCATTAGAATATTAAACTTAAATAGTGAAAAATAAGCAAACTAATTATTAATATTCTTGAAAGTTTGAAATGAATAAGAATATTGTAAATTTGGCGAAGCTTAAATTCATTTCTTAGTTATCCATATTAAGGTATAATTTTTATCAAGGTAATTTTGATGAAGTTCGCAGAATACTTAAAAATTTATAAACAGAATATCAATACAGCTATAAAGCAAATCTTTGAAAATAAAATACAGAGATTAAAAAATTCATTTCTTAAAGATTATTATAATGAATTAAAGGATTACTTTTTGGTTGGAGGCAAACGAATTCGTCCATTACTCTGTATTACATCATATAATGCCTTCAAAGAACAGCAAGATGATAAAATAGTTCCTGTAAGTGTTGGTATCGAATTTCTTCACAACGCATCACTAATTCATGATGATATTATTGATAAAGATGATTATCGGAGAGGTAATCCAGCATTTCATTTTAGATTTAAAAATTATCATAAAGGGTATAATTTCAAGAAAACTAATGATATAGATTTTGGTAATTCTATAGGAATTATAGGTGGTGATACAGCTTTCTTTCTGGGTCTAGAAGCTTATTTATTTAATGATTTCGGAAAAGAGCTTAATAACAGAGCTATTAGCCTTTATGAGCAAGCCTTTATCGATATAGCTAATGGTGTCTTAATTGAAATCGATATGGTTAATAAAGAAAAGATTGAAATCAAAGATTATATAGAAATGATTTCCTTGAAAACTAGTGCTTTAATTGAAAAAGCATTACTAATTGGAGCAAATTATTCCCAGGTTGATAAAATTCATGAAAAAAATTTGTCAATTTACGGTATAAATCTTGGCATTGTATTCCAAATTATTGATGATATTTTGGGGACGTTTGGAGATGAAAAGATTACGGGAAAACCTACTGATGGAGACATTAGAGAAGGAAAGAAAACTTGCTTATTAATTACAGCCTTAAATAATTTAGATTCGAATAAACAGAAAAAATTAAGAAGAATTCTAAATAAAGATGAAATTAATAATCTTGACATTGAAAAGGTAAAGAATTTATTTATTGAAGCTGATGTAATCAACTCAAGCAAAAAATTGGCTGATAATTATTATCAAAAGGCTAAATCAGCTTTGAATAATTTAAAAGATCATATAAATCCACAAGAATTTGAATTATTTGATGATCTGTTAAGTTTTGTTATGAATAGAGTATACTAATATCTTATCAGATGGTTCAAGGTTTTTGATGTACCCATTGGTATAATTCCCCTAATAGAATTAATTTATCCTTACTTTGTTTTAGGCTTTCTATATTATTTATATTTAACAGCCACATTGTAGATTTTAATTCATGTTTTAATGTTCTTATTTCTTTAATCGTATTGATTGTAGTATTGCTATTGTAATCTTTCCATGCAGAGAGAAGGAATTTATAGGCAAAACCTCCAATATCTGCTCCTAATATAATGCTTTTTGCTATATCTAACCCTGTCTTCAAACCCCCAGTAGCTATCAATAACTTATTTGAAACCTCTCTCACATTTAAAATGCTTATTGGTGTTGGAATGCCCCATTCTCTAAATGTATTAGCAATTTTTCTTGAAAATACTTCATAATCGGAGTCATCTCGGATTGCCTCAATTGCTGCAAAACTGGTACCACCTGCCCCTCCCACATCGAATCCATTAAATCCTAAATGATCTAGCTTTATTGCTAAATCTTTATCAAAGCCAGTTCCAACTTCCTTTGCGATTAATGGAATTTTTGCACCTTTTTTTAATTTTATAAAATTGTCTTGAAAATTTTGGTATGAACGATCTCCATTTCGTTGTACTAGTTCATGCAACGCATTAAAATGAATTGCCATTGCGTCAGCATTAATGATTTTTACACATTCTTCAAATTGATTTTGATCAAAATCTTGATTACTTATTTGACCAATACCAATATTTCCAATAATTGGAATATTAGGAGCTACATCTCGGACAACCTTGAATGAATCTATAGTAGATTGATCCTCTAATGCTATTCTTTGACTCCCAACGCTCATAATAATATTTTCTGATTCAGCAGCTAAGGCTAGAATTCTATTTATTGCTTTAGAAATAGGATGGCCTCCAGTTATAGCAGCGATACAGATAGGTGCAGAAATATGTTTATTAAAGAAGTCAGTCGAAAGATCTATATCATTAAAATCCATTTCAGGGAGAGGATGATGGATTAATCGTATATCTTCAAAATAATTTCTTGAATGTTGAACATTATGTTTTAGAGGTATTTTTAGATGCTCCAATTTTCGAGAATGAATTTCTTTATGGAAATGAGTCTTTAGATCTGGTCTAATATATGTACAAGTTAATTTTTGATCTCCTAATGCCTTTAAAATATAGTCATCTTTCAATCCATTGATCAATTGAACCGGAATATTCAATTCAGCAATTCTTTTTATTATTTTTAGCTTTCCTTTAATCCCCCCGGTAACATCTATCTTTTCATCAAATTTTGCTAATTTAATATCATTTAATTCACTAGAGGCAATTTCTAGGACTAATTGTTTATGATCGGTATCTTTTATAAATATACCATCCTCCTCAATAGCAAAGATTACCTTCTTAATTGATTTCTGATACTTCTTACACAGCTCAAAAATAATTTGATCACCTGAAAGTATGGAAAAAGATCCATCTTTAGTAAATAAAATATCACCATATAGTACGGGTAGAATGCCTAGATTCAACATGATGTCGATAGAGTTAAAAG
This sequence comes from Promethearchaeota archaeon, assembly GCA_048939995.1. Lineage (GTDB taxonomy): Archaea > Asgardarchaeota > Lokiarchaeia > Sigyniarchaeales > SOKP01 > SOKP01. The sequence continues at coordinate 381,198 of JBHLOY010000003.1, read as the reverse complement.
ATTCGAAAGAGATGGTATTCTCATCTTGAATAAATATGGTTGATGGTTGAATTGAAATTGCGGGATAATTTTTTGCAATAAATTTATTGATAATGAGAGAATTAAGTCTATTCATAGCTTCATGGGTTTTTGACAAACCAATTAATTGATCCTTAATTAATGGGTTGAAACCTTTAGAAATTTGAAACTCTTTCGCTAATGGATGACCAAATGATCCTCCACCATGAATAAGAATTAGATTTTGATGGCTTTTTATAATTTGTTCAATTGTACTATCAATTACATCTTCCCTTAGTGAAAATGGATAATTTTTATCAGTTAGTAAACTTCCTCCCAGTTTTAACAAATAAAGCTTGTTACTTTCAGTCAAACTCAATCATCATATAAATTTTCATTCTAAAATATCAATTCTATCCAATTGTTGTGTTCCAAATTGTAAAACCTTCTTTTTCAATTGCTTGAGAGACTTTTTTTTGTGAGTTTTCATCCGAGACTAGTGCTATTACTAACCCCCCTCGTCCTGTTCCAGTAACTTTCGCTCCTAATGCTCCATTATTTAAAGCAATTTCTACAATATTATCGTTAAATTCCCCTGATACAGTCATTAATTGCAATAATTTCTGATTTTGAATCATTAATTTTCCCACAAGACTCGTTTTCCCTCTGATTAATGCCTTTTTAGCATTTTTGGCAAGGTCCTTATATTCAGCAAATATTGCTTTATATTTGTCTGGATTTTGTTCTTTCAAATTACGAACATCTGCAACAACTTCAGCTGTGGAGGCGGTTATACCAGTATCAGCGATTACTAAAAACATTTTGGCTCTTGCCTTTAGACGGTCGATTGTATTTTTCCCTCCAATTAAATTCTTTATAAACCAAATTAATCCTCCATATGTGGATGCAGTATTATCGATACCAGATGGAGTGCCATGATAAGCCATTTCTCCCGCATAAGCAGCTTCATTTATTTTACCATCATCTAGATTAAGGTTAAACTCCTCATTGAGTGCACGTGCAAGAGATGTACATTGTGCTGCAGAAGCACCCACTCCGCTTGCAGCGATTAAATCACCAGTAAAGATAATTTCAAGTTTTTGATCGTTTGTATTGATATTTAAAAATTCTATTACATTTTTTATTGCTTTTTGTGCTTCATTATACTTTGCTTCTTTATATCCCGGTGTTGCAATTCTTTGATCATCAACTACCCAACCCTGACCATCAAGGACGTTAACATTAGCAATTGTCATAGAGCCTAGAGCGGACGCAATGGCGGGAAGACCATAAACCACAAAATGCTAGCGTTTACTCTCGAATTGGGAGATAAGATTCGCCAAAAAGAATGGTCTTTCCGTATCCTTTTCCAGTTCCCATAATTTTCACCTTCTTTGTTATATTTTTATATTTTTTATCAAAATTATTAATTTACAAGACCTTCAATCTAAAATTTCAACCGTTCCTTCAGTAGCATTAACATTTAATTGGTCTTGATTTTTAATCTTACTAATTTCAATCATGTCAACACAAGGTATTTCACTTATAATACAGCCCACAGCAACAATGGTATCAATATTTTTATTAATTATTGCTAAAGGAGCAGTATTATTCTTTTTCATTCGATACATAGTATATGATCCTACTGTAGAGCCTTTTCCCGTAGGGAATACTAAAATTTTATCGGTTATAATTTGACCTTCTAATTCATGACCGACTTCAACCACTTTCCCAGTTTCGGGATCTATTCCTCCATAAAATGAAATACCTTCTTTGGTTACAATGGCTCTACCTGAAGCAATTCCTTTATATATCTTTCTCCCTTTTAATTTCATTTTAAAGCCTCCATAACACATTCTTCAATAGTACCGATTTTTACTTTAAATTTATTTTTAGCCCGGCCATAATAACAAGCCTTAGCTGAATCAACCATAATTCCGTTAAATCGTCCCTTGATGGGCGCTACAACACAACAAGTATCTGCTGCAAATTTAGCTCCTGTATCTTCAATTATTTTTGTAAAGCCGGCCTTATCCGCTACATTTTTAGTGGGACGTGCAGTAGTTATCCAAAATTCCTTCTTTACTTTCTTTCCGTCAAGTAATTTCGCTATTAATGCAAGTTCATTGAGTGAAGCATGAGGACATCCTATGCTTACAAAGTCAATTTCGATATCATCATCAATAAGATCACGACGAGTTTTATTCAAATCCGCTTCGTTTATCTCAAAAGAAGTATCTTCTGGTTTAGGATATTTATTATATTCTGGTGTAATTTCTTCCATATGAAACAATGCTGTCCCACCATAAGTAGCAATTGATGCACAAAATGATTTGAGTTCTTCAATAGTTGCTGAAGGAATTCCAGAAATATAAGGAATTTTATGACCTACTTCTACTAATTTATCTCCAATAATTTTACCTAACAGCCCAAATTTGTCAGTACCGTTAATTAAGGCATTAACATCAAATAATACTTGTCCATGTCGATTTTCATCTAAATGGTAGCCATAATTTGGTGTTTTTCCAGTCAGAGCTGCTGCTAGAGCACTTGGTCCACCCTCTCGATTAGTTTTTGCTCCTATTACAGAATTAGCATAACAAACGGCACTACTTTCGGCCCAAGCGATATGTTGTCCATAATGAGGAGTATTTCCAATTAGATATGGTGTACATGAACATGTTGTAATAACTCCCATTTTCGCAAAAGCGTCTATGGCACGATTTTGATTCTTCGCAAATTCTTTGCTTATCGCCAGCGTTTCCCAATTTTCACGATCCATTCCAGCAGGATTCAAAGTGGTTAAGACTCTAACTTTTCCGTCCTCAGCCATCTCATTAAGAAATTCTAATCCCGCTTCTCCTAGATTATCATAGGAAACTCCAGCAATCTGAACACTGTGCACATCAATCATATTTTCTGCATTAAAAATCTCTCCCAAAGTTGTTAGTATTTCCATTGATTTTTGAACTGCTTTCCCGTATTTCCCATCCAACATATTTTGCTCTTCAGGTTTTAACTGCATAATTATCACTTAAAGATTATATTTTTTTAAATCTATATTCGGGAACTTTGCCTTATTAAAATCTTTTCCTTTTGTTTGCATAGGCTTTGTAAAGTCAAATCCTATCTTTGTGGTTAATTTTGTTCCTGGTTCAGCACTTGGGTCTAAACTACTTCCCGGTTCTTTATCTTTTATTACCATTCTTTTATCTCCTTGAAACCGTGTTGCCATTGCCCATTCTACAGATAATGGATCGTAGATATCAATGTCGTTATCAACTATAAAAACATGCTTACAACTACCATGCCCCGCAAAAGCACCTTGAATTGCTTTTTTGCCATCTTCTTCAGACTTTTTATCAATTTTCACAATTGCATGTAACCATGAGCATCCTCCTGGATTAATGTTTACATCCAAACACTTTACTCCCATTTCATTTACTTTATTGTAAATCGTTGGCTCTCGAGGCATACCCATCAAGATTTTATGTTCTAGTGCACCTGGTAATAAAGCTTGCCAAATTGCATCTTTTCTATGAGTGATTTTTTTAACTTCAAATACAGGTTCTTCTCTTATGATATCATAAGTTTCTGTTAGGTCTACAAAAGGTCCTTCAGAATGTTTCTCCTCTAAAAAGACTCTTCCTTCTAAAACAAATTCGGATTCAGCTGGAATAATTAAATCAACAGATATTGCTTTAACAACATTAATTGGTTCCATTGCATTTGCAATTGTTAGTTCATTTATTCCTATATCAACTGAAGTAGCTCCAGCAATAAGGGCATTTGGAGCATTTCCTATGCAGAAAGCTACATCTAGTTCTCCACTTCTCGCTAGAAATTTATCAAAATTGCGCCCTTTTACTATTCTTATAGAAAATTTATCCTTAGAAATCTGCATGGCTCTGTGAAAATCTAAGTTCTGACCGTACTCAGGATCTCTGGCAACAACTACCGCAGAACTTATATAATTACCTCCATCCTTTTCACAGTGAAATAAGATTGGAATACTATCTAAATCTACATTTGGTTCCACCACTTCTTGACAGGGTGCTGTAGAGATAACTTGAGGCTCTGATCTATTTAGTATTGCTGTTGAAAGCATAGGTATGAGATCTACAGGTGTAATTCCAAAGTAAGAGGCAATTGCACTTTTTGTACAGAACATGTTTCCAATTAGGCGAAATTTGGATTCTTTAATATTATTAAAAAGTACAGGAGTTGGTTCTAATTCTTTTAAGATACCTGATATTTCTAAATTCCTTGAAACTTCAACATCTACTTTCTTAAGGAGTCGATTCTCATCAATCTTATTTAAATATTCTCTAAATCCCATATTCAACACATTTATTTCTTATTAAAAAAATTACTATTATTCAAATAGAGATTATAATTAAAGGAGTTTATGAATCACTTGTTAAAAAACTAAAGGTTTTTTTTGGTAAGTACTTCCTTCAATATTTTTTTTGCATAATCAACTCTTATTTTTTTATCTTCAACTAATTTCTTTGCTACATGTTCTATGAGGTGATCTGGTACTCCTGCTAATTTAGCAATGTTGCGAGAGTGGAGTGTCATATGGCCCTTTTGAATTCCTTCTGCTGCTAGAGCTCGTAGGGCCGCAACATTTTGAGCTAACCCTAATGCGGCAGCCACTTGACATAATTCTTCCGCACTTTTTGTTCCTAATATTTTTAGGTTTAACCGTGCCATTGGATGTATCTTTGTCATTCCACCAATGATCCCTAGGGCTAAGGGTATTTCTATCTCTCCAATTAAATGTCCATTTTCATCTAGCTTGAAATTTGTTAAAGGCTCATATTTTCCCTTTATTGATGCATAAGCATGAGCTCCAGATTCAATAGCTCTGGTATCATTCCCTGTTGCTAAGGTGAGAGCAACAATTCCATTCATTATTCCTTTATTATGTGTGGTAGCTCGATAAGGATCAGCAAGCGCAAATTCATATGCATTTATTATCCCTTCTACAACACTTTTACCCCCTAATAAATCCTTATCAAACTTAGCTTTACATTTTGTAATCCTATGAGTTGCTAAATTAGATACAATCCGTAAGTAAATCACTCCTCCGCTTATTTCTTCGATATAGGGCGAAAGAGCTTCCGCCATAGTATTAACAACATTTGCACCCATCGCATCTAGAACATTAACTAATAAATGCAGAATTAGCATCTGGCCTTTCCTTGTCTTTATTTCTCTAATTTCAAAGTCATAGGCTCCTCCTCCAAGTTTTTTTAAAAGAGGGTCCTGATCATTTGCAATTTTGAGTAAATCTTTTTTATGTTCTAATAATAACCTTTTAGCTTGTTTAAGGTCTTTTAGATTAGTTATTTGAATTTGTGAGATCATTATTGAATTCACTTTTTCAGAGAAAAAACCACCATGTTTTCTAGCAATTCTTGCTGCGTTTGAAGCAGCTGCGACTACAGAAGGCTCTTCTATCACCATAGGAATCAAGTAGTCCTTATTATTTACTTTAAAATTACAAGCAATTCCAAGCGGTAGTTGATAAGATCCAACAACATTTTCAATCAAAGTATCGATTTGGGTATCTGTAAAATACCCTAAATTTTCAAGCAGCTTTAAATCTTCATCATCTAATGGAATAAGTTCAGAAAGTACTTTTTGTCGTTCTTTTAATGATAATTTATAAAATCCTGAAAGATCAGAATGAAATTCACTCATTTTTTTACAACCGATTTATTTTTTGATTAGTAATACTAACAGAAATATTTGCAAAAAATAATAATTAAATGCTTATCAATATTAATATGAAGTATTTCTTAAAATAAAATCTAAATCTCGTGATTAATTTTGATTCTGATAGCAGTTACTGGTGCAACTGGAATCTCAATTGCTATTGAGTTGTTAAAGATCCTAAAAGAAAAGAATGTTTCTACCGAATTAATCGTATCAAAAGCAGCAAAAGTAGTACTAAATAGCGAAAGTGAATTTAACCTGTCAAATTTGAATCATCTTGCTACTTACATGTATGATGTTGATGATCTTGAAGCACCTCCTGCAAGTGGATCTCATAAACTCGATGGGATGATTATAGTACCATGTACAATGAAAACATTGGCATCTATAGCCCATGGATATGCAGATAACTTAATTACTAGGGCTGCTGATGTAACTATAAAAGAAGGTCGAAAATTGGTTTTAGTGGTAAGAGAAAGTCCGCTCAGTGCTATACATCTGGAAAATATGCTTAAACTTGCTAAATTAGGAGTAGTAATTGCCCCCCCAGTCCCTTCTTATTATATTAAACCCGAAAATGTCAGTGATTTAATTCAACACACGGTAGGAAGGATTCTCGATCAATTAGGTATTGAAAGTGGGATAAAAAGGTGGAAGGATGACTAAATGGAAAGTTAATTTAGATTCCTTTGAAATGGGAGATGGCCTAGTTCTTACATTAACGGGAGGAAATAAACCACATATTGGTGCTGTAGCTTTAGCTGTTCCATATAAACAAACTTCAAGCGCAAGTTTACTTACTGTATATGGGCACAAAGATGGTGAGATTGCGAAACCTATAGCAGAAAAAGTGTCTAAAAAATTAAACAAAACTGTTGTAGTTATTGTAGGAATTCATTTGGATAATGCTAATCAAGATGATATTCAAAATTTTATAGATGACTCTTATGGGTTGATTGATAAATTTTTAAATAAGTATGCCCAAATTTAGGATAAAATTAGTAGATTTTTTCTACAGGTAGATAAATAGGTGCCCAATTTAATAATCCTAGAGCTTCACCATTTTTAACTGAATTGTTATCAATGCGTCTTATCTCATATTCTAATGCGTTTCCTTGTGTTACTTTTCCAGTGATTCTAACTAATCCTTTGCTTAAATAACTAAGATCGTTATTATCATCTAAAACCATAGGTTCTGAATCTAAAATAGCAAATAATGGAAAGAATCTTTCATGAAATCCAGAATGCCCTTTTGGACAATGATTTAATCCCTCAATATTAGGAATAATACACCCCTCATCACAGAAATGAAGTTTAAATCCTCTATGGTTATTCTCTTCATGCTCTACTATTTTTCCTAAAACAATGTTCTCCATAAATTTTCCTTCCTTCATTAATTCATATTCGGATACACTTCTTCTTTCCTTAATTGTAATGAAATCGTTAATTAGTGGGGGTTTTCCAACAATTTCCTTGAAACCTGGTTTTACTCTTAGTAAACCTGAGATACAGGTAGCTCCTGAACCATAAGAACCAAAGTAAATAGTATCATGAACATGTCCATAATTCTCAAGAATATAGAGGATCTGAGCCCATACTGCTGCGTTGTACATATTCCCAAAGTGCGATGGGACTCTTAATTGTGGAAGAACTTTGTATTTTACATTCTCTAATATCTGATGCGATATTTTTTCTAAAGTTTGTGAAGAATACCCTCGTTCTCGCAGTTTTAAATAAATATATTCGGGAAGGACTGTAATGTCATGCAAAAAGGAATTTAATTTCTGTTTAATTGATTTTTTTATCGTAGGTTGAGGCCTAATTTTTGGTAGAGTATTGATATGATTTACCCACCTTTTTTGGATAATTTGTTGCATAATTTTAATTGGTAATTTAGCGAAGGGAGCATGAAAAGTGTAATAATCTGCATGAAAATCTCCAAGATGGTTAATGAGATCATCATAAGCAGTTAACTGAAAATTCAAATAAGCGTCTACAGAATATTGTCCAAATGCATTAGCATTTACATCATTTGCGGGTCTCCAAAAATCATTTACATTACCCGAAACCTTTCCGAATTTTTTACTGAAAGTAGCAATTCTTGGATTTTTGGATATAACAAGGGCAATCGCCCCAGACCCTTGAGTAGGTTCGCTCGGAGAATGCATTTGATAGGATGAAATGTCAGCGGAGATCACCAGAGCCCTTTCAATTACTTCTTTTTCAACCAAAGCTATCGCATTTAATATCGCAAGAGTGCCCCCAGCGCAGGCATTATAAATGTCTTGAGTCAAAACGTTCCTTGGGGCGCCAAGTAATTCCGCATAGATGTTTGACACGGATTTCACTGCGTACGTTATTGTTTCAGTACCACAAAATACCGCATCAATAGATTTGGGTGAAATATTGCCTTTCACAAGAGCATTATATCCAGCTTTTAACCCAATTGAGATAATATCTTCATCTATTGCAGGTAATCGCATCTCAATTGACATTAAACCTTTTTTATATTTATCTGGATCAACATTTCTCTCGAATGCCAAATCTTTTAATTTTAAGTAATACTTTGGGGCATAGAAACCAACACTATCAATACCAATATCCCCGAACATATGAGAATTATTAATCATTTTGAATTCCTCGTTTATCTTTGGTGTAATTCACTAATACATTCTTTAAACAGAATAATTATTTATTCAAATGTTTATTTTATTAATGAATATACATACAAGATTTAAAACTTTATGGCTTATTCTCATTGTTTTTACTAATATCGTTAAGAATATCAACGATTCATAATCGTAGAAATATTACTTTTCACAAAAATTATTTTTTATCTGTTTTTATACAAAAGTTTCAACTTCAATAAATTTATTTTTATAATTGGGAGTATTAATCATGATTACTGTTCAAAAGAATAATAAAAATTACGAGAATCAGAGTAAAATGAGCCCAAATTCTAATAATTTTGATATTTTGGTAATAGGTGCTGGTCCGAGTGGTTCAGTTGCCGCTAAAGAAGCCAGTGAAAATGGTTACTCATCATGTATTATAGAGAAAGAGCATCTTGGGGAGGAAGGACGTTATAAAGCATGTGGGGGCGCCATGGCATGGGAGCTTATTGAAGAGATCGATTATCCCGAGGAAAAAATAGAGCGTGTTATAGAGACATTAGAATTACATCATACAGATGGAAATATTTATTCAAAAAAAGGAAAGGGAGCTGTAATTTGGCGTAGTACCTTCGATAAGTTTTTAACTGATATGGCAGTAAATAATGGTGCTGTATTAAGGGAAAAAGAACTCTTAACAAGTATTCAAAAAGAAGATGGCAAGTATATTATTGGCACAAGTAAAGCTAAATATACCTCAAAATATATTATTGCTGCTGATGGTGTTACTTCAAAAACATTATCGCTCTTAGGATGGCCATTCTTCAAAGATGAAGATGTTATTTTAACGATTACTAAGGAAATGAAATCAAATAAAACAAAGATAAATAAAAGTTTAGGTTCCGATGCTGTTCATTTATTTTTTGGGATTAAAGATCTAATCCCAGTAGGTTATGCTTGGCTATTTCCAAAATTTGAAACAATAACAGTTGGCTGGGGTAATCAAATTAATTTAATTAAAAACTCAAGAGAGGAATTTAAAAAATTTGAAAACCTTTCATTCGTGAAATCAACTCTTGAAAGTGCACATTTAGAAATCTTTAAACCACATCTTATTCCAGTAGGAATAAGAGAAAAACTATATGATGAAAATGTATTTGCTGTTGGAGATTCTGGAGGGATCGTGGATCCAATTAGTGGAAAAGGAATTCCTTATGCGATGATGTCTGGACAAATTGCTATTCAATCAATTAAATCATGTGAAAATAAGGGTAAACTAGAAAAACTTGGTAATCAATATGAAAGAAGTTTGGATAAAAAATTTCTTAGAGTTTTGAAAGCTAAGAGAATTGCGAGGAATAAAATCTATCAAAATGATGAAACCCTAAAAAAATTTCTTTCTTTATGGGAAAATCATCGAAGCTCTGAAATTATTATGAAAAATTTGTTATAATTTTTATACTTAATAAATTATACCCTAATCTATTTGATCCTTAATATCGATGAGACTAAACTTTTTCGACGATTTTATGATTTATTAGTGTATCCTTGATAACCTTCACTTCTGCTCTTGTTTTAAGGCCAATAGTTGGCTGTAGTTTCTCTAAGATTTCTTTTTCTTTAGCATAATTGGCATAAACTCGCTTAAATTCATTTAGAGATTCTTGATTATAAAAGATATATCTGTTATTTAAGAAAACAGTCAATCCAATCTTTTTTTTTTGATGCTTGTAAAGACTAGACAATTTCTCACGGACTTTTTCAATAGGGGAATTTAACTCTTTAGCAACATCTGTGTCATTTATTCTCTTATATTTTTGCATAGTTCTTATAAGTTTTCTTTTAAATGTAAGAGAAATAATATAAGAAAATATTGCAATAATTAAAAATATGATAGTAAGCCAGATTGCTAAGATATTGCTAATAAAAAAAATTACCACTATAGATATTATTAAAATTATCCATAAAACAGAATTTCTTTTCATTGTTGATTTTTACTTTTTTGATTTGTTACTCCTTCTAATTTACTAATTTCAAACTCAATTAAATTTAATTTGTGTGTGTATTTTTCAAATAATTCTGCATATTTAGTGATATCGATATCATTATCATCATATAAACTTTTCAGTTGTTTGATTGTTCTTCCTAAAGCTGTCTTTTTACTTAATAGCTCTTCTTTTCTTTTTATAGGATTTGGTATATCTAATTTCTCCTTTTTATATTTTCTATGCAGATCAACATTCACGTCCATAGGTTTTATATCTGATAAATATAAGGTTGTTTTAGGTAATATTTCTGCTAAATTTTCTGGTATAATAATAACAGGTTCTGGATTTTTTATATCCTCAAGCATTTCAGAGGGAAATATTTCAGCATCAATTTCCATAATATTGTCATTAACCACTGATAAATTATATAGAATAATTCCTTTCTCTTGATCTGTTAAATCTTTATAGTTTTTTAATATTTCCTCCCAGGCTTTCTCTGCTTTGGAAAAATAAAAAACCGATTTCTTTAATAGATCTTCAATCAATCTAGTTCTACTCTGCTTATCGGATGTTTCAGCACTCACCCCTTTTTGAAGAGCTTGGGCTTTCAAATAGCATGATTTACCCATATCAAAGTCCGCTTGAGCATTTAATTTGCTTTTTATTATTTCATCATCGAGGCCTAAATAAAGTAATCTCCTTGATAATAAACTTAGCCCAGAATAAAGTTTTGAGGCAAAAATCAAATTATTCTGTCTTTCTTCCTTAAGAGCAGCAAGACTCTGTGCAAAAATTCTACTTTGTTCAGATTCAAATTCTAAATTTTTTGGTTCTAGACTTGTACTTATATTATTTTGATTAACCGCAGCTGCGCTAAAGTACGTTGCTGTCTTGTACATCTTACTGCACTTAATCATCGCTATTATAGCGTTTTCCCAATCTTCCACCTTTTCAAAATTTTTGGAGAGTTGATTATATAATCTTGCTAATATCCAGGACACACGAGCACATTCAAACATGATATCATAGATATCGATCTCCTTATTATCACTTGGATCATAATATGAAGCAGTTATAGCTAATTCTTTTATAATCAAATTTTGATTTTTTGATTTATAATTAATATTTAAAATGTTAATATATTCTGTTATCAGGTCTAAATCGAAATGGGATGTTATTTCTTCTTGTTTTTTAAGATCATCCTCCAAATTTTTAATCTTAAAATGAAGAAATCTTATTCTTTGTATAAGTTCTTCGGGAAAAATATCGGTAATATAACCAATTTCTAATCCCTCTTTTTGTTTTTGCTTTTTAAGACTCTTTTTTGAAGACTTCTTCTTATTAGATTTAGTATTACTAAGATGCTCCATTGTTAATTGGTTTATTACAAATGCTCTTAAAATATGATTAAATTATTGGTATATACCTTAAATATTAAGCCATCAAAATATAATTTTGCATATATTAATAAAAATTTAATTTTCAAAATTTGTAAGCACGTTAAAATTGTAATTTCTACAAAATATTTTATTTATTAAAACAAATTTTTTATTTTAAAGAATTTTTTACCTCAAATCAGTTGATCTTTCACTTCAATTCAAGGTTCTTTTTAAATCTGTGTTAAATTAAATTCATTTTTCTGCATAATTTGATGGTTAATTAAGGTCAAAAGTATTTCTAAAAAGTTTTCTAGGAGGACTTCTTAAAGAACAAAACATTTATATTATCTTTTAACATATATTATTTTTGACCATAAGGTCAAATAATATGAAATTCAAAGGTGATGTTGAAAAAATAGAAATTGAAGACCAATGAAACTAGATCACAGCAATAGGAGATCTTCATTTATTACTGCTGGGATTTTGATCTTTATCATAATAACGATTTTCATGGTGTTCATAAGCGGAATTGGATTTTTCGATATTTTAAAACGTGATGGTTTTATTCCTGCTAATATGGAAATGCCATCTGCAAATATATTGGAAAATAACGATCCGAAAGGATTCCCAATAAGAAGGATTAAAGCGGGAAATGATAATGTGCCAATAGATCACAGAATTGACGATCCAGAAGACTATACAGTCGAACCGGGTGCCATAGAGTTTGTTGAAGATAATATTGAATCTGATCTACCAATTTGCATCACGCCTGAATGGGGTGAAGACAAATGGGTAGTTTTCAGAGTAAAAGGCGGCTACTTGCCATACAATAAAACTTGGTGGCAATATGGTGAATTCCCTGGTTTGATGACCATAACAGATAAATATGGCAATACTATCTATAATGATTGTGTTCCTGGAATGTCTGTTGGATGGTTCTTAGTCTTTGAAGATTCTTGGACTGTATGTGAACCATGTAACACCTGGACATATTATAATTTCACGTTTGATCCTTATGCTTGTGATAATTGGATTATACTAGAAAGTAGTTATAAATTAACCGATCCACCTCAACTACAACCATGTAAATATGTCAAAATTCACTACGACACCCACTGGAAAGCGTGTGAATTCGATTATATATTGGCTCATGAAAATCATGTCCCAAAATCCCCAATTCCCGATTAAAAAAACATCGCCAGTTGTTGGCAATAATCTTTGAATATTCTCTTAAGATTGCTGCTTGATCGACCTTGATCTTCAGATGATTAACCTCGATCAACGGTCTAGATATCACCTCCTTTTTTTTTTTTATTTAGTTTATAAAGATAAGTAATTGAAACGATTATCTTTAAATATTTAGAACATTAAAAAGGTTTAAATAAAAGAAGTTAATAAGAATAATCCTGTTAATAACAAAGAAAGATATAATATACTATTTAGTCTCTTTTTTTGGCGTTTATCCATTCTTTTATATCTCTTATTCTTTTTAAGACTAATTAGACTTACAAAGAGAACACTTTCAGCTATTCCAGTAGTTAGAAATAAATTAGGATTTTTTAAATCAAATAATCCTGGTTTTCTTATTTTAACTATGATATCTTGATATCCAAGGTGACCTAAGGTATCATTAGCATAAAAAGTAATTGTTACTAGATCACCGTGATAACTAGCTTCCCATTTTTCATCCCAAATCTGTTGATCAATCTGTCCAATATTAGTGTTAAACGTGAAATTTATTAAACCTTCATCTATCGTATACCAACAATTCTGCAAATTGTCTTCAACTATACTAATATTAAAATTAGGAGCGATATTTCCAATTTCTTGGTATAGAGTAGGCAAATTTATTGTAATATCAGGTGCTAAGGTATCTTTATATAAAATTATATAAAACGAATCATTTATATTTCCAAAAGTATCATTCGCATAAATATAGATATGAAATTCTCCTTCAGGTATACTTTGCCAGATTAAATTATCTAATTGTTGTTCTATGTCGCTATATAGAATTGAACTCATCGTTCCTATTCTATACCATATACTATCTAAGTTATTATCAGAAACCGAAACATTAATTATAGGTGGTACATCCCAAATTGTATATTCAAATGGTTTGTAGACTTTAATAATTGGTACACTTACATCTTTCCTAACAATAATGTCTTTAATTCCAAAATTTCCGGTAGTATCATTTGCATAGAATCTAATGGTAACTGTTCCATTTCCAAAACTATCCCAGGCTTCTTGATTGATCATTCCTGTAAATTCGAAGAGAATAAAATTTTTAGGATAACCTAATAATTCATACCAAACAGAATCTAAATTAAATTTACTAGCAGAAATACTAAACTCAGGAGGATTTGCACCATAAAGAGAATTTGTATTCGGATAGTCGACGGTAATGTTTGGTTTAATGGTATCTTTGAATAATGTTAAGGTATAAGAGTCATTAATATAGCCAAAATCATCGATAGCAAAAATTTGGACTTTAAATTCTCCTTCTGCTAAGCCTTGCCATATGGGACTTGAGAGAAGGATTGCAGTATTATTGGTTAACCAGACCAAGTAGGTATTGACTTTATAATAAAGGCTTATCAAGTTAGGATCTAATGCTGTTATATTTAAGATGGGTCTAGTATTCCAATAAGTCTGATTCAAAGGAGAGTTGATTATAATTTTTGGTGCTAATGTATCTTTAAACAATATTAGGTAATAATCTGAATTAATATGCCCAAAGGTATCATTTGCAAAAATTTCAACTTGAAACTCACCTTGATCCAAGATATCCCAAATAAATGCATCAAAATCTTGAAAGGGTTGTGTTATTTTTATAATTTCATTTCTAACTTTATACCATAAGCTATCAAAATTTGGATCTGATGCTACTATATTCAAAGTAGGTGGACTATTGTAATATGTATTATTATTAGGTGAATTAATTGTTATTATAGGCGCTTTGGTATCTTTATACAAGGTTATTATATATTTATCATTAAGATGACCGAAAGTATCGTTTGCGTAAATGACAATCTGATAGATGCCTTCTGGTTGATCATTCCAAATATTCCAATCAAGAAATTGATTGGTATTATTTACTAAAGTTATGTTAATAAAACCATTTCCATACCATAATGAGTCATAATTTGGATCGTAGAAACTAATATTAAAAATAGGGGGAGAATCTGAATAAGACTCATTTACAGGAGAATGAATAGTTATTATTGGAGCCAATGTATCTTTATAAATAGTAAATACATAACTATCGTTAACATTACCAGCAGTATCATTAGCATAGATAAAGAGTTGATGCTTACCTTGCTCTAAGCTATCCCATATTAAAGGATCTATACAGTCTTCAGTATTATTTATCAATATACCAGAGAAGATTCCAATTTTATACCATAGAGTATCAAAATTTGGATCAAAATAAGAAATGTTTAGTATAGGTGGTTTACTCCAATAACCTTCATATATTGGAAGATTTATTAATATTTCTGGAGCATAAACATCTTTTCTCAATTCAACAATATCAAAACCAATATTACCTACTGAATCATTTACGTAGAATTCAATCGTAACTGTTCCATTTCCAAATTCATCCCATTTAGTTTGATTTAGTGTAACAATGGTTGTTCCATCAGTATTTATAAAGAAATATTTAACTAATTCACCTGCAAACACATACCAAGATTGATGAATATCAATACCGCTAATATATACTTCAAAATCAGGAGCTATTTGCCCAATAACAGCAAAATTTTCAGGTTCTATAATATTAATTATTGGAGCATTAAGATCTTTCACTAAAGAAAGGTTTATATAGTTAAAGTTGCTCATCGAATCATTTGCATAAAAGAATATGGTCACTAATCCATTAACAAACTGATCCCATATACTTTGCTCCAATATTCCTATCCAAGTGTAATTCAAAGTTGTGGTTGTTTCATTTTTTAGGCAATACCAAGAAGTAAATAGGTTCTTATCCTCAATTTCAATATTTATATTTGGAGCCGTTATGCCAAAAACGTCATAAGGATTTGGATAATTAATAATTAATTTTGGACCAATTATATCTTTTTGGATTAGAACAGATTTAGAACCAAGATTCCCCAATGAATCATTAGCATAAAAAGTGAGGTATACAGATCCATTTCCAACCTGATTCCATGTAGTTTGTTCTATTAATCCTGTCCAAGTATAATTCATAGTATTTATAGTCCCATTCCTTAATTGATACCACACACTGGATAAATTTGGATCTTCGATATCCACACTAACATTTGGAGGTAACGTTCCAAATAAATCAGAAGGTATTGGCTCTTGTATTAATATTTGGGGTGCAATAATATCTTTCCTTACTATTAAAACAACAGAAGCAAAGTTTCCAACAGCATCCTTTATATAAAAAATAATGGAGATAGTGCCATTTCCAACCTCATCCCATACATTTTGTTCCAGGATTCCCGTCCAAGAATAGTTTTGAGTTGAAATTTCTCCAATTTTCAATTGATACCTTATATTATCTAAATTGGGTTCATAAACAGTTATAAACACTTCAGGTGGTGTTCTTCCGTATAGAGAGAAATTTCCGGGAGAATCGATATTTATTATTGGAGCAATTATATCTTTTCTAATAGTTATAAATTGGGATCTAAAATTAGAAACGGTATCATTTGCATAGATTATAATAGTAACAGTTCCATTTCCCATTTCATTCCATATATTTAGGGGAATATTTCCACTCCAGGTATAATTTAATGTTGTTTCAATACCATTTGTCAATTGATACCAAACTCTATCCAAATTTTGATCATATATATTAATAATTAGATTTGGAGGGTCTATGCCAAATAAATCATAAGGATTAGGAAAATTAATGTCAATTGTTGGCTTGGTAATATCTTTTATTATTGTTACATCAGAGAATCTTGTGTTTCCCATTGTATCATTAGCATAAATTCTAATGGTGATAACGCTTGACCTAAATTCATCCCATACAAGCTGTTCAATAGAACCTAACCATAAATATATTAAACTTGATTTAGTGTTATTATATAATTTATAAGAGATTGTATCCAAATTTGGATCAGATACATCTACATCAACAATAGGAGCACTTAGTCCAAACAAATCAAACGGATTAGGTTCATAAATTACAATATCTGGCGCGGTTACATCTTTCCTAATTACTACTGATTTAGATCCTAAATTACCCACTGAATCATTAGCATATATTTTGATTGTAACCAGGCCAGTTCCAAACATATTCCAAGCACTTTGAGTAATATTTCCGTTCCAAGTATAATTAGTAGAAATAGTTCCGTCTGTTAATTGACACCATATTTCATTTAAGTTTGGTTCTATTACTTCAAGATTAACATTAGGAGGTGTATTTCCAAACAAATCATAATTAGAGGGCTCTATTATCGTAATTTGTGGTGAAATAACATCTTTTCTTACAATAACATTTTCAGATGCGAAATTACGAACAGAATCGTTCGCATAGAATATTATATTAACTGTACCGTTTCCAATTTGATCCCATACAGTTTGATCAATTAATCCCATCCATGAGTAATTAGCAGTTCTTATTAATTCATTGCTTAATTGATACCATACTGCTTTTAAATGGCGATCATTAATATTAATATTTACAATAGGTGAAGTTTCCCCAAATAATTCATATATATGTGGCTGAATTATAGAAATAGATGGTTTTTTAATGTCTTTTCGAACAATGACCATAGTAGAATTCAGATTGTCAATAGTATCAATAGCATAGAATATTATATTAACTGAGCCATTACCTATTTGATCCCAAACAATCTGATTTATGGACCCTAACCAAGTGTAATTGTTAGTCGAAATAGAACCATTACTTAACTGATACCAAGTAGAACCTAAGTTGGGATCTAAAAATTCTACATTAACTTCTGGGGTTGACTTTCCAAAAAGGTCATTCGAATCAGGCTGGCTGATTATTATTTGTGGAGCGATAATATCTTTCCTAATTACTATTAATTCAGAACCGAAATTACCAATTGTATCATTAGCATAGAAGACTATAGTTACTGTTCCGTTATCCATCTGATTCCATAGATTTTGTGCTATTATTCCAGTCCAAGTATAGTTATTTGTAGTAGTTGTTCCAATTATCTGATACCAAGTTTGATTGAGATTTCCTTCATCTATATCTAAATCAAATACTGGGGCAATTTTTCCAAATAAACTATAAGGAGCTGGTTCATTTATTATTATATTAGGTTCAATAATATCCTTATTAATTCTAACTGAATCATATCCTAAATTACCTAATGAATCATTTGCATAAATATAGATAATTACTGTACCATTACCAACCTCATCCCATATTTCTTGTGATATTGTTCCTGTCCAAGTGTAATTTGAAGTTGTTACTGTACCAATTAATTGGAACCACTCATAAATTGCATCTGATCCAAAATCTACATCAATTACTGGTGGGAGATATCCATAGAGTTGATCATTTTCTGGACTATTAATAGTAACATCTGGAGCACTACTATCCTTTTTAACTATTACATAATTGGAGTTAAAATTACCTGATGAATCATTTGCATAAAATTGAATAACAACAAGCCCATTTCCCATTTGATCCCATAGACTTTGGGCAATTGCCCCAGTCCATGTATAGTTAGCTGTTGTAATTGTACCGATAATCTGATACCATGTATTATCTAGATCATAATCAAGAAATTCAATATCTACTTCGGGAGCTATTATACCATATTGGTCATATGGATTGGGTTCACGTATTATAATTTGTGGTGGAGTAGTGTCTATTACTGTAATTGTATCGGAAAAAAGATTTAAGTTCCCACTGGTATCATTGGCATAAATTATGTAGTTCTTTACTCCAACCATGTTAGGAGTCCAGTCTGAATGTTCATAAGTATTCCCACTGATATGGTTCATAGTAAAATTGACACCCTCAATCTCGATCCATACGGTGTCGATTGGAGAAAGATCAAAC
Source organism: Promethearchaeota archaeon (assembly GCA_048939995.1). GTDB lineage: Archaea > Asgardarchaeota > Lokiarchaeia > Sigyniarchaeales > SOKP01 > SOKP01. Next base: position 362,483 of record JBHLOY010000003.1, on the reverse strand, counting down.
GCATCAATTTGGATTTTCTCTGAATTCCCTAACTCTAAGGGATCTGAACTCTCAAATAATCCAGATAATAACGGTTCAGTTGTATCTATGACTGTAATAGCCTCTGATAGAAAGTTTATATTTCCACTTGTATCATTCGTATAAATGGTATAATTATTTAACCCAATCATGTTAGGAATCCAGTTTGAATGTCCATAAGTATTCCCACTGAAAAAGTTCATAATAAAATTGACACCCTCAATCTCGATCCATACGGTGTCGATTGGAGAAAGATCAAACACATCAATCTGGATTGTCTCTGAAAACCCTAACTCTAAGGGATCCACACTTTCAAATAACCCCGATAACAGAGGAGGAGTGGTATCTATGACTATAATAGCTTCTAATAGAAAATTTACATTTCCACTAGTATCATTAGCATAGATCATATAATTCTTAACACCAATGGTGATTGGAGTCCATCCAGCATACTCATAAGTGTTGCCACTGATAAAACTCATAAGAATTTCGATACTCTCAATCTCAATCCATACTGAATCAATAGAAGTGAGATCAGTCACATTAATCTGAATTGTCTCAGACATGCCCAACTCTAAGGGATCTGCACTTTCTGATAATCCGAATAATGAGGGTCCTGTGGTGTCTACAACAGTGATAGCATCTGATAGGAAATTGACATTTCCGCTAGTATCATTAGCATAGATCATATAATTCTTAACACCAATGGTGATTGGAGTCCATCCAGCATACTCATAAGTGTTGCCACTGATAAAACTCATAAGAATTTCGATACTCTCAATCTCGATCCACACGGTGTCAATTGGAGAGAGATCAACCAGATCAATTTGAATTGTTTCAGACATGCCTAACTCTAAGGGATCTGCACTTTCTAATAATCCCGATAAAATTGGGCCTGTGGTATCTATAACCATAATAGAATCTGGAAGAAAATTTATATTTCCGTTAGTATCATTCGCGTAAATCGTATAACTCTTTACTCCAATAGCAGTTGGATTCCATCCGGAATATTCATAAGTAAACCCACTAACATAATTCATAAGAATTTCGATGCCTTCAATCTCAATCCAGACATTATCAATTGGGGAATGATCAGATATATTAATCATTATAGTCTCAGAATTTCCCAATTCCAATGGATCGGCACTTTCGAATAATCCCGATAAACTTGGTCCCGTAGTATCTATAACCGTAATAAAATCTGAAAGAAAATCTATATTTCCGTTAGTATCATTCGCATAAATAGTATAGATCTTTACTCCAATGGTGGTTGGAATCCATCCAGTATATTCATAGATATTTCCACCAACATAACTCATTAGATAATCAATGCCCTCAATTTCGATCCAAACAGTATCAACGCCATCTTCATCATAAGCTTCAATCTGAATCATTTCATATATTCCCAACTCTAAAGGATCTGCACTTTCGAATAATCCTGATAAATTTGGTCCCGTAGTATCTATAACCGTAATAAAATCTAAAAGAAAATTCACATTTCCGCTACTATCATTCGCATAAATGGTATAAATTTTTATCCCAATAGTGTTAGGAAGCCAACCAACATATTCATAGGTATTTCCACTAATATAACTCATAGTAAAATTGACACCCTCAATCTCAATCCACACAGTATTAATTAGAGCTAAATCAGTTACATTTATTTTAATCGTTTCAGACATGCCCAACTCTAAAGGATCCGCACTTTCTAATAAACCTGATAATAGAGGAGGTGTTGTATCTATGACTGTAATGGTATCTGACAGAAAATTTATATTTCCGCTACTATCATTCGCATAAATGGTATAACTCGCTATTTCAATAGCGCTTGGCGTCCATCCGGCATACTCATAGGTATTTCCACTGATATAGCTCATTGTATAATTAACACCCTCAATCTCAATCCACACAGTATTAATTGGAGTTAAATCAGCTACATTTACTTTAATTGTTTCAGACATGCCCAACTCTAAAGGATCCGCACTTTCTAATAAGCCTGATAATAGAGGAGGTGTGGTATCTATCACTGTAATAGCATCTGATAGAAAATTGACATTTCCGCTGCTATCATTTGCATAGATGGTGTAACTCTTAATTCCCACCATGGTAGGAATCCACTCTGCAAATTCATAAGTATTCCCACTGATATAGCTCATAAGATAGTTAACACCTTCAATTTCAATCCAAATAGTATTAATGCCATTCGCATCATAAGCATTTATTTGAATTGTTTCAGGAATACCCAGCTCTAATGGATCCGCACTTTCAGATAATCCTGATAATAGCGGAGGAGATGTATCTATGACTGTAATGGTATCTGATAAAGAATTTATATTTCCACTAGTATCATTTGCATAAATGGTATAACTCGCTATTCCAATGGCGCTTGGCGTCCATCCGGCATACTCATAGGTGTTAGCACTTATGTAGCTCATTGAATAGTTAATATTCTCAATCTGAATCCACACAGTATTAATAGGAGATAAATCAGTTACGTTTATTTTAATCGTTTCAGATATGCCTAATTCTAATGGATCTGCACTTTCAAATAATCCAAATAATGAAGGACTTGTAGTATCTACAACAATGATAGCTTCTGAAAGGAATCTTTTATTTCCATTAGTATCATTCGCATAAATGGTATAACTCGCTATTCCAATGGCGCTTGGCGTCCACCCAGTATATTCATAGACGTTGCTACTAACATAGCTCATTGAATAATTAATATCTTCAATCTGAATCCACACAGTATTAATAGGAGATAAATCGGTTACGTTTACTCTAATCGTTTCAGACATTCCTAACTCTAAGGGATCCGCACTTTCAAATAATCCAAATAATGAAGGACTTGTAGTATCTACAACAATAATAGAATCTGAAAGAAAATCTATATTTCCACTAGTATCATTCGCATAAATAGCATAAGTCTTTACTCCAATGGTGGTTGGAGTCCATCCGACATACTCATAGGCATTTCCACTGACATAACTCATTGTATAATTAATGCCGTCAATTTGAATCCAAACATTATAGATTCCCCCTAAATCTGTAGCTTCTACTTGAATCGTTTCAGACATGCCCAATTCTAAAGGATCTGCACTTTCGAATAATCCTGATAAACTTGGTTCTGTAGTATCTACAACAATAATAGAATCTGAAAGAAAATTTATATTTCCACTAGTATCATTCGCATATATTGTATAAGTCTTTACACCAATAGCAATTGGAGTCCATCCAGCGTATTCATAAGCATTTCCACTGATATAACTCATAGGATAATAAATACTCTCGATTTCGATCCAGACAGTATCAACACCATCTTCATCGTAAGCGTCTATCTGAATCGTTTCAGACATGCCTAGCTCTAAAGGATCTGCACTTTCTAATAATCCCGATAAACTTGGACCCGTGGTATCTATAACCGTAATAAAGTCTGATAGAAAATTTATATTTCCACTAGTATCATTCGCATATATTGTATAATTATTTATTCCACTCACAGTTGGAGTCCATCCAGCATATTCATAACTGTTTCCACTGACAAAAATCATTGGATAATCATTTCCATTAATATCAATCCATACTGAATCAATTGGAGATAAATCAGTTACATCAATCAGAATCGTTTCAGACATGCCCAATTCTAAAGGATCTGCACTTTCGACTAATCCCAACAAACTTGGTGGTGTGGTATCTACAACAGTGATTGTATCTGAAAGAAAATTCATATTTCCATTAGTATCATTGGCATAAATCGTATAACTTTTTATTCCAATGGTGGTTGGAGTCCAAACAGTATATTCATAAGTATTTCCGCCTATATAACTCATCATGTAGTTAAGAGCCTCAATCTCAATCCAAACAGCATCAATTGAAGAGAGATCGGTCACATTTATTTGAATTGTTTCAGACATGCCTAACTCTAAAGGATCCGTACTCTCGAATAATCCTGATAAACTTGGCGGTGTGGTATCTACAACAGTAATAGTATCTGAAAGAAAATTTATATTTCCATTAGTATCATTCGTATATATTATATAACTCTTTACTCCAATAGTATTTGGAGTCCATCCAGCATATTCATAGGTATTTCCACTAATATAACTCATTAAATAATCGATACTCTCAATTTCGATCCAGACAGTATCAACTCCATCTTCATCATAAGCTTCAATCTGAATCGTTTCAGAGATGCCCAACTCTAAAGGATCTGCACTTTCGAATAATCCCGATAGACTTGGTCCTGTGGTATCTATGACCGTAATAGAATCTGAAAGAAAATCCGTATTTCCGCTTGTATCATTCGCATAAATTGTATAATTATTTATTCCGACAGTAATTGGAGTCCATTCAGTGTATTCATAAGTATTTCCACTGACATAACTCATTGAATAATTAATACCGTCAATTTGAATCCAAACATTATAGATTCCCCCTAAATCCGATGCTTCTATTTGAATTGTTTCAGACATGCCCAGTTCTAAAGGATCCGCACTTTCGAATAATCCTGATAAACTTGGTCCTGTGGTATCAATAACTGTAATAGAATCTGAAAGGAAATTAATATTACCACTCGTATCATTCGCATAAATTATATAATTCTTTACTCCAATAGTGTTTGGAAGCCCCCCAGCATATTCATAAGCATTTCTGCTGAGATAGCTCATAATGTAATTAGCATCTTCAATCTCGATCCATACTGAATCAATTGAAGAGAAATCTGTCACATTTATTCGAATTGTTTCAGTTATGCCCAACTCTAAAGGATCTGCACTTTCGAATAATCCCGATAGATTTGGTCCTGTGGTATCTATAACCGTAATAGACTCTGAAAGGAAATTTACATTTCCGCTGCTGTCATTCGCATAAATCGCATAATTCTTTATTCCAATGGTGGTTGGAGTCCAACCAGTATATTCATAGGTATTGCCACTAAAGTAACTCATTAGATAATCAATACCCTCAATTTCGATCCAGACAGTATTAATAGGAGATAAATCGGTTATATTTACTCTAATCGTTTCAGACATGCCCAATTCTAAAGGATCTGCACTTTCTAATAATCCCGATAAACTTGGTCCTGAAGTATCTATAACCGTAATAGTATCTGAAAGGAAATTTACATTTCCGCTAGTGTCATTCACATAAATCGTATAACTTTTTATTCCAATGGTATCAGGAAGCCAGCCAGCATATTCATAAGTGTTGCCACTAATATAACTCATTGAATAGTTAATATCTTCAATCTGAATCCACACAGTATTAATAGGAGATAAATCGGTTACGTTTATTTGAATTGTCTCAGACATGCCTAATTCTAAAGGATCCGCACTTTCTAATAATCCCAATAAACTTGGTTCTGTAGTATCTATGACCGTAATAGTATCTGAAAGGAAATTTACATTTCCGCTAGTATCGTTCACATAAATCGTATAACTTTTTATTCCAACGGTATCGGGAAGCCAGCCAGCATATTCATAAGCATTTCCACTGATATGACTCATTGCATAATTAATACTCTCAATCTGAATCCATACAGTATTAATAGGAGATAAATCAGTTATATTTATTCTAATCGTTTCAGATATGCCTAATTCTAATGGATCTGCACTTTCTGACAATCCGAATAATGAAGGACTTGTAGTATCTACAACAGTGATAACATCTGAAAGAAAATTTATATTTCCGCTGCTATCATTCGCATAAATCGCATAAATCTTGACTCCAATGATGGTTGGAGTCCAACCAGTATATTCATAGGTGTTACCACTGACATAACTCATAGAATAGTTAATGTCTTCAATCTGAATCCACACAGCATTAATAGGAGATAAATCGGTTACGTTTATTTTAATCGTTTCAGGCATACCTAACTCTAATGGATCTGCACTTTCGACTAATCCCAACAAACTTGGTGATGTGGTATCTACAACAGTGATAGTATCTGAAAGAAAATTCATATTTCCATTAGTATCATTCGTATATATTGTATAAACCTTTACTCCAATAGTAGTCGGAAGCCATCCAGCAAATTCATAGGTATTTCCGCTGATATAACTCATTAGATAATCAATGCCCTCAATTTCGATCCAGATAGTATCAACTCCGTCTTCATCATAAGCTTCAATCTGAATCGTTTCGGACATGCCCAATTCTAAAGGATCCGCACTCTCGAATAATCCCGATAAATTTGGTCCTGTAGTATCTATGACCGTAATATAATCTGAGAGGAAATTTGCATTTCCGCTAGTATCGTTCGCATATATTGTATAATTATTTATTCCGATAGTAGTAGGAGTCCACCCAACATATTCATAAGTGTTGCCACTGATTAAACTCATTGGATAATCAATACCCTCAATTTGAATCCAAACATTATAGATTCCTCCTAAATCCGTCGCTTCAATTCGAATCGTTTCAGGCATGCCTAATTCTAAAGGATCCGCACTTTCGAATAATCCCGATAAACTTGGGCCTGTGGTATCTATAACCGTAATAGAATCTGAAAGGAAATTAATATTTCCATTAGTATCATTCGTATATATTATATAAGTCTTTACTCCAATGGTGGTTGGAGTCCATCCAATATATCCATAGGTGTTGCCAATGAAGTAATTCATTAGATAATCGATACCGTCAATCTGAATCCATACTGAATCAATTGGAGAGAAATCTGTCACATTTATTTGAATCGTTTCAGACATGCCCAATTCTAAAGGATCAGCGCTCTCAAATAATCCTGATAGTAGTGGACCTGTTGTATCTATAACCGTAATAAAATCTGAGAGAAAGTTGACATTTCCGCTAGTATCGTTCGCATAAATCGTATAACTCTTTATTCCTGTTATAGTTGGAATCCAACCAGCATATTCATATGTATTTCCGCTGAGATAACTCATAGTGTAATTAACATCCTCAATCTCGATCCATACATTATCTATTGAGGAAAGATCAGTCACATTAATTTGGATTGTTTCAGACATACCCAACTCTAAGGGATCCGCACTTTCTAATAATCCCGATAAACTTGGTCCTATGGTATCTATAACCGTAATAGAATCTGAAAGAAAATTCATATTCCCACTACTATCATTTGCATAAAGTGTATAACTCTTTACTCCAATGGTGATTGGAGTCCATCCAATATATTCATAGGTGTTGCCACTGAAGTAACTCATTAGATAATTGATACCGTCAATCTGAATCCATACTGAATCAATTGGAGAGTAATCAGTCACATTTATTTGAATCGTTTCAGACATGCCCAATTCTAAGGGATCTGCGCTTTCAAATAATTCTGATAAAATTGGTCCTATAGTATCTATAATTGTAATGGTATCTGAAAGAAAATTTACATTTCCACTAGTATCGTTCGCGTAAATCATATAACTTTTTATTCCAATGGTATCAGGAAGCCACCCAGTATATTCATAGGTATTTCCGTTGATATAGTTCAGAGTGTAATTGATATCCTCAATCTCGATCCACACAGTATTAATAGGAGATAAATCGGTTATATTTATTCTAATCGTTTCAGACATGCCCAATTCTAAGGGATCTGCACTTTCAAATAATCCTGATAATTGAGGAGGAGTTGTATCTATAATTGTAATAAAGTCTACAAGAAAATTGATATTTCCACTGGTATCATTCGCATAAATCGCATAACTCTTTACTCCGATGGTGGTTGGAGTCCAACCAGTATATTCATAAGTGTTGCCACTAGTATAACTCATTGAATAGTTAATATCTTCAATCTCGATCCACACAGTATTAATAGGAGATAAATCAGTCACATTTATTTGAATTGTTTCGGATAAACCCAATTCTAGAGGATCTGCACTTTCGAATAATCCCAACAAACTTGGTGGAGTGGTATCTACAACAGTGATAGTATCTGAAAGAAAATTCATATTTCCATTAGTATCATTCGTATATATTGTATAAACCTTTACTCCAATAGTAGGCGGAAGCCATCCAACAAATTCATAGGTATTTCCGCTAACATAACTCATTAGATAATCAACACCCTCAATTTCGATCCAGATAGTATCAACTCCGTCTTCATCATAAGCTTCAATCTGAATCGTTTCAGACGTTCCCAACTCTAAAGGATCCGCACTTTCGAATAATCCCGATAAATTTGGTCCTGTAGTATCTATGACCGTAATATAATCTGAAAGGAAATTTGCATTTCCGCTAGAATCATTCGCATATATTGTATAATTATTTATTCCGATTGCATTTGGAGTCCATCCAGCGTATTCATAGGTGTTGCCACTGATATAACTCATTGGATAATTAATACCCTCAATTTGAATCCAAACATTATAGATTCCTCCTAAATCCGTCGCTTCAATTCGAATCGTTTCAGGCATACCTAATTCTAAAGGATCAGCACTTTCGAATAATCCCGATAAACTTGGACCTGTGGTATCTATAACCGTAATAGCATCTGAAAGGAAATTTATATTTCTGCTAGAATCATTCGCATACATGGTATAACTCTTTACTCCAATGGTGATTGGAGTCCATCCAATATATTCATAGGTATTTTCGCTAACATAGCTCATAGTGTAATTAATATCCTCAATCTCGATCCATACAGTATGAATTGGAGATAAGTCAGTTACATTTATTATAATCACTTCAGACATGCCCAATTCTAAAGGATCTGCACTTTCAAATAAATCTGATAAAGTTGGGCCCGTAGTATCTACAACTGTGATAGCATCTGAAAGAAATTGTACATTTCCACTAGAATCATTCGCATAAATAGTGTAACTTTTTATTCCAATAGTATCAGGAAGCCAACCAGCATATTCATAAGTATTTTCGTTGACGTGGCTCATAGTGTAATTAGCAGCCTCAATCTTGATCCAGACAGTATTAATCGAAGATATATCAGTTACATTTATTCTAATCGTTTCAGACATGCCCAATTCTAAAGGATCCCCACTTTCAAATAATCCCGATAAACTTGGGCTTGTAGTGTCAATAACCGTAATAGTATCTGAAAGGAAATTCGCATTTCCACTGCTATCATTTGCATAAATCGTATAAATCTTTACTCCAATAGTAGTTGGAAGCCATCCCGCATACTCATAGGTATTTCCGCTAATATAGCTCATAGTGTAATTAATATCCTCAATCTCGATCCACACAGTATTAATTGGAGACAAATCAGTTACGTTTATTCTAATTATATCATCCATACCCAACTCTAAGGGATCCGCACTTTCTAATAACCCTGATAATAGAGGAGGAGTTGTATCTATAACTGTAATGGTATCTGATAGAAAATTTACATTTCCGCTACTATCGTTCGCATAAATCGTATAACTTCTTATTCCAGTTATAGTTGGAGTCCAGCCAGTATATTCATAAGTATTTCCACTGACATAACTCATTAGGTAATTAATACCATCAATTTGAATCCATACATCATCTATTGAGGAGAGATCAGTCACATTAACTTGAATTATTTCAGACATGCCCAACTCTATGGGATCCGCACTTTCTAATAACCCTGATAATAGAGGAGGAGTTGTATCTATAACTGTAATGGTATCTGATAGAAAATTTACATTTCCGCTACTATCGTTCGCATAAATCGTATAACTTCTTATTCCAGTTATAGTTGGAGTCCAGCCAGTATATTCATAAGTATTTCCACTGACATAACTCATTAGGTAATTAATACCATCAATTTGAATCCATACATCATCTATTGAGGAGAGATCAGTCACATTAACTTGAATTATTTCAGACATGCCCAACTCTATGGGATCCGCACTTTCTAATAACCCTGATAATAGAGGAGGAGTTGTATCTATAACTGTAATGGTATCTGATAGAAAATTTACATTTCCGCTACTATCGTTCGCATAAATCGTATAACTCTTTATTCCGGTTATAGTTGGAATCCAACCAGTATATTCATAAGTATTTCCACTGATATAGCTCATAGTATAATTTGCATCCTCAATCTCGATCCAAACACTTTTAACATCATCTTCATCATAAACATCTATTCGAATAGTTTCTTCACTACCCAGCTCTAATGGATCAGCGCTCTCAAATAATCCTGATAGTAGTGGACCTGTTGTATCTATAACCGTAATAAAATCTGAGAGAAAGTTGACATTTCCGCTAGTATCGTTCGCATAAATCGTATAACTCTTTATTCCTGTTATAGTTGGAATCCAACCAGCATATTCATATGTATTTCCGCTGAGATAACTCATAGTGTAATTAACATCCTCAATCTCGATCCATACATTATCTATTGAGGAAAGATCAGTCACATTAATTTGGATTGTTTCAGACATACCCAACTCTAAGGGATCCGCACTTTCTAATAATCCCGATAAACTTGGTCCTGAAGTATCTATAACCGTAATAAAATCTGAAAGGAAATTGACATTACCGCTACTATCGTTCGCATAAATCTTATAACTTTTTATTCCAATGATATCAGGAAACCACCCCACATATTCATAGGTAATTCCGCTGGTATAGCTCATAGTATAATTAACATCCTCAATCTCGATCCACACAGTATTAATTGGAGATAAATCAGTTACATTTATTTTAATCGTTTCTGACATTCCCAACTCTAAGGGATCCACACTTTCAAATAATCCTGATAGAAGTGGTCCTATGGTATCTATAACCGTAATAAAATCTGAAAGAAAATTTATATTTCCATTAGTATCGTTCGCATATATAGTATATATTTTTATTCCACTCACAATCGGAATCCATCCAGCATATTCATAGATATTTCCACTGATATAACTCATAGTGTGATTGGCCTCCTCAGTCTCGATCCACACAGTGTTAATTGGAGATAAATCAGTTATGTTTATTCTAATCGTTTCAGACATTCCCAACTCTAAGGGATCCGCACTTTCTAATAACCCTAATAAATTTGGACCTGTAGTATCTATAACCGTAATAGTGTCTAAAAGGAAATTTACGTTTCCACTGCTATCATTCGCATAAATCAAATAAGTCTTTATTCCAATGGTGGTTGGAAGCCATCCAGCATATTCGTAGATATTTCCACTGATATAATTCATAGTGTGATTAGAATCCTCAATCTGAATCCATACGGTATTAATTGGAGATAAATCGCTTATGTTTATTCTAATCGTTTCAGACATGCCTAGTTCTAAAGGATCCGCACTTTCTAATAATCCTGATAAACTTGGTCCAACAGTATCTATAACGGAATAACTCAAATCAAAGGTAGAATTCCAATTATTATTATTATCTTCAATATAAATGGTATATGTATATATTCCTATAATTAAAGGAACCCAATTGCCATAATTCCATGTATCACCACCAATATGAGTCATTGTATGGTTTATCCCGTCGAATTCAATCTGTACTTGATTGATTCCAGAAATATCTGAAACACTAATTGTTATTATTTGAGTACCACCTAATTCTAATGGATCCGCATTCTCAATTAAACCCCAAAATACAGGAGAGGTCGTATCTTGAACTGTAATCGTGCCACTGGTTGAATTCCAGTTATTATTGTCATCTTGGATATATATGATATATGTATATATTCCTGTAAATAAAGGAACCCAACTGTCATAATTCCATGTATCACTGCCAAAATAAGTCATTGAATGGTTAGATCCCTCAAACTCGATTAGTACCTGATTAATCCCCGAAATATCTGAAACATTAATTGATATTACTTCAGTTTCTCCCAATTCTAATGGGTCTGCGCTTTCAAGTAAACTCCAATAGACAGGTGAAATTGTATCAGTAACTGCAATGATCCCACTTGTAGAATTCCAATTATGATTAGTATCCTCGATGTAGATTATATAAGAATAAATACCAACGTTTGAGGGTACCCATAAATTATATCGCCATGTATAGCTGCCAAAATAGGTCATTGAATGGTTAGATCCTTCAAATTCAATTAACACTTGATTAATCCCTGAAATATCTGAGACATTAATTGATATTACTTCAGTTTGACCCAACTCTAATGGATCTGCGCTCTCAATTAAATCCCAAAATTCAGGAGGTGTTGTATCTTCAACCTTAATTGTTCCACTAATTGATTCCCAATTGTTATTATTATCTTCCATAAATATTTTATATCCATAAACACCGATATCAGAAGGAATCCATAAATCATATTGCCAAACGTAACCTCCCATATTAAACATTGAATGATTTGTTCCTTCAAATTCAATTAGAACTTGCTTTATTCCAGAGAGATCTGAAATACTAATTGTAATAACTTCAATATTCCCCAATTCTAATGGATCTGCGCTTTCTAGTAAACCCCAATAGATAGGTGAAATTGTATCAGTAACTGTTATAGTTCCACTAATAGAGTTCCAGTTATTATTGTTATCTTCTATGTAAATGGTATAGTTATATGTTCCCGTACTTAATGGGACCCATGAATTATATTGCCAGATATCATCTTCAACATTTATCATTGTATGGTTAGAACTCTCAAATTCAATTAGTACTTGATTAATCCCTGAAATATCTGAAACATTAATAGATATTACTTCAGTTTGACCTAACTCTAATGGATCTGCGCTTTCTAGTAAACCCCAATATACAGGAGAGATCGTATCTTCAACTTTAATTGTTCTGCTTATAAATCCCCAATTATTATTATTATCTTCCATATGAATAGTATAGGTATATGTTCCTGTATTTAATGGAGTCCATGAATTGTATTGCCAAGTATTAATATCAATTTTTATCATTGAATGGTTTGACCCCTCAAATTCAATTAACACTTGATTAATCCCCGCGATATCTGAAACATTAATTGATATTACTTCAGTATCTCCAAATTCCAATGGGTCCGCACTCTCAATTAAAGCCCAAAATGCAGGAGGGGTTGTATCTTGAACTGTAATTGCGCCAATAGTTAAATTCCAATTATTATGGTTATCCCTCATGTAAATTATATATGGAAAAACACCTATGCTCAAAGGAACCCATGAATTATATTGCCAAGTATTAATATCAATTTTAATCATTGAATGGTTTGATCCCTCAAATTCAATCAAAATTTGATTGATTCCAGAGCTATCAGAAACACTAATCATAATGACTTCAGTATCACCTAACTCTAATGGATCCGCACTCTCAATTAAATCCCAATATACAGGAGGGGTAGTATCTTGAACAGTAATGGTTCCACTGGTTAAATTCCAGTGATTATTGCCATCTTCAATATATATAATATAAGGATAAACACCTATGCTCAAAGGAACCCATGAATTATATTGCCATGTAAAACCGTCAAAATAAGTCATTGAATGGTTGGATCCCTCAAACTCAATCAGTACTTGATTGATTCCCGCAGCATCTGACACATTAATAGATATTACTTCAGTTTGGCCCAACTCTAATGGATCTGCACTCTCATTCAAGGCCCAATATACAGGAGGGGTAGTATCTTGAACAGCAATGGTTCCACTGGTTGAATTCCAATGATTATTGCTATCTTCAATATATATAATGTAAGGATAAACACCTATGCTCAAAGGAACCCATGAATTGTATCGCCAAGTATTTCCTTCAATATTTTCCATCGTATGATTGACCCCCTCAAATTCAATTAGCACTTGATTAATCCCTGAAATATCTGAAACATTAATAGATATTACTTCAGTTTGGCTCAACTCTAATGGATCCGCACTCTCATTCAAGGCCCAATATACAGGAGGGGTAGTATCTTGAACAGTAATGGTTCCACTGGTTGAATTCCAGCGATTATTGCTATCTTCAATATATATAATGTAAGGATAAATGCCTACACTCAATGGAATCCACGAATTGTATCGCCAAGTATTTCCCTCAATATTTAGCATTGTATGATTGAACCCCTCAAATTCAATTAGCACTTGATTAATCCCTGAAATATCTGAAACATTAATTGATATTGCTTCAGTTTGACCCAACTCTAATGGGTCTGCACTTTCATTCAAAGCCCAATATACAGGAGGGGTAGTATCTTGAACAGTAATAGTTCCACTGGTTGAATTCCAGTTATTATTACCATCTTGGATAAATATTTTATAAGGATAAACTCCTATACTCAAAGGAACCCATAGATTATATTGCCATGTAAACCCGCCAAAATAAGTCATTGAATGGTTTGATTCCTCAAATTCAATTAATACTTGATTAATCCCTGCAATATCTGAAACATTGATAGAAATTACCTCAGTATTACCTAACTCTAATGGATCTGCACTTTCAACTAGACCCCAATATACTGGAGAGATTGCATCTTGAACAGTAATGGTCCCACTGGTTGAATTCCAGAGATTATTGCTATCTTCAATATATATAATATAAGGATAAATACCTATACTCAATGGAATCCATGAATTGTATCGCCAAGTATTTCCGCCGATGCTTTGCATTGTATGATTGTCCCCCTCAAATTCAATTAGTACCTGAATAATTCCAGCTGCATCTGAAGCATTAATCATAATTACTTCAGTATTACCCAATTCTAATGGATCTGCACTCTCAACTAAACCCCAATATACAGGGGAGGTTGTATCTTCAACTGTAATGATTCCACTGGTTGAATTCCAATTTTGATTAGCATCCTCAATGTAGATTTTATACGGATAAATACCTATACTCAATGGAACCCATGAATCATAGTGCCATATATCTCCACCAATAAATTCCATTGTATGATTAACTTCTTCAAATTCAATTAACACTTGATTAATCCCTGCAATATCTGAAACACTAATAGATATTACTTCAGTTTGACCCAACTCTAATGGGTCTGCACTCTCAATTAAACCCCAATATACAGGAGAGATTGTATCTTCAACCGTAATTGTGCCACTGGTTAAATTCCAATTATTGTAAGTATCCTCAATGTAGATTATGTAAGAATAAACACCCACGTTTGAGGGTCCCCATGAATTATATCGCCATATAAAACCGCCAAAATAGGTCATTGAATGGTTCGATCCCTCAAATTCAATTAAAACTTGATTAATTCCTGAAATATCTGAAACGTTTATTGATATAACTTCAGTTTCTCCCAACTCTAATGGATCTGCGCTTTCAATTAAATCCCAATATACAGGAGAGATTGTATCTTCAACCGTGATTATGCCACTGGTTGAATTCCAGTTATTATTACCATCTTGGATATATATAATGTAAGGATAAACACCAATACCCAAAGGAACCCATGAATTATATTGCCAGGTATTTCCACCGATGTTTTCCATTGTATGATTTGCTTCTTCAAATTCAATTAACACTTGATTAATCCCCGAAATATCTGAAACATTAATTGATATTACTTCAGTATCACCTAATTCTAATGGGTCTGCACTTTCAACTAAACCCCAATATATAGGAGAATTTAAATCCTGAACTGTAATTGTACCACTAGTTGAATTCCAGTTATCATTACCATCTTGAATATTTATGATATAGGGATAAATACCTATACTAAAAGGAATCCATGAATTATATTGCCATGTAAAACCGCCAAAATAGGTCATCGAATGGTTAGACCCCTCAAATTCAATTAGCACCTGATTGATTCCAGCTGCATCTGAAGCATTAATCATAATCATTTCAGTATTACCTAACTCTAATGGATCCGCACTCTCAATTAAACCCCAATATAGAGGAGAGGTTGTATCTTGAACCGTAATTGCCCCAATAGTTGAATTCCAGTTATTATTACCATCTTGGATATATATAATGTAAGGATAAACACCTATACTCAATGGAACCCATGAATCATAGTGCCATATATCTCCACCAATAAATTCCATTGTATGATTAACTTCTTCAAATTCAATTAACACTTGATTAATCCCTGCAATATCTGAAACATTAATAGATATTACTTCAGTTTGACCCAACTCTAATGGGTCTGCACTCTCAACTAAACCCCAATATACAGGAGAAATTGTATCTTCAACCGTAATTGCACCAGCGGTTGAATTCCAATTATGATTATTATCCTCAATGTAGATCATATAGGGATAAACACCTACATTTAATGGAATCCAAGAATCATATTGCCATCTATTTTCGCCGATATTTTGCATTGTATGATTTGACCCTTCAAATTCTATTAGGAGTTGATTAATTCCAGATATATCCGAAGCATTAATCGTAATGACTTCAGTGTCACCCAACTCTAATGGATCTGCACTTTCAATTAGATTGAGAAAAGTTGGAAGGGTAGTATCAATAACTTGAATAGAACCTTCAATAGAATTCCAATTACCATTTAAATTTTCACTAAATATCATATATTCATAATTACCAGTATTTTGTGGTTTCCACTGGTCATATACCCATCTATCTCCCGCTAGATATGTCATTGAATGGTTGATTCCTTCAAATTCAATTAAGGCCTGTTTAATGCCTGAAATATCTGTAATATTCACAAAAATTATTTCTATATCACCTAGTTCTAAGGGATCACTACTTTCTATTAAGTTACTAAATCTAGGTTTAAATGTTTCCTCACTTCCAAGAACCAGAAGAGGTTCATTAGGAATTAGTAATTTAACCTTTAAATCATCAAAGCAGGATATAGCACTATTAGTCCATGTCATTAATCCAATTTGACCAGCAATTAAGTGATCTGAATCAGTTATATTGTTTTTCAATATTCCATTTAAATAAACTAGGTATTGAGGACCTAGCATTTCTATTTTCAGATTATACCATTGGTTATCATTTAATACAGATTCTAAGGTTGATGTGTTATCAAGTACATAGGGAATATCATCACTCCATTTGCCTATAGCAACCTCGTATTCCCAAAATCCTATCCCTGCTGTATAAAAATTTTGGTTATTTTGGTGCCGAAACATTATTCCTGCTCCGAAGTTTCCACCACTACTGTTTAAACGTACTTCTATTGATGCATTTTCTATTGTAAATGAATTTAGTAAACTTCTGCCATCTATTTCTAACAGAGTTTCGATATATTTGTTATTGTCTACTAGCCAAGTTCCATTAATAACAGTCCAACCTTCTGCGAGTCCATCAGATTGGGTAAAGCCATCAAATAAATGATAAACTTTGCTTTTATTTATCGGAGGATTGTTGCAATCCTTATACCCGTAATATAGATAGTAATTTCCATCATAAGTATTAGGATTTATTGATCTTTGAGTTTTGAACCAGATGTTGGTGCTATTTGTATTAAAGTTGGTTTCATTCACACGATCAAGTTCAATCCAAGTATCACTACTATAGTTGTACCATACAATACGAAGATCTCTTCCATCACTTTGAAGTTTTCCCATAGAAATTAGATTTAAAGTATTTATTGAGACATTTACAGAATACCCTTTAGGAAGATATCGTGTATGCCTATTATCTAGTTTAATTGGAGCTCTATAGGCATATGACACATTCCACCAATTACTAATATCTGGTATAATTAAGTTAATAATAATATCAGTACTTGCAATATATCCTTTTGAATCATTTACATAAAACTTGATTTTTTGAGTCCCATTAGTTAATAAATCCCACAAATCCTGGGTAAAAACATCAACAATTTCCTCTTCTATTAATCCTGTTAATGGCATAAATGAAGAATTTTGACCTGCTATCTCATACCAAAAAGTATCACCTTTTCCCTCTTGTATAATAAGTTGAAATTTAGCAGCAAATTTGCTATGAACAGAATAATTTAAAGGAAAATCAATTTTAAGAGATGGGGCATCCCACCAAATTGGATAAAGATCTATACTATTAGCACCACCGGAGATATAATCATACGATATATCTCCAATATTGTCATCATTCGCATCTTTACCTGTGTAATTATCCCAATAATTCCCAATCGAAGAGTTATACCATAAATTAAAGTTAGAGCCACTATTGTCTAAAGCATGCCTTTCATTTTCAATGAATTGATTTCTATAAAGTGCGTTATTTTTACTATTAGGTCCGTTTAATAATACTCCGTTCTGAGAATTATTTTGAATGATATTTCCTATTATCTTATTTTTCTTGCAATTATGGATTAAAATTCCCGTATTTCTATTGTATGAAATACTGTTATTAATAATGGCCCCATTATCAGTGGTATACAATTGAATACCTATACTTGCATTATAAATGTTACAATTTTTAATTTCAAAATAAACCCCTTTAGAATTTCTAATGGAGATACCTATCTCATAGTTAAAAGCATTAATAGATACATTCTCAATGATATATGGATTAGTAATAGTTCCACTCCCACTGCACCATGGGTATGTTTGATTAATTACTTCCCAATTTTTTAGAACATCATTTTGATCAATTTCTATATGATCTACTAACCAATAACCTGATTCTTTAGGATAAGAATGAATACCTTCAATTGGAGGTTCAATTGTATTCCTATCATTATTGATCTCGATATAGAAAGGACAATGAATAAAAAGAATAAAACCAAATAAAACTAAAAACGAATTGCTTAGTATTTTTCTGAATTTCTTACGCTTAATTAAAGTTAAACTGAAAAATCCAATAAATATTACAAACGATTCAAATAATGCAAACATAAGGCACTTTCACAAAATTAATTACTCCAAAACTATTTTTTTTATATGAATTTCTTGAATTTCAGTTTTGGAATTAAATTTACTATGCTTATATGCACTTGGAATATTTATTGTAAATTATAACAAAATATAAAAAGTTTTATCTTTTTTTTCCAAAAATGAAAAAATTCTTTTCTCATTAATCTTGATATTAAAATATTATTAATCTTTTTAATAATTCTTTTAAAAAAAAGTAGAACTAATAATGTAAAGTCATCTTCATATTCGACTCAAGCAACTTTTCAGTAGATTTGATATAACTTTTTGAAGTCCAAACTTCCGTTATTTTTCTAGGAAACTTAATTGTTATTTAATTTTTTAAATACCCCAATAGTGTTTAGTAGATTTTTGTCAGTAAGATTTTGAAACTGATAAAAAGAGAAGTTATTGTAACAATTTATTCAACTCCTTTAATAGAATAAACATTCGTTTTCCTTTGGAGGTAAGTTCATAGTAAGGTCTCTCACCATGATTAGTTACAACTAATAGATTTTTTTCTATTAAAACATGTTTTATTCGATGAAATGAATTATAATAACTAAATTCATTGAGTTTTTGGTAAAATTCGTATTTATCTGCTCTATAATTATCAAATAGAGAAAGGACTCTAAATGTATTATACAAGCCTTTCTTATTAAGTAATTTTAATAAATTTTCCATTGTTCAATTTTGTTTAAAAAAATATTCTTATCCCAATTTTGTATAAAAATTCTCATTAAAAACTTTTTGCAAAAAAAAATTTAAAAAAAATTTGCTAACCCTTTAAATAAGTAAGTAATGGGAGTTAAAATAGAGTCATCTTCAAAAAAAGTTATAGTTTCTTCAATTATTTTTAAATTTATGAAATCTTATTATATCTTATATTACAAATAATAATACTATTATTAGTAGTAGATACTAAATTAGGTAACAAATTTGGAAGAGTTTAAAGATATCCCAAGGGAAAGTTTACCTAAACATATTGGCTTAATTTTGGATGGAAATAGGCGTTGGGCTAGAAGTTGTAATTTAGATCCTAATTTAGGTCACTTAGAGGGATATAAAAATCTAAAAGATCGATTATTTGATTTTTATGAGGCTGGTATTAGATATGTAACTGTTTATGCGCTTTCACTTGAAAATGCTAAAAGAAGAAGTCCAGAAGAATTGAAAAATATCTATAGAATAATTGTAGCAGCAGTAGATTCTGTGAAAAATGAATCAATTATTAGGGATGAAAAAATTAAAATTAATATAATTGGAAGATTACATTTACTTCCTCAGGATGTTAAACTAAAATTGAAGGAACTAACTGATTTTACTCAAGATTTTGATAAGGCTTACTTAAATGTATGTATTATGTACGATGGACAAGAAGAAATAGTCGATGCTATTAGAAAGATTGTAAAAGACGGTGTTGAACCTGAAAATATAAACCTTACCTTAGTTAAGAATTACTTATATACTAAAGGATTTCCAGAACTAGATTATATAATAAGAACAGGAATGGAGGATGGTGCAAGACTATCTGGATTTCTTCTTTGGGATGCTTCTTATTCTGAATTCAAATTTAGAGATGACTATTGGCCATGTTATACTAGGGAAATGGTAATTGAAGATTTAAAAGAATATATTGATAGACGTAGACGAAAAGGAGCATAATTTCTTTTACTATCAAATCATATTCAAAACTATTTTGGCATTAAATTAAATTTTTTAATGGGTACTCTATGTTTTTTTTATAAAGAATTAAAGTAGATTTTTTTAAAGATTTGAATTTAAACAAAATAATTATCAAATATGGTTAATTTAAACGAAATAAAAAAATAAACCCAAAGATTATACTATGTCCACCTCAGACCATACTCAAATGATTAATCTTACAATTACTAAGTTTCCTCAAAATCTTTTAATCCCTAATGCTGATAATATAGTTTCAATCCAAATTCTGAGCCAATCGAAGAAGAATGAAACTTTCAAATTTAGCTTTGAAGGAGAAAATTTAGAAGTAATTTTTGAGCCTAAAGAATTCGATGCAGAACTAGAATTTAAACCAGGAGAGTCTAAATCAGTTGATTTAAAATTAAAACCTACTGGTGATGGATATGGTAAGCTGATTATTAATGCTTTTTTGATGAAAATTGTAAAGTATGCCGTAAAAGTGCATAAGTTAAGAGATACAGTTCCCTCAAGCAATATTAAGAAGATATTAGAGGGAGTGCAAGCTTTAACTCTTGATTCAGGTGACAATTTCAAAGCAAAAAATTTCTTTGTTAATTCTCAAAAGAAGAATAATATAAAAAGTCTAGAAAATGAAATAAAGTCCATGAGAAGTGAATATGAGGTATATCTGCAAACCCAATCCCAATCAGAAAGAGCTATTTCCACTCTTATCCCCTCTAAGCCAGGATTATCTGCGGAAAATATAGAATCCCAACTTAAAATGCTAGCTAAGCAGTATTTGTCAGCAAATGAATTTTATAAAGCTTTAGAAACAGCATTAAAATTATATAATGAGACAGAAAGAATTCAATTTTATTATGATCTAATTAGGGCTTATGGGACAGTTGATCTAAACGCATGCTTACACATGATTAAAAGCATTGATAATCCAATCAGTAAAATTGATATCATAAATAAATTAGTTTTAGATTTTGTTGACATTAACCATGATGAGATAATAAAAATATTGAGTATAATTGAGGAACCTTCAAAAAAGGAAGATTCAATTGCTAAAGTAATGGGAAATGTGATTAAAAAAGATTTTCAATTGGCACTCAAACTTACTTACCTAATTGAAGATGATTTATTAAAAGTTAAAGTCTTATTTGGCGTGGCAAAAGAACTTAATAAAGGTAAAAATAAGGAAGATGTTCTAAAAATTATTAATCAAATTAATCAAATTATTATTAATTCAGCTAAAATAAATTTAGCTGAGCAAGATTTCCAAAATCCAGCATTTGGATATTTAAAGAATGCTATTTATATTTTGGCGGAGTTGAACAGCCCAAAAGCAGCTGAAGAAATCATTAATAAGATAAAAGTGGAAAATGTTAGAGAAAGAGTTTTAAAAGATACTTTTGATGTTATATACATACTTGTTGAAGAATATAGAGAAAAAGTAGAACCAACCCCTATTTTTTCTCAGCTTTATTTATTAAATATATTTTCTTCTAAAATTATTAGTGAAGTTCAAGAGTTTGCTTTAATGGGAGGTAATATTAGCAGTAATCTTTTATCCCAGGATTATAACTGTAAACTTGCAATTCTATCCCTATTTAGTTATGATTTTAGTATCTTCCCAATTATTGATAGAATCTATTCTGATTTAAAATTTAATGCAAACAAATCCTTTGCGTATTATATCTTCCCATCTACAAAACATCATAATGAAGAGGAATTATCAGTCATGCAAACTACACTTCGCCTATTTTTACCACCGAATAAAGTTTCTGACCAAATACTTTTATTCAATTTAGATTTTATTCCATATTTAGGAAAACCAACAATTATTCTCGCATCTGAATCAGAAGATTTAAGCAGTTTAAAAGATAAAGTTCAGAAAAATCTGGACAATAATGTACAGGTGTTAATTGATAATTCATTATTCTCCGGTGGACAAACCGTCACCAATTTAAATAGCATATTTATGTCCCATTATTTCAAAATTGTTAACCTAATATTATCATATGAATTTTTGAATGATTATAATTTATTTAAGGGGTTTATTGAAGCATTTTCTTAAAAAAAGGGAATTCTATGGCTAAAGATAAAAAGAAAAAGGAAAAGAAAAAAAAGAAAGGAAAGAGTAAAGGAAAAACAGATTCATCTGGTTCCTTTATAGGGTCTGGAAAAGTAAAAGCTAAAAAAGTCCCTTCAGAAGTATCTATAGGAAATCCTATTGATAGATCAAATGATCAGTTATTTCTCGGATCTGATTATCGAGAAGTTTTTATTCCTGAAAGATCATGGGGAGAAATTTTATGGGATACAGAGCATTGGACACCATTACCATTTACTCATGGTATTGAAATGGAACTAATCATAGCAGATGATCAAGGTAATTATCCACCAGGAGATGAAATGGTTTTTAGAATGAGAGAAATCGTAAAAGATGCCATAAAAATGATGGATCAAATCCTTTATGAAGGGAGAGATGATTTCTACCCTGTACCTGATTACATCCGCTCCAAGGTATTAGCTAGACCTTGGGGAAGGGAGGATTTGGAGAAAGGCTTTGCTATGCAAATCCGGTATTCTCTAGGAAATAACGCATCTGTAGACATCGATACATTTGCCAGAGATGGAAACGTTACTGCAGTTACATATATCTTAGAGCTCGTTACACCTCCATGTGAATATGCTGAAGAGCTGGCATTCTGGGCGAGTACATTATTTCTATTAGCGAAAACTACACTACCCACAGATTTACATATAATTGCTTCAGCGATAAATCCAGCAGCACAAGAATACATGAGAGGATTATCCCAAAGTGACCACAATCACCTTGGATCATTTAGTTCTGACCTTGAAAAAGTACAAGCATATGACATGGTGCGCAATTTCATTCCACATATTATTGCGCTCACCTGCAATTCTCCAATTATAAATAATAAGCCTACTGATGTAGTGAAGATAGTTAATAATAGGATTACAGCTCCGAATTGCACCCGAAGCCTTCGATTGAAATATAACACTACTATGCTCAGTAATAACGATCCAAAGCATTACATCCCTTACCTAACTGATGTTAGCGAGCAAGCTATTAATTACTTTCTTCAAACTGTCCAAAAGGCTAGCCTAGAGGATGGTAGATTCCAAGATCTATTCCCATTAACAGATTGGAATACAATAGAGTGCCGTATTAGTGATGCCCAAATTTCTATTTGTCGCAGAATTGGAGTTGCTCTTATAATTCAAACATTATGTTATAAAGCAAGAAAACTACTGCAAAAAAGAATATGGGTACCAGATGTAGGAAGCGAAACTATATGTTTAAATCGTCAAGGCGCAATTGAGCGTGGTTTAATCTCTATTTTTAGAATAGCTCCTAATCTAACGCGGGAAAATCTAGCGCAATACGATCCTGAGTTTGCTGAACAATATTTGGGACCAAAAAATCAACCTGTGAGATATATGATGCAGGCAGTTCAACGTATGTTTTTCTATCTTAAAGATGAATTAAAAGAACTTGGTTTCCTTTACTCACCGTTTCTAAAGCCTTTATTACAATCCGTATTCGGGAGTATAAGCTATGCGGAGCCTCCAATTACGGAAGCGGAATACCAATTATCCTTATATAATTATAAATTAAGAAATGGAGAAAATCCAAGTATTTTGTATGATTTGATTTATTTTACAATCCAATATTGTCAAGATCCTTTAAATAATCCCTTAACAGGAGTTTTGACACTTCCTAAAGAAATGAGGGTTTAAAAAATGCTAACTGCAACGATTGAACAAGATGGCAAGAAACGAGTAGAGCAGATCTTTGTAATCGATGCCCACTCTCATTTAGGAGAAGATGTAGATGGCGCAACTATGATGAATCCTCTAGCCCCTGGAACTGGCACTTTTGATTTTTGGGGCAATGTTCAGGGCCGTATCACTACGGATTGGGAAAAAACTGGGGAAAAATCCTTTAGAACAGCAATGGAGGGGAAATCAACGCGGATTTCTTGGTCATTTACACATTATCCATTTACTGATAAATTTTATACTGTTTTAGAAGAGCTAGGAAAAAGACATTCAGATTTAAAGGAAAAGTCAAAATTCTATGCCTTTATCGATCAAGGTGTCGTCTTTCCCTTTCAGGATGTATTTAGAGACAAACACCCGGAAGCTTTATACCGGGCAAGCAATGTTAATGTGTCACGATTCACAACACGATTCCCGTTTTCAATGAAATTAATCGGTTATGGAAGAGTAGACCCAATGGAGGGGGAGAAGGCAGTAAAGGAAGTCAGTTATGCTCGTGAAGTGTTGGGATTAAGAGGTTTAAAACTACATCCTCGGTCAGAACGATGGATTGATGATATAAAGTCTGGTAAAGCAGTTAATGTTCTTATTGAAGCAGCTAGTCATTCGATGCCTGTAATTTTTGATACTAGAGGAAGAGGATCAATATTAGATATCGCTGAGTTAGTAAAATCAACTAGAGGAGTAATAACGCAACAATATCCGGAACTATTACCTCATTTTAAGGTAATTATTGCTCATTTCGCACAGGGAAATATTGGAGATCATGAAGTCTATAATGCCATTGTACAACCCAATACGTATGGAGATTTGTCAATGTTGCATGGAGAAGGCGCTGGTAACTTTTTCGAAGATTTTCGACATTGGTTTAAATCCAATAATAAATGTATTGTTGATAACAGAGATTGGTCTGAATATCTCTTATATGCATCTGATTATCCATATTTTGGTGATGTTCATGCTCAGAAGCTAATAAAATACATTATAAATAAACAATTTTTTGATACTGGAGGAACAATTAGAGATGTGAAAAATATACTTGGACTAAATCAATTAAAGATATTACCGGAGTATAATATTCCACTAGTTAAAAAAGATGGGAAGCCTCTACCTAGTACTATTATCTCTGGCGCATCAGATCGTAATGTCTATGAAATGACACTTAGAGCTTTAGCAAAGTTGATATTAAATAATAAAATTGACATCAAATCATTTTGTATACAATTCAAGGAGTCATGGGATAAATTTAACGATGATATATTATTGAATATTGTTAATCTCAGTAAAAAAGAAGATTTTCCTCTAATATTAACAAATTTAGTGAAGGATGAATTATCTCTCATCGCTCCTTTAAATAAAGGCATGGAATGGAATAAGTTTGGATATAAGTTTTTTAATCCAAAAGATCGTCTATTCTTTGCATCTGCTTTTAAGCATAATTTCTTAGCAACTGATGAGGCTCAAGTATTGAATTGTATCTCGCAAATTTTCAACTAGTTTCTATTTTTTATGCATTTTAATTAATTCCTCTGTAAAAAGTTAAAAATTAACATATTAAGAATCATTTAGACCTTGAAAATTTGTATTCAATGAGTTAGATTTAAAAATATCTAAAGATAAAATAAATAGACTATGAATAATATGTAAAATTAATAGAGAATAAGCATTTATTTGATGTCATTAAAAATTCCTTGGAGGTTTAAAAATTGAAAGGAATCATGATTCTCGCATTTGATAATGATTATAAAGCTTTTATTGACACTCAATTTCCTTCGAACTTAGATGAATTTCTTGGACTTTCACCGGACACTCTTATATATTTAGAAAAACAGCATATGCAACATAAAATGGAACCAAATTATCACGAATTAATTATTGAAAATAAATTAAATGTAGCAAGTTTTTATACAGGTTTTTCGTTCCGTCATTATGTTGGAAAACCTAATTATGCGATCACAATCTTCTTATCTGACGATGACAAGATTTCTGAAGAGTTTGAAGGTATGATAAGAAGAATAGCCCACGAACTACTCCCAAAAAGAGATGCGCTAAATTTCGATGATATTTTTGGAAAATATTATGAAATGTTAAAAAATGGCGAGTTAAGCCCATACTGGGAGGAAATAGTAGAAGGAGAAACAAATAACACACTAGTTAAAGAGAGAGAAGAAAAGAAAATAGAAAAAGAAATGCAAAATGATGAATCCACAGAAGCCTCATCAATAGACGTTGATAATGAGGAATTGTTAAAACAATTCGAGGAAATTAAAGAAAAAAATCAAGAACTCGAGGAGCTCTCAGAAGAAAAGGCGAAAAAGATCCGGGAATTAACTAACAAATATACAGAATTAATGGAAGAGAAAAATTCCATTACTGCGGAAGCTGAATCCTTAAAAACAGAAGTTAGTGAACAGTATATTAAGTTAGAGAAGTGGAGTCAACAAATGGCTGATTTAAATGAAAAAAATGTAAAATTATTGGAAGATATTAAGGAACTTAACGAAAAAAGCGATCTGAAAGATAATGAAATTGAAGTTAAGGATAAAAAAATACAAGAATTAAACCAACAGTTAGATTCCGCAAAACAGGCTGAGAAAGGAACTTATAAGTTAATGCAAGAAATAGAAAATTTGAAAAGCATTAATTTAAATTTAAATACAGAAATTGAAAAATTTATGAATGAAATAAAAGAGTTACAAGAAGAGAATGATAAAACTAAGTACGAAAATACAATACACATCGATTCAATCACTAATTTAAAGCTTGAGTTAAAAAATCTAAAAGATGAATTAACCTCTGAGAAAAAAGAAACAGATAAAATTAAAGGTGAAACGTTCGATTTTAAGAAAGAAATTAAAGTTTTAAGAAGAGAACGAGATCATTATCAAAAAATCGTAAAAGAAAATAACCTACTTTGAATTTAATCCTTTTTGTTCCGAGCTTTATTCATTTTTTTTATCTGGAAATAAAAAACACTGATCATACCAATAAATAATGCAATAATATAACTTCCTGAAGAAATGTTTGTATTTTGTGCCTTATGATAAATAAATTTTAGCACCAAAGTTGATTGAGTGCATATAATCTCTTGTTTAAAATTTTGGTATATAGCTGCATTATCAATACCACGATTATTAATTGCAAAAGTAATTCGTAAATTCTCATCTAATAGCCACATTTGTAAGTCATCATTTCTCCCAATGAAAATACCATTTTCAATCGTACTATACCCTAATGGTGGTTCGATTATCGCATGTTCTCCATAAATATCAGAAAAGTCAGCAAAATCAGTAGTAATTGTTTCTTTTTCAATTGATCCATCTGGTATTTTAAAGAGTGTGTTATTAGATGCCTCATATATATAAATATTTCCATATACATCTGCTACTCCAACGATTCGAGTAGAATTTTTAAACGTAACTACTTTATAGTAATCATTTGGATTATTTATGGGTATTCGGTAAAGATTGGTTTCATTTTTAAGTAGATTTTCCGTAAGGAGGACAATTTCATAATTTTTAACATCAAAAAGAATTGTTTTAGCCCACTCATTAATATTTTTATTAAACCAATCTTCGAAAGAGCCATCATGATTAACTTTAACAATCGTCACCGAATCATTTGCTAGCAATGCAAAAATATTATTGTTTGTATCCACTATTAATTTTGAAATACTCGTATTATAGGGGTTTCTACTAAAATATGTCGGACCAGATTCATTTATTTTGTAAATAGTATTTTCTATACAGTAAAATATTTTTTCATCGTATGTTTCTATTATAGTATTAGAATTTACAACAGGCGTAAGATATTGAGCTTCCGAATCGTTAGTATTATACCCGATTAGACACCCTCCAAAACTCCCTGCTGCGATGAACATTTGTAACTTTTTTGACCATGTTAAGGTACTCATTCCTCCTTTTGAAGCCATTAGAAATGTAAAAGTATTATTTTCATATTTATAAAATCCTCTATTATTACCATCAGCAGTCATGTAATATAATTCATCATTATCATCTACACCAATCCCAATCACTTCTTCGGTTCCAGGAAGTCCAATTTCAGTTTTTAAAATTGTTGTATCTAAAGAAGTTAAATTCATCATAGAAAATGAACCAAGATACGTCTCAGTATAATAAAGAGTGCTATGATTATTGTTTAAAACAATCTGGCTACAACCTTGGACATTTGAAAGGATAGTGTTGAGGTAATTGCCTTCGGAATTAAACTTTAGAATATCAGTTCCATTCTTTATTGAACCACAATAGAATGAATCATCTACAGGATCGACCGTCATTGTTGTCAAGGGAAAAGTATAGGAATAATTATTCAAAAATTTAATTTCGCTAGAACTTATAGTGTAAAATCCGAAATCATTCATTCCTAAAAGTCGATTATGGTTAGGCTGAAAAGTAATATCATTTAAAGACATTGAGATATTAAGATATTCACTTTGTGACATAGATTCATCCATTTTCATTATCATATGATTAAGATTATCAACATAGTAAAGGTCATTATTTTCACCTATGCATTTTGGTCCAGGGGGATGGGGAATCTCATATATTGTTAATACATCCCAACCTGATCGAACCTCTCTCATGCTTTCAGAAGATTTTACATTCATACTTAGATATAAAAAATTCGTAGTAAACAACACTAATATTATAATACAATAAAATCTAAGCCGTTTAACCAATATAATAACCCACTTGTGATCTTTCTTTATTTAATGAAGATGTTTTTTTTATAAATTATTCAATCTTAAATTTAATTTAAACTTGCAAAATTTCGAATACAAATAGAAAATAGAGTAAAAACAAGGTTTTTCACATTTTAATAACTTCTTAAGTTATTTTTGGTTAGGTTTAATCTGGAGTTAATTCATCTAAATCGCTTAGATCTAAACCTGAATCAAGCGTATCTGGAATATCAGACAAGAACTCATCGAGAATCTCCTTTAATTCATCTCCAGATCTTTTTAGAATTAATCTAATTAACCCAATGTTGATATCTGGATCTGAAATGAGAGTTAGCACACCCTTTGGACCACAACTTGATGCAAATATTTTTCCCCCTGAAAATTCGCTTGTAACTATCTCTAAGTCTCCTAATTCAAGATTTTTACCCTGTTCTTCCGAAGCGCAAAAAACAGCACTCGCAATTGCGCCTATTCCATCAACATCTGCGGGAAAATAACTAAATTTAGATACGCTTGCGATAGTTAAACCTGTTCTATCGACCAATATGACTTTTTTAATTCCGCTTTCTGATTTAATAATTTTGCTTAAGATGTTATCAAAACTTTTAGTGTCTAAGCTTATTATTCACACCTTTAGGAATTTTGATAATTTATATAATAATATTAAATTTTATTTTAATAAATATTTTCATACAGTTTATTGATTTAAAAATATTATGAAAAGAGTGGTATAAAAAATTATCTATTTAATATATTTTTATCATCCTTTTTGTCCTCAGAAAATTGGGAATAAATATAATCTTAATATACAATAGAAAGGTTGAGTTAGGATGGATTTAGGTTTAGAGAATAAGGTTGCACTTGTTTTGGCAGCAAGTAAAGGCTTAGGTTTTGCTTGTGCAGAAGGCTTATTTCAAGAAGGAGCAAATATTATGATTTGTAGCCGTTCAGAGGATAATTTAAGCATGGCAAAGGAGAGACTTATGAGAAATAAAAAGCAAAATTTTGAAAACAACGTTTACTATAGCATTGCTGATATTAGATATGAAGACCAAATAAAAAATCTGGTGGAAAAAACCCTAACTAAATATGGAAGAATAGATATTCTAATTCACAATGCTGGTGGTCCTCCTTCTGGACCAATAAGTAAAATAACACAAGATGACTGGAAAGATTCGATTGATTTAAATTTGTTATCTTTCATAAGGACAACAAACTTAGTTTTACCGGTTATGCAAAAACAAAAAGAAGCGAGAATTATAGCTATTACTTCAGTATCAGTTAAACAACCTTTAGAAAATCTAGTCTTATCTAATACCACTCGACTTGGGTTAGTAGGTTATGCCAAAACTCTTGCTAATGAATATGCAAAAGATAACATATTGGTAAACGTTGTATGTCCAGGTCCAACATTAACAGATAGAATGGAAGAACTAATACAAAAAAAAATAATAGATGCTGAAATACCAAGAACACAGGCTATAAAGGCTTGGACTGATCAAATTCCGTTAGGTAGATTTGGAAAACCACAAGAGTTAGCAAATCTTGTGACATTTTTAGCTTCTGAGCGTGCAAGTTATATTACAGGTACTGTAATTCAAGTTGATGGAGGTTTCACCAAAAGTATTTTTTAGAAAAATATATGTAAAATTTTTTTTCAATAAATATTTAAACTTATGAAAATTAGCTCCAGAAATTTAAATACAAGTTCTATTAAAATATTTGTAGATTAAAAAATATTTTTATGAATTATTGCAATATGATTAATCCATATATTATATTGTAATTTATAATTGGAATTTTCGATTTAACATGGAAACAAAATTTTAAGGTAAAAGAATTGAAATCTCTAAAAAATAATCTAAAACTTATTCTATTAATTGCTAGCGTAAGTTTAATATTTTTAACTCCAATTTATAATAGTTATTTAGACGGATTTGTCCATATTAGTGATTCAGTTAACTTGAAATTATCGGGTGAAATTCCTGGCACTCAAGAATGGATCGCCAATGCTAATTTTTCTACACAACAAAATTGGTTTATTGCCTCAGAAGGAGATAAGAGTGATGTTGATGGAAATCTAAATGAAAATCAAGCAAATTTCATAATTAGAGGGGAAAAGTTAACCTTTTCCAATATTTCAGGAACACCAAATGCTACAGATTGGTTCCCGGGAAGAGAGTCAGAAATCTCTATTCTACCTGATGTTTATGGCATTAATAGTTATGGTTGTTACGCTGCCCATGAGTATTGGGAATCTTCTGGACTTAATCTTTATGGAGTTCCCGGAAATCAATCTCGAAATAATCCAATAATACATTGGAATAGAATAGTCTCTATGCCATTTGATATGAATGATTATATTATTACCCACGCAGAATTAACTGCATTATTTAATGGAAGTGCAAATCTTAACCTAGAGACTCCTTTTGAACAAATTGAGGGCTGGGATGCCATACCACCAACAGGCTATGCTGCAGAATATGACCATGCCCGTTATTATGTATATGTTTCAGATCTTAATAAATTAGAAACTTATGAATTAGCTTATAATCAAACAGTTGAATTAGGACGAGGTTATCATGGTAGAACCGGTAGAAGTGTGACTATTAGCGTTTTAAATGATACTTATATGAAAGTTGTTGAAGACGATGAGTTAAAGTTTTACTTAAGTAGAGTTTTAAGTCATAACTACCGAAATTTTCGAATAACATTAGGCATAGATATTTATGCAGAAGATAATTATGCATCAGCGGAAATTGACACTTGGTATTATTTATATATTAAATCTTGTAATCTAACGTTTGATTTTGAAAAAAAAATTGACAGATCCTCAGCGATATCCTGGAATCAAATTTGTGATAAGGTTAGTGATCTGAGTGAATATCCTGTGTTAGTCCAAGATGCAAACTTAAATTTTAAATATAAAGTTGATAAAGCATGGAATACCTCATTATCTCCAAATTCAGAAATAAGAATTTTAATTAATAACAATAAGCACTCAGAAACTATTAAATTAACTTCTGCTACAACTAATTATCAAGAAGCCAAATTAGGTGGTTTTGATGTGACCTCTTTAATAACTGATGATGTAGATTTATCTATTCAAGTTTTTATAGCTGATAATTTTGTTTCGGATGAAAATATAACAATTTCTATTGATGATGTATCCTTAGTGATATCTTACCTTATTATCACACCAAATGAGCCTCCTATTGAGCTAACTTGGCTTATTTATACATTAATTGGAGCTATTGGCGGTATTGTAATTGTTTTCGGATTATATCAAGGTTATTTTAAATACCCTCCCATTGTGAGAAAGATAAAAAAAATGCGACGTAAAATAGATAAATCAAAAAGAACAAAAAAGGTTTTACTTCGGGAGAGAGACGAAATCATTAATAATGATATCCAAGAAAAAAAGAAAATGCTTGAAATTGAGCCTTCTGAATCAAATCAATCGCAAACTAAAAATTATAAAGATAGAGATTTAGATTTAAAAGAATTAAAAGAAGGAGACGTGAATTATGAAGAGTAAAAAATTGATTATTTTCCTCTTGATTTCATCTATCTTTTTAGTTCCACTCTATTATCAATTTCATATTAAATATTTAATGAATTATTCAGATTCAATTAGAAAAAGTTTACGTACTTCGGCTGAGATCAAAGATTCAAAACAATGGATTAATAATCCTAATTTTACTTCCCAAGATAATTGGTATATCACAACTGATGGAGATCAAAGTGATATTGAAGGGGCTATTTTTAGCGAACAAAGTAATATAAAGGTTATTGGGAAGGAACAAATATTTAATAACATTTCGGGTGTTCCAAAAGCAACAGATTGGATCCCCACCAAAAAACCTGGTGAATCGATTCTTCCAGATCTTTATAATATCAATGAATTTGGATGTAATGCGTCTCATGAGTACTGGGAATCACCAACATTGAATATATTTGGAGTGCTTGGAAATCAGACCAGAAATCGCCCTAGTGTACTATGGAGGAGAGATATTAAAATGCCGGTTGATATGAAGGATTATATTATCACATCGGCTAACTTAGTAACAACATTTAACGCATGTGCTAACTCAAATGTAGAAACTCCAAATGATACTTTAACAGGTACAAATCCGACTGCAGCGGAGTATGACCACGTCAAATTTTATGTCCAAATATCAGATTTAGAAGCAAAAGATAGATATCAAATTGCAAGTTATGAACCTAGAAGTTTAGGTTATGGGGATCTGCCTGCATGGCAAAACCAACCCACTGATGGAGTCAGACATTATATTAATGATACTTTAATGACTCCCGTTCCTAAAACAGTCCTAGTTTTTTATTTAAATAAAATTTTAGAAACGGATCACCAGAATTTTTCAATTTTTCTCGGAATTGATATAGATGTTGAGGATAACTACGGTGAATATGACCGTGATACGTTCTATTATTTGTTAATAAAATCATGTAATCTTACTTTTACATATCAAAAAAGAATCGATATAGCTACGTCCATATCTATAAGCCAAGATTGTAAAAGAATAAGTGATATAAGCAATTATAGTGTTATTGTAGATCAGGCTCTATTAAACTTTAATTATAAAATTGATAAAGCCTGGAATAGCTCCCTATCTCCAAATTCAGAAATTAGAATTTTAATCAATGATAATAAGCACACGGAAACTATTAAATTAGCTTCTGCTACAACTAATTATCAAGAAGCAAAATTAGGTGGTTTTGATGTATCATCTTTAATATCTGATGATGTAAATGTATCAATACAAATTTTTATCGCTGATAATTTTGCACTAAATGAAAATATCACTGTCTCTATTGATGATGTATCATTAGTTATCTCTTATACTATATTAATACCAGATCAACCTGGAGTAGATTTAACGTGGCTAATTTATACACTAACTATTGCTATTATTGGAACCATCATGATTATTATTATTTATCAAACTCATTTTAAGTATCCTCCTTTGGTTAGAAAATTAAGAAAATTGAGGAAGAAAATAAGAAAAGGAAAAAAATTAAAGAAAATCTCCTTTAACAAAAGAGAGGATATAGTAAAAACTCAATTGCAAAATAAAAAGCAAAATTTAGGTTTAGAAGAATATAAATTAAAAGAAGTAGTCGAAAAATAAAATAGAAGTGAAATAAGATGCCTAAAGGATTTATAATAACTAGATGGACTGAAGATCGTGGATTAGTAATAGAATTTTGTTATCCAGAAGATTTATTAGTAAATCTAGATGATATGATGAGAATTTTTTATGCTCATATTACTGGTGCTGCTCAGGCAGGTAGCGTTTTAGTAAGATTGGAAAAGGTTCGCTCGAATGTATCAAGCTATTTTACAGGTATGGAATCGAAAGTACCATTTATGATTAATCTTATGCTTGAACTAGACGAGGATCCCGAATTATTTGGTGAAACTGTAATCTCTGAACTAAATAATAATATAATGCAATTTCTGAATGCTATTGTTGAAAATCCTGCTAAAAGTTATGAAATTAATGAAGAATTAAGAGATTATATAAAAAATTCATTATTTCTTTTAGAAAGACTTAAAAATCTTAGTAAGGAACAAAGAATGGCTCAAATTTATACTAGTGTGAAAGGAAGAAAGATTTTAGAAAGTTTGCAAGAAAGAGCATATTCTCGAAAAGAACTTCGAGAATTACTCGAAGAAACTTTAGAGCGATCGATATATAATCTTGAAATTACTTTAGATCCATTTGTTAAAACCGATTTAATTAAACAAGACTGGATTGAAGGAACCCAGGATATTACTTTATTTCTTTTATCAGATTTCACCATTATGAGGCAACCAGCTGAGAAAGTTATTAAAGATGCAAAAAAGAATTTGCCTACACCATACTTGGCTCAAATATATTTAGAACAAGCAAGAAAGTTCTTTAGTTCTTACCAACCCACCTTCGAAGATAATTTAAAAATTTCTCACAATATGATAAATCCTGATAAATATGATTTTATAACATTATTTAGAGAAAAAACGTATCCTATTAATAAGATCCCTAAAGGTCCTGGAGAGACATTCGATGAAATAAGAGACTTTTTAAATTCATTACAAAATGACAATATAATTACGATGATAAAGGATAGTAAAGGCTTAGAATGGATCTTCCTATTAACCGATGTTGTAGCTTTAACTTTCTATCCTGAATATATGATTGAAAATATAAGGAGGGATATTGCCAACAAAAAGTTGAAAAAGAACACCGCCATTAAACACTTAGAATTACTTGAACAAGTATATAAAAAATAAAAGGTAAGGTGCAATTTTAGGACATGTCTTCAGAACAAGATGAATTTAAATCTACTAAGCAAGTTTTAGAATTAATTGGATTAAGTCAGGATGAAGTTGATACATATTTTCATCTCACTGGGAGAGGCCCAGTTTTAGTTGGAGAGATTGCTCTTCTGATTAATACTTCAGAAGAAAGAGCTGCTCAAATAGCTAAAAATTTGCTCATAAAAGGTTTAGTAAGGGAGGTTCCTGGAAAAACACCATTTTATGTAGCCTTACCACCTTACACTGCTTTATTAAACCAAATCGGACAATTTAAAAACGTAGTAAAAAAAATTCGGGAATCTACTCCTCAAACTTTAGAATTAAAATTCCGTAAAATTGAAGAGCAATCAGCTAAACTTGGAAAGCTAAATGAATATCGTAATTATATTCATATGATGAAAAATAATTTACCAGCTCAATTAAAAACTCAGTTTAGTAGAATAGAAAAAGAGTTAGAAAGTGTAAAAAAATTTCAAGAAATCAGAAGCTTTATAATAAATTTACGAGAAATTGTCCCTGATGAAATCATTAAAGAATTCGGAATTGTCGAATCACGATTAGAAAAAATGAAAGCAGAGATTTCGGATGCTTTTGAAAAACAGTTTCGAATTGGTGCTTTAAAGAGTATGGCAGAGAAAATAGTATCACGTATCATTTCAGAACAATTCATAGATTTAACAGATTATTTTAAACAAAAATTTGTAAAGACAATTGAAAATACTCTTGATCAAGTAACTAATCAACTTGCAACAATTTCGGACGCAGCAGGGGAAATGTCCACTGATTTAGGAGATACATTTACTGATATTGAAGGAGGGTTGAGAGAAACTTTAGAAGATTTAGATAAACGAATTTCTTCCGTTTATGAAGATGTTGATAAGGGTATTGAAGAATTAAAACAAATGTTCCAAAAAGAAATATACAAAACTCTTGAAGAAGATATAATGCTTAGTATTATCAAACAACTCGATTTATCAGAAGACACAATGACTGAATTTTTTGAAAGATCAAAAAGAGCTTCGATGTTATCATATAGAGATGTTTGGTTTGTGAGAAGTATTGAAGGAATGAAGGCCCAGATTAATGAAACCTTAACCCGTTTAAAGATGAGAGTTCATATAATTGCGCCAAGTTTAGATGATATAGATATTGTAGCTATTTCAAATGTAAAGAAACATATAAATGTGAGAATTTCAACTAATTTTGATTGGAATAATCCCGATCATAAAGGTAAACTTGCACAAATTATAAATTACCCAAATATTAGCATTCGTCATTATCCAAGAGAAAACTTGTGGGCAATTAATCGCGATTTTGAGGAGGTCGTTGTTTGTGTTGTATCTAAAATTGAGTTGGGCGATTTTGAAATTGCTGGAATGGGTTCTATCCTTGAGGAACATGTCAAATTATTCGCTGGCGTTCTTGAGGAAGTTTGGATGCAGGCTAAGAAAGTAAGTGATGAAGAAATTAAGTACGCTTTAGGAGAAGATTATCAAAAAACAGCACAAACAGAAGTTAAACCTCCAATCCCAAGAACCACACCAAAACCTGAAACTAAATTAAAACTAGAACCTGCGATGAAACCATCATATAAACCAAAAGAAGTCGAAAAATTTGAACCTCTTAAACAAAAACCTGAAGTTGAAGCACCTAAAATGAAGCCTCAACCTCTAATTGAAGTTCCTAGGTCAACTCCTGCAGATTTAGGAGGAAAATCAATATTAGAATTATTTACAGAAGTTATAAATAACTTAGATAAAAAAATAGGTAGTGAAATTTCTTCTGATATTGAATTAATCCGGAATAAGATTGTGGAAGAAAAAGGATATTCTTCAGTCTTAGGACAGATGACTATTACAATATCCTCCCTCAAAATTGTACCTAAATTACTTAGTAAAGGCGAAATAGAGGAAACTAAGAAGAAAGTTGAATTTTGGATAGGAAAATTGAATATAACCTAATTTCCTAGATTTTGAATCTCCTTATAACTTTAATAAATAATAAGTATTTTCAATTTATATTCTATATTTTTTCCTAAAATGAATTCAATATTAATTTATCCACAACTTGAATTTACAGGAACTCAGCTTCCTACTCCACCCTATTCAATTTTATTTATTGCAGATTATTTAAAAAAAGCAAATATAGATGTAAAAATTTATGATTTACGATTTGACTCGATCTCTCAAGTAATTGATGATATATCTGATAATAATCCCGAATATGTTGGTGTTTCTGTAATGACAGGCCCACAGATTCGATATGCCTTAAATATTTCTAAAATCATCAAGGAAGAATTTAACGACATTAAAGTAGTCTGGGGAGGGATACACCCCACCATCCTTGCTTCCCAAACCCTTCAAAGCAAATTTATCGATTTTGTTATCCGAGGAGAGGGTGAAGTATCTTTTTATGAACTCATAACCGGGAAAAATTTAAGCCAGATTAATGGGCTTTCTTTTAAAAAAAATGATAAGATTTATCATAATCCTGACTCCAAACTTTTAACTAGTACTGAGTTAAATTCTTTAAGTATTCCTTGGAATCTGATAAATCCGACGCATTATGTAAAAAATGGAACATATATATGTATCACTAGTAGAGGTTGTCCATTCCGATGTGCTTTTTGTTATAATACTCTTTTAAATAATGTATGGAGGGGATGGGGATCTGATAAATGTATGGAAGAATTCGATAAGGTTTTAGATTTTGGGGTAAGGAATATAATTTTCTACGATGATAATTTTTTTGCTGATCTAAAGCGAGTGAAATCTCTCTTTAATTATTTCAAAGAACACGAAATAACGTGGAAAGCAGAATTACGTGTTGATCGGCTAAATTATGCATTAGCTAAGGAGGCAAAAGAGCATGGCTGTAGGCAAATGTATTTTGGAGCAGAATCAGGGTCTCAAAGAATATTAAATATCTTAAACAAGAAGATTTCAATTAAGGATATAATTAAGAGTGCACAAATTACAAGAAATTTAAACATTAAAGCAGATTATAGTTGGATGATTGGTATCCCTGGTGAAACTAAAAAGGATATTAGAGGGACTTTATCGTTGATTAAAAGGACTAAACAGATCAACCCTAATTGCGAATTTTCAGTTAAGTTACTCTTTCCTTACCCTAATACTCCAATCTATGATCTAGCGATTAAGTTGGGATTTATCCCACCCTCTAATCTACTCGATTGGGCGAAAATTCGAAGAGAAAATGCTCAACCCTATTTAAACCACAAAAATTTACTTGAAATGATTTCAATTACAAGTGCGATAGTTGGTAAGAAAGTTTTTGAACAAGAAGATTTCCCAATTTTTAAACTTATCAGAACCCCAGGAACCTTTAGATGGAAAAAAGAATTTTTTGGAGTGGGAATTGAAAATTTTCTATTTAAAGTCTTTAGAAAATTCATTGAAAAAAGAATAAGCAGAAATGAATCGAAGGAATATGATCCATTTACTCAAAAGTTTGTACAAACAAAGAAAAATAAGAATTAATTTCTGGAAAAATAAAAAAAATTAGAGATTAATTTTGATGGTTTAAATTCTTGAATCACTTGTTGGAGGGTCTGTATCTCCTCTATTCTGTTCAAATATTTGGGATATAATGTTAAAGAAAGCAGCTCTCCTCTCGTAAAAATGAGGTTTATCCTCATCCTTATTTCTATTTAATACAAAAAACCACTTCGCTAATTTAGGGTTGCCTTTTTTATCAATTTTTAAGCCACCATTCTTATCGCGTACTTTTACCCATAAAAATACAAGACCAGGCTTCTTTTCCATCATATGATCTACATCGTGCCATCGCACCCATTTACTTTTACCATGTTCCCACACAGCTGTACCGTACCCTGATTGTATTCTCCAGGCAAATCCGTTATTGCTAACGATAATCAACCCATTATCTTTTCCAAGTCTGCATTTTGAAGTAATTATTGGGTCCCCCAAAGGATCTGTCTCCAACATTTTTTGAAATTTCTCCACTCTATCGCGAGAGACCTCCCAACCTTCCATTATTGGCATATAAAATCACATCTAATTTTTTTTTAAAATTTTTATAAATATTTGTCTTGGATAATAATAATTATGCTATAAGCTATATTTAATTGTTTTTGATTTCTGTGTAATTAATCTTTTTTTAATAACTAACTAAATTTATAAATCCAGAGTGAAGGCAAAGTGAGGAAATAATATCCCATACTTAAGTATTTTAAAAAATTTAGATATAGAAAAGATTTGCTTGGAAACAAGCAAAAATTTATTTCAAAAAAAATTAAAAAGAAATTAATAATTCCTAAATAGTCTCATGCCATAGGAATTTGTAGCCATTTCGGTTTTAACGTCTTTTATATTCAAGTAATATTCATGCTTTTTAGCATAGTCTTTTACTCGACTAAGTTTTGCTTTTATTTCTTGAATCTTACTGGCTTTTACTTCCTTTTTAACCTCAGGAACTTCAACTAAAACTATTTCCTGGGGCTTTTCTAATACTTGAACCATTTTTCTTTCACTCTTTTTTTTTTCTTGTTTTGTTTTTTTTTCTTAATTTTAATTAGGGTGAGACTTTATTTATAGGTTCGTGCTTTATACTTCATGCTGAAGTCAGTACTTCATTCGAACTCCAATTGATTATCTGAACTGAAAACTTTATATTGAACTAATACTAATATAATAACTAAGGAGCAAAAAAAAATAGGTTAAAAAAAATGGGTATAACAGATATTATATCTTATCCACCTGATGAAATAATCTCTCCCCCTCCATTTAGTAAAAAAAGATTCGATCAAATTATTCTTTGGATGCTAAATTATAATGAGGAGTTGGAATGGTCTCACTTTACAAATGATCCAGTCAATATAAGTCAATCCACTCTTTCTAATTGGTTAAATCGCTTAATGGATGGAGGTTATATTATGAAAGTCTCTAAGAAAAAAAATGAAAGAATTTGTAATGTTTATAAAATTACTTCTAAGGGAAAAGAACGGCTCTTTGAATTATCCAGGAAAAAGGATGAAGTAGAAAGTAAACTAAATTATCCACCAAGGTTGATTATAAATAAGAGAAACTATGAACATTGCATTCTATGGATGCTATATAATAATAATTCATGTAGATGGTCTGATTTCAAGGATGAGCCGCTATCTATCAATCAATCCTCTCTATCTAACAGTCTAAATTCATTGATAGAAAGTGGTTATATTCAAAAGAACAACAATAAAGATTACGTAATTACTTCTTTAGGAGAAACTGAATATCTAAAGATACTAAAGTCATATGATTTAGATCGCCAATCACTTTTAGAGGAAGAAAGTAAAAGAATTGAGCAAATTACAAGAGAAACTATTGATTTCTTTAAGGCTTATCAAATTAAAGATGATGATGTAAAATTCAGGTTCTTGAATAACATAATAAAATTAGATTATGCAAAAGTCAAAACAATGGTTGAAGATAAAGAAGAGTTTTACAAAATTCTCTTGTTTTTATCTATGAATCACCCGGATCAATATCCAAAATACATATCAATTGAACAATTTTCTTCCGAATATGATATTGATATAAACACCTTAAAATTTTTCATACAAAAAATAGTAGATCAAGATCTCTATGATACAAAATTCTTCAAATTAGATGTATTTCCCAGTAAAGAACTTTACTTTCAGGAAAATGAAAAACTTGAAAGAATGTTAAGGGCATCAGTAGATGAAAAAATAACGAAATTCACATATTTGAACAAATTAAGCGAATTTGTAAGTGATAAACCTTCCTCTATCGATATTAGTTCTATAATTAATAAAATAGTAAGTGAAGGCTGCGTAATTTTATTCCATGAGGATTTAAAAGATGCTTTCTTGAGATTTTTACCACAATATATAAAGGATTTAGCATATAAGATTGGAACCGAGAAAAAATTGGTAACCGATGAATCTAAATTAGAAAGTTTAATTTGGCAGGCAATCTCAACTGAATTTGAGGCATTTTCAATTAGACCTTCTGAGAGCCAAGAAAAGGAAGGTGAAGTAAGTTATGTGCTTAATAATGAGTTCTTTGAGACGCTAAATATATTTTACTTATATAAGTTAGACTTTATAGAATATATTGAAAGTTATGATGAGATTTCTCCATCCAACTTAGAATTATTAGATGAATTTGTACAAATTTTAAGAAAAGGTGATTTTAGTGATGTACTATCTCTATTTAATAATAGACAAGATAAATTAAACGAAATTGAAAAATTGATATTTCAAGATTTAATTTATACCTCACAATTTAGATTTCAAGAGTCAATTGAAATTACTGATAAATTAATCGAAAAAAGACCTAAAGATTATTTAGGTTACTTATTTCAATCAATTACTTATTTCTTGATGAATGATTTAGAGAAATCATTAGATATAATTGAACAAGGAATAAAAAATGCATATAATTTTGTTTTAATCGCCCAAAAGACTCAGATTCTCATTAGAAAAGATGAAGAAGAGGAAGGCCAAAAGATCATTGAAAAAGCAATTTCCAAGAACCCTAATAATGTCTTATTATTGCGCACCAAGTTTTCAGCAATGGTTAAACAAGTAGAATTCTGCCAAAAAAACTTTGAAAAACCCGTGAATTTGATTGAGACAGCTATTAAGTTAAAACCAATGAATAAGGATTTGATAATCTTAAAAGCAGCACTATTTAGTCTTAATTCAAAATTTAAAGATGCAGAAAATATTATTAAAGATGAATTGAATTTTGCAATAAATCCTTTTGAACCGAATCCGCTTATTGATACTTCTGCCTTATTACTTTTAGCTCACTCATATATAGGGCGTGGCAGGTTTGGTGATGCATTAAAAGTGGCAAATCAATGCTTAGCTACTTATCCAAATAATCCAATTTCTTTTGTAATAAATGCTCTTGTGTTTGGTTATTCTCTTATTTACAATGGCAATCTAGAAGGAGTTACTTTAGATGATTTCAATACTGAAATAGATAAAGCTTTAATTGATCCTCTCAAATTTAATAGAGCTATGTACTACCAATTAAAAGCCATAATATTAAATCAGATTGGAAAACATCAAGATGCGATAGATGCAATAGATGAGGCAATTAAACTGAATGATAGGGATATAGACTATTATAAATCAAAAGTTATTTTCATGATTGCAATGAATAGAGACAATGAAGCAATTAGGCTCATTGATCTGATAATTGAAAATTTCCCAAAACATTTGCTTAAAATGAACCTGCTTAAATCATTCATATATTTTAAGATAAAAGATTATAATTCGGGTTTAAATGCTATTGATGAAGTTCTTGCTGAGGATCCGAATAACAAGCCACTGCAAAATAATAAAGCATTAATATTAGTTAAATTGAACAGATTAGAAGAAGCACTTGAAACAATAGAGAAATTAATAGAAATTGATCCCGAAGAAGGAAATTCTTATGATACTTATGGAGAAATTTTGATGGAACTGAAAAGATATGAAAGTGCGATAGAGAAATTTGAAAAAGCGATTGAAATCAATCCCTCAGGATGGTATATTTTTGAAACCTACCGCAAAATGGGAGAATGTTATAAAAATCTTGGTAATACAGAGGAAGCTAAAAAATGCTTTAAAAAAATGAATGAGGTAAAAGGAAAGACATTACCATTAATAAAAGATATGTATAATTAAAAGCATTTAGGTGAGTAATTGGGGTATATACATTTAAAAGAGATGCAAATTAATTCGAAATTTGGAAAAATTTTACCAATTAATCTTAAATCTAACGAGGAGTCAATTCAATTTTATCCTGTAGAGGCTATATTCTCTGAAATTAAAGATTATTTCAAAAAGAAGGGAAAACCAGATTATATCTGGTTAAAAGGAGTCAAAAATATGGAACTATTTTATGGATTTCAAGAATTGCTTAAAAGAGTAAAAAGAGAATTTCCTAACCAGAAATTGGGAGTGTATGTTAATTGTTCATTATTTCGATATAAAATAGTTCGTAAAGAACTCTCCCAATGTGATCTAATCGTCACTAATTTGAATACAGTAAATCCATTAACTTTTTTTAAATCTTGTGTATGTGATGAGGAAGTAAATGTTCAAGCTATCCTAGATGGGATTAAAACTTTCCGAAAAGAGTTTGAAGGTCGTTTTAGGGTGTATGCGATACTCATAGACGGTGTCAACGATAATCTTAACGATATGCTAGACCTAAAAACATTTTTGTTGGATATTAAACCTGACCATTTTTCAGTGAATACTTTTACAGGGAATGGGTTTGAATCTATTTCTGATGAATTTAAGAATAAAGCTAAAGATATTCTTAAAAACCTTCCTTTTAAAGTTTCATTCACATTCTAAGATTTCTAATAGAAAGATAAGATTTAAATTGCCACTTAGAATATTTATTATTGGTAAATACCAATTGCTAGCGAAATATGAAATCTAGAATAAAAGTTATTTTCATAACCTTAGGAGTTACATTTCTATTATTTTCTCTGGTAAATTTCAATTTAAATTATCACCTTGATAATAGGGATGAATATACAGGTAACTCTGAAATAAGATTAGAAAATCTAATTAGTTCCAGAAGTTCTGTAAGAATCCGCATTATCGATAATTCTGGCTGGGTTGCTTTTAGAAATGCTGGCAACTGCACTGGTTCAGGCACATTTACTGATCCTTACTATATTGAAGACTTAATAATAGATGGTGGAGGATTAGGAAGCTGTATCATTATTGAAAATTCTAACGTATATTTTAAAATTGAAAATTGCACGATTTATAATTCTGGCAGTGAATGGTACACCAAGGATGCGGGAATAAACTTGTTCGGAGTTAATAATGGAATGGTAATTAGAAATAACTGTTCATATAACCGAAAAGGAATAAACTTAGAGAATAGTAATAATAATACTATTAAAGAGAACAACGTAAATAATAATGATTATGGCATACATTTAGCTAATAGCAATAAGAACAAAATTATAGGTAATGTTGTTAATATTGGTATTGCAGGGATACATATTTTTGGATCTAATAATAATGTATCTGGAAATAGAGTAAATTATAAGGAGGAAGGTATAAGATTAGTTTCTGCGGAGAATAACGTAATATTAGATAATATTCTTAATAGTTGTCTTTCGGGGATGAGCTTATCTCATAGCCTTAATAATACTTTTAGAAAAAATATCATGAGTGAATGCGGGTTTGGACACTTCTTTGGACCTGGAACGAGTGAGGAATTAAGTTCCAATAATATAGATTCT
This sequence comes from Promethearchaeota archaeon, assembly GCA_048939995.1. GTDB lineage: Archaea > Asgardarchaeota > Lokiarchaeia > Sigyniarchaeales > SOKP01 > SOKP01. Next base: position 318,118 of record JBHLOY010000003.1, on the reverse strand, counting down.
ACAAATTTAGTAAATGGAAAGCCATTATATTATTACAAGAATGAAATTAATTTAGAATCAAACGATTTTTTAAATGCAGGACAGATTATTTTAGTTAATTGTAATAACTCAATGGTATCATCCCAAAATCTTTCTTTTTGTTCTTTGGGGCTATCATTATACTACTGTACGAATAATACAATTTCGGGAATCATCGCAAAAAATAATAGGGGTTCTGGGATTTACTTACATTATAGTCATTCTAATACTTTTTTAGGAAACACATTAAACAATAACCAGTACGGAATAAAGCTTTATTATAGCAACCAAAACAATATTTCAGGGAGTATTTTAAACAATAATAACATTTATGGGATAGAATTGAGATACTGTCATGGTAACTTCATTTCAGATAATGAATTAGATGGTTGTGGCGTTGGTATAGATTTATGGAGCAGTGATCGTAATAAGATTTTAAAAAATATTATATATGCAGATTATTGTGGAATATCATTTGGATATAATTGCAACCATAATGATATAGTGGAAAACGCTATAAATAATAGTACTGAGGGGATATATTTATCGTATGGTGATGATAACCTCTTTTCCCAAAATAAACTAATTAATAATAAGAATTTTGGAATAGAATTAGGTTCTGCTACGAATAGTATAATTATTGACAATATCATAAACAATAGCCAATATGGGATGTTTATATATTATAACCTTAATAATACTTTTAGAAGAAATATTATGAATGAGTGCGGATTAGGAAGATTGTATGGATCCAGAAATGAATTAAGTTCCAATAATATAGATACTACAAATTTAGTAAATGGAAGACCACTATATTATTACAAGAATGAAATTAATTTAGGATTAAATGATTTTGTAAATGCAGGACAAATTATTCTTGTTAATTGTAATAACTCGACGATATTATCCCAAATTCTTTCTTTTTGTTCATTAGGGCTGTCATTATACTACTGTAATAATAATACAATTTCCGGAATAATTGCAAACAATAATGCTGGTCCTGGGATTTACTTACATTATAGTCATTCTAATACTTTTTTAGGAAACATAGTAAACAAGAATCAGTATGGAATACAGCTTTATTTTAGTAATTACAACAGTATATCAGGAAACATTGTAAACAATAATAGCTGCAGTATATTCCTTGATCATAGTAATTACAATTATATCTATGAAAACATTATTTTTGGGAATACTGAGTGTGTAAAAGAATTGGATTGTATAGGAAATATTTTTAAAGATAATCAATTCTGCAATTACGGAGAAGACAATGAAGACAATGAAACAGTGCCCGGATATAACATGATGTTTCTATATTGTATTTTATTTATTGTATCAATCCTTATATTTAAAAAAGTAAAGAACCAAAAGAAATTTTTAGAAACAGGGCTAGAGTGAGGTTTCCCTCACTCAGGTGGCCTGTTAAAATACGGATCTGGAAAAGAATTTAACTTGAAAAAGCAATCATTAATGAATCAATAAAAAATATTAAACTATAGACGGCTATAACAATAGTAGCAAGAGTTATAACGCCATAAGTGACCTTATATAAGACATCCTTACTATTTTCATTCATTTTGTCCTACTCATCCTCTTCTTAATTTTTTTCATAATACATTCAGTCTCGCTTTTTATTATAACTAAAGCTTGGACCAATGCAAATGCCATTATTATTATTATATTAAAGGGTATTAATAACGGGCTAATTGTTATCAACAGTAAGAGCCCTCCAATTGAACTCACTAAAATAGTCACATTTAACGTAATAGTGTACGTAAGACTTTTTTGAGCCGCAATCGTATCATGCAGATTTTCTTTAGTTTTAGGCTTCTGTTCCAAACTTTCAAGAGGGATAATTTTAGGTTTCCAATAATCTTCAAGAATGGTTTCAACAGCTGCTAATGAATCTGTATATCTTGATATCGCGACATTTTGGCTCATTTTTTCTTTCCACTCACTAATTTGAATTGTTCTTTTCTTTGGGAGACTATTTTTTTTTAGAAATCCTTCTTTTCACTTATTAAAAGTTAAGAAATACTTCTATATTTAGTTTATTTATGCGTACTTCTGATCGGAGTACATTTGTTCGGGATAGTTTGGAACGAAGTAACGGACTATAAAATATAAATAGAAGTTCATATTTAAATTAATTAAGTGAGAAACATAGGCAAAATAATCAAATTATGAGTAAAACCAAAATTCAGATTGCAAAAATCGCAAATAATTCTGCAGAATATATTATTCTTTGGAAATTATATAATAGTGATAATCTTTACGGAAAGGATCATTGTGAATGGTCTAATTTTACTGATGATTCAGATGATAATCTCGAGATTCCTGCTTCAACGTTATCGCAGAATTTAGATAAGCTTATTGGTAAAGGATTTATAATTAAGCCTGAACGTAATTATTATAAGATTACTCAGGAAGGTATAGAAAGATATAAGGAATTAACACAATATGGAAGAGAGGGCCCTAAAGGGCTAAATTACCCTCCCCAAGTTATATTAAAGAGAAGGGAATATAATCATTGGATTTTATGGATGCTTTATAATAATGAAGCTTGTAAATGGTCCGACTTTTTAGAAGATATTAGATTTGAAGAAATCCTCTATAAAATAAATCAATCTTCATTATCGAGAGCTCTAAATTACTTAATGGATAATGGTTTTGTTATTAATGAAAATAGAGAGTATAAAATAACTCCATTGGGTAAGTCAGAATATTTTAACGTTCTAAGAGAATATGAATTAGACCGTCAATCAATATTAGAAGAAGAGAGTAAGCATATTCAAGAATTTACCAAATTTAGCACCCAATTTTTTGAAGAATATGGAATAGAGGATGATAGAATTAAGTTTAGATTTCTCAATAATGTATTGAAATTAAACTATTCTCGAGTAGAGACCCTATTGGAAGAGGAAGAAGATTTTAACAAAATCTTATTATTTTTATCAATAAATCATCCAAATCAATATCCAGATTATATTTCACCTGAAAGATTTTCTAGTGATTTTAATTTAAAGAAAACGACGTTGAATTTCTTCATAGATAAAATAGTGGAAGAAGAATTTTATGAAATAAAGTTCTTCAAATTAGAGGTTTCACCTAATAAAGTGTATTATTTCCAAGTGAACGAAAAAATTGAGAGAGTTTTAAGAGCAATTGTAGATGATTATATAACTCGATATACCTATTTGAATAATTTATATGAGAATACAAACAAAAAGGCACCAGCATTAACCATTTCAAATATAATTGAAAATATCTTAAGTGAAATTTGTAATCACTTATTTCATGATAATTTAAAGGATACTCTAAGGAAATTTTTACCGAACTATATAAAATATTTAGCATACAAGATTGAAACTGAAAAGAAGTTAATAACTGATGAGACTAAATTAGAAAGTCTTATCTGGCAGACAATTTCGGCAGAGTTTGAGACCTTTTCTTCTAAGGCTTCTAATACTCTAGAGAAAGAGCCTGAATTGAATTATACATTGTATTATCAAATTTTCGAATCAATGGATCTATTCTATTTAAGCAAATTGAATTATATTGAGTATATTGAAACCATAGAGGGTTTTAAAGCATCAAATCGTGAATTTGTTAGTCAAATTATACAAATGCTTAAAAATGGGAAGATTAATGAAGCTTTTAATCTATTTAATGATAAAAGTCAGAATTTAGACAAGATAGAAAGTTTGGTAGTTAATGATATTATTAAAACAGTAGGTCATAGATTCGAAGAATCAATTGAAATAACAAACCATATAATCCAAGAATTTCCACAAAATTATATTGGCTATTTATTACAGTCAATGACTTACTTTTTAATGGATTTCTTAGACAAGTCATTAAAAGTAGTTGAAGAAGGGATTCAGAATGCGTTTAATATTTCATTAATAGCCCAAAAAGCTCAAATTTTAATAAAAAAAGATCAAGAACTTGAAGGTCTCAAAGTAATTAATAAAGCCATTTCTGAGTTCCCAAACAATATTCTTCTATTAAGAACAAAATTTTTAGCCATAGTTTGCACAGAAGGTGTTTGTACAAGATCACCTAAAGAACCTCTTGAAGTGATAAATAATGCAATTAAATTAAAACCATTGGATAAAGAGCTTTTAATCCTAAAAGCTTTGATATTATGTATTACAAAGAAGTATAGAGAGGCAGAAAAGATAATTAAAGAGGAATTAAATTTTGTTATTGACCCTTGGGGATTAAATCCTCTAATAGATACTTCTACGATATTAATTTTAGTGTATTCATATATTGCTCGTAATAGATTCAAGGAAGCGTTAGATTTTGCCAATATCAGCCAAATTAAGTATCAAGATTATTCTATATCTTACCTTTCAAAAGCCCTTGTTTTTGGTTATTCATTGATATATAGTGGTGAATTAAATGATCTGACTATTGATGACTTTAAAGAGAGTATCAATAATGCTTTAAATATTGAAAAGATTAATTTTAAGAAAGCACTTTATCTACAATCTGAGGCTTTTATATTGCGAGATCTGGGATTAAATGAAGAAGCTTTGAATGCTATTGAAGAAGCTATAAAGTTAAATCCAATGGATTTTGATTTTTATAAAACTAAAGTCTTACTCATGATGTCACTTGGTAAAGATAAAGAAGCTATAGGAATAAGTCAATCTATTACCAATAAATTTCCAGAACAAAGATATTGTATAGGTAAATTAGAATCATTAATATATTATAAACTTCAAGATTACAATAAGGGATTAAATCATATAGACGAAATTTTAAAACAATTTCCAGATAATAAAGAACTTTTGAATAATAGGGCATATATGTTATTAAGATTAAATAGGATGAATGAAGCATTTGAAGCAGCAGAGACATTAATAAGTTGCGATCCTGAAGATGGGAATTCCTATGATACGTATGCAGAACTTTTAATTGAATCAGGAAAGTATGAAGAAGCACTAGAAAAACTACGAGAGGCTGAAAGAATTAATCCTACAGCATGGTATATATCTGATACTTATCGTAAAATGAGTATATGCCATGAAAAGCTTGGAAATATTGAGGAAGCACAAAAATCGATTAAAAAAATGGAAAAGATGGCAGAAATAATGAGTTCATTTCATAAAGATTTGTACGATAAAAAATCTGAAGATTGAAACTTCTAAAGAATTATTTTTAGCACTGGTGATGAATTGTATCTGCATTTAAAAGAACTCCAAACAAGTTCTAAATTTGGGAAGGTTTTACCGGTAGATTTTGATTATGTTGATAATCAGATTCCGTATTATCCCACTGAAGAGATATTTAGTGAGTTAAAGGATTATTTTCTTAAAAAGGAAAGTCCCGATTACATCTGGTTAAAAGGCATTAATGATATCAACCTATTTTTTGGATTCAATCGCTTACTTAATAAGATTAAGGAGAGTTTTCCGAATCAGAAAATGGGAGTTTATATTAATTGTTCTCTTTTTAATTATGAAAAAGTGCGAAAGGCACTTTTGATATGTGATTTAATAGTAATTAACTTAAATTCTGTTACTCCTTCGAATTTTCATAAATCTTGCATTTGTTTTGATTTCTTTAACGTTCAAGAAATTTTAAAGGGAATTAGAATTTTTAGAAAAGAATTTAAAGGGAATTTTAGAATTTATACTATGTTTTTCAAGGGAGTAAATGATGATTTAGATACAGTTCGAGACTTGAAGAAATATTTACTAGAGATTACCCCAGATCATTTTTCAGTAAATGTTTTTACAGGTAAAGATTTAGAGTCAGTCTCTGATGAATTTAAGACCAAACTTAAAGAGATTTTTCACGATCTTCCATTCAAGGTGTCATTTAGATTTTAAATTAACTTTTCAACTAAAATTAAATTGTTAATCAAATAATTAAGCATCAGTAAGTTTTATAATAATAGTTAGCGTATTTAAGATGTAAGAAGAAACAAAAAGTAAAGATAAAAACCGTATCTGCTAGAAATGAGGTTGTTTCAAGCTCGTTCCCATCGAAAAATTTTGAAAAAATTATATTTAAAATTTCCTGAAATAAAAGAGGCATTAATTGTTTCAAATGAGGGGATGCCTCTTAATTCAACTCTTTCTCAAGAAATTGAACATGTAAAAATTGCGGGAATAGCACTTGCGATTTTATCTGCTGCTAGAAGAATAGTTTCCGAAACGAACAATGGTAATTTTAAGCAACTGACGATTAAAAGCTCAGAAGGTTATCTAATAGGATATTGGTTAAGTAATAAAAAGTTACTATTTGTTGTTTCTCCTGAGGATATATCTCTTGATTTATTATTTTGACTAATTTATAATCCTTAACTAGATTTATCTTTTAATTTAAAATCCAAGTTGTTAATTTTCTATATAATTTTATGATCAATTATTTATTTCCTAATTTCCTTGATTATCAAAAAATAAAATATTTTTTAGGATTACTTTCATGAACAAAAAAGCAGATTATTATAAAATTCTTGGTGTTGAAAAAGAGGCTACTGAAAGTGAAATTAAAATAGCATATCGAAAATTAGCAAAAAAATATCATCCAGATCTTAATAAAGATCCGAAAGCTAAGGATAAATTCATAGAATTAAAAGAGGCATACGATATCTTGAGTGACCCTATAAAGCGGCAAATCTATGATCAAGCAGGTTTTGACCCTCGAAACATTGATATGAGCGATATTTTTGGAAATTATGACTTTTTACGGATACAAGAAATTTTAAGACTTTTATTCGGTAGAAGTTATAGAAATATGTATTACAAACCTCCACCAGATGGGATGTACACTTGAGTTAAAGAATTAAATTAAGGGAGGGAAAAATTAAAGAAGAAGTTAATAAAAGACCAATCCAATACCCTCTCTTAAAATATGGAAATGAAAAACTTTTCTTAATTTTTTAGAATTATCTTCAATATAAAGATTTTATAGAGACCGATTTTTGCTTTGATTTTCAAAATGATAAAGTTATAAAGTAATCCATTTTCGCTTTAAAATATGGAAAATCTTGGAGTCATATTTATCCAGATTAAAAACATCCTGGAAAAATACTCAGCTAACTTTTCAGCTAGGGATGAATATGTTGGTTCACAAGCTAAAACAAAAAAACTGGATACCACTTATATGAAAAAAAGGAAGTTAGCTTATTTGGAAAAAAACCTCAAGCAACTTATTTAGCGGGTGTTATTCAACAAAAAAATTATGTGAGTTTTTATTTTTCACCAATCTACTCTCATCCGGACATATTTAAAGATATTAGTTCTGATTTAAGACCACTGCTTAAAGGTAAATCATGTTTTAATATAAGTAGGTTTAAGCCTCAAATTCTCACAGAAATTAAACATATCCTAAAATTTGGTATTACAAAATATAAAGAGATTGGTTGGATCTGAAAAATCTTAGTAAAGATTAGGCTGAAATCTCATAAAATAAACTTGATTCATCTATTTCTGAGATCTTTACATCTATGTTGAGTCCTTTTACGATTGAAAGAAATTGCTTTGGTGTTATGGTTGTTGCTTTAAATCCATCTTTGCAAATTATCTTACCGTCCTTAGATTTTTGATAGTCTATCTCACCCAATAGTCCTACTTCTGACTGGAGTTCAAACCAATTAAATCGATACTTCCAAAATTTATCAGAATAAGTCGAATAGAATATTTTTCCACCAGGTTTAGTTATACGTATTGTCTCTTGGATTAACCTTCGTTTATTCACTTGAAATGCGGATATCCCATTTTGAATGCAGATCACTAAATCAAATACATGATCTCGAAACCCAAGATTTATAGCATTCATGTTTGACACATTACAATTATATACATTTGGTAAACCATAAATTAAGTTGTTTAGGCTTATATCTATTCCGACTACACTCCTGGCTTTTTGTTTAAGCTGAGGAATAATACGCCCATAGCCACATCCTAGATCTAATACAATATCTGTTGCAGAGACTCTTTCTAAAACGTAATTTATCTCTTCTTGAAGATATTGCTGAACTCTTTGAGGAGCAATTTCGTAACATAATTCAAGTTTTTCAGCATTAAGTGTTTTAGAATAGTAACTGCTCAAAGTTTGTTTCTCCCATTAATGCTGGCTTTCTATAAGTATTTTAGTATAAAGGTCTATTCTCTCTAAAGGGAGATCCTAAATAATGATATCCAATCAACATAACTCCAAATACAACAATGAATAATATTGCATACCAAGGATCACTCTTTCGTATAAATAAATCATAAAAAATCCAAGATATGTCGGCTATACAAATTATGGTTATGAAAATTATACCAAATAATTTTTTCATTTCTCCTACCCTCATAAATAAGGTTCATTCTATTATACAGCCCTTGTGAGAACTTATAGAAAATCAGGTATAAAAATCTTTGTAAAACTCAAATAAAGAAACAAAATAAGAAAAAAGGACTTATAGATTATTTAGATATATTATTCTGCTAGTTTTTCTTTAATCTTTGCTACTAATTGTTCAGCGTCTTTAGAGTCAGTTATAAATTCTATACCCTTAGGTGATGTTATACCAATTCCCAATTCTATTGCTCGTTTGATTTGGTCCTGGTCAAAAATTGATCCTTTGGATACTTCTGGAGTGGTGCCTAAAATTCGCAATATAGCAACTCCAATAGCATCAATAGCAATTTTATCTGTACCTGCAATAAAAACATTTGCCTCTTTTCTGGTACCGTCCATTGGTCCACGATCTACAAAAGCAATAACTCCATCCATAACAATAAGATCAGGTTTGTACACAGTATTAATTTCGGCGATCATTTTCCTTTGATGTCGTGATGCATGCAACTCAGACATACATTTCTTAGGGACTAAACCTACCGCATTTTTTAGAGATAGAGTAAAGTGTCCTCCATACATATGGGTTTTCAAACAGCATGTTTCTACAATACATTCAGCATCATTATAAATCTTAGCAAAAAGGAATCCATCTCTCCAATGACTCTCATCAGGTCTTTTGAGAATATAACCTTCAAAGGGGAGCTCAGATAAGTTAATAATCCCAAAATCTAGTTCTTTTGCTAATTGATATAAACCTTTTTTCTCAAACGTCTTAGCTGTATCAGCGGGGCCACTCCTCTCTGCTACTGTGATTGTTTTTGCGCCCATATCTTTTAGTTTAATAATAAGTTGCTTAATAGTTTCCATGGAACTTGATGCAGGGGGAGGATCAGCAGTATTAAAATTTGGTTTAAAAATGACATTTTTCCCTTTCACAGGATTGATTCCAAGTAACTCAATAGATTTATTGACACCATAAACACGATCTTTTGTAGCTACAATTGCAATTTTAGTCATAGTACTTACCATAATTAATTCAATTTTTTTAATTCTTTTTACATAGTTATTGTATTTCTAGAAGGACTTTCCCGAATTGTTTTCCCTCTTTTAAATAGGCTTCAGCGTCTCTAACTTCATTCAATGGGAAAATTTTATCTACAACTGGATTTAATTTGTTTTGAAAAATTAGATTCATTACATCTCGGAATTCTGCCTGATTACTCATGGTTGTTCCGATTACTTTTATCTGTTTCCAAAATATCTGTCTGATATCAATTTCTAGTATCGCTCCAGTTGTAGCACCGGGGGTTACCAAAGTTCCACCTGGACGTAATAACCTTAAACTACTTTGGAAAGTATCTTTTCCCACACTATCGAGAATTACATCTACTCCTTTTTTATTAGTTATCTCATTGTAAATAGTTTTACCGAAATTAGGGTCTTCTTTATAATTAAAGACATAATCCGCACCTATCTTTTCTGCTCTTTTCACTTTATTTGCACTGCTGGTAGTGGTAATTACAATTGCACCTAAATATTTTGCGATTTGAATTGCAGCTGTAGATACTCCACCTCCCGCACCATGAATTAATATAATATTTTCTCGCTTTAAATTAGCTTGAGTTGTTAATGCTCTCCAAGCGGTTAAAAAAGTTAGAGGAGCAGCAGCAGCGAGTTCAAAAGAAAACTTTTTCGGAATTGTTAAGGCACTGTGCTCGGGTAATTTAAAATATTCTGAAAATGTACCCCATTGTGTCTCCCCCATTATTGAAAATTGTTTACAGAAGTTTTGTTTACCTGAAAGACAATAATAACACTTACCACAACTTAATCCGGGATTGATAGTAACCCGATCTCCAACCTTAGTAGTCGTGACGGCAGATCCAATTTCTTTTATTATTCCGCTTCCATCACTACCTAAAATATGAGGTAAATTAAGGTTTAAGCTAGGCCAACCCTTAATTAAAAAGAGATCTATGTGATTTAAAGCACTAAATTTTGTTTCAATTAGAACTTCATTTGGTTTAATTTTTGGGATTTCTAAATCTCCAACTGATAATTGCTCTAATTCTCCATGAGATCTAATGAAAGCTGCTTTCACATAGCTTGAAATAGAATAAAATTAAATAAAATTTTCAGTTCTAAATTATAAAATTTAAGAAAAATCTACGTACTAATTATAAAATTTTCTAAAATCATCGCAATTTTCATTGGCTTATTAAACCAACTTTTAAATTTGTTATTCGAATTTATCCTCAATAATAGAATAAATTATGAAATTAGTGTGAGTCATTAAAAATGAATGAAAAGAAAGAAAAAGTAATTAAAATAGGATTTAAAAATGAATCAATACAATCATGTTTAAATGTAGATGAGATTTTTAAAGCTCTTGAGAACCCAAATATAAAAGAAAATCTTGATAAATGTCTTAAATCGGGCTCAAAACTCTTTACTCATTAATAACTTTATTCGATAAATTAATACTAACTTGTAATCATATAATATGATTCTCCAGTTATTTTATCTATAGTTAAATATTTGGATCTTGTTTTTGATCCATTAATACCTATAGTTCTTGATATTTTGCGCTCAATTGTTTCAGGAAACATATATTTAGTTAGAAGCATTGTAAATTCTTTTATTTTTATACAATTAAATAGTCTCAAGCTCTCAATAGAATAAAATAGTTCACTTAATAAGTCAATATTCATATCTCCTGAAAATTCCAGAAATTCCAGGTTTCTATAGATTCTAGACACAATTTTGTCCAAGATATTGGGATTTAACAAGGATTTTAATTTATCATAATTATTATTTATATAATTACTAAATATGACATAATAGCTTGCTTCTGATGAATAAAAACCATTTCGATATTGCAATACTTTATTTGGAGTAATTCTCTTTTCAATCTCATCATTAATGGCTTCAATAATTAATTCATCTTTATTCAAAGAATTAAGAAAAGCAAATATAGCTAAAATATTTCCAAGTTGAGAGGTTTCCATATTTTTTAAATAATAAGGATCAAACATATGAGAATCAAATTTCACAAGATTTTTTATTTGTTCATCTTCTAACCACAATTTTACTAGGGAAGTTGATTGTAAATAAAAGGATATTTGATTAGTTGCTTCCAAAATAGGAACGTCAAAATCATCTAGAAGATCTTTATATAAATCCTGCAAAAAGACTTTGATTTTCTTATGATTAAAATTAACTTTTAATTCATTTGCTAAGTATAATGCACAATAATAAATGTCTGGATTTTTTAAAGAAATTAGAGGTATACTTTCCATACAATCCTCAAAATGATCTTGTAAAAAACATTTCATGTGAGAAAAATCAAAAATGTAGTTAATATCGAAGAAATCAATAATTTTGTAGATCTGATAAAATAATTGTATTTTAGTCTCTAAATCATCTAAATCCTCTAAACTTTCTATTTTTTCTTTGTTCTCACAGAATTTTATAATAATTTTATCTCGGATTTGAAAATACTTTTTCAACTTATCAAGTTTTACAGGTGATTCATTTAATAAATTTTTCAAATTCCTTAATTCAATCACAAAATCAAGAGTAAGAAAACCTTTATTTTTAAAACATAAAATTATTGGTATTCCTCTATCATCTATAAGATAGAAAATGACTTGTTCTAAGATTACTTCATAAACTAATGGAGCAATTTTTTTTTCATATAAAGTATCAATTGAAGAAATGCTATTTTCTTCAATTCTCACGGTTAAAAATTTATCGAAAAATCTATTTTGAACTTTAGCTTTATATAATCCTAATTCTACAAACTCATCAATTAAAATCAGAATAATGTCTTCAAGAACTTTATCTATATTATCTACATTATTTCCTAAAAATCGCTTTATCTTTTCAAGAAAGTACTTATCAACATTACGGTAAAACATATCTATTCCAGTAAAATAGATTTCCAAGATTCTTATAAGTTCTTGATATATCATGAGATTCTTAATCATTAGTATTTAATTTAAAATTCTTATATCTTTCAAGTGTTTCTTTTAATTCAAGATAATCAATAATGCTTGTATGCATATAGGCTAGATTGCCATTTTTAATGATTATACAAGTTGGAAGGTTGGTTATATTATATTTATAAGAAATTCGTTTATCTTGCTCAATATTTACCTTGGCAAAAACAAAATGTTTGTAATATTCTTTATGTAGCCTTTCGAATATTGGAAAAAACTGCTTACATGGACCACACCATTCAGCCCAGAAATCTAATACTATATCCAATTTGGGATTATCTGTAAATAAAGTATCTATCTCTTTTAAAGATCTAATTTCTAATATATCTGGAGCTGTAAAATTTTTAAGTTGGGGCATTTGTTTGTCGCTTTTTAGCATTCAAATCACAAATTTTTAAGGCTAAAATTAATCAATTCTGCTAATGACATATCATTGTATACTATATAAATAAAAGTGCAATAATTACACAAGTAGTTAATTCATTCACTATTTTAGTTTTCAATTTCGAATTTAGATAAAATACCATGAAGTATATTATCGAGATGCAAAAAATTGGAGAGAATCTATCGAGAAAAATGATCATTTTGTCCTATTTCCTCAATGTCTGGAAAAAAAATTTCGTTTTTCGATAATTGCTATCTTTTATTATATTCAATCAAAACTTAATATTTTTCATTCTTTATTCTTAGTTAGAATTGAAATTTGATGTAGTATGGCATTAGAGAAAAATAAGATAAATACTAAAAAAAGAACAGATCTAAACGCTCCAACATGCTTTAAGTGCGATAGTTTAAATCAGTGCACTATTGGGAAACCGAATAAAGAGCTAAAGAATTGTCCGATGAAGGTAAGCCCTGAAATCACTAAGCAAGCAATGGAATTGTATAGAATGGATGAATTTATAAAGAAGTCAACCAATATAGCATCTATTGTTGAAGCTAAAGGATATATGCATTGGCCTCGGCTAAAAGATACTATAGAATATGCAAAAGGAATGGGTTTTAAAAAAATTGGACTTGCCTCTTGTGTTGCTTTACAAAAAGAAACAGAAAAAACTGCCGATATTCTTCTTAAATATGGTTTTGAGGTTTGTTCAGTATGCTGTAAGACAGGAGCAATTAATAAACTTGAGGTAGGTATACCTAAAGAATACTTTACGATATCGAAAACAGGATACCCAATTGGTTTTGTATCATGTAATCCTGTTGCACAAGCTTTAATCTTAAATAAATTTAAAACAGATCTCAATCTTATTGTTGGATTGTGTGTTGGCCATGATGTCACCTTTACACGCCTTTCAGATGCGCCTGTCACAACATTTATTGCCAAGGATAGGGCAAATCCTCACAATCCTGCAACAGTTTTATATACGCATTATGGAAATACGTTTTTCTCCGCTGATTTAGAGCAATCTGATAACAAATAGTTTATTTTTACTTCTTATTTACTTATTTTTTCTTCACAAGTAGATTTAAATACTTTCTTTTTGTTGACATCAATCAATCCAGTGCACTCATAAGTAATATTTAATGAATTTTTACAATCCATGTTTATAGTTGGTCTCTGAGTTCCAAATAGTTCTTGTTTATTAGTTGTTTGTTTATTAGATAAATCACACGATTTAAATCCCATTTCATCTTTAAACTCTTCAGTAATCTTCTTTTTCTCATCCATTGAATGATTCAACAATATTACAATTAGAAGTTAAAGTTAAATAGAGAAATAAATGTTTTAAATAATTGGCTTTTTACTCATAAATTTGTAAATAAATTAAAATTATAAATATTAAAAGAAATTCAATTACCCTAAAATGAAAGAAATAAAGTTTTTAAGAAAGATTCAACATTTTGAGGAGGAATTTTCATTATTGGAAGATTGGCTTATTGAAAATCAACATGAGCTTAAAAAAATTGATTTAAACAAATTCAATAGATGTATTTGGGAGTTAGATGTCTTAAAAATCGAGGGAGATAATTTAGTAAATTCCAAGCGATACAAAGAAGCAATAAAGAATTATAAAAGAGCAATGAAATTAAAGTCAATGTTATTTGGTATAAAAAAATTTGCTAAAAAAAAAGATAAAGAACCATTAGATAAAGAATTGAAAATCCTTGTAATTACATTTATGATAACCATTTTTGCTGCATTCATTCCTCATTCTTTGGGAACATTGGTCTTAAGTATCAGTTTTTCACTCTCCTTAATTTTCTTATATAAAATTGTCCGTATTTCTATAATTCCATTTGGGTTTATACTTGGCCTGGTTCTAATAGGAGTTGGAATCATTACAATTATACGAATCCCTTCAGATTTGATATTTATAATAGCTATTTTTTGCATATCTTTTACAGTCTTTTCAATCGGAATTTACAGTATCTATGATACTATTAAATATCTAATCCTAAAAAAGAAATCTAATTAATTCGAATTGACCCTAATTCTCTATTTAAATCGCTACGACTTAGATCTATTATGTATAAAATCAAGAATTTTATTTTCAAATAATTTAAAATTATAAATTTCATTGGTAAGATTAAAAGAAATTCAATAACTATAATCTCAAAAAATTATAAGGTAAGAAAAAAAAATGAACAAATATGTTTATCCGATTATTTTATATCTAGCCGTAGTTATCCCTAGTTTTCTTTTTCAAATTATTGCTCTTGGAGCTGAAGGTACACAAGATCTTACCTACTTAATACCATTTGTAAGTTTAGTTATTGATTCTGCCTATAACTTTTTCTTTTCACCATTAATTATGATGATTTTGATTCAATGTTTTTCTGTTATATTTTCTGTATTTTTCTTTAAAATTCATAGAATTATGAAATTGAACCGATATGACTATTATATATTAAAAGAGACTTATCTTAAATTGAATTATTGGAGCATCGCAAAACGAGTTCTACTCCTAGGTTTCTTTTCATTCAGCATTGGAATATTTCTATCTCAGATCATACCCGAAGAAATTATTATAGCCCCTTCACCATCAGTATATGAAGCGCCTACTCCCTTTCTAAAAGCATCAACTACTAGTTATTTTGTCCTCCCATTCTTGATTTTAATACTTGAACCAATTTGGTTACTCAGAGATTCGAGTATTATGTGTTCATTGAAGAATGAAAAAAGGAAGAAAGAAAAAAGGCTTTTACCAGATGTCGAAGGGGTTTATCATTATTTCCACAGTATATTTTCTGGTTATGTAGGAATCGGAGCAATATTCGGCATGATAGTATTAATGTTCGGTGCTATACAAAGTTTACATCCCGAATTGGGAGAACTTGCTGATATACCAGGAATTATTTCGACACCTTTTATGCTTTCAATTATACCATTGCCAGCATTAATGTTCCATGAATTAAGGTTAAACAGTTTACGGAGTAAATTAACCAAGATTTTATCAAAAAAGGGAGTTAGATCTATAGAGAACATTCGAGAAATAAATTATGCATAAAAGCAGTCATTTTGAGCTTATTTTTTTCATTTAATTCTTATTAATCAACATTAATAGGTTTTTCACTGAGACGATTTTGACCTATTCTCTTAGCTAATATATATCCTAAAATCAAAATTACACTTCCAAATATTAAAAAGATCATTCCTATGTCAACAGTAAATCTAACTGTCAACGGGTTTGGGAAATGACGACTAATATATAAAAAATTTATATTATAAATAGCCAATTGGATTATTTGATTTGAAAGCAATAAAAGACCAATAACTAACCACATAATCTTTGCTTTTTTTATTCCTTTATTACTTTTAATAACCCAAATAGTGGATATTAACAATAATAAAGTATACCCCATCAAAGCAGCCCCAAAAATTATTAATAGCATCCGAAGAAGGTTCAACACGATTAGCATTTCTGGGTATAATACAGAAAAAGGTTCCAGAGAAACTAAAATACCACCAAAGAGCAAAAATCCATCCTGTAAGTAAAAATTAGGAAGATAATCAATTGTAACTAACATCCATGGCAAAAATAAAGACGTAATCATTAAAATAATTCCAATTAAAGGAAATAGAGGCCACCAATATCTAACTTCTACCAAATGATTCCCCCTCTAATCTTTAAGATCTAGAAAAAATAGTCATTTATTCTTAAAAAACTGTTGTTTTAGACTTAATGGAGTGATTAATACAGTATCAAGTTTATTAACTGAGTTAGTTCAAATTTTTTATCAAAATTTGTTTGAAGTTCAATCTGTAAATCTATATATAAAGTAATTTAATAATTCTACTTAGAATTTTAATCTTCTAACGAGTTCAATTCCTGAAATATTGTATTAATAGTTGATTAACGTGCTTGAAGAACTTTTTAACAAGTTTATAAATATTGTCTGTAGAATCTCTGAGGTTTACCGTTTTGAAGGCAAGTTTGATAGCGCAATGTTATTTCTCAATTCGATCAAACAAATATTAGATTCAAACGAATTAAAAAAGCAAGATAAAGCAAGATATTTAGTACAAGTTGCTAAGCTCAAAACTGATCAAAAATTTCTTAAAGAATTTAATTATGATGATGAAATGAATTTGCTACAGGAAGCGATAACATTGGCAGATTCTTCTAATGCGAAGGCTACTTTAGCTGATGCTCTTGATCTTTATGGAAATTGCATATACCGTAAAGGAATTTTGGAAGGAGATTTTGAAGAAGCAAAGAATTTTTATGATAAAGCGCTAAATATCAGATCCCAGATAAATGATAAACTAGGATTATCTAAATCTTATTTTCATTTAGGTCTTTATCATGAGAATAGAAAAGGAGTTGATAATAGAGATAAACAAAATGCTTTTGAATATTATCAGAAGGGATTAGAGCTAGCAGAAGAGGGCAATTTTAAATTAGAACAATCCTATTTATATAGACATCTTGCTTTTTATTATTCTTTTTATAAAGAAGATCTTGATAAGGGCCTAGAATACCATAAAAAGTCTGCAGAAATAAGAGAAGAAATTGGATTTATATTCTCCTTGCAATTCTCATATTTTGCTGTGGCATTTTTGTACTTTCTTAAAGATGATTTTGATAATGCGAGAGATTACTTTTTAAAAGCATATTCTGCTGCGGCAAATGTTGATCGGATTGACGCATTAAAAGTTCTAATTTTTAGACGTGGTGAGGCTATTGTTAGAGAGGAAGGAAAGAACGTTGCGTTAAATTATTATCAAATATTATTTAATGTAGCTAAATCTGTTAAAGATATTAGAGGAATAGAAGAACTGGAGTTAAAAGTTAAAGAGTTAAGCGTATAATTCAAGAAAAATCCTACTATGCTGAAGAAATCATTACCATCAAGCTTTTTTTCCGAGAATTTTATTTCAGAACAGATAAGCCAGGTCTTATGCTAGTTCTTGAATGCAAAGATGTTGATGAAGCTAAAAATTATATTAAAGACTTACCATTTGTAAGAGAAGAACTAGTTGAGTACGAATTTATTCCTGTAGGAGCTTCTCCTCTCTTTGAAAACTTATTTAAGTAAATTTACTATTTTTTTTCTTATTTTATAATGTTAACTGAAAGCTATAATTTCATCTTAAATTCTTGCAGATTATCTGGAGGCCAAGCTCGTGGAGTTGACCCCTTTTTTAAAAATCGATGGTCGCATAATAGAGCACCATTCCCAATAGTTTGAGTTCGTGTAAATCCATATCCAAATATATTAGCCTGAGCAAAATCGGACAAGCATAAGAAGGGAACGTACTTCTCAGCCCCTAACTTTTTAAAAACTTTATGAATTCCACATTCCGTAAAAGTATAACCGTAATCAAATGTTTTACCATCGCCTTCTACAAACTCCATAACAAAATCGTCTGGATATTCTTTTAGTTGTGTTGTTTTTGCGTAACTTTTATTAAAATTGATATAAGTGTCGTTAAAATATTGATCTACAGGATTTTGACCTGCTTTTTCTAATTTATGGACTCTTATCCCGTTTACCTTTTCCCAAAATTCATAACTAAATTCCCCAATTTCACGGTAGGTCACCCCTGCTTGTTCAAGAATGCGAAAAAATACTAGCATAGCAACACAATCTATCAGCATAGGTGTGGAAGGATTTTTCTTACCCCCGATATATGGTATTTCTGGGATTAGACTCTCATATTCATTTCGCATTTTATTAAAAATCTCTTCTATTTCCAGTTCATTGAATTTCTTTAGCAATAATTCTTTTGATATATGTAAATACTTTTCAAATTGAGTAGTTAATTTTACTTTATTTTTTAAATAATAATTATTTACCATTTTTACCCTCCACTTTAAAGTTAAATTAAGTTTATATTAAAATATAGATAGTTTCACTTTTAAAAATATAGTACCCGTGAAATTCATGATGAATTTAAAAAAAGTAAAAAAATTTGATTAGTAAATTATATATGCGGGATTATAAATAACCACTATCTTGGGTGACTTTTTTCTTCCTTCTTTATTCATACTCTTTCTCCTCACTTTTTAATTTTTTATCGAAATGAGAAAAATTTACTTTCCTAATTCTTAATATTTAAACCCGATATAAAGAGTTTGTAGAGACCAATATTTAATTTAAACATGGAGTTCAAGAAAAATTCAGAGTCTGAATTCAATTTAGTCATTCTTCAAAAAACTTACAATTAGTCGGTTTATTAGTTTAGGTTTCTCCATAAGAACTAAATGTGTCCCACCTGGAATAATTTCGAGTTGCGCATTAGGTATAGCATCAGCCATTTCTTGAATAACTTTTAATGGATAAAGGCGTTCACCTTCTCCATCAATAATAAGTGAGGGACTTTTAATGCTCTTCAATTGGTCTAACGTGAAATTTGGTTCTCTCTTAGCCATATTCAATTCTTTTTCGATTAGAATTGGCCAATTATCCGGATCTAATGCTACTTTCTCATATGCTTTTTTAATAAATTTATAATCTTTAGGTAAATTATTAGGATTTAGATTATTAAAACTTTCAAAGATATCAGGATAAAAATTAGATATATTATATGGAGTACCAATTAATACTAACTTATTTACTAATTCAGGATGCTGTAGACCAAGAACCAAGGAAGTGCACCCCCCATCGCTCCAACCTACGAAACTTGCTTTTTTTATTTCCAATTTCTCCATCATTTGAGAAATATCTGAAGCAAAGAGATGATAACTTAAAGGCTTATCTGAATCTGTTGTCCTTCCATGAGCTCGAGTATCTGGAGCGATTATCTGAAAATGTTTTGCTAATTCTTTGATTTGAAAAAACCAACTTGTGTAATCTACCATCCCGCCATGTAATAAAAAAACTGGCTCTCCAGTACCGAACATGGCATAATACATTTTGATATCTCCGATATCGACGTAATCTTCAATAATGTTTTTTCTTTTCCAAGCATTAAATTTAACCTTGCCTAATAGCATTTTGATTACGAACATCATTCTATAAATCCGTTTTTTATAACTTGTTATCGAATAAAGATCAATAAAAAAATTTTCTATTCAATTTACAATAATCATTCTAAAAACGTTCAAACTATTTTAAATTTTATCCCAATTTTCAACGAAATTGGTTTGGGAAGGTAAATTCAGGGTCTGATTTCAATAAAAATTCAATGCTAGAAATTCTTACGGAAGTTGAAATAGACGATTCTTCAAGATGAATTTTTTTTAGATAAAATTTATAAAATGGTATCTTTATTTTTATTTGATTCTGAACAAAAAATTCTAGTAGAGAGAGATAAAGTTAAAATGGGGGAGAAAAGGAAATTTTTAGTGTGTCAAAATTGTAAATATTGCCTGGCTACTGAAGAAGAAGACTTACCACAATGTCCCAAATGCGGTTCAAATAAGATAATAAGACTTTCAAAATTTAGATCCACCTCAGGACAAGGACTTAAAATTAAATCATCTACTCTAACTTTAATCATAATATTTCTGATTGGAGCTATATTAACGATTGCGGGAGTTTTTTCACTACCTTCATCATTGCCTGTAGGAATAACGCTTATTATAATAGGTTTAATTCTCCTTGCTATTGGATCAAAAGGAGCAGTCTGTGCAAGTTGTTAATCTTAAATAATGGAGTAGAAGGATGCAAAACCAAAAAGAAGAATTTCAAAAGGATAAAAGAATAATACTCACTTGGTTAGCACATCATGATCCAGAACGGGATGATTTTAATGATCATATATTTTATATATTTAACTATACTGTTTGTATAGGATGTTTTGCTTTTTTGCTGGGTGCGACTATTGCATTAATAATTGGGAACATATTCTATTATTTCATAGTAAATTTCATTAGCCTGCCAATAATTATCCTAGTTTTCTTCCTGTGCTGGATCCCCTCAATTTTTCAATATTTGATTCAAATTCTAAAAAAAAAACCATTGAGAAATCGAGCATTAAAATTCATCATTCGTTTTCTTTATTCAATAGGGAGTATTCTATTTATATTTAGATCTCCATTATGGGGCTTTAGTCTTTCAATTCCTGCGGGCTATTTGATTATCTATATTAGAAAAATTAAAAAGAAAAAATTATCAGAATGAACTTAACTTGTTATAGAAGGTAAATTCAGCGTCTAAGTTCAATGAAATTTTTATTGAAAAATCTTGTTAAAAGCTTACTATATCTGTTTTTACCCCAAAATAATATTACTGCTTAGAAAAAACCAAATATAAAAGAAATGAAGCATTGAGAAATTGTAAATAGTTAATTTAATCTAGGTTGAATGAATATGATATTTAATTTAAAGTGTCCCTACACTAAACCTGTAGTTCAATGGGTTTTGAGGTTTGCTATGTTGGCTTTTGGTACTATAGGGATAATATTTCTTAACTTTTGGGTTGCTATGGTGTATTTAACATTTTATATAGGGTTTTACTTTTTTGCAATGCCATTAAAGCATTGTCAATATTGTTATTATAGGGTAAAGGAAACAACAACAGATGATGAGACAGGAATGATTAGCACGAATCTCTTGCCTTTAGATAAATGGAAAGAAATGTATCTAAAGAAGCATGTAACTTGTGCAAAAAAATGGAGCATCAATTTTTTCATAACGTTTTTTTCACCAATTATTTTAATAATTATTTCGTTTTTTCTGAACTTTTCTTTATTTGCTTTAATATTTTTAATTGGATTTATAGCTGCGCTATCTTTAATGCTTATTCATATGAAACGTAAAGTCTGTCCGACATGTACTATTGTGGAAGAATGCCATTCAGCCTTTTAAAATCAAAATACAATTTAAAAAGATAAAGGTTAAGGGAGGGAAAAGGTAAAGGAAAAGTGATAAAAAATCAATCCAACACCCCTCCCTTATGTGTCAATAATGGAAATGAAAAATGTACCCGTAATGGTTAATTAAAAATAAAAAAATTGATTGATTTATTTAATACATTATATATGCTGGATTCTGAATAACTATTATATCAGATACTCTTAATTCTTCATTTTTATTCATTTTTCTCTCCTCATTTTTTAATTTTTTTAATATTCGGCTTTTTTAGCCCATATAAAATCTCCCTGAAATAGGAAGTCCACGCTTGAGCTTGTCGATATGGACTTGCTCCTCTAAAATTTTAGCGTTTGATTTGGAATTAACGTTCTTTTTTGAAAGTCTATTGAAAAATGATCGCGATTTGCTCTGCTCCTCTTTACTTTCTCTGCATTCTGTGCATTCCTCTACTACAGGGAGCGACTCTACTACACATGCTTTAACCTCTAATAGGTCTTCTATTCCATGCTTTTCATATACTTGTACCATTTTTTTTAACTCCTTTTTTAAGTTTTTTTTCTTAAGAAATTATAATCACTAAGTGCATATTTAGTTTATCTTCATGTTGTTCAGTTGAAGTTCGAACTTCAAATAATGTTCATATCGACTTGTGAACGAGAAACCTTATATTGAACTTTTACTAATTATATATTATGGAATAGATTACCGTAAAAGAGTTATTGTTATGAGTAAAAGTGAGCAAGTAAACTTGCCTCCTGAAGAAATTTTATCTAATTCTCCTATGGGTAAGAGAAATTTTGAGCTTATTATACTTTGGATGTTATATAATAATAATGAGTGTGAATGGTCTCATTTTACTGAAGATCCAGTAAGTATTAGTCAATCAACCCTTTCAAATTACAAGAATCGGTTAGAAAGTAAAGGATATATAGAGAATATCAAGAGAGGTATCTATATAATTACAAATGCCGGTAGAGAGAGGTATCATGAATTATCGCGTCGGAAAAAATCAAAGAGGAGATTGAATTATCCTCCCAAAGCGGTTTTAAGAAGGAGGAATTATGATCATTGGATCTTATGGATGTTATACAATAATAGTTACTGCAAATGGAGTGATTTTCTTAGGGAGAATACACCTGTTTATATAAACCAATCATCACTCTCAAAAAATTTAAATCTATTAATGGAGAATAGTTATGTCCAGAAAGATAATAAGCGATATAAGATTACAGAAGCGGGAAAAATAGAGTATTCTCGCATGTTACGATTATATGATCTTGACCGACAATCTATTTTAGAGGAAGAGAGTAAAAGGATTGAAGAGATCACCAAAAAGACGCGAGAATTCTTTAGAAAGTATAGTATTGAGGATAAGGATGTAAAATTTCGATTTTTAAATAATGTATTAAAGATGGATTATGCTAAAGTGCAGAATTCACTAGATGATGAGGAAGATTTCAAGAAGTTATTACTATTTTTCTCGATAAATCATCCTGATTCATATCCAAGATATATTTCTCCAGATGAATTTGCTTTACGATATGATATTGAAGAGATCATCTTGAAATTTCATATTCATCAGATTGTAGAGAAGGAGATCTATCCGATTAAATTTTGGAGTTTGAAATTTGATGGTGATAAGCATTTTTATTTTCAGTCAGATGAAAAAATTGAGCGGGTGCTTCGAGCTATTGTTGACGATTATGTAACGAAATTTACTTATCTAAATAAATTAAGTGGATATCCTTATTATACAATGTATACCTTAATTGATGATATTATTGATGATATTTGCAATGATTTATTTCATAAAAATTTAAAGGGATCTCTAAAAGAATTTTTACCAGAATACATCAAATATTTATCCTATAAAGTTGAAACTGAGAAACAGTTAGTAGATGCTTCTGATAAGTTAGAGGGATTTATTTATGAAAATATCCCATTAATGCTCAGAACTATTGAATCAGAAGATTTGGATCATCCTCTTAAAGGGCAGAAAGAAGTAAGGTATTATTTATATCCAGAAGTTTTGAAAGCATTAGCAGAATATTATATCAAAGACATTAAACCATTATTTAAAGAAGTGTTGTCTTGTATTGATAATAAAGATGTGAACAAAGCTTTGGAACTAATTGGTTCTGCACTTAAATCTGATGCAAAAAAAGTTGAGTTGTACATATTAAAGTCAATTGTTCTATGTCTATATAGTAACCTGAAAGAAGCAATTGAAATTTTAGATAAACAACTTGATAAATTGGAGGAATTAGGCCGAAATGATCTTATACCGGTAATTTTATTTATTCTTAGCTTTTCACATTTATCAATAGGGGATTTTAAGAAAGCATTCAAAATTTCAGAGGATAGTATAAGTTTTCACTCCGATCATCCTATTTCTCATTTGAATAGAGCAATGGTACTGGGATATAATACTATTTTCGAATGGGACAAAAATCAGGTTAAATTAGACAAGTTTGTCAAAGAAATCGAGGAGGCAATCTCTCTCGAGTCAAGTGAATTAAACATCTCACGATGTTATCAGTTAAAAGCAATAATTTTATTTGAGTTAAGACAATTTGAAGAAGCATTTGAAGCAATTGATGAGGCAATTGAGTTAAGACCTAAAATTATTGATTATTACTACAATAAGATACTTGGGTATAACTTAGGCAAAAGATTTGATGAAGCATTAGAATTGATAGCTGAAATTTTACCTATGTTTCCTGACAAGAGTAAGCATATATTGCATAAAAAAGCATATATGTTGATTAAGATGGGTTATTATGAAAATGATCCGAAGAGATATGAGGAATCATACGAAATTTTAAGTAAACTCATGGAATTATATCATGATGACAATGATTTAGTAAATAGTATGGTTTATGGTTTAGCTTATCTAGATCGTGAGAAAGAATCAATTGATTTAGCTGAAAAATTAGTAAGTTTAGAGCCAAACAATGGAAATTACCATGATTCGTATGGAGAAATATTAATGATATTTAAACATTATAAGAAGGCAATCGAGTTATTTAAAACAGCTATAGGTCTAGAGCCTTATGGGTTTTTTGTATATCAAACTTTCATTAAAATGGGTATTTGTTTCTATCATCTTAAAGAATATGACCTATCCATCCAAATGTTAGAACAAGGGAAGGATTACACCCATTCATGTTTATGTGAAATGGAGAAAAAGGAGCATTGGTTAAAGAAAGCTAACAATTATTTATTAAAGATAAAGCAATTTGAATTAAATTCAGATGAAGATTAAGAGCAAAGTATATGTGAAGGGATTATGGGGTGGAAATTTGTTAAGGGATTTAAAGAAGACAGTAGATTTGGTAAAGTTTTATCTATAAATTTTAACCCTTTCAAAGTATGTAATTTTAATTGTATTTATTGTGGAACTGGTCCAACAACAGATAAAACCATTGAAAGAAAAGAATTTTATCCTCCTGGAGATATTTTTAGAGAAATTAGAGAATATATTGAACTAAAAGGAGAACCCAATATTGTTTGGATGACGGGATTTGGAGAACCTACTCTTTATGCGTCTTTTAAACAGCTTTCAATGTTAATAAAAAGAATGTATCCAAACATAAAAATTGGAATTTCAACGAATGGTTCCCTCCTTTCTCGCAAGGAAGTAAGAGAAGATTGTTCTTTGTGTGATTTAATGTTAATTGAACTCGTGAGTGTTATTCCAAATGAATTTCAAGAGATATGTAGACAACACGAGGGAATTTATTTAGAAGATTTAATTGAAGGGGTGAGGTTATTTAGAAAAACATTTAAAGGAGAACTAATCGTAGTAAGCGTAATTTTAGAAGGAATTAACGATAATCAGAAAAGTTTACTCGGATTGAAAAAATTAGTATCGGAGTTACTACCAACTAAATTTCTTCTAAAGAATTATGCTTGTAGGGGATATAAAGCCTTAGATGGAGAATTTAAAAAACTTGCGGAAGATATTTTTAATGATTTACCCTTTGAGGTAATCTATAAATTCTGATTAAGAGGGCACGAATATGGAAAAAGATGAGTACATCTATAATGAGAAGGCAACCAGAAGACTAAAAATAAAAGAAATAATAAATAATAATTTAGCTGGATTTGCAGAGTTTTTACATCACATTCAAAAAGAATTACCTGATTTAATGAATAAATATATGGAAGAAGTAATTTCACAATGTGAGATAAATCTAGATTATGGAATTTCTATAGATAGCGAGAATGAAATATATCAGAAAAATCCTCTACTACTCAATAAAAGCATCAATAAAATATTAAACTTACTGAATTATCCCAAATATCAGAATTCTCCTATTGATGAAGAGGTAAGTGTCGATGTGGGGGATCTTGTCAAGACGTATACCAATTTTGATTACTTACAAGCAAATTCATTATTGAATGTCATTTCAAGAGAAGAAGCCATCAATTTTATAAAGGATTTTATTACTCGACATATCAAGAGCCTACGTAATCCAGATAATTATTATAATAGTCTTGAGGATTTAATTGATTATTTTAAGAAGATTAATAAAGAATGGCAAGCCCATAAAGGAACTATAATGATAACTGACAAGGATAAAATGATTTTAAAAATTAACAAATGCAGATGGGCAGAGGAATTGCTTCAACAGGGATATGATAAAGAGCTTTGCTTCTCTATGATGTGTTATCAAGATCTTGTGCAAGTAAAAAACTATAATCCCGAGTTTACTTTAACAAGAACAAAAACAATAATGCAAGGGGATAATTGTTGCGATTGTTGTTATCATGACACTCGAGTAAATAAAAACACTAATCACCCTCCTCCTAAATTTTGGGAGAGTTTGGGCTAAAATCAAATCTTTATATTATAATATGAGGTATAAAAATGAAAAACGTATTATGTTATATTTATGAAAAATTTGTAGATTTCGAAACTGTCTTTACATGCTCGTATTTGAATGAAATGGAAGACTATAATCTAGTATACATTGCTTATGACAAGGCTCCTATAATAAGTTCAGGAGGCTTAAAGATAATCCCGGATAAGACTGTTTCAGAAATCTCTGATGGAGAAGACATCTATGGTCTTTTAATACCAGGGGGATCCATAAGAGAATTTAAACCAGAACTAATGTCATTAATTCAAAAACTTAATGGAGAAAAAAAGCTAATTGCTGCTATATGTGCTGCTCCGGAATTTCTGGCGAAAAGTGGTATTCTTAATGATAAAAAGTATACTACTTCTTTACTACCAGAATATTATGAAGAGAAGAAAGAAATTGATCCCTTTCCAAGGGATAATTATATTGAGAGCAGAATAGTAAAGGACTCAAATCTAATTACTGCTAAGGGTCATGCTTTTGTTGATTTTGCTCTAGAAATTTGGGATTATTTTGGATTATACGAAAATAAGGAAGAAATAGAGCAAGACAAATTACTCCTTACTCCTAGTTAAAACTTATTGATTTTTCATTTTCATTTTTTCTTTTTGAATTAAATCATATAAATCATCCATAGTTGGTGGTGGGATGAATTGTTCTTTCTTTTTATGGAGAGCTATAGCATCTGAAGGACAAGTTCCAATACAATTCCCGCACCCAATACATCTTTTTTTATCAATTAAACATTTATTATCAATAAGAGTAATTGCTTTAATTTGACAGCGTTCAATACAAGTACTACATCCTGTACATAATATGGGGTCTATTTCTGAATAGTAGTTAGATAGAACATAATTGGCCGGTTCTGTCATTTCTTGAAGACTCGAGATCGCTCCATCACAACAATAACAACAGCTACAAATAAATTCCACATTTTGAGAATTGTTTGGACGTAATATTAAACCTTCTTTTCTATTCCGTTCTAAAATTTTGAGAGTCTCCTCTTTACTGATTTCAATACCATATCCTTGATCAATATACATTTGTGCCATAGGCCCAAATCCAAGACAATTATCTCTGTGATTGGTCATTTTACATGGTTCGCCAAGGAGGTCATTAGTTTGGCGACAAACACAATTAACTTTTACGAATGGACCAGTGCAGCTCTCAATAATCTGTCTCACATTTTCATAATGAGCAATACCATGTTCAGGTTCAATACTTACTTCAACAGGTATATATCGCATTTGATCAATGTTGGTGGGATTTGCTTCTTTACCCCAAATCTCGCCTAAGTAAGCTCCTAAAGCTTCCAGAAATTCTTTTGAGAGCTTATCAACTTGAAACTCGTACATTCCTACGATTAAAGGTGCATTTCCATAATATTTTTTCTTTCCTTCTCTCTTTGATAATATAATTCCCTTTGTTGCCATAATTTCCAATGATTTTTCTAACTCTTGTAGGGAGATTCCTGTAGACTTTATACGACTATAGATCTGATCTAATGCCTCAATATCTCGATACCAACCAAATTTTAAGAAACTTGCGATTTTAGCTTCTTCGGGTGTAAACAAGATTTTTAAAAGACGCAAATCTGAACCAGATTTTGCCTTAGGAAATCCAATTGGCATTTGATCAAGATGTTGTTGCAACCTTCTGTAAACATTCTCTAGTTCAACCATATCATATCAACTCTTTCTAAAAGAATATTAAATTGAAATATTATTTATATTACCACTAATATCATCAAGTGCATCCTTACTGTCCATATCAACTTTCTTAATGCCTGTAAAAGTCCAAAATCCAATAGTACAAATGACACCAATTAATCCACAATAGAAAAATAAAGCTGGAATGCCCAAAAAAAGGGCCACTGGTCCCGAAAGTAGTGACCCAGCTGGTGAAATTGCTGAAGATACGGTATGATCAATTGAAGTGACTCTTCCTAGTTTATCAGCTGGAACTGTGGTTTGAATGAATGTTTGATAGAGCGAATTAATTATCGGTAGATTGAAACCTAAAACAGCACCTCCTATACCTATTATAAGGAATAAACCTGGGGGAGCTATTCCAAAAGTCATATATCCCAGCAATGCAAAAACAAGACTAATAAAAATTACTCTTATCTTATTATTCCAATTTTTTTTTACTGAAGTTAATAGAGCTCCGGCAATCATACCTCCTGTAAAACACATTTGGACAATTGCTAATTCTCCTGCTCCACCCCCATGAACATCAATGATAAATAAAGCAAGAAGAGAATCAATAGGTCTAATTAAGAAGTTCAGAAGCATTGAAAGGACTATCATTATAATTAATCCAGGAATAAATTTTAATGTTTTAAGCCCTAATTTAAATTCTTTTCTAAAAGATTTTTTCTCGGTCTCGCGATGATTGCTTTCTTTAACTAATGGTATAGTAATTGATAGCAATGGTGCTAATGCTATAAAAAAAGTAATAATGTCTATCCAGAAAATTAGATATACTGATGAAGCGAAAAGAACTAATAATGTGGCTGCGATGAATGGTGCAAAAAATTGAACAACACCTGTAAATAAAAAGTTAACACCGTTTATTCTTGATAATTTATCTTTTGGTACCATCGTAGGAATAATTGCATTTACTGTTGGTACATGGAATGCTTGAAAAACACTTCGTAAACTAATGAAGATATAAACCATCCAAAAATTTGCTAATCCTAATTGAAATAGAAATATTAATATAAACGTAAAGAAAGCTTGTGATGAATCAGCAATTATAATCAACCATTTTCGATTAATTCTATCTGCAATTACACCAGCAAAAGGCATACATATAGTCATCATCATTATATATAGAAATGAAGCAAAAGAAGATATTATAGGGTCCCCATATACATCTGCTAACCAAAAAGTTAATACAAAAAATACCACCATCGAACCTAGCAGAGAAAATAATTGACCACTCCAAAAAAACATATAATGTTTAAAACTTTCCTTAGTAGGTACTACTTCCATTCTTTTAACACCCTTATAATTTATCAATCAATTTAAATAGAGCTTCGATTACTCTCTCCGAATCTCCCTCAAATTGGAAGATTCCTTCCTGTAAAGTGCCTTCTATGCCCTCTGCAGCTAATTCATAGATCATGTTTTCTGCCTCTTCTTGGGGAATACTTAAGACTTGAGCTAATTTTTCAATAGGTATTGAATTCTTTAGTTTTATTAATCCTTGAATTCTTTTCTTCGCTCGTTCCTTATCAGTGTCATCAGAAATATCGATCTTTATTTTTGCACCAAGATCTTTCGTTTTGAATTTCTCAATTTTTTTTCCCAAATCTTGAATACCAGATTTCTTTACGGCTTTTTCAATCTTATCTCCCAGTTCTTCTATGCCACTCCCATCAAAAGCATCTTCAAGAATTGGTCCAAGTTTTTCCAGCTTTTGGAGATCTCCAATATTATTTTTTACAAACTTCATAGACTTACGAACCAATTCTGATACTGAAGCACCTAATCCTTCTGCCCAATCTCTCCACTCATCACTTACGTCAGGATCAACAGAAATATTAATTCTAGCAGCTTTTTTTGCTGCTTTTTCCACTTTCTTTTTGAGTCTTTCATTAAATTTTGCTTCATGTTTATCAATTCTTTCGCGGAGTTTCATAAGTTTCTCTTTTGCATGATCAACATGTTCTCGAGCAGCATCTCCATATTGCCCTAATTCCTCTTTAATACTCCCAACTTCTTCTAGTAATGATTCTCGTTCCTCCATAAGATCCTCTAGTTCCTCTCTTAGATCCTCTTTTATGTCCTCTGCATCATGTTTAACATCTTCGATCTCTTCCTTTAAATCATCATGCAACTCATCCAATTCAAATAGAAGTTCATCCCGAATATCATGCAATTTCCAAAAAGGAACTTTTCCTGCATCTTTATCTTCTTCACTTTTGTCTTCCTTTTCATCTTCTTTTTTTTCATTCCATTCTTCATCAAAAGACATATTAAAACCTCTTTTAATCCAATTTTTTTAATATTTAATAAAATTTTTTTATATATTTACATAAGTCTAATTCAAAAAATCTTGTTATCATAACTCCTAAATCTAATCTATTAATTCTTCTTCTTTAATTTGAACAGACTTGTTCTTGAGAACCGCATTAACATCAACTTGAATGGTATCAACATAATATACAGTCCCTAAAACTTCCGTCTTAGGTCCAATATATACTTTTCTTCCTTTCACATCATTTTCTACAAGACAATTGATTAAATAAATATTATCTCTCCCATAAACGCTTCCAAAGACTTTGTTGGGATGCTTATATATGCTTCTTTTAGATAAGCCTTTGCGCCCTAGTGAAATGTCAAACCCATTGATATCGCCATAAATTGTAGATGATCCAGTAATTTTTATAAGACTTTTAGACTTAAGTCCGCCTTTTACATGGGTTGATCCAGAGATTCTAATTCCTTGAATAGCCTCAAGGTTATTACCTACCCTTAATGAACCAGAGTTTACTACTTCCCCCTTGATAATTATCTCTCCTTCTATTGAAGTCGAACCCGAAGATCTATAATTGTTATCTCCATAAAGGGACCCTATCAATCTAAACGAACCAGAACTCTCTATGTCCCCATGAACAATCAAGTTTCCCTCCCCTCTCAAAGAACCAGAGGAATGAAATCCATCACATTCAAAATTCCCTTTTAGTTTAACTGAACCAGAAGCATTCAGCTCATCGTATATCCTTCCCTCAGAAAGTGTTCCTGATCCTGATATTTTCATTTTCTCCCCTCCTATTTGATAATATAATTAAATGCCATATATTCATATCTAAAATCTAAATATTGATTCCAATTTTCTATAATTTCTTCTCTTTTCATTATTCTTAACTCCAAACTATTCTCTTTCTTACCTTTTTATTATTTATTCATTAATTTTGGTTAGCATAAAAAAAATTAAAAAAAATTTTATTTAATAACACATTGGGCCAACAAACGCTCGATTCACGTCATTTCTGGCCTTACTCTTCTGATAGTATTCATAACTATTTTCCATCTTTTCTTTCCACCTTTTTTTTATTTTTTTTTGTTGTGTAGTTTTTTTGTGTAGCTCTGATCATAAAGTGTGTATAATAGTATTTAAATGTTTTCTTTTTTTTGTGTATGAGTGTGTATTGATCACAAACTCATTATTAAATAATATGCTGCCTAGAGCGTTTTTTAGTAAGCTAATAAAGTCTTGCAGGGTAAACATTTAAATAAATAAGATAAATTAATATATTTATGAATTATGTGTCTGTAAAAGGAAAGAAATATAAAGTTGGAAAGCTTCCAACTGAGAGTCTCTGCTTACGAGGTAAAAATATTCATTCGATAAGTGAAATTAAAGGACTTCATAAACTTGTAAACCTTAAGCATCTTGATTTATGGGAAAATTAATCAAGAGCAATATATCCAGGTAATTTATCTTATCTTGAAGTGTGTGAGTAAAGGTTTTGAATCAGAAGTTTGTCGTAGAGTTTCCGATGTTTTTTATTCAGTTGGCAATCCAGAGAAAGGGCATGCATTCTTTCAATTGAAAATAATAAGTTTAAACTTATATATTAAGCAAATTCAATAATTTTTAACAAAATCGCATAACTTTCTTAAGTAATTTTTTCGTTCATTGGGGGGAATATCAGTTCTAGTGATATCAAAAACAATTCTTGATATTCCATGATTAGCATATTCATCAACAAATTCTGAAATATTTGTATTTTTTGATACGAATGAATGAACTGAGAGTTGAAAATTTTTATGTTTAATTTGATCTTTAAATGGGGCAATTTTTTCTTCCATCTCCTTTCCACTCAATGCTCCTGGGTGCCATCCATCACCAAAACATATAGCTCGCTCAATAGCTGGTTTCACATATCCACCTATTAATATTGGTTTATTCTGTAGGTCATCTCTTATAGGTTTAAAACTGGCGTTTTTAAATTGGTAATAAACTCCTTTAAATTCAGATTTACCCATCCAGAGGTTTTTAACAATTTGAATGTATTCATCAAAAATCTTTCCACGATTTTTAAACTGTTTTCCTAAAAAACTGAATTCACCTTCATTCCACCCTCCAACAAACACAATCATCATCCTACCATTAGTTAAATAATCTAAAGTTGCCAATTGTTTTGCGACAATAACTGGATTTCTTATTGGCAAGACCAAAGCTGAAACACCTAGTTTGATTTTTTTGGTATAGCTTCCAAGAAATGATAAGGTTACAATTACTTCTGAAATTGTATCATAAAGAGGGAGATGCCCTCCTTTAGGTTGCATTATATGATCTAC
This sequence comes from Promethearchaeota archaeon, assembly GCA_048939995.1. Lineage (GTDB taxonomy): Archaea > Asgardarchaeota > Lokiarchaeia > Sigyniarchaeales > SOKP01 > SOKP01. The sequence continues at coordinate 285,404 of JBHLOY010000003.1, read as the reverse complement.
TGTCCATAGAGATTCAAAGCTTGAATCTTCGAGTAATTTAGCTGTTTGAATTAGATTTTTTGGACTTAAATTTACATCAAAATTTTCTATAGCATATCCAAATTTCATAATTATTCATAATTAAGTACTTTATATATAGAGTAATTTATCGAAGTTTTATTGAACTTTGGGAGTAATTTCTATTTATTTTTTGATTGGAAATTCTTGATATCGCTTCCTTGATTTTTTCCCCAGTATATCCTTTTTCCATCCCCAAATCTTTTAGAATTTTAAAAGCTTTATTAATTAATATTAGAGGAAAACTAGAGAAGAAGAATTCAGAGAATTAATTATTGAAGGAGCAGATTTTATAAAGGAAACAGATTTGATCAAACTTTTTGAAGATCCTAACGTTTTGGTTGTATACTTTATAATATAGTCAATAAAAAAATAAAGAAGTAAAGAATATGAGTCCAGCAAATTGATTCTGTTGAATCAAAATTAAAAAAAAAATTCTAAAAAAAATTGTTATTTTAGTTATTTTATGATTGGGTTATTTCCTTCGATGATAAATATAAAATCTACGAATGTAATGCCTTTTGGTACCAAGAAAAAAAATATCAGGAGGAAATGTATATGCGATAATACTAAGATTTTTGAAAAATTTCCAGACTTAAGATTAATAACTAATGATCCTTTAATGACATTATAAATTGACATTTTTATCTAAAATTTAGAAATTCAATAAATTGTATAAAAAGTCGAATAGAGAGAAATTTTTATGGAAAATGAAGCAATTCAAGATAAATGGCCTGAATTAGGCACCTATTGTTGGGGTTGTGGACGTAGTAATGAACATGGACTTCAAATAAAGAGCTATTGGGAAGGGGATGAGTGTATATGTATATGGAAACCCAAAAGATACCATTGTGCATATCCAGGGATAGGATGTGGAGGCATTATTGCTAGCATTCTCGATTGTCACTGTCTTAATACAGTGGCTTCAGCAGCTTATCGCGCTGAAGGTCGAGATGAAAGCACAAAACCGGTAATTGCTTATGCAACAGGAACTTTATTAGTGAAATTCTTAAAACCAACCCCATTAAATAAACCATGGACCTTTAGAGCACGAATAAAGGAAATGAAGGAGCGTAAAGCAATAGTAACTTGTTCAATGTTTGCAAAAGAAAAAGAGTGCGTAAAAGGGGAAATTGTGGCTGTCAAAGTAAATATGTAAAATTATTATTTTCTTTTTAATTTTTTAGTGTTTATCAAACCGATCCTTCGGTTTGGGGAAACGAAGACCTTAATAAGCCTAAAAGAGCATAATGAACAAGGAATAGAAAGCTGAAATAAGGAAGTATAGGGAAAAAAATTAGCAAATGTTAGAAGAAGGCTTGAAATAAACATTAGACTTATTATTATCTAAAAGTATTAAAGCTTTTTTCATTTTTAAATTGGATTACTATTATAGATATGAAAAATCTTAAATATCAGTTTAATATCAGTGAGGAAAATCATCCAGTGGAATACCAGATTACAAGAGATATTTTTTAAAAATTACAATTAATATAGTCTAAATTTATAAATTTTCTTACTTAGACATACTTACAAACTTGGAAAGCAACACTCTGGATCAAACTATATCAGATTTCAAATTATTCTTTAAGATTTAATAATCTTTATTATTATCTCTCTCGTATTCATTTGGTCAGTCATTTTTTAAAGCTAGAAAAAAATTCCAAGAACAAAAAAGATTATAAATAAAATCTAATATATTAAAATAGATTAAGATAAAAGGTTGGAGTAATATGTCAAAAATAGGAGTAGAAGGGGAGATTACTGCAGAATTAAACGATGAGGCATTTCTCTATTTTGCTGGTAATTCAAGTTTAGGAATTGTAGTTTTTCAAAAAGGCCATCTCATATATTTCAATAAACAATTTGCTGAGATATTTGGGTACAGTGAAGAGGAAATAACTAAATGGAAGAAAAGAGAATTCTATAAAATAGTTCACCCTGAAGATTTAAAAGAATTAACTCAAAGGTTTATACACGAAGATGAAAGAACAGTTTCTGTTAGATTCAGGGGAATAAAAAAGAATGGAGAAATTATTTTAATTGAAAATTATAATAGCGTTGTGTATTATAATGGCAAAAAAGCAATTTCTTCTACATATTTAGAATTAAAGGAACTTTTTATGGAAATGATGTATCTACAAACTACTTCTATAATGAAGGAAAGTCAAAAAATAGTTTTAGACTATCATCCTGAAACTATAAAAGTATTAGAAAATAATAATTTGAAATTTAATATTATAAAGCATTTGTCAAATAAGGAAGAACGTTAATCCTTTTTTCCTAGATCTTTTTCATCAACTTCCTCAAAATGAATATTAAAAATCCTTGTCATTGTTGTTTTCAAATTCTGACTTGAAGTATTCACAAGTAAAGCTAATAGATTATATAAATCCGCGTTAAAAATGTTGATCTAAAAAAAATCTATAGAATGGAGAGTTATTGGTTCGGTAATCGCTCCATCTTGAAGTATTTTTTCTAAACCAACTCCTCCATTTACTATAGCCTTAATTAAAATTAAAATAATTTATGGAAGTACAATTACTATTTCTACAGGCCACTTGTAATCTCCTGTGTCTGGATCCAAAATCGCAACTTGATTGAATTTGACTATTCCTTCTCCTCCTTCAGTTAAATATCCTTCCCCAGTTGTATGCATAAATGTTGTGACAGGAATCATTTCTGGTGGATAAGTAGGGGGAAACATAGGATCAGGAAAGATGTAAAATATCTCAAAAAGTGATGGTAATCTTCCCCACTTTTCAAACCAATCATTTAACATTTCTGTATTGTAAAGAACCTTACATTGGAAGTTATAGTTCATAGTACCTGTGTATATTGGTTCGTAATTCCAATAAAAGGGGTAAGGACCAGTGGGATAATAGTCAAATAACATAAAGGGAACTTCTTTTACATGTAGGTTTATGGAAATTAATGTATTTTCTTCATCTATATTTCTTTCCTGTATACTCCCTCCATGCTGGCATTGCCCTAAAAGTTTATACTCCCAGACGAGAAAGTTATATATGGGGAGAGGCCCCGCTAATGGACCAAACCATGTAACAGCATGAGGATGGATGCATAACCCTGAATCCGGATCAGCCCAGCTTAAGAAGGACCCTGGCATATCCCATAGATCTAAAAAAACAGTATATTCTCCAGCATAGTCGTCAATTGGTCTAATAATTGTTTTTGCTTGAACTAGTGGGACGAAACCAAAAATACAAATACCTAAAGTTAATACTAATATCCATTGATATTTTTTCATATTTTTACCTCTTTTTTTTTTAATGTTGATCTACTACGATAAAATTCACTTCTTCTACTTCAATCGCCTTCTAGATCTTTGATCGAATATTATCAAATATAATTTAAAACAAGTTAATATTTAACATTTTTGTCCATATTCCATGCTCAGAACTAAGTTTTTTGAGGTTCAAAATTGGTTTAGAAGTGAGGAATATTAACATGCCGAGGAAAAAAGAAAGGAAGAATAAGAGAAAGAAAAAAATTAAACAAGAAGATGATAAAGATTCCGAGAAAGATTAGATCCCTCAAAATTCTTTTTCAAGATCTTTTAGATTAATTTCTCTTCTCTTTCTCTTCAGCTATATTAAGAGACACTTAATCATTCACGATGGGCAATTAAATTTATAAATTTTCTTACTTAGACGTACTTACAATTGCTGAATTAAAATGAGTTTTTCATGGAAAAAAAATATAAGATAATAATATTTGCCATATCTCTTAGTTTAATAATAATTACCAGTATCGCAATCCCATTGATTCTTCTATTAATGCCCTATTCGTTTAATACAGAAGAATTAGGTCAAATTAATACTGGTGGGCAAGCTTATAATGTTGAAGTACATGGAGACATCGCATACGTAGTAGATACAATGGATAACAATCCTGGCGGATTAGTTATTATTAATGTGAGTGATCCAACTCATCCTTACGTTTTAGGGTCATATTATCAAAGTGGACTTCCTCTTTGTGTATCTGTAGTTGGAGAGATTGCATACCTAGCCAACACACAAGTAGGATTAGAAATCCTCGACATTAGTGACCCTACGAACCCTATTAAGTTAGATCAATATACAGGAAGTGGTGCTGCTTATGATATAGAAGTGATTGGTGATATAGGGTACTTAGCAGATTGGTCAAGGGGTTTAGTAATTCTAAATGTAAGTGACCCTTCAAATGTAATAGAATTAACCCATTTTAGCATTTCAGGAGCTTGTATTCACGTTGATATTTTAGATAATTTAGCATATATAATAGATCATCATTCAGAATACAGTGGTTTAAGAATTATAAATGTTAGTGATGTTCTAAATCCAGTTCAAATTGGAAGTCACACTCCTAATGGAGTGGATTATTGGAATCCATATGTTTATGGCGATTATGTTTATATATGTAATCATGGGACTGGTGGAGGGGAATTAAGAATCCTTGATGTGAATGATCCCTCAAATATCCTACAAGTAGGATTATTTGACAATGGAGGTACTATTAATGCTGCTTATGTAAATGGATCAAAAGCCTATCTTGCGGATTATGGAAAGGGTTTAAATGTTATTGATGTTAGTAACCCATCTAATCCTATAAAAGTGGCTCAGTTTTATGATGGGGGCCATGCCTATGATGTAGAAGTTATTGATAATATTGCTTATGTTGCTGATAGAGACGATGGCTTAGAGATCATTGAAATTTTGATATAAAATAACTCAATATTCTTTAATCATCATGGACTCTCATATGAGATTTTCCAGTCCCAAACTTTTTAATTTCTCCAAACTTGGAAAGCCATTTCTAAGATCAAATGTTCTATAATTATAGTAGGCTGCTTTAAGCTTTTCAAAATCTGGAGATTTACCTGCAGATCCTCCCTCATTGACAGGGTTTAGTAAAATTTGAGGTAGTCGATCATCAGCAGGAGTAATGCCCATTTTAAGGTTGAATAAACGCTTAATCATATAAATTCGTTCTCCTAGAATTTTAAACTCATCCATATCTACATTTAACCCTGTTGCAGCATTTAACATATCAATAATAATTGAAGGTTTTGGATTCGCAATACTACACATTATTAAAGAATTATATATAGCCCGATAATCTTGAGCAAGAGCACTAGTTATTGCCATTTCCTCATCATTTTGATAACAATCTATCCATTTAATTCCATATTCTTCGAGAGGGACACCGATTAATATATAAAAAACATCACATGATTCGTGGCATGGTCCTCTTGGGGTTCCAAGTGCATATGCTATGGACATCCCATAACAACGTCTTATATCATGATAGGGAACCTCCATGCCATATACAGTAGCAATATCATCTTGAGGAATATTAAATTTTTTTCCTACTGCATTAGAACCATCTGCAAGGATATTTCCAAATCCTTCTCTTAGGGCTATTTTTCTTATCATTTGTAAAGCAGGTTTTACATCACCCCATTTAGGTTTTAAGCCATCAATATCAACAGCATCTATTTTTCCATTATTAAATAGGTAATATACAAAGGCGATGGTACTACTACCACTAATTGTATCGATTCCATAATCATTACATAAAAAATTTGCTCTTAGTATTGATTCTATATTGTCATTTAAAATCATAGAACCAAAACCCGCTACAGTTTCATATTCAGCGGCTTCAATTTCGTATTCAGTTGTATACTCACCATTTCTTACCATTGCTTTATGAGCACATCCTATAGGGCATGAAAAACAATGATATCTTTTAGTGTAAATCTTTTCTGACGCAGTTGCTCCAGAAATATTAAATGCTCCTTCCCATGTACCTAAAGTCCAATATTTAATAGGTAAATCACCTTCAGCATTGAACTTATCGACAGCTCCTGAAGTCCCAAGAATCCCGTACATACGAGAAGCAAAAGAAGCCATGATATTTTCTATTGCTTTTTTGATCACTTCCTTCAATTTTTCTGGATTAGCTCCTTCATAAGCTCTTTTTTTAGCACGTATTGCTATAGCTTTTAGCTTTTTTGAACCCATTACAGCCCCCATTCCCGTTCTTCCTGCCGACTTATCCTCAGAACCTATAGAAGCGAATCTAACCAAATTTTCACCAGCTTGACCAATACATGCCACTCTTATGAAATCTGATCCTAATCTTTTTTTTAATAATTTTGAAGTTTCATGAATTCCTTTCCCCCACAATAAAGTAGCGTCTCTAATTTGAGTACCATTATCAGTAATTTCTAAATAAACTGGAATGTTTGAAGATCCATTAATGATTATTCCATCATATCCTGCCTTTTTTAATTCATTCCCAAAATAACCTCCACATGTTGATTCTCCCCAGATACCTGTTAGTGGAGATTTTGCGCAAACTGTGAATCTCCCACTTGCAGGGATATTAGAACCGCAAAAAGGACCAGTCATAAACATTAAAACATTATACGGAGATAATGGATCTGTAGTTTTTTCTATTTTATTATATAAATATCTACAACAATAGCCAGTGCCTCCAAGGAAATTTTTAGCAATATTAATATTGAGTGGTTCTTCCGAGACAGACCTATTTGTCAAATCTACATTTAGAAGTTTCCCTCTAAAACCTTTCAATTAATCACTCCCTGATTTAGAGGTGCTATTACTATTTTGCTCACAAACTCTACAGCCCTAAACCTGATTAATTAGCATTAATAACAATCATTCAACCGCTCTATTTAACCATTCTGCTTTCAAAAGCCCATAATGTTTCAAGTCATAATATTTACCATCAATATAGCCCTCCTCCTTAAAAGTACCCTCTAATGAAAAGCCAAGCTTTTGTAGTATCCGATTTGATGCCGTATTGGGAGCAAGTGCTAGAGCTTTAATTTTATGCAAATTCAGCTCCAGAAAAGCATATTTAAGAATTAAAATCACGGCTTCAGTAGCTAAACCACGACCCCAATAGTCTCGATCACCAATTATATAAAAAATTTCAGCGCAACGATGGGACCACATTATATCCTTTATCCCTATCCACCCTATGACTTTTTCATCGACTTTATGATATATATCAAATTCAATTAGTGTTTTAACTCCCATCGATGGTTCTAAGTATTTTTTAGCGTCATCAACCGTCCTAGGAAATATAAATGGTGCATATTTTCAACAAATAGGATCGTTTAACCATTTAACATATAACGAAACAAGCGCAGAATTTTTTGCTATTAATGCAATCTTCTCTCCTTCTATAAATACAGGGACCAAATCTTCCTTCATATGGATCTCACTTAAAAAATTGATAGAGTTATAATAATACAGATTTATTTTTATAATTATCTCTCAACCCCCAAAAAAGAATAAAAAATACTGTTCAGAACATAATCCATTTCTAATCTCAAATCATTCCAAACTTCTGCAAACCCTCAAGCTCTAAACCTGAACCTTAGATTTCCTCTTTCAACACCAAACACTACATTGAGAAATTTAAGGCGTAAGCCATGCAATTTTAAACAACTCATTACCTGAAATTAATTTTTCTAAGATGGTGTAATCAACTTGATTGTAAAAAACAGGTTCCAATAAATCTGAATCTTTAGGAATACATTTTGTTAGGTGTTTTTGTAGAGATGTATCAGTTTTAATCAAATACGCTAATTGGGTATGTTTATACAATCGAAAGTAAGGATTTAAACTCACTTTTGTGGGATGATGGGTTTTAAAAAACTCAATCATGTCTTTAATAGATTCAAGTGATTCATATGGGTATCCTACATGCGAATCAATCATCAACTCGATTTCATATTTTTCGCAATATTCGATTACTTTCTCTAAATCCTCATATGAGTAATTATTTAAATTTTGAATTTTTTTATCGCTGAAAACAGTTAGGTCTATTAAATAAGCATTGCTCTTTTGTAATAATTTAAATAATTTTTTATTATAAGGATAAGGCTTCATAAAGAGCTTCCATTTCATAGGAAAATTTTCCTCAATTAAAGATCTGCAAAATTTAATTGAGAAATTTATATCAGAATTAAATTCACTATCGCATAATTGAAAATGAGTATAACCTTGATTAATAAGAAATTTAATTTCTTCTATTATGGTTGGAATCTTTTTGTACCAAGTTCGTGAGCATGCTGAGATGCAGAAAGGACACTTATCTGGGCAACCTTTATGCGTCTCAAATCCAATGATCTCCTCTCCAGACAAATATTTTGAATAATTAATTTTTTTACCACGCAAATGAATTAATTCAGCATCAGTACCGTATTGCCAACCATCATAAATCTGCTTATTTACTTTTTGAGATTGAAGTAATTCTAAAAAATGAGGAAATATAATTTCTCCAGGTCCAATGATTCCATAATCTGCTCCGAGATAATCTAGGATTTCTTGTGGCATGGCTGAAAATCCTGAACCCCCTAACACTACAGGGATACTAAGTTTCTTAACACATTGAATTAGAGTTTTCATTGAAGGGAGAAAAAACTCGCTATTAAAATAACTAATTGAGTCAATGTTGCGGATTGTAAAACCTACGAGATTGTATGTTCTTTTAAGCAGCATTTTAGTCAACTTCTCTTCCGGAGATTCAGAAAAACATAAATCCAATATGTCAACATTGTGATTGTGCTTCTCCAGTGCACTTACAAGATATTCTAAGCCAATAGGGATTACTGGGGGACTTTTAAACCTATTTGGATTCACTAATAATATATTAATTCCCATAGTTCTCCACTTTAAATAATTTTTCAGTGAACTTCATCATAGAATATTACAATCAATCTTTTTTATGATTTTTTCATTAGACACTCTTAAATTCTAAATTAGAATTATTCCATTTAAATGACATTCAATCACTTTAACTTAACTTGATTCACAAACTTTTAACAATATATCTAGTAAAATTTTAAAAAATTCTGGATCAGATCAATTGTGTTGACTCCTAAAAGATTATCCTTACTTCTATTTTTTTCTTACTTTTATTTTGAATACGATTAGCAAGAGAAGATTGTACCATATCTGATATTTGCAAAAATCGGTACGAAAAAATTGAAACAATTCATCCTCCTATTTTTTAAATAAAAGTACTTGTTCAATATATATTAAAAATATTTCAAGATCAAGGAAATTAATCTTTGACAGTTTTAAATTTAAACTAAAGTACAGAATTAGTGTTGATATGAAATTTAGTTTGATTAAAGATGTATTTCTTTATAAAATCTATTCCAATTTGAGAATTTAATAGAATTTTTAAAAATCATTAATGATAGCGCTTATAAAATAATACCTTTAATAGTGTGTTTTCACGTGAAAATTTTATAAATTAATTGTTGATAGAAATAACTTATTATTTAATTTTATAACAAGAGAGTTAATTTATTGAAAAAATTAACGAAATAATCACCAAAAATAGCAAAGTTGAGAATCAATGTCAAATGAGAGTCTTTCAGAAATAAAGCGGCGTGAAACAACTTTTTATGAGGGATTAGAAATTGGAACTGTTTCCGTAAAATGGGTTCGAAGAACACCGAGTGGAGAAATACTAAGCGAAGTTATACGACACGAAGGTTCTCCAAAGAAAAAAGTACTAGAAATATTTAGACGTTATAGAGTTGATAAGAGTTCTAGAATTGTAATTACTGGCCAAGCTACAAGTAGTTTTCTCAATTTACCGTACTTTTCAGAAGTAGAATGCTTAGAAAAAGCCTTATCTTTCTATAATTTAAAACCAGATATTCTTCTCTCTCTAGGAGGGGAAACATTTAGCGTCTATCCCTTGAAAAATGGCATTATAAAAAATATTATTTCAACTACGAAATGCGCTGCTGGTACGGGTGAATTTATTGTCCAACAGTTACAGAGAATGGGTTTATCTATTGATCAAGGAATTGAAGCAAGTAAAACTGGTAAATTTACGCAATTGGCTACGAGATGTTCTGTACATTGCAAAAGTGATGCCACTCACAAACTTAATAAGGGAGAATGCACGCCAGCAGATATTGTGAAGACTTTAATCCACGATTTAGCTAGAAAGGTCGGAGAAATGATAGAAGCCGCTCAATGGCCCAAAAGATTAATTGTAATTTCAGGTGGAGTAGCATTAAATAAAGTGTTTATTAAAAATTTATCGCAGTTTTTAAAGGATTCAGAGATAAAAGTACTCCCCGAAAGTCAATATCTTGAAGTATTTGGTGCATCATTATTTGCGTCTGAGTTGCAAGAATATTCCATTCAAGATAAAAAATGGTTTAAATCGTTAGAAATTGAGTTTGAAACTCATCAACCTCTTATGGAATCGGAATCTCTTCTGGATTATCGAGCCAACTTAGATAATCATGTAGAAATAAAGGCAGGAGAAAAGTATATACTTGGTATAGATGCAGGTTCAACGACTACTAAAGCTGTATTGTTTAATGCCTCAGATGGTTCAATAGGGGCAAGTATCTACTTAAGAACATTGGGAAATCCTATACTAGCAACTAAACAATGTATTAACAAACTCATGGAACAAGTTGGTGATAATACTATCAAATTAATTCAATGCGGTGTAACAGGTTCTGCAAGGGAAATGGTATCTGTTTATTTAGATAACTGTCGAAGCTTTAATGAGATATTAGCCCATGCTAGAGCCGCTAAAGAAGAGATCTCGAATGTTGATACGGTATTTGAAATAGGAGGTCAAGATTCAAAATTTATTTCATTTCTTAAAGGCGTACCAATCGACTATGCGATGAATGAGGGATGTTCTGCGGGAACGGGTAGTTTTCTTGAGGAATCTGCATCAGTGGATATGGGCATAGAAGTAGAAGAGATAAGTGACATCGCTCTAAAAAGCACTCAACCAATAGCATTTGGTGAGCGCTGTGCTGCCTTCATTAATACTGACATAAGAAATGCACTTCAACAGGGAGCTAATTATAAGGATGTGATTGCAGGTTTAGTGTATTCTATTGCTGATAATTACATCTCACGGATTGTTGGACCTCGTCATATTGGTGATAATCTTCTTTTTCTTGGAGGAGTTGCTCTTAATAGATCTGTTGCTTTAGCTATTGCTGCTCGTTCACAACGAAAGGTAATAGTTCCAGCACATCCAGAACTTATGGGGGCAGTGGGTACAGCTTTTATGACAAGAGATCTTTTGCGAAATAACATTATATCTGAAGAAAAATACAAGCTTAATAACCTTACAAAAGGGGAAAATGAAATCAAAGATACCTTTAGATGCAAAATATGTCAAAACAATTGCAAAATTCAAAGAATATCGATAAGAAATAAAGTATACCCATTTGGAGGTTTATGTTCTAGGTATAAAATAATACGCCAAAAAGGTACTAAACTAAATGAAGGCCAAGATCTTGTAGAATTAAGAAACAAGATGACAATTGATGAATTTGGGGCACGTTCATTAAAGGATCCTCTTGGAACGATAGGTATCCCAATGGCTTTAACATCCCATGTACTTTACCCACTATATGCTAAATTTATCAACGAGCTTGGATATAATGTTGTATTATCGGATTCTTCAAAGTCAAGTAATAGTAAAACAAAAGCCCCTATATGTTATCCTTGTGAATTAGTTCATAGAGCGGTAGATGATCTTATTAATCGTAATGTAGATTACATTTTCTTACCTCATGTTATTGAATTAAAAATTCCACCAGGATATATCCATAGTTATACATGCCCTTCTACGACCACTATCCCGGACATCATCCGTGCAGCTTTTGAAAATGTTAGTGATAAATTATTATCACCTCATATTGGCCTCTCAGAAGAACTTATAGGAACAACTTTAAAGGAATTTGGGAGAATTGCTTTTTTATTGGGATTAGAAGAAGGTGTGGGTATTAATGCGGGATTAGTTGCTTTATCTCACTACAAAATGTTTAGAGAAAAATACCGCGAGTTTGGTAAAGTAAAACTGAAAGAACTATTAAAGAAACCCACAGTAATCATTGCTGGAAGACCTTATATTGTTTACCCCTCAGATGTTAATATAGCGCTTCCCCGTAAAATTGTTAGTAGAGGATATAATGCCATTCCTTCTGATTTGTTACCTGTATTAAACAATGGAAAAACACATTCAAGAAATGTGTGGAGTTTTACACAAGAGATTGATAATGCCATCGAATATGTAAAAAAGTATCCAAATTTTTATATTTGTTTTGTATCTTGCTTTTCTTGTGGTCCTGATGGTACTATGTACCATAATTTTCGGCAAAAGCTTGAAAATCATACTTTTTGTTACCTAGAACTAGATTCGCATACAGCTCATGCAGGGTTTGAAACAAGAGTGGGCGCCTTTCTAGATATTATTGAAGAACGCCATCGAAATGTAAAATAAAATATCAAATTGAATAATAGTGGCCTAAAGATGACTGAGATTGATGAAATTAAAGGTGATAACGAAGATCCTGTTAAACCAGCTCGATTTTCAGAAGATCGTAAGTACATTATTGACAGTGATGATCAAAAAGTTGGATTTGATGATCCAAGGATAGTATATGTTAATCCAGAACCTCGTAATCCTTATGGAAGAAGACTTGTGAAAGATTTATTTAAAAAATATAATAGAAATATCAGAATAAGTAAAGAAACAGATGCTTCAGTTTTACAATATGCTAAACATATTTGTTCTGGAAGAGAGTGTCTTGCGAGTGTTGCCATAGCCGGAGCAGTCTTAAAGGATATAAATGAATATCGGAATGAAAATGAAATCACAATTTATCGTAGCCCAATAGATAACCATGGTCCGTGCCAAAATGGGGCATGGCCAGTTCTTTGGGAAATCTTTGCAAAAAGATTAAATCTGAAAAATGCAATTTTCTGTGCATTCCCTAAGTATACTAACAATTATTTAGGCTTGAATCGCGATCTATTAGCATGGGAGAATATATACTTTATTTTAGGCCAATATCTTATCGAAGCAAGAAATGCCTTGCAATGTGTTGCTGAAAAAAGATTTGCAGCCTTAGAGAAATTTGAAGATTTGACCAACAATTTTATCAAAAGTGTTAAAGAAGGAAAGAAAACTTTAAACATAGGTTTAATAAAATGGGCAAGAGAGGTTGCAAAAATACCGGTTAGAGCAAAAGTTGAAGAAACTCCAAAGGTATTAATATTTGGTGGTTTAAATTTAATGTTTGATCATTATCCTGTTGAAAATTTTTTTCTTGATAGGGGTATTATTACGAAAGTCGTAGACATCGTTGAAACTATGAGTTTAATTTTAGCTGAAAGTACAATAAGATATGGATTTAAAAAGGGATATATCACTCCAAAAGAACAATTTAATGAACAATTACTTAATGCTAGTGGTTTAGATGAAACTGAGCAGAAAGAAGTTATTAGGATAAAAAGAAATAAAAGTGCTTTGAATTTCTTAAATTCCCAATTAAAGATTTTCAAAAAGATTATGAGTAAATCAGGATTAATTTTTGACCCATTTATAGATTTTATTGATCTTTTTGAAGAAGGGAGTAAGTTTGTTTCGTCAAATAGCCTTAGCGAAACCCCAATAATAACTGGTCGATTTTTACATTCAATTAAAGAGGGTATCTACGATGGCTTAATTAATTTAGGAACCTTTAATTGTCAGCCTGCAATGAACTCACAAGCTATTATACGGCCACTAACCAATAAGAGTGAAATTCCATACGCAGCAATTGATTGTGAAGGGCCATGGATCTCAACAAATCAGAGGAGACTTCTTGAAACTATTGCAATCCAAGCCAAAAGAGTCCGGAAAAAAAAGAATGACTTAAAATAATTTTAGCTAATTATTATTCGATTGGTTTAGTGCTTTTTTTTAGATATACCAGACTCAGTATAAATCCTGTAAATAAGGAAATTACACTTGCCAACTCATTTCCTAAATAACCAAAGGGAATATTGCGAAGTAAAGGAAAAATTGCCCCGAGCGTGAAAAAAAGAGTATAATACCGTTTTCTGTCTCTGATAAAGCTATATAGAGAACCTAAGAGTAATACTGACCCTCCTACAGAAGCTAAAATAATTGCAAAAATTCTTACAGACATAGGATAGGCATTTGAAATAATCCGAATATCCTCTCCAAGTTCACCTACAAAAGTTAAGGAGGTTGGAAAAGGAACGATGCTTAGAGTTATAATTAGGATTACTGTAAGTATGATTACAAAAATTAGGAAAAAATGGGAAATTTTGTTTTTAAGGATTAAATATAATTGTCCCGCACCTAATAATCCTACTAAGGAAGAAGCTGTTACATAGAATATAGTAAAGAGAATCATATTATTAACTCCTAAAATATCAGCGTTCATTAAAAATTCAATTAAAGTTGAAATTCCGAAAAAAAGTAATGCAATCATCCATAAAACTTGATGAATCTTACGTCTTTTAACAAATTGAATTAACAATAATCCTGAAAACACAAGTGAAATAACTGATGAGAATAAAGGAATAATATTCAATTATAAGCCACTGTTTGCATATTTTAACGTTATTAATATTATAATAATAACTTCTTTAAAAAATTTTAGAGTTATCCATCTGTTCTCCAGATGTTATAAAGGTGCTTTAAATAAAATGCTTTTTTCTTGTTCTTTTTTTATTAAAATGCAGTTTAAATAATATTTTTTTTATAAAACTGTTATTAAACCATTCAAACTCTTAGTCAATACTCTTAATTTATTGTAAAATGAAGAAAGTAATATTCTATAAATTTTCAATTAAAATTGATGAATTATTATAATTGAAATTTTAAGTTTTCTTTAAAAAAACTAAACGAACATTTATACTTTTAATTTCGATGAGGAGAATAAGCTTTTTGATTAAAATAAAATAAATATAACCTTAAAGAGGTGGAAAAAAATTAGTAAAGAAAAAAAGTCTATTTTATATGTTCAGACAAGTGATGACCCTGAACGACAATATTCTCCTCTTGTATTAGCTCAGACTGCTAAAGCAATGGATTTAGATGCTAAGGTATATTACTTAGGAAAAGGATTGAGAATATTAAGACCTGGTGAAGCTGAAAAAATTAAATTAGGTTCGTTTCCAACTGTAAAAGAGATGATAGATAAAACTTTAGATGCCGGGGTAGAAATTCTAGTATGTGAAGCTTCAAAGAGAATGCTAGGATGGGAGAAAATTGATCTTATTCCAGGGGTTAAAATAGTGGGAGCTGCAACTTTAAATGATCTCACATTGGAAGCAGATACTACTCAATGGTATTAATTAAAATTTAGATTACTTATTTAAAATCGGTCTATCAACTCCCATTATTTTATATAGTTTATTTAATATATAATTATATGAATTCTGTACCTCAAAATATCGAAATAGTTATCGAAAATGTGCCAGCTTTCCTTCTTGATTGGGATGCTGGAGATATGTTCATGCTTGCGCTTGAATCTTGTTTAAGTTATCTTGGACAGAAAATCAATTCTTGGTGGTTAACAGGCATTTCGGGAGATGCCTTTAAATTTGTGTATGATAAAGATGATGTGCGTGAACCAATGAGAGATCGAGTACCGATAGATACTATATCATTCGCATGTGCCTCAGTTGGTTGGGAAGGAAAATGGTTTGTTAATGAAAAAATAGAAAGAACTAAAGATCGTATTAAAAATTCCTTAAAAGAAGGTTATCCTATTATTACATCTAATTTGGGTAGCCAATGGTATCATGGAGCTATTATTATTACTGGTATCAATGAGGATACAGATGAATTTTTATTACAAATTGGTCGTGAAAATTTATCAGATTCTTATAAATATGAGAAAATCTCTATTTCGGAAAAGTGGGATGGTCCAGTTCCTGGACCTATTATTTGGGCTGATAATCCTATTTTCTTATTTGAAAAAAAGATAAATCAACCAGATCAAAAAAATATATTTTTTGAATCAATAAACCGAGCTATTAATCTTTATAAGGGGAAATCCTTACTTTATAAAAACCATCCCGGCGCTCAAAAATATAGCACTCCCTCATTGGAAGATAAATCCCTTAAACAAGGTTTAGCTGCACTTATTGATTTAAAGGAAGAGATAGAACAGTCAGAAATTACCTGGCCAGTAATTTGGAGTGTTACAACTCAGGCTGGACAACTTTCATATGATCGTTCTAATGCTGGCAGATTTTTAGAAGAAATTGAGAAATACCTCCAATATTCACAATTAAAGGCAATAAGCAAATTATATAATGAGACTAGCCAGCTATCAAGCATTTTAAAGCAATCTTACTGGGATAAAAGATTGAATGAAACAAGTAGTCTAGAAAAGTTAATAGAAAATATAAACGGTAGTCAATCTTTTTTATATGATGTATCTAATTTGAAAACTGAAATTTTAGAGAGAATTCGAAATATTTTTCCCGTAATAGATACTTTATGGGGACCTGCTGTCAAATTAGACAGCCCTGTGCGTCGAAACTATAACTCTAATTTAATGAACATGGTTCTTAATAACGAAAAAAGGAGTCTCGAGTTATTGACTAGACTAATCAATTTAATTTAAATTAATTATTTTTTCAACCATTTTGGTACTCTAAAGTCATCAATTATAATACACTTTCCATGTTCCCAATCAGGATATGGTTTAATGTCCAACACGGATGTTTTATTATAAGCATCAAGTCCTTTCACCCAAATAACATTTTCTTTTCGTTTTATTAATTCAACTAATGTTAATCCAATAGGATTGGGGTGTATTGGAGCTCTAGTTGCAAAGATACCTAGGGGTTTCGATCCTTGAGTTTTCCCCGGATGATGCAAATAGCCAGAATCTTTGATTTTGTCCATCCAGAAGATGATATAAATGTGGGAGAAATCTTCAATACCATCTAATGCCTTACTAATGCTCTTTTTAATGATTATTTTTGAGTTTAAACTCCGATCTTTATTATATTCATCGGGAGATTCTCTTTCTACGTAGCCAATTGGTTCAACTTGGATTTTTACCATAATCATATATAAAGTTTTTAATATTAATAAATTGATTTATTCGGTTTATATTAAAGAAAATTTCTAAAAGGAAATTTAGAAATCTAAAAAGAGGATATTTTTTTCTTTAACACTATTAAACAAATCATTGCCACATTTAATACAGGTTTTTTCATACCAGGAGAATGGAAAACCACAATTGGAACATTTCCAACGCTTTCTTTGTTGTTTTAACCATTCTTGTTTACCGATTGTTTTGATGCTTTCTAAACTATTAATGGCTACATGATGATGTGCAAGATTAAATTTTTTTAGATTATTGATCTTTTCACAGGGGAATTCAGAGCATTCATTACAAAATTCAATATTTTTAGTTTGAGCACATGCGCGAATTCTACACCCTCGACAATTCTTAAAGACAAATTTACTTTTACAGCCATGACATTTAATTTCTTTATCATGTATAGGGCTTACCCACTCATTTGGTAGACAATCATTACGATTTTGACGATAAGCAGTCATGATAAAGCAAGCGCCGCAATATAATCCACAATATGAATCTAATTGAAAAATCATTTTTATCTGATCAATCTCTAAATTTTGAAAATTTTAATAATTTTTTGAATTAAAGATGTATTTTTCCCAAATTTGAATTTAATACAGAAGCTCTTTTATTATTTCTAATATTTAAAAAACGAAATTATGTAAAAGTATTAATATGATTAAAGAAACCCGAATAAAACAGAATCTTAAAAAGTTTGCTTTTCCTCGATTATCTGGAACTCAATCTGAATTGAAAGCTTTTAATAAAGTAAAAAGCGAGGTTGAGAATTTAAATTTAGATTTTGAAATACAGCGCTTCACTTTCAGTTCTTTTTATTCAAGGATATATCCCAAAATAGCATTTTCATCGGGTTCCTTAATATTTTTACTACTTTTCTTTAATATTAATATGATAATTTCTTTACTTTTAATTCTAATTTTATTAGGTATTGTAATCGTTTCTTTTATTATAACACGAAAACCCGAAAAGATACGAATAATGCCTAAATTTAATTCCCAGAATCTAGTAGTCAGGCTAAAAGGTAAATCGGATGATGAAAAAAATAATGATCGCATAGTTTTATTGATGAGCCATTTAGATTCTAAGGGACAAAGATTCACGGTTAAAACTCGAATAAGAATTATTAAATTATGGGTAATTTCCTCTATAGTTATGGCACTTATCATCATTTTAAAAGTAACAATATCGAGAACATATGAAATAATATTATTCATTATAGGAGCGCCTCCTCTTACATTAAACATATTAAGTTCAATTCTCATTATTCTTAACACAACAAATAATGATTCTCCAGGAACTGTTGACAACGCCTCAGGTATAGCTTGTAATTTAGAGCTCCTTAATTATTTTTCTCGTCCTGAAAACCGATTAACCAATTATAATATGTGGTTTCTTTTTAGCGGAGCTGAAGAATGCGGAACAATGGGTGTAAGACACTTTTATAATAATTTAGATAATTTTGATCCTAAGAAATCAATAATTTTTAATTTTGAATCTATTGCTAATTATATTTTTTTATTTCCAGGAGGAAGGGAAGATGATCATGCTAAAGATGTTGATAATCTCATTTTGAACAATTCTAGATACCTTAGGATAAATCACTATATTACTAATAGAGTTTTTGGTACCCATTCTGATGGAGGCTTTTTAGGAGATAAAGGGTTTCAAGGATATGGGATTGGAGGAGTACATGTACAAAATTATATGCACACTCCTAATGATACTATTGACAAAGTCAATACAAAAGTCTTAAAGAAGCTTTGTCTTGTTTTAAGTGACAGTCTGAAAAGGCATGATTCAAATTTTTTTACCTAAATTAAATTTACAAATACAAAGAATAGAATGTTTTACAAGAAATCTAATAATTTTCTATAATCAACTCTGATCTTTTTGATCCTTTAAGGTTCTTTGCTTTTCTTGTTTGGATGCTTTTATCAAAACGACAATTCCTACTATTAGAAGTACAATCGCGGGTATTAGACTTGAGACTAAAATAGAAATGATTAATATCCGTTTTTGATAGTCAGGAAATCCAATAAAGTCTAATAAGCTATTATATGTAAAAAATAATATAATAGAGACAACAAAATTACCTGCCGCAACACCCATTAAGATGAAACCTACAAATTTTTTTACCATTTTTTTAATTGAACCCTTTAATTGGATTTTTTTAACTATAAATGATTATGATTATATAACTAAATGAATTAGCTAATTTATTTTTGTTTCTATAGAAAATTAATATAAAGTATTTTAGATGAGTGGAACTGGGAAAGTAATTATAAGAGGAAGGATTACGGCAATCCGAGATGGCGAGAAAAAAATTTCTCGAAGTTTTACTTATGGTTATATGATACTTACTGTACAAACGAAGGATGCTTTATATTCTGTCTTAGTAGATTCTTCAAAAATTAATACTTATGGGTTTCTACCGCGAGTAGGACATATGATCCTTGCTGAAGGCATTAAAAGCCCCTCTCGAGACGGTTTTCACGACTTTTCTTTGACTCATCTTTCCATGTTGGAGCATATTAAATAAGAAGATTTTTGAAATTTCTCATTATTACAATAATTCATACACTATATTGTATGACTAAAATATAAATATTTGAAAGGACTACAATACTAATAAGAGGA
Organism: Promethearchaeota archaeon; assembly: GCA_048939995.1. Lineage (GTDB taxonomy): Archaea > Asgardarchaeota > Lokiarchaeia > Sigyniarchaeales > SOKP01 > SOKP01. The sequence goes on along the minus strand of JBHLOY010000003.1, from coordinate 265,750 downwards.
ATGAGAAGTTCAAATGAAAATTGTCACTATTAACCTTCCACAAGAAGATGTTGAGGCAATTAACAAATTAGTCGGGGATCATAAGATATATCCTAGTCGCTCTGAACTTGTAAGATGTGCTCTGAAAGATTATCTTATAAGAGAATTAGGAAATAATAACGATTTAAATGATAAATGAATAACCTTATTTTCATTTATTTTTTGATGAGAATTATGATATGATTGATCCAATCGAATTATCTAAACAAATTAAGCATAATGTTTGCATTAATAATAAAAGAAAGTATTATAGATTCCGAAAAACCAAATTTTATGGTGGATGTGCCACAGCCGATTGTATAGGATGTAATTTAAGATGCGTCTATTGCTGGGGACAAAAAAAAGTTTGGTCCTATAAATTTGGGCAATACTATTCTGCATTACAAGTAAGCAAAAAACTTGTAAATATGAATCAACCACTTATAAGAATAAGTGGTGGAGAACCTACTATTTGTAAGGAACACCTTCTTAGTTTGATAAATTTAGTTCCCAAAGATGTTATATTTATCCTTGAAACGAATGGAATTCTTTTTGATGAAAAATTTGCGAAAAAATTAAGTAGATTTGAGAATATTTACGTAAGAGTCTCGTTAAAAGGTGTAGACGAAATAACTTTTCAAAAGATTACTGGTGTAGTTGGCAAGTATTTTCATTATCAAATTAATGCATTAAAACTTTTAAATAAATATAATATAAAAAACAGAGCAGCCCTTTTAGTGAATCTTTTTACAGTTGACCAAATTAGGAGTCTAGGTATTCCAAATTTGGAATTTGAAGAACTTATTGAATACCCTTTTGTAATTAAAAATCTGAAAAGGAGAGGGATTCAAATAATAAAAAGATAAGAGTATGAAAAGCTTTAAATACGCTTGATATTAATTATTTGGATAATGGATCCCCACATACGAAAGCTGCCTAAGTCATCTCTTTTTATGGCATTAAAAATTACTCTTAATCCATTTATCTCAAAATCTTTTGGTAGATTAATGGGCTCATAATGTTTGTAATCATCTCCTTCAATACCATAAAAACCACCTTCTAAAGGAACTAAAGCAATAGTACCACTTGTGTAAATAACTTTTTTATCTAAAATAAGAGATGCATATACACTTATAGTAAAAGTGCAAATGCTTATGAGAAAAACTATTATTAAATAATTCTTCTTTGCTCTAATTTTCATTTATTTTTTCCAAGAAATGATCATAGATAATTCTCTATTTAAATATAATGTCCATTCATGTTGTAATTTTCGGATTTTTTTGAGATAAATAATTTTAAAACTAATAATTTTTATATTATGAACTATGAGATATTGTACTAACTGTGGTGCAAAATTAGAAGAAAGTGACTTATTCTGTTCCTTTTGCGGTATTGAATTTGATGATAATAAGGAATTAAAAGATAAAGATAAAAAGATACAAGAATTGGAGCAAAAAGTTGCGTCCTTAGAAAAACAAATGACGGTGAAACCTAATTTTGTTGATGATTCGAATCCTAACAAATTCGTATTTGCTTGGATGGCTATTCCAATAGTTGGATTTTTTGTTTTTATGATAATTTTAGTTTGGATGCTTAAGAGTTTTTGATAAAATAGGTCTTTCTATCTCCTTTTACCTCAAATAAGGTTTCCTTAATTTTTATGTAAGGAAATTTTATTGCAAAACATTAAATGGTGTCAAGACTTACAAAATTAAAGGAATATCTAATATATATAAAAAGTATCAGGTAGATATAGTTTGAAGATTGAGACAATCACAATTAATTTACTTGCTCATTCCATGTCTCATGCTAGTTCTTCTGGGGTTAAAACATTAAAATTTGAAAAAAAAAAGGGATTCTACCAAGAATTTTTAACCTATGTGGAAGATTATATGACAGAAAATGGGTTTGATCTTGTAAATGTACATGGCTCAGAACAAATGTATGTTTTCCATCTAATAAAACGATAAGTTTTTTCTTTTATTTTATTTCTTTTTTTTTAGTTGATAGAAGAATCCTGAAACCCATATAATGATACCAACTAATGCTCCAAGAATAAAAGTAATTGGATCATTCCAGATGAATATCTTATAAACCGCAGTTATTATAAGGACTGCTATTCCAATTAGAAGTCTTAATGGAAATTTAGCTTTATTAGTAATCGATTGGTGTAATAAAATAAAGAATAGCATAATTGTATGACCGCTAAATGGAATACCAAGAAGATATCGAATAAATGATAAGATTCCAACAATAATAGATTCAAAAAGAAAAATACTATACATCTTACGTTCTTTTCTTTCATTCAAATTCCATAACAATTCACCAATAAGCATTCCATAGGGTAAAAATACTGAATTCATATATAATGGAGGGGTAACAATATTTAATGTTTCTGTAGCAGTATTAACGAGAGGATATCCTATTAGAACAAAAAATAGTACAGAAAGAAAAAATATAATGATTCCAAGACCATAGACGAATAAGGATTCCATTAAGGAGGATTTTAAATCATTTTGCATTCTTTTTAAGTGCATTCATTTTTTTTTCTTTTTTTCTAATTCTTCGATTTTCTGTTCTCTCATTTTTAATTGAATTTCTAATACATCTAATCTCCTTTTCATACTTTCATTGTCATTCTTAAATTCTTTTATGATGTTGTTTTGGGATTCAATTTTATTCTTTTGGTCATCAATTTGCTTTTGCATTAGGAAAGCCATCTTTCTTTCAATAACTTCTTCTTGGGCTTTAACCTTGTCATCAAATTCATGTTTATCTATAGATTGCCCTTTTAATCTTTCAATTATTGATTTTTGTTTGTTTACCTTGTCTTGTAATTCCTTAACTAAAATATTTAATGGTTGAGGGGTTCTTAAATCTTCTGTCCGAATCACAGTGGAATCAGAATTTTCAGCTTTAAATTTTTCTAGTTCTTGTTGAATTTGTATTTTTTCTTTTCTTAAAAACCCCATTCGATTTTTTAAATCTCTTATTTCTCTATCTTTTTCTTCAATTTCTAAAGTCATCTTCGAATCTATTGCTTTCTGCTTTTTGCTTTTTTTATCGTCTTCCCCATCTGGAATCAAAGACTCTAGTTTCATGATTGTATTTTCTAAATGTTCTATTGTTTCTAAATATTTAGAAATTTCATCTTCTCTCTTCTTAAGTTCAATCTCTAATTCATTAATTCGCGTTCTTAAATCGTTAACTTCATCATGTGTATCGTTGACATTAACCATTAAATCATCCTTCAGTTTTTTAAAGAAGCTACAAATAAATTTTAATTTAAATTAATTATACTAATTCCTTTATTAAAAATTATTCAATGGTATTTGTAAAATTCTTTGTAAAATATCTTTCTTCAAAAAATAAACTTAACACCATCCAAGAGCTTCTTAAAAATCTGAATAAAGTTATACTAATTCTAAAAACCTATAAGCTACATATAAAAAAGAATCATTAACATTCTCGCCTGTTTTAGCTGAAGTAAGAATATAATGAAAATTTAACTGATTTGCTACCTTTTTAATTTGTTCTTCGCTTATAACAACTTGATCTTCTAAATCTGATTTATTTCCAATTAATATAACATTAATTTTTTTTCCAATATACTTGCTTATTTCATTATACCATTTTAGAATAGAATTTATACTGTCTTCATTTGTTCGATCTATAACTATAAACGCAGAATTAGCCCCTTCATAAAACCTTTTTCTATATGGAATCATTTGGGTCACTTGGCCTCCAACGTCCCAAATAGCAAAATCTATTTTTGTATTTTTGCCTAATTCTACATCTTTTTTTGAAATTTCTACACCTATTGTACTTTGGTAACTCTCTTTAAAAAGATTTTTTACGAATCGAGATATTAAAGATGTTTTTCCAGCTTCATAATCTCCAATAACTATTAGTTTTAATGAATAATCACCTTCTGGAATTTTCCCTTCCTTAGTTTTAGACAAAGTTTTTACTATCTCAGGTATTTCAAGAGATACTTTCTCATTCCCCTCAATGATCATTTCAACTTTTCCTGCTATATGCTCAGAAAAGATTCTTAATTCAGTATCAGAACTTGATAAATCTGTGACGGTTAATAAAATTGATTTTAACCCCATTGAGCAATAGGCAAATTTTTTGTCTTTAGTCGCAGTGATATTAAAAAAATTTGTTTCCTCCTTAAATTCCATTCTAATTCTTTCCATATAACTATCAACAGAAGCAGCTATTACTCCTAATACATCTTCATCTCCGGCCTCTCCTTTACGCTCTGAGGTTATAATTAGTCCTTCTCTGTCACAAATAGTCACAGCGATCATACTCTCAAGTTCATCCATGTAATTTTTTAATAGTATCTTTAGGCGCCTTTCTAAAAAAGATAATTTTCTAGATTGAATCTCTGGGCTTGGGGCTTGAATTTCTGAACCAATTCTTGCCGGTTTTAGCATTTCTAACCGATCTCTTATTTTTAATTGAATTTCATAAAAAGGTTCTGCATTTTCTCCCAATTTTTTAGAAATATCGATTGCTTTTACTAGAAGATTTTCAAGGTTTCCATAATCCTCATTCTTAATTGCTTCTTCAATGCTTAAAATTAATTTATCTCTTTCAAGAACTAAATCGATTATGGGTGAAATAATTGGTTGCATCTTCAGAATTTCTGTAATAATTAAAATCATTTTTTGCCTATAATCTGAATCTATGGCTATCAAAGGATATGACTCTAATCCTAAAATTTCTCTGATTTTTGAAACTTCTATAGCTTCTTCCAAATCTTGTTTATTTCCTATTCCTCCAGTATTTGCATATGGTACCTCTTCTTCAATTTTTGTCAAAAAAAATTTTGAATTTTCTACATTTTTTAAAGTAGAATCTGTAATTATAAGTACAGCATCACTACCCCTGATAAAATTATTCCACAAGAAACCAATTTTCTCATCACCATCAAAATCCCTTATAAAAAAGTAAAAGTATCCCAACTTCAGTGTAGCAACATTTCCTGAGATAGTGGGTTTGCTTTCTATAGGAATATCTTTTGTTCTGAGTAGATTGGTAATTGTAGTCTTTCCAACTTCCGAGTATCCAACTAAAGATATTATTGGAGGGAATTTGTTTTGAATTGAGAAAACTAATTTATCTATTTTTTCAACACTCTTTTCATCATCAAAGCTAAAAGATTCTGTTTGAATTAAGTCAATGAAATTCTCCATGCATCGATTTAATTCCTTTTTAATTGTCTCAAGAGTGTCATTTAAGCTATTGATAAATAAGAATAAAAAATCATTTTTTAAAGTGTATGATATTCGATATTTATAATAATCTTTAGAAAAAACATCTTCATAGGCTTGCGATTCTTCTATAAGTGGCGCTATTAATTGCTCAAAGATTAAATCATCTGAAGTTATTCCAAATTGCTTCTTATAAAGTAAGTTTTTATCTCTATAAATATACACTTGTAATAAAATGATCAAACACCAAATATTAACGCTTTCAAAATACTGTATGTATTAGTATCAATATATTATTTTTGAAATTGAATTTTCGATTTTTTATTTTTATTTTAATTATGTAATAAATTTTACTGATAAAAACTTGATTATAAATTACAAACTTTTATAATAGATTCTAAACCTAATGATGATTAGTGCTCCTTATTGTTACCTAAATATAAATACTTATAATATCTTTGTCTTAATTATGGGTATTTGAATTTTTTTTTTTTTTTAGATTATATAATATATTATAAGTTGTAAAAAATGATGAAACGTAAATATAAATCTTTAATTATATTAATCTTTATTTTTGTTATTCCTACTATTTTTAGCACACCCTTATTTACAGTTTTTAGTAATCCTAAGAATTTAAAAAATGAAGAGTATTTAACTCCAAAATCGAGCGCACCACCTAATGCTCAATATTTTAATTTCTATAAAGAGATTATTATTGATCATAATGAAGTTGCTGGAACAGGTACTTATACTAATTTTCCAGTTCTAATTTCAATAACTGATCCAGATTTAAGATCTGATGTTCAATCAGATGGAGATGATATTGCATTTTCTTCTGAAAATTCATGGATAGATCATGAGATCGAATTGTTTAACCAAACTTTTAATTCTACCCATGCGAAACTTATTGTATGGGTTCGAGTTCCAACTTTATATGGATCTTTTGATACAGTAATTAGAATGTATTATGGGAATTCCACTATGAACTCACAAGAAAACCCTGCTGGAGTATGGGTTAATAACTATAGAGGAGTTTGGCATCTCTCGGAATCTACGGGAAACGCTCTAGACTCCACAAGTTACGGTGTATCAGGGTCAATATATGGAACAATTAATAGGGAGCAAAATGGAAAAGTTGATGGAGCATATGATTTTGGAACTGATGGTCAGCTCAATTTTGGTGATCCTGTTGATGGGCATTTGGATTTCGGAACAGGAAGCTTTACTATTAGTTTTTGGTTAAATATTGACGCAAGTACTGGAAATTACCAATTACCGTTATATAAAGGCGCTACAACTTTTAGTGATGTGGGATATGATTTTGAAACAAATTTAGTAGCAACATCACTCAGTTTTCGAATATGTGATGGCTCAAATATTGGAGAATCACCTAATTTAGATATTGATATGGATAGTTGGATGTATATAACCGGAGTGGTTGATAGGACCTTGGACGCTATCCGCATCTTTAAAAACGGAATGCAGGTAGGATCTGGAAATAGTATCTCAGCTGTTGGTAATATAAATAACGCTAAAGCTCTTTTTGCACCTACAGCGCTTTATGATTTAGATGGTTTATTAGATGAAATAAGAATCTGCAGTATACAACGTTCTGCAGGTTGGATATTCACTGAATATAGTAATCAAAATGATCCTAAATCATTTTACACTATAGGACCAGAACAAATAGTAACTTTAGAACCCCCAAATGCTCATTATTTTACATATTACAAAATTATAACAATTGATCATAATAAGGTCGCTGGAACAGGTAGTCATACAAATTTTCCTGTATTAATTTCTCTCATTGATGAAAATTTACGATATCATGCACAATCTGATGGTGATGATATTGCTTTTTCTCTTGGAGGAGATTGGCTAGATCACGAAATAGAAATTTTTAATCAAAGTTATAGTAGTACACAAGCTCAACTTATTGCATGGGTTAGGGCTCCTTATTTATCAACCACAACAAATACAATTATCACAATGTATTATGGTAACTCCACAATGAGTTCACGACAGAATCCCGCTGGCGTTTGGACAAGTGATTATCGAGGAGTCTGGCATTTAAATGAAGTAGTTGGGGGTGCTAATGCCATTAAAGATTCCAGTTCATATTCAAATGATGGAACAGATTATAATAATCCATTATTAGATCAGGCTGGTAAAATCCACAATTCTATTGGATTTACTGATGCTTCAAGTCAAAGAATTGAAGTTCCTGATGATAATAGTTTGGATATATCCACCTTACTTACAGTAGAAGCATGGATTAGACCAGATGTTAGTAGTAAATGGATGACAATAATAAGTAAAGTAGATGGAGCTCTAGGCAGTGGAAGTATAAATCTATGTGATATATATGTAGCTACAAATGATTTGGGTAATTTTGATATAGTACTGGCAAATCCGTCAGATAGTTATTATGAATGGGCCTCAACAGTATCTTTCTCTACTGGAACGTGGCAACATTTTGTTTTTACTTATCAAAGTTCCACCTCAATTGGAAGAATTTATCTGAATGGTGTTTTTAGACAGCAGCAAAGTTTCGGAATTGGAAATATAGGAATAAATTCTAACCCTTTTTATATCGGGATTAATAGAGCGTGGACAGGAGAGGTTTTTGACGGATTAATTGATGAAGTACGAATTTCTTCTAGTACAAGATCAGACAATTGGATTAATACTCAATATCAGAATCAAAATGATCCAAGTTCTTTTTATAGTATAAGTACTGAGCAATTGGTAAATAACTTACCATATAATGCGAATTATTTCAATTATTATAAAGTTATAACGATTAATCACAATATGATTCTAGGAACGGGGAGTCATATTAATTTCCCCTTTCTAATTTCACTTCTAGATAATGATTTACACAATGATGTGCAATCTGATGGTGATGATATTGCTTTTGCTATGGATGGTACATGGTTAGATCATGAAATAGAAATCTTTAATCAATCTTATAGTAGTACGGACGCTGAATTTATAGCTTGGGTGCGTATTCCTTTTTTATCCACAGCTTTTGATACAAATATTACTATGTATTATGGAAATTCTACAATGAGTTCACGAGAAAGATCATCTGGAGTATGGATTTCTGGATATGTTGGAGTTTGGCACTTAAATGAAGACCCTTCTGGTACACCTCCGCAGATAAAAGATAGAACTCTTCCTTCTAGTGATGGATCCTCGTATGGTACCATGACAAATTCAGATCAAGTTGGAGGAATGATCGATGGTGCTTTAGATTTTGATGGGAGTAATGATTATATTGATTTTGGAAATACAGGTGAGCTGCAAATTACAGGAGAAATAACTGTTCAAGCATGGTTTAAAGCAGATAATTATATAGATAATGATTATCTAGTAGCAAAACATGGAGGTGCAGGTTTTCGAGGGTGGGATATCAGTTTTGATGATGATCCTGCCATAAACCCTGATGGTTGGATTATGTTTCGATACTCACCTGATGGAACTAGTACGATTACAACGGGTTATGAACGCGTAAGAGTAGGTCAATGGTATCATGTTGTTGGAGTTTTTAAACCAAATGATTTTTCTAAATTATTTTTTAATGGAACAGAGGTAGCTATAATAACTACAGGAGTACCATCGTCTATGTATAACCCCCCCTTACCTTTGCGTATTGCGAGAAGATCTGACAGCTCTGCTTCTTGGTTTGATGGAATTATTGATGAAGTTCGTATTTCCAATACTATACGATCTAACGATTGGATTGAAACTGAATATAATAATCAAATTGATCCCTCCTCTTTTTATTCTGTTGGAGCAGAACAATATATGAAACCAGTAATATATCTAACTGCTCAAATTAACGCTTTGGATTTATATAATAATCTTATCCCTAATGCGACTATTTCAATGTATCAAAATATCGAATTAATCAAACAAGATATCACTGGTATTAATGGCAGTGTCATTTTTACTAACATTCTAGAGGGAGAGTATAATTTTACAGTATCAATTAGTTCAAATATTGGAAGTGTGACTGAAATTGTAAATGTCACATCTCAAGCAATCCTACTTGATCAACCATTTCAGACCATTAATCTAATTTGTGATGTGAGTACTCATTTCTTTGAAATAGTTGATGTAGATTCCAGTCCTGTTGAATCTGGTTGGATAATTGTAGGTAATGCTACGCAACCACTACAAAAGTGTGTAATAGATTCTTCAGGACATACAAAATTTTGGTGGGTTGATGAACCTCCCTCTTTTTATAACTATTCGGTATACTATAGCAATCCGATTTGCAATCCACCTACTATTAGGCTTGCTACAGGAGATATCACTACTTTTAATGAGACTATCCCAATTCAAGTAAATTTGACTACTGTAGAGTTTACTGTCCTAACTTTTGATGCCCCAATTATTCCAGTAAGTGGTGTTAAACTTAAGTTAACTGTTAACGATCCATTAGGATTAAGTATTGCTAATTTAACCACCAATATAAATGGAAAAGCAACTTTAAAGTGGTTGACTTCTTTTGAGATCAGTGGAGACTATTGCCTTCAAATCGAATTTTATGGAAGGAATCAAGATTTTAATCGAACTGTTGGAGGGATTCCTGAAGTGAATAATTATACTTTTACAGTTGTAAATAAAGATTCATATGAATTTAGATTTTCAATAACAGGTTTGAGCAATTTTCAAACAGAATTAATATCATTAAATCCAACAGATTATATTGAAATTGAATGGGGTTCTGTATTAAAACTTCGAACATTGTTTAATGTTAGTAAAGTAGAAGAAGAATATAAAGATCTTTTAGGACCTACTTATGCAGACTCAATGAGATACGATTTGCTGTTTGGAGGTATTCCTGTAAAGTCAGGAACATTTTCAAAGGAGATAGGCAACCTAGGGAGACACTTTATAGAGATAAATACGAACCAACTTGAGAGTGATAAAAGTTATATAATTATAATTTCAGCTTATAAATCGGGTTTTATTATTCCTTCTGACTTAATTCTTCAGCTTGATATTTTAAACAATGACTTAGAATTAAATCAATCTGAAAATGTTGATTCTGATCAATCTGTATATTGGTTAGAAACTGCTAATATGACATTAAGCTCATATGGCAGCAATTCTGAAATGCTTACCATAGAAAATGCTCTCTTCCAGAATATCAATCATGAATTTGATTTCTTAATTTCTGATTTAGAAACTCATTGGAATTTATCCAAAATAATATTAAATCTTTATAATATTTCATGGAATGTTGGTATATCTGACATCAATATTACCGTTGAAGACCCTTTTGGAAACTTTTATATGTTCCATAGTTCCAATCATAGTGGATGGGATTATTTGGGGCGTACGTGGAAAGGAATTACCTTAAATATAAATAAAGCTAGCCTTACACATAATAACATTTTTGAGTTCATAATTGGGGGTTCCTTTGATAGCCCCATTGATATTATAGCAGATGCATACTTTATTAGAGATTCAATTAATGTTCAATATTCAAAATTTAATGTTAGCAATGAGATATCTCTTTTAACGGAAGTAGAAGGCTGGACAATAGATAACATCACTTTTGAGATATTTGAGTGTTATAACACCTCTAATTGGAGTGTCGTGGATTTATCAAGTTTAAGTATTCTGAATATTAGTACAAACGAAGGGTTTATATATGCACTAGATCATGGCTATACGAATGGAACAGGCTCCTTAACCATCGATGATAGACAGATTTATTCTATTGGAAACCAATTTGTATTTACAATTGAAAGTCAGCCTTATATTATCTTTAATGCAATCATTTATGTTGAATATGTTCAAGGCTTTTATCAGAACCTCCGTTTGGAAACATTTAATCTCACGATAGTAGAACCAGGGATCACTAATGGAGGTATGATACAAGTAGACGCCGGCGAAAGTCATTGGAATGAACTCGAAGCATTTTTATGGGTTAAAGAAATAAAAAGTGGTTCAACTTATTTCCTCCCCTCAGATTTAGCAATGAATATCACTATTGGAGGGCAAAAATATGCAATATCTGATGTTACTCTCGGTATGGGAACATTCTCGCTAAGAGGCTTTACGAAAGAACAAATCCTACATGCGGTTATTGAAACTGCTTTCCAGGTAAATTTCACCCTTCAACTTTCAATCAAGTATTCACGAACGGTATCGTATGAAACAATAGGTTCTTTATCGTATTCAATTGTTGAGAATCCTTCCATCTATGGAACTGCTTCATATTATCCCAGTTTAGGATATTACCTAAAGACAATTGATACGTCTTTGCTTGATACTGATCAATATACTGTACGATTTACTTTACAAAAAGCCCATTTTGGTGCAGCTATAAAAGATTTAAATTTGAATGTCTTGAATCGCCCTACTTTATTAAACCAGTCTTCAGACTTTTTTAGAAAAATTGAAAGCATTTATATAAAGGATACAGTTAATTTCACTTTTGTCTATACTGATGCAATAAGCGGAGCCAAAATTGCCAACTTAGAAACTAAATATTACCTTTGGGAACGCTATGATCAAGCAGGTAATGTAATTGAAAGTGGTCAAGGAAATATAATTACCGCTACGGATAATACCTATATCTTAGACTTTAATACACAATCACGATTAGTAGGGGAGTATCTCCTAATTGTTATTTTAGAAAGAATAAATTATGATTATAAGAATGCAATGTTATTTTTGACTATTAAAAAGCGAGAGATCGGGATTCCTATTTTAAGTGATAACTTCCAAAATAGACAAACAAGTGTAGTGAAAGGCAATCTGGTTCCAATACAATTAATTCTGACTGATCCTACAAAAAATGATATTAGGTTACTTAACGCTACAGTAATATTGACGATGGGTGGAAATGTATACAATTTTACGCATATTGGGAATGGTGTATACACATTTACGTTTTCTACGAATAATGTTGATGCCTTTTTCACATCGGTTACATTTACAGGAACTATCAATATCACAAAAGAGGATTATATTTCTCAAGAATTTGATATTATTATTGTCGTTGAAATGGAACAAATCTTTCCAGGGATGCCAACCTTTTATTTCCTACTAATTTTAGCTGCAACTATCGCGATAGTAGGAAGTATCGTTGGATATAGAGTTTATCATTATGCCAAAATTCCCGCTTTTGTAAGAAGAGTAAGGGCAATGAAAAAAGCTATTAAAAAAGATGATAGTATTGCTGAATCACTACTTTATAGTGATAAACAAGTATTCATTGGGAAGATTATAAAAAAAGATTGGGCGAAGATTGGATTATCAATAGAAGAGATACTTGGAATTACCATTGAGAAAGAAAAAGAGGAAGCAATAATCAAAGGAAGGCCTTCACAAATAACTAAAACCCAAGATAAAAAACCAGGTGGTTTATTTTTAATGAAATGGGATGAGAGAATTGGAATGGAAGTATTAAGTAAATATCCCGAAGATATACAGTTATCGAGTAAAACGCTAATGCAAATATATAGTACACATGAATATAGTGGAGAAAAAGGGATTATAATGTTAACTACAGAGGGATCAAATTTATTATCTTATTATGCTGGACCTGAACAAGGTTATTATCTTGTTTTAATTTTAGGTTTAGATGATGATCCCGATCTTTATGAAGGTGGAATGGCTAATATTTTACAAACTCTTTTAGAAAATCGTGAGGATGAATTAAATATCCAGATGGTTAAGCCACTTTTTCAGCGCTTATCATTATATCCATCACTTAGTTCTGAAGAATCTCTTGCACTTGCTTATCATAACAAGATTATACGTACTATTATCAATTTACTAAGAGATGATGGAGTTATAACTAAATCAGAGTTAACAATATTGCTTAAAGATAAATATATGGAAGGCTTTTTTGATATGGAGGCGATCTTAAATGAACTTGTTAAACTAGAAATTATAAAAATTAGTTCGGTAAAGAAAATCCCATCAGAATTAGTTTTTCTCACTAATGATATATTTATCTTAAGAATCCCACCACTTAAATTACTTGATAAACCAACTAGCCATGGCTTACCTCGTCAATTTACTACTGAATATCCCAATGATGTAACGAGCTTTTTTCAGAATTATCGCCCAGCAGAAGAAGACAACATTAAAATAGCTAAGATCTTAACTAATCCACAAGTATATGAGACTTTGAGACTTTTAAGAACTGCGATCGTAACAAGACAAGATCTTGAGAAGCTTAGACAGAAAGGCGTTGATGATATTTATGGTGTCTTAAAAATTCTCTGGGATAATCAGATGATAAAAGTGTATCATGATGATAAGAACATTGAATACTATGCACTCCTTTCAGATGTCTATATTGAATATCTTTTTCCAAAATATTTATTGAAAGCAGTGAAAATTGAATATGAGCAAAAGTCGAAAAATAAGAAAGCCTTAATTGAGTATCTTACAATTCTAGAAGAGGTATATTTTAATTTAAAAAACTTGGAAAAATCTAAAGGGGAGTGAAGCTACTCTTGTTCTTGCAAACTTCAAATATAAATACAAATTACACTATTTTTTTTTTAATATATATATTTTACACAAAATTATTTTATAGTTGAATTTGATAAAGATGAAAGCTAACAAAATTATATCAATCAAGACAAAAAGAAAAATTAAGGCATATCTATTCTTATTGTTCACAATTTTATTCCCGATGTTAATCAGCATGCCTTTTTTATCAATATTATCCAATAATGGATTTATGAAAAATAAAGATATTAATGATGAAAAATTGAAGTTAAGTGCTCCCCTCCATGCTAATTATTTCACCTATTATAAAACAATAACCATAGATCATAATCAAGTTTCAGGAACTAGTGGACTTACCAATTTTCCATTTCTCATCTCAATTTTTGATGCTGATTTACGTTCTGATGTTCAATCTAACGGAAATGACATTGCTTTTTCTTCTAACAATATTTGGTTAGATCATGAAATTGAGTTATTTGATCAAGCATATAATACAACACATGCTAAATTGGTTGTTTGGGTTCGAATTCCAGCACTATCAGCTACTATCGATACAATCATTAGAATGTATTATGGAAACTCGACAATGAATTCACGACAAAATCCAGCTGGAGTATGGAGTAGTAATTATGTGGCGGTATGGCATATGAATCAAGATCCTTCATCTTCTAATATTTTAGATAGTACTTCAAATGATTATGATTTAACTACAACAGGATTTAGTAGTGATACACGTTTTTATGATGGAAAGGTAGGCACAGCAATTTCTGTTGATGGAAGTAATGATTATTTTTACATAAATGGTATCAATGGTCCTATAAATGATATGGCATTTCAAACTTGGTTTAAACCTGATAATACAATCGCCAGTGGAAGTCCTAATATGGCCTTTTTCCAAGGTAATACTCCCGATTTATCACCAGAAATGAGATTTACAACCAGTGGAACTGTTAATGTTTATTTAGAGACAACAACAGATAATAGTGAAGGAATTTATGGGATTAAAAACTCATGGCCAGCTGATAAATGGTTTCAATTTACTTATTTTAGGTCTTTGAGTTTACAAAGTTCGTATGAATATGTAAATGGCACATTAGACTTAGATGATAGTAGTTCAGATCTCGGATATCCACATCTACCATGGGATCAATTTTCAATTTTAGCAACGCTTGGCGGGTCAGGTGTTTGGGGTCCGGGGGCAATTTCAGAGTTTAGGATTCTCCAAAGTACTCTTTCAAGTAGCTGGATATTAACAGAATACAATAATCAATATAATCCTAATTCTTTTTCTACTATTGGAAATGAAAAGGCTGTTGTTTGGGAGCCTCCAAATTCACATTATTTCGCTTATTATAAACTTATTACAATAGATCATAATGAAGTATCGGGGAGTGGGATTCATAGCAATTTTCCCTTTTTGTTTTCGATTGTTGATAAGGATTTAAAATACCATGCTCAGTCAGATGGGGATGATATTGCTTTTGCAGCCGACGGAGATTGGTTAGATCATGATATTTTAATATTTAATCAATCCTATAGCAGTACAGAGGCTCAATTAACCGTATGGGTTCAAATTCCTAATTTATATTCTAGTATTAATACAACTATTACTATGTATTATGGAAATTCCACCATGAACGCTCGAGAAAACCCAGAGGGTGTTTGGGATAGTAATTATGAAGGTGTTTATCATTTAGATGATGACTTTTTGGACGCCACTTCTCATAATAGAGATGGAATTAATACGGGTTCAGTAGATGTGAAAGGAAAGATAGGTGATGGCCAAGATTTTGAACATGATGATGCAAGTGATAATATTAATATAGGAACGTGGAGTGTTTCAGGAAGTAAGATAACTATACAAGCATGGGTTAAATATGAATCTTTTGATTCAATTTGGTCAGGGTATAGTGATGCTCGTATTTTGTCTAAGAATTCAGGTACGAGTGATAATGCTCAAGATCATGTATGGATGCTCGGTTCATACAATCAATCATTAAACGAAAATGGTCCATATTTCTCGCGAGGAAGGATTAAAACTGGAAATGATGATTTAACTGGCACTTCTACGCTAGAAGCTACATCAGGTCCTCTCTCAATCGATACATGGTATTTAATGTCAATCAGATATGATGGCTCAAATATAAATCTTGTTTTAGATGGAAACACTGTTTTCACACTAGCTAAAACAGGATCCTTGCGTGAAAATAATTGGCCAATAACAATTGGAAATAGTCCTACGGGAAATAGACCTATTGATGCGATCATTGACGAGGTTAGAATTTCATCCACAACTCGGTCAGATGACTGGTTAAAAACAGAATATGATAACCTGAATAATCCTAGTTCATTTGGTTCAGTAGGAGGAGAAGAAGTAGTAAATGAGATTACTCCAAATGCGGATTACTTTGATTATCATAAAATAATTACAATCGACCACACAAAAGTAATTGGAGAAGGAAGTCATGTTAATTTTCCTCTTTTGGTCTCTATTCTTGATAAAGACTTGCGCTTTGATGTACAATCTGATGGAGATGATATTGCCTTTTCATTTGGGGGTCAATGGTTAGACCACCAAATAGAATTATTTAATCAAGGCTATAATAGTTCTCACGCACAATTGATTGCTTGGGTACGTATACCATTTTTATCTACGGCAGAGGATACTGAAATAATTATGCATTATGGCAATTTTACTATGAATTCTCGCCAAAATCCAATAGGAGTATGGCTGGATTATAAATCAGTATGGCACTTCAGTGAAGTCTCAGGCACAGGGGATTATATTAAAGATTCAACTTCAAATGATTATGATGGAACTCCTTATGGTACTCAGTTTTATGGAACAAGTATTATAGATGGAGCTAGATATTTTTCAGGATCGGGTGATAATAGAATACTTATCAATAGAGGATCAGAATTTTTTAATGGGGATAGTAAATTTACCTTTTCTTTTTGGGTTTACCCTAATTATGCAACTGATGCAGAAATGGAAGCAACAGAAGGGTCAGTATTTTACAAACTATCTTCTGTTAGATTGAATCGATTTTGGAGGCTAAGTGGGTTCCCTCCAGGTACAGCAAGATATCAATCTGACATTCAATTCGTTACTCGTGGTACGACATATAATAATGTAGTGGTTAATCGGTTAGAATGGAACTATATTACATATTCCTACGATGGAACCTACCTAAAAACATATAATAATGGTCAATTAGGGCCTTCGACAAATATAGGAGGGTATTCTCTTATTGCAGATACGAGTTCCTTTTATTTTGGTAGATTTTCAAATAGCTTCAAGGGATATTTAGATGAATTTCGGGTATTAAATGATTACAGATCGGAAGGATGGATTGAAACTGAATATAACAATCAATATAGTCCTAATAATTTTTACAATGTAAGTACTGAAAAACATTCTAAACCGGTCATAGAAGTAGATGTTTTAATTAACGCATTGGATTTATATGGTAATTTACTACCTAATGTTACTATTTCAATGTATCAGAATTTGGATTTAATAGAACAAGATATCACCAGCATTAATGGTAGTGTGAGTTTCACAGACATCTTTGAAGGGGAATATAATTTTACCGCAACTATTCGTTCAAATATTGGAAATATTGTTGCAGTTGTAAATACTACATCTCAGGCAATTATGCTTGATCAACCATTTCAAACCATTAATCTAATTTGTGATGTGAGCACTCATTTCTTTGAAATAATTGATGTAGATTCCAATCCTGTTGAATCTGGTTGGATAATTGTAGGTAATGCTACGCAACCACTACAAAAGTGTGTAATAGATTCTTCAGGACATACAAAATTTTGGTGGGTTGATGAACCTCCCTCTTTTTATAACTATTCGGTATATTATAGCAATCCAATTTATAACCCACATACTATCAAACTTGCTTCAGGAGATATCACTACTTTTAATGAGACTATCCCAATTCAAGTAAATTTGACTACTGTAGAATTTACTGTCCTAACTTTTGATGCTCCAATTACTCCAGTAAGTGGTGTTAAACTTAAGTTAACTGTTAACGATCCATTAGGATTAAGTATTGTTAATTTAACCACCAACATAAATGGAAAAGCAACTTTAAAGTGGTTGAATTCATTTGAGATTAATGGAGACTATTGTCTTCAAATCGAATTTTATGGAAGGAACCAAGATTTCAATCGAACTGTTGGAGGCCTTCCTAATTGGAATAATTATAGCTTTACAGTTGTAAATAAAGATTCATACGAATTTAGGTTTTCGATAGCAGGTTTAAGTAATTTTCAAACGGAGTTGGTATCATTAAATCCAACAGATTATATTGAAATTGATTGGGGTTCTGTATTAAAGCTTCGGACTTTATTTAATGTTAGTAAAGTAGAAGAAGATTATAAAGATCTTTTAGGACCTACATATGCAGACTCAATGACATATGACTTATTATTTGGGGGGGTCATTGTAAAATCAGGAACATTTTTAAAGGAGATAGGCAACCTAGGGAGACACTTTATAGAGATAAACACAAAACAACTGGAGAGTGCGAAAAAGTATATAATTATAATTTCAGCTTATAAATCAGGCTATGTTATTCCCTCTGACTTAATTTTTCAGCTAGACGTTTTAAATAATGACTTAGAATTAAATCAATCTGATAATAATGATTCTGATCAATCTGTATATTGGTTAGAAACTGCTAATATGACATTGAGCTCATATGGCAGTAATTCTGAAATCCTTACTATAGAAAATGCTCTCTTCCAGAATATCAATCATGAATTTGATTTATTAATTTCTGATTTAGAAACCCATTGGAATTTATCCAAAATAGTGTTAAATCTTTATAATATTTCATGGAATGTTGGTGTATCTGACATTAACATTACCGTTGAAGACCCTTTTGGAAACTTTTATATGTTCCATAGTTCCAATTATAGTGGATGGGATTATTTGGGGCGTACGTGGAAAGGAATTACCTTAAATATAAATAAAGCTAGCCCTACACATAATAACATTTTTGAGTTCATAATTGGAGGTTCTTTTGATAACTCCATTGATATTATAGCAGATGTATACTTTATTAGAGATTCAATTGATGTTCAATATTCAAAATTTAATGTTAGTAATGAGATATCTATTTTAACAGAAGTGGAAGGTTGGACAATTAATAACATCAGTTTTGAGATATTTGAGTGCTATAACACCTCTGATTGGAGTGTTGTAGATTTATCAAGTTTGAGCTCCTTGAATGTTAGTACAAACGAAGGGTTTAGCTATACACTAGATTATGGTTATACGAATGGAACAGGTTCCTTAACCATCGATGATAGACTCATCTATCCTATTGGCAACAAATTTGTTTTTACAATTGAAAGTCAGCCTAATATCATCTTTAATACAATCATCTATGTTGAATATGTTCAAGGTTTTTATCAGAACCTCCGTTTGGAAACACTTAATCTCACGATAATAGAATCAGGAATCACTAATGGAGGTTTTTTTCAAGTAGACGCCGGTGAAAGTCATTGGAATGAACTCGAAGCATTTTTATGGGTTAAAGAAATAAAAAGTGGTTCAACTTATTTTCACCCCTCATATTTAGCAATGAATATCACCATTGGTGGACAAAAGTATGCGGTATCTGATTTTACTCTTGGTATAGGAACCTTTTCCCTACGAGGGTTCACTAAAGAACAAATCTTTCATACAGTTATTGAAACTGGTTTCCAGGTAAATTTCACGCTTCAATTTTCAATTAAATATTCACGAACAGTATCATATGAAACAATAGGCTCTTTATCATATGTTGTTGTTGAGAGCCCTTCCATTTATGGAACAACTTCATATTATCCCAGCTTAGGATATTACCTAAAGACAATTGATACGTCTTTACTTGATGCTGATCGATATACTGTACGATTTACTTCACAAAAAGCCCATTTCAGTTCAGCTATAAAAGATTTAAAATTAAATGTTTTAAATCGCCCCACCCTATTAAACCAGTCTTCAGAATTTTTCAGAAAAATTGAAAGTATTTACATTAAAGATACGGTTAATTTTACATTTGTATATAGGGATACTTTAAGCGGAAATAAAATTACAAACTTAGTAACTCAATATTATCTTTGGGAACGCTATGATCAAGCAGGTAATGTAATTGAAAGTGGTCAAGAAAATATGATTACAACTTCAGACAATACTTACATCTTAGACTTTAATACACAATCACGAATGGTGGGTGAATATCTTCTAATTATTGCTTTAGATAAAGATAATTATGATCGTAAAAATGCAATGTTGCTTTTAACAATTAACAAACGAGAGATTGGGACTCCTATTTTAAGCGATAACTTCCAAAATAGAAGAACAAGTATAGTGAAAGGCAATCCAGTTCCAATACAATTAATTTTAACGGATCCTACAAAACAAGATAGTTGGTTACTTAACGCTACAGTAATATTGACGATAGGTGGTAATATGTACAATTTTACGTATATTGGGAATGGTACCTACACATTTACTTTCTATACGGATAATATTGATGCCTTTTTCACCTCTACCACAGTTACAGGAACTATTAATATTACAAAAGAGGATTATATCTCTCAAGAATTTGATATTATAATTGTCGTTGAGATGGAAGAGATCTTTCCAGGGCTTCCAACCTTCTATTTCTTACTAATTGTGGCAGCAACGATTGCGATAGTTGGAAGTCTTGTTGGATATAGAGTTTACCACCGTGCTAAAATACCCGTTTTTGTAAGAAAAGTAAGAGCTATGAAAAAAGCTATTAAAAAGCAGAAATCAATTGAGGAATCTTTATTATACCCCAATAAAGAAAAGTTCATTGTACAACAAGTAAATCATAAATGGAATAAAGTAGGTCTTTCTCTAGGTCAAATATTAAATATCAAAACTGAAAAAGTGAAAAAGAGCGAAAGAGCTCAAAGAAGAATCAGTGAAATAGGGAAGGTTCATGAATTAAATCCTATAGGATTGGCGCTCATGAGATGGAATGAACGAATTGGAACAGAAATTTTAGCTAAATATCCAGAAAAAATTGTAATTTCAGAAAAAACTTGTATGCAAGTATATAGTACTCATGAATATAGTGGAGAAAAAGGCATAACAATGTTAACTACTGAAACTTCAAACATTTTATCTTACTATTCAGGACCTGAACAAGGTTATTATCTTCTATTAATTTTAAATTTTGACGATGATCCTGATCTTTATGAGGGAGGATTGGTTGATGTTTTTCGAGGTCTCATAGAAAATTTTGAAGATGATTCTTATAAGCAACTTATGCCATTTTATTTCCGACGTTTATCCTTATATCCATCGCTTAGTGATGAGGAAATACTAGCTTTCAGCTATCAAGATGAAGCTAAGCGGATGATTATAGAAAATTTAAATGAAATGGGAGTAATTATCAAATCTGAGTTAACTATATGGTTTAAAGATAAGTTTATGGAGACATTTGTCGATTTAGAAGCTATTCTATCTGATTTGCTAAAGATGGGTATTATAAAACAGGTTTCTATTAAGGGATTACCTTCAGAATTAATTGTTTTAATTAATGACATCTATATGTTGCGAGTTCCTCCTATAAATTTAGTAGAAAATCCTGTTAGCCGGGGATTACCAAAACAATTTAAAAAAGAGTATATACAAAAAGTTAAGGAATTCTTTCAAAGCTATCATCCTACGATTGAAGATAATTTGAATGTTGTTAAAATTTTAAGCGATCCTCAGGTTTATTTAACATTGAGATTATTAAGAACTTCAATAATAACTAGACAAGAATTAGAAAAGCTAAAAGTAAAGGGAGTAAAAGATCCGTATACGGCATTAAAACTACTTTGGGAGAATCATATGATGATTGTTTTTCGCGATGAAGCTAATAATGAATATTATGCTCTTTTATCTGACTTCTATGTAGATTTAATATTTCCCAAATATCTTTTACGAGGCATTAAAACATCATATGAACAAAAATCTATAGCAAGTAAAGTATTGATAGAATACCTTGAAATCCTTGAAGATGTTTACTATTCTCAAAAATCACCAGAAAAATGAAATATATTTAATTTTTTTATTATTCTTTAAAAATTTTCAAAATTTGGATTATATTACATATTTTGATCAGAAATTCATAAATATCATCTTAGATATTAGTTTAATTTATAGAAATAAAAAAAATGTGATTTTTATGCCAAAAATTAATCATTTTGAAATAAATGCTGATGATCCTAAAAGAGCAATAAATTTTTATAAAAAGACTTTTGGATGGGACATTGAAAAGTGGCAAGGTCCTGTTGAGTATTGGACTATTAAAGCGGGTGATAAAGACGAGGAGGGAATTGATGGTGGGATTCAAAGGCGTGAGGATTCGAATGATCAAATCTTTAATTATATAAGCGTAATTTCTGTTAATGCATACAAGGAAAAGATTGAAGAAAATGGAGGGACTATTGTTTCACCGAAAATTGTGGTGCCCGGAGTTGGCTACTTCTATATGTTTAAAGACACTGAAGGAAATAAATTAGGTATAATGCAGGAAGATGAAACTGCCAAATAGAACCAAATTTTAACGATTTTTTTTTCCTTTTTTTTAGTAAAAAGAGAGATTATTTCTTGTAGGCTTTTTTAATTGTCAAAGAAAGCGTTTCGTCTAAAATTTCTCCTTCTACTAATACTTTAAATTGCAAATCGGAAGAGGAGAATAATTCTTGAAAATATCGCATCCAATAATTGCTATATCTCCGATTTTGATGATGTTTAAAAATAATATAATATTCATCATCTGTCTCTTTAACATCTATAAAATAGAAATAATTTGCTACATTCCACATTTTCTGAATTGCGTATATAATTTCTTCTAAGGTTAAACTTTTTGCAGGTTTTCCAGTATACCATACTATGACATCTAATGCAATATTTTTCTTTATTGGGCGGTCTAAACTCTCCTCAGGTGCTTCTGCAGCTGCTAGAAGTTGAATAAATGTAGTTTTTCCTATTAACATCATTTTCAATTCATCTCGAGCTCGACACCATAAGTCAATATCATCTGCTTTTTCAGGATCTTTTTGTTTATCAAAAAGTTTTAAAGCTTCGTCGATAATAGCTAAATCTGTTCCAAAATCTTGATGATATTTATTTAATACACTTTTTATATCAGGAGCCAATGAAGAGTATGTATCATATATATCTATAGCTTCTGCGATTATGCTTGATATGGTTTTTCCCTCTTCTTTAAATTTATCAATTTTTGCTCGGGTTTCATCAGAAACTTTGACATAAATAGGGTTACCTTTTGCTTCTTCGCTTTTTTCACCTTCTTTTTCAGCCATATAAATCACCAACTTTATTCTTAAATCTTGTATATAAGAAAATAATTCTTTTTCAAATATATATTTTTTTATATTAATAAAAGTTAGTATAATAAAAAATTAATAGAAAACCTTGAGAAAAGTTAGCTTATAAATATATATCTTTATATTTGATATTTTTATCAATTTTGTATATAAATGTCTATATTGAGATATATATTCTATATATTGCATTATAGAGCTATAGAACAGATTCTTTTTAAACTAAATAGTTTTAACGAAACTTTTAAATAGGGAGTTTGCATAACTATATATTGAGAAATATATTAGTATATATAGTTGAAATAAAAGTTAAAGAAAAATGCATCAAAAGAATTCAGTTGTAAGTATAGGTTTATGTATGATTGGCTTCGTAATATTTGGATTATTTTTCAGCTTACGTTCCTCTCTAGGTTATTTTATTTTCCCTCTATTGCCAGGAATTTTTGTGTTCATCATTATCATCATCATTGCTGCAGTAAGCATTGAAAATTCTAAGAATCGGAATAAATCGTATTATCGTAATAATTATAATTGTCAATCTTCTTGGAAAAATCCTTATGTTGTACAAAATTCAAATATAAAGCCGATCGAAGTAAAAGAAGATTCTGATATAGATATTCAAGCACAGTATTGTCAATATTGCGGAGTGAAAATAGACAGGGAAGCAAATTACTGTCACAATTGTGGAAGTTCGTTATCAGAAAGTTAATTAAAGTGAATTTAAGAAAATGAATAATGAGTTATTTTTTCTTACACGGGCGAGATTCGGTTTTGATGCCATAGACACCGATTTAGATATGGATGTGGGGGTAGATATTGATTCAAATACTGCTACCCCTACTCCTATTAGGTTATCAATTATTATAAATTAAAAAAGAGGTGATAAGGAAAGTGACCATGACAGAAAGAGTTTTGGACGAGAATAATTCTAAATCGATTTATTTTCATGGAATAGTTATAAATTCGAAGAAATTTCGAAAGAAATTTCACAAAAAACCAAATTTACTTCGTGTAATCTTAATTAACACCGCTTTAATTGTAATAACTATACTCATAATCTCAATTTTAATAATATTATAATTTGATCAAACTAGAGGTTCAGAACGAATGGATTTATATGATATTTTTTTTAATATATGCCTTGGATTATTCATTGGCGGAATTATTATGTCTATTATTTCATTAATTCTTGCTGAAATGTCGACCCATGATCTTCAAGCTACAGATCAAATCGACCATATTGACCATGTAGACCACATCGATCACCTAGATCATCTTGACCATATTGACCAAGTAGACCACATCGATCACTTAGATCATCTTGACCATATTGACCAAGTAGACCACATCGATCACTTAGATCATTTTGACCATATTGACCAAGCAGACCATATCGATCACGTAGATCATTTCGATCATGTCGACCATACTGATCAGATAGATCATGATTATGCAGATCATATTCAAGACTCCGGTACTCCAGCACCATTTATGCTTTTATTATCAGCTGGGTTATTAGTTTTTGGGATTTCAGGGATAACATCATATTACATCATAGGAGTTTTTCTTAAGTTTCTAATGTTTGTAATAGCTCCTGTCGCAAGTATTATTTCTATAAAAATTATTTCAATTCTCTGGAAGAAAATTGCTATTTCTTCGCACTACACTATAGCTTCAACTCGAAATTTGCTCGGCAGAGAGGGAGAAGTGGTTTTAAAGGTCGATGATAATGGTGGTGTAATTAAAATTCCCTCTAATACTCCTATGAAATATGAAAAAGTAAATGTTATGCCTTTCAGGCAAGGAGACGTTTTTGATAGAGAAGAAAAGGTCTATATAGTTGGTGTAAGGAATGAAATACTTCTAGTGGATAGAAGATCTAAGGATTTTAAAAAAAATTAAAAATCTAAATAAAAAATTAAAAATCTAAATAAAAAATTAAGAATATATACAAAAATATAAAAATAAAAAAGTAAGGAGGAAGTGAAAAGAAATGCTATTTCAAGAGATTAATGGAATGATAATCGGCATCATCGTTACTGTTGTGATAATTGCTGTTTTATTTATCATATTCATGGCTACAAGGTATAGAAAGTTCAAAACAAACCAATTTGTCATTCATTTAAGAAACGGTAAAGTAAAGTCCGCAGGATTAGGCGGAAGAATCTGGCTATTACCACTAATTGACGAATATATCGTAATTCCTACTACGAGCATCCAAACTATTCTAGAAGCTCATGAACAAGTAGTATCCATGGAATATCAAAACATCTCTATTGTAGGAATGCTAATTTGGAAAGTTATCGATCCAGAAAAAGCTTTTAGTGCAGTATCATGGATTTCTCGAGATGATCATTACGTAGAAAAAATATTAAAAAATGCAGCAGAAGCGATAATCAGAACTACTTGTGCTAATATGCCTCTCGAAAAAATAATTAGAGAACGCCGTGAAATAATTGAACATGTCAGTAAGGAATTACACGAACTCACTGCAGATTGGGGCCTTGTAATTGAATCGATAGAAATTAGAGAAGTTAACATTTTAGAACCAGAATTAAAGAGGAACATGGAAGCAACTAAACAAGCTATAGAATATCGAAAAGCTCGTATAGCTAAAGCAGACGCTGAAAGAGAATCAAGGATAAGAGAGTTAGAAGTTCAGAACGAAGTCGGAACACAAGAACAAATGGTTCAGAGAGATATTGAAATAAGGAGGAAGGAAAAAGAAATTGCAATAGCTGAACAAGAGAGAGAACGTAAAAAGATTGAAGCCGATGGAGACCGTCAAAAGAAGGTGATTGAAGCCGAAGCAGATGCTGCACAAATTAAAAAGAGGCTAATTGCGCAAGCAGAAGGTGAAGCTGAAAGTATAAAGCAACAGATGTTAGCCCAAGCTGAAGGATTTGAAAAACAGGTTGAGGCAATG
Source organism: Promethearchaeota archaeon (assembly GCA_048939995.1). Lineage (GTDB taxonomy): Archaea > Asgardarchaeota > Lokiarchaeia > Sigyniarchaeales > SOKP01 > SOKP01. The sequence continues at coordinate 239,716 of JBHLOY010000003.1, read as the reverse complement.
AGTTCTGCGGATCAAAGATTCTTAGCTGTTCAGTTAACAAATATTTTGCCTGAAATTTTCAAGAATCTAAGTCCTGAGAAAATGTTTATCATGGGAAATGGAGATGAAGCATTTAGTAGTTTATCTAAAGCAATTTTACCATTCTTACAGCTTTTACCTGAATACTCAGACAAAATAAAGAACTTTCTTGGCAATGGTAATCTTTCAAATATCAAAGAATTATTAGTTAAAAAGTAGTAATAAATTCAATTTTTTTTATTAACCTTTATTAAATTAATTTAAATTAGGAATCTTAAAATTGAAGAAAAATGATTGATGACATTAGACAAAAGCTATTAGAAGGAAATAATAAATATCTATGGAAGATCATACAAGAAACAGAAGAAGTGACTACACGTTCAAAATTTAAATATCCAGTGTTGATTCTTACCTGTATGGATCCCCGGATTGATGTGCATCGTATTTTTCAATTAGAACCCGGAGATGTTTTTATTTTGAGAAACGCTGGGAATGTCTATAGTGAAGATGTTCTTCGATCTCTTCTGATAGCTATTTATGAATATAATATTAGATTTATTGTTATTTTAGGCCATCTTGATTGTGGAATGACAAAAATTCATTTATCTAAATTATTGGAAAAATTATCGAAACCTGCTTTAAAGAAAGTGAGTCGATATGCAACAAGTGTAGAATTAAGCCTTCAGATTTTTTTTAAGACTTTCATAGATGAAATCAAGAATATAACAAATCAAATTGAAAGGCTTAAATCAACCGAGGAGTTACCTTCGTTTATTAAAATCATTGGATTGCTATATGATCCTCATTCTGGATGGGTGTTTGATTTAGATGAGCTTAAAAAATACCCTTTTACAGAAAACCTTATGCGAAATTATAAAATTGTTATTGAAAAAAAAAAACTGAATCTAATAGATTATTTTGAGTCTATAGAGAAAGAAATTATAGGTGAATCTTCACCCAAGTCGATAGAAGAACCAATGAAGACTCAACTTCAAGGAATTAGTAAAGATTTAAAAATAGAAGAACCAGTTACGGATCAAATAGAAAATAAGGAAGTAAATATCTTAAAAGGACAAGAAGAAATAATTATAAATTATCAAAACGCCCTTCAATCTATTCAAAAAATTAAAATACCTAAAATCTATATTCCTAAAATTAATATATCAATCCCGAAAGTTTACAAAATTGAAAAGAAAAGGTAAAACGTTATCTTATTCAGTTTTGTCTATAATTCCATAATTCTTTAAATCTTTGAGATATATTCTTCAATTAATTATAAGTTTCTAGAATTGATTAAAAAATGTTGGAATATATCTTTCTTATTCTTTTCTTTATCGTTGTAATTATTGAACTCTATGGGGAGATCAAAGAAAACTTTAAAATAACAATTATTTTTAAAGCACTTTTAATGCCAATGCTTATCTTTTTTTACCTTTTTGGAGCTCCATTTGGACGAATCGATTGGTTCATCGTAGTTGCTCTAATATTCGGCCTTGGAGGTGATATTTTGCTAGGACTCAAGAATCAAGAAAAGTGGTTTTTATTTGGGATGTTATCGTTTCTCTTAAACCAAATTTTTTATATTATTTCATTCTTTCTTTCAATTAGCAATATCGCACTCTTTCCTCTATGGGGTTTGTTTTTACTTGGGCCAGTTATTCTGATTATTATCATAAATGTGCCAAAGTTTATCAATAAGACTGAAAAGATGAAAATCCCCGTATTAGTATATATGGCTGCTATTTTACTTATGCATCTTGCTGCAATTTTTAGATTAGCACAATATTCTGGATTACCGTTTATATTTATCTACATGGGTTCAGTTCTTTTTGTATTCTCAGATTCATTTGTGGCAATCGAAGCATTTGGAGAAAAATTTTCTGGTATTCGAATCGTTGTTATGACTACTTATACTTTAGCTCAGTTTTATATTACTCTCGGAGCATTATTGACTAGTCTCCTCTAAAGTTTATTATCCTTCTTTTTTTTTCATTTATTTTAATGATTAAAAAAATTTTTAATGAACAAATACTTTAATTAATAAAAAGCCTCTGTTGCTTAGCTGGTAGAGCGTTGTAAGATGTGATTTCTATATCCTACGCTAAGCCTTGGTAAGGCAAAGGTCGGGGGTTCAAATCCCCCCAGGGGCTTTATACTTATGCCGGTGTGGCTTAGTTGGTTATAGCGCCAGACTCATAATCCATCTGTAGAATTGGGTCAGAAAGATGAACTCTGGAGGTCGAGGGCTCATATCCCTCCACCGGCATCTATTGAAGAGTTATATATCATAAAGATACTATCTTTTCCTTTTACGAGGTTCTTGGAATTCAAGATATACTCCTAAAGAATGTGTAGTATCAAAATGCACGGTATTAACTGAACCAGTTGTTCCTTCATGCACAATTTCAAATCCCTTTCTTAAAAGATTTTCTTTTATGGGTTTTAATTCATCGACAAAGATAGCATAATGGTGTAATCCTTCCTTCCCAGCATCAATGAACTCACTATAAATACATTCACCCTTTATCATTTGAATTAATTCAATTTGAAGTCCAATACCTTTACTCAGAGCTAATTTGTTCCAAATTTTCGTATCCTTGCCTCGATATTTATAATTTACACCTTTATTTTCAAAATATGCGAATTTTGGAATCCCTAAAGTTGATTCAAGTAGATCTACTTGCTTTTTAATATCTTTATATACATATCCTAACTGTGTAATCTTATATTTTCCTAAATCAATATCACTCATTTTCTTTCAGAAATTAATTAATTTTTAGATTAAATTCTCTCCTTATTTCTATTAAAATTTTTTTGAATAAAAATTTTAGATAATCCTTTTTTTATGTCTATGACTTAATGTAATTGTTATGGAGGGATATAATTCTGAAAGGATTACATCTGAAGAGATGGATATTTTAGATAATAACTCTGAGTGGTTAGGCATTCCCAAAAGTCATTTAATGGAATGTGCAGGGTATTCATTCGCAACAGAAATTATCAATAAATATAATTTGGATTCATATTCTAAGGTTTTAATCTTTTGTGGAACTGGAAATAATGGGGGCGATGGTTTTGTTGTCGCTCGTCATTTAAATTCATTTGGAGTAAAAAGTATTGTAGTTTTAGTAGGTAATCCTGAAAAGATTTCCACTGAAGAAGCAAAATTAAATTGGGAGATTATAAGGTATAACTTAGAAATTTCAATAACAATAAAAATTATAAAAGATTCGACTGATATTGGTAAAATAGGACTATTAATAGAACAAGATAAAAATATTAAGTTAATTGTTGATGCATTATTAGGCACTGGAATAAAAGGGAGAGTTAGAGAACCGACTGCTACCGCAATAGATTTTATCAATGAAGTTAGAAGTCAACTTAATATTAAGGTAATTTCAATTGACGTGCCTAGTGGATTAAATCCAAATACGGGTGAGGTTTTGGATAAGGCGATAAAAGCAGATTTAGTAATTACTTTTCATAAAATTAAGGTTGGTTTACACCCCAAAACCGAGTATATAAATGAATTAATAGTTCGATCAATAGGAGTTCCTCAAGAAGCTGCTTTGTTTGTTGGTCGGGGAGATTTACTTCCAACATTAAAGATAAGAGAGACAGATTATCATAAGGGGCAATTTGGGAGATTGTTAGTAATTGGAGGGTCAAAAAATTATTCTGGAGCTCCTGCATATTCATCTCTTACTTGTATTAATTTTGGTTGTGATTTAGTAATAACTTATGTCCCAGAGATTATTGGGAATGTTATTAGAAATTATTCTCCAAATCTCATAGTGAGGCAAACTCCCGGGGATTGGTTAACAGACGCTGCATTTGAAGAGTTAAAGCCCTTATTAGACTGGTCAAATTCATTAATAATAGGTCCAGGGTTAGGAGTAGAAAAAGATACTGAAAATTTTTTAGTAGAGATTCTGAATTATTTAAAGAAAAACTCTAAACCTTATGTTCTTGATGCTGATGCTTTAAAGTTAATTAAGAATCATTTGAATTTGATAAAAAGCCAAAATGTAATCTTAACTCCTCATGCTGGAGAATTTAAAATCATGACTGATGTCGATTTACCATCTTATAATCATATTGAAGAAAGGGGAAAAATTATATTCGATTTTGCACAAAAATTTAAAATTACACTCTTAGTTAAAGGTCCATATGATTATATTACTAATGGAGTTAAACTGAAAATAAATCGAACTGGTTGTCCAGAAATGTCTATTGGAGGGACTGGAGACGTCTTAGCAGGGCTTTGTGGATGCTTTTTAGCAACAAATAATAAAGTTTTTGATTCTGCTTGCTCAGCGGCATTTTTCAATGGATATTTGGGTGAATATTGTAAACAAAATATAGGACAACGTTTTAACGCTATGGATATGATTAAAAATATCGACCTTGCATTATTATCACTCCAAAAATATTAACTCTTTTGGGGATCAAAAAATGAAGGAATTATATGTAATCGTTAGAATTTTACACAAAATATTATCCGAAGATAAAAATTTATTAATTCTTTACCTATTATATTAGTAAAAAATTATCTTTGTTTTTATATAGAGAATTCTCGGTTGAGGAAAAAAAATGACACAAGTCTTCAAAATTAATATGGATGGAACTACAACCGAAATAACAACAGATGGTTCGATTAAAGAAATTTTGAAAACTGATGAATGTTACGTTCTTGTATCAGATGAATTTAGGAAAGTCTACTTATGGAAAGGAATAGAAAGCAACGTGAGAGCGAAATTTATTGGAGCGAAAAGAAGCCAAGAAATTCGTGGTCAGGTTGGAATGCATTATGCCGTCGTGCCTCAAGATGAAGGTGAAGAGGAATCGGAATTTTTAAAATTAATAGGAGGTAAAACAGAAGGAGGTATTGCAAAAGAGATAAAAGTAGATGAATCTCCCGCATCTAGAACGGCAACCGCAGTTCATCCCTTAAGAGAAAAAGATCCTTTTGGAGCTCCCAAACCAGCAGAAGGTATGAACATCGCAGGAAGTCGAGATCGTGCCATTCAGAATACAGGCCCATTATACACAGGACAAGAGTCTTTTACAACACTAATGCAAGATGAAACTCATGTGAATTTCGAACAGATCATGCAAAAGTTAGAAGAAATCAAAATTCCAGATGGTTTTGAAAGAGAATTGATAATTATTGGAAATCACGCTTATTCAGTGGTCGAAAAAGTTCAAAATTTTTTAGGTAAAAAAGAAGTAACAAAAGAAATTTCTAAAGTTGGCACTGTACCTGAAGGAATCTTCTTTGCAGAAAATTATTCACCACGCATATTATCAGAAAATGGTAAGATTCTTGCAATTGAATTTCTAAAGAGACAAGAAGGAAAAGAAGGATCATCAGTTGAATATAAGTCTAAAAAAGAAATATTAAAAGATCAAATTAAATCTCAATTAGAGACAAAGAAATAAATTCATTTTTATCTCTCTCTTTTACTAAATTGATACTTCAATTGAAATTAGAATCAGAAATATAAATTTTTAAGTCTGAACTTTTTATTAATTATTAATTAATTAAAAATATCAAATTCAAAAAAATAACCAGATATATTTGTATGAGTGATTTAACCCCAGATGAAGCTCATAGCTTATCCAAATTTCTCGGAAGCATAACAGAATATACAGAATTGGAAGCTCTTGCCCTTGTTACTCGTGATGGTTTGAGACTCGCTTTCTCATGTATACCAGATTATGAGGTGGATCCTGATCTATTTTCAAGTTTAAGTGCGGTTGTAATGCAAAGTGGTCAAGATGCAATTGATTCCCTTGGATATACTGATTTATTAGAAGTAGTATTACGAGGAGAAGATGCATTTATAATACTTAGTGCAGCTGGTAGATTTTTCCTTATGGGGGCAAGCCGAAAAGTGGAAGATTTAGGTAAGATTGTATCAGTATTTCGGTATTATGCAAGTGAAATCTCAAAGAGATACCCATTAGTGTAATTTTTGGTTATTTAAACTTATAAATCATTAAGTAAGATTATTCTTATAATGAATAATAGAACATATTTTTATATCAGAAATGCATAAATAAATGATGGAGAATGTCTGAATTAAAAGTTTTTGTTGACGTTAATGAAAACACCACTGGAAAAGTTGTAGTTTGCCAAGAAAATGCAACCAAATTAGGTGTTTCTAATGGTGCATCAGTTGAAGTAGAAAATCCTGATAATGGTAAAAAAATAAGTGGTACAGTTGAAATTTCCAATATGGTTTTAGATTTTGCTGCTCAAATTTCAAGAAACATAGTGGATATATTAGAATTTAGTGGAGTCGAATTAATAATCCGACCTGCAAGTCAAACAGGGTTAGCAACCCCTACACAAATGCCTAAAGTTCCCAGTAGTGCTCCTCAACCACAACCACAAACTCAACCTGGGCTTACGCCTCTTCCTACACCACCCCCTCAAATAATACCTCCAATTCCACAACCAACACCACCATCGAAAGTTCAGCAAATATCTACCCCAACGCCACAACCCACATATACACCCACCCCTCAGCCTAAATCTGTACCTCAACCACCGGTACCTACTCCAACACCACAAGTAACCCCAACACCCATACCATCACCATCTTTTCCAACACCCGGATCCTTGCAGCCCTCTACAACCAAACAAGATTTTGGGGCTCAAGCAACACCTGCAGAACAATATCCCAATAGAATTGATGTATACATGCTTCAAAGCCAAAAAGGCGGAGTAATTCTTACACCAGTAATAGATAACAATATCGAAGGTGGGAGAGTACAATTAAGTAGCTCGATTATTCATCAATTAGGATTAGCAAGCGGTTTGCTTATTGCGTGGGAGGACCCACTCACTCGATCGACAGGTTCTGCCAGAATTAATGAAGCAATGATAAATCCTAATGAAATCAGAATGAGTAGAGATACAAAAGAAGATACTAACATTCGAGCAGAACAGATTCTTGTGTACTCAACAGAACCTCCGATAGAAAAAGCTTCGGTGATTATGTTAGAAGTTCAATCTCAGCCTAATCTCCTAGGATATTGCCTAGTTAGCCCTAGAACTCAATATACATTATCAATCAATCAAGATGATATTTTAGCCTTCGAAGATGAACTTACTGGAGCAATAGGTGCTGCTAAAGTAGAAATATCCGAAGCTACTCCTTCTAATACTATTATAATTGATAGTGAGATTTTAGAAGCCTCGGGTATTGGGAGCTTTGAAGTCAAGGTTTATAAAAACCTCAGACCTGTTATATCCCTGCAGAATGTGGCTCTGGGTATTAATCCCATTAGTGGAGAAAATATGTGGGAAATTATCAGTACAGCACGTCAAAATGTAGAATCACTAAAAGGATGGTTATCTAATTATATTATATTCAAAGGAATAAAGCTAAGATGGAGTTCAGTCAATATCGCATGTTCATTATTAAATACAGTTCCAGATTTGACAGGTGATATTTTTGCTCAAATCACCCCGAATACTGCTATTAATTTGACTCCAACAGGTCTAATACCCTTTAATGCTATCCTAATCATCGATATAAGCAGAAGTATGATGGCTCGCGATGTTTTTGTTACCAATATTGCTCCCGCTATCGAAGGAATTAAGGCAGCAATGGAATCTCGAGAAATTCAAGAGTTTCTTGTACATTTTAAACCAGGAGTCAATATACCTCGACGTATTGCTGCTGCTTTTGCCGCAGTTTTATTTCTAAGTGAAAAGGTAGGGAGAGGATTTGGAGAGAAAGTCTCTGTCATCCGATTCGCTGATGAAGCCCAAATTTTACCATTTATGGATAGCTTTTATATGGATTCAGCTAGCGGTAAAAAGGGAGTGCTTGAGGATGCAGCACGCATGATAGTGGATCGAATTGGAAATGCTTATGGACAAGCCACAAATATGGGACAAGCTATGGCAAAAGCACACCAAGTACTTACGGAATTTGATAAAATGAATCCTGACCAGCCAACAATGGTTGTACTCTTAACTGATGGAGTCCCTACAGATGGTGATGACTTCTTTAAAACGATAAAGCTTTTTGCAGAAAATCCAAATGTGGTAATATATATTGTTGGTTTAGGAAATCCTGAAAGAGAACTTATGATAAGAGCTGCTTCGCTGTGTGGCGGTGAATATTTTGAACCAGAGGATGCAGGAGAGTTATTAATTTGGTATTCCAAAAGAGCTCGAGATTTAACAGTAAAATTGAAAGCACATAAACACGAAATATAATACTATTGATTAGAATTTCTAGATACATCAAGAAAAACTCAACCAACTGAACTTTTTATTATTATTGTCGAAAAGAGAGATATATCTCCTAAGAATACAGAAAATACTAACAATTTTACGGCTAAATAAGAAAATCCTATAGTGATGTTATTCCAAAGATCTATGCTATATATCAGAAACTGAGTCAAAAGAAATAGGTAATAGATAAAGAATAAAATTATTATAAAATAATATCTGTGTTTTTGAAAATATTTCTTCTTATTTAATAATTCGACTTTTTCGGGCTTTAATCTTAAATATTCTTTTAATCTCCGATAATCTTTTGAGAAAATAAATGAAATAATAAATAATAGTGTTATAAAAAATTCAATAGTAAGATGTTCAATTGAATTAAAATTCCAAATGTGAACTATTAGAAATAAATCAAAACCTGAAATAAAAAAATCGCCTAAGATGTGGGTAAATACAGCAAGATAAAGAAAAATTACTTCATTTTTATGGATAATATTTAACTTTAGAAGTATGATTATCCAAATTCCTGAATAAATTAGTGCTCCAACTAAATTATGTGATATCCATCTAAGAGGGCCAAAATGTAATGAATCTAACATATTTGCAAAAATGAAAATGAGTATTATTTGTCTGGGAATCAGTTCCTTCTTTAAGCCTATATAAATTGGTTTAATAAACAAGTAGGCGAGTGCTGAATGACCAATTATCCACATTTTATCCTTCGCATGAAATATAACGATTTTTAGTCTTAATAATTTTCTTAAAATCATTAATTATATGCTCAAGTGATATTTATATAGCTAGTTATCCTTAAAGTATTTAACGAAACCTTAGTTTTCAAAAGACATTACTAACCTGTGAGGGAGATTTATGGCTAAACAGCGAGAAGATGTAAATAAGCGAATTGAATATTTAGTAAACGAAATCCAACGTCATAGATATTTGTATTATAACGAATCACCAGAGATTTCGGATGCCAAATACGATGCTCTGGAAGATGAATTATTCCAACTTGATCCAAAAAACCCTATTTTGTATAAAGTCGGAGTAGACCATTCAGAATTGTTTACTAAAAGGGAACATATTATCCCTATGACCTCACAAGATAAGGTTACCTCCCCAGCAGAATTTTCCAAATGGGCAAAAAAACATAATTATTCCATCTATATAATTCAATTCAAGTTGGATGGGATTAGTATTGAGTTACAGTACGACAGTGGGATTTTTAGGTACGCAATTACAAGAGGAGATGGTAAAGTTGGAGATGATGTTTCATATAATGTAGTAAACATGAAGGGGTTTATTCCAAAACTCCGAGATAATTTTACTGGTGCGGTGCGGGGGGAAATTATGTTATATCACGATGTGTTTGAAAAGAAATATTCTGATAAGCAAAATTGTAGGAATGCAGCTGCAGGGATCGTACGAAGAAAGGATGGGATTGGTACAAATGATTTAAATTTAATTTATTATGATGCAATTAGTCTGAGGGATGATGTTGTATTCAAAAACGAGACTGATAAAATAAAATGGTTGAAAGACCAAGGCTTTCCTTCGGTAAAAACTAAGACTGTAAAGACGTCTAAAGAAGTAATTCACGTCTGGGAAAATATTATGAATAATTTTCGAGCTACATTAAATTTTGACATCGATGGTCTTGTAATTAAAGGTCCAGAGATTGATTTAGAGGATATAAAAAGAGTTAAGCCAATGAAGCAAATAGCTTTCAAATTTCAAGCGGAAGAGATTGAAACAACGCTTCTAGATGTAGAATGGAGTATTAGTGGTCACAATTACACCCCAGTGGGGATAGTAGAACCAGTTACTCTAATGGGAACGACTGTAAGCAGAGCAAGTCTAGCAAATCCTAACTTAATTGAAGAATTGGGATTAAAAGTAGGATCTGAAGTTATTATAAGTAAAAGGGGTGATATCATTCCTAAAATTGAAAGAGTAATTAGAACTCCAGAAAATGCAAAAGAGATAAAGGTTCCGTATATATGCGAAGTGTGTAATACTCCCTTAATTAATGAAGGAACTCGATTATATTGTCCAAATAAAGGATGTCCAAAAATAAACTATCGCAGGTTAGTCAAGTGGATTAGAAAGTTAGGAGTTAAACATTTTAGCGAGAAGCTTATATTAAAGCCGCTTTTTGATACAGGAAAGGTGAAAACTATTGCTGATCTCTATGAATTAGAAGTTAGGGATTTAACACGATTTGAGGGAGTACAACAAACTTCAGCCAAAAAAGCTTTAGACAATTTATTTGCCATAAAAGAAATCCCTTTAGCAACGTTTATTGCGGGATTTAATATCGAAAATATTGGAGAGGAATTGCCCCTGCGAATTATAGATGCAGGATTTGATAGTTTAGATAAGATCAGAAATGCTACGGTTTATCAACTATCTCATGTTGATGGTTTTGCTGATATTACTGCAAAAACCTTACTCGATGGGGTTAAAAAATTATATTCTGAAATGCAAGCGGTTTTAAATACTAACAAGGTAAAGATTAAGGAAGCCAAGAGTAGTATAGGAAGAGAATTAGAAGGTTTAAGCTTTTGTATTACCGGAAGCTTAGAAATATTTAAAAATCGAGATGAAGTTCACCAATTTATCAAGGAACATGGAGGGGTTGTAAAAACTAGCGTGGTTAAAGGTCTCAGCTATTTAGTTACAAATTCTACAGAACCAACTGCTAAATATACAAAAGCCCAAGAATTAGGGGTAAATATCATTACTGAAAGTGAATTGAGAGCAATGATCTAGTTAGGTAACTATATTCTTCATTATAGAGATTTTTGACTGTTAAGTAAATTTTTATTGCACTCCCTAAAAAAGATTTAAATTAAATGAGTAATTTTTTGACTAAATACTTTTTATCCCTTGGAGAAAATAGAGATTTTTAAAGCAAATAAGTGCAGCTTACTAAGTATGAAAAATCCTTAATATGCAAATTCAAGGAAAGCATCGTTAAATAGATAATTTGGAGTAATAGAAAGTGCAGGATGATAAGAGATCTAATAAATTAAGAGTAATCATTATTTTACTTTTTATTTTTTCATGTATTCCAATCGCATTGTTTTATTTATTTATAAGAGATATTTCAAGCATATCTTCTTTCTTGAATGATTATATAGGGACAGGAAGTTCCCTCTTTATTCCAATTTTGCCAAATTTAAATCTACTATGGTATCTGCCCGAACCATTTAGCAGTTTTCAATTTAGTCTAGGGCACTTAATTGATATCTTTATTTTAATTAATATTATTGGTTACATTCAAAGCAGTATTTATCACTATTTTAAAAGAGTATGTTTAGATGAATTTAATCCAATTTTAATGTATTCGTATCTAGGGGCTTCTGGATCTGAAGAAACTTACTATTTAGCTCAAGATGCAGAGAAACTATTCAATTTTTATGAGATCAATAAGTATCCACTAATTAATCACGCTTTTGAGATCGAAAATCTATTTAACGTTAAAAACCATGAATATCTTTATAATTCGCATTATCATTTTAAAGATAAAATCTATAATATATTATTCTCATTTACTTTAAATAAAAGTAATAAATTATTTGAAAATTCTACCATCATTCTATTCCTGAAAATTATTAGGCGTGTCAAATCTTTTTTAAAAAATTATAATAATCTAATCCTAACAAATATTTTCAACGGGAGGGGGTTTAAGAATTAAATCCGTTTCTGATTTTATATTTACTCGCGAAGCTGCGAAAAAACAGGCTTGCCTTCGGAACCTAGATTTTAAAATAAGTTTTCTAAAACAAATATTAAAAATTCGATATGTAAACCAAATATTTCTTAGTGAGCAAGGAAAATGCGTGTGTTAATAATTAATGGGAGTCGAGAAATACATCATGTAATGGTTCCGCCAATAGGCGGAAAAATGATTGTCCAAATCCCGCTTATTATACAATGGGACGAGATTTCACTATTAAAAGGTAATTTAAAATCAATATTTCAAAAAAAATTAAATAAAAAAATCTAAAAAAAATATTTAAACCTCTAATAAAGGTGAAAAAGAATTAATTTTTATGTAGCAACGAATTGGGATACAAATCTTATAGACGCATTGGCGAAATTTCCCGTTGTCGATCTCTACGGCACAGCTCCTCATTCGATAGTAGGAGGTGGTCGCCCATTCTTCTTATTAAAAGAAGTCAATGAAGAAGAGATTATAGAATATATTAGTAAAGTGCATAAGAATAAAATGAAGTTTTCTTACGCTTTGAACGCTCCCTGTATGAATAATATGGAATATGATCCGTACTATCATAAAGAACTGCTCAAATATTTGCAATGGATTAGTGATATTGGTGCTGATAATGTTATTGTGTCGATTCCTTTATTAATACAACTAATTAAGGAGCAGTTCCCTAAACTCAAAGTGCGTGTGTCAACTGTTTCTCATGTTAATAGCGTGAATCGTGCAAAATTTTATGAATCGCTTGGTGCTGATGAGATTACCCCTGATGTAATGATAAATCGAGATTTCAAGTCTTTAGAAAAAATACAAAAAGCAGTAAAATGCAAAATCGTTTTGCTCTTAACAGATGGATGTTTATACCAATGTCCGTTTAGACTATACCATTACAATATCTTGGGACACGCTTCTCAGACTTATCAACAGTTTGAATGCCGTTATATTGACACATGCATTTTAAACTGTAGTAGTATCAAATTCTCGAATCCTACTGAGGTGATAAAATGTAGATGGGTTCGTCCCGAAGATTTATCTCACTACGAGGCGATTGGAATTCATAGCTTTAAAATCGCAGGACGTATGATGCCCACTTCATGGATTATCAGATCGGTAAAAGCATTTTCATCCCGAAAATACGAGGGAAATCTCATAGATATTATTGAAGGGTTCTCAATTTCGTTTGGAGGTATGCAGGAAAAAGATCCAGTTGCAGGATTTAGGCAAACCATCAGAAAAGAGTCAATATCGAAACTAATAATCGATAATACTAAGTTAAACGGTTTTATTGAATTCTTTAAGAAACAAAATTGTTTAGCGATGTGTGATGAATGTAATTACTGCGAAGAATGGGCGAAAAAGGCAGTATATTTAGATAAAGACGAATCGACTAAATATGTCCAATCTATACAAAGATATATGGAAGAGATATTGACAAGTCGTGAATTTGGTGTTGAACCTGCTAAACCTAAAGAAGAAAAGAAAACAGCAGGTCTTTCGTGGAACCCAGAAACTATTAAAATCTTTAACGAGCTAATAAAATTAACACCCCCTCAATTCCAATCTATGGCAAGGATGGCAATTTCATCATTAGCAGAAGATAAGGCAAAAAAGAGGGCTTCTATGGAGATTGAAAATGAAGACATTATTGAAGCATTTATCGAAGGAACTCCTGCAGCATTTCAAGCAGATATGAGGGATGGACTAAAACGTCATGGTCTTTTAAAAAAATAGGCGGTGATTTTATTATAATTAATTATAACACCTTTTCTGATATTATGTTGACTTTTAAGACTAAATTCAAATCTTTTTTAAATATATTAAATAATTTTAAAAACAAAAAGAGGTAAAAAAGTTGGATTGGACAAAAGAAATAGAAAATCTATATAAACAGATCACAGAACAAGTTCCTGAGGCTTTTCGTTTATCTGTTGCTCCAATGTTACGGGAAGCTGCTGAAAAAACTGCAATACTTAGGAACTCTGGATTTGTAAGTCGGGATGATTTATTATCAGCGCTGTTTGAAATAACGCCAGAAGCATTTCAACCGACAGTAATCGAGGATTTAAAGAAATTAGGAATTGATACAGGAAGATATGTAAAACTATCAGAGATCAGGAAAAAGTATGCACGTACATGGGACGAAATTGGGGGAGCATGGGCTCCTGGAGTCTACCATTTTACTATGTATTTAACTGATCGATGCAATCAAAAATGCCTACACTGTGCTGCTGGATTGTATGAACATCGTCCAGAATTTTCCACAGAGGAGTGGATAAAGATTATAGAAAATGTGGAGCAAACGTTGAGAAAACAAGGTCGAAAGGGGTGTTATATATGGTTTGGTGGAGAACCAACTCTACGTAAAGATCTTGGAGATTTAATAAAATATTGCGGTGAAAAAGGATATTACCAAGCCATTTCTACCAATGGAATACTATTTACAGAAGATTTAGCTAAACTATGTGCTGAGGCAAAGATGCATCATGTATTTATCAGTTATGATAGTGTTTATCCCGAACGAGCAGCGAAAATTCGAGGGGTTCCAAAAGCAGGTGAGGCAGCTGAGAAAGCCATAAAATTAGCAACAGATTATGGACATTTGGTAATTTGTACAGCAACAGTTCAGAAAGAAAATTTTGATGAATTAGAGGACATTAAAAAGAAATTAGAAACTTTAGGTGCTATACCTTATTTTAGAGCGGTAATTAAACAACGTACAGCGGATAAAAATTGGGATGAAATTGGATTAAGTTATGAGGAATATCGCCAATTTTACGAGTTCAAATATAAGCATGCAGTTGAGGCTATTAGAAAAGGTGAAGCGTCTTTCTTGAATAAAGTATATACTTATGATATGGTCCCTTTTATGGAATGCCCTCGTACTGATGAAGAACGAACCGCATTAGAGTGGGGCGTAGGATGTCAAGCATGTCGTTCTGTTTCAGGTATTGATGTCAATGGAGATTTTTTTCCATGTGATTATCCCTCTAAATTAACTTTAGGAAATGTTTTCAAACAAGATTTCAATGAAATTATGGAAAGTGAAATGTTTAAAGCTATTAGAGACAGAAAAATAAAAGGAAAATGTTCCACATGTCATCATCTCGATTTATGTGGAGGTGGATGTAGAGTTCATGCTGAAAATGAAACAGGTGATTTCTTGGCAGCACTCCCATTTTGTTGGCATAATGATGATCACAATCATAAAGGTTGCTCTTGAGGGTGTAATTTAATGGAATGGGAAAAAGAAACACAACTATTATTTAATCGAATAGTAGAACAGATGCCCCAGGGGTTTAGACCTTCAGTCGAACCCTTAATTGTAGAGGCTGCAGAAAAAAGGTGTCTTGAAAGAAACGGTGCTTATATTAATGATCCAGATGTAATCTTAGGGATTTTTGATATTATCCCTAAAGCCTTTAAACCCGTGATGGTTGAAGATTTAACTAAATTAGGCATTGATGTTGAGCGTTATATAGAACTGAAAGATATAAAAGATCGCCTCAAAGTCTCCTGGCAAAAACTAGAAAGAGGATTCCATCCTGGAAACATACATTTTGCAATGTATCTTACAGATAAGTGCAACCAAAGATGTATTCATTGTGCTGCTGATGATCTTGCACCACGATCCGAACTATCCAAGGACCAATGGTGTCAGATAATAGATAATGTTGAAATGGGCTTAAGAAAACAAGGAAGACATGCATGTTTCGTATGGTTTGGTGGTGAACCTACCTTGCGAAAAGATATCGGTGAGATCATGAGATTTTGCAAAGAAAAAGACTATATTCATGCTCTTATCACCAATGGAGTTCAGTTTAATGAAAAATTTGCTAAAATGTGCAAAGTTAATAATATTAGTCACATATTTGTTAGTTTTGACAGTGCAGACCCAGAAAAGAATGATCACATACGAGGATTCTCAAATTCCTTAGTATATGCCAAAAAGGCTATAGATCTTTGCTTAAAGTATGGGATTTTTGTATGTTCATCAATAACAGTCATGAAACAAAATATTGATGAATTAGAAGAACTTAAAGAATTATCTGAGAGATGGGGTTCACAACCATATTTTAGATGTGTAGTTAAACAAAATCGAGCAGCTCAATTTTGGAATGAAATAGGGCTTAGTACAGAAGAATATAAAAAAATGTATAATTTTAAATATAAGCATGCAATTGAAACGATAAGAAAAGGTAAAGCTGGCACACTACCTGCCTATGAAATTTATGATATGGTTCCGTTTATGGAACAACCACAAGATGACAAGGAATTGGCTGCAATTGAATGGGGGGTAGGGTGTTTAGCTTGTAGAACAATGATGGGTATTGGAATAGATGGAACTATTTATCCTGCGGGATACCCTACCTCTTTAACGTTAGGAAATGCCCTAAAGGATAATTTTGAAGATGTATTAAATTCCCAACTATATAAGGATATTCGTGATAGAAAAAAGATTAGAGGAAAATGTGCAGATTGTCATCACCTCAAATATTGCGGTGGTGGTTGTCGAGTAACTGCAGAATATATTACTGGAGATTTCTTTGGCTCATTTCCATTCTGCTGGCATGAAAATGATCACAAACATGAAGTTAATGTGGCTAAAAAAATTGAATTACTTGAAAAATAACATTAGAGATTAATTGGGGTAGAAAAACTGTGAGAGTGTTAATAATTTCTGGAAGTCGAGAGATAGTCCATGTGATGGTACCTCCAATAGGAGAAGCATATTTAGCTTCTTTCTTAATGAATCGAGGTCATGAAGTGAAGTTACTAGATTTGACTTTAAGTAATAATTATAAACAAGATATTTCGAAAGCAATATATGACTTTAATCCTCACGTAATAGGTTTTTCGATCAGAAATGTCGATTCAACTACTTATCCTGGGAATCTATTTTTTTATCTACCCGTTAAAAATATTCTTCAATACCTTAAACAACTAGTTGAGCCCCATATTCCAATAATTTTAGGTGGAGCAGGGTTTTCTATTTTTTCGGAGGAGATTTTACGTGATTTAAAGCACGATATAGGCGTTGTTGGGGATGGTGAACTTGTATTTGCTGAAATATTAGAAAAGATTAAAAATCATGAGAATCCCAAAAAAATTGAACGCGGTGTATGCTTTCTAAGCAATACGGGTAAATACCACCAAAGTCCACCATGGCGAGTTGAAAATTTAAATGAACTTCCTTTTCCATTAAGGGCCTTAATAGATAATGATGCATACCTTATTGATCCTATGAAAAAATCGGGTCCGATTTGGGCTAATATTCAAACTAAACGCGGTTGCCCAATGAATTGTATTTATTGTAGTTATAAATACATAGAAGGGTCCAATGTTCGTTATCGATCTCCGAAAAACATTGCAGAAGAATTAGATATAATAATAAACAATTATGGAATTAAAAATATTTTTATTGTAGATAGTTTATTCAACTTAAATTATGATCACGTAAAGGAAACATGTCAAGAGATTATTAAACAAAAAATTGATATTAACTGGGGAGCAAATTACGTTCCTAGTAGAAAATTTCTTGATTTAATGCCGATGATGAGAGAAAGTGGTGCTATTCACTTTGCTACGGGTATAGAATCTCTTTCTGAAGAGATGTTAAAAAATATGAATAAAGAAAGAACTTCAGATGATGCGATTCTTACTTCAAAAAAGTGCTTTGATTTAGGAATCGAACAATTGATACATGTTATTGTTGGAGGCCCAGGAGAGACTCTTAAAAGTATTAGAATCTCGTTAGATCGGTTAGAAACTTTAGAAAACTATAAGAGAAATCTATGGCAAGGTGATGGAGATGTTATCATATTTATAGGGATGAGAATCTACCCCCATACTCCACTTCAACGTATTGCTGAAGAAGAGGGAATAATACAACAGAATGAGAATTTACTAAAACCTAGGTTTTATATATCACCACAAATTAAAGAGACAGACTTATTCCACCTATTGAGGCAATATGGTGAGAAAAATCCAAGATGGATGATGCCAGGTCTTGGTTTCAATAATCCAGAAGGGTTTGCTGAATTGAGCCAAATTCAATTTGCAAAATATCAAAATTAATTAATTAAAATAGAAGAGGTTAAAATAAAATGAAATGGCAACCAGAAGTAAAAAGCCTTTTTGAGAAGGTAATTTTAGGAATCCCAGAAATGGTGAGACCAGCTGTAAGACCAGCACTTTTTGAAGCTGCGGAAAAAAAATGTATAGAACGCAATGGAAGTGAAGTAGCTGAGATTGATTTAGTAGTAGCTTTGTTTGAAGTAACCCCTCCAGCTTTTCAACCAACTATGATAGGAGATCTACAAAAGCTTGGAATAAATTATGATAAATACCTACCAAAGGTACAATCTAATTTTAAATGCAATACAGATCTCACTCAGATGGTAAAGGATATTTCAATTATTTGTAATTTTACTAGAGTAGCATTTAATGAAGAAGCTATTTGGAGGACATTAAATGCTTATGAAAAATTCTTTAGAGGGGCACCAATATCGATGAGAACAACAACAAAACCAGCCGAAAAAAGAGATGTAGCCGTACGATATGTTGAATTCTTTATCCCTCATAATCCAGATCCTTATACTACAGCTGTAAATAAAAAATTAATCGAGAAGAATGGACATCCTATCCATGATATGATAGTAGAGGTTATAAACACATTTGATATAATGGGTTATGGGGTGGATATAGATGCAACAAGTGGTTTATCAAAGATTTGGCCATTCATAGTACCAGGTTCCATAGATCCAATTTATACGATGAAGTCAATCCCAGAAAGTATGAAAAATTATAGAGAATACTTTGATAAACATGGTTTAACAGCATTTAGTCTTTTTGCATTTGATTTCTTGCATAATACCACCAATATTTACTTTATGCTTAAGCAGCCTGCTAGATCCCTATACGAAAGCACTATTGCACTTGTTGAGGACTTAGGACTCAAGCCCGCCTCTAGCGAAATAATGGAAAGTTGTCGTAAAGCAGTCCATCTAAATTTTACTTTTAATTGGACTTCAGAAGAGTTAGAACGTTTGTGCTTTGGGATGGCGTGTGATGACCCAAAGGAGGTTCCAGTGCATTTACATCCCTTAATGAAAGATTTTGTTGAGAAAACTCCACTTCAAAGCAAATCAAGTAAGTTCATTTGGGGAGTTACATTTACAAATAAAGGTCTTTACTATAAAATCGAAAATGACTATAACGGCGCGATGGTAGATTTCTTAGGAATGGGTTGTAAAGCGGGCCTTGATTCTTATATGTAGATTATCTCTATTTAAAAATTAAAATAATCAAGGGAAATCAATAAATATGAAGTTTATAACTACTAGAGATTACAATAATAACAAATTTGATCATTTCAATTACACTTCAATTGGTTCCTCAACCCTTCGGATAGGATATATTATATTTCTTAATAGAGAAAGCAATAGATCCTTTAAATTGCATGAGTAATGAAGAAGTAGAGGATATAAGATCTCCAACATATGATATAGAACTAATGACTCAAAAAGTCAGTGAAAAAGGCATTATAATTAATCATATCAATTTTAACAAACCAAAAATTAAGAATCAAAAAATAAAGGAGGTGAAAATAAATTTGGAGACAAAAGAAGAATGGAAACAATATCTTTCACGTTTCATGAAAGCCTATAATGAGTTACAAGGTTTAGCACAACTATTAGAACCAGTTGCACCATTGGTATTTCAATATAAAATTACTGATAAACCAGAGATGAGTTACTGGCAATTCATTAATAAAAGTAAGATGGATTGGGGAATGGGTCAATATTCGGGGACTAAAGTTCCAATAATTATTCATAAGACAAACTTTGAAACGATTAAGAAAGTTAATTCGGGAGAATCTGACCCAATTCAGGCAACTATGTCTGGATCATACGTTGTTGAAGGAGATGTTAGTAAACTCATGGCATGTGCACCTTTATTACCACTCAATGCAAAAGCTCATTTAAAAGCAATTCAAGAATAAAGCTAATAGAAAAAGCTTATAGAAACTTTAAAGTGTAAAATTAAATAGAAATGTTATTTAAACTTAATTAAAGATAAATTTTTTTCTTAAATCTCTTTTTTAACATACGTCTAAATATAAAATTTTTATATTCGAAATTTAATAATAATTATAACTAAAATTACAAAAACTTGATACTATGAAAGAAGTCAGAGTGATCACAATTGATAATAGAGGCAGAATTGTAATTCCTCAGTTAATTCGAAAGAGTTTGGGCCTTACAACGAATTCTCAGCTAATGTTAGTAGCTGATTCAGAAAATAAAGAAATTAAGATTACGCCTATAGGTTTATCAGATGAAAAAAGGCCAATAAAGCTAAGAATAACTATGAAAGATGTTCCAGGAGCGCTTGCAAAACTTGCTGGTACGTTTGGGGAACAAGGTCTTAGTATGATGTATAGTGAAGCAGTAATTATCGAAAAAGATAAGACTGCTGAATGGACAGTGATTTCTGAAAGCCCAGATAATCTTGACGAGCTTAGAAAAGTTCTAAGAGAAAAAGGAGAGGCTATAAAAGTAGAAGTTCTTCCATTAGAATAATATAATAAACAGAAAATGTTGATCACTTCAAATGGGAAAGAAAAAGAAAAAAGAAAAGGTAAAGGAAGAAGATACAGTTTCTAGTTACACTCTTGATACAGCATTAAAGAGTTCAAAGAAAACTGAAACCGCTTTACAAGATTTACTTAAAGCATTTTCAGAAGATACTGGTTATATAGCACCAAAAGAAGAAGAGAAGAAAATTGAACCTCAACTTTCATATGAAGCTAAAAAGAAAATTGCTGAAGATTATATGATGGAAGAGGTGCCACTATCAGAACGTGGTCAAACTAAGGACCGAACTACGGTAACTGAAAAAGAGAAAAGTGTGGAGAAACCTGTAGAGAGTGTAAAAGAAGAAAAAGAAGTAATTTCATCAGTAAAAGAGCTTACTAAGAAGTCTTCAATTTCTAAGAAAGATAGTATCTATTTCAAGTTAGCTCAATTCTTTGAGGACTTTTTTCAAGGATATAATGAACGCTATGAAATGTGGGAGAATTCTGTGTCAGCTATTTTAGCAATTCTTAGGAAAATGAGAAAAATCACTAAGAAGAATACAGAGGATTTAGTTAGTTCAATCAATAAATTACATGAAAAAATTCAATTTAACTTAGAACAATTTAAAATTAAGCGGGATGAAGTTGAGAAGCTTGCAGATGTTGACATAGAATCTATGTCGAGTGAGTTTAAAAAAGTATTAGGTTTATTAGAGTTGCAGATTAAAGAATATCAACTTAAGAGACTTGCTGACGAGTACGTTCATCAACAAAGAATTCTCTAAATTTGGAATTAATGTAGAAGAAGATTTTTTATGGCATCGAAATTAAGAGATCAGACTAATCCTTTAATCCTTGATATTGGGACCGCAAATTCAAGAATAGGATGGGCAGGTGAAGATTTTCCAGATATTATTGCTCCAAGTGTATATGTTGACGTTTCTGATTATTTATTCTCTTCTGATGTCATTGAGGGCCTAGAAGAATTATTTTTTCAGAATGATCAGACACCTCATTTGGTAGGACACCAGGCACTGAAATATCAAAATATTCTAAAAATTCATGAATTTAAAAAAGAACACAATTTTAACATTTTGCTTAAGTTCTTTTTACATTATTATAAACAGCTAAAAATCAATAAAGAAGATCAATTTAAGCACCCTTTAATTATCATATCTCCTTTTTTCATGTCAGATTTAGAGAAATCGAAATTACAACACTTATTTTTTAATTCATTAAAATTTCCATACCTCCTTTTTTTGCATGAAAGTCAAGCTATTCTTTCCACACTTCAAAAAGCTAGTGGGGTTATTGTGAGTATGGGAGAATCTAACACTTATATATCTACAATATTTCATGGTTTCACCAATATAATGGCCCGAGATGTTTTTCCTATTGCCGGTAAAGATTTGACAAGTTACTTTTTGAATTTAATTTTAACCCGTATTGGCACATCAAAAAATGTCTATATTGATAAATCAATTGCAAAAGAAATTAAAGAAAAATTGTCATTATGTGTGCTAAATCCTCAAGAAGAGCTAAAAAAAGTGAAAGGGGGAGTAACGAAATATGATAGAGTAATAGATCTTCCTGATGGATCTGATTTAAAAATAAATTTAGAACGGTTTCTATTATCTGAACCCCTATTCAATCCAAAACTTGCTCATGTAGATTATATAGGTCTTCCAGAATCCATTTCAAAAGTAATTAAGACCTGGGAAAGAGAAAATTGGGAAGATTTATTGGGGAATATTATTTTATCAGGAGGTGGAAGTTTGATCACTGGATTAGATAAGAGAATTCAATTTGAATTACAAAAATACTTCTCTGAGAAAATAAAAGACAAAATTAAAGTTATAGCGGCTTCTGGCAGAGAAAATATGGGATGGATAGGTGCATCAATATTATATACTAAAGAAAAGTTAGATAAAGGTTGGATTGAGAACCCAAATTTATAGCACCAAAATAAAAAAGAGTTTAAGTTTATGACAACTATCTTAAATAAAAAAAGCACTTTTTTAGAGGATTTCCAACAAAAAGTAATACAAGGTAGGCGTTTGCTACAATCTGGGAACCATAGATGGGCAGATAGACTGCTAACTGATCTTTATTTTGAGGTTGAAAAAACTGAATGGCTAGACATTCAGAAAAAGCATCAATTAATGATGATTATATCAAATTCTTGGTGGATGTACATTAATTCTTTGATTCAAAGAAAAGAAGGAAAAGTAGATATCGATATGATTAAATATGTTGATGCCTATAAACGATTCTTTTCATTTTTATCAAAAATAGATGATTTTTATATTTTTAATAATTTTGGAACTGCACTACTTCAATCATTCATTAAAATGGATGATTTATCCCAACAAGGGATTACCAAATATATAAATTCTTTTTGTGTAAAGGTTATTGAGAAGCAGGAGTATCAGAAATTAATTGAATTGCAGATTCTATTAATGTATTTGAGAAAATCTGTTATACCTCAAGAATTTTTTCATTTTAGTACTGAAATATTAGGAAAAACTCTATTTAAATTAGAACCTAATAAAAGGGCCTTGTTTTTGTATATTTTTTTAGAAAATATAAATTCTAAGTATAATTTGGTGGAAGACTCATCTGATTTTGTACAAATTATGACTAAAATTTTAGTTAATCGCCTTCCAGGATATTTAAAGGATGAGTTCGGTAAGTTAAGTAGAGTATCAATAAATGAAAGAAATTTTAAAGAGATTTTGGTAGATCTTGAAGAGTTAATCTATTACTTGAATAATATTGGAGAGTTCTCTTGGATCTTAGTAATTGTAAAGATTCTTTTTGAAAAGATCAAAAAGTTTCAATCTTTCGTTGATGCTATAACCTATATCAGAAGTTACATAAATTTCGCTATTACGCGGAATAGGTTTGAAATAGCTTTCGAAATTTATGACTTTCTTGAAGATATATTTATTGCTGAAACAGATTTAGGATACGACAATAATTTAATTGAATTATGGGTTGAGGCTTGTAAAAATTTTGTTGATATGAAAGAAAAAAGTTTTCTCCTACAATCTCTTGAAAAATTGAATAATCATTTAAAGATACCCGAGAGTAATTCACAAATTTTTCATTATTTTTATACATGTAATTATCTCTGGCAATTTAACTCTATGTTTTTTTCGTTGGAACCTAGAGATTTCTGGCGCACAATGTTCTATCGCGCATTATTTGAAGAAGAAGATTATAATCTTGCTCGTAAAATTATTCCGTTTTTAGATAAAAACCTCAAATCTATGATCTTAGATCCTGCTGTATTATATCATGAGACGGAATTATTGCAACAAAATATTTATTCATTTGAGGGGGAATCATTCCATTTCGAATTAGATCAATTCATAATTAAACAAATAATTCTTAGAATTAATAAAGAAGGGCTAATCTCTTACAGAATGATGTCAAAAGATGGAAAAGTAATTAATGGAAAAGTTTTAAATGAATATTGGAATGATACTCAAATTAATGAAATTTATAATGATATCTTTTCTAATCATGAAGTCAAGAAATATGACTTTAATCTTATGGAATTTGGAAAATTATTATTCATTTTTCTTCCCAAACCAATAAGAAAACTATTAAAGCAGTTTGAGATCGAGACTCTAACATTTATACCAGAAATCTATTTTATATTGGATCAAATGACTATTCCTTTCGAGTTAGTTTATGATAATAATTTCTTTCTATTGAAATATTCAATAGGGTATGTAATTGGAGAACCACCTTTAGGTGGTGTCACTTTTGAACAGGATATAAAAGGAGGGAATGAAATTAACACTCCACCCATTAAATATCATATATTATTGATTGACTCTATAAATACTCAAGGACCTTTTAAATGGAATGAAACTACGAAAAATAAAGAGTTAATTTTTCCATTTGTCTCTGGCGCTAATGAATTAAACTTTATTACGGAGTTCTTTAATGAGGTAAAGGAAATCGAAAGTATAACCATACTTACGGGAATAAACTCAACAAAAAAAGCTATCTTATCACATATTATGGATGTTCCAAATCATATTATTCATTTTGTAGGAAATCTCTTTTATTCTCCTTGGAATCCAAATGATAGTTTCTTTATTACTAATGATAGTCAAATACTTACAATAAAAGAAATCCAAGATTCGATAAGAAGAAATAACACAAATATTCAACCGTTTTTATTTTTCAATACCCAAGTTTTTGATATTAATGGGAACAAAATTAGGAATGCTCCACATATTTTAGGAGAAGTCGGAAAACAGTTTGATTATGAGAAGATTACCGGTATTGTCACACGCAATTATCCTATTTTTGATGATGAGACAAAAGAAATTAACGCTAATTTTTATATAAACTTATTTAATAAAGAGAACCAAGGGATAGCTCTTTTAAAAGCTCGACAAGCATGTATGGCTAATAAAGTAACTAAGCTTGTTGAAAGCAAGTTTAAGGATATAAGCGATTCACAAGGAAGTGTAAGTATTGACTTACAAAGCTCTCTAGCTATTTCAAGTTATGTGCTTTTCGGAAAACCTTGGAAAAAGTTAATTTGAAGCCAAATTTCTTTTAAGAAAGATTTATAAAAATTTAGTATTTTAAATAGTATATAAAAATTAAATATTTTAATAATTAACTTTGTCAGAAAATAGACTTACTGAGCTTCGGATTGAAAATCAGAAGCTTAAGAAACAAGTACAAGAATTAGAAAGCAAGGTATTATCTCTCGTAGGAATGATGAATTTAGTATCTTCAGGCGGTTCTAATAAAAAATATAGATTAAATGATGAATTAATTGAATTTATTAATTCCACGGGAACACAATTAAATATAGTTTCACCAAAAGTAGACATGTTTTATGCTACTGAGTTAAAAAGACTAGCTAAAAGAGGAGTTCCAGTTTTAATAATTACTAATGATAGGGGGGGGATTCCAAAAGGTTACCAAGAAATTTATGATGCTTTAAAACAAACAGAGGGAATAAATATAATAAATAACCCCAATGTTAGATATTTATTATTATTTAATTCAGAAAAAGCTATATACTCTGGAGGGTCTTTGGATAAAGATGAATTAGAAAAATCAATATTAATTGTAACTATCATCAAGGAGACTACAAAATTACGGAGTATCGCTCAGATTTTTAGTATGATGCTTCCAACTTTTATGAGGAATTAAATTAAAAGTTAAAACGAAGATGAATCAGAATAGAGATAAAGAAAAAGAAAATACTAAGCAGATTAAAGATATAGAATTAAATTTCACATCAAAAGTAGAGATTAGCTCTGAGGATAATTTCGATTGGGATTGGATATTTGATAAAGGATGGTTGAGGATAAAAAAGTAATAAATTCTGATTATATTGTAAAATTTTTTGGATTAAACTCCCAAATTTATAAAGAAGAAATTGAAAACCTTTTAAAGAAAAAAGTTGGAAAAGGAAGTAAATTACAAGGGAAGTTCAATGGTTTTAAAACTCTATTTCGGAAAGTTAATGGTCTTGAACTTAGTTATGATTTATTCATTAAATACTCCTATTATATTCAAATTCTAAGACTAATTCTAACAAAAAAAATGAGGGGGGTACAAGTTCCAAATGCCCAGAAACATTATTATGAAGTGTTGAAAGATGACTTTGACGAATTTAAAGTTTTTAATCTAAATTCATTGTTTCATACAACATTTGAGAAGGTACATGAAATTTTAAATAACGTCGATTTTTCATATGAAGATTTATTTCATGAACTTTACCAACAAATTATTATCCCTGTAACTAGACATCGATTAGGAGAATTCTATACTTCTAGTAATTTAGTGAGAATGATGGTTGAAGATTTTTATGAAATAGGGAAAAAGGTTTTAGATCCCTCATGTGGTTCAGGCAAATTTTTAATTGAGATCCTATTAAAAATATTAAATTCTAAGCAACCAAATGATGAAAAGATTGATGCAATTAACAATATTTACGGATTTGATGTTAATCCAATAGCTATATTGACTGCTAAAGTTAATCTCAAGCTAATTATCTTAGATTTTTTTAACCCTAATGAACCTAAACTAAAGGGACCTACATTAAATTATATGGATACACTTTTCCCTATGCAAGCAGAAAAAAATAACTATAATTTGAAGAACTCTTTTGACTTAGTTATTGGAAATCCTCCATGGCTTACATATAAAGATATTTTTAATAAGACCTACCAACGTAAAATTAGAGAGCTAGCTGATTCTTTAAGTATAAAACCTCCAAGTCAATACATTACTCATATTGAATTAGCATCTATATTTTTTTATGCAATTCCAAGAGAATATTTAAAAAAAAGGGGAAAAATCTTCTTTGTAATTACAAAAAGTGTGCTTAACGGAGATCATTGTTATAAGTTCAGAAAGTTTACTACTTTTGATAGTTTAGAGATTTGGGATTTTCCAAAGAACTATTTCTTTAATGTCGACCATATATGTCTTAAAGCACGATATAATGGGAGATTTAGTGAAGAATCTATTTCAAATAAATATCCTATCCCTACAAAAATTTTCAATGATAATTTGGAACTCCAAGAAACAGCGTTATATGATACTATTAAACTAGAAAAAAATGGTGCTAAAATAATACTTCCTGAAAAACAGATTAAAGACCTAAATGCTCTTTCAGTAAGTGGATACAAGAATTTATTTTTTCAAGGAGCTACCTTAGTTCCAAGAAGTCTTGTATTTTTTAAAATTGATCATGAAACTAGTAAATTTCTTGAAATATCCTCAGATCTAGACATTTTAACTCGAGTTAAGAAAAATTGGTTCTTTAAATTTGAACATAGAGAAATAGAAAAAGGATTTAGTTTTCAAAGCTTTCTGAATATAGATTTAATTCCATTTTATATAAAGAAACTAAGGAATGTGTTTTTACCTATTGATGAAAAATTTGAATTTAATGTCTTGTATCTAAAAAGATACCCCAAAGCGTTTAAGCTATATAATGAGCTAAATGAAATTTACCAAAACAAGAAGAAAACTACAAGCAAAATTCAGACTTTATTTTCAAACCTTAATTATTGGAATAAACTTTCAAAGCAATATCATAATAAACGTTTCATTGTTGTATATAATGCCAGCGGTTCGATGATTAAGGCAGCAGTCCTTGATAATCAAGAAAAAGATGTAATAATAGGGTCTGAAAACTATTATCTTTCCACTGACTTGGCAAATGAAGCATACTTTCTATCATCAATTCTTAATTCTAATATACTCAGTAAGAATATAAGATTAATCAAATCCAGTCGCCATATCCATAAAAGACCTTTTTCATTTCCAATACCAATTTACAATAATGAAAATCCAGTTCATCGAAAATTAGCTAATAAGGGAAAAAAGTATGAAACTGTTGTTCAAGATCTTTTTTTTAATAATCCTAAAATTAGCTCGTCAAAAGTGAGGATTTTTATGAATAAAAAACTCCAAAAGTTAGATATTCTTACAAAGCAAGTGATATTTGAAATTTAAATTTATTAATAAAAAATAAGATAATTAGAGAAATGTGTTTTCTATAAATTTCTAATTTTAAATAAATTTAATAGTGTAAATTACAAAGGTTTTTCTTTTATCAACCTTTTTATTATTTGACGAGAGAGAAATAAGAAGATTTTTAAGGTTATATTAAAATTGAGTTTTAAAGAATTGGGCATTAGTGAGTTTTTAATTAATGCTTTACAAAGGTTAGAAATAATTCGACCAACTCCAGTACAAAAAACTGCTATTCCTGCAATATTAAGCGGATACCATACAATGGTTCAAGCTAAAACTGGAAGTGGAAAAACATTAGCTTTCTTACTACCAATTATTGAAAAATTAAGTGGCAAATCGAATGAAGTTTTGATTTTAGAACCGACAAGAGAACTTGCAAAACAAGTAGATCAAGTCTTAAAAGAATTAGGAAATCATACCATTAAATCTACAACAATTTATGGGGGAGTATCAATAGATCGCCAAATTGAGGATCTAGAAAAGGGAGTTAATTTTATATGTGGAACACCAGGAAGACTTATTGATATTTACAAAAGAAAGAAATTAAATTTTAACAACATAAAATTTGTTGTAATTGATGAGGCTGATCGCCTATTTGATATGGGATTCGCCCCCGATGTCAACTATATTTTGAGCAAAATAAGAACTGAATATCAATTTATGCTTTTTTCAGCAACACTTTATTCACAGATTAGAAAATTGGTAAAAAAGCATTCAAAAAATGATTTTAAATTCATAAATCTTAGTAAAGATGACCTAACGGTTGGTAATACTAAGCAATATTACTATTTAATAGATCGTTTTGAAGAAAAATTTAGTACATTTTTACAGATATTAAAAATTGAAAATCCTCACCATACCTTAGTATTTGTTAATACTAAGAAAACAGCTTCATGGTTAGCCAGCAAGTTAAAGTCAAAAAATAATTTTAAATATCGCGTTGATATGATTTCTGGAAGATTAACACAACATAAACGTGAAAAAATTTTAAAATCATTTAGAGAACATAAAATTAATATGTTAATAGCAACAGATGTGGCTGCTAGAGGATTAGATATTGAAAATATTACTCACATAATCAATTATGACGTTCCTAAGTACCCTGATGTATATATACATCGAATTGGAAGAACTTCACGCATGAATAAGCGTGGTACTGCTATTACGTTATGTTTAGCAGATGAATATGAATATTTGTGTCATATTGAAGGTTTAATCAATAAAGAAATCAGGCAAAAAACCATAGAAAAACGAGATACGAAGAGGTTTCATAATCCATTTTATTAAGCTATATTACCTGTTTTTCAGAAAATACTCTTTCTAAAAACTTATGAAATTCTTTGGAATTTTTTTCTAAATCTTGTATAGCTTTTGACAAATGGCTTTTTATAAATTCCTTAATAAGCTTGTTTTTTAGAACAACTAGCTTAATTATAGTTTTAAATTCTTTTGTCAAATGAACGTTAAAAGGGGCTTCTTTCCTTCCTCCTATCTTTGGAATATAAACAATGTAACACTTAAACAATGTAGTAATAAGCTGGTTAAAATTATTATGAGGAAAATCCTTATTATACCACGTCTTCAATTCTCTTATTGGTAAAGGTTTCTCAGATAAAAGCTTAAGAGTTTCTAAAACTTCTTGCTTCTCCAATAATGAAGAGATATTAAACTCTTTTAGGTTATTCTGAATCTCATCTTCTATTGCAAAACTAAATTCTTGAACCCAATCAATGATTAACTTAAAATTATATTCGATATCATTATGATACTTTTGATTATCTATCTCAGTGTTAAAATAAAAGGCACTAAAAATATCTTTTTTTGCTTTTAACCATTCTATAAATTCAATACAAAGAGTAAATAATGCCTTCTCAGTCTCAATAGAAACTGGTTGCTTAAATATTATTGATATCATTAAGAACTCTTTTTTTCCCCTAGCCCATTCTGAATCAATTTCAAAATAGTAATTTATTGTATAGAATGAATTAAATGAATGAGTAAAGAATCCTTCTGAGATCATTTGGTCCATTAAATTAGCAATGATTGAAGCATTTTCTTCTTTCAATTTATGCTCTGGATATGAATAAAATACACAAGGTCCCATTTTTCGATCAAAATAGGACAGTGCTAATAAAAATTGCATTTATTTGTTAATTAATTATTTTCATCCAATTATTTAAGACATTTAGCACCATTATAAAAAATTTAATATTATTTAGATAATGGTCATTTCTAGTTCAAAATTGATTCCTTACCATATTAATGGAATTAATTTTTTCTTGACCTTCTGGGCATATTCATTGTATCCTTCAAGTTCTTTATGCAATAGGCGATCTTCTAAAATTGTACGTATCAATATACCGATAGTGCCAAGACCAGCTGGAATAAGCGAATAAAGAGAACCAACCGCTAAACAATAAAACAAAATAAATAAAATAAACCCTAGATACATAGGATGGCGCACAATTCTATAAGGTCCAGTAGTAATTACTTTATGACCACGATCTTTTTGAATCTCTACAGTTTTCGATAAAAAGGTGTTTTCTTTCATGACGAGGAATATAATTATCAATCCTAATGACATTCCAATAAATCCAATAATTTCAACGATTAATGTAACATTTGACCAGATAAACCTTCTTTCAAAACCGGGTAATATAAAGGTTGGAAAAAATCCAAAAAACATAAGAAGCACAACTATTTTATCCCATGTTTTTTCGAACTTTGGTTTTGCTCTTTTCTGAAGCATTTCGGGATCATTTTTATTAAAATAAAAAATATAAACTGTAAAAAAAGTAAAAAAGATGCATAAATAAATCCATGCTTCAAGCCAAAGAAAAGTTCCAGCGGAAAGAAATAAACCTAAACCAAGAAGTGCTGTAACCAATACTACAAGAGCTAAAAGGAATGGTTTAGATACTTTTTTTGACATAATCGTTATGAAATTTACATCTTAAATAAAAATTTTCTTAGAAAACTAAATTTAATGTTCCTTGCTTATTTAAAAATTTTCTTCTTTATCTGATTTCTTCTGTTGATTACTTTTCTTAGGATTTTCAAAAAATAGAGACTTTTTTATGTCAAATTCAATTCTACGTAAGGTGTCTTGAAGTTCTAAAGTATCATAATCTTTCATAAGGACATCAATCAAACTACTCTTTACCGCATTTAAATTATCTACCCCACACTTGTAATAAATACTATTTGGATCTAATGCTAAATTCAAAATTTCAAATAATCCGTTTAATGCATCTGTAAGTTTATCATAATACTCCCAAGCTTCATCATTGCAATCGATATTCGAATCACTCATAAATTCTCAATTAGAATTAATTTTAATTAATATTTAAAAAAAATTAGTAGAAAACAAAAGAATTTTCTTCAATTCTCTTTTGCTTTAAAATTTTTTATAACTTAGAATTTGTAAAATATATTTTAATAAATTGGTATTTCATGCAAAGATGGGAAAATTATGATTTTAAATTTTACAAGAAGATTACATAATTAGGAAAGTTGTCTATGTTTAAGATCGCATCTAAAATTGAAAAATGATGGGAAGATGAAACTAATTGACATTAGATCGTTCAATTTTCTCACTATTAATAAATTTTATAAAGAAATTAAACATTTGTAATATTTAAGAATTCTTTAAAACTTTTTTTATGAAAAGAAAAAGCTTTATGAAGATATTAAAACTTAGGGAGATTAGGTAAACTAATTAATATGATTAATCAAAATTTGGTGGATGAGTTCGAAATAGCTGAGTTTGGTGAGATTAATAATAAAAGTCTCGATGATTTTAAGTTGTCTCTAGAGGAATTTCTCTTTAAGGAAGAATCCTTATTTAATTCAGTATTAATCAAGGGTTTCGAATTGAAAGGCAGGAATGGTAATTCTTTGCTTTTAGAATTTGAAAAAATGTTAGAAATATTAGTAAATAGTATCGAATATTGAATTATTAAGGCTTATACTGTAAGCAGAAATTTAATGAAATTTTATCGCTATAATTTGAATTTGGCAGCTTTGGTGATTAAAGATAGTTCAAGAAGATATTAATAGCACACAAAAAGTTGATGGAAGGAAAGAACTTGATTCATTGGTAAAATATATTACAGGAACGTCTTCCTCTCGTAAAACATTATGTGGGCTATATGCTGGCTTTTCTCTTAGTTCTTTGATATTTATTATTTCAATCTCACAGAATCTAGATATTTTTCAATCAAATGGTGTTGTACTTCTGTTAATCAGTGCATTTTTTCTATTTATTTTCGCTTCAAGGAGTTTTTATAAAGTTGAGGAACATACTTATCGAATTATGATTAAACATAAAACTTCATCGGATATTTTCCAATTCATGGCTGATTTGGATTTAAAAAATAAAAAAGCATCGAAAATGTTATCAGCAGGCCAGATAATCTTGTTGTTAACTGCTATTTTCTTCGGGTTGGCATTCATCTGGCCTTTTTGGACATTTTTTCAGTAGTAACATTATACTAAAAAAAGAAGCATAAGATATTTTTTTATATAGCTCTTTTTATTTGTACAGCACCTATAATTGAAAGAATATTTCCTCCTCCTAAAATTGCTCCAATAAGTATTGTAATCCAGGCGAAACTTATGCTTTTCTGCGTTTTAGCAAATATGGAAATGATACCTCCTAAAATTGAAATGATTCCACCTATAATCACAACAGTTTGGAAAATTAGGATAAATAGGCTCCCAAAAATTAGGAACTCAGGATATATAACTAATAATAAAAAACCAAAAAGAACTATTGATATAATCCCTCCAATAATGCTTAAAGCGATTCCTGCTGCTTTTGACATTGAGATTCCACCTTTAATATGAGATTATATTTGTAATATGAAAAAACATTTAAATTTACATCTTTTTTACAAAACCTTATTTTATCGTATTTTTTCGTTTTCCTTCAATCATAGCCATCCCCATTTCTAACACTCGGTCAAAAGGTTCTTCACGATCATCCCTAAGCTTCAAAATGATTGCTTGTTCTGGGCAAACACTTGCGCATAAACCACATCCTAAACATAAATCTCGATCGACAATAGCAATATCCTCTAGAGATATAGCTTTTACGGGACATCTTTCTATGCAACTTCCACAAGCGACGCATAATTCTTTCTCAATTGTTGATTCAAATATTGCATTCATAAATTTATGTTTATCTTGACCAAATTGAGTCATACCTTTCATTGAGCCGCAACAACAAGGGCAACAATTACATATGTTTGAAAGGTGTTTTGAGTTAGCTCCCGCATGAACTAAACCAGCTTCATCAGCTTTTTTAAGTATTTGAATCGCCTCTTCAAATGTTATCCTGCGCCCAATACCATTTTCGATATAGTATTCCGCAGCAACTCCAAAACTTAAACAAGTCTCTATAGGATAATTACATCCTTCTCCTAGCAGTTGGGCCTCTTTTCTGCAGATACAATCAGTTACAGAAATTACTCTTGAATTCCTTATTGATTCTTGGAGTTTCTGATAGGGAAAAAGGGTAGTATCAGGTTGTATGGTTTCTTGCAACGGAATGACCTTAAAACCTGGAACGTCGCTTGCTCCCATCTCTTCAAGGCCAGCTGTATTGTAATATTCATTAAAGAGTTTAGCTAATTCTTTATCAATTTTTTTAATAGAATATTCATACAAACCAATCATAAACGGGATAGCGTTGTAAAGTGTCTTATTTTCTCTACGTGTTCGAAAAATAAGTCCTCTTTTTGCCATTGATTCAAGTTTCTTTTTTATTTGATATAAATCCTTCCCAGTTCTTCTTGCTATAGTTCGAGCTTGTTCTGGTCGTATGGTTAAAAATGTAGCTAGTTCAGCCTCTTCTTCGGTAAATAGGCGCTTTAAGATTTTAAGTTCAACCCCTGATCTTGTTTTACGAAATCCTATTGGAAATTGATCAAGGAATTCTCTTAATTTTTCATAAGAGTCCGTTGTCATAGAATTAAAAATCTCCGGTTAATAATCTAGTATTAAACTTCTTTTTTAAAAAGGCTTGAGAATTTAAGATTATAATAATCTTTTTTGGAAAAGAAATTTTTATATAAAATAAGTTTTATATTATTTCTAATAGGTAAAACTAAAAAACGAGAATTTTTAATAACATCATAAGAATACTATGGAGTGAATAAAAAGTGCCTTCACGTAGAGGAGATGGAACATTAGTCTTTAAAATTTGTTTTTATGGACCAAGCCTTGGTGGTAAAACTACCGCACTCGAATGGGTATACCATAAAGAGGGTTTAGCAAGTGGTGACATGCAACAAATACAAGATCCTACTGGTCGGACTCTCTTTTTTGATCGTGTTGTTGCTCGGGTATCTAATGTAGTGTTTCAGGTTTACACCGTGGCAGGACAAAGACGCCATAAATTTCAAAGACAGACCGTGTTAAAAGGGACTGATGCTGTAATTTTCACGTGGGACTCTCTAATTGATCAATGGCAAGAAAATATTTGGTCGCTTAAGGAGCTATTAAAATTTTATGGTGATAAACTTATTCCAGTGAAAGAATTTGATCCTCCTGAAGTGCCAATTGTTTTGCTCGCTAACAAAAGAGATTTGGAGGAAATTGTGGAAATCTCAAAGATCAGGCAAGTGTTAGATACTGCTAGATTAAATCATTGTCTAGTATATGAGACAATTGCGATTCAAGGAGTTAATGTGAAGAGAGCATTTGTATATGCTGCTCGACAAGCAGTATTGAATCATTATAAAAAGCTTTCAGGAAAATCAATTGCTGGCTTTTAGTTATTTGCTTTTTTTATCTATTTTCAGCTAATTTTTCGGATTGAATCAAGTGGCTATTAGCCATTTCATTACGAATTAAACAACTTAAAGATATATAATTTCGCGTTCAACTTTATTAATAGAAATCTTGAGATATCCATAAGAACTCACCATAGTTAGCATATTATCTATAGGAGTGGTAGTTCCAGGGTTAAAGAATAAGATACCACTTTCTTTTTTATTAACTGGTCTATGAGTATGTCCAAAGATTACAATATCATAATTAGAGTTAAGGAGGTTCAACTTTTTTATTAGATGCTTAATGATCATATTTGGACCTCCCATACCGTGGACCATTAAGACTCTATGACCAAGTATTACCATTTCTATTCTTTCTGGTAATTCTTTTGCTAAATTTTTATCAAAATCCATATTTCCACGTATTGCGATCACTTTTTCTCTGCCGAAATTTGTAATAAGTTGTTGATAAACCTTAAAAGACGTAAAGTCTCCTAAATGAAACACATAGTCAACATCTCTTCCTTTAAAATCTTCTATAATTTTCTGAGGTATTACAGAAGCTCTATGGGGCACATGAGTATCTGAAAGTACGCCAATTAATAACTCGTCTTTATTTGATTTAATCAATATTTCCACTCTCTATTCTTCTTGAATTTGCTGTTTCATTCTAAATTTTACTACTTTCAGGGCAAAATTGATAACTTCCTGTATATTTTTCCATCTAGCCTCATCAAGCTTTTCCTTTATCCAGTAGTATAAGTCTTGGTCGATGGGTATCGTTGTATAAAATGGTTGAGCCAATTGAGCCTCTTTTGAATGGGCTTTATTCATAAGCCATGAGACAAGGTTTGCAATTAATTTAAAGTTATCCGCCGCATGGATGCCGTAAACTTCATGGAAGCTTGAAAAGAGAGATAAATTGCCAATCGCAACTACTTTACCAAGGCTATAACGCGCAGCTGCAATTATCACAAATTTTTTTACTGGCTCATCAAACCATTGTCCTTCACTAAGATATTTGTGCCAAGCAGAATCCTCAGATGAAAATGCTACTGCTGTTACATCTAAGTCTTTATCCTCAAGATTTTCAATGATTTCTAGGGTACACCCTCCAGAGTGAACTATTTGATTAATTTCTCTGGTGAGAAAATGTTTTTTAAAATTTTTAATAACTGGTCGAAAATTATCTGTTGAGAAATTTTCATTATCAAATAGTTGATCTGAATTGAATTTAATTCCAAAATTGGAAGAGAGTTCAGATAAATTATTTTTATTTGCTTTATCTCCTCCTTTATCATTCAGAATTAATAATGATCCTCCATCTTTAACATATTGAATTAGATCGTTGATTTCATTGAGTTCTAAAAAAGCCTCGGCCATAGGGACTCCAATAATGAATACATTATAGCGAGATAACTTTTCATACGTAATACCTTCCTCAATTTTTCCCAATTTCAAATCAGAATTAAATAGAAACTCAATAAAGTCGTTAAAAGCAGGATCTTCAATAATAAATTTATTTTTATGAGAGTAATCAAACCCTAAATTATATTCTGTGCTCAATTTTACTTCCCTTATTTATTTATATTATAAGATATTATTTTAATTGATTATAAATTATTTACTTTATGTTAAAAAAGTATTTTAAAGATATAGAAAATAAACCAGCAACTTTGAGTGATGGAACTCCTGTTGAAGATGTATACGTCCGTTGGTTAATTGATGAAAATGATGGTGCACATAATTTTGCTATGAGGAGATTCGAAATTAGGCCAAATGGGAAAGTTCCATTACATAATCACTCTCAGGATCATGAAATTTATATATTGTATGGATCTGGAGTATTTTTTAATGATTCAGAAGAAATAAGAGTACAACCGGGTGATGCAATTTATATTCCTCCCAATGAAGAACATGGAATTAATAACACTGGGACTGATAGCCTTGTATTTTTATGCCTTATACCTTATCTTCAAAAGTAAGAGTGTTTAATCTTCTTTTTCACACTTTCCGATTGCTACTACAGAATCCCCTTCATAAAGTTTTATTACTCTTACTCCTTTAGCTTTTCTATGAGTGATTCGTATTGAATCTACTGGAACTCTAATAACTTGCCCTTGTTCAGTACCAATTAACATATCCATATGTTTTGCAATTTTAATTGCAATAACTTTATCATTTTTAGTATGATTTAATGTAATGTTCTTCACCCCTTTTACTCCCCTTCCTGTTTTTCGATATTCTTTTACAAGGGTCCTCTGTCCATAACCATTTTCAGTTAAAGTTAGAATAATGTCATCATTATTTACTAATAGTGTATCAATAACAGCATCTCCCTCTCTTAGGTCAGCACCTTTTACACCCATAGAATATTTTCCTAATTCTCTCAATTCTGATTCATCAAATCGAACAGCATAGCCTAACTTTGTAGCTATAAAGATATCCTGCAATTCATTTGAGAGTTTTTTTACACTAACTAATTCATCATCAGAACGAATTCTTTGAGCTCTTACTCCAGTACTTTTAAATTTAGAAAATGCTTTTAAAGGTGTCTTTTTAATTATCCCATATTTCGTTGTCATCAAAAGCATCTCAATAGTATCAAAATTATTAATTGGAATCATATCAGCTATCTTTTCATCTTCTTGTAAGGCAATGAAATTAACGATTGGTTTTCCTCTTGCCGTTCTTGTTTGTAAAGGAATATCATAACATTTTATAGAATAAACTCTCCCTTTTGAT
The DNA here is from genome assembly GCA_048939995.1 of Promethearchaeota archaeon. Classification (GTDB taxonomy): domain Archaea; phylum Asgardarchaeota; class Lokiarchaeia; order Sigyniarchaeales; family SOKP01; genus SOKP01. Next base: position 202,091 of record JBHLOY010000003.1, on the reverse strand, counting down.
GTAAATATTAAAATAGTATCATGAGTAGATGCTACAAATAAATCTGTGATAAAGTCCTCTTCTCTAACAGTCATGCCTTTCTTGCCGCGGCCTCCTCTTGCTTGAGTTTGATATTCTTGCACTGAAATCCTTTTTATATATTGATTTTTTGTAAAAATTACTATCGTCGGTTCGTTCTTAATCAAATCTTTTTTTTCAATCTCTTTAAATTCTTCTGAGGGGACAAATTCTATTTTTGTTCTTCGTTTATCTCCATATTTTTTGATTAAATCTCTTAATTCTCGCTTAATAATATTATGTTGCACTTGTTTATCTGCCAAAATTTTTTTGCATAATTTGATATCTTCGTTTAAGGATTTCTCTTCATCAACTAATTTCTGATGTTCTAGATTAGTTAAACGGGATAAAGGCATCCCTAAAATTGCCTGAACTTGAATATCAGTAAAACTGTACTTTTCAATTAACTTACTTTTAGCCTCATTAACGTCCTTTGATTTTTTGATTATATCAACAACATCATCAATATTATTCAGAGCGATAAGTAAACCTTCTACTTTATGAAGTCTTTCTTGAGTTTTTCTTAACTTGTAATCAGTCCTCTTTTGGATTATAACAAGTCTATGAGTAATATATTCCTGAATTATTTCCTTTAATGTTAAGATTTTTGGTTGTTTTCCTTCATTGATTAGAACTAGGTTAGTAATGCTAAAACTAGTTAATAAGCTCGTTCTTTTAAACAAAATATTTTTTATTATAATTGGATGACCATTTTTAGTTAATTCTATTACAATTCGCATCCCACTCTTGTCAGATTCATCTCTTAAATCTTTTATGTCCTTTAATACTCCATTTTTTATTAGCTTAGCAATTGATTCTATTAAAGTTGATTTATTGATTAAATAGGGAATTTCAGTAATAATTAGTTGAGTCTTATCCCCTTTAGTTTCTGTTTCTATTTTTCCCTGAATCGTAATTGTTGCATTTCCAGTTGAATAAGCATTATATATCCCATTAGTATCAGTGATTATTCCACCAGTAGGAAAATCGGGTCCTTTGATAATTTCTAAGAGTTCTTGTATTGATATTTCAGGATCATCAATTGTAGCGATAATCCCTTCACAAATTTCAGTTAAATTATGAGGCGGCATAGATGTGGCCATTCCAACCGCAATTCCTTTTGTTCCATTTATTAAAATATTAGGTAATTTACCTGGTAAATATATAGGTTCTATTGTAGAATTGTCAAAATTAGGTTGAAAATTGACAGTTTCTTTGTCGATATCTTCAATTAGTTCTTCTGAAATCTGAGATAATCGCGCTTCTGTATATCTGTAAGCTGCTGGTTCATCTCCATCAATAGAGCCAAAATTTCCTTGAGGGTCTATTAATAGATATCTTAAAGAAAAATCTTGACCCATCCTAACAAGCGCATTATAAACTGCCATGTCTCCATGGGGATGGTAATTTCCAAGAGTTTCACCGACAATTTTAGCACATTTGACATGAGAACTCGTGTGATTCCAATTATTTTGTGCCATAGCATAAATAATTCTTCGATTAACAGGTTTAAGTCCGTCTCTTACATCGGGTATAGCCCTTCCAACAACAACGGACATTGCGTAGTCGATATAACTACTTTTCATCTCATTTTTTAACATTATCTCTTCAATATTTTCTGAACTCAACTTATTAACCTCTTATTAAGTTAAAAAATAAATTTTACTAAATATCCAAAATATTTACTTCATCAAAATTGCTAATTATGAATTTTTTTCGAGGTTTTACTTCTTTTCCCATCAATTTTGAAAAGATTAAATCATTTTCTAGATAATCCTCGTACGTGACCTTTTTTAATTTTCTAGTTTCTCGATTCATTGTCGTCTCATAAAGTTCATCTGGGTTCATTTCACCTAAACCCTTATATCTTTGAATTTTTATCGTATCTGTATTCTTTAACTTATATTTATCTTTTAATTCCCCTAATATTCTATCTCTTTCTTGGTCTGTATAAACATAGTGCTTAGACTTTTTATAAGAAATTTGATATAAAGGAGGACAAGCAATGTATAAATGACCTTCATCTATTAAAGGTCTCATATATCTAAAAAAGAAGGTGAGAAGAAGCGTCTCAATATGCTTTCCATCAATATCCGCATCAACCATAATAACAATTTTATGGTATCTTAACTTACTTAAATCAAAAGTGTCATCTGTATCATCATTTTCTTCATGATCTCCATTGGTTCCATTTAAAGAGTTCTCTTCATAAATTCCAACTCCCAGTGCTTTTATAATGGATTGAATCTCGTTATTTTTTAATATTTTATCCATCCTTGCTTTTTCTACATTTAGAATTTTACCTCTAAGGGGGAGTATTGCTTGGTAAGTTCTGTCCCTACCTTGTTTCGCTGATCCTCCAGCTGAATTTCCTTCCACAATAAATATTTCGGTTTTTTCAGGGTTATCTGATGAACAATCTGCTAATTTTCCGGGCATCCTGGCACTATCTAAAGCAGATTTACGTCGAATAAGTTGTCTTGCTTTTTGTGCGGCTTCTCGAGCTAGTTTTGCATTTATAGTCTTCAGAACGATCTTTTTACCAGTTTCAGGATGTTCTTCCAAATATTGAGTCAACTTATCGGTAGTTATTTGACTTACAATTTGCCTAAGCTCTGGATTCCCAAGTTTGATTTTCGTTTGACTTTCAAATTGAGGATCAGGTATCTTTACTGAAATAACTGCTGATAAACCTTCCCGAGTATCAGATCCACTTAATAAATGATCCTTGTACTTTTTCTCCATATAATTCTCAATATAAGAGTTAAACGTTCTTGTTAACGCTGATTTAAAAGCAGTGAGATGTGTTCCTCCCTCAATTGTATTAATAGTATTTGCATAAGAAAGAATATTTGTTTGATATCCTTGATTATATTGTAAAGCAATATCACAATAAGTAGTAGAACCATCTTCATCCTGATAAGTATCATTAATACAAATTATATCATCATGCAAAGGTTGTTTATCTTTATTCAAATAAGCTATAAATTCTTTAATACCACCCTCGAAATGATATTCTACCTTATCATCATTGCTTTTATTGAGAAGTTCGAATCTCGCTTGTGGAGTAAGGAAAGCTAATTCTCTTACTCTATTAGCAATCAGAGAAAAACTGAAAATAGGTTCTTTTGGATCAAATTCAAAAATTTCAGGATCAGGATAAAATGATATTTTAGTATAACTTTTTTTACTATTACTTTTTTTTGTTTCTGGTTCAGAAATTTTCTTACCCTTAGAGAATCTCTGCTTATATAATTGTCCATCTCTGCAAATTTCTACTTCTAACCATTCTGTCAGTGCATTAACAACAGATAGACCAACGCCATGCAAACCACCAGATATCTTATAGCTTTTCTTATCAAACTTGCCTCCAGAATGTAAATGCTCTAATATTACTTCTAATGCAGGTTTATTGAACTCAGGATGGTTATCAATTGGTATGCCACGTCCATTATCGTGTATTTGGACAGAATTATCTATGTTTAAGATTATTTTTATTTCACTTGCAAATCCACTAATAGCCTCATCGACAGAATTATCTAATACCTCAAAAATCAGATGATGGAGTCCTTTCTTCCCAGTATCGCCAATATACATCGCTGGGCGCTTTCGAACGCCATCCAAGCCTTTAAGAACTTTAATATCCTCTGCATCATAAGTTTCCTTATCAGACATAAAAGATCTATTCCAATGTAAATTCTGATGTAAAGTTAAATTAATCAATTCTTAATTGAACTAATGAGATTATTTAACATTATACATATAATGTAAGTAATTCCGCTAATTTAAATATAAGCATAGTTTTCTTTTACCTAAAATTAAATTGTTTTCAATTTCTAAAGCGTATTTCATAGAATCCATTTAGAATTAAAGCTTTTTATAAAATTAGATTTATATTTCTTGAACTTTAATTCAATCGGGCGTTCTATTAAAAGATAATTAATATTAAAAATTAGAGTCAAATTATTTACTTTTTCTTACATGATAAGCCAGTTCAACGATTTCATTTAACTGATGGGTTACATCATGAGTTCGAATTATATGGGTGCCATTATATACGGCTATAGCTGTTGCTGAAAGAGTGCCACTTAATCTATTTTCTGGGTCAGGGATGTTTAAAGCAGTTCCTATAAAGGATTTTCTAGAAATAGCAATCAGAACTGGTCTATTCAAGATTCTTAATGTATTTAGGTTTGCTATTATTTTTAAATCGTATTTATATGTCTTTTCTTCAATCCAATGTCCAATGCCAGGGTCCAATATAACTTTCTCTATATCATATCCTTTAGATTTTAAATCTTTAATCGTTTTCTTAAATTCATAAATAATCTCTTCTATTGTTAATAAATCACCGGGTATGTTTTTAGAAGCCATTAAAATAATTGGGAGATCATTCTCATTAACGAAATGTGCCAATAATGGATCTGTTTTAAGACAACTAACATCATTAATAATTATCTTTTTACCATTCTTTTTTGAAATTTCAAGAGCTTCTTGAGCGACCTGCATATATTGAGTATCAACAGAAATTATAATGTCGTTCGGAATGATATTGCATAATACTTCCATTGCTGGTTTAAATCTACTGATTTCTTCTTCAATTGTGATTTTCTTAGACCATGGAGCAGTTGATCTTGCCCCTAAGTCCAACATTTTAGCTCCATTATCAATCATCTCTAAGGCTGCTATTTTCATTTTTTCAAGGTCTTCATAAACAGAACCTTGATAGAACGATTCAGGGCTTAGATTTAACACACCCATCACAATGGGTGGATAATCATCCCCAATCTCAAAAAAATCAAATAATTTTGTATATATTTTCTTCAAGGTTATCTATAATTGTAAAAAACTATATCAAATAAGTTTAATTTTTTTAGTTAGCATGGAACTATTTGCAATTAAACTCCCACTAATTAAGGAAAATGATGATCTTCTCAAAATTATTATTAATAGTATTAAAAAGTCAAAAGGTTCCCTGAATGAAGGGGATATTGTTGTTATAGCAGAGAAAGTAGTAGCAACGTCCCAAGGAAGAGTTGTTAGATTATCAGATGTTAAAAATATCTCGAGAAAAGCTAAAGAACAAGCAAAAAAGTATGATATGGATGAGAGGTTCGTTCAACTCATATTAGAAGAAGCCTCTATGGTTTTAGGAGGAATGAAACATGTAATTTTAACTAAAGTAAACGATTTTTTAATTGCAAACTCTGGAATAGATCAATCTAATGCAGGATTGGGTAAGGTTGTATTACTCCCAAAACATCTTGAAAGTGTGGTTTGGAATTATTGGAAAGAGTTAAAAAGCGAGTTTAATTTGGAGAGACTTGGTATTATTATAGTAGATTCTCGTGTTCAACCTTTAAGAAAAGGTACTATAGGTATTGCCATAGCAACGGCTGGATTTGAACCTATCGAGGATCTCCGAGGAAAACCAGATCTTTTTAACAGACCTTTAGAGATAACTATGAGAGCTATAGCAGATGACCTTGCAAGCGCTGCTCAGTTTTTACTAAGTGAAGCGGACAAACAAACACCCATAGTTATTATTCAAGGAGCAGATGTGGAATTTGCAGATAAGCCAAAATTAACCATGGAGATGCCTCCCGAAGAATGCCTTTATATGAATATTTTCTCAAAATATCTTCTTAGAAAACAAGAAGATTCTTAATAAAGTCAATTCATTAGATTATATTTAATCTTTGCATAACTCCAGTAATTAATATTGGTAATGCAATTGTAGCATCACACCATACGCTTACGTATTTTGCGTCAATTGAATATTTTCCCCAAGATTTGCTTTCACTTAAGCTACAGCCACTTAAACCACCATCTTTTTCTGTAGCAGTGTGAATTCTTACAGAATATTTATAGCCAAATTCATAATCTTCCCTTCTTAATTTCTCTACATTCTCAATATAAGGATAAATTTGTTGAGCCCAATTTCTAGGAACTCCCCCTCCTATGATAAATGTACCACATGAATCTGCTTTCTTGATTATTCTTGCAAACTTTTTAACATCTTTAAGAACTCTAAAATCTATATCAAAACCTTCTGTCTCGGTGAATTTAACTAAGTCTAATGCAAATTCAGAATCAGAAATAGCGGGGACAAATATTGGAATATCATTATTTGCAGCACTCGATAAAATGCTTCTTGTTTTAATTTCTTTTCCAATTATTTGAAAAAAATCTGAGGGTGTTATTTCAAATTTCTTATCTGGAAATTTAATCCTTAGTATTCTAAGTAATTCATTTTCTGCAAGATTATAATTAATTTCGGGAAGAAATACGTCATATATTCTATTTATTCGGTGCTTAAATAAATCCTCATCATCTACTTTATCACTTCCTAAATAATGGCCTCCTTTTACGATTGCATCAATAAAGTCGTGAGTAATATTTGCTCCTGTTGAAATAATTACATCAATTAATTTGTTTTCTATTAATTCACATATAACCATTCCCATTCCAGCAGGAACCATAGCTCCACTTAAAGTTAGAATAGTAAGACAAGTATCATCTAAAAACATTTCATAAAGGATTTCAGCAGCTTTTCCTAAATTTCTCCCTTGGAAACCACAATATTTTATTGATTCCAATAAATCATCAATATTTTTGATTTTAGAGATCTCCAATGGTGTAACTTTTCTTATGAGATAGTTTTCGTTTAGAGTAAAAGGCATATAGAAAGTAATCAGATACCAATTTAAAAATTAATGGCACATTTTTTATAAATTAAATGATTTTTAAACGTTGAAATAACCCAGTAATCAATATAGGTAAAGCAATCGTAGCATCACACCAAACACTAACATATTTAGATTCCAAGGAATATTTGCCCCAAGATTTAGATTCACTAATAGTACACCCAGAAAGACCACCATCATACTCTGTAGCAGTATGTATTCTTACGGAATAATTAAATCCCATTGTTTCAATATGATCAATTTGATCTAATAGTGGAAATATTTGTTGAGCCCAATTTCGTGGTACACCTCCCCCAATTATAACAGTTCCATATTCTCTTGCTTCTTTAATGATATCAGCGAATCTTAACACATCACCAAAAATATCAAGAGTAAATTTATACCCATCTCTGATAGAATATTTAATCATATCTAACGCAAATTCTGAATCAGAAAATGCAGGAACAAAAATAGGAACATTATGCTCAGCAGCTAGTGAAAGAATACATCTTGATTTGAGATTTTCTCCTATTCTTTTAAGAAGATCAGATGGAGTAATTTCAATTTGCTTGGAATCAAAAGTGTTATGCAATATATCTAAAATTAAATTTTCTGCCTTTTTATAATTATCTTCAGGTAAAAATGTATCATAGATTCTATTAATACGAACTTTAAATAATTCCTCATCATCACTATTAGGGCTTCCAATGTAATGTCCAATATTAGAGGCAACATCTACTAAATCATGAATAATATTTGCTCCTGTACTCACTATAACATCAATAAGATGATTTTCAATTAAAGCACATATTATTTCACCCATCCCAGCGGGAACCATCGCACCAGAAAGTGTTAAAACAGTTAAAATCTGGTTGTCAGTAACCATCTTATACAAAATATCAAGGGCTTTTCCTAAATTTCTTCCTTGAAACCCACAATTTTTTAAGGAATTTAACAAGTCATCGACATTTTTCACATTATATACGCTAAATGGAGTTATTTTTTTAATAAGGAAATCTTCTAAATGATACTCCTTCATAAATTAATAAAAATGCTTTAAATGTTTTAAATAACACTAAAATATTATATTGATTAAAAAAATGTAAATATGTTTTTCATAAAAAATCATGCTCAAACCTAAGAAGAATTTTACGTTTTGTTCCCTATGTTTAACTTAATTGATCTTCAAGAAATTATAATCTTTAAGAAGAAGTACGTAATATTTACTTATAACAAATTAGAATCCATATGAAAGGATTAAGAATTGGTAAGTCTTTTAAACCTTATTTTAATAGTATTGTACTTTATTCATAAGTTTTAATTAAATTTAAATAATTTTAGTATTTATTATTATTATAATAAATATAAGAATTAAATTTAAAGCTAAGATATGTCTCTCGTTCCAAAAAAGGTTTTTTTTGTAAAAGGGAAAGGTTTTCATAAATCGAAGCTAGCAGCGTTCGAACAAGCTCTTAGAGAGGCGGGAATTGAAAAATATAATTTAGTAAACGTTTCTTCTATCTTGCCACCATATTGTATCGAAATAGATCCAGGTAGGGGCTTAGAGCAACTTCGCCCGGGTCAGATTGTTTATGCAGTCATTGCTAGAGCAGATTCTAATGAATATAATCGCTTAATTTGTGCTTCTATAGGTGTAGCAAAACCGGCTGATATAGGCCATTATGGATATTTAAGTGAACATCATGCTTTTGGCACAAAACCTGAAAATGTTGGAGATTTTGCGGAAGATCTAGCTGCAGAAATGCTAGCAACAACATTGGGAATACCTTTTGATCCAGATGCAAATTATGACGAAAAAAAAGAAGTCTTTAAAATGGAAGGCAAAATTGTAGAAACAAAAAGTATCACTTCTTCAGCTACTGTTCCAAACGAAAACGAATGGGCCTCAGTAGTGGCTGCTGCGATTTTTATATTATAATAATTGGTTTTATTCTATACTTTATCATTAGATTTTAAAAGTATTTCAAATTAAAGGCTTTTCATGAAATAACTTGTTACTTTTAGTGAAATTTTTTAGAAATCCTCAATTTTCATATATATATACTAATTGAAGTGTTGAATTTTAAGAATGACAGAATTAAAGTATTTCACCATCGAAGAGGCGTTAAAAAAAGGTTCTGGAAAAGTACATCTAAGAGGATGGGTATATAGACACAGAGCATCAAATAAATTTGTTTTTATAGTCTTGAGAGATGAGTCTGATATAATACAATGTGTTATTTCTAAGAGTAAAAAACCCGAAATATTCGAGAAAGCTAATAAATTGACAATTGAATCTTCTGTTGAAATTTCAGGTGAATTAAGAAAGGATGAAAGAGCCCCTACTGGTTATGAGATTACCGTATCCAATCTAGAAATTATTCAAATTGCTGAACCTTTCCCAATTACAGAGCATCAGTCCCCTGAACTCTTATATGATAATAGACATTTATGGTTAAGATCTAGAAAGTTAACAGCAGTTCTTAAAATTAGACATACAATTGTAGGAGCCATACATGGATTTTTTAGAAGTCATGGATATTATGAATTTGATGCCCCAATATTCCAACCTACTCAATCTGAAGGAGGAGCTACGCTATTTGAAGTGAAATATTTTGAAGATAAGATTTATTTAAGTCAAACATGGCAATTATATGCTGAAGCAGGTATATTTTCATTAGGTAAAATTTATAATATGGGGCCCACGTTTAGAGCTGAAAGATCAAAAACTTCAAGGCATTTAGCTGAATTTTGGATGGCTGAAATGGAAGCAGCATGGATGAAATTAGAAGAAATTACTGAAGTTGCTAAATCCGAAATTAGATTTATTCTTCAAGAAGTTCTAAAAAATAATAGGAGAGAACTTAAGATTTTGGAAAGAGATGTCAAATTACTTGAACACTATGCAGAAGCAGAATATCCGACAATAAAATATGCAGAAGCGTTGGAAATTCTTAGCCAAAAATATAAAATGGATGTACCTTGGGGTAAAGATTTAAGAACTATTGAAGAAGCTAAAATTGCTGACCATTTTAAAGTACCTGTTGTCGTTACCCATTATCCAACGGAAATTATGGGTTTTTACAAACCACCTAGTATAAAAAATCCCAAAGAAGCATTATGCTTTGATATGCTAGCCCCAGAAGGATATTGTGAAATAATAGGAGGATCAGAAAGAAGTCTACTAGTAGATGATATGATCAAGAGATTAAAAGAGCAGGGGGAAGACCCTAAAAATTATCAATGGTATTTTGAGTTAAGGAAATTTGGAAGTGTTCCTCATTCTGGGTATGGATTAGGAGTAGAAAGAGTAGTATCTTGGATCTGTGGATTAGATAATATTAAAGATGCCATTCCATTTCCTAGAACAATGTTAAGAAAGACACCTTAATAATAAGTATATTTAATCATAATCCAATCTTATTCCCTTCCACTTTTAATCAAATTTTTTAGACATCCAGAATTATTATCGATGAATTACTGAAAAGTAGCCTAAATTTTTTAGGTTATTAACTAAAGGTGTCTTGTAGATGGAACTCACTAATCTCATGGGTTATGAAATAATCAAAAAAATAAAAAACAGAGAAATTACCGTTGGAGATGTAATTAGTGAAACGTTTGCAAGAATCGAAAAATTTGATGGTCTCCTTCATTCATTTGTCAACCTATCAAAAGAAAAAGCTTTTGAGAAAGCAAAAGAATATGATGCAAAAATCCAGAGGGGGAAAAAGCTTGGAAGTCTATACGGATTACCTTTCGCAAATAAAGATTTAATATGTATTAAAGATTTTCCTACAACTTGTTGTTCAAAAATATTACAAGGTTATCGTCCTCCCTATAATGCATATGTTATAGAACGTCTAGTACAGCAAGAAGGAGCAATTCATATAGGTAACACAAATATGGATGAATTTGCATTCGGTAGTTCAACAGAGGCAAGTTGCTATGGTGCAAGTTATAATCCTTGGGATTTGGAAAGAGTTCCAGGAGGTTCAAGTGGAGGAGGAGCTGCAGCTATAGCAACAGGATTATCCATCATAGCTTTAGGGAGTGATACAGGAGGAAGTATTAGGTGTCCGGCTTCTTTCTGTGGAATAGTCGGACTAAAACCTACATATGGTAGAGTTTCACGTTATGGATTGATTGCATTTGCAAATTCATTAGATCAGATTGGTCCCCTAACGAAATGTGTCTATGATTCAGCTTTATTGCTTGAAATCATCTCTGGTAAAGATCCCCTCGATTCAACTTCGGTAGATATAAAAGCAGATAAATATACAGAGGAAATTAAAAAATCATTAGATAAAAAGCAAATTGGAATCCCTAAAGAATTTTTTGATGAAGGAATTAATTCTCAAGTTAAAAAATCCGTATATCAATCCATTGAGAAACTTGAAAATCTAGGAGTCACTACTTATGAAATAACAATACCACATCTCGAATATACTGTTGCAACTTATTATTTACTCTGCATGAGTGAAGCGAGTTCAAATTTAGCTAGATACGATGGACTAAGATATGGAAAAATGAGTTCAGACTTAAGTGGTGATGTATTTGATGTTTATAATAAAACAAGAGGACAGAATTTTGGTAGTGAAGTTCGAAGGAGGATTTTTTTAGGTACTTATGCCTTATCAGCGGGATATTACGATCAATATTACATTAAAGCTCTTAAGGTTAGATCTTTAATTAAAAGAGATTTCCAAGAAGCTTTCAAAAAATGCGATGCAATCGTATGTCCAACAATGCCACGTACTGCTTTTAAGATCGGGGAATTAATAAACGATCCAATTCAGATGTATACCACAGATATTTTAACATGCCCCGTCAATCTAGCAGGTTTACCAGCTCTTTCGATCCCATGCGGTTTTGATAATCTCGGATTACCTATTGGTTTTCAAATAATTGGAAATTATTTTGATGAAAAAGGAATCCTTAATATTGGATATCAATTGGAGCAGGAACTAAATATTTTTAGGAAATTTCCTCCGTTAAAATAGAGGTTTGTTGAAAATGAACAGTGGGTATTCAGAAATTGTAATTGGATTAGAAGTTCACATTCAATTAACTAATTTAAAAACGAAACTCTTCTGTAGCTGTGATAGTGACTATCGAAATGCTGAGCCAAATACCCACTTATGCCCAATTTGTCTCGGATTACCTGGTTCATTACCAGTGTTGAATGAAAGAGCAATAGAATATGCAACCAAACTTGCATTAGCTTTAAACTGCCAAATTAATGAGTTTATGTACTTCTTTCGTAAAAATTATTTTTATCCAGATCTCCCCAAAGGCTTTCAAGTCTCTCAATATAATAAAGCAGGAGGGAAAGCTTTTGCAAATGGAGGAATGGTAATGATTAAAATAAATTCGGAAAAAAAGGAAATTCTACTAAATAGAATTCATTTGGAAGAAGACCCCGCAAGGTTAGTTCACAAAGGATCGATAAGAACGTCCCCTTATACTTTAGTTGATTATAATCGCTCCGGAATTGCTTTAATAGAAATTGTGACTGAACCAGTATTAAATTCACCAGCAGAAGCAAGAGAATTCTTAAATCAACTTAAATTGATTGTACAATATACAGGAATCTCCGATTTGAATCTGGAAGGATCTTTAAGAGTAGATGCAAATATTTCGATTAAAGGGCACTCAAGAGCAGAGGTAAAAAATATTTCTAGTTTTAAAGAAGTCGAAAGCGCTTTACTTTATGAAATAATGCGTCAAAAGAATGAATTGAAAAAAGGAAAAGAGATTCTTCAAGAAACAAGGCATTGGGATGGAAGAGTCACCATTGGATTAAGGACAAAAGAGTTTGAAAAAGATTATAGATATTTTCCAGAACAGGATTTAGTACCAATAGTAATGGATAAAGAATATATCAATTTAGTGAGAGAGAGGATGCCAGAAATGCCATATGATAGAATTTTTCGTTTCCAAAGGCAATATATGTTATCTGAATTTGATGCTGAAAATCTTATTCTTGATAAGGATATTGCCGATTTTTATGAAAACGGAGTTAATTCAGATCCTACATTCGGTCCTGATGAATTTAAAGTATATTGCAATTGGCTAATGAATAATATTGTTGGTTGGTTGAATGAAAGTAACTTAAGGATAAACGATACTCAATTAAAACCACACCACATTGTCGATTTAATTCTTAATATTAAAAAAGGAAATATAACATCTAAGATTGCAAAAACTCTTATATCTGACATGATGATGGGAGAGACTATTTCAAATCTCATAGAAGATAGAGGTAAGAAACGTATTTCTGATGAAACAATATTAAAGAAATATTGTAGTGAAGTGATTAAAGAAAACCCAAATATCGTGCAAGACTTAAAAAAAAATGAGAAAGCATTTGAAGCATTAGTAGGTAGAGTGATGGGTAAAACAAAAGGTCAAGCAGATCCAAAAATCACGAGAAAAATATTAAAAAGTTTATTATAATTTTCTCAAAAAAAGAGAAATAATAATAATCTAAAGTAAATTCTTAAGGGTTTCCACTGCAGCACTTAATTTTAAATTTATTATCCCCAATTGGGCTTCTACAGTTGTAATTATACACAATATATTGCCACCAACTTCAGAAAAAAGAATCCTTCCTTTTTCACTTTCTATAATAGCATTAAAAAACTGACCTTGCTCTAATTCTTTTGTAGCTCTTTGAGATGCTTTTAGAATAAGGGTGACCATAGCAGCTACAGCTTCTGGATCCACCCATCCTGGCAATGCACTACCTTTTATCAACCCAAATTTTTCAATAAGGGCAGCTCCATGAACACCTTTGATTGACTTTAAACTTTCAAGGATTTCTCCAATTCTATCACTCATTCATCTCATCTCTTCCACTTTTTCAATTATTCACTTAATTTTTTATAAATAATCTTATGATCATATAATAGATATCTAAGATTTAAAAATATTTAAGTAATCAATTTTTTTCTTAAAAAGAAAAATAAAACTGTGGAATCTATGGTTAGTATTATTTATCGCAATTATCAACAAGGAGATGAGGAACAACTTGCAGATTTATTTAATCGAGCTTTTCAAATGAATGGATTTAGTTTTATCAGAACAAAGAAAAACTGGGAATGGAGATATATTCAATCACCTGATTTTGAACCTGAAATGATCCAAATCGCTGAAGATATTGACAATCATAAGCTTATTGGAATGGTTTGCGTAAATCCAATAGAAAAGATAAACTTGAACAATGTTACTTATTTAAATGGTAATATCAATGATGTTTCGTGCCATCCAGACTACATAAGACAAGGTATATCTAAAAAGCTAATGCAGAGGTCAATAGAATATATGCAGCGGAAAGGATGTGATATATCGCTATTAATTACGGCTTTTAACGGTTTTCCAAGAAATAGATTGTATTCTAAACTTGGGTATCAAGATTTTGATAGATCCTATGGATACATTACTTTTCCGAACTTTTATCGATTAGTGAGAGATTTACCGTTAGTTATTTTAGTATTACCCGCTTTGGTGTTATTTTCATATCTACCTCGTTTGATCAAGAAAATTTTTATGAGATTAAGTTCCTATAGTAAAGGATTTAGCTATAAAATTGAATATAATAGGCAACATTTTAAATACATAAAATATAGCGATAAAATCTTAAAATCTTATTATACAGGCTATCCAATTCATAGAAAAGGATACCCCATTTGGGCAAGAATTAGAGTTCCGTCTAAAAGGCATAGACCAACATACATTTTGATTAAAAAAGAGAATGATATTTTGGGTGGAACAATTTTAACTCATCTCAATACCTATCATTTTAAATATGGATTAAAGCTACGAATTGGAATTATACATGAACTTTTTTTAGATACCTCCAAACTTAACAATAAGAAAGAACTTTCATTTGCCTATAAGTATCTAATCGATAAAATTTTGAAGGCTGCAAGCTATAGATCAGTTGGATTATTACTGATTAACGTCAATCATGATAATATAATATTAAATGACGCCTTGAAAGAGTATAATTTCTTCAAATTTCAGGATTTGAGCCTTATGATATTGAAATTGAAAGATAATTTGAAACTTTCAAAGCCAGAGAAATTTATTTTTATTCCCACTTATTTATCATTAGGATTTCCATAAATCCCCTGAAATGAAGAATTTCATTAAGTTATAAAATTCCTTTAAATTAAAAATTGGACTCTTTAAGAGATTTATATTTCCTTTAATTTTGAATAGTAAGGAGTTGATTTAGAATGAGTAATGAGACTAAATGGAAATATAATGATTTTTTTAGTAATCAGTTGCGAAGAGAGAAATTAGTAAATATCCTTCTATGTGAAATTATTTTCATAAAAAAACGAATTAAGAACTACAAAATTGATGATGAGAAGAATAGTCTTCAAGAGGGTTTGAAAAAACTTGAATATCTCTTAAATCTCTTGAAAAGTAATGACAGCACCTTATCAGATTCAGACTTCGATAAGATTATTTTATTTATTCATGAAGTTTTTAAAGATATTGTTGAAAACATAGAATAAGCTCCTCTATAAAAAATAAAAAAATAAAAAAATTAAATCAACATTACATTTTAATCATATCTCCTAATAAACCCATCAAATTTTCCTTTTTTGGTGCTCCTTTCATTAACTCGTTTATTCTATCAGCAATCTGATCTGGAGTGAATGGTTTGTGATCATTTATAATCTGATTAACAGTATGCCACCCTTGGAATAACATAACACGATCTCCTACAACTCGAAATACTTCTCCGCTTATCTTTTTAGCTTGATCGGAGGCTAAAAAGACCACCATTGGTGCCACATTTGATGGATGAAACACATCAAACCCAATTTCATCAAGTTTTTTCATAATTGTAGCTGTTTGAGGCGTGGCATCTACAGTTAAACGAGTACGTGCTAAAGGAACGATACAATTAACTGTAGCATATTTCTTCAATTCCATAGCAGAAATAATTGTAAAAGCTGCAATACCAGCTTTAGCTGCTCCATAATTAGATTGCCCCATATTTCCTAATAGCCCAGCGTCGGATGCTGTGTTTATAACTCTGCCAAAATTACCAAGTGAATCGTCTGCTTTACCTTTTTCCCTAAAATAGGCTGACGCATGGCGTGTCATGTTAAAAGTACCTTTTAAATGAACACCTATAACATCTTCAAATTCTGCCTCTGTCATATTAAAGAGCATGCGGTCTCTAAGGATTCCAGCATTATTAACTAATATATCTAATTTACCAAATTCAGCAATAGCTTGATCAATCATAGCTTTAGCTTTATTAAAATCAGTTACTGAGTCATAATTAGCTATAGCCTTAACTCCTAACTTTTTCATTTCCTCAACTACTTGATCCGCAACCTTAGTTTCTGCTCCCGAACCATCAAAACCAGCTCCAAGATCATTTATTAGAAGATTACAACCTTCTTTAGCGAAAGCTGTTGCTTCCTCATGACCTAGTCCTCGCCCAGCGCCAGTGATTATGGCCACCTTCCCATCTAACATTCCCATTTCTTATGTTCAACTCATTTTTTTATTATTCGATTATATTTTTCTAATATGTTATAATTAGATTTCAATTTCAAAACTTAAAAAATTTTAAGAATTTTAAATTCTAATTTATTAAAATTTTGTAAACTAAAACTATAATTGCTCATGGAAACCATTACTCACTGTTTTGCTGGAATAATTTGCCAGATTATTTGTTTTCATTACTTTTTATTTCCTTTAAATATTATTCTAACAATAATCTTAGCAGTAGCTTCTCATATTGTAATAGATATATTTGCACGAAGTACATATCATTTGTCAGAACCACAATGGAAAGATAAATTTTGGATTACATGGCAAATAATAATACGTATTAGTGCGGTTATTGTTATAATTTTCTTCTTTTTTCCTTTCTGGTTAGGAATGTTATTTGCCAAAATACCAGATATTGTAGATTGGCGAATCTTAAGAGCGATTCAAAGAAGAATCTATAAAAAAACTTCTAGTTCAAACAAAGATTTTATATTAATTTTTCATCCTTTCAAAGATTGGGTAAGCAACAAATTTTTCTTTTGGCTCCCTAATTTGAATCAGAAAAAATATGGATTAATTATAGAATTAATGTTCTTAATAGTGTTGTATATACTCATATATTTTTTATTATACTTCTAAATATTGATATCATTAAAATCTTTAAACCAAAATAAATGACTTACGCAATTACAATCTGATGAACCAAAACCTTTGATGTAACCTTCAGAATTGGCTAAAAGGTCTCTTGCTATTATGCATTCTAAAGCTGTTATCGATGGAATAAGATATAGTTTAATAATTTTAGTAAATGCATCTGCTAATAGATAATCTATATGCCAATGAACTTTTTTTGAATTAGAATTTGAAAGGTGTCTTTTTACACGATTCAATAATGTAGTTGGGCCTTTTTCTCCCATTGCAGAGCCTACATAAAGGTAAAAACCCTTAGAAAACAAAATTTCTCCCAGTGAGCCAATTCTGATAATTCTTTCTTTTTTAAAAGATAAAATTAATAAATATGAACCCTTCATTTGTTACATTCTTTCTTATGGTCATGATAACATCCATCGCAGAGATAATCTCCACATTTCCTACATACATTCGCACAATTATCACATAATGGATTAAAGCATACTGAACATTCATATATGATTCCCTCAGGTACTTTATCCCCACAATTTTCACATAACAATTTATTCAGCCTAATCAACTATAAGATATTTATATACATAATTCAACAATTAAAAATTTTAAAAAATCTTTATTATTAGTTAATTAAGTCTTAAAAATTCATGATGTTATTATGAATAATTTATTCTTCACAGAGAAACACTATAAATTACAAGATAATTTAAATACATTTTTAGTAAAGGAGTTAGAGCCTATTAAGAACAATTTAAATGGGCAAAACAAAGTTCCTCTTTCTCTAATTCAAAAAATAGGGAAAGAAGGATACTTTGGACCTTTAATCCCTAAAGATTATGGTGGAACGGAATTAGGATTAATTGCTCATTGCGAAATCACTGAAGAAATCTCAAAATTTAATGTAGCTGTATCAGTTACTAGAACACCCTGTATTTTAGATGGATATCTTTTAAATAAGTACGGAATTCAAAAACAAAAAGAGACATTCTTACCTAAAATCGCAACAGGTGAAAAATTATGTAGCATCTGTGTTACAGAAGAGGAAGCTGGTTCAAATGTAGCTGGAATAAAAACTAAAGCAGAAAAATCTGGAAAAAACTATATTTTGAATGGCTCTAAAAAGTTTATCACAAACGCTGGTATCGCAGATTATTATTTTATTTGGTGTGTTACTAATCCAATTGTGAATCCTCGATATGGTATGAGTGTGTTTATAGTTGAAAGAGATACACCAGGATTATCTATTGAAAGTCCATATGAATTGATGGGAATAAACGGAGTATATAATGGCATTATTCATCTAGATAATGTAAAAGTCTCTGATGAAAATCTTATTGGAGAAGAAGGAATAGGGTTTAAAAGCTTAATGGATACTTTCAATATAGAACGCTTAACCTTAAGTTCCGAATGTAATGGATTATCCTTAGCAGCTTTAGAAGATTCTAAAAATTATGCTAAAAATCGGATTCAATTTAACAAACCTATTTCTACCTTTCAACTTATTAGAATCAAAATTGCTGAAATGGTCACTAAACTTCAAGCAGCTAGATTATTAACCTATAGCGCAGCAGCATTAGCAAATAAACAGAATATTACCAAAGAAGCTTCAATGGCAAAGACTTTCAGCAGTAAGACAGCATTGGAGATTACTTCAGAAGCAGTTCAAATTCATGGAGGGGATGGATATACTAATACCTTCTCTGTTGAGAGGTATATGAGGGATGCAAAATTTTTTCAAATTGGCGGAGGAACTTCAGAAATTCAGAATTTAATTATTGCAAGGGAAGAATTAAAATAAAAATATTACAAAAATTTTTCCATGAATAATTCATCTTCATAATTATTATCGATTTTTACTTGTCTTTTTAACTCTCCCTTTTTAATAAATCCTAAATTCTGATAAAATTTTATAGCTTTTTCATTTCCTTTTCGTATGTAAATCATTATTTTTTCATAAAGATTTGCACGAGCAAATTTAAAAGTTTGTTTTGCTAAAGAATTACCCATATTCATTCCTCTGTATTCAGGAAGAATAAAAGTGCCAATAGTACCCACATGGGATGTAGAAGTCAAAACTTTAGACCAAAGATCTAAGGTTTGAAAGCCTACCACTTTGCCCTCGACTTCTGCTATATAAACTACTTCTCGTTCAGTAAGCGATAATAGATAATCTCTTTCTTCTTGTGGCGTAAAAGCTCTATCGACAGCAGAATAGATTTTTTCAACACAAATTACTTTCCATATGTTTGAAAGATTTTCAGCATCACTTACTAAAGCCTTACGTATTTTGATATCCAAAAGTATCACACCAGTTAACTTTCTTTTTTCTTTAATTTACAATTTAATTAGAATCTATAAATATTTTGAAGATTAAATAAATATTATGGAGAAAATGGAAAAAGTTTTAGAAAACATTGCAATAATAGGAACTGGAGTTTTAGGAACACAGATTTCTATGATAGCAGCATATAATGGTTATAAAGTTAGGATTTATGATATAAATCAAAATTCTTTCGCTCAAAATTTAAAAACACTCAGAGATGAATTAAAGAGTAAAAATGTTGAACCTATCATTCCGTGGGAAAAGTGGAATGAATGTGAAAAAAGTATTATGAGAGATGAGAGTATAGAAGAATGTATTAAAGATGCAGAGCTAGTTATTGAAGCAGTACCAGAAAAAATTGAACTTAAACAAGAAATATTTAAAAAGATTGGAGAAAAAGCTATACCGAATGCCATTATAGCAACGAATAGTTCATCGATACCTGTTTCTAAATTGGAAGAAAGTAGTGGAAGAGCTGAATACTGTCTTAATATTCATTTTTATTTTCCTTTACAAGGGATAAATATGGTAGACGTTATGGGGGGTACCCGCACTTTACCAATGATATTAGAGAGAGGTGTTGGATGGGTACGTTCTTTAAATTTTATACCTCTTACCGTGAAAAAGGAACTATTAGGGTTTTGTTTTAATAGGGTTTGGAGAGCAATCAAACGTGAAACGCTATATATGTGGGGAAATGGTTTTGTTGATTTTAGGGATATAGATCGGGCATGGATGGTGTTCAATGAATCAGTTGAGGGTCCTTTTGGAATTATGGATAAAGTAGGATTAGATGTGGTATATGATATAGAGATGGTATATTACAATGACTCTAGGGATCCGAAAGATTATCCACCGAAAGCATTATTAGAAAAAGTTAAGAACGGGGAATTAGGAATAAAAACAGGTAAAGGATTTTATACATACCCTAATCCGGAATATCTTGAACCTGATTTTTTATATTCAAAGGAATAAAAAAGGCAAAAATTATTATTAAGCGATATTTATTTTCTGAACTCATTAAAATTGGGTTTCCTTTTTTCTATGAATGCGTTCTTCCCTTCGACAGCTTCATCTGTTCCATAATACAGAGAAAGTCCACCAACTCCTAATTGAGTAATGCCTGTAGTTCCATCACTTTCTGCTAAAAATGCATACTTTAACATCTTAATAGCTGTAGGGCTCTTTTCTAATAGTTCTTGGCACCAATTATTGACCTCTTCATCTAATTTTTCATATGGAACTACTGCATTTACAAGTCCCATATCTAGTGCTTGTTTTGCAGTATATCGACGACAAAGGAACCAAATTTCCTTTGCACGTTTGACACCAACGGCTCTCATTAAATCTCCTGTTCCATATCCAGGGTCAAAAGAACCCACTCGTGGTCCAGCTTGTCCGAACTGGGCATGTTCTGCTGCAATACTTAAATCACAAGCCACATGCCACACATGACCACCTCCAATTGCATATCCATTAACTCTTGCAATTACAGGCTTAGGCATTGTACGA
This sequence comes from Promethearchaeota archaeon, assembly GCA_048939995.1. Taxonomy (GTDB): domain Archaea; phylum Asgardarchaeota; class Lokiarchaeia; order Sigyniarchaeales; family SOKP01; genus SOKP01. Next base: position 181,346 of record JBHLOY010000003.1, on the reverse strand, counting down.
ATCAGGTGTGTTACAGTTTGCCATCCTACTTCTAATGGTACCATATATTTTCCTTTATATCCCCCCTTTTCACGAATTGTTTGATCTCCTCCAGTACAAAACGCTTTATCTCCAGCACCAGTGAATACCACTACACCAATTTCAGGATCCATGCATTGATTTAATGCATCGATCAGCTCATGAATCGTATGTTGTGTGCAGGCATTATATCGTTGAGGCCGGTTTATTGTAACACGGGCAACTTTATCTTTCTTTTCATAAATAAGATCTTCATATTCCATTCTATTTCATCTTCACATATTATTAAATAATTAATCAAATAAAATGAAGAAATTATATTTAAAGCAATCTCTATATCTTTAAAATTAGAAAAAGGAAAAGTTATAATGTTTTACAGAAAGTATATTCATTTAAATCCTTATTATATTCTTCCTTATAATCCCGACTACGACATATAGATATTGCAGCAGGATTATCAGTATAATAAGCTATTGATTTATAACCCATAGATGTTAAAAAATCTTCAAAAAATTTGAAGAACAGCTTTCCATAACCGTTACCTCTATATTTTTTCTTTAACCAGAGTTCATGTAATTCTATTATTTCTTTTTTCTCACCAATTAAGTTCTCTAATATTCTCCTATCGCTTTCTACACGAGGATATCCTTTACGATGTTCATTAGTATATGATTCATGCCATATCGCCCAACCAATTAACTCTTGATCTTTTCTCCAGACTATTAGATGGGAAGGATCTTCCCTGACGATCGTTTCTTCTATATCATCTGATATTTCAATAGTGTCAAGGAATTCTTTTCTCAATTCAGATAAATTAGTTCCAAATTTTTCAAAGTCAAATCCTACTATAAATTCCATATTCTAAAAAGTATTGGATAAATGAAATAAAAATGTCTAATGTAGAATTATTTAAATGGATATAGATTTGTAAAGGAACTGCAACCTTTTCCAATTTCTGGAGTTAATCTTCCCGTTATTCGAAATACTATTCCCTCTCTACCACATTCATTGCATCTATTAAAGTCTATTATTTCTATAATGTCATCAAGCATGACGGCAACTCCAGCATAAGATTCAACTCCATAGGGAGTTAAAACCTCCAAGATTCCTGGTTCGTTTACTTTCTTTATTCTCTCAAGACTGTTCAATTCTCGAATAATTACTTGACCTTGATTTTTTTCCAGATGGAAAATAAAATCTTCATATTTTTTACTCCAATGACCACCACAAGCTATAGGAATTTCAGTGGCACCATAATTATCTGAAATGTTATCGTAAGGAATATTAAAGAATTCGGATATGAACTCCATAAATTCAGCTTTATTTATTTTGTATCCAAGTTTCACTCTACCTTTTACGCCATCCCAACCTCCTCCACCAAGTTGCAGTCTGAAAGATTCGGGCATACTAAAACCTTCTTTATGGCTTTTATAATAATCTTTAAAATTTTGGTACATTAGAGGAGCAGAATTAGCGATTAATGTAGGAATGCTTTTACGTTCTACCTCTTTAAGGCTTTTTTGCATTAATTTTCCATCAATCTCAATGAAAGCCTTCTTTTTAAAATGACTAATCATATATAACAGCGCTTTAACAATTTTAAATTTTAAAAGATACTCAATTTTATAACCTTTCCAAATATCAGTTATATCTCGATAAAACAGAAATCCACGCTTTCCATACCATGACCCAGGCATTTTATTCATGAATGCTAAAGAAGGAGCAAAGAGGATCAATTGTGTGATGGATTCCATATTAGCATACTCTTCAAATACTCTTCGATAATTTCTTTTAAATAAATCAATATCTTCAGGACCTCTCCCTACTAAGCTAGGATCCCCAGTTGTGGACGAACTTATTGTCCAATAAGATAATTTGTCATAGGGAATTCGTAATAGTTCAGGAAACTTTCCTAAAGACTCTTTAAAATAATTCCAATTAATATAGGGGACTTCATCTAGGTTTGAATCCTTAATTGTTTGATCAAAGTCATATTCTTGATTTTCACAGATCTGTTTATAGAAATTACAATCTTTAGAAGTTTCCTCAACCTCGTTTTGCAAATCTGTATATAATAATTCTGAAGCCATAGTAATTACCTCATTCAATAACTTATCTTGCAGTGAATTTAAATTTAGTCATTAGGTTTTATAAAAAAATTAATTTACAATGATGGAGTGTCCTAGAGATCGTGAAATTTAAGTTTCACAACTATACATATTATAGGGATATGTACAAGAAAAATATTTCATTTAATGAAGAATCATTTTTTCCTTAATTTCTTGGACTAATTTCGTTCCTTCTCGATTAACTTGCGAAAAAATATCTCTTAGAATCTCATTGAGTTCTAAACTTTTTAATTCACATGATATAAATAGAAGTGAAAGCACTTGTTTAGCAAGTAATTCAATATTTTTAGTATCATCAAGAGGTATTCTTACCCCTAATGCTTTTATATCCATATGTGTTTCTTTGTCTTGTTGGCGTATTACTAAAAAAATATCATTTTTTCGATCTTTCCATTCTTCTGTAATAGCTCTAATAGATAAAATATACCTTTTAGATGGGCTTCCAATCCCTATCACATCTTTGGCAAAACTCAAGGATTGAGAATTTCTGATCGAACTTAAACCAAAAGATCTATTAATTAAATTCGCTTTATCTAATTTATTCTTTAATTTTGTTATCTCTTCAGTAAGTTGTTCCACCTTAAGAGACAGTTTTTCAAACTTTTCCAAAAACAATTCCTTACCAATAAGATCGTCAGTACTACTCAATTGGTTTTCTACCTTTAATATAAGTATTATAATTTCTGAAAGATTCATTAATAAAACTAATTATTAAAGCATTAATCCCATTTGAATTTCTAATTTCTAAATAAAATGAATTTATGGATTTAAAATAATAATTTAAATATTCTGATTTGATTTTTCTTCGTCGTCATCTGGAGCTATAAATTTTTTTTCTGATTGCTCTGTGTAGTATTTCATTTCTTGTTCAAGGCTCAAAGTCTTTCTAACCTCTTCATCGATTTTATGCATGAATTTCTTTTCATTTGTGTTATATTTCTTAATTTCGTATAATCCTAGAATTACCAAAATAGACATAAAAAAGATAATAACAAATACATTCCGCAAGAGGTTTATGATTGCTTCATTTAAAAACGTCATAGATTCTATATATGGCAATCCTTGTAACCATTCATATGGAAAAAAGTGGATGAATTCATAAGCTACTTTTGAAAATAACAACCAGATTAGAATTGTGTCTAGCCCAAATCGTTTCATTTTAAATTTTCTACTTAATAATTCAGCTTGAGAACCCATTAAGGTACTTATTGAATACAAAATGATAAAAACATCTAGAAATATCATTATAATTTGGGTAAAAATGGGTGAGGATCCTCCACTTCCTACACTATTAACAGCTATAAATAATTTTACTACAAAATAATAAGTATAAACAACCACTAATACTGAAAATATGCCAATCCATGCGTTGAAAATCTTTCGAGATAAAAAAACAAGGCTTAAAAATGCAAAAGCAATAATTGTTAACCCTACAATTATAAATAAAACTCTAACACCCAAATTTAAACCAGGATAAAGGGATAATTCGGGAATAAAGGTATAGATTATATCGAGAATGCCTAATGCAGGTACAAAAAAAATTACCAATAGAAACAAGGAAAATAACGTGCCTGAAGAAAATGTTAAACCACGAGTTATCTTTCGATATTTATGTCTCTTTAATCTGTTATCTATATTTTTTGCAATCAAATAAGCTCCATAAAGTATGAACCATGATGAGAAAAAAAAATAGCTAAATATAGAAAAAGCAAATAAGACAACCAAAATAACTGCGATGACTGACATTAAGGGTAATGTAATTATAAATATTAATAATACTTTCCAAGAGGGTATCTCTTTTACATCTTTTTTGTAAAATAAAGATAACAAGTATAGAAATATTAAAAAAGTTAGGAACGGTAAAAATAAAATAACTCCAATAAGATCCCACAATTCTACTTGGATTGATTCGATTTGGATAGTTATTTGAATGGGAATTTGAATAAGAATAACATCAATTAAAAGCCAAATTACAAGAAATAAATATCTCCTATTTTCCTTTAATCCCAGCTTCTTTAAATTTTCGATAAATTCCATAAAAAAAAGATAGACTTGACTAATTTAAAATTTTTTAATTAGTAATGCTTTTTAAAAAGCTTATCCTAAACATAAATATTTAAACAGATACACGATCTAATATTTAACTTAATTTTCTTAATACGTGAATAGAGTGATATTTCAAACTGATTATTGGATATATTTACAATCATTTTTTGAATGGGTAGGTCAATCTGCTGGTGTTATGGTTTTCATTAGTGGTTTTATTGCATTAACTTGGTTAGGATATGAAAGAAAACGAAGAGGGTCATTCACTAAAAGAAAGCTTGAAGAAGGTGAAAAAGTCGATATATCAAAATTCTTACGAGTATTATCCTATCTTGGGCTAGCTGTAGGTATAATGGATATTTGGGCTGGAGCTTGGGGACTGATTCTTGATATTCCCCCGAGTTTTAGGTATTTAGGAACAGGAGCAAATCATTTTACATGCATCTTTCTAATAATACTTGGGATCGGAATGTTTTTTAAACCTATAAAAGATTTACCCCTGTCAAGTATTTTAGCACTTATAGCAGGTAGCGCATCAGTTTTTATTTTAGCCTCATTAATCCCTCCAGGAATAGAGGAAAATATTGCTTATTGGATTAATCCTAAATTACTTCTATTTATTGTTTTCATAATAGTAACCGCATTAGTTGCAATTACAGCTAAGTTTTTTATTGGAATATTTCAATGGATCTCAAAGATTTTATCTTGGCCACCAATAGCATTTATAATCATGGTTTTCTGTTTTGCTCAAGGAATTGCACTCTGGGGATTCGGAGTTTCAATCCCAAACCTTTTATAACTCTTTCTATTTTTTTGACAGATATTATTTTTAAATATAATCTTCCAAACTTTTCTGTTGATTAAAGTATTTAATTGGTAAATTCAATTGTTCCTTTATAAGATTCGCAGATTGAGGTGCCATCCCTTGGAAGTGATTATTAACAATAATGAAGATTTCATATATTTGATTGGATTTTTGTAAGATATTAATGCTTTTGAATAAATCATCTAAAGAATCTCGTTGTTCTCTTTGAATTCGTCCAAAAGTAGTTAATTCACGATCTCCGATAAGTCTTATATAATAATATCTTTGATTTTGGAAGTAATATGGTTTTATACCTGGTTGATAAGTAGTACCAAGGATGATCCTATTACCATCGATAATATCAGCAAGATTATTAGGGTTAAACCAACTATCATCTCGTAGTTCTATGATATATCTAATCTCTAAGTCCAAGGGAAGTTGACTAGTTAAACTTAGCAACTTATCATGATGTCTTTTAGAATATATGAAACTCGGTGGAAATTGAAAAAGGAACCCAAATATCTTTTTCTTTAATGGCCTGAATCTTTCAAAAAATTGATATAAGCGCTCGTTAAGATTACCTTCTAAATTATGGGTAATTTCTTGCCAAACTTTAATAATAAAACGGAAGTTGTCCGGTACTTTACTTAGCCAGTTATTCACCATAATTTTTGAAGGGAGGTTATAGAAAGTTGAATTAATTTCAATAACATTAAAATAATTAGAATAAAAATTTAAATAGTGCTGTTTATCTAGTTTTTTAGGATAAAAAGTACCTTTCCATCCCTTATAATCCCATCCTGCTGTACCTATAGAGATTTTAACCATATTTACTTAAAACTTTAATTCCTATGGGAGTATTTAACTACTTATCTAAAACTATCAATAAAGAATGAGTTAAAATAAATTACTTTTATAAATAATTAATTTTATGTAGAATATATATTATTTAGTGTGAATTAATAAGAATGAGAGCATAATTATAATTCTTATTCAAGAATTTTAATACAAAAAAACTATAATTATTGAGTGAATCAATTGGATCAAATTGACTGGACGAAAGCTGAGGAACATCCTGAAAAGAGTCAAAAGGTTGAAGGAAGGGTTCTATTAGATCTTAGAGCTAAAGTTATTCAATTGGAACATGATTTATCCTATAATAAAGAAGAATTACGAAAAGTTAAGGCAGAGTTAAGGGATACTCAAAAAAAGTTGACGGGGAGAGAGAAAAGTTTAGTTAAAATAACAGAGAAGTTCTCTTCTGCTAAAAAGAATTTAGATGACATTGCAGAGCAGAAGTTGAATGTAGACATTGAAGTTACAAAAATGAAGCCTAAAATTGCGGAATTAGAAAAGAAACTCTCAGAAGAGGGAGCTAAATTAACTCAAATGGAGCAGGAATTGAAATCTTCTAATGAAAAAGTATCTGAATTGGAACAAGCTATTAGTTTCAAAGAAAAAATGATTGAAAGTCACAAAAAAGACCTGCAGAATAGGAATACTGAAATAGATCGCCTTAAGGAGCAATTGAACAATAACCAAAAAGAAAATAATATGCTAATTGAAAAAGTAAAAAAATTCGAAGGACAATTATCTGAAGTTGAAAGTTCTCCAAAAGTTCTTAAAAAAATTCGAGAAACAATGATCCATAAGGGTTTTCTTTCGGATAAGGAACTTGAGAAAATAATAAATGAATTTGATTAATAAATATTATAAAAATCAAATAAACAAGTTTTAAATTCTAATATAGATTAAATAGAAAGCTTGAAAAAATATATATATTATATTGTAAACTTAATTATATAATTTAAAGTAAAATAATCATAAACAAATCAAAAAATAGTAGGTGTTAAGAAGATTGTCAATAAACTGGGATCGTGTTTCAGAAAGACCTGAAAAGGCGCATAAGGTCGAAGGGAAGTTCTTATTAGACCTAAGAACGAAAATAAATGATTTAGAACAAAAGTTAAAGTTAAAAACAGATAAATTAGATAGAACAATAAATGAATTAAATGAAACTAAAGGAAAATTAACTGGAAGAGAAAAAAGTTTAACCGAAAAAACTGAAGAAGTGGAGAGTCTTAAAGAAGATAAAGAAAGACTTGATAAAGAAGTAACATCACTTAAATCTAATAAATCTGATTTGGAAAAAAAATTGTCTGAATTGGATGTATTAAAAGATTTGGAGCCAAAGATGAAAAATTTACAAGAAGATATGGAACAAAGAGAGAGAGAACTTGAAAGTGTGAAGAAAGATCTACAACAAACAATTTCGGATAAATATATTGAAATTGAAAGCCTAAAAGATGATTTAAATAAAATCATTCAAGATAAAGAAGAAGAAATCGTAAAAAGCAAAAATGAAGTATTATCAAAAGAGAAAGAGGTCGAAGCATTGAATCTAAAGATAAAATCACTTGAAGATTATATAACCGAGGCTAAGGGAGCACCACAAGTTATTGAAGAGATTAAAGAGTTTATGGCTCATAAAGGTTTTCTTTCTGATAAAGAGTTAGAAGATATTATAGAGAAGAATCTGAACAAATAGTTTTCTAATTTCTTATTTTCTTATATCGTTAATCTTTAAGTTTCTCATTTTTAATTTTTAGGGTAATTATTTATTTTACATTCTCACTTTAATAAATTAACAATATGTTAGTGCAAATTACGACTATTGAAGCGCAATTTTATGAGTTTCTTTTAGTAATTATAATTTCAACTTTTTGTGGTTTTCTTATTGGAATTGAAAGGACAAGGGCAAGAAAGTTATTTGGAGCGAGAGATCATATCGCATATGCCATATTATCAACAGTATTAATAATTTTGTATGAAAATTTCCTTATTGACCTTGCTCGAATAATAATATTTTTAATTTTTGGTGCGATGATCATATTCCTTTCTATTGGGAGTGTTTATCGCCTTTTTCATACTCAAGAACCGGGTTATACTTCTACAATGTCGATGCTTTTAGCGATAGTGGTGGGAATTTTGAGTTATTATATGCCATATCTTGCTATTGCAATTTCCGTAGTTTTTTTAGTAATTTTATCAACTAAAAAAGAATTTGAAAAGATAAGAGAATTGAAGCAAATAGAATGGACAGGAACTGTCGAATTTTTAGCTATTGTAATCCTTTTGTTTATATTGATTCCAGAAAACATCCAAATTGTAGGGATTAATATTCGCGCAATAATAATTATTTTTATAACTATTTTAGCTATAAAGTACTTCAGTTATTTTCTTTTAAAAAGTTCAACAAGAAACAATCTTTATTATATATCATTTTTGGGAGGATTTGCTCATAGTGAAGCAACCACTGTTGAATTAGCAGAAAATGGTGCCCCTTCATCATCAATTTGGCTTGTTATTCAGACAATGCTATTGCGAATGTTATTAATAGTAGCGATTGGAGCTTTTAGTTTATTCTACTATGCATTAATTCCGATAACGATCACGACAATCATAGGTTTATTTGGTGCTTTTTTAATTCTAAGGAAAAAGAAAGTAGGTTTAACCCTTTTAAAGGTAAAAAACCCATTATCAATTAAAGGGGCTTTGATTTTCACTGGGACATATCTACTAGCTATCTTAATAACTCTCGGTTTAGAGGCATACGCAACATATCTACCACCTTTAACTTATTATTGGTATTACATAATTTCATTTGTTATAGGTTTCTTATCAGGAGGGGCATCATCTCTATTCGTTGTAACTACCTATAGTATCTCCTTAATTAATGTAGCGAATGCATTAATAATGTTATCAATTGGTTTATCAGCTGCAATAATTAATAAAATATTTTATGCTCGTAAAAATTTGCATGAAAGTAAAAATAAAAGAAATTTTACAGTCCATTTATTAATTTATCAAATATTGACAATCAGTATCTTAATTACATTCACGATTTTTACGATTTTAATTTTTAATTTATCTATTTATTAATTATAGATTTTTCTGAAATTTATTATAATCAGTTAATCTATAGTTAAATAGGAAAATTACAATTTTGATTTGAAAGAGTTATGGTTAGCTTAATTTGGAAAGGTAAATCAGATATTTCTAAAGATCTAGATAATTCAAAAAACTTATATTATAAAAGATATGAAATCTTAGACTTTAGCGATAAAGATTTTAATATATCTGCCGAAATTAATAACGACAATTCATATTGGAAAAATAAGTTATTTTGGGGAGATAATTTAGAGATTTTGGTTTATTTATTGGAAGATTGGGAGGAAAAAATAAAATTAATTTACATTGATCCCCCTTTTTTTTCTGGTAATAATTATCAAATAGAAATCAAAGACAAGGAAGAAATTTATGAAGATACTATATATAGTGATTACTGGCAAAACGGTTTAGATTCCTATTTACAGATGCTTTATGATAGATTAATTTTAATGAAAAAATTATTATCTCCTGATGGTTTAATATTTATCCACTTAGATTGGCATGCAGCTCATTATGTCAAAATTCTATTAGATGAGGTTTTTGGCCAAAACAGATTTGTAAATGATGTAATCTGGTATTATTACAATAAATATTCCGCAGGGAAGAAAAATTTACCTCGGGCTCATGATAATATTTTAGTTTATGGTAAATCTTCCAATTATATTCTTAATGAAATCAGGATACCAAGGCAAACACCAATAAAGCAATTAAAGAGAGAAATGATTAATGGAGTATTGAAAAATGTAAAGGATGAAAATGGACATGTAGTTTATAGGATTGTAAAAGATAAAAAATTGGATGATGTTTGGAGAATCCCGTGCTTACAACCGGCCTCAAAAGAATGGACAGGCTTTCCTACACAAAAACATCATGATTTAATTGAAAAAATTATTAAGTTAGGTAGTAATGAACAAGATCTAATTGCGGATTTTTTTTGTGGTTCGGGAACAACGCTTTTAGCTGCTGAACGATTGAAAAGGAGATGGATTGGATCTGATATTTCATCTTATTCAATATATTTATCGAGAAAACGATTGTTAGAGTCTAAGGAAAATGATAAAAGTAAAAAGTTCCCTTTTCAAATTCTAACAGAACTGACAGAAGAAAAGAAAAAACTTATAGAATCTGGATTCTTTCAAAAAGAACTTGAAATTAAAATGATAAGATAAGCTAAATATATTAATATCGTATAATGTTCCATCCCAAATAATGATCAAGAGCTTCGTTGACGATTTCTGCTACTTTATTTAAGGTCGTTGCAACATGATGAGCGAATCCTTCTCTACATAAAGTTTTAAGAATATTCTGTAAATTTTGAATCTTAATAACTCCAAAACCCCCATAGGTCTCCAAGGGATCATCGAGATAATCCCCCTCTACTAGCAATGCTTTAATGTCTCCATACATGTCATCTGTCTCTATTCTTAAAAGAGTACATGGTTTCATCTTGATCCTTCCTTGGATTGCACCATAGCTCGAATCAGGCTTATCGTCTCCAATTATCGGATGAACTGTCATTCTAATATCTTCAAAAAATGATTTAGGAAGGTTACTACAATGAAAAAGAACCATCTTGTTTGGATCCTCTCCATAATTATTGTTCCAATCCAAAATTGCTGAAGGGGAATCTGAAGCCAATTGTAATATATACATCCCGATTAATCCTGCAATATCAACTTCACAAGCAGCTGGTATTAATTCATCGCTAAACATACTCATGATGGCGCAAGGTACAATTCCAAAATTATCTTGCATTGAACTCCAGCATTGTATTGCTATACCATCTAATTCATTTTCTAATACCCACTTCTCTACGACTACAGCTAGTTTTGCTAATTTTAGAATACTATTCTCTGGAAAAACTCTAGTTGGAGTATAATTCTTGATAGCTTGCATCTTATCTTTTACTTTAGGATCATTATTATCCAATCTACTTATTTCTCCAAATATTTCAGATAAATCAATAGGTTCAATTGTAATTCCATTAAACTCTAAAATTTTTTCGCTATATCTCACAGTTTCAAAAGCATTCGGCCTAGTGCCAATTTGACCAAATCTGGCTCCTTTGAGGTTTTTCACTATTCTGCAAACTTTTTCAAATCGTGTAATATCATTTTTAAACTCCTCAGACTTTATAGGGCAAGTATGTGAACTTGTCAAAGAAAAACGAATTCCATGCTGATATAAAACGCTACATACTGATATTTTTCCGCAAAAAGCATCTCGTCGATGAATTCTATCCATTTTATCAATTTCATCAGAAGAAGCTTGAACTAAGATAGGAACATTAAAATTTGCAAGTTTTAATGCTGATACAAAACCTTTTTCATCTGAAAAGTTTGGCATACATAAGATAATCCCTGATATAGAATCACGATTTTTTTTAAATAATTCAGCACACTTTTTTGCATCTTCATATGTCTCCACAACACCATAATGAGTATCTTCTTCATTTAGGATAATATAATCATAGCCCATTTCCTTCATTACTTCAATAATTTGTTCTCTTCCTTCTTTTGCGAGGTGATCAGGGAAAACATCTCTATTTCCAACAATAATACCAAATGTTGTTTTAGTTATTTTTTTAGTTATAAACGCCATAGGCATCATACTTAAATTAGGATTACTTCAAATAAATTGTTTATAGAATATTTAATTTTTTAAAGCAAGAGATATACGATGACCCTTACCATTTTCTTATGTCAATAAGAGTTATCCCCTTTCTTGTTCTTTCCCTTTCTTCTTCTAAATGTTTTTCTAATCCTACTTCTTTAACTCTATGATAATGATCTATTACAAATGGATATCTATCACGATGATATGAAGTTTTTTGACATGAAAGAAAAACATCACACAATAAACAGCTTTTTAATTCTTTAGCTCTTTCACACTTTAATACTTCGCACCATGGATCTTTAATTTTCTGGCAAGTAGGACAACTATCCTTGGACAGCCATCTAAGTCCCTTATATAAATCATCAAAACTAAAATCAACGGAGTCCTTTGCCCAACTATATGAACCTTCTATCATTCTTAAAAGTTCTTTTGCTAAATTTGCAATTTTTCCAGTTCCAGTTGGACACATCTCACAAAAAACTCCACAAACTCCATAATCATAATCTCGTTCTGACATATTGTAAAGCTTTGATTCTGCAATTTTTCATAATTAATGAAGATTTAAGTTTGAGTAATAGTTAAATTTTTTTCTTAATCCTCATAATAGAAGGTATGAATATTGTGTTTGTGGAAAACATTCAAATTTACAAAAAATTTACAAATGTCAAGACAGTGGGGGGAATAGAAACCAATACAAATGATATAATTCAAGAAATGTTAAAAAGAGGTCATAATGTATGGGTTTTTAATAAACAGAAAAAACCTCAATGGGCGGATGATGATCAGGTGGACATAATTGCAGCCTCTACATTTGATCCTATAACATATTTACAAGTAAGTAAACTTAAAAAGAAGTACAAAAGAAAAGCCTGTGTTGTTATGCACGCTCATACTACAGTTCAGGACTTAGCAGGTAACTTTTTACCAGATAAACCGATATTCAATCAGATATTCAAGTATTGGCTTAAAATTTTATATGGAAATGCTCATCTTTTAATAACCCCAAGTGAATATTCACGAAAATGTTTAATTGATATTCAAACGAGTTTGACTTATCCAATTCAAGTTGTGAGCAATGGCATTAGATTAGAATTCTTTAAAAAAGCAGAAAGATATCGAAAAAACTTTAGAGAATTTCTAAGTAAAAAACATAAAGTTCCATTAGATGCAACAATAATCATTAATGTTGGTTTAAGTTGGAAGAAGAAAGGGGTAGATACTTTTGGAAAAGTTGCCAAAGCATTTCCAAATTACTATTTTGTATGGGTTGGGCCAATTAATAAAAACCCCGATATTGATGAGGCGTTAAAATTAAAGAACGTAATATTCACAGGGTTTTATGAAGATATTAGAGAAGCATATTTTGGAGCAGATTTATTTTTAAATACATCTTTAAATGAAAATCAAGGTATTCCTTTAATAGAAGCAGCTATTTGTCATCTTCCTATTATTGCGAGCGACATTCCCGCGTTTGATTGGGTTAAACATGACTATTCATGTTATAAAGCTAAAAATTTGGATGATTACATTAAGGGTATAAAGAGAATAATCTCAGATAATGAATTTAGAGAAAGAATTGTTAAAAATGCTTATGATACCGCCGTGGAACTACATGATTTCAATAAAATTGGAGGCAAAGTTGAATTTATGTACAAAAAAGCTATCAAAGTTAAAAATGTGTGGGATTCTAAGAGAAATCAATAAAAATATATTCAATTATTCTTTAATTCAAATATTCGTGAGAAATTATAAAGGTATATACATTGAGATTCAAATTATATACTGCTTATTTTAAAAGAATATTAAAAAATTTTTGGAGTCAAAAGTCATTTAAGTTCGCCTTTTTGATTCAAATAGCATTTATCATAATATCATTTATTTTGACATTTACCATTACTCGTTATACTCAAGAAAATGATTTTCTTGTTTTTTATAAGTCTGCTGAAATATTTCTAAAAGATTTTGAAAATTTATATGATCCAATATATGGACCAGCATGGGAATATAGGTATTTACCTTTATCTCCAATTTTATTTATTCCGTTTTACATAACTGGATTTGAGATTGGATTTGTCCTATTCACAATTATAAACTGTATTTTAAATATTTTAATCTGCATCCTTTTATTTAATATAATTAATCTAATCACTCCTATTGATACTGAATCTGGAAAATCTAAATTTACGTTTTATATATCTTTGTATTTAATAGGAGTACCACAATTAATGAATTACTTTTTAGGTCAAGTAAATTTGTATATTACTTTATTAATCTTATTTTCACTTTACATTTTCCTTAAATATGATAATATAAAGTGGGACTTTCTGGGAAGCTTAATTTTAGGAATAAGCGTAATATTAAAACCCATTACAATTTTCATGATCCCATTTTTAATTTTAATGAATATCAACTTTAGGAAAAAAAAATTTAATTTCTTTATCAAAAGAAATTTGACGAGATTAATTGGTGCGATATTACCTCTACTTCTTAATATTATCGTTTTCGTGGTTTATCCTAAATTATGGAATGGTTTTTTAGATACGAATTTTACTGGTTCTAATCCAATAGACATAAATTTTTCCTTTAGTTTAACAAAGATAATTTTAAACTTTTTTGTGTTTTATAGTCTAAACTTTAATCAAACACTAATTTTTTTAATAATTTTAGGTATCTTTGGATTATCCGGGTTCATTATATATATTTTTAGAAGTCCAAGTACGAATTCATTGATTTTTGGTTATACATTTGGAATATTGATAACATTTATAAGTTATTTTGAAGTATGGGAGCATCATCTGATTACTCTAATACCGTTTTTGATAATAATCGTATTTATATTACCTGATAAATCCAAAATTGCTAAAATTTTTATTAAACCAAGTTTTTACGTATACAATTTTCTAAATGTTGTGTTTCTAGGAATTTTTATACTTACAATAAACTTCTTCCCATATAATTTTGGAGGAACAATCTTTTTAGTATTGAATTTTTATGGTTTATGCAGATATTGTTTAGTAAAAAGTAAAAATGAAAATGATTCGATATTAAAAAAATCAATGGCTTAGAATGGTTAAAATTATATAATGTTGTTTCACAACCTAAATTGAATTATAATTCTTTGATTCCAAAAAGACAAATAAGTTTTTAATTATGGTACAAGAATTTCTTATTATTTTTATACCAGCGTTTACCTTAGGAATCTTACATACAGCAATCCCATGCGAAGATAAGGCAATATTCTTCTTCTGGTCTTTTGGGATTGCGAAAAATCCAAAAAGAAGTTTAATTATTTTGATTCTTTATGGTATTGGTTTAATGTCCTCTAATATGATTATTGCGGGAGGTACTATTTTAGCTAGTTCATTACCCAAACTTTTTGGAATTGTGCCAAATACTTATGCTATAAATTTTTTTGGTGCATTTACATCCATGTTCGCTGGAATTGTTCTTTTATTTTTTATAACTCGCCGTGATTATATGCCTCATTCGAAGTATGCTAAAAACATTGTTAACTTGAATTGGGAGAGTAAAAAAACTCCATATTTTTTTGGAGTCCTGGTAGGCTTTGCACCTTGTATATTTGAATTAATTATTTATTCCCAGTGTTTACAATATTCTTTTGTATATGGCTTTCTTGAAGGATTTTTAGTAGTACTTTATTTTTCTTTTGGTACATTTATTGGTCTTTTTCCTCTTGCTTTAGCAAAACATGGGACCTCACACATCGTAAAACCAAAAGATCAAAGTAGAAAACGAATTTTCTATATAATGATCTTCATTATTATTGTATTTAATACTGTGGTCATGATTTTATCTTTTTTAGAAATTTCTGTTTTTCCAGTGCAAAATATATAACTAAACAGATAAAACCAATTCAGATTAATAAAAAAGTTAAAAATTTATCAATAATTTAAAATCAACAGTTGGTCTATGTTAATAATTTATATTAGTATTTTTATATATATTATAACCAAATTCGCTATCTAATTAACTAAGGATGAATATCAAACAATGAATTGTTTATTCTGTGATTCTAAAAAAATAGAATATACATGTGAGAGATGCAGATCTAGCTTTTGCATCAATCATATGGCTACCACCGAGAATTGGATTTGTAAAAAACATGATCATGTGTATTCAAAGGCGAGTGCAGCAGAAAAAAGTTTTAGATGCACAGTTGTAGAAAATAGTCGATGTCCAGAATGTGGCTCTCTTTTAAAATTAGAAAGATTATCTTCTGGACAATATTATCTGGAATGTATAAATCCTGAATGTGGATGGAATTCTTATTTAAAAACTCCAGGTTTATTCTTTCCAACAAAAGAACAATTAGCTAGAGAAGCTAGTAAATATAATTTAATTCGTGGTTATAAATTATTATTATGTCGTAGAGGTCTAAAGCATATTGTTGGAAAAGAGGTTTGTCCAAATTGCTTCTTAGAGTTGTTGAAAAGATCTCACGTTACAAATTTCTCAACTATTACTAATGCGTTTAACCTTTCAGCTCAACAGATGATTAAATTAATTAATAAATACGTGGATGAAGAACGTATTTATGGAATAATTGATCAACAAACACAAATGTTTTACTATATATCCTCTGAAATGAGGGAAAAAATATTAGCAAATATTCAGAATGATGGTAATTTAAAAGTAGCTGATTTAGCTGTTATGCTAGATATGAGTTCTGAAATTGCTTTAAAGGTTATATATAAGCTAATAAGCCAGTTTCAAATTAGAGGATCATTTTCACAAAACAAAAAGTTATATTATACTCAAAAGTACATAATGGATAATTTAATTAAAGAGATTAATACAAAAGGACGAATTTCGTTAAAGAATTTAGCAAAGTTATTTACAATTCCTGTTGATCTTGTGAAATCATTTGCTGTTAATTTAATGAGAACAAATGCAGTTAATGCGTATTTCGCTGATCGCGGTAATGAAGTTATTAGCTCTGAACAAATTTATAGGGATATTAAATCATATTCTAAAGAGAAAGGTTTATTTGAACTCTCTAAACTAGCAGAGGACTTAAAAATCGCTGTCGAACTAGCTAGAAAGAATCTTCATGAACTCATCAAATCCGGAGAAGTACGGGGTATTTTTACACAGAGAAGAGAATTCATGACAAACAAATATTTAGAAAGTAAAATTAAAGAATTTGCAAAAGCATATAGAACAATGCCTTTAAGAGAATTATCTAATAGATTGGGAGTCACTGAATCAAGTATTGAGGAAAATCTAGCTCAATTAATAGGTAAGGGAGATATTGATGGATATATTGATATGCATAAACGACTCTTTGTAGCTTACAGTGTTAGCAGAACAGAAATACCGAAGGATGCGATACAAAAAGAAACTAAAAAAGTTTCTGAGGGTGATATTGAAGTAGTAAGAGATTATGATTTCGAGGGAGGTCAAGTTCATATGAAAATAGCAGTAAGAAATAATAGTAATATGGCAATTAACAATGTAAAAGTCATATTAGACCCTCCTTCAAGCTTTAAAGTTAAGCAACCTCTAATTACTATTCCAGTTATTGAAGCAAAAAACAGTAGAGGTGTTGATTTTTTCTTAGAGCCCAAGAATTGTGGTATATCTAATATTGGAGGGACTGTTATATACAAAGATGCTACAGGCGAATCCCATACCATCCATGTAAGAAAAAAAGAAGTACAAATTAAATGTCCATTAGTTTGTACATCTCTTACTTCAATTGAGGATTGCCAAATAGCAATTCAGACATTACCCAATGATGCTCGTGCTTTTTTAATTGCTGATTTAGATCCTCGATTAGCCTATCGAGCTGCCATTAGAACCTTAAAAAATTTTGAGACTAGTGCAGTAACATCTCACGAGGGAACAGATGCTAAAGGAAACTATGAAGCTGAAGCATGGTTTTGTTCAGAAGCCAAAATAACGGGAGGAAGAATTATAACAAGAATATATGTCTCAGAAGGGAGTCAATCTCTTGAGGTTCGTGTTTGGTGTAGTAATGCTTCGCAATTGACAGGATTCTTGGCAAGGATCATCGAATTATTGTTTGAAGAGATTAATATTATCAGAAAGATTAAATCTGAAGAAAGAGAGAAAACTATCGACGTAATGGCTATCACGCAAAATCTTGCCGAAGTCTCGGATTATTGTATGCTAAGGTGGAAAGCTCAAAATATAAGAAATAAATTGCATGACACTTTCATTCGGTTAAGGAAAATTTTAGGAGATAAAGAAGCAATATTAGGTAGAATTGAATTTTGGTTGACTCAACTCAACAATTATGGAAAGGATGATAAAATTAGCGATGCTGATGCAGATACATTGGTACAAGATGTTGAAAAGTTTAAAAATGTTATCGCTCGAGCCATAAAATTATAATAAAATAGTTTGTGAGCTTTCCTATAACATAATTTTTTTATAAATATTTATATATTCAATTACTTCTTATTATTATTAAATAAAAACTCTGTTCAGTCAGGTGTGTAAGATACCAATTATAAGCATTAGTATAAATGAACAACTTCGTGAATTTATTAATAAATTGGTAAGAAAGAATCAGTATGAAAATAAATCTAAGTTAATTAGAGATGCACTCTTACGTCTAATGTCAACAATGGAAATTTCAAACTTGGAATCTTTAGGTGATATCAACCCATCAGCTAAAAATGTGTTAGGAAATTTGATAATTGTTGCTCCACTGGATTCAAATGCTCAAAAGAAATTGAATAAGATTGAATCAGAGTATAATGATCAAATAGTAAGTAAAAATCAGCATTTTCAAGGAGAAAATGTGATTAATTTTATTATTTTCGAAGGAGAAGTTCAAACTTTTCAAGAATTTGTTGTGGAAATCAACGGGATAAAGGAATTAAAGAACTTTCGATACCTTATCATTAATTAAATTCCATAGCAAACAATTCAATTATCATTTTTTATAATAAGAATTAAATTTAAAGTAAATTCTAATTTTTTATCCTTAATTCAGAATTGATCAAATCATTTGAACCTTGACCAATAAAAATTTAAATATTTACCGCAAACTTCAACAACATCTTGACAAATTACCTATTGGTTATCCTGCTACTGAATCAGGTGTTGAGTTGCGCTTATTAGAGTATGTATTTACTCCTCAAGAAGCAGAGATTGCTATAAATTTGAGATTTATTCCCGAGTCAATAGAAAAAATATATCGCAGGGTTAAGAAAAAAGTAAATTCTGTTGAAGAATTAGAAAGGCTTCTATATAATATATATGAAAAGGGAGGAATACGTATTAAGAGGGTAAAAGAAGGGGATAAAGCCATAAAACTATATCAAAACGCATTTTTGGCTGTTGGTATGTTTGAGTATCAACAAAATCGACTTAAAAAACAATATTATGAAGATTTTGAACAATACATGGATGAGGCTTATCGAGATGAGGTTACGATAACCAAAATAAATCAATTAAGGACGATCCCCATTGAAGAAAGTGTCACGCCAGAACATAATATTGCTACTTATGATCAATTAAGAGAAATCATTAATGATGCTGAAAGAATTTTAGTAATGGAATGTATTTGCAGAAAGGGTAAAGATCTTATTGGAAAACCTTGTAAGCAATCTGATATGAGGGAATTGTGTTTTATTTTAAATGATTCAGTTAATCATGCCCTCGACTTGGGCTGGGGTCGTGTCATTAATAAAGAAGAAGCAATAGCTATTTTTAAGAAAGTACAAGAAGAAGGTTTAATAATCCAACCGGGTAATGTAAGAAATCCTAGTTTTATCTGCTGTTGTTGTGGATGTTGCTGTGATTTAATTACAAATCTAAAGAAACTAGAAAAACCTTGGGAGCTAATATATTCAAATTATTATGCTAAAGTCAACTCTGATTTATGTATTGGCTGTGAACTATGTGTTAATCGTTGTCAAATGCAGGCAATTCAAATAAATGATAATAATGCGATTTTAAATCGAGAATTGTGCATTGGTTGTGGTAATTGTGTTCCAACGTGTCCAGAACAAGCTCTGATGCTTAGTAAGAAAGAAGAGGAATATGTTCCTCCAAAAAATACCACAGAGTTATACTTTAAAATTATGGATAAAAGAGCTGAATTAAGAAGAGCTGAAAAAGGGATTGAGTAATTAATTTTTAAATATATAGATGATAAATATGGGCAAAAATAAATATGGTAAGGAATTTCATAAGAAAAAAGCAGAAGAGAAATCAAATAAACTTGGTGATCCTATTCGAGGTGGCAAAATTAAAGCTAGCCATATTCTAGTCGAAAAATATACTAAGGCACAAGAAATCTATGAAGATTTACAATCAGGAAAAAATTTTGAAAATCTTGCACGAAATTATTCATTATGTTCTAGCAAGAAAAAAGGTGGAAATTTAGGAGAATTTTTTAAGGGAGCTATGGTTCCAGAGTTTTGGAATGCTTGCATTCAATTGAGAGTAGGAGAAATCTCTACACCAGTAAAATCTAAATTCGGTTACCATATTATAAAAAGAACTGGTTGATAAGAGTTTAGAAATAATAGCCCGGCACGGATTCGAACCGTGGTATCCCTTTCAGAGTGTAAAGTTGCTCTGAATCTCGGGATTCAGAGTCCCAAATGCTTGGCCACTACACTACCGGGCTATAGTAAGGAAAAGAATTAATTAATAATAATACTTAATTTCTAAAAAATCTTACTTTCCTTTCTATCCTACATATAGTTTATTCAATTATACAATTTTTAGGTTTTATATTAAATTAATTAAAGATAGATTTTTATTATAGAATGATTTTATAATTTATTGGATTACACAAACATTATCGGAGGATATACTAAAAAGTTTTAAAAAAACTATTTTTTAAACCCCGTGTAGGTATTTGATATTCAATTACCTAGGGAAACTGAAACAAAAAAACCCCGTATAAAAAATTCTTATTATCCTCCCGTGTAATCCAACCTTGTTTTATTCAATTATTCAAAGTTTGAAATTATAAACCTTATTGATTCTAACAGGAGGATTTCATTAATAACTCATAAATCTGAGCAAAATATTTATCTGACATCCCAGCAATATAATCTCTGACAATCAATGGGAGTTTATTCTTGTTTTTTAAGGGGACATAGTAAGTAGAATATTCTCGATCATCAATATATTCAATATGATCTTTAAAAATTGGAGCATCATAATTTTCCTCTTCTAAATGTTGTAAAGATTTACTCCATATTGATTCAAACTTCTCTTTCAACATCTCAATGTATGGTTTTTTTGAATCATTATGTAGTTTAAAGTAATCTCGTCTATTGTAAATCTTTTCATAATTAAAACGCTTTAATTCCTTCAAAGCGTTAAATACCTTTTCACTATATCCAATAGTATTATTTTTTAAACTATATTCAAGGAGATCCATAATTAAAGTCTTCATAATTTTTCGATTCGTGTCTCCCAGTATCTTTTTGCATAATTGAGGAATTTCCTCTCTCTTAATAAATTTCAGGAGGATTGCATCTTCAATATCTCTACCGATATATGAAATTGAATCAGCAAATCTTACTGCAATACCTTCATAAGACATTGGAATCCTTTTAATCTTATTTTCATTAAAACTGTCCTTGTATTCGATAAAAAAGTCATCCCAAGTCTTGCCATTAATCTTTTTTGGTTTTAATTCTCTCTCATTTATTTCACCATCATGAGATAATATCCCATCTAGAACTTGTAGAGTCAAATTTAAACCTTTTGCAGGAAGCTTAGGGAACCTTTTTTCAAGATAAAAAACCCATCTGATTCCTTGGGAATTATGATTAAAAGAACCAATTTTTTCACGTTTACTGATATCATCTAATATTTGTTCTCCAATATGTCCATAACAAGTATGCCCAATATCATGAGCAAGAGCACAAGCCTCTATCAGATCATTATTTAATCTTAAGACTCTACCAATTTGGCGGGCTACCCTAGAAACAAGTATTACATGTAAAGATCTATGAGTAATGTTGGCGTTATTTATTTCAAAAAATACTTGAGTTTTATCTATATAACGGGCATAAGCTTTCGAATGAACAATCCGATCGACATCCCTAAAAAATGGGGGGCGAATATCATCATTATCGTCCTCCTCTTCATCATAATATCTTAAAGCTCGGGAATTTAGTATACCATGAATACCGACTTCTGTATCTTTACGCATCCGCAGTTTTAAGTTCTCAATATTATTAGAATCCATATTTGTTTACCAAAAAGATATCTTTCTTAAAATATAAATTCATAGTACTAAAAATCAAATTCATTAAAACGTACCAAACTTTAAATTAATTGCGTCATAGGGGCAAGTTTCTTTACATTTTAAGCAAAGATTACACTCTCCTCTACCCGTAAAAAACTCAAAAGGCTCATCTAGCATTCGAATTTGTTTTGGACAAACTCTTTCACATTCTCCACATTCAGATCTTCCTACGCATCTAACGGGATTCCTTGATAATTTCAAAAAGGAAAAATCAGTTACAACCGAAGAAACCGCAGCAAAAGGACAGAGATATCGGCAATAGAATCTTGGATATCGTGTTGAAAGGACAATAATTATTAAGTAATAGATAAAGATAATAAATCCACCAAGATTAGCAAAAAGAGGCTGTAATCCACCAGATAAAAAGATTTCAGTAATCATCTGTGGAAAAAACACAAAAATGTATTCTGAAAGGGAAAAAAAACCTATGGGTTTTTGGGCAAATAAACCTAATTGTTCTCGAAAATCTTCATAAGCAACAATATTAGTTACTTTTGTAATTCCAAGAGGAACAATAAGGATAACTAACAAAATAATAAATACATACTTTATGTTTAGTAAAGTTTTATGAGTTTTTGGCTTAATTGGCTTTTTCTTCACGGGAATAGCTGCACATACATCTTGTATTGACCCAATAGGACATATCCAACCACAAAAAAATCTATTTGTAAAGAGTAAGATTAATAAAAAGATCGCAATAAGTAAGAAAGGAAAAACACCACTTGCCATACTATAAAATATATATTCAAGAATACCTGCACCTTCTGAAAGAGGATTTCTTGGTGAATTCAAAATTGGAAGTACTTTTAGGATGCCTTCTAATCCTATAAGGTTAATCGAAAAGACGAATTCGAGGATAATTAAATTTACTAATAGAAAGGCTACGATCTGAACAATCCGTCTAATTAATGTAGTGAGATGATTTTTTATTTTGAAATTTCTAAACACCAAAAGTACCACTTAAGGAAGATTTTAAATTAATAAATAATTGGTATTTAAAAAAATTAATTCTTCACAGAAAATAAAATAGAGATATTTTTAAGGTATTAAGCTTCTCATGATCAGAAAAATGTTTTAAATTCTACTTTAATAGAATAGTCTCTCTATTTTTGGGACTTTTGGTAGCCTTCCGCAACTTTTTATGGATCATCGTCGATAAGCTCACACACTTGCTTTCCTCTCCGTGATTGGTGATCACTACTTTTGGTCGTGGCTGAATTCTCCTTAAAAATTGCGAAATCTGGCTGCGAGATGAGTGCCCGCTAAAGCCCTCTAATGTAAATACACTCAAGTTTAATCGTACGAGTTGTGTTCTACCTCTATCATCAACATACTGGAATTCCCGAAATCCCTTTTGTATTCGGCTTCCTAATGTCCCATTAACCTGATATGAGACAAAAATCAAGGAATTATTTTTATCTTCTGCTAAGGACCGCAAATATTGTACTGAAGGACCCCCGATTAACATACCACTGGTTGCGAGAATTATACAAGGACCACCCCTTATTACATCCATTCTTTCTTCAGGAGTGCTGATTGTCGTGAAAAAATCACTTAGAAAGGGGTTCTTTCCTTGATGGAGGATCTTTTCTCTCAAATCTGAGCTCAAATAGTCAGGATGAGCCGTATGGATGGCAGTTGCCTCTGCAATTAAGCCGTCTAAAAATATGGGGACGCGATCAATGAGACCCTTCGATATAAGCTCTTCGAGCACTATAATTAGTTCTTGTGCACGACCTACCGCTAACACAGGAATTAAAACTTTTCCTCCGCGATTGAGAGTACTTATGAGAATCTGTCTTAGCTCTTTCTCAGAATCTTGGCGACTTGGAATCCGATCTTGAGGACCACCGTAAGTTGCCTCGATAAGTAGAGCTTCCACGCGTGGAAACTTCACATTCGCCTTTTCGAGCAACCTAGTTTTCTGATACTTCATGTCGCCCGTGTAAATGAAGTTAAAACCGCCCTTACCGAAATGGAGATGTATTATTGAAGAACCAAGGATATGCCCGGAATTATGAAGCGTAAGCTTTATATCTGGTGCTATATCAGTGACCTTTCCCCATGATAGAGGGATAGTGTGTAATACTGCAGTCTTAACATCTCTTCTAGAATATGGAGGGGTTGTGCCTTCTTTTTCTGCTATTTGAATATAATCTAATTGTAGCATAGTAGCTAAATTGCGAGTTGGCAAAGTACAATATACAGGGCCACGATAACCATATTTATAAAGAAATGGGACCATACCGCAATGATCCAAGTGAGCATGGGATATAATAACAGCATCAAGATCGCGTAGAGAAAATTCAGGGATATCAAAATAAGGAAATTTGTCATTATTATTCCCCACATTTAATCCAACATCAAGTAATATATTGCTATCTCTTGTTTGCATTAAAATACAGGATCTTCCTACTTCTCTAAACCCACCTAAAGCTGTCAGTCTAATATCTAAATCCTTGAAAAGAATTGGTCTATGTATTCTCCTTCCTATTCTTAAGAGAATGTCCTTTTGGCTTTGGCGTTCCCTTGTTAACATTCCTCTAATAAGTTGAATTGTTTTTGATGTTAAGGGAGGGGTCCGAATAGTTTTAGGTTGCCAAAAGGTATTAACTCGGATTTCTTTTAGATTTACACCTTTTTTTCCTATAACGAGACCGGGTTTTACAGACTCAATTATCACTTCCCCGCGAGTATGATCGAACTCTATATTCGTTATTTCTGCTTCTTCACCAACCAAGTTTCTAATATATTCTTCAGTTTCTGAAGGTTCCTTACGTTTCTCAACATTCCATCGAAATACAACTCTTTTTCTCATAGTTTTTGCTAAATCTTTCAAAACATCAGAGCCTTCGATCATATCAAGATTCGAGTTTTCTGAATAAACCGCAATTTCAGGACCTTCAAATTCGATTTTCTGGACTTTTATATCATCGGGTAAATTTTGGACAATCTCATTTTTGATTCTTTGTAATTCTTGCTCAGAACTCATAATACTTCAATTCTTTTAAAATAGTTTTTTATTTAGGATTTTCCAAATATTAATTATTCTCTAATGAGTTTTTAATAAATCTCAATTAAATCTTATTTCTAAATCTTTAACACATGAATATTATGGATATTTGAATAATAATCTATAATTAGTTCTTACTTCTCTTAGATAATAAGAGATAAATTTAAAAGATCAAATATAAGAATAAATGACTTCTAACTTCTAAGATACATATTATATATAAGTTAATCAAATAAAAACATTTTCATTATAATGTAATGAGGCTTTTCATAGGCCAATCGTTATGATTTATATTATTATTAAGCAATTGAAACTCTATTAGATATAAAGGTTTTATTATTATAGAAATTTCTGATTATTATGGAAATAGTAAAGATAGGTGCAATAGCAAGTGGGTCTGGAAGTAATTTTGAAGCAATAGTAATAGCATGTGAAAATGGGATTTTGAAAGGAAAGGCTACAGTGGATATACTTATCTGTAATAAACCAAACGCATATTGCATAGAGCGAGCAAAAAAGCATGATATTCCTTTTGTATTAATAGAATCAGATAAATATTTAGATAAACCACGAGAGTATTTTGACCAATTAATGATTAATGTACTAAAGAAATACGATTGTGATCTAATAATTTTAGTAGGATACATGAGACTTGTAAGTCCATTATTCATTGAAACGTTTAATGGGAGCGTTATGAATATACATCCTGCTTTATTACCCGCCTTCAAAGGAATGCATGCTCATAAAGATGCTTTAGAATATGGTGTCAAGATTTCTGGTGCTACAGTTCACTTTGTAGATGTTCATGCAGATCACGGACCTATTATCATCCAAAAGTGTGTTCCCGTATATGACACTGACACTGAGGAAACCTTAGGTTCTAGAGTCTTAGAATGGGAGCATAAAATATTCCCCAAAGCTATTGAGTTATTTTGTGATGGAAGATTGCATATTGATGGGAGAATTGTTAAAATTGATGGAGAAGTTAAAATTTAAGTAAATTAATAATATCATGCGGGAAATGATTTCGTTGAAAACTCTGACCCAACTGAAAATTGATAATTAATTATCAATTTCATGAAGATGATCTTGAGTTATGAGAATTATCATTTCCCGCTCTTCTTTAAATGACTATAATCCTAAAATTTTAATCAAAAGTATAATTGAATATTATTAAATTATTTTCAAAGTAACCAGGTTATTGTAATGCCACGTAGAAAGGAAATTACAGATATATTACGAATGATGGAACAGACTGAAAATATTAGAAATTTTGGATTAGTAGGTCACATTGATCATGGAAAAACTACCTTATCTGACTCATTATTAAGTGAAGCAGGTTTTTTGTCACCAGAATTAGCGGGAGAAGCCAGAGCACTTGATTATTTAGAAGAAGAGCAACAACGTGGAATTACAATGAAATCAGCTAATATTTCATTATATTATGAAAAAACATTAGAAAAACGCAAACCTTTTTTAATTAATTTAGTAGATACCCCTGGACATTTAGATTTTAGTGGTAAAGTAACAAGAGCCTTAAGACTTGTAGACGGTGTTGTGGTCGTAGTTGATGCTGTCGAAGAAATTATTAGCCAATCAGAAACAGTGATTAAACAAGCACTACAAGAGTGTGTTAAGCCTATTCTATTTATTAATAAAGTAGATCGTCTTATTCGAGAATTGAAATTAAATGACGAACAGATACGAAAGAAGTATACACGAATAATAAATGACTTTAATACACTTATTGAAAGATTTGCAGACAAAGAATTTAAAAAAGAATGGCAAGTATCTCCAGCTAGCGGAAATGTTGCTTTTGGATCTGCTCTCCATAAATGGGGGTTTACTCTAAAAATGTTAGAGGAAAGCGATCTTAAATTTAATGACATAAGAGCTAGATATAAAAAGGAGACTTATTCTAAAAAAACATATTCAGATTTAGCAAGCTACTTTCCAATTCACAGAGCAATATTAGAAATGGTTGTGGATCATCTTCCTAATCCTATAGATGCACAGAGTTATCGGATAGATAAAATCTGGGACGGTGATATTAATGTAGAAATAGGAAGAGCTATGAAGAATTGTGATCCAAATGGTCCGTTAGTCATTTGTTTAAGTAAGGTACAAGTTGATAAGCAAAATTTAGTAGCAACTGGAAGAATTTTCTCTGGTATCTGTTCAAAAAAAGAAGAAATTTTTCTTTTAAGGGAAAACGATTATGCTACTATCCAAAGAACAGCTATTTTCATGGGACAGAGAAGAGAACAAGTTGATCGGGTTCTTGTTGGAAATATTGTAGCAATAGAGGGATTAAAAAAGATTAGAAGTGGCGAAACCATTGTTGAAAGCAAATATAAAGAAGAAATGATTCCATTTGAGGAAGTAAAATACGTAACAACCCCCGTAGTGACCGTATCCATCGAACCGGAATACCTTAGAAATTTAGATAAGATGAGAGAGTTAATTGAAATCTTGTTAATTGAGGATCCAAACTTAAGGTTTGAAATAAATGAGGAAAATGGTGAATTCTTATTATCGGGTATGGGGCCATTGCACCTTGAAGTTACAGCAAAAGAAATTGAAAAAAGAGGTGTGAATGTATCGATTTCAGAACCAAGAGCGGTTTTTAAAGAATCTTGTAGATATCATTCCTCTTTTATCACTGTAAATTCACCAAACAACCAGAATACATTATCAATTAAAATTGAGAGACTAGATCCTAAAACTGCTCGATTTTTACAATCAATAAATATTGGTTCCTTTAAGCCATTGGATGCTCTCAAGGATGTTTTATTAGAAAAAACAAATTTGAAGGAGGATGAAATAAAAAATTTTTGGAAATTTGATGATGACCAAAATCTATTAATTTATCATGGAGCAGATACTTTTAGTACTTTTTTCAAAGATACTATTATAGAAAGTTTTGAAAAAATTCAGTTGAATGGGCCACTTTGCGGAGAAAAACTTACTGAACTTAAAATTCTAATAGAAAATCTAACAATAAATAATTTAAATGAAGAGAATGCATTCACTGAATTATCAACTCTTTTATACGAGGGTATAAAGAAAGCTCTAAATGAAGCAGAATTGATATTACTTGAGCCAATATACCATAGCATTATCCAACTTCCTCCAGATTATATAAAGAGCGTTTTATCTTTACTTACAAAATATTCTGCTAAAATTAAAAATATAAACCAGGATAAGGAATATCAAGCGATAATTGAAATCCTTATTCCTGTCAGGAATTCAATAAAATTCGCTGAAGATATTAGATCTGCTACTTCTGGAAGAGCTTTCTGGCAAAATGAATTTTATTCTTTTATGGAAGTTCCGGATCATGAAGCTAATTCAATAATAAGTAATCTACGCTTTAATAAAGGGCTTTCATGGTAATTTTTCTACAAATATGCGCCCGCCGGGATTTGAACCCGGGTCCTCGGAATGGGAATCCGAGATTCTACCTCTATACTACGAGCGCTTAATATGACATAATAATATTATTTAATTAAGTCTTATGAATATTTTTGAATTCAATAAGATCCCTTTAAATTTCTGTAAATATTATAGAAGTTTATGATAAATTTAACTCAAAGTTTATCTCAACTTTATAAAGCTATTCCCAGAGGTTCTTATGGTTTATTATCTGTAGGAGTAATGCTTCTTGGGAATCTTATTGCAATTTTTTCATTTCCAGGATATTCCATATTAGATTATAATATAAGCCACTTAGCACTTAGTCCAGGGGGAATTTACTTTAATTTAAGTTTAATTATTTCTGGTCTTTTTGCTATACCTTTCAATATTAATTTAGGAAAAGCAGTAGATGGAGAAAATGTCAATAATAATTTAAAAAAGAGAGTAGTAAGCATCTCAATTGTAGATAGTATTGCTTTATCTTTAATAGGTGTTTTTCCAGCTTACCCTGAAAATCTTGTAATTTTAACGATTCATGGTCTCTTAGCTCTTATCTTTTTTGTTAGTACTACTATCATATTTTTATTATACGGTTATTTATTCCTTAAGAGTTTGAAATTTGTTAGGGTCCAAGCTTATTTGAGCTTTATTGTTGCGATAATAATTTGCATTTACATGACTCTAAGATGGTCCATCTTAGAGTGGATAGCATTTTTTGGAATTATGATATCCGTATTCTATACGTCAATATTTTTACTTTATAAAAAATATTAATCTTCTAAATAAGAGTCAAAAATTTAATTATATATCCAACTTTTTTTATTTAAAACAAATAAGTTACGATTTTTATGGATATTGAGGATATAGAAGTTATAAGTAATATTGAAATTAATCAGGATGATGCGTTGATTATCGTGGATATGCAGTACGATTTTATGCCGGGTGGAGCATTACCAGTTAAGGAAGGGGACCAAATAATTAATGATATCAACCTTTTAGCAGGCAAGTTTAAAAAAAGTAATGCCATAATTGTATTAACCCAAGATTGGCATCCTCAAGAACACTTATCATTCGCAAGTAATCATCCAGGAAAAAATCCTGGAGATTTATATCAAACTGAAGCGATTGGGCCTGTTTTATGGCCTGATCACTGCGTACAAGGTTCAAGGGGGGCAGATTTCCATAGTAAACTAAAAACAGATTTAGCTTATGCGATAATCCGTAAAGGTTATAATCCTCAGATTGATAGTTATTCTGGATTTATTGAAAATGATAAAAAATCTGAAACTGGATTAGCAGGTTATTTAAAGTCTTTAAATATCAAGAGAATTTTTATTTGTGGTTTAGCATTAGACTACTGCTGTTATTTTACAGCTATGGATGGTCTTGACTTTGGATTCGAAGGATATTTATTGATAGATTTAACAAGAGGGATAGATATCCCTCCGGGTAATATTTCAAATTCTTTAGAAAATATGAAAAAAAAGAATGTGAAATTTGTTAATATAGGGAGTTTTTATGAAGACTAACTTTCCTTATAAAAATATATTAATCGTTTGCAGTGTGAATACAGCCAGAAGCCCCATGGCAGTTGGTTTCTTAAAGAATTTGTTTTCGAAATATAATCTAGATATAAATGTTATGTCTGGGGGGATATCTTCAAATGCAAGAGATGGGATGCTTATATCTCTTGATGCTAAATTAGCCATGAAAGAAATAGGAATTGATTTACCAGATAATTCGCTTTCAATAGACTTGAAAAGACATCCTAACTTAATTTATGATTCTGATCTAATACTTACGCTAACCCAGAATCATAGTGAAGAAATTCAAAAATACGTCAAAAAAAGTAATAAAGTAATTGTAACGTTAAAAGAATTTGCCGGTGATTCTGGAGACATCGAAGATCCATCTATGAAAGAATTACGCGGGTTTAGGGTTGCTAGAGATGAAATTATTGATTGTTTATTAAAGGGTTTAAAAAACTATATTGAAGATTTATGATTGAATTGATAATTATCGCAATCTTACAGGGTCTTTTTGAATGGTTACCAATATCATCTTCAGGTCAGGTAATGATTATTTCATTGAATCTATTTGACGTCTCACCAGATGTAGCATTCAGTCTTTCAATTTGGTTACATTTAGGAACTACTTTTGCAGTTATAGTTAAGTTTAGAAAAGATTACTTTAATATTGCTAAAACTATCTTACCTAAATGGTCGATTAGTGATGATAATAGTATAAAAAAAAGAAATTGGTTAATAATCGGTACAATTGGAACCGCAATTACTGCTTTACCGTTATATTTTCTTTTCCAACTCATCATTTTAGGAGGATTTACCTCTTCTCAGGGAGATATTTTAACTTTAATAATTTCTGGACTTTTAATAATAACTGGGATTTTTTTACTAAGAATTAAAAAGATATATGGCACAAAGGAGATTCAAAACACCACAGGCAAGGAAACCATAAAAAATTCACTTCTTGCAGGTTTATCTCAAGGTTTTGCTATTTTACCAGGAGTTTCCCGGTCAGGTTTCACAGTTTCGACGATATTGCTTGAGAAGTATACACAAGAAAATGCATTAAAATTAAGTTTTTTGATGTCTGTTCCTGTTGCCTTAGCTTCTATTGTGGTTGATATTTTGTTTGGAGGAGGATACATGCTCAGTGTCTTAGATCCATTAACAATAATAATAGTAACTATCGTCAGCTTTATAGTAGGTTATCTTTCAATGGAAATTTTAATCAGAATTTCAAAAAAAGTTCAATTTGGGTACTTTTGCATACTATATGGGATTATAGCTTGGCTAGTAATATTCCCAGTTTCATTAATTACAGCATAAGTTAAATATTTGAAATGTAATTTTTAATGTATTCTACTATTGCATCTTCTATATTTGGAATACCCATAAATCCTGGAAAATCATTTAAATCAATTAAATAATACTTTCTTTTACTTAGAGGACGAATAAGATCAAATCCGAATATTTTTACGTCTAATTCTTTTGCTAAAATTCTCGCTAATGTTCTAATACTCTCTGTTATTTTAAATTCTTGTCTAGGAATTTTTTCAACATTAATATTTTCCGGTTTCTCTCGTAAGTAGATATATAAGGGGTTTTCTCTCTGGATACCATAGATTTTATCACCTACCACATAGATTTTCCTTTCAATACCATCGCTTTCTATGAATTCTTGTATATATACATCATAATACAGGAATTCTGCGTACTTTTTACAAAATATATCGATTTCATTTAATTCTCTTACCAAAAAATTAAATCGATTATTCTTATCATGCTGATAATGGCTTTTTATAACGAATGGTAGTTTAGAGGCCGCCCAATCCTTAAATTGTAATATATCAGATACATTTTGGTTCCAAGAATGTGGCAGAGAAAAATATCTATTAAGTGTAGGATGTTTAACAAACGCTTCTCGCAAAGAAAAGTCAAGAGAAACTTTATTTTTACACATTAGAACGGTATCTACATCATGAAGTGTTGGAATATTATAAATCTTAGCAAAGTGAAGGAGATCAATTGAACATTCATTTCTAACCTTTACAATAATTAAATCAGCTTCTTTAAATGATGTAGGCATACTTGAAAGGGTGAAATAATCCTTTTTAGGATCATGAGTAATAAGTTCAATTTCTTTTAACTTGCTTAATTTTCCTATTACACGTTTTATTATTTCATGATCTTCTCTGGCAGAGATTACGACTTTTTTTAGCATCCTTTGTGTTAAAAAGATATCCTTTTAAATAATAAAATCAAAATAAAATTAAAACTTATTCCTTAAATAGTTAATGGAGGATTAAACATGGGAAAAAGGGAAAAAGTGTTTAGCAATTTCTTGCGAAATCAAGTTTATTTAATAGGACTTCTTTTAGCAGGCGAGACAATCTTTGGTTTCTTTGAGCAAAATTATTTAAATACATATTTAGATCAAGTTTTATTTTTGGAACCTTTATTCATTACTCTAATGGTTAGTTTATCAGCAGTAGTGGGATTGGTCACAAATTTAATGTGGGGAATAAAAAGTGATAATACAAGGGGAAAATTTGGTAGACGTCGTCCATTTTTACTCTATGGAATTATTTCAGGGGTTTCAATGATAATATTTGCTTTTTCGATTAATCTTGCTGGTGGAAATGTCATAATTGCCTATATAATATGTATTATTTTAGATGTCATAATAATTGGAATTACATCAAATGCATATTATGTATCTGAACGCGCTCTTATTCCAGATTTAGTTGAGCTAGAAAAAAGGGGAAGGGCAAATGGTATTGTGAATATTATAGGAAATATCGGATTATTACTAGCCGTAGCTTCATTCCTTGTAGCAGACTTGATTTTTGGAGTAGAAACACCTGAGGGGACTTTTATTGGACAGACGGGTCATATTTTTACTTTAGCTGTTGGTGGGATAAGTATATGCATTACAGGGCTTATAGGATTTTTGTTTATAAAGGAGAAATCTGTAGAAGAATTACCTCCCAAAAGTGGATTTTTTACTGAATTTAAAGAAATTTTTAATATGAAAAAATTAAGAGAAAACAAGGAATTCTTCAAATTAGTAATTGCGCTCACAGTATATAGAACAGGAATATCTACAATTATGCCTTTTTTGTTTATATGGATATTCGCTTTAGGATTAACTACAATTGAGTTGGTCTTTTTAGTTCTTATTTCCTTCATTGTACTATTTATAGCTATATCAATATTAGGAAATCTTAGCGATAAGCATGGTCGTCGAGTATATATTCCACTTTCAATATACATTATATCAATGGCAATGATCTATATTCCCTTTGTTAAACTAGGAACATCAATCAATTTAATTTTATTACTGATATTATTTCCATTCATACTTATCGGCATTTTGGGTTTAGAAACCCCAATGAATGCATGGTCGCAAGATTTATTACCTGAATTTGAAAGAGGAAAGTTCCTTGGATTGTTAAATATTATACGTACTCTCTCGCAGATAATTGGTTCTATAGTAGGTGGTTTAGTTGCTACATATATGTTAGTAGTTGGTATCATACCAGAATCATTTGTATTTGTATTCGCACCAATTTTCTTTTTAGGATCTATTCCTCTTTTCTTAAAGGTAAAGGAAACTTTAATCAAAAAATAAAGCCCTAGATCATATTTTGGATTAAAATTTCTTTTCTACTATCTTTATCGAACCTAATGTTTACTTCTAATCTACTAAGTTCTTTAATATAATTCCATGTATTGCTTAATTCATTATCAATCTGAATTTTAGTAGGTCTTTTTTCTGAATAGAACAACAATTTTACTTTAGCACCTTTTATATTTTGAACTGAAAATTTTATAGATCTCTCATCTGTATTTATGTTTATAATTAGTTTTCTTGAACAAGTAATGAATTTATCAGGACACCCAATTAAAGCCATTTCATTTTTTGTGAGGGGGGAGATAATATAATATTTATAACCATATCTTTTTAATCGCCCTATTTCAATCTTTTTATCAAAATTAATTCGAGATAAAGTATCAGAAAAATAATCATAGATAATATAATCACCCATCTCAAAGCCTAGATCTCTTAGTGTGAAAGAAGTTTCTTTAACTCTTCGAGGCCATATATTGGTAATTACAATATAACTCCAAGTTAAATGATTTATCTTAGTATAAGTATCACAAATATAGTATTTTCTATGCTTCTTAAACATTAGATCATTAACTGTTAATGATTTATCCGGCTTTAGTAATAAACCATCATCCCTACATGTTCTTTTAAGGAGAGCCCAATTTACATTTTCTTTTTTATCACCAGGAGCAACTACTCCACCATTTAAGATCTGGTATAGACATTTAAAATTGGGATATTTTTCTCCAAAAGGTCTTAATCTTACATTTTCTATTGTTCTTGAACGGAAAACATCTGGATGAGAATTAATTCCTACCGCATTGAAAAGGATATTTGTCTGAGTTGAGTGAACATATCTATAAGTTAAAGGCCATCTGTGATTATAATCCTCTGAGCATCTGGAAATATTAACATTTGAATGTTTTATACTATATAGGAGGATTCCAGGAGTTTGCATACAATAAAATACATCTATCTCATTTTCCTTTGCTGCAGTGGCCATATTGTTTAACCAATTTTCTTGAGCATTGAATTTTTGCCTCAAAATAGGCATACTTGCAATTTGGTTTTTAATCCAATCTTGTTCGTAAACAACAATGCCACTTTCTCTCGCATGAGTCATCAACCACTGCCAGAATTCTTTTTTCAGTGGCACAGCATGATTTTTGTAGGTTTCAAATTTATACTTATCTACATAAGGAGATCTAGAGTCCCAACGACGATTATGGGCAGTAATTGGTATTTGAAATTTTCGATGAAAAGTCTTTAAATTAGTTGTAAAATTGGTTGGATCGACTTCCCAAAGTAAAGTATTACCATATAATCCGCCTCCCGCTAGTCTTACAATAAACCTAAATAACGTAGTAAAAAATTTATTTGTATGTTTTAAGTACCACCAACTATCAAAATTGTAATACTTTATTGGTATATTATTTTTTACAAAATATTCTTTAATAACCATCATTGTGTCTTCATAATTCATTCCTTTCTCAGTCTTATAATAGTAATATCCACCGTTATCTGTCCAATATCCTAAATATGACGTAACAACATTAGCATAAAGATTTTTGCGTTTAGAATCATGAAATTTTAATAAAATATCTCCTAAATGCTCCAAAGAATGATTTATCCCTTTACTAAAAAGAAGAATAAATTTTTGAGAAAAATTTTTTGGTAATTCTTTAATTTCTCCTTGGATGCCACAATTTATTCTGTTATGTTTATCTTTTGAGATCAAAGTATTTAAAAACCCATCTAAGGGACACAAGGTAAAACAATTTAAATCATCATCATATAATAAAACAGGAGCAGACGTAGAATCAAATTTTCTTGAAGGAGGACAAAATTTTGTATTCCGGAAAGTAAGTATTTTTGTATGAGGGCTTTTATTTATAAAGGACGGAAAGGAGGTAATAAGCTTTGACTTTTTATCAGAAAAATCGTTTTCTAAACCTTTAGGAACATTCAGCTCAAATATAATGAATTTTTCTTGAATGTAATTTTTTATTGAAATCTCAAAAAAAAGGTCTTCGTCTTTCAACCTAAATTCGGCATTTATTGATTTGAATGCTCCTAGTCTATCATTTCCATCGATTTCAGCACAAGAGATTAATTTGAGAGACTTACTTTTTGTTTTACAAATACTGTAATCTCTTAATTGGTACCTAATTTTTATATTTCCATCCAAAAATTTTCTGTTTTTTCCAAATGAAATAGAATATAATCCTGATTTGTTATCAAAATCTATTTGAAAATTATCTTTTTTATTTAGAGGAACGTCTAATTCTTTTTTTTTAAAATCCTTTGAGCGATAGATATAACTAGCATTAAATCTGGGAGACACAAAAATTTTAAAGATCCAAGGTAAGAATAAATACACTGCAATAAAAAATAATATCAAAAAGATAATAATTAATGGAAGCAAATTTAAGTTAATTTGATTAAATAGTATGGTAGCCACCATGGTTTAATTTTTCATTTTCTAGATTATTTGCAAATTATAATTCAATATTAAAGCTTTAGATTTTAAAATGATTTAAATACAATCCTTTTATTATAGAAAATATTATGGCGAAAAAAATCAACGTCGCTATTATTGGAGTAGGAGATGTAGCAAGCGCTTTAATACAAGGGTGTGAGAATTATAAACAAAATCCCAACAAAATTATAGGAGTCCTACCAGAGATAACTCAATATAGTATAAATGACATTAATTTTGTATTAGGAGTGGATGTAAATTCAAAAAAAGTTGGTAAGGATTTAAGTGAAGCGATTTTTGCTGAGCCTAATTGTAACATGATTCTCTTTAAACCAAAGTTTCTAAATGCACCTGTAGTTAAAGGTCCTATTATGGATGGATTAGACAGTAATATAAAAAATATTATTCCTATAGACTACAATCAAAAGCCTGTTGATATGGTTAAAGAATTAATAAATAGAAACGTTGATGTTGTTGTTATATTACTTCCTACTGGAAGCCATAAAGCTGTAAAATATTATGCCATGGCAGCTCTTGATGCAGGAGCTTGTGTTGTGAATGGAATGCCATCTCATGTTGTTAAAAATCCAGAAATAATTGCTAAAGCTGAAGAATTAAACCTCCCACTTATAGGAGATGATGTAAAATCTCAAATTGGGGCAACTATTATACATAGATCACTTGCTAATCTATTTCCTATGAGAGGAGCAATCTTAGATCGAACATTGCAACTTGATTGGGGAGGTTCAAGTGATTTTTGTAACTTATTAACCCCTATGAATGATGGTACTTTACGTTATGAAGAAGGAAAACGACAATCTAAAACAGAATCGGTTATAGCTAATTTAGAAAATAAAGATTCTATAGATTGTCAAATTTCTGCAGTTGATTATATTCCATTCTTAAAAAACCAAAAAGAAGCATATATTAGACTTGAAGGCCGTGTTTTTGGAGGAGCTCCCGTAAGAATAGATCTCACTTTATTTGTAGAAGATGGGAATAATTCGGCAGGTGTTATTACGGATTGCATACGTGTTAGTAAAATAGCTAAAGATAGAAATATAGGGGGTGTTTTATATTCAGCTTGTTCTTTTTTTGCAAAGCATCCCCCTGAACAATTAGAAGACTACATTGCTAAGGAAAGATTAATAGAATTTCTGAAAAACAGACGAGAAAAATAATTTATTTTGCTTCAGCTTTAACTCGCATTTGAAAATATTGTTCTCGTAATGATATGAGATTATAAATATAATCCGAAATTAAGCTTATTCCTTCAGGGATACTTCTAAAACTTGGAAAATCGTTAACATCAATAATACATGGTCCATCTTCGGTTAAAATGTAGTCTAAACCAAAAATATTCATTCTGAATCTACGGCCTAACCTTTTTATTCTACTTTTTAATTGTTTTTCAATTGGTACTCTTATATGGATTAATTCTAATGGAGTTAAATTATCAATATCTTGTAGCCTATTATGAGATGTAATTGAAACCATCCATCGGTCAATCACATATACTTTATAGATAATATCAAACTCTCCTAAATACTCTTGAAAAAATAAATCTTTTTCATTATAGGTTTGAATCATCTCATTAAATTCACTTACATTATGGGCGACTCCTATTATCCTATCATTCTTTGGAAAATTTGGGATATTATGAGCATCAAGTTTAATAATTATTTTAGTTCCAGTTTGACATGCTTTTAATGCTTCTTTTAATGTAAAGTAAGTGGTGGGAATCTTTACTTTTTTACAATTTTGACTAATCTTTGCAAAGGTGTCTTTACGACTTTCGCAAACTTGAACTGAACTTAAACTATTTAGAACCAGAATATTAGGACTTACTCGCTTAATTGCCTCATAAATCTCTTCATTAGAATTTTGGGTTGTCAGTTTGACAATTAAAAAACAGATTGAGTATTTTTTTATTTGTTTTTTAAAATATTTAATATCAAAAGAATTGGAGCCTTTTTTTAGTAAATCGACAATAAATATGTTGTAATTTTTTAGTAAAAATTTCTTTATTCTGTCCAAAACCTCGAGATCTCTATTACAAATGGCTCCAATATGAATCCTTTTAACATTATTAGCCATTTCAAAAACCCTATTAATTCAATTTCTAAAAAGCAAATTATATTATATAAATATATTTATTTTAAATAACAAACCAAATATTCATAGATTCCTTTTGGAACCTAAATTTATTATTCCTTAAGACTTATTTATATTAAAATAAGATAATAAAATTTGTAACTAAATACGTCAATTTTTCTTCAAAAAAGTATCAACAAGGTAAATTACTTGACCAAGATCGGATTAATTATTGACAAATACCATTTAGAAAAGAAAGTCAATGAATTTCTAAAATATTTGAAAAAATCTGCAGAGATATCTATTTATTTGGAAGAAGCTTTCTTATTAGACTTTTCAATTACAGACTTTAAAGAGGATGTTTTCTTTGTAAAAGGAAAAGGAGATTTAATACTAAATTTAGTAAAATTAATTGAACATGAAACATCAATTCCA
Source organism: Promethearchaeota archaeon (assembly GCA_048939995.1). Taxonomy (GTDB): domain Archaea; phylum Asgardarchaeota; class Lokiarchaeia; order Sigyniarchaeales; family SOKP01; genus SOKP01. Next base: position 142,940 of record JBHLOY010000003.1, on the reverse strand, counting down.
GTTTTCAATTCATCAAAAGGAATTTTGTTATCATCTCATAGATTTTTAAGTAGTATATTGTTAGCTAAAGCAGGAATCGATGTTCCCGATTATGCGATAATACCTGTTGGAATGCCCCCACCCTTTGAAGATTATATCATAAAAAATGTGGTGGACCAAAAAAATTATGCTTTCAAACCAAAAATAGAAAAAGTAGAGGGGCATCTCAAAATTGTTGATGAGAGAGCTTTAACTGAGGCTTATGGGAACCCTGAAAACTATCAATTCTATTATTATCAAAAATTCATTAAAAGTAAATGGGAATATAAGGTTTATGGTATAGGGGATACACTGTACTTCTACAAACAAATCCCTGTATTAATTGATCCAGATAAAATGAAATCAAGGAAGGAGATCGATTTTATCTCAGAACTAGAAGAAAAAGTTAGAACTATCCAAAAAATCCTTGATTTAAATATAATATCAGTAGATTTTTTAAAATCTAAAGAAGGAAAATTTTATGTTACCGACGTTAATTCGACTCCGAATTTTAATTATATCAAAGATGGACCCAAGAAAGTAACTAATTTCTTATTAGAGCATGCTAAAAGATAGAGGTCATATTATGAAAATAGGCATTCTGTCAAAGAGATCGACTCATTTTACCGGAAAAATGAAAAGTTATTACGAAAAGAAAGGATTTAAAGTAAAGTTGTACACTAAAAGGAATCTATATATTAATAATTCCTTACTCGAAAACGACTTCTTTATTCTGAAATCAAAACATTTGCAATTTCTCTATGCAGGATATTTTTTAGAAGCACATAAAATACCTGTAATTCCAAATACAAATATATCTTTTAGATGTAAGAACAGAGTGGAAGCCTCTTTTTTATTGAAAGATTTAAATTTCAATATCCCTCACATCTTTTTAGGAACATCTGAATCTTTAAATAAAATCTCTGATGGTTTATTTCCATTGATATTAAAGCCTCTTATGGGATCAGGAAGTAAAGGAGTTAAACTAATTAACTCAATAAAAGACATCAGGGAAGATCCGACAAATATATTATACCTCGAACGATTTATTTATGGAATCCATTACTTAGTATATTTTATTAATAGTGAAATATGTGTCTGTAAGAAAGAGCCATTAGAGAATGAACATGCTCCCATTGAAATAATTGAAACTCCCCTAGATATTAAAGAAATTGTCTGGAAATGGAAAGAGAAAACCGGTTTATTATTTGGACATTTAGATATGGTTCGAGAAATGTCATCTAATAAGTTATATATAGTAGATCCTGGCACTTTCCCTGAGTTTTCAAATTGGGAGGGTAATCACAATCCAGTATCTAAAATATGTGACATGATTATTGAAAAATATAAAAGAAATTAATATATTGAGATTAAAAGTTGACAGAAAAAGAAGATTTCGATAAAGAAATACTTAAAAAGCAGAAGGTTAGATTATACAAAATTAAACATTTCATTTTCGACTTTGGAGGGGTTTTAATAGAAAAAACTTTTGTACTTAAAAATTTGTTTGAACTTATAGAAAGTGACTTAATGATATCTATTCCAAAAATCGATGAGGCGCCTTACATCAGAAAATTAAAACGTAGATTAAGTTCAGGGATAATATCTTCTGATGAATTTTTAGAAAAAATTTTAGAAAAATACTATTATCCTTTTCAAACGAAAAATGGGGCTTTGCCTCCCAAAAGGGTTAACATTGCCTATTATGTTGAACTCTGGTTTAACTTATACACGAAGGTGACTCATTTATCTTTAGAAATGGCCGAAGTAATTGAAAGATTACATAAGGCAGGGTATATTGTAAGTTTAATGTCAAACACTCATGATATCCATGCAAAGTCAAATGAGTTAAGAGGATTTTATGAAATGTTTGATTATGTATTTTTATCGAATGAAATTGGTTTAATAAAACCAGATATTGAAAAATATAAATATGTTTTAAAAAAGTTAGATGCAAAACCTAAAAAATGCGTTTTTATTGATGACAAAATGAGGAACCTAATTCCTGCTCATGAGTTAGGCATAATTGTCTTAAGATTTGAATCTTTTGAAAAGTTTAGAAACCAATTGAGTGATCTTGGAATTCAAAAAATCAGTCCCAATCTGAGAAAGGAATTTAAAAAAAAGTATGAAAAGTATAAAAAGAGTAAAAAAGAGTATAAGAAAGCTAAAAAGGAATACAAGAAGGCTAAAAAGGAATATTTAAATAAGAAACATAATAAAAAGAAAGCATGGAAAAAAAAGCATGAGTTTCAAGAGAAAAGAGCAGATTACGAGAAAAAGAAACATAAGTATAAGGAGCAAAAAAAGCTTAAAAAAGAGGAATTAGTTTCTAAAATTAAAGTAGAATAAATTTCTAGTGCTCGTGCTCATGCTCATGGTCTTGATTATATTCCTCAATCTTTTTTTGTACTGATTCTTCGGGTATTGCGGGGATAGGCATTTTTTCATATATTTCTATAAATTTGACGTCGTTTATTTCATCTGGCATATGAGTCTGTAAATCGTAAGCTAATCCAAACTTTAAGTAGGTTAGATTTTGGAATAAAAATGTTTTTGGAATTGTGATCTCAAGAGATTTATCCTCTTTATTATATTTTAATTTAAATTCTAAAATACTTTCTTTAGGAATACCTTTAGAAAACATAAAATATTCTATTTTTTCATTGAAATCTTCAATTTTATCTATGATTTCAATGTTGTAATCAACGCTCTGCCCTGCTAGTGGATGATTATAGTCTATTATAACTCTCCCTTGAACCACATTAGTTACAACACCCCGTTGACCTGTTCCCTTTTTTACAAAATCTTGTCCAAGTTCAGGATTTTTTCCCTCATTTAATTTCCGAAATTTAGCAATACCTATTCTTTCTATTTTTTGAGGGTCCCTTTTACCAAATGCTTTTCCTGGGGGGATTCTTACTGACTTTTTTTCGAAGAATTTCATTTTTTCAATCGTCTCAGTTAAACCCTCATTTAGAAAACCAGGCTTACCAACAATAATAAATTCAGGAGAATAATATCCTTGTTTTGCCTTATTTTCATCAAAAATACCTGCCTTTTTGGCATCTTCTTCAGATGATACTTGAAAAACATTCCCTTTTTGTGTTTTTCCAGTTATTTTTACTAGTACAAAATCACCTTTTTCCACAGTTATATCTCTAAGAGTTTTTTGTTTTTCTTCCATTCTCTTGGTTTCTTCGATCTCTTTATCTCCTTCGTCTTTAATCCGTTCTACTTTTTTTTTAGCAACAACATCTTGCATCTCGTCATCCTTCTTTAGTAAAAAGTTAGCATTATCAATATACTTTTGAGCTGAAGCTTTTCCTATACCTTTTATTTCTAAGAGATCCTCAATTTTAGCATTTGCTAATTTTTCAACCGTATCAATTCCCGCAGTTCTTAGATTTTCTGCTCTTTTACCTAAACCTTTAACGTCTTCTAGTTTTAAGCTCATTTGAAATCACTCTCAAGTCAAAATTTAAGAAACATATTAATTAATTAGTTAAATTTGAAAATAATTGATAGTTTTTAGATTTTTCTATAATTTCTTAAAATAATAAAACAAAAATTAAAAATCATTTTGAAGATTAAAATAAAAAATTACTGAAAAAAGATGCTTTACTTTTTCATTCCTAAAATCTTCTTTTTTTTAAAGATTATATTATTATATCATTTTTCTTTATAAAGAATGATCTCAAGAAACCCAAAGAACTCCTAGTTTATCTGCATATTCTCTAACTTGTTGCATTTCTTCCGATGTTGGCCTTCGATTGATTTCAGGATAGTCGTATGCTTTATATTCAGGTCTAAATTGTCCCATAATATTGACTACACAATTTGGTACTTCCTTTGCCACAAAATCTAAAATTGGTTTCGAACAACATTCAATGTGGTTAGGCATAACCAAATGTCTAATAATAATCTCACCACTTCCATCATTATGAATGCGTTTAAGGTTACGAGTTAAAACATCACAATAATTCTTTATTCCCGAATATTTCTCCCCACACTCGTTATTTCCGTATTTGAAATCAGGGAGCCAAAAATCTATAAAATCTATTATCAAGGAGAGAGACTGGTCTGTCAAATAAAAATTAGAATTCCAGAGTTGACAAATATTTACTTTTTGGTAAGTTAAGCTACCTAAAATTGTATGAATATTTGGTATTGGATCTCCACCAACGTAATTAATATTAATTGCTCCTTTATCGGCTAATTTTTCTGCTAAGATTGCTAACTCTTTCGGGTTAACCTTTTTAGCAACATCTTCAATTGCTTTAACTTTCTTCCAAGCTTGAGAAATATCATAGTTTTGACAAAAAACACAGCCAAAATTACAACTTTGGAAGAAGATCGTACCACTAGGAATTAAAACGCTCTCCTCACCCATGTGAAGAAATGCACTTGAAACGTACGAATCGTTGGTTAATAAGCAATAACCTTTCTCTCCATCAATTCTGTTGACCTTACATTGTCTCTCGCAAAAAATGCAGCTTTCAAGATATTTGGTTGCTATGAATTCAGCCAATTTGATATAAGAGTTCGGTATTAATTCTCTATCTTTGAGGTTGCTAATTTTTTCATTAAGAAGGTTTTTAAATTCAATTGATTTATCATGTAATAAGTTTTCTAAAACCTTTAAAGAATCTTGTTCATCAAATTCACATTCTACACTTTTAGCAACTAAATATCTTGCAATTTGCTCATCATCAATTATACTTTTATATTTAGGAAAACGTGCTAAAATGGTTTTATCTTGCCAAACTCTTTCAGGGCGAATAAATCTAAATACCATAATACTATTAAAAATAAAATATATTATAACTATATTTCAAATGTTAACCATTTAATAATGTTTTCAAGAAATAAAAGATTGTCTCCAGCATCTAACCCGAAATCTGAATCCTCCATTAAGAATTCCGAAGACCCGATTGTAACGCTCCTCCCATTATAGAAATCAGAAACAACACAGATGGGTACAGGTCCTATAGCGCTTATATCATCATCAATATAATATTTGAATTCAGCTTTTTCGGAAGTAACTATTATATCCTCAACATCTTCTTCTGTAATAGTGAAAAAAGTACTATTTGGAAGAACTACTTCAGTAACACCCGAAGATATAGGATGACTAAATATTTCATTTATTAATAAATTATTTCTATTTACCAAGAAATTCGAAGGCGTCTCTTGAATGACACCATTCCAAAATCTTTTTACTCCTGTTATTTTATACAAAACTCTAATTGAGCCGTCTTTCATAGATATATCTCTGTCGCCACCATCACCACTAGTTAGGAACATCCCTCCCCCTTCAGCTACAAATTTCTTGATAGCTAATAATTCATCTTTAGTAAATTTATCATTTGTGCCATTCTTTGTATGTTGAATGTTGCCAATAAAGAGTATGTCATAATCTTCAATAGTTTCAAAATCTATGGGGCCCTCATTTTTATCTAAGTAATCAATTTCAATATCTTCTTCACCCAAGGATATTTCTGGAAATTCTTCAACTTTTTCCTTGTGAGATAAATCAATAATGATGCTGTAACTCATGTTAATGATACTCCATATTAGCCTTTTTATATAGTTAATAGCTTTTACAGTTGTTTGAATGCTTAATTAATCGGTTCTACTGTCTTTATAATTTGTAATTTATTTTTTAAAGATATGTTATTCTTTTTAAATTTATTGAAATCCTAAGATTTAAGCTTTATTATTGCAAAATATTTAAATACAGAAAGAGCAAATAGATATGGATTGATTTAAAAAAAGCAAGTTTATATAATTTCTTAACAGAAATATACTATTCTTTAATAGGAATAAATTCTCTTTGAGCTGGACTATCTTTTCTCACAATAGCTATATCAATTCCATTACCAGAGGCCATATCTCTTATGATGGATGATGTAACTGCCTTAATTACAATATCCTTTCCGTCTTTAACAGTTAAATTATCTTTATATTTTGCTTCTAAAACCCCATATGAAAAGTTTTGTCCACTTCCAATAGCACAAAATTTCTCAGGCAAGATTGATCCATACGCTCCAATATCTAAAAGAGTAGGACCTTCTTCTTCTGTTACTCCTCCAAGTATTAGCCCCACTTCAAAGGGAAATAATTTATTTTGATATAAAATATTACTCAATAATCTAGCTGCCGATTTTACTTTTATTGGTTTTTCATGCTTTAATTGATATAAACTAGTCTCCGCTTTTAAAATATCCACAAGATATAAAGCATCTGCTACACTACCTGCAATTGTCATATAGAGATATTCTTGAATCTTATGAAGTTTTTCAGCGGTTTTGCTTGCTACAAAATAAGCCATTGAAGCTCTTTTATCTGTCCCGAGGATAACTGCATCTTTACATGTCAATCCTACAGTTGTAGTTCCAGTTTTATATGTAGGAACCTCCTTGTCATTTTCAGAGTTCAGTTCAGTATCTTTTAAAAACACGGATTTAGAAGGTTTTAAGATATCTTCATTTCTCATAATTGTTTTAAATTACTATTATTTTAATAATTTTTTTGTAATTTTTAATAAATTTTTTACTTATAGTTAAAAGTTGTTTATAGAATTATAAGTGACATAAGTGGATATTATTGATTAATACCAAAAACTTATTTTGAAAATAAAAATTGAAATTATAAATGTATTTCTCACTTTATTAAAAAAAGTACATACTATGTATGATGTAATCGTCTCTGGAGCTGGTCCTTCTGGATCTAAATGTGCTGAAATTATTGCAAAAGCTGGATTTAAAGTTGCTTTGATAGAGAGGGATTGCACCTGGCGTAAACCTTGTGGAGGTGCTGTCAGTTCTAGAGTTTTTAAATATTTTCCTCAATTACGGAAACAAAAATATCTGCAGATTACTGGGATGAATTTATACTCTGCGGATTATAAGATATTGAAATATTCATGGAATAATTTTAAAGATTATTCAATAAATGTAGATCGGCTACAATTTGATAATTTAATAAGAGATATTGCTGTTGATGCTGGTGCTGAATTATTCGATAAAAACTTTTCTTTTGACTTTCTTATTAAAAATAATAAGAAAGCTGGAGTAAAAACAAAAAGTACAACGGGAACTAAAGAATTTTTAGGAAAAGTAATTATAATTGCCGACGGAGTAGGCTCAAGATTAGCTATTAAGTCATATTTACGCCAAAAATGGCAAATTGATGAAATTGGTATATGCAAATGTGGAATTTTCGAAGGAAAAAATAATTTAGAAACTGAATATATGTCTTTCTTTTTTAGACCATATAAGGGATATGCTTGGATATTTCCTTTAGATAATAAAAGATTTAATATTGGATGTGGAACATGGCAAGAGGAAAATAAAAACTATAATGTCAATCTTATATATAATAATTTTATCAAGGACCCTTTTATAGTAAATTTATTGTCAAAAAATATACAAACATATAAGAAAGTTTGGGAAGCAGCATATCCTTTACCAGCGATAGGTGTAAAGGCTAATTGCTTGTTTGGTGATAATATTATGATCGTTGGTGATGCTGCAGGATTTGTATCTCCCATTAGCGGAGAAGGAATTTATCCAAGCATAGTGTCATCAAATTTTGCTGCAAAAGCAGCGATTAGTGCTTTAGAAAAGGAAGAGATTTCAAAAGAGATGTTAAAACAATACCATTCCTTTTCAAATATAAAAAAAATTATTAGAGTTTTTAAAATGAAAGCTTTAATGGTAGATTTCTTTTTTAAGAACAAAGGTAGACATTTTTCGCAAATGTTAAAATTAGCAGAAGAAAATGACAAATTTAAAGAAGAGATCATTAACATGTTTTTATTTAATCAGATTCCATCAAGAGAACTTGTCTTAAGAATAAATACAGAAACATAAGATGATTGAAAAATGTGGCGTTTAAATATATACCATAATAAATTTATGATTAAAGTGTTTGGACCATTATTTGGCTTAATATCTGTAATTGTCTATTTTTCAGGAATATATCTCGCTTCTATATTATTTACTGGTTTTGATTTCAACTGCATGATAAGTTGGTTAGGAGGTGAGTATTCTCCTGGAGCAATATTTTTCAACTTGGGAGTATTTTCATCAGGATTTTTAGCTATTCCTCTCTATATGCATATAAATCGGACATTAGGAGTAGACCATACTAAATTTAATCTTAAAAAAGCAGCTATTACTTCAGCATTAATTTCATGTGTTTTTTTTTCTTTAATCGGGTTGTTTCCCTCTTTAATATTTAACACACTATACTATTATTTGCATGGAATTATTTTTCTGATTTGCATGATTACCGCAATTACTTACTTGTTTTTATATAGTATTTTATTTCTAAATAACAACCATTTCCACAGATTTCTTTCTTATTTGGGATTTATTACTATTCTTGTTATTATCTTATTTTTAGTAACTTGGATACCTGTTATTGAATGGATTATGACTATTACAATTGGAATATGGGTTGTAAGTATTTCGATTTATTTATTGCTTAAAACTACTAGATTAATTTCATAATTATTTAAAAGAAAATATTTTAAAGAAAATGGCTGAAATAATTGGTTATATTTTAGCTTTAGATGCACTATTTACATGGGCTATAGCATCTTTGGTTTACAAATGGGGTCTTGGAAAAACTCAACCAAAAGCTAATCTGTTCTTTAGGCTTTGCTGCGTATGTTTGAGTACATTTTTAATCTCAATAATTTTTGGGAGCTATTCATTTCTTAAAGATATGGGTTATATAGAAATCCTAGTTTTTTTAATGATATGTTTAATTTCCGGTTTAAGTGTAACGATTGGAGACTTATTTTATTATATGTCTTTAAAGAGAATAGATGCCTCTCGAGCTTATCCTCTCACCCAGCTATCACTAATATTTGTATATCCATTTTCTTTTCTATTATTTTCAGAAGAAATAACTCTTTCAATACTTATTGGGGGGTTATTAATACTTTCAAGTGTGTTTATATTGAGCTCAAAAGATAAAGATGAAAAGGTAAAAGTAAAGAGAAGTTTAAAAGAAAAAATCTCTGAAGATTTAATTTTAGGCGTATTATTATCAATTGGTACAGCATTTTTTTGGGCAGTAGCTTATGTCACGTTCAACCAAGCAAGAGTATTGACTGGTGATATATTCGTTTCTAACTTCTTTAGGGTTGGATTTGGTTTTGGTACCGTAGCAATACTAGGAGCTTTTCAGAAAGAGTATTATGATGGATTTAAAAAGGAAAATCGAAAAGACCTAAGATATTTTATATTCATAGGAATTGCAGGAATTTTATCTTTGGGTTTAGCCGATGCTGTATTTATTAAAGCCGCTGAGATAAATGGCTTAGTTTTAACCTCAACGATTACTGCAAATACTCCGATGGTTCAACAAATTTTTTCTATTATCTTCTTGAAGGAAAAATTTCGAAAGCGATTTCTAGTAGCTGTAATATTAATTATTTTAGGAAATTATATTATACTATTTCTATAAAGTTTTTAGGCATTATCATTGCATTATTAGTATCGAATTTTTAAGAATTGCTTCACTAAATAATTTAATAAGTTTTCAAAATTATTGTTTTATTTAGGTGAGTTATTCTATGAGTTATATTATTGAAAATGTAATGTTAAAGCAAAAAATACGTGCGGATAATGTTATCTCTATTATACTTCTAATTACTTTCTTAATATTAGCTCTATTTTTAAAATTAGTTGCTCTAATGTCAATAATTGTGTATCCATTAGTTACCTTATTCTTTTTTGGAATATATAAGATTATTAAAGGTTTATTCAAAAAACTCAGAGAAAAAGCCTTAAATGTATTACACGTTATATTTGGAATAAGTTTCACCATTTTCAGTTTCTACATGCTGTATATCATCTTTTCGTACCCTAATGTAGGCTTAACTGAAGTAATTTATCTCTCAACTTTTCCTACATTACTTATTGGAATAGCTGGAATAATAAAAGGTATAATTATAAAGGAATATCTACTCAAATATCGCCTAATGAATATTATAATTGGAGGAATTACAATTATCCTTGTATTTATGGCGTTTGCTTCCGCAGAACAATTTTTTCTGTTCCATATAGTAGCAATTCCTGGCGTTTTACTATTTAATGCTATTTTTCGGGCAATTATGTATTTGAGTGAATATAATTTACCTTTAAGATTTCGAAACGTTAAATATTTTTTCTTTATGTTGGGTGATTATACCGAATATGATATCAACCGAAAAATAGAACTAAATAAATTAGCTAAAAAGTAAACTTTTTTTATTCAACTAAAAATTTTTAACTAATCTAAAATATAAAGCCATTATGCCCGAAATTCATTTTAACAAAGAAAAAGGTTCACAATTAAAATTATTTACTCCAGGTCCCGTTTATGTCCCAGATAGAATACTAAAAGAAATGGCAAAACCTAATGATACCCATAGATCTCAACCTTATTTTGATATGCATCAAAAGGCAATAGAAAATTTGAAAAAAATTTTATACACAAAAAATGAATGTTTGATCTCTACTTCAAGCGCCACCGGGGTTATGGAAGCATGTGTTAGAAACTTGCTAAATAATGATGAAAGAGCATTATTCTTGTCAATAGGAGCATTTGGTGACAGATGGTATCAGATTGGAGTTTCAAATGGAAAAAATGCTTTCAAAGAAGGAGTTGAGTGGGGAGAGGCAATAACTCCTGAATTTGTGCAAGAAATTATGGATAGAGAGAAATATTCTACAGTTTTTATTCAAGCTTGTGAAACATCTACTGGAATTTATAACCCTCTTGATGAAGTTATCCCAGTTCTTAAGGATTTTGGAGCTTTGGTTTGTGTGGATGCTACATCATCAATGGCGGGGGTTAAAGTTGAAGTTGATAAACTAGGTATTGATATTTGTTTGGCATCAGTACAGAAATGTTTTGCCTTACCTCCTGGAATCGCAGTTCTTTCAATTTCGGAAGATGCAATCGAAAAAACCTCTAAAGTCACGAATAGAGGCTATTATTTTGATTTTGAAGTGATGTTAAAAAGTAATAAATCCAATCAAACCCCAAATACCCCACCAATACCACAGATTAGAGGTTTAGTCTCGCAACTAGATTATATATTAAATAAAGAAGGCCTAGAAAACCGATTTGAAAGGCATTCACAGTTAGGTAAACGAACAAGAATGTGGGCTCGTGATATGAATTTGGAAATGTTTCCTATAAGGGAAGAATTTTGTTCCAATACCGTTTCTACTATGAAAAATAATTTGAATATTGACACTAGTATAATGGTGTCTATGCTTTTAAATGAGGGATATCGAATCGTAGATGGATACGGTTCATTAAAAGGCAAAACCTTTAGGATTGGACATATGGGTGAAATTACTGTGAAAGAACTTGAAGATATGTTAAAAGTTCTAACGGAAATTATCACAAAATTAAGATTAGATAAATAATTTATTTTAATTCTTTTTTTTATTTTTGCTTATGTTTTAATTCTCATTAAAAATGAGAAAAAGTTAAACAAAAATCTTTAAAGATAATTTTATTAATTAACTTATTCATGAAAAATTAATCTAATGATAGTTATGAAAGTTTTAATTAGTGATGAATTTCAGGATGATGGAATAGAAATTTTCCAAAAAAATGGATTTGAAGTATTTAAGAAATTCACTATAACAAAGGATGAACTTAAAAATGAAATAAATAATTATGAGGCAATTGTAGTTCGGTCAAGAACAAAATTGACTGCAGATGTGTTAGAAAAAGCAACAAATTTAAAGGTTATTGGGAGAGCTGGAGCTGGATTAGATAATATTGACTTAAAAAAAGCAAAAGATCTAGGGATAGAGGTTTTAAATACACCGGAAGCACCCGCTGTGTCAGTAGCAGAACTTTCACTTGGATTGATGCTGACTTTAGCAAGACATATTTCTGATGCAGATCATACTACTCATCAAGGAAAGTGGAATAAGAGTCAATATTTAGGATATACCTTAAAAGGTAAGAAACTTGGATTGATAGGATTTGGAAATATAGCTAAAGAATTGGCAAAAGACGCAATTGCATTAGGAATGAAGGTGGGTGTTTATTCCAGATTTAGTAAAGGGCAATCTGCTATCGATGAAGCTAAAGCTGTAGGTTGCTCAATATACCCATCAATCGAAGATTTATTAAAAGATGCTCAAATAGTTTCACTACATTTACCTATTACGCCTCAAACAGAAAATATAATTAATGAAAAGAGAATAAAACTTATGAGAAAAGACGCTATAATAGTTAACACAGCGAGAGGAACCTTAATTGACGAAAAAGCTTTAATTCAGGCACTAAAAAATAAAGATATTGGTGGGGCAGCACTTGATGTCTTTCGTGAAGAGCCGCTAAAGGATCAAGAATTAATTGCTTGTAATGATAATTTAATACTAACACCTCACATTGCGAGTCAAACTATTGAAAACCAGATCGATGCTGCAACTCTAATAGCAGAAAAGATGTCAAGTTTCCTAAAAAAGAAATAATATTTTTTTAATTTTCTTTCAATTCATGCATAACTAATCCTGAGAGAAGTTTGGGATCAAACCAAGTGGATTTTGGAGGCATTATCCCTCCCTCATCTGCTATTGCTTCTAAATCTTTTATATCAACCGGATATAGGCTTATAAATAGATCATTTCCATTTTCTGTAGTATAATTTTCCATTTCTCGAAGTTCTTGTGTTCCACCTACAAAAAAAATATTCTCATCTGTGCGTGGATTAATAATTCCTAGTATTGGTTCTAAGATCTTATCTTGAAGTATACTTACATCTAATGAGTCTCTTTTAGTTTTAAAGTCTTTATGTTTAACTTTAAGTTTATACCATTTACCCTTTAAACATAGAGCAATTTCATTTTTTTTCTGTGGTTGAAATGCTTTTTCTACTTGTTTTAATTTAAATTCTGGTTCTATTTTCTTTAAGAACTCATTTTCATTAAAGGATAAACTTCTAATCACTCGATTATAGGGCAATATATGGATTTGATCATCAGAAGCGACATATGATAATAAATACTGCCAAGGTGCTTCTTTGATTTCTTTTCCTTCTTGAAGCTGAATCTTGCGATAATTTGCAGCACTTGCTGCTCGATGATGTCCATCTGCAATATATATTTTTTCATGATGAAAAAGATCCTTTAATCTTTGGATTAAAATGGGATCAGTTTCTTGCCATAATTTATGAACATACCCATATTTCATAAATTGGAATCTTGGTTTTTTTTGTTTTATTTGCTCAATTAAAGCATTTATTTTTTTATTAGCTTGAAATACTGTCCAAACTAAGCCAGCAGCTACGTTTGTTGTGACAATATGACTTGTTCTATCTTTCAATGCTTTTTCTCTGGTATACTCATGGATTAATATATTTCCATTTTCATAATCTTGAAGAGAAACTCCTATAATTAAGCCTTGATGGCTAAATTGTGGAGATTCTTGACGGTAAACAAAAATGCTTGGAGCTTTTTCCTTTTTAATAATATATTTTTCTTTAAAGTAATTATAGGCTCTGAGAGCATTTTGATAAGCCTCATCACCCTCTCCATCTGGTAGAATTAGATGAATCAAGGAATTAGGAATTTTTTTTAATTCTTGTGCTTCCTCTTTATCAATTACATCGTATGGATTAGTACAAAAAGTTTCTGGATTTACTGGAACGTAGGGCTTAATAGGAGATATATTTACCATAATATTAAATAAAAGGTGTAAACAATATATTAATTTCGTTTAATTAAAAAATATCTCTATACTTGATGTCCTTCTATTCTTAATAAGGTTCTTTTAATATTAGTTTCCCAGGTTTTATCAGTCTTTCCCATAAAACCTCCAATTTCTCCATCCTTTCTTAAGACACGATGACAAGGGATTATTAGGGGTATTGGATTTGATTTGCAAACATTCCCTATTGCTCGAAATGCTTTAGATTGAATTGTTTTTCCAAGATCAGAGTATGTTGTTATGGCTCCAGGTTTAACCTTGAGAAGAGCATCTACAACTCTTTGGGAGAAATTACTCTTAAATTTATCCTTAATATTCAATTCTACATTCAATTTAGTTATTTCTTCAAATAAGTTAATTTTTTGCCCTTTTAAATATGTTTTAATGAGTTTCTCTAGTTGGGAAATAATTAGATGTTCATTAGTATTAGTTTGGGACCTTTTTTCAAGAGCCTTTGAATTTATATATTCAGCTATATCCTTTTCATTTTTGAATAGATTTAATTCCTCCAGTAGTATTTTATTTTTATCTTTTAGATACCTATAAGAAATAAGGATAAAGGCATTTATTTGATCAGACTTAAAGTAATAAGCTATAATTTTTTTTACCTCTCGGCTAATTTTGATTTGTTAATTCGATAAATATATAAATTAAATCTATTATCTCTCTATTAATATTATTTATCTTTATTAATTAAAATAAATTAATTCAGTTTATATATATTAACTACTAATTTTACATATAATTTTAGAGAGTTAACCTACAATGCCTAAAGATTTGAGAAATATGATAGATGAAATCGAATCGAGCGAGAAAGAAATTGCATCCTTACAATCAAAAATTGATAGATTGACTGAGCTAGTTGAAAAGCAAAAGAGAGTTATCATTGATCAAGATAATTTAATAGAAGATCAAAAAGCAAAGATTTCTAAAATGTATGATATTCCAGATGATGTTTTAGAATTAAAAGAATTAATTGGAACTCAGAGGGCTATAATAAATGAGAAAGAAAGGGAATTAGAATTAGCAAAAGGTACAGCTTTAGAAGCCCAGAGAGAATTAGATTTTTCTAAAAAGCAAAATATACCTACTCATAGAAAACTAGAAGAAGCTTTTGAAAGAATAGGAAATCTAAAGGCCGAATTAGCAGAGAAGAGTTCTGAATTAATATTAAAAGATGAAACAGTTAAAAACCTTGAAAATATGGTTCAAGAAATTCAAGCTTTTGCAGATAAATTACAAGATGAACAAGTAAAACTTTTGTCTGATATGGATCAAAAGTGGAAGAATGAGATAGAAAAATTGAAAAAAGAGCATTTCGAAGAAAAAAAAGAATTAACAACAAAAATTGCAGAATTGGATAAGTTTCTTTTAGATTTTAAGTTAGTATCAACAGAAGCGACCT
The DNA here is from genome assembly GCA_048939995.1 of Promethearchaeota archaeon. GTDB lineage: Archaea > Asgardarchaeota > Lokiarchaeia > Sigyniarchaeales > SOKP01 > SOKP01. The sequence goes on along the minus strand of JBHLOY010000003.1, from coordinate 127,780 downwards.
CTGAAGCAAAAGATGTAAAATCTCGATTTGAAGAGATTCACCAAAAATATGAAGAACTAATTAATAAAGTAGAACAATTACGCGATGAAAAGAGAAATGCAGAAACATTAATTAGGCAATTACAAGAAAGAGTTGACGAAGTTGATACATTTAAAAATGAAAATATGAAAAAGATAGTTTATTTCGATAAACTCACTGATTTAATGGAGCAGGAAGCTCAGTTCAAATCCTTTTTAATAATTGAAAAAGTTGGTTCTATGAGTATAGAAGATCTAAGAAATGCCCTTGGTTCTCCAATTGTACTAGTTAGAAAGTTAGTGCAAAAGCTAAAGGACGTAGACCTTATTGAATTAGATGAAAATGGAAAGATTTCATTAAAAAAAGCTCAAATAAGTTAATATTTTATTTTATATTTTAGCTAAATCTTTATACAAGTCAGGTAAAACTTTTTTGAATTTCCCATCAGGTATTTTATCTAGGATTTCAGCAGCTATAGTTTTCAAAATTTCCCGGTATTTGTTGGGTTTCTCATCTCTTCTGAGTAAGAGTGCAACAACATAATTTTCAACACTAATATGATCTGTACCAACTCCTGAAAAAAAAGAAACAACCTTATTATTTTTAAGAGCGATACTTGCAAATCCCGGTTTTAAACTCTGATATCTATGTGATGAGTAGACTTGTGTGAGGAGATTATTAGTTATTTTCAAATTTTCCGGATAAAAACCTTCATTTATTGGTCCAATTTCATTATCCCATCGAATAATAAGAATCCCAACTGGCAAATTAAAAACCTCGTTATTAATGTAATTATTTCTTATATTATAAATTTAATATCATGTCATTATTTATTTATTTTTACTTAATATTTCCTTTTAAATACTTGTCTTTTAATAAAAATTGGAAAATAATGGCGGGAGGGAGATTTGAACTCCCGAAGGCCTTTGCCACTGGATCTTAAGTCCAGCACCTATAATCGGTCTTGACCCATTTTTAGACGCGACCATTGACCAGATTCCCGATGTAAGAGAAGCTCTTGAGTAATCTCGGTAATCCCGCCTATTAATCAAACGGTTCTATTGAGATATTTAGTTAGATGTATTTAACCATAAGATATATTAAGTTTCTACAAGCTTTTGTAGTAATATTGAAAAATTTTAGCTTGAATTTAAATCTTTATATTTAGAAAATATTAAATCTTATTAAGTTTAGTTAATTTTCTTCATAATTAAATTAGGAGTCCAAAAGTTAATTAAACCATTTTTGAGACAACCATTTAATTGTGATTTCATATATGAATATATAAATTTGGAAAAAATTATATATTATTCTACCAATTTTTATTAAAATAAATGAAAGGGTTATGATATTGAATTTAGTTGAAATTATTTCTTTAGAAGAAAAACATGCAAAGCTTCTAAAAAAAGAAGGTATTATGACTGTGGAAGACCTTATACCACTTAGTCCAAATCAAATTAGAAAATTGGCTCGAAAAATCGGAGTTACGGTAAACTTGTTAGATACCTGGCAAGAACATGCTGATCTCATGCGTATTGAAGGAATTAATCCTAAAATAGCAAACGCTCTAAATTTAAGTGGTGTGGATTCTGTTAAAGAGTTTGCTGGAAGAAATGCCAAAAGTTTATTAGAAAAACTTAAGCAATTAAAAAAAGAAAATTCAAATCTTTTAACGAAAATTCCTTCCCAAAAAGAAATAGAAAGTTGGATAAGTAAAGCGAAAGCATTCTCTAGACAAAGTAAAAGTAAAGAAAAAGAAAAGGATACACCAGAAATTATTACCCCCAATGTACCTCTTGAAGTCATTCCGTTTGAAGAAAAAAATTATGGTGAATTTGGTCAAGATTATTGGAACAGTAAATGGGAGAGAGCACACATTATTTATACGGGGAGAGCCTTAAGGGGAGAGCATTATAAGAAAGAAATTGATGTTGATGTTAAGTCATTTATTAAAAAGAATGATTCTATTCTCCAACATGTCATATATAAGCTTCAATTGAGAAGAAATACGCCTAATGAAACTGCTTGGGTATGTCAGAAATTTGTAAGTGAATTTCTTAAATATACTTATGATGATATTACCTCTGAATGTCCGGAATATTGGCAATTTCCATTTGAAACTATTCAATCTGAAATTGGAGATTGTGAAGATGGCTCTATTTTAATAGCAAGCTTATTAATCAATGCTGGAATTCCATCATGGAGAGTAAAAGTATGTGCTGCTCAGGTTATGGCTGACCCTGTTGTTGCCCCATCTGATTCAGAATTAGGTGGTCATTCTTATTGTATATATTTGGCAGATCGGCCGGAATCTCCAAGAAAGCTCGAGTGGGTTGTGCTAGATTGGTGCTATTTGCAGGATCCTGATGTTCCAGTTGAGGAGAAGCCATTAGCTAGAGATGGAGGTCAGGAAAATGCCTATAAGGATGTCTGGTTTACATTCAATGACGAATATAGCTGGGCACAAAATAGTTTTGAAGTAAAGGAGGGTCGAATTAGTAAAAATCGTCGAACCTCGAAAGATGAGGTTTTAGCTCCTCTGGGAAATGTATTGAGAGAATTAGCAAGTGAAGCACTTGAGAAAGTATTTAGAAAGTATGATATTAATATAAATTAAGTCTTTTTTATTAAATTCTAAAATTTGAAAAAAATAAAAATTAGCTGCAATTCTTTTGGTGATTTAGCGTTTTTTCTTTAGAAAATCTAAGACACCAAATATAATACCAGCAGCAATAATAATTATAGCTCCAATGAGGATTCCTGTTTGGTACAATTCACTTATTGTATATGGATCCATTTGGAAGATAGATTCTTGAATCAGTAATGGGATTACATAATTTTCTTTTACATACATGATATAATTATAGATCTGAGTATATTCTGTGTTGGTTATACTGAAAGCTTGTATGATTTCATTGTAATATTCTTGTATTTCCACTGATCTCAGCCATTTTGATATTCCTTTGCGATTTGCAAATGATAGACTATTTGAAACATCCAATAGAGCAGTAGTTTGAGTGAGATTTAGAGTGATGTCTGTTGGAATGCCGAGTTCCCATCCTAAATAGCTAAATCCTGTAGATGCATAATCTGTAAGATCTATACTACTCTCATTATATGTTCCATAACCCCATTGACGAGGGTATTCGTCAAAAGCAAGTTGATTTAAAGTTTTTCCTACTAATGATAAAACGAAATAAGGAACCAAATTGTCTCTGAATGTGACAAAGAGCCAGTTAAGAAGCAAATTCAATTGAGATGTACTTAAATCAAATGTATTCATTAATTCATTTTGAGCTGATATATTTCCTTGTTGTGCTTGCACCCACTTAAAAATACCAATTTTACTCATAAAACTAGATATGTTATTGACATTGAAGAATGCTTTGGCTATCGTTCTTGAGATATTCGTTCTAGTAGGAACTCCTGCTTCATATCCTTTTAAGTTACTAGCTAAATTGAGATTAAGCCCACCCTTTACTACTGTACCATTTGCCCATTGCTCATAAAATACATTGTCTCTATGAACTATTGGAAATGTTTGAAAGCCAAAAGGTTTAGGTAATTGAATAAGAACACTTATAACAACAAATCTTAGACTCCATGTCGTCTCGAGATCGAATAACCAAGTAGTGATACTCTGAAATTGTTCAAGAGTTAATCCAAAAGTTGAATTTAATTCAGTAAGTCTTTGGTCATATAATGCATACGATGAATTAGACGCTTGAAACCATTTTATTAAACCACTTTGGTTAACAAATGATAATGGGTTTGATACGTCCCATAAATTCTCACAAACAGTTAAAGAAATCCCAGAAGGGACTGGATTATTACTTATAATTTGTGCTATTTCAAACCCGCGAAGACTTGTTGTTAATGGATCAAGAAAGGGCCTAAAATTAACATGATCCTCATAAAAGCTAAAATTTGCCCATTGTCCGTAAAACATTTCCATTCCATATGTTTCAATTGTTTTGGGAAAGTACATAGCTTTAATTATAGTATCCCACATATAATTTCTTATATATTGTGATACGTTTTGTAATTGTCCAGAACTCCATGTACAATTATATGCCGATTCCATTTCAGTCCGATTATTACCAATATTAGCTTCCGCTAAATCATAAAAATCTAACCAATCTATAACTCCTCCCCCATAAATTATATCTGTAAGTAAACCTGGATAAATACCATAACCATCTAATATTCTAGTTCGAGCTAGTGTTGAGTAGTTGAGAGAAGCAATGCCTAATCCATATTCCGAAATGCCCTCTATTGAAGCATTTTCATGATTATCTTCAAATAAGTAGTCATTAAAGAATAAAACTCTCACTTGTCCTTCTGATAATGCAGTTTCATTCATTACAGCAAATATAGTGTTATTTATAAATTGAGCAGTTCGAGATCCGTTAATCATCGATGGGAACTTTTCTATCATATTATTTTTTATCTCTTGCAGAAAATGCGGAATCGTGTCGACCATATATAAGAAATCATAGATTGTCAGCCTCTCAAGGGAAGGAATTCTTGTGTTGGACATTCTAATTTCATTTAATACATCTGGTATTCCAAGACCGATAAAGTTTGCTTCTAAATAGTTAGCAAATCCTTGTCTAATTGTTAAAAAAGTGCTAGGAATCTCAGCATCAACTTGATCTCGCATGTATCCACTGATTAAATATGCTGGTGGTATTAAACCAATACCAAGAGCTAATAAGATTACAGAAATTCTTAAAGTTAATCTATTAGACATAATAATTTGTATATTAAAAACTTTATAAACTTTTACTAGTGAATACACTTTATGTGTATTCACATTTTCAAAAAAAATTTAAAGAATTCAATATAAATAATTTCTATGAATCAAAAAAATATTTATTATTTTGTTTTCAAACTGCTTATATCATTTAGTGTACTTTTAGGACCAATTTACTCATTTATTTCATTTGCATCCCTTAATATACCCGAATACTATTACTCTTGGTTTATGCCAGTCAGTATGATTGCATTATACACTTCAATATCCTTCATTGTGTTTATTTTCATATTTTTGATATGTACTAGATTTATAGATAAGCTTTCAAATACCATTACTGTCCTCCTTAGTTTAGTCATTACAGGTCTTACACTTATTTATTTAGCATCAACCTACATACTTGAAATTTACATTTTAATAACTATTTTAAGCGGGGCCTTATTTGGATTTACAATTCCAGTGACTTTAAAATTCATATCAAAAAATGTATTTTTAGGCCAAGAAAGTAGAGTAAAAATTATAACTACCTTAATAATCGTTATAGCTAATATATTGATTCCATATTTGATATTTAATTCTTATGGATTGATCTATTGGAGATTAATATATTTAGTTACTGGAATAATTTTGGTAATTTTTACGTTTGTCCTAATTAAATTTACTTCAAAAGATTTATAATTTTTTTAATTATTCTTTTTATTCTGAATTTTTTAAAACTTTTCTTTAGTCAGAGGTAGTTAAAGGATATTTTTTTTTATTCTTTCAAATGTTTGAGTTAAGATATTATGCACTTCCTCAATTCTTATAGTTCTTTCAGTTTTCGAGTAGGAGTGGATATAGATAGAAGATAACTCAACAAGAAAATTTTCAATGAATTTAATTTGATCCTCAAAGTTCTTATTAACCTTTTCTTTTAAGATTTGTGCTCCTGCTTCTGTTAATGAATAAACTGTCTTAACAGGACCAATTGGACTTTTCATAGGTCTAGATTTTAGAAAACCTTCTTTCTTTAATTTGGATAAGATAGGATAAATTGTTCCTGATTGAGCTATCCACGTACCAGCAAAGTGTTTATTTAGATTTAGGATAATATCATAACCTGATAATTCTTTATTATTAAATATTGCTTCCATAATAGTAAATTCAAGAGGGGTGATTTTATTTTTTGTTATACTCTCCATAATTTCATTCTTTATTTTATTCTTTAAGTCGTTTAAGTCTTCCTCTAAATCTAAAAACTTACCAAGCCACATTAACTTACCAACACTCCTAGTTATTCATTTTTTTTCTAATTTTTTCCATTTCTTTTTCGACTGCACGCTGAGTTCTTGATTTTAGTTCTCCTTCTTCATCACTGGAAGACCGTTGGAAAGTTAAATAGGATAATAAATGAATTGCCAATCCTGTACCCCAAAAAATAGCTGGAAATAAAACCCAATAAAAAAAAGGGGTTACCATAATATTTATAATAAGAAGAAGTAATTGCACGAAAAAATACGCAACAAGATGCAGTATAATACCTTGTTTAGCTCCGGGATATATCCCTTTAGCATAGATTAGATAAGCTGTGATATGTTCCGCAACACCGATTAACCATGCAAAGAAAGGATAAATTATCCAAAATGTCATTGGAGTCAATAGCAAATTTATTATTAACATTAAAGTTGAAATTACAATAAAAATTCCTACATGTATCTTTACTGACATCCTAAAATGTACCTTTCTTAAGGCAATTCTGCGTAGATGTTCTTCAGAGAATCCAGCATAATTATAATCATTCATAATCTTCACTTTGAATATATAATATTTTTAATATTCTAGATTAAAGCATTGTTTTTTAAATATATAATCGATACTTCTATAAAGATGATTAAAAGTATCAAAATTATTAATTGTAGGATAAAATTTTAATAGCTCAATTTATAAAGTTAAATCATCCAAAGACCATTCAAAGCTATGTCAATTATTTCAGAATATATAGAAAAACTTGAGAATTGGGATACTAAGGTTTTTCTAAACTTATATAATAGTGATTTTAGCAAACGAACCAAAGCTTTTGCTAAAATTTATAGTTTTTGCGGAAGTTTATATTTCTGGGGTGTAATCTGGATAGCATGGTTCATCTATGGTTACATAACAAAGGATTATTATCTTTTAGTGATTTTCACGGGAGGCTTTGACCAATCAATTATAATCCATAGCATAATTCGATACCGCTTAGTAAGAAGAAAGCGACCTTATATCACTCTTGAAAGTAAGGGTGTTAAAAAACATGATGAATTTATTCGAATTCCTTATCTTATGTCAGAATCTGAGCAGAAATCTTTTCCAAGTGGTCATGTGACTTTTTTCTTATTTTTTGGAATAATATTTGCTTGGTATTTCAATAATTGGTTCATTTTTTTAGTTTTTTTTAGTTTAGATATTATAATGGCAATTTCACGATTAGTATTAGGAGTTCATTTCCCTGTAGATGTAATTTTTGGTTTTATCTTTGCGTTTATATATGCTATAATATATCTGGGATTTACTTACATTTATTGGGTTGAATTCTACTATTGGATTGGCCCGATTTTTTCCAGGATTTTCCATTTTTGGTTATATTTATAATTTATAATTAAGATTATGATATTAGACTAACTCTTCATGAAATTCCTTGATTTTTTCATACTTTTCTTTTAAAAATGGTTTTAAAACAAGCAAAGTAATGACATAAAAAGGTATTAAGCACAATTCAACTATAATTGAAATTATGAATGGGGATTTCAATCCTACATAAAACGATACAAAACCACCCAATATGGGTCCAATTACATTTCCTACGTTCAAAAATACTCGAAATAAACTAAAGATCTTCCCGCGATGCTTTAAAGATATTCTACTTAACAGGTTTTGTATAACTAAGTTTGCAGTATGCACAATTGTCATGTCAAAAACTAAAAGGAGAGAAAAGAGAAAAACATTATTGGTATTTATCAATAACCAGGTAATTCCGGCCCCTAAAGCGCTAGCAACACTAATTCCTATTGATGGTTTCAAGCGATCAACAAGATTTCCTAATTTAGGAGCTAAAAGCATTGATATTATCCCAGGTGGTAAATACACCCAAACAGCAATCGTAGGGTCGTTAACAATATTTTCTAAAAGATAAACATTTAAGAACGGTTTTGCGAGAGATCCATTAATATTGGCTAAGAATAGAACTAATGATATGAATACTAGACCAAATAGAAAACTTCTTGATGAATTAGGAGCTCTTCTTATATTATCATTATTAGAAAATTCAAATCCAAAATTACTGAATTTGATTGATTCATTAACTTTTCTAATAAATTGAATTCCAGCATAGAAGTTTGAAATCCCGAAAAACACAATAGGAATATAAATTAAAGATGCATTTGATGAAATGGAAATTAGATAACTAAAAATGGGAAAACCTATTAAGGAACCTATTAACATCCCTATACCTATTGCTGAATTTCTTTTCCCATATGCATTAGCGCGGTTATTTTTGTTCGATTTTTCAGCTATTAAGGTATCAAAAGGTATCCAAAAAAACCCAACAAAAAAGCCAATAAAAAAGTTTCCCAGCATTATACCTAAAAGAGAATTTAAAATGAATGCTCCATAAAGCCAAAAATATGCGATACCTCGTCCAAAGGAACCGAGTAAAATTAGTCTTGTTTTTGATTTCAATCTATCGGTTAAAATACCAGTAAAAGAAGAACTTATTATATGACCAACAAGATTCATGGAGAAAATAATCCCTAATTCTATATTTGTTGCTCCTAATACTTGACTAACGTAAAAAGGAATTATAAATTCTAAGAAAAAGAACCCAAAACTATTAAAAATTACGATTTTAATCATATTATTAAAATCATGTGTATATCGCTCTTCTTTTTTCATAATTCTTCAAAATTAGATTATTGATTAAAAGGGCTATCTAATTTAACTTTTTAATAGCTATAGGAAAATTAAATGGTGTAGTACTTATTAACAAAAGTAAAATCAATACAGATTTTAATACTTAAATCAAAGAGATACGAAATAATAACTCTAGATTAGTACCAATCTATGAAGCTATCGATTAATCTTCTTTTTCTCTCTTCTTTACGTTTTGCCTCCATTGCTTCATCAATAACCCCTAATGCGATTACACACATAAGCTCAAATTTATCTATTGCTAATTTAAAAATTTCATTTATTTTTTCCTTATTCTTTAATATCTCCCCTATCCATACAGCCCCTAATCCTTTAGCATGAGCAGCTAAGAGAATATTTTGGATAAAGGCACCAATAGACTGAAGATCCTTTGTCCGATCATAACAACGTTCAAGATCTAAAAAAATAACGAAATTTACATATGCGCTTTCTATAATACCTCCATTTTGAGATTGTTCAGCAATCATTCTTTTAACAGTAGGATGGACAACAATACAAACTTTCCAAGGTTGGTTATTTTGGCCTGAAGGTGCCCAACGTCCACATTCTATAAGTTCTTTTATGGTATCATTATCAATCTTTTGATATATAAAATTTCTTACGCTCTTTCTTGATTTGATAAATTCAATCATTGATTCCATAATTTATATTAATTAATTAAAAGTAATTTATACTTTTCCCAAAATTATAGATTACATCTCATATTAATGAAAAAAGATTTTATGGTTTTAATTATTGAAATATCTATGAATGGGGATAAATTAAAATGGTGGCAAAAAACAGTCGTGTATCAAATTTATCCTAGAAGTTTTAGAGATACATCTGGTAATGGTATAGGAGATCTAAAAGGAATAATAGAGAAATTGGATTACTTAAATGAAGATCTTGGAGTTGAAACTATTTGGTTTAGCCCTTTTTTCGAATCTCCTCAAGCTGATCACGGTTATGATGTTTCAGATTTCCGCTCTATAGATCCAATATATGGATCCATGAAAGAGTTTAACGAGCTACTTTCGAAAATGCATAGTAAAAATATGAGAATGGTTTTAGATCTTGTACTTAATCACACTTCAAATAAACATTTATGGTTTAAAGAATCAGCTTCTAGCAAAGATAATCCAAAGCGGGATTGGTATATCTGGCGTGATGGTAAAAAACCTAATGGAAAAAAACCTCCAAATAACTGGAAATCTATGATAGGAGGATCTGCATGGAAATATGATGAAAAAACCGATCAATGGTATTATTTTCATTTCTTACCCTTCCAACCAGATTTAAATTACCGAAATCCACAAGTTAAGGAAGAAATGTTTAAAACAATGCGTTTTTGGCTTGATAAAGGAGTAGATGGGTTTAGATTGGACATTTTACATTCAATTTTCGAAGATAAGCAATTAAGGAATGATAAGTTGAGTTGGCGATTACTACCTTCCGATACTCATGTTGATACCTTATTTCACCGACATCAATATGATTTAAATCTTCCTGAAACATTTGATTTTGCAATGGATTTAAGAAGTATAATGGACGAATATAAGCCAGAAAGATTTTTAGTGGGCGAGGCTTTTGGGACTATTGAAGAATTAGCAAAATATTATGGTCCAAAGAATAATGGATTACACACAGTTTTCTTATTCGAGTTTACCTCTACAATACCATCTTTTAATCCAAAAAAAATTAGAAGGATAATTTCTAGAATAGAAAAAGCATTATCACCTCCTTTTACACCAACCTACGTATATGGAAATCATGATAGAGACCGATATATTTCCCTCGTAAACGGTGATATTCAAAAAGCTAAATTATTGGCGACCTTACAACTCACTCTAAGGGGAATACCATTTATCTATTATGGAGAAGAAATAGGGATGTCAAATGTTTATTTTAAATTAGAAGAAAGTCAAGATCCAATAGCTAATAAATTTTCAGTTTTTCCTATCTCTTTTCTAGCACGAATTCTTGGATTTTCACTGACACGTGATAGATGCCGAACGCCTATGCAATGGAACCCTGAACCAAATGCCGGTTTTAGTGTAAATGGGATAATAAAACCATGGTTAAGAATACCGGACTCATATAAATTAATTAACGTTGAACAGGAGGTAGGGAATCCCGACTCACTTTTTAATACTTATAGGAAATTATTGAAAATACGTAGAGAAAAAAGATCATTATCGGAAGGATCATTTGAATTCTTAAATGTTAATAAATTAAAGAATAAATATTTAGCTTATCGTAGATTTATTGATGGGGATCAAGTAATAGTTTATCTGAATTTTTCTAAAAAAGCTATAATGATAGATTGTCCAAAGCAAGATAAATTATTATTTTCGACTTTAGTTAATCGAATTGTTCTAGACTCAAATAATTATAAGAAAAAACTAAGGTTAAACCCACTAGAGGGAATAATCTTGGAATAAATAAAAATTTTAATAAATAGATTATGTTATTCTCCTTTAGATATTAAATCTTTAGCATCATCTTCGATAGGATCATAATATTCGATATCCATCATTCCTCCCTTGATATCTTCTGCCCAATGAACCTTTATAGGCATACCAATATAAGTGTCCTTAAATTCAATACTAGAATCTAATTGTGCTGGATATGAAGTATCAGCACCATCTAATTGAGCACACACAATAGGTCTTTCGATCACTTCACCAGTTTCAGAGTCTTTTAAGTAGGTTGCTGTAAAAGAAGCAATCCTTCCGGTTTCACGCAAATCAATCCATCTATCTGGTTTCACAAGGCATTTACCACAGATTTGTCTTGGTGGGAAATAGACTTTATTACAACTTGAACATTGATTTCCAATTAGCTTTTTTTGCTTTAATTTATCAAGAAAGGGTTTCATGTGAGTAATGTTAAACTTGAATCTATAACTAGTTAAATACCAACTCGCTGGTAAGGTTCGTGTTCTCACATATTCCTTTTTAATATAATCCATTGATTTTCTTAAAGTTCTTTTAGACATTTTATTCATCCTCTATTTTTATTTATATTTTCTAGCTGGTTCATCAGCCATAACCATCATGGTGACTAAGTTAACATACCCTCCCCATCCATGACCTAATGATGTGTGCACTGTTTTAGGGATTTGGTTACTTGCTTTTCCCATAATTTGCAAAGCTGCTTCAGCAGGTCTTTCCAATGCCGATGCGCCAATAGCATTAGTAGAATTGACGCCTCCTGAACAATTGATGGGCAATTCACCATCTAAAGCTGTTATCCCTGTTTCATACATAATTGGTGCCGTATTTTGTTCGAATAACCCCAATTTTTCAACCCACATGAGTTCTTGATTAGGAAAGGGTGAATAGACTTCAGCATAATCAATTTCTTTTCTTGGAAAGTGAATACCAGCTTGCTTAAAGGCTAAGTCAGAGGTTAATTGAGCTCCCAGTTGTTCAGAAAGGTCTAGCTGTCCCGATCCACTGCCTCCATATCCAATAAGAGCAGTTTCATTAGCAACACTGCCCACTCCGTTCACATATACGGGAATATCACATATTTCCTTTGCGTATTCTTCAGTTGTGAAAAGCATGGCACATGCTCCATCAGAGGCTGGACAAACCATTCCATATCTTAAAGGATATGAAATATAAGGTGTATCTAAAACATCTTCAATAGTAAGATCGGGCATTTTAAGATGAGCCCACCATGTTTTCGCAGCATTATGCCTGTTTTGAACTACGACTCGGGCTAAATCTTCTTCTGTAATCTTACTTTTACGCATATAATTAGTAGCTTGATAAGAAGCTATACCAATAGCAGCACCACCCGATAAAATGATTGTTAATTGATCATAAGGTATACCTAATGAGTTCATAACAGAAATTTCTCCATAAGCAGTACTAGCCAATCCAACGCTTGTATCACCCTGAGATTGTTGTTCAAAAGCAATAGCTAATACGGTATCAATTCCAGGTAATCCTGCAGCAACAGAATAGTATCCAGCAATAGATACTGAACCACCTGTAGTTCCCCCTGTAGTTACTCGCATTACAGGTTTATTTCTGGCACCCATCCAATCTGTCATCCATAGTTCAGGAATATTTGATCCTTCAAATGCTGGCATATTCCCATTTACAAAAGCATCAATGTCTTTTAATTCAAGGCTGGGAATCTTTTTAAGACAATCATCTATCGCTTCACTTACTAATTCCGGCATGTTTACATCTGACCGCTTAGAAGCATGTTCGCTAAAACCTGCACTTGCAACGCACACTTGCCTTCCCATTTTTAATTACCTCCTTCTAATACATAAATTATATTATTTTGGGCACAAAGTCCTATTTGACCTGAAGCAATAGCTCTTTTTGCTCCCTTGACTTGATATCCGTTTGCTTCCCCCCTCAATTGTTTAGTAGCTTCAATAATTCTTATTAATCCTGCGGCACAAGGAGGATTTCCGCCAATAGCCCCTCCAGAAGGATTAATGGGTAGATCTCCTCCAATTTCAGTATTTAAGGAATATCCCATTCCTTTTTCAGTCAATCCCAGAGCTTCGCTAAGAATTAATTCTTCGTGTGCATAAGCCTCAAATATCTCAGCTACATCAATTTGACTCATGGGATCATTAATTCCTGCTGAATTAAAAGCCATTTTACCTGCTAATTCCATTGATTTGCTTATTGATAAATCTCTATCACCAAGATAATAAGTTTCTTGGTTAAAACCAACGCCTGTGATCCATATAGGATTATCTGTAATCTTCAATGCTTGTTTTTCTGGTGCTAGTAATAACGCGGCTACACCATCACATGGTTGAGCTACCATTAATTCTGTCACCGGATCAGCATACATTTCTGAACTTAAAATATCTTTAACTGATAAATTTGGATTTTGAGCTTCTTGTAAAGCTAAAGGGTTCTTTGAGGCATTATTATGATTTTTAACAGCAATTTCAGCGATTTCTTCAGCAGTTACTCCATATTTCTCCATATAAGCTCTCATCTGAAACCCTGCTGAGGTTATATCATTCACATAAGCAAGTGGCCGCTCCCATGTGGGATCTGTTTCATATAATCGTGCACTATGATAAGGAAAGCATGATACCATACTTCCACCCCACACAACTGCCAATTTATGATTACCAGATAAAACTCTCATCAATCCATATAATACCGCATAAGCACCATCCATTTCTACCTTAGATTCATCAACTAAATATCCTCCTCCAGGTTCTACAGTAAGTGCATTAGAGATAGTTCGTCCATCATAATAGTCATTTGTTGCTGATACAACAGTCGATATGTCTTTTTTTTTTAACCCCACACTGTCCAGAGCTCCTCTTACTGCCTCAAAGATCATCTCATATCTGCCATAATTAGCATCTGAATACAATTTCACTTGATAATATCCAACGATACCTACTTTTTGCATTTCTTGTCTCACCTCTCATAATTTCGTGAAGCCCTTGATATCTGAAGGGTTTCCTTTTGTACTCTCTTCCCAATCAACCTTTAATTTCATTCCTATTTTAATATCTTCGGGCTCCAAACCTAATAATCTATATACTAATGCACTATTGCTTCCATCGATCCTTATCATTCCAATTGTTTGTGGTTTAGCCTTTCTATGACTTCTATCATTAACTCGATATGAAGTTGTTGTAAAATTCAAAAGTATACCGGTATTTGGCAAGTCTACCCAATTATTGTCTAGAGAAATGGTAAAATTACACTTTCCACATACTTTTCTTGGTGGAACAAATACATCACCACATTTTGGGCATTTATTTCCAATAATTTTTTTATGCTCAAGATTATCATAAAATTTATCAAGATACTGACCAACCCAGAAATTAAACTCTGCTCTAATCAATCCTTTATTTGTAACGATAACCTTTTCACTCATAATTTATATCTTAAATTTTTAATTTTATTATGGTTAGTATTATGAATTGTAGCAAATAAGGGTTTATCTGAAGGTTAGATTTTAGACTTATTTGGAAGACTAATATTATTTGCATATTACAATATTTAAAGTGTAAAAGTTTTCATTATATCTCATAAATAGATTAGGTTGATAAAAGGTAAATTAGTTAGACTTGAGTTTGTATTTTCTTAATAATATTTCTATATTCAATAAGTATACACATGGATAATTTTTCAATTTAAATACTAACCCACATACATGTTTACCGTATAAATAAAATTAGGAGTGATCTTTAAATTGGTTAAATTCTGGAAAAAAATGGATGAAGAACTCCTAGGTTCACCTGAAGAGACTATGGGTTTTTCAAGAGATTTTCCGTCTCTAAAACAGAGTTTCTTAATTAAAAAGTATGATTTCTCATCGCTAGAGCAAATCGAGGAAATTAAAAAAGAACTACTTGGACGTAGAATCCTAATCGTTAACACTAAAACATTACTTGAAAGTGTAGATGTGACTAAACTTAAGAGGGGAATAGAAGATTTAAAATCATTTTTGCGGGAAAATGGAGGTTCGATGGCCCGCATTGGAGAGGAATATCTTATACTCACTCCAAATTCTCTTATAAAAATTGCCAATTAATCTTTAACTAATCAAAATTTACTTTCTATATCGATAAGTCTGGTCTCTTCATACCATTCATTTATCAGATTATGCTTTTTGATATATCTAAGAAAATAAAGAGTTAATATAAAAGTTATTAGAGATTCAATGCTCCAGATGAGACGATATACCGTCAGATTAGCCTCAATTTGAAATTGACCAAAATAAAAAGTACCATGGCTTATAATAGAGTACAATAAAAAATCAGGAGATTGTAAAATAGCCCATGGAAAAAATAAATATATTTTCTCGTGTGATGGAAAATCAAGCAAAAGATGCGTCAATCCTCCAATTATTGCTGAATAAGATGCAATAATAAAAAACTTAATATTAAATTCTTTCTTACGTAGATGATCCCATTCATCTACACCAAAATATCTTAGTGGTTTGAAAATTTTGATATTTATTTTAGCAATATTTGCAGATAGAGGTCCAATGTATCTAGAGAAAAGCATAGTTAGGAGAATAGTTAAGGGCATTGTCCATATTAACAACCCAAGAAAACTATGGGTAATTCCTCTTAGAGAAATGGGAAATAATAGTTCAAGAATTACATCTATATCAGGAACTAATGTACTTATGCAGAGTGCTGTTCCATCAAACTTATAAGGATATTTTATTTTTATAATTAATCCAGGTGCTTGGTGAGAAAATATGGAGCTCGGCATTTAATTCCTACACTTTTTCTATTAATGTCTATTAATGTTAAGTCATTTGTTGAAACAATGCTTGGAACTCTTTTTTAACTGCATTAAGTCCTAAGTTGTCAAGCAGGCTAATTGCTCGTTTACTTAACGAATAGAAAGAGCGGGGTTCCATACGCTTATACTCAGATTTTTTTTCATTATTAATAAATTCATTTTCCTTTAGTACACTAAGATGATAATTTAAGTTGTTATCTGGAATTGAGGGAAGTAATTCTTTAAGTTGGCTGAAAGATAACTTATCTCCACTTGCCAATAATGTAAGTAATATCTTATAGCGAGTCTTTTCTGAAATTATTTCTAAATCTTTTCTCATTTTTTCTAACTTTTTGGGAGTTTCCAATTTCACTCACCCTTCACGTTTTTATTGAATTTTTCATTACTTCTATAAAAAAATAATAAATCTTGATATTTATATTTAACTCAAATTATATCGAGTCAATTGAAATAGGAATATTAACTAATGGTGAGACATAAAATGGAGCATTCACATGAAGAAACATGGGAAGAATTTTTAGATGAATTTGTTGATGTATTTTCAATTTTTGACCTTTTAAAATACAAAATTTTCATTTGTGGGTCATACAGTGAAGCAAACTTCCCTAGCTTAATTCAAATAAAGGAAATATTAAGTAAGAGAGAAAAAACCTTGGCTTTTTTTGAAAAAGAATTTCGACGTACCCACAGTGAGAATCTAATCCTCAAATTTGACTTAATCGCTAAGTTTTCTGATGAAATTATTATGGTACTTGAGCATGATAAAGGAGGGCAGATGATAGAAATGGGTATTATCGTTGCTTTTCCTGAATTCTATAACAAAACTAAGGTATTCGTATTAAAAAACGTGGAAATGACGCATATGCTAAAAAAAGGAGGTTTATTAAACCCATTTTTTAAACTTGGTCATGATTTATTCTATTACAATGATCGTGAAGAATTACAATCCATAATAAAAAAGATTTATTTGAGTTATTACAATTAAATAATAATATTTAAATAAACTGAAAGGAAAATAAAGTGAGATTTCTAAAAATTCTCATCTTTTTTTCCTTTTACGGAGAATTTCTATGAAACTCTCGATTTGATTAATTAATTGAGTTTCATTCATTTTTCTTGGATCATTCATATCACTGGAAATCACTAGAGACGGGATATCATAATCATCCATTAAATGACGCTTTAAATCATATAAACCGCAGGAATTTGGTCTACAAGATAAGTTCTCGTGCAATAGTACTCCATCAATTTTCCATTCTCTTACGGTTTCCTCAAACTTCTTGATCCGAGTTTGTAGATCATAGATATACCAGAATTTCAACATTAATTCAGACATCGCTTCAATTGGTTTATTAAAAACATACTCTTTAGTGACATTTGGATTCATATATTTACTAAATGCGTAGGTATAGGGCTCATATACAATAATCGCACCCAACTTTTCTAAAATACTAAAAAATTTAAGATTATACCAAAAGGGAATACCTTCGAACATCAACCTAAATTCCTCGTTTTCTATAGCTCCAATACCTTTGTCCACACGTTCTTTTGCTTCTCGATACATTCTTTTGTACAATCTAATTGGAGCTTTTAAGCCTGGCATGGTGAAGAGGGGAAAAAGCCCTCCGAAAGTATCTCTTGTAGAAATTGGACAAGGAACACTTTTCCTCAATTTGTAAATATCCTGCCAGATCATACTCAAATCCCATGAATTTTTGGTTACTTCAAGACTTTTTTCTTCATTATATTCATGTCCAGTAACATCCTGAATAAAATCAATAAATTCATATAATTGTTCTGTGATATATTTCTTGAAGTAATTATATTGTCGATTGGTGTTATTGCTTACTACATGTGGAACATCTATTGTATAGTGTGGTACACCAAATCTTTCAGCTTGAACTTCAAACCAATTAACGTGCGTATCACAAATCACATCAGTTGACAACATAAATGTAGGTTTTCTTGTCCCTCCTTTTGCCATATCTGCGTTACTTACCACCGCTCCCACATTTGTTTTAAAGTAAGAACATAAATCATAGGAATAGCCTTCTTGTTCCGCAATTTCTATGAAGTTTTGTGAAAACTTTTGGGCAGCACTTATTGTAGCGCTATTTTCAGGCAAAATTGGTTGAACATCCATAGCATAAAGCATTTCTACGGGAGAACCAGAAGTAGCCCATGCAGTTGGTTTACCATCTCTATATGCTTGTTCAATTGCTAAAAAGTGGCGACCCATAATGTTTTTTAACCCTTGGGTGGCATCCAACATTTTCTTATGTTCTGTTTTAGGCATAATTCACCTCTATATTATCTCTGCGAAGGCAGAAAATCTAGTAGATAATTGTTTATAAGACTCTCGATTATAGGTAACTTCTACAAATAAATATGGAATGTCTAGCTCTTTAAATTTCCTATGTAAGAAAGGATGATCATATAATACAGGTTCACAGAACTTTTGAGCAATATTAATTACTCCATCAACCTTATAGTCAATGGCTAAGTTTTTCAATACTTCAAATCTTTCGTATGCCGGAAATTTTATCGAGTTAATTGGTTTGGTTAGATGATATTTTGCTAAATTTTCTATTGGATCTCCATTTTCTTTCACTGCATTCCAAAAATATTTAGTACCTACCCCTAAATCATCTATAATAATATGGAATCCTAAATCTTCAAGATATTTAATGAATTCTGTATCATCTATCTCTGAACCGGTTAATAATATATTTTTAAATTTCTTGTTCTCAAATGATTCTCCTTTTTTAAGCTCCTCTAATTTAGACACCAATAGATTTAGGAGTATATTCTTCTCTTCCTGTTGAGATTTTTTTACTAATGAATGAAATTCAGATCCTTTTAATTTCATCTCCTTTCTAAATTCTGAGATTTCTTTTAGTAAGACTCTAATCTTATTTAAAGTTTTAATGGAATCTTTAATTTTGTCCAAAGAGATTTTTAGTTTAAACTTTTCTTCTAACTGAATTATTAATTCCTTCATATCATCGAGGAAGAACTTCAAAGCAAGATTGTCTCTCTTACGGGGTGAATTAAGGAAAAACATGAAGTCAAGATTTAAACATTCAATCCAAATATCAAATTCTCTATTAGTACGATCACAGCCGTGTGTTCCGATAATGCCTATAATATCATCATCTATTCCATTAATCGCACGTTCAAGAAGATTTCTACTCCATATGCAGTGAGTTGGTGGAATATGTTCATTTGCTTTATCAGGTTCTATAGAAGGATCACCAAAAAGTCGATAGGGTATAAAGCCTGCGGCCATGATAATTTCTTCAGGAGTTTCTACTCCACTATCAAATATCCCAATCTTTTTCATATCTAAATTTCAAAATGATATAATAGTATAAACTTAATTAAATTGGTTAATTAAATCGTTTAGAATAAAAAAATATTTATATTTTTACTACATTTTATAGAATATTCAATTAATTTTCTTATTTCTAATATGTCTCAGCAAACAATTCATAGGACTTTGAGTAAAGCGATTTTAAAGCCAGAAGTTCGCATTAAATTAAAGATTTGGAATACTTATTTAACTGGGAAATTAGAGATGTTTGATAATTATATGAATTTGATTGTTGATGATGCAAAAGAAATATATTTTGGTCGTGGTGGAAAGAGAAGCAAAGATCTTGGAAAAGTGATGATAAGAGGTGCTTCAGTAATTTTCATCGGACAAGACCGTGAGAAGTTGATCTTCTCTGAAAATGATGAAGATAAATTAATGCATAGACAAGAAGATGAAGATAGTTAATTTTAAGGAGTGAGGCATAAATGGGTAAGGGAACTCCAAGTAAAGGAAAGAAGAATAAAGCAGCGTCTCATAAAACCTGTCGGAGATGTGGCAAACACAGTTATCATAGGAGAAAACGATTTTGCGCAAGTTGTGGTTTTGGTAGAACCGCCAAGTTAAGACAACCTGGTTGGAGAAACCGATTCCGCCCATTTAATGGAAACAAAGGTTTCTATAGATAATTATTTTATAAACTTTTTTAGCGGAAAATTTAAATCATAGTTTATAAGTTCTAATTTAAATGAATTCAATCTCACTAGAAAATCTTAGTAAAGAATTAGAAAAACTAGAGCTTGTAACTGGAATAATTGGAGCAGCTATTGTTAATCGCAATGGTCTCACAATTATATCCAATCTACCAAGAAATATTGATGATAGGAAATTTGGTGCTATGGCAGCTACTACCTTTGGTGCAATGGAAAGTGCAATCTCAACTATAGATGACAAACTAGTTGATATAACGGTAGAATATATTGATTACCTATTAGTTATGCTTTCTATAGACGAAAATACAATTATAGTATCACTTGTTGATCGAAATATTGATCTAGGATTAATTTTCATTGAGATTGAAGAATGCTTAAAAAAAGTAAAAAGTTATATGAAAGGTGAATAAATTTCTTACTGAAAAACAAAAAGATAGATATTCAAGACAGATTATATCTCCTTATATTGGTATAAATGGCCAAGAAAAATTATCTCAGATTAAAGTCCTCCAAATTGGGGCAGGAGGTTTAGGATCTCCATTTGCATACTATTTAGTTGCTGCTGGTATCGGAGAACTTACAATAATAGATAACGATACAATTTCACTTTCAAATTTGCAACGTCAAATCCTTTATAACGAGAATCAAATTGATATGGACAAGGTTCATGTTGCAAAAACCGTTTTATCTAATATAAATTCTGAAGTTAAGATTAATGTACATAAAGATTGTGCAGAGGAGGATACAATTAAAAAATATGTTAAAAATAAGGACTTCATTGTTGATTGTAGCGATAATTTGCCAACAAAGTTTCTAGTTAATAAAATGGCAATTGAAGCTAATCTAAAATGTGTAATAGCTGGGATTAAGGATTTCTTTGGTCAGATAATGACAATTAATCCAAGAAAATCCGCATGTTATCAATGTGTGTTCAACGAACCAGAACCATATCAGCAAGAAGCGAATCTTTTACCCGTAATCGGTGTGACCCCAGGTATTCTGGGTACTTTACAAGCTCTTGAAGTTATTAAAACTTCCCTAGGGCATCCGAACCTCGAAAACAAATTACTTATGGTAAATCTTATAAATTTAACATTTGATAAGATAGATTTAGTTAAAAATGAATTCTGCATCTGCTCAAAATAATAGAAAAAAATAAGATTTTTTATTTAACTTAAAGCTTCTTCCTCGTAACTAGGAAAGAAACACAACCATATAAGAAAATATTCAGTAATCCAAATAGGATCATCGCTATATAGAGATCAGTTGGCCCATAGAGGAACCACAACAATGTATATATACCAAAATATAAAGAGGGTGAAACTAGAGGATTAGAACCAGCAAATACTATTATTAGAATATAAGCGATAATAGAAATTATTGCTACTAATAACCAAGATAGAAATGCAATAGAAGTACTATCTGCAATGGCTCCACCTATGATTACAGTCAATAGTGGAGGAATTATATAATAAAGAAACAATATTGTTGCAGTTAAAGGATCACCACCAAGTTGAAAGGATTGTATTAATGATATTATTCCCGAGTCAATCCAGGCTACACTAGGGCTCGTAGTAATGGGGCCGAACATCATTGCTATGATATAAATACCCACATCTGGTTGAGCAGATAATATTGGAGATGAATATACCATTATTAAAGCGAAAACTAGATTCAATCCCAGATAGATTATTAATGATATGAAAAAGGTTTTTATAAAATTCATGAAGATCTAACCCAAATTTTTTGATTTATTGGTAATTTCTATAATTATATCTTAATCCTTTTAAATATATAAATATTTTAGAGGAATTTAATTTAGATTTTTTTGATTAATGAAATTAGATTGGAGAAATTCCTTAAAAAAAAAAGATAATATAGAGATATATTAAATCCAATTAATTTTTATTTTAGAATAAAAATAAAAGGATTATTATTTTAAATATTCTGGATTATTGCTATAGAACTCCTTGAAGAGCTTTCCATTTCTTGTATAATCCACTGAAGTTTTTTTTCCTATCAACTCACCAGTTTGAGATAATTCCTTTTTTATTTCTGCAGGAACCCCGACAGCTAATACTCTAGGAGGAATCTCCTTATTTACTAAAACTGCTCCAGCACCGACTTGAGATCCTTCTCCCATCTTAGAATTATGTAAAATATTAGAGCCTATACCTACTACGCAGCCATTTTCTATTGTACAAGGTCCATGTATCATTGCATGATGACCTATTATACAATCATCACCGATTTTAACCTTTGAGCCCATTTCATTATGTATCGTAACATTATCTTGGATACTAGAATTCTTTCCTATTGTGATTGTTCCCCAGTCTCCTCTCAAAACAGCTCCAAACCAAACATTTGTGCCTCTATCGATTGTCACATCCCCTATAATAACAGCTGTGGGTGCTATAAACACAGTTTCATCTATTTGAGGTTTCTTTCCAGTCTGAGGACTTGGCATTACTATTGGCAAATTTTATCACTAAATTGAATAGAATGATGCGATATAATGTTTTAATTTTTATAAAGTAAAATACTATTTCTAATCAAGAAATGTGATTTATTCAAATATTATTTGTCAAATGGGATATCATGGAATATAGCAATACTCTTGTTCAAAAATATGCTAAGCTTTCTCGATTTGTAAATGAGGAATTTATTAATATCCATCCTATTCAAAGAGGAGGTCTCTTAACGCCAGAAGCGTATAAGGCATTAATACACTATGGAGACGGATACTCAATATGCGATAATTGCCTAAAAGGCCGAATTGATGAAATTAAAAACCCTCCTGTTGTTGACTTTTTGCATGATATGGCTAATTTCTTAAATATAGATAATGTAAGTCCTACGGCAGCTGCTAGAGAATCAAAACGTCTTGTAATTAAATCTCTATCAGAAAAGTATCCAAAAAGAAAGACAGTAATAATAGACAGTTTAGCCCATTATACAACATATTTAGCGATTGAGTCAAATAAATTAAAAGTTAGGGAGGTTCCAAATTCAGCTGGCCCAGAATTTAATATTAATAGTGAGGATTACAAAAAGACGATTGATGCAGTTAAGAAAGAAACAGGTCAATTACCATTATTAGTATTATTAACTCATGTGGACTATAAGTACGGAAATTTTAACGATCCGAAGCCAATAGGAGATATCTGTCGAAGTTATGAGATTCCCTTTCTTTTGAATGCCGCGTATTCAGCTGGGATTTTACCAATAGACTGTAAAGCTAATAATATAGATTTTGTTGTATGTAGTGGACACAAATCTATGGCTGCTTCGGGTCCAATAGGACTTCTTGGATTTAATGATGACTATTATAATGACATCATGGTAAGTTCCCAAATCCAAGGAAATTTGACATCAAAATCATTCCCAAATAAAATTTGCAATTTAATGGGATGTCCTCCTGTTTATGGAGCACCTTTAATTACTTTAATGGCAAGTTTTCCTTCGATAGTAAAGAGGACTCAAATAGAAGTTGTGAGAAAAGAATCAAAAAAAGCTAATTTTGTTATTGAAAACATTAGAAATATAAAAGGGATTGATATTATGGGAAAGTTACCAAAAATTCATCCTTTAACCAATCTTGAAACAAATTCTTTTGCCAAAATTGCTGAGACTCATTCTCGGAAAGGTTTTTTTGTAAGGGATGAATTTAAGGAGAGAGGTATTATTGGATTAGCTCCTGGAATTTCTACAGAAATGAAGTTCAATACCTATGGTCTAACGTGGAACCAAGTAAAACATTTTGTAAATTCATTCCTTGAAATTAGTAAAAAATATAATCTTATTTCTAAGGTGAGATAGAGTTTGAAATTTAGTCAACTTCAAGAAGAAGTGTTAAAATTAAAAAAAAGTAACGATGTGACAATTTTGGGACATTATTATCAACCTATTGAAATCCAGGAAATCGCAGATTATCTAGGTGACTCTCTTGGCTTATCTCGGATAGCCAAGGAAAGAATTCATACAGAATACATTATATTTGCAGGAGTTGATTTCATGGCTGAAACAGCATCAATTTTGAACCAAGATAAGCATGTTCTAATCCCAAATCCCGAATCTTGTTGCCCCATGGCAGCTTTTTTGACTCCTGAAAAAGTATTAGATTTTAAACAAAGATTTCCTGATTTACCTACGGTAGTATATATAAATTCAACTGCAGCAGTGAAGGCTGAATCTGATGTTTGCTGTACATCATCTAATGCTGTAAAAGTTGTTAAAAACATTAGTAAAGAATATAACGTTAATGCAGTTCTTTTCGGACCCGACGCCAATTTGGCAGATTATGCTGAAGAATTATCTAATATTAAAACTATTAAAATGCCTGATAATGGACATTGTTATGTTCACTCGCAAATTACAGTAGAAGATATTCATACCATAAAGGCTAAGTATCCTCAAGCAAAACTTCTTGTTCACCCTGAATGTGTAAGAGAAGTAAGAAATATGGCAGATTTTGTTGGCTCTACCACACGGATGTATAATTATGTTAAAGAAAACTCTTTAAAAGTTAGTGAATTCATAATTGGAACTGAGGTTGGATTATTAGAACGCTTGAAACAGGATTTTCCAGAAACAAATCTACAATTAGCAAGGGATAAATTAATCTGCTACAATATGAAAAAGCACAATCTTGAATTGATTAAATATATTTTGGAAAATCTAGAAGATAAGCCTTATGAAGTAAAAGTGCCTTCGGACATCGCTAAAAGAGCTTTAAAACCGATTGAGAAAATGTTAAATATTTCATAAGAAATCAGTAATCCTTGTTTGCTTTTTTTCATATAACCACTTCATAAAAGCTTTTGTGGCCTTACCACTCCAAATAGCACTCTTATTTGTTTCATTTTCATACTGAATAATGGTTTCGTAACTACATGTTAATTTAAATTTAATCGATTTGATATTTAATAACTATTTTACGAAATGTTTATAAACTCTATTGCCATATTGAGGGTTTCTATTAAAGATACGTTGGTATTGAATAGTATCCTTTGAGGAATAATTGGAATAGTAGCTATAATTAGCTTCCATCCAAAAAAATTTTGACACGGAGGCTGAATATTTCTTAAGGGGGCACCCAGATAATTTTAATGTTTTTAATGACGGGTGATCTTTTAGAGAATCTAGAATTTCATTGATACCAACATTTCCTGAAAGATCAAGATACTCTAAGTGATTGAGCCCATTTAAATCACAAATTTCCTCTATTAAATTGTTCCTAAGCGATAATTTTTCAAGATTTTTTAAATTATTCAAACGATTATTATTAAGTTCTAATATTCTAAGTTTATGACATATTAAAACTCTAGTCTTTCTGGATTTGGTAATTAGTTGCCATAAGTTACCCTTCTAAAATTAGACTAAGAACATTAAGATTTGCTTCAATTTTTGAACCTTTTAAAATTGACTTTTGAAGGATTTTTCCTTCTTTAGACATTGCTAATTTTTTTGATTGAGCAATTCCTTCCATTAATTTTTCGCGTTCAATATCTAGAAAACCCATTTCTATTGCATTCTTAATTATAAGATTTATAACCAATAATTGAAATTGCTCTTTTATAGCATTCCATATTAAACCCATTTCTTTTAATTGGTTGGTTATATCTTCGGCAATGATATCTAGATCATAGATCATATCATAGATTCCTTCCTGAAGATTAATTATTTCATCTATTAATCGATCTTTAATTAATCGAATCGTTGTGGTACCCAAAAGATCTTCTTCATGGAAGAAGAAATCATTTTTTTCACGCTTAATTAGATAAAATCCAAAATCGGGATTAATTAATTTAATTCGAGCTAAATAGTTAATTGCTTCTTTGGAAACGTGATATAATTCACAAAATTGGTCTAAATTCAATTTATAGCCAGCAAACTTTTGAGGACTAGAATCTTCAAAATGCCAATATTTTCGTGCTAAAGCTCCTTGCCCTAAAATAGAATTATAGAAGATATAAAAAAGAGATAAATATAGATCTCTATCTTGATGTAATTCAAAAAAGTTGTCACCTATTTTAGAGATAATACGTACTATATGAATTATAAACGGGTCTTCTACATTTACTTTTTTATAAAATTCGATTAAATCTTCTAGTTTTCGAACATTTTTTTTTAATTCATTAATTATATAAAGTTCATCTTTTAATCTTAAAGGGCCCTCTCCTAATTTTTCTACACCTTTTTCAGTGATAACATAACCTTGATATTGTTTACTGGTTTCTTTATCAGTAATTAACCTTTGTTCAACATTTTTTTCTTTTCGATGTAAATTTAAATATTTAGATACAGTCGATCTACTTAAATTTGAATATTTTATAATATTAGTAAATCTCTGTGGACCTAAGTTTCTAAGAATGTACAATATCCTCCTACTATTATCTTCAATACTACTAGACTTTTTGAGTAACTCACTCTTTAACTTTTTTGAAATATTCCAACTTTCCATAATAATTAAGTAAAGATCTTAAAATATAAAATTATACTTTTTTTCTGTACTAAAACCAAAAAAAAATAAAATACTAATTAATACAAATTTGGTTTATTAATATTCTTATTTTTAATTCTTTGATAGAGAGTTAAGAATAAATATCAGTCTATAAAATTTTTAATTTGATATATAATGACAATAGAAAACCCAAACTTATTGGAAAAAATTAATAAAATTGAAAAGAGATTAAATGAATTAGAAAATCGTATTTCATTGATTGAAAATAGATTAAGTCGGTTACCAATTCAACCATCACCTCAACCTAGCCCATTCCCACCACCAAATCCGCCAGGTCCTCCGGGCCAACCTCCAGAACCCTTTAAGTTTTAAGTAAGATTGCTTAATAAAGCCAATTTGGTTTTTGTCGATAGATATGAATCAATTTAAACTTTAGTACAACTTACAAGACCGCTGACCTTTTATTTTTGTTAATATACATTTATTTATATATAAAATTATAAATAAAAATTTAGTTGATATAAAATGACTCAATATCGGTTTAGACTTACTGGAGTACCACCAGATCAGGCTATAAAGTTAATTGAAGTTGATCCAAACCAATCTATTGCAGATATTAAAAAAACTGTTCAGAGAGAATACAAATTGAACCCAATTTTAGCAATACAATTCATTTTTAAAGGCAAGGTACTTCCAGATGATCTTAAATTCGCAAAAGTAGGAATTCATCCAAAAAAGGATGTAATAACTGTTATGGCCACCCAAGCGGGCGGATTATAAATAATTTCTTATTTCTTTCTCTTTCTTTTCATTATGTTTAACTTTAACTAAATAGAGATTAAAAAGGGAATTATTATATTTTTGGAATTAAGTCATTAATTAATCTTTTTATAATATTAATAACTTCGAGTGCTGCTTTCTCTAATTTTTTAGTCAAGTTAATCTTAAAAAAAGGGAGATCAATATTCTCACTCATCTGATCATCACTAATTTTATCTGCTTTATAGAATTGTAAATTTTCAAATCCTTCAAGGCTTTCGGGTACAAAGCCAATCATAAATATGTCTAGCATTGGAGTTTGCTTTATAATAAAATCCATGACTATATGAATTGGAACCGTATGCGATGATATAGGGACAAATTCGCTAATATTCTCACGTTCAAGGATTGCAATAGTTCCAGGGGGTTTACTTAATGTACAAGTATCTAGGAGGATTAGATGTGAGGGGTTAAATTTAACAATTTCATCAACTCTTGCCATAGGATCAGTTCCAGCATTTATAAATAGAATCATTTTATTAAGGAGATTTTCCATGTTAAAGTGAGTTAAGAGTTCACCAATAATGTATGGGCCGACACCATCATCTCTTAACTTCTCCTCTCCAATTCCCATAAATATAATTTTGGATGCATGTTTCAAGCGAATCTTAAGTTTTTCATATAATTCATTCATTATTAAGAGAAAAAAGTTGAATAACTATTAATTATTTTATTATTAATTAAAGTAAATCTTTTATTTCAAAAATTTTTGATTCACTTATGTTATTAAAAGGTAAAAATGTTGTAATTACTGGTTCTGGAAGAGGTATAGGAAAAGCCGTTGCTATAGCTTGCGCTAAAGAAGGGGCAAAGGTTGGGCTAACCTCACGTACATTAGAGGAATTAAACCAAACTAAAAAGGAGATCATCGCTCTTGGAACTGATGTGAAAGTAGTAATTAAAGTTGCAGATATTAGCAAATATGACGAAGTAATGGCAGCATTTAAATTCTTTTATGAAGAGTTTGGCCCTTTAAATGGAGTCATTGCAAATGCTGGTTATTCACGCATGTGGGCAACTCATGAATTTAATAATGAGAAATTCTCTGAAATTTTAAACGCTAATGTATTAGGAGTATTTTTCACATTTAAAGCAGCTTATCCTTATATGGATAAAGAAGATAAAAATAAAAAAGCAAGATTCATAATAACTGGAAGTGAAGCTTATCCGAACGCTCCACCAAGGCTTACTGCTTATGTTGCCACTAAATATGCAGTGGTTGGAATGCAGAAATCTATGGCTACAGAATATAAAAAAGAAAATATCAATTTTAATATGGTATTGCCAACACAAGTAGATACTCGGCTATTGAGAGGGAAAAATGCAGGAGATGGAAATAAACCCGCTTATGTATTAAATCCTTGGGATCTAAATGAGTTTTATATATTTTTATTAAGTGATTATGCTAACAAACTTGATAATGCTCTCATTTTTACTTATGATATTAATGAAGCTAAAAAGTTATTAATTGAAGCACCTTCAGGTAATAAGGAGAATTGGGGAGTTTTTAAAGGATATTTAGAAGAAAGAGCTCCAAAAGTCTATGAAAATGTTAAACACCTCGGTAAATTAATAGATTTCATTATAGCTCGTTCAATATAGTATACATTTTTCATTATGGTTAAGTTCAATAAATATCAAAGTCTATAATAATTAGGGAACATGACAGAAAAAGCTAGTGAAAAGGCAGAGAAAACACAGTTCGAGGCAATTATCAAGAAAGATAAAGTAATTATTTCTGATGAAGAAGCCATAGAAGAGTTTTACAATGGATCTTATATTGGAACTTTAGAAGAGAGAGAAGAGGGTGATAAAATATTAGTTTTAGAACCAATCGAAGTCCTCCTCTTATGTGAAAGAAATAGAATTTTATTATGGAGAGAAAATAATAAAAATAATCAAGTATATGATTTTGAAAATTTATTGATTTATTTCACTCAATTTGATTCCAGATTATGGCAAAAGTATATTATTTATATGGATCTTCGAAAAAGGGGATATATTGTTAGGGCAGGATATGGGAATGGGATTGATTTTCGTGTTTACAAAAGAGGGGCAGATATAAAGGAAGATGCTGCAAAATATTTAATATATCCGGTATTTGAAGGATATCCAATCGAATTAAAGGATTTAGACAAAATGTCTCGAGTTGCTATGAGCTCTAGAAAAGATTTAATCGTTGCTACAGTTGATAGACTATCCAAACCAATCTATTATAGTGTCAATAAGTTTGAGTTAATTAGTAAATTAGATATTGATGATGAAGAATATGCCAGATAAGTTTGTCTGTGACACTTCAGTTATTTTTAATGGACTTATTTTGGATTTAATTGAAGATGGAGAATTAGGTGAATATCCAGAAATCTTTATCCCTAATATTGTTGTAGCTGAAGTTGAATACCGAACAAATGTTCAAAAGGAAATCGGATTTTTAGGTTTGAATGTTTTAAAAAGGCTTAGACAATACCACAATGAAAATAAAATACAATTACATTTAATAGGCAAAAGGCCAACTCGGGAAGAAATTAAAATGGCTCCTGGAGGTGAATTAGATGCTTTAATTAGGGAATCTGCTCGCGAAAATAAGGCTATTTTAATCACTTCGGACAGAATTCAGGGTGATGTAGGAGTTTTTGAGGGAATTGAAGTAATGCCCGTGAAGGAAAAAATCCCTCCGACAAAAATTGATTCATCTTCACTCCAATTAATTAAATTTTTTGATGGAAATACTATGAGTGTCCATTTAAAGCAAGAATTGCCTCCTTATGCTAAAAAGGGTAGTCCGGGTAATTGGTATTTAGAGATAGTAAGAGAGGAATCAATATCTAAAGATCAGCTTGAAGAAATCGCGATGGAAATTGTGGAATTTACTCGCGAAGATACTCACTCATTCATTGAAATTGAAAAATATGGTGCAGTTGTAGCCCAACTACGAGAGTTTAGAATCGTGATAACTCGTCCTCCTTTTTCAAATGATATTGAAATAACTGCGACACGTCCCCTTGTTAATTTGACACTATCAGATTATTCTATTGACTCAAGGTTACGAAGACGGCTGGAAAAGGCAGAAGGAATTCTAGTTGCTGGTTCACCTGGTGCTGGTAAAAGTACTTTTTCAGCAGCGCTAGCAAATTTCTATGCTCAACAAAATAAAATCGTGAAAACACTTGAGAGTGTAAGGGATTTACAAGTTACTCCTGAAATTACTCAATATACTAAATTAGAAGGAAGCCTTGAAAATTCGGCAGATATACTTTTATTAGTGAGACCTGATTTCACCATATTTGATGAAGTAAGAACTACAAAAGATTTTCAAGTTTATGCTGATTTTCGATTATCTGGAGTAGGTATGGTTGGTGTTGTGCATTCTTCATCCGCAATTGACGCAATTCAAAGATTTATTGGGAGAATAGAACTTGGTATGCTCCCTTCAATAATAGATACTATAATATTTATAAAAGATGGAGATATTTCAAGAGTTTTAGCTATAAAAATGACTGTAAAAGTACCACATGGTTTTAGAGATAAAGATCTTGCTAGACCTGTTGTGGAAGTAAGAGATTATAAGACTAAACAATTAGAGTATGAAATTTATTCCTTTGGACAAGATATTGTTGTTAATCCCATTAAACCAGTAAGTTCAAAAAGATATAGACGATTGGAAGAGTTTACTGATGAAAAAGATTCATATAATGAAAAGATTAATCTGGATATAGAAGTCCAAAGAAATAAGTTAATTTTAAGGGCAGATCCTATATATGCTAGTAGAAATATAATAGTTTATGCTGATAATCGACATATATTTGCAGGCTCTTTAAGCCGTAATAGCGAAATTACGTTATCCTTATCTCATAAAGAAGGCAAGAAAGTCTTAAAAGAATATAATGGACATAAAGATATTTATGGGAAATTAAAATAAAATTATTCTATTTATTTTTGCTATAATTAGTCCATCTAATGTAGAAATAGGTCTCCACCAAGGAAGATTTTCGAACGCAATTTATAAACTAATACTAAAAAATCTATTGATTCTTTATAAGATTCCTTACTTTTTCCATTATTGGTGGCAAAACATCTTCAATTAAATTATCAAATCTTATATCTGCCACAGAATCATAAGGTGTATCTCCTTTATTTAGAATAATTAACTTAGCTCTATTCATCTTGGCATAACCCGGCATATTAGCTGCGGGAGTAACCACTAAAGATGATCCAATAACAAAAAATGTATCTGCATTTTCAGAGCGCTTTCTAGATTCTTCTAGTTCATCATATGGCAGTAAGTCTCCAAAATTAACTATGCTTGAAACGATTCTACCACCACAATAAGGACATTTTGGTTGATTTTCGCGTACTCTATTAGTTCTATATCCTGAACCCCATTTAGATTTATCCCACCCTGCCTCTTCAAATGTCATTTTCTTATAGCAATCTAGGCACTTCATAAAATACATATTGCCATGTAACTCTGCTAGTTTACTAAATGGGATTCCAGATTTCGCATGTAATCCATCGACGTTTTGGGATATAAGAAAATCTAATTTTCCTAACTCTAATAATTCTACGATGAGGTAATGATTCGAGTTTGGCTTAACTTTATCCCACGGTGGACTTTTTGGGGGAGGCAAACCTTTATCTCGCCTAGTCCATACACCATCAGGTCCACGATAGTCTGGCAATCCTGAATCTGTCGAAATTCCTGCTCCAGTGAATACAACTAGTCGTTTTGATTCTGCAATCCATTTTGCAGCCAGATCAATCTTCTCATTTAAATCCATAGCTAAACTAAAGAAATGCTATTAAAAAGATATTCTCATTTTTAGAACATTTTAAGTTTCATTATCTAATTGGTTATACTAACTCCTAAAGTTTTAAATTTTTTTTAAAGTTTTAAATTTTTGAGAAAGCTTTTAGACATTATATAGAATATAACAACAAAATTAAATATGATTTTTTTTAATTCAATATGGTTTAGATTTAAGGATATTAATAAGTGTAATTAAATTATCTAGAAGCCCATATTCTTGTATTACTTTAAGTGGTTCTTCGATGTTATTTAAACTTTTTAAATCATGAGAATCACATCCAATCCCAATTAATAATTTTTCTTTAGCTAATTTAATGAAAAAGTCTTTATATTTTACAGAATAATATTGAGAATAGCTTGAATTGAATTCAAAATAAATATTATATTCTTTTAAAAAATTTATTAAGACAGCTAGAGCACTATAAATAAAGAAGGAGGGATCCAAATGAGCTAAACCCAGAATGGGAAAAGCTCTGTAAGGCTTATATTTGATCCTCCAATTTTTAACAATATTTTTAATAAAAGCGATTCCTTCAGGATTTTCGAGATATTCGAAAAGAATTATATCAAATTTATAAGGATTAATTAAGCTTAATATATAATTTTGTGAACTACTAATGTCAATTTCTATGCCTTTAAAAAGTTTTAAGTTAATTTTATTCTGATTTAAATATTGTTGACGTTTAGTGATATCTTCTAAATAATTAGCAATTTTATCTTTGGAATTTAAATGGACTATTATTTTTGCTTTCCATGAATTTGTGAAATGATCTGTAACAGCTACATAGTTTAAGTTATAACTAATTGCTTTTTTTATTATTTCACTAATATTATTTGTTCCATCAGAATAAGATGAATGAATATGTAAATTAATTTTAGGAATATCCATTTAAATTCCTAGTTCTTTCATTTCTCTATTTCTATACCATAATACAGAGCCACTAAAGGAGAGAATAATCCCAAAAAATATTAAAACTGAGGTAAAGAAAAAAGTTGCTGCTTCTGGAGTTATAATCGTAGTGCCAAGATTTATCTCTTCAATAACTATTATATTATTTGTCAATAGATAAACAATAGAAAAAATCAAAACAACTGAAACAAATTGAAAGAAAATTATTACTATATTTATTAAATGTATAATCCTTAATCGTTTTTTTCCTAATTCGATAATTTGAGCATCCCCAAACCTTATTGCTACCTTTTGTTTATCTACTTTTTTAATAAAATAATAAATAACCACACGAAGTGGAAAAAGATCGAAAATTATGGTACTAATAGTAAAAACAGATATTCCTATTAAAAGACGGTTGATAAAGATAGTAATTGAATTTAAAACTGAAAAATTGTTTATCATCCATATTATAAATCCGACACCAATAACTACAAAAAACTTGATGCCTGATAATGTTAAAGAAATTGATGGTTTATCGGCTATTGTTATCAAATAGTATGATACTCCTATTACTGAAATAGTAATTCCTAAGATAAGAGCCCCAATTGAAAATATAATTCCAAATATTACTGAAAAAGTCAGAAAGCAAATAAATAGCAGAATTGGAAGATAAGGAAAGAATGGAGCCTTAAAAGGGCGATCTAGTTCTTTCCTTTTTCGTCTTAATTTAAATGCAGCATAATTAATGGAGGCTAGAGCGATAAAGTAGATAAGATTTGTAGTTTCCGCGGTTAGTCCTATTCCAGCAAAAATAGTAAAAACGATTGCTAAGAAAGCAGTAATTGTTAAAGCCAAAGCAGGCATATCTGTTCTTTTTTTTATTGCTTTAACTTTTTTGGGAATATATCGATCCCGTGCTAATGCTGTTATAACACTAACTGCTGATCCTAAAGCAGCATTAATAGCTATAAGTGTGGAAATTAAAGCTGCCGTAGCCATAAAATAATATCCAAATGGTCCTAATATACTTTTTAAAATATCTGCTAATAAAACTGGCGTTCCACTTAAATCAGTCACTTCCACATTAATGAGTGCCGCTAATGTAATTGACAGATATATGCCGATTGTTATCAAAATTGCATATATGTATGTTTTTGGAATATTTTTTGAAGGATTTTTTAAATCCGCATTCAAAAAGGCTAAGTTAGAAGTTATTGTTGTGTATAAAATAAATAACAGTGAAAATGCTGAGATTATACCGAAAAAACTAGTGTCTGAAAATATGAAACCAGAGTAACCGTTTGATATTTGAAATGCTGGTAATATTAAAGCTGAAATTACAAAGAATCCGAACATTCCAATAAGAATTATTGTAAATATTAATAAAACTCTTATAGCAATTTTCTGGGTTTTAAATATAACTAAACTTGTTAATAATACTGGTAAAATACCTACAAGAATTATGAAGGGCGTTGTCAATATTACATTATTTTCTTTAAAAATTTCATTTATAACTAAAGCAAATGTTTGTGCTGAAAAAGAACAAGCTGCAGTATTAGCTATCCATAAAAAGAAACCAATAATGAAAGCTAGGAACCCTCCTAATCCTTCTTTAGTAAAATTATATGCTCCACCAGCTATTGGTAAACTTGTAGATAATTCTGCATAATTAAGGGCAGTAAAAAAAATAAGAATTCCTCCTAAAATCAAACTTAATAATATTCCAGGACCAGCACTCTCAATTCCAACACCTAGAAGGACGAATATTGACCCTCCAATCCCACATCCAACTCCATAAATAATGGCCTGAGATAAGCTAAGTGTTCTTTTCGGTAACGTGATTTCCTTTTTAGTTTCACTCAATTCTATTCAACAAATATAGTTATTTGAGGTTATGAAAAACTTAGTCTTTTAGGATTTTTCTAGATGAAATATACCAGAAATAATTAAAAATAAAGCACTTATTAACAGTAATAGGCCTACTACCCCTAAACTTAAAGCTCCAAGATTTATAATTTCAATATCTCCAAAATTAATGAAGTTAAATGCATCCCCTATTACAAGAATAATAAAAAATATACCCACTCCAATCAATATTCCTCCAAAGAATTTTGAGAGTCTATATATAAATGAAAGAGTCTCCAATCTATGAATTCTACTTTCTTTGTCTCTTATTTCTTCTTCCTGATTATCTAATTCTATCTTTAGCTTTTGAAGTAGTGCTTTAGATTCATTTGTGCTTTTTTCTATTACTTCTTTTGCTTTGCTTAATTTGTCATGTTCAGCTTGCATAAATTCTAATTTTTCAGTAAGTGAATGCAATCTTTCTTCTCTTTCAATATATTCCATATTTGTGCTATCTATATCCTTTTTTAGGTCGTCTAACCTTTTTTGATTAGCTTCTATTAAATTCTCTTTTTTTGATATCTGTTCATCATAAGAAGTTAAAGATTCTGTCAAATCTTGAATTCTAGATTCAGTTTCGATTAATTGTTGTTGCTTTTCAGTTAATTGAACTTTATATTTAGCTAATAGTTCTTCATATGTTTGTCTTTGTTTCTCCATCTCAGGAAAACCTTGTTTATAATCTTCGATTTGTTGTTCAATTGTTTTTATTCTTTGTTCTTTTTTCTCTAGTTGTTCTGATAACAGTTTCTTTTCCTCTTCTTTTGCTTCAATTTCTTTATTAGTATGATCTAGTTCAAATCTATTCTTTCCAATTGAAACCTTTAGAGTCTCATTTTCTGCTGTTAAGCTTTTAATTTTCTTTTCCAAAGCCTCTGATTCTTCTTTTAACTTTTCAATATTTTCTTCTTTTTCTTGAATCTCTTGGTTAAATTTAGCAATTTTGGTTCTCAATTCATCTTGAGTTGTAACTTTTTCCTTCACACTATCGGTTAGTACTATTAAATCAACTTGACGCGTTTCATAGGTTTTAACTAACTGTTCATTATTCTTTATCAGTTCTTTATATTCTTCTTCAAGAGTTTCTTTACTTTCTTGAGTAATTTTCAGTCTTTCTTCGAGATTCTGCATTTCTTCATTTTTTCTATTGTATCGTTCTGTTAAATCTTTTATAGTTTCTTCGAGAGCAGCTAGATATTCCTCTTTATCATCAACCTTCTTTTTTAAATTTTCAAGTTTTAATATTTCTTTCTCAATTTCTTCACTTAATTCCTCACTTGGAATTTCTTCTTTTTCCTTCTGTTCCTCTTCAGTTTCACCATTTTTAATTGTATCAGAAATATCTTCAATACTATTTTCAAAGCTTCTTAACTTTTTATCTATTAAATCTCTTGATTCTTTTGCTTTGCTTAGAAACTCTTTATCTACGCGATCATCATCTTTCTCAGACTTACTATCTGACTTACTATCTGACTTACTTTCCCTATCCTCTTCTCTCAGTTCATCCGTCATTGTGCAAAATTTTGATTATTAGCTTTTATACTTGATATAAAATAAAAGTAGGATTCGTAATTTAAAATTTAATACTTATTTAAATATGAAAAATTAATTTCTATTTCATCAAATAGATTTTTGATTAAATAATATTTCATTTTATACATCCATTTTGAGATGCTTATAAGATATACAATTTTTATCTATTTAAAATTTAACCATATTTAATTTTTTAGTTAGAAAATAAAGAACTAGATAGATAAGTTTATATATGAAATTGATAAGAGAAATTTCTTGATTATCTAAAAATATTGAAAAACTTAATTATTAACAAAAATCAAATAATTATTATAAAGTATGACAATTTAAATTTGAGCTACTTCAGAAATGTTAGATCCAACCGAGGGAAGCTTTCCACTAATTATAAAACCAAACTTAGGGCAACCAATACTCCTTAACTTAAAGGATTTTAGAGATGAATTCAAAGAATATAATAAACAAATTACCTTTGAAGCTTTAATTGTTAGCAAAAGTTCCCATTCAGTTAAAAGAATATTAGAATATTTTCATTTAAACATATTTGTTCAACCCATTTTAAAAGATGAAGGAGAATTTCAGCAAAGAAGGGGTGATTTATATCCTATCACTCCAATTGAAATTTCAAAAGTAGAAAAACTTGATTTTAGAGAACAGGCTGTTCTCGAGTTCCAGAGTTGTATTATATGGGATATTTTTAATTCAGCATTGCACTTAGATGATCTATATGGAATAAGAAAAGAATTATATCAAATTAAATTTAAAATTGAAATCCCTATTATCAAAAAAATTCAAAATTTATTAAATGAATATGACAGAGAATATTTATTATTCGATTTAGTGCATGATATTCCTAATCGGAGTGATAATAAGATAAATTTCCATAGTCTCGCAATTTATGATAAGGACTGGGATAATTTTGAGTTCATTCACGCGTCAGATTTTCATATAGCAAGGAGAAATGATTTCATTTTACACTTTATTAAAGAAAAAGTAAGAGCTCAAATGAAATATTATGAAAAGAATAAAAGAAGGCTTAAAAAGATAGATGATTTTGTCTTAAATAGAGAATTTGAATACAGAGATGACTTTCACAAAGATAAATATGAGGATTTAAGATATGCTAAATATAACTTTAATTACAATTTAAGATTGTTTATAAATTTCGTAAATGAACGAGCAAGAAGAAATCAGTTAGATTTTATTTTGATGACAGGAGATTTAATAGATTATTTAAAAATTGCAAAGGGAAATTATCAATATGCTAACAACTTTCATGTTTTATTCGATATATTACTAGGTTTAAATCGTGGTTTAGATAAACCACCTTATTTGGGGATAGATCTGGAATTTGTGAATAAAAAAGAGATTTTAGTACCTATTTTTACATTAGTAGGAAATCATGATTATCGAAAGGAGCATTATGGTTTAAGATTCGGTCAGATTCATAAAATTTTTGGCCTAACAAATTCTGATATTAAAGGTTATTATGATACAAAATTTTTTAATTACTTTACAGCTCTTAAATCTCGAGATAAATACATAAAAGATTATTTCAGATATTTTAATCCAAATCTTAACTATAATTTAAAAATTGGAGACAATTACAATTTCATTTTCCTTGATACAGGACAAGATTCGATTGCTGATCTTCACGATTTATTAAAAGGGGGTCCCAGTACTAAAGGAATAAAGGATGAACAAGTAGATTTACTTAGAGCATACATAAAATTATCTCATGATCAAAAAATTATTATTGTAATGCATACTCCTCCTATATCTCCTAATTTAAGTTCTTTTAAAAAGAGGAAATATAAGAAAAAGTTTGGAATTAAAAAAAGAAAACTAGAATGGTCCGATTTCCATGAAAATAATTTGAAAAAAATAAATAATACCGGAAGGTTGGATACTGTTTTAAATTTGAAATATGAAACAATAATGTATAACTGGGCAACATTATTGAGAATAGTTACTGGTTCTGATAAAGTAGTTAGAAGAAAAGTGGATCTAATTTTATGTGGACACTCCCATACTCTGAAAGAATACAGGTTAAAAGAAGCTCAAGAAACTGAACTTATAAATTTTGGTTTTTGGTTTTTGCCAATATATATTGAAGTTCCTTGTGAAGTGTATACATCAACCTATCGTAAGAAGTTTGAAACTTTTAAAGATCAGTCCGATTTAAATATATGGTTCGATGTTAATAAACCATTTGTATTTCAAGTTCAAGCAATTGGTCCAATATCTGCTTTGTATAAATATAAACCACCTGGTTTTAGAATTTACTCTGTAAGAGATAATCAAATTGTAAATGCTAGAGTTCTTTCTTTACATTTAAAACGATCTAACGCTTCATAAACATCTCAACATCTTCATATGTAGTGTCTGGCATAGGACCAAAATGCTGAACTTTAAGAGCACCAACAGCGTTAGCAAATCTTCCTATTTTAGCAAAACTCCACCCAGCAAGATATCCCACAATGAAAGCTCCCCCGAACGAATCACCAGCCCCAGTGGGATCAATCTCTTTTACCTCAAAACCAGGCACTTCTATTCCCTTCTTATTCTTGTCAGTGAATATAATACATCCTTTTTTTCCTAGTTTTAATACTATAACTTTAGGACCATGATCCAATAAACTAATGCATGCATTAACAGCATCATCAACTCCTGCTAACATTTCTGCCTCTTCTCCACTCGGTAACAAAATAAATGTATTTTTCAATACAAGTTTGCTCAATTCTAAAATCTTTTCTAAATCTAGCATTTCGGAACGCAAATTAGGATCAAATGAAATTGTAACATTAGGATTCTTTCTTTTGGCAATTTCAATCGCTTTATAACACGATTCTTGTGAACTTTTACTAATAGAGAGAGCACTACCAGTAATATGCAGAGCTTTTACATTTGAGAAGTACTTTTCATTAATCGCTTCCGGATAGATTTTACCTGCTGCTCCAGATGCAAAAATAAATTTTCGTGAACCATCAGAGTTATATTGATTAAATGCAATTCCCGTCGTATAATTATCTAAAATTCTTACCTTTGAAATATCCACTCCATCAGTTTTAATTTTGTTAATAATACACTCCCCGAACTCATCATTTCCTACGACCCCAAAAATTCCAGTTGAAAGGTTGAACGGTTTCGACATTCGAGCAACAGAGTCAATAAAAATCGCCGGAGCTCCACTTGGGTATGGTCCATTATAGATCTTCCCTATTTCACTGTGAGGAATATCAACTTGTTGCCGCATAATTTCAACTAATAATTCTCCTAAACATATTATATCTGGGTACATGAGAGCTCATTAAAATTAAATATTAGAAAGTTATTAAGAATTAAGTTGAGATTGTATTAAATTTGATGTTAGATGATTCTAAAAAAAAACATTATAAAGAAGATAATGAATGGGAACATAACCAAAGCATAAAGCGATATATTATTTTTAAAAAATTTTGATAATACCATAATTAATTGTCTGATGCATAGTGTTATAACTCCGAATAGTAGAATAAAGAGAATATGAGTAATTACACCCCCCAGGATAGGAAAAGGTGGGACTGGTACGAATAGAAGAATATCAAGAGCGAAATTGGTCTAATTATTAATAATATATACTTATGCAATCAATTATTTTATATATTAATAGTATACTAAATTTCTTTTAATAAGTAAAATTTCTATTTACATTACCTAATCTATTAAAAATTTAAATTCTAATACATTTAATAATTTAATAAATATTAAACAGGAAAATTAGGTAAGAAAAGTGGTAATAGAAACAGACATAACTAAAATGTTTGGAATTAAGTATCCAATTGTTGCTGCGCCTATGGGTCCTTTTTATACAACTGAACTAACAGTCGCAGTTTCAGAAGCAGGAGGGTTAGGCGTTTTAAGTCACACAAATCTCTTTGGGAAAAGTAGTGTCCAGGAAATGAAGCAAAATATGGAGTATGTAATTGAGCATACAGATAAACCTTTTGGATTTAATATTAGAACCGCTAGACTACAACTTGATGCAGCGACATTATGTCGAGTAATTCCAAGGTTTATTAGAGACAATCAAAAGTTAAGAGAACAATGTGTATATGTAGTGACTAGTGCTGGAACTCCAAAAATGATCCATAATAATGCATTTCAAAAACTAAAAGATAGCGGTTCTCAAATA
This sequence comes from Promethearchaeota archaeon, assembly GCA_048939995.1. GTDB lineage: Archaea > Asgardarchaeota > Lokiarchaeia > Sigyniarchaeales > SOKP01 > SOKP01. Next base: position 87,201 of record JBHLOY010000003.1, on the reverse strand, counting down.
AAACATTTTCATGTAGCTCCTGCATTATGGCTTGCAGATAAATGCATCTCAGCAGAGGTGGATGGAATTGTTGCTACTGGTTGGGAAGGAGGCGGACACCAATCTTATGAAAGGGTAAGTACATTAGTATTACTACAACAAATTAGTGAGAAATATCCAGAAACACCACTTATAGCATGTGGGGGTTTTGCTACAGGTGAGGGACTAGCTGGAGCTTTAGCGATGGGTGCTGGAGCGATAGCAATGGGATCACGCTTTATTGCATCAAAAGAGTCGGAATTTCATAATAATTATAAAAGTGTTATTCCTCCCGCAAAAGCAAGCGATACAGAATATTGTCTTGGTGTTCTTGGTCCAATTAGATTGTGGCGAAATGAATATGCTCTCTCACATAAACCAGTATCTAATAAAGAGGAAAAATTAGCTCTAGAAGCTGAATTAACCCCAGAGAAAGCTTTAGAAGATCAAAAACATTATGAAATGGTTTATGATGGCGATATTAAAGAAGGAGCAGTTCTTTTAGGTCAAAGTATAGGACTAATTCATTCCATAGATAATGTAAAAAGTATAATGGAAAACATTGTGAAAAAAACTGAGAAATTATTAAAGGAAACGAATAAATTGATTAACTAATTTATAATTCCTCCTTTTTATTAATCTAATAAAATAATTAATGATAAAATTAAGATGAATTCTAAGAAGAAGATAAAACTAATTTCGGAAATTTTAGACAGGTATGATGAAGGGGTTTGCTTTTATTGTGGAAGTATGTTAAATGGAGATTTAGAAGAGGGTGATTGGGATTCAGGCTATCCAGATGACTGGTGTCCTGATTGTTGCAAAAATGTAAACCCAGAGGATGATTGGGAAGAAGCTTGTTTGGATGCGATCGATAAATTAATACATGATGAAACTTTTGAGCCTTAATGAACTATAGTGATCATAATGATATCAAATCGGATTGAAGTTACACCATATGAATATATAAATGAATTCATGTCAAAGGCTGCTCTTCTTGTAGCCATGGATAAAGAAGGAATTCCTAATGTCATGGCGTTATTATGGAAGACTATTGGAGAGTTATGGGGAATTCCAGTTATAACTGTAGCTGTATCTCCATCACGATATACTTTTAAGTTATTAACCGAGGGATTAAATGAATTTACTGTGAATATCCCATCCGATAAAATTGAAAATGCGATTAATATCACGGGTTCCTATTCTGGTAGGAATGTTGATAAGTTCAAAAAAGCAGGATTAGAAATAATTGAAGGAAGTAAAACCAAAGTTCCGACAATTAAAGATTGTATATTAAATTATGAATGCAGAATAGTACATTCATGCAAATCAGGTAGTATGGCAAGTCATCATTTATTTTTTGGTAAAATAATTGCTGCATATGCAACTAATGAGATTTTAAAAAGGTAATAAATATAGTTTTTTGATTTATTGGAAAATAGAGGGTAGTTTACAATTAAGAAGCATATAATTTTAACTTGCAGTGATTGTGAAGAAAAATATGAACTTAATTCAATTAATCATAAATGTCCTCAATGTGGAAGCTTATTATGGTTTATGCCAAAAATTCAAAATTATAAATATAATTTTAATAAGCCTTTCAGTACGTTTTGGGACTTCTATTTCTCTTTTCCACAGATTGAAAAAGAATTTATTGTAACTTTAGATAAAAGAGAAGGGGGAACCCCGTGTAAAGAATCAGAACGAATAGGAGAAATTTTAGGACTTAAAAATTTATATTTCAAGGATGAAACTCAAAATCCCACAAACTCATTTAAAGATAGATCTGCTGCATTGTTAATATCCCACGCAAGAAGTTGGGAATATAATAAGGTAGTGTGCGCTTCGAATGGAAATCAAGGTGCTTCGATTGCAGCATATGCTTCCTTAGAGGGCATGAAATGTGTAAACATTATACCAAGTGAAATTGATATAGGGAAAAAAGCCCAAATGATTGCATATAATTCCGAAATAATCATTAATGGTGATCTCATTGATGATGCACTTGAATTGGCTTTAGATAAAAAATACAATGAACATTACCAATGTACAAGTGAATATAATCCTCTCACCATTGAAGCTCAAAAAACTATTGGATTTGAGATTTATCAAAAATTAGGAGTTCCAGATTGGATGATAATCCCAATGGGAAGTGGTGAGTTATTAGTTAGTTTGTGGAAAAGCTATAATGAGCTTAGAGAATCAAATATTATCCAAGAAGTCCCCAAGTTGATAGGAGTGCAATCTCAAATATCATCTCCGATAGTAGACGGTTTTTTTAAGCGAAGTACCGAAGAAAGCGGAGGAGGAGATACCTTAAAATCACTTGCATTAGGCATTCTTGTGAAAAAACCTATTTTTAAAGACTTAGCAATTAGATGTATAAAAGAAAGTAAGGGCTCTTCAATAGCTATTCCTGAGAATTTAATCTTAAATTCAATTGATGAATTGATTAGAAACGAGGGAATTTTTGCTGAACCCTCATCAGCTTTAACTTTAGCTGCCTTGCAGACCTTAAATCAACAGGGATTGTTTGATGCTAATGAAAAGATAGTTTGTATTATAACAGGAAGTGGATTAAAGGCTCCTTATGTATTAGATGCACTCTCATCTAGAACTAAAACCGCAGGAATGGGCAGTTTATTGAGTACTAAACTAAAAATTTTAACTCAAATTTCGTTGGCTGGTAATAAAGGAATCTATGGTACAAAAATAAAGGATATGTTGGGATCTATCAGTGTAGCGGCAGTTTATCAACATCTGAAAGAATTAGAGGAAAAACAGTTAATCTATAGAGAAAAAAGTGGAAAGAATGTATATTATAGGATAAACGATAATGGAAAAAAAGTATTAGAAGCTCTAGAGACTCTAATTAATTTATTTTGATATGGTTTCTAAAGATTCTAAAATAAAAATTTTTTCAAATACATGAGGGAAGTTAATTATAATGTTCTTACGAGAAGATATTATAAAAATTATTGTCCCGATAACTCCTACACCAAATTGAACTCCAAAATTTAGAGGTAATTCTCCAAATGCCCATCCAGGATCTCTAAAAATATATAATTCAACAAAAAAGTATCCAAAAACCATTATCAAGCCTCCAATTATTAATCCAACTATGTCTTGATAATTAATTTTTTTGTAATGTTTTCTTGGGTTAGAAATAAATCCTACTACAAAACCTTCGCAAGCTTTTATTATTAATGTGAAGAGAGCAGTTTGGGGATATCCTAATATGAAATCTGCTAGCATAGGACCAATACCTCCTGCTGTAAATCCAATAATTGGACCAAAAAGCACTGCAGTTATCATTACCGCTAGATCACCTATATTAATAAATCCTTGTGGAAAAAGGAGTGGAAATAGGAGTGTTAAGCCACAAGTAAAAGCAGAAAATATTGCTGCTATGGCAACGCTCAATGAATTAGTATACAAAACATAACCTCTAAATGTTTTATATTTTGCTTCAAATTTCTTTTCTGGTGCTACAACTTGGCTATTCACTTATCATCACTTTCAAATTTTATATTCAATTTTTATATAAGTTTAAACTTATATAAGTTCAAACCTAGATATTTTTCATTTCTTTATAAATCTTATGATACGATAACGGTATTAAATAAATTTTTTTAGTTTATTAAATGATTTAGCAATATGTTTTTCTGCTTAGAAAATTTGATCAAAAAAAGTAAAATTTCTAATGAATTATATCTTGTTCCTAATGCTCAATACTTCAAGATAAAAAGTGATTATTTATTCAATTTTACAAATCATATGACCATCTCAACTGATCTATCGGATGAATTTGATTTTATTGTAGAGCAATTCGAAAATAAAATAAGAATTTTTAAGAATAATATTGATATCCAAATTAAGAAATATAGAAGCATAGAAGTTTTAGTCAACAAAGGAGAAATTATTAAGGAATGTATCGAAGCTTTTCCTAGTTCCAATATTGATAGCATTATGAATAATGAGCTTAAAATAAAGCAGGGTTATATCTTATTATCCAAGGAAAATAAAGTAATTATTGAAGCAGATACTCCAAATGGAATTTATTATGGAATTCAAACTTTGCTCCAATTAATTAATTCTACACCTGACAAATGGTCACTAAATGATATATTGATAATTGATTTTCCATTATTAGAAATAAGAGGAGTGTCTGATGATATTTCAAGGGGTCAAGCAGCGACAATTGAAAATTTAAAAAAATTCATAGAAGAGTTAAGTCATTTTAAAATCAACCATTATTATTTGGCTTATATACAAGATATGTTTAAATTTAAAAGCTATTCAGACATTTCAGAGGGAAGAGGAGCTTATGTTAAGGAAGAGATAGCGGATTTATTTGAATTCGCGAGAAAACATTTTATTGAGCTCATTCCCATTTTTCAGACTTCTGGACATTGGGACAATATTTTGAATCGTAAAGATTACTGGGATTATGCAGAATTTCCCGGCTCTAATAGCTTAAATATCTCTAATAAAGGGATCTATCAATTATTAGATGTTATGATTAAAGAAATACGTGAAGTTTTTAAATCTGAGTACTTTCATATAGGAGCTGATGAAAGTACAGATATTGGCAAATCTGCTTCACATAACTATATCAAAGAAATAGGAATTGAAGATGCTTATCTTAAACATTATAAGAAGATCTATGAGATTGCTAAGAAACATGGATATAAAAAGATCATAATCTATCATGATATTCTTTATAGACATAAAAAAGTGCTACAAGAGCTACCGAAGGACATGATTATTATGTATTGGAAATATAATACAAAAGAAAAGCACCCTACCTTAGATCATGTTAAGAACTATGGTTATCCCATTATTGTAAGCCCCTCTATTATGGATTATAACAGATTATTACCCTCATTTACAAAATCAGAAAAAAATGTTATTAATTTAATCAATTACGGATATAATAGAAAAATTATAGGAGAAGTTACTTCAAGTTGGGGTGATTATAAGAATAAAGAAATACGGGAAAATAGAATATATGGATTTATTTTTTCTGCAGAAGTTGGCTGGAATCCCGAGAAAAATGTTGATAAACTTAAATTTTGGAGAGGTTTATTCCTACATTTTTTTGGTCTGATTGATCCTGAGTTAGAAATGGTTTTTGGCTCTTTAAGAACAATTCAAGATAGTAATAAACTCCACACTCGTGCATCTTCTTATTATAATCACTTCTTTAGCCATCCCTACAATAAAAAAAGTTCAATGTATAAACGTAATATTAAAACCACGAAATATGACAATCTTATTAAGAATTTAGATACAATTATCGACACTTGTAGAAATTTAGAACAAAAAGTTATTAAAAATAAAATAAATATAAGAAATCTTGCCTTTATAGCAAAACATCTAAGATTCTATTGTCAGAAAAGACTGAATTCCAAAAAATTTATTGACTTTTCCCCGATTAAAGTCAAATTAAAATTAAAAAATGAAAGAATTGAAGAGATAAATGACTTAATAACGAATCTAAATAAAATTTTAGAAGAATATCAAACCCTTTGGCTTGAATGTGCCAAAGAAGATGGATTTCATGCTATAAAACAACGTTATCTTTGGCTATTGAGATTTTACAGAGATAAGGTTTTTGAAATAAAGAATAACGATACTTGGATAAACCCAAATATTCCAAGTGAGTCGATATATTATGATTCTAAACAAATACATAATGTGCATAAAACATGTTATAAAAGAGTTATAGAAGTTGAAGATATTGTAAGTGAGGCTTACATTCAAGTAATTGTAGGAACATTTGCTAATATATATATAAATAATCAATTTCTTGGTTATGCAATTACAAGGCATTCTCTTAACTTCGTTACCTTAGAAAATAATATTCAAATCTTTGATATAAAAAGCTTCTTACAAAGAGGAGAAAACATTATCATGGTAGAAAATACAGACTATATTGGGGGTCTTGGATTAATTAACATTTATGGTGAGATCAAAACTGTATCCGGAGATTTAATTATATTAAAAAGTGATAAATCATGGTTAGGGAGACGGAATCTGGAAGATAGCTGGCGAAATGTCAAAAGTTTAGGTAAACCCCCAAAAATAACGGGGGGATTGAATTATCCCAGTTTTCAAGAGGGTCTGCACTCAAAGGAAAACGATTTTGTCGCAACCTTTAATTACTGGGTTTCAAGAACACCAAAAAAACTATTTTGGTTATTAAAAATTTTTATCAAATTAATATATCGTTATGATATAATTGAGTAGTATTTATCATAAAAATATAAAAGAATTAAGAATTAGAAGTTTGAGTAAATCATAAATTTATTTGCTGAGCCTAAACTATAGATCTCGAACTTTTTTCCTTTTTTAGTCTCGCAGAACATTTGGATAAGAGGAAAAAGATAAATCTGGGTAGTAATTTGTGTATCTTTATCTTTTTGATAAGTTTTATAATCATTGCCTGCTGAGTTAATTGTTTTTTTTATATTTTTATTCCAATACCCCAATGAAGCTTCTGATTTCGACTCTAGTTCTTTGAATTCACTGAACTTAATTCCTTCTACATCTTCAAGCATTTTATGAAGATCCTCTCCCATTTCTTTTTCATATTTAGTTTGGGCACTACTATGAAGTATTGGAATCCCAGTAACTACTGTTTTAAAAGGAACAGGGAGAATCTCATACTTATATAAACTTTTATGCCCACCACACTCTTTACAAGGCTCCCTTCGATTTCCCGTACCATAACACGCAACACATGAATAGGAGAAGGGTTTCTTTTCTTTCTTTTGCTCTTCCCCGATAAAAACAACAATATTTTCTTCGATTTTACCACTACCATTACAATTTTTACATTTGCCATCAATATATCCCTTTCCTCCGCAATTTTTACATGATATCGGTTGAATCGATTCATACATAGGTACCAATTCATCTCCCTTCCAATTATCCTTATTAACCTTTTCTGATCCCTTAAATGAATAAAAATATTCTCTGGGTAATTTAGGAGCTAATAGGATATGTTCTTCTTTTCCTTTTGGCGCAGCTCCAAGAGTCATTTTAACTGCAAAATAAATTGCAGCCTCCTTCATTGTATCTTTAACATATTCGGCAGCAGATATGGCATCTAAAGAAAACACAGCACCTTTTGTACCAAATTGTTTTTCCATTCTTTTTCGATCTTTCCTTACAGCACTTTGTTTCCATTTCTCAAATATATCATCCAAATTAGGAGTTTTGATCTTTACATCTGGCATTAGATTTTCAACTTTGCTTTTTTATGTTTTACATTAATTTTAATTAACTAAAATAAAATTATAAAAATATAAAATAGAATAATTTATAATTTTATATAGAATTAAAAAAAGTAAAAAAAAATGTCCTCTGAAGATCGCCAAGCTGTTGAATATTTTAAACAATGGATTGAATCTAATGGTCTTGCTCAGTGGATTGAGCACTTTTTGAATCAAGGAGATGAAACTAAACTAAGACAAATTAAAGAAGTTTATGATAAAATTAAGCAAATATTTGGCTTCTAATCCTTAATTTACTTTTTAACACAAATTTATCAGAAAAATTGATTTAATTATTTTCATTTTTTCTTATTGAAATTAAATTATAAGTGAGACTTTATTGAGTGTTATCAATAGAAAGTTCTTTATTGTGTTAGATAAAAATCTGGAAAGTAAGAAAGAGAACTGTTTTAATATTAACTTTTTTTATTTAAAATCTTTCAACAAGAAGACTCACTCAATCACTTATGTTAGAAAGCCTTTTTTTAGAGGTATACTACTTTTTGGTTTAGATTTTAAAAACAAGTTTCGTCCACTATCTTTCTTGAAGATACAAAAGGGCGGCGATAAAGAACCTATTGATCCAAAAGTTTTCAAAAAGTTTCTAAAATCTGAGAAAAATCAATTTGTAGCGTTCTCAAGTCAAACTGATCCAAAATATTATCGAGAAATTCGAAAAATGTTAAATAGTTTCCAAGTTAATAATGATAAAATAATTAATTTAACATTTTGTAGAACTTGTTTAGATAGGAAAGAATTTAATATCCTAAATAAAAATCAGCAAATTAAATCAAGCCAAAATCAAATTGTATGCTCTGATTGTGCTTTAGAACTTGTTTTAGGTCAAGCAAGACTTATTGGGTTAATTTCAACCGAGAAAGTTAATCCAAAGCTAAAAAATTTTTTTAATCATATGATTTTAAAATTTAAAAACATTGATAAAGTCCTAAATTCTTTTAAACTAGATTTTAATCCAGTCAAAAATAAAGAGACTACTTTGTACGATATTGAAAAAAGTCCTTCTCTGAATAAAAAATACTTAAATTATCATTTTGATAATGTCTCTATACCAATGAAGTTAATTGAAATATTAAAAGCACAGGGAATTTACAGATTACTGCCAATTCAAGCTATCTCAATTGAACAAGGGCTGTTAAGTGATAATAAAAATCAAATAGTTATGGCACCTACATCTTCTGGCAAGACTTTAATTGGTGAAATTGCTGGAATTTCAAAAGTATTAACAAAAAAGCTTAAAATGTTATATTTAGTTCCAATTGTAGCTTTAGCAAATGTAAGAACAGAAGAATTCGAGATAAAATATAAAGCCTTAAGTTTGAAGGTAATAAAAAAAATTGGAGAATCATTATTAGATAAAACAGAGACTCTTAATTTAGAGGAATTAGTTGATGCCGATATTATTATTGCAACTTATGAAGCTATAGATTTTTTGTTAAGGAGTGGAAATAAAGGTTTATTGGGGGATATAGGTACAATAATAATTGATGAGATTCAAGTATTAACCGATTTGGATAGAGGATATCTATTAGATGGATTAATAGCAAGGTTGAAAGTGATTTGTAAGGATGTGCAATTTTTATATTTAAGCGCTACAATTGGAGCTCCAGAACTTTTAGCCAAAAAGCTAAATGGAACATTAATTAAATATAATAATAGACCTGTCCCTATTGAACGCCACTTAATTTTGTGCTTAAATGAAACCCTAAAGCATAAATTCATAATAAAACTGGTTCAATCTGCATTTTCCGAGAGATCTAGTTATGGATTTAGAGGGCAATCTATAGTTTTTACTAATTCTCGGAAAAAGTGTGAGTCGCTAGCCACATTCCTAGATAAAAAGGGGATCAAAACAAGAGCTTACCATTCAGGATTAACTAGTGAAGAAAGAAAGTTAATTGAAATGGATTTCCAAGATCAGAAAATTTCAGCTGTTGTAGCTACTGCTGCACTAGCTGCAGGAGTAGATTTCCCTGCAAAGCAAGTAATATTTGAATCTTTAGCAATGGGAATTAAAGTTTTGACGGTGGCAGAATTTGAACAGATGTTAGGCCGAGCAGGAAGATTAGGGAAACATGATATCGGTTATGCATATCTTCTTGTAGAACCTGAAAAGATTTATGTTCCTAAAATGAAAATTACTGAAGAGAATATAGCTATCAAACTATTAAATGGGAAGATAAAAGACTTTGAATTAGAGCCAAATGAAGATAAATCAATGACAGAATTACTTGGGTTTATTTCAATGTTTAACGAGGGAACTCCAAAAAATAGTATCTATGAATTTAATAAATACTTAATTAATTCAGATTATGAAGTTGAATTACTACTAAAAAAGTTAATGAAATTGAAATTAATTATATTAGATTATAATTCAATTTATTCTACTACTCAATTAGGACAGGCAATTTCCAAATCATTTTTAACGGTTGAAAAGAGTTTAGAAATTATTGATGTTTTAAAACTAAAGGCTGAGAGCATCATAAATATCGTGCTCGAATTAAAACCATTAAAGAATGTCTACTTATCAAAAAAAGTTGTATCAGATTTATCAAAAAATATTAATATGAGATATTTTAGTAATAATTTCTTCAGTTCAAGTGTCTTATCATTAATGGATGCAGATTATGTAAAAAAAAGAAAAAAATTCTCAAATGAATTCATTGACTTTATTACAAAATGGGTAAATGAAATCTTTAATTGTGGCTGTAAGGATAATCCTTATTGTGATTGCGGGAGAAAAAATTTAGAGCGAATGTTATTATCCTTTAGAATTGATGATAATCTCTCAGTTGAAGAGATCAGCAGAATTTTTGAAGAGGAGTATAAAATTTTAATATTTAAAGGTGATATAGTAGATTATTTAGAAAATTTAATCTATTCATTTGAGAGTATCTTGAATATTTTAAATGGAATTCCTAAACTTGATTTATTATATGAGGATCAAATAAAAGAAATACCTAATATTATAGAAAAAATACGGAATCCTTCTCCTACTTAGTAAATAACTCTACAATATCATTATTTTTTAGTTCATAATCTAACCCAACTTTCTTTCTTTTTTGACGTTCTGATTCTCTAATTACAACAGCATGATCAAATTTATCATAGAAGCGTTTATGTATTCTTAATGCAATATCTCTAATTTTAGGCATATTTGGCTCTGAATCTACCACTAATGGCTTTTCAGCAACTTCTCCTTTATTCATCGTATAAATTTTGATTTTACCAAGAATATTTAATATAATTTCTCCAAAATTATCTGGGAATTCTTTTTTAGGTATGCTAGATCCAATTATTGCTGGAAATTTATCTAAATATGATTTCTTCAATTTTTCAAATTGTTCTTTTGTGCCAGGTAAATCACCCTTTGTCCCGATAATTATAGCTTTCTTATATGAAACAGACGGATTTAATGCATCGACTACTTGATCTAGCGTTATCTCACCAGAAACTTTTACTATAGCATTTCTAATACCACTAGCAGCGACAATTTCCTTTATCCTTTCGGTTAATTCGAGAAATTCATCAGATTCTTTTGCATCTGGAGTAAGAAAGAATATTTGTATTTTATTTGAACCTGTTTTTTCTATTGTAACTGGTGGTGGAGGTAAATTTAAACGAATATTTGCATTATTTAACTCACTTAATAATAATTTTATCTGAGAATCATATTCGCGAGATAAGTCAATACAAAAACATATTAAATCACATGATCTTAATTGAGAAAGTATTTCTTTACCATTGCCAATTCCATTAGAAGCACCTTCCATTATCGAAGGCATATCGACTATTTGATATCGTATTTTATCATATTCATAGATACCAATTTCGGGTAATGCAGTAAATTTCCCTATTTTCTCTTCTGCTGCTCCCGTTAAAAAATTCAATAGTGAAGTTTTACCCGCACCAGGAGTATAATAGTCACTTATCAAGATTATTTGAATCGTCTCTTTTTTAATGGAAAATGGGCTTATTACTTTAGCTGTCGTTTTTTGTCTAATTCTTTGTTCTTCTTGCTCTCTTTTTAACTTTGCAAGGCGGGATCGATTCAACGCTACGATCTTTTCAGTGGCTTTATGTTTTGGTACTAAAGAAATAAATTCCTCCAATTTTTTGATTTTTTCCTCTAAAGAGGTAGCATCTAGATATTTTTGATAAGCTGCCTGTGCTTCTGGACCTATATTTGAACTCATAAACCTATAACACCTGAAAATTTTCGGTTATTTCAATGATAAGTAGCCAATTTTTTTAAAAAATCGATCTAAATCGATCTTCCGTTTTTAATCTTAGATCTCCAAGAATTTCATTAATTCGATCTATAAATTTTGCGAAATAGTTTTCTTTCTTTGAAAAAATGTCATTAAGAGAATATCTATTCAGGAAATGGGAATTTATTTTCTTTAAGAATTTCTTTATAAGTTCTGTATCTGTTTCTTTTTCGATAATTGCATACGATAATAATGGTTGCTTGTTTAATGTATCATTAGGTAAAGCAATTAAATCGCAATAACATACAAGTTTGAATGAAGCTAATGAGACAACATTAATATCATCTCCAAAAACTTCACTAGTAAAAGACTCAAGGGCGGAAAGAAATCCTGCTCTCAAATTTGGATCTAGTAAATTATCTGAGGAAGAATAATAGCGAATCTCGATCAAATTTCTCATTCCTAAATTTATTCCGCACTCGAGAACTGCCATCTTTTTAAGAGCTATTTAATTTTTACTGATAATCCTCTATATGTCTTATATTAATAATAAATCTATTTATTTCTTTTAAAGTGTTACTTTTTTAAATTTTTAATTGTTTTTTATAAGCAATAAAAGTATTTTGAAGTAAGAAAGCAACAGTTAAAGGTCCAATTCCTCCTGGCGTTGGTGTTATTGCACCACATTTTTCATATACATCTTCAAAATCAACATCACCATACAACTTCCCTTGAACTCTATTCTGTCCCACGTCGATAATAATAACACCTTCTTTTACCTTATCCTTTGTGATAAATTTAGGTTTTCCTACAGCTACTACTAATATATCTGCTCTTTGCATATGGTTTTCAATGCTTTTAGTAGAAGTATGACATATCGTAACAGTTGCATTCCGTTTAAGAAGCATAAAAATAAGAGGTTTTCCAACAAGATTAGAACGATTTACGATTACTATATCTTTACCTTGTATTGTGATATTATAATATTCAAGTAAAGCAATAATACCTTTTGGGGTACATGGTGCTAATTCTTCTTCATAATCAAAAAGCATCCCCTTATTAATAGGATTAAAACCATCCACATCTTTAAGGGGAGAAATCCTTTCTAAGATTTTTGATTTAATCTCTTTGAACTTTTCAGGTAAAGGTATTTGTAAAAGAATCCCATGGATAGTTTCATCATTATTCAATTTATCTATTTCGCTAAATATTCTTTCTTTTGAAATTTGTCTATCTAGCTTTATTAATATTGATTCGATACCAACTTGTTCGCATTTTCTTCGCTTCATATTTACATAGATTTCAGAAGCTGGATCTTCACCTACTAAAATAGCTGCCAATTTTGGCTTAATTCCTGTTTCAGTATATATATTTAATATTTTTGATTTCAAATCAGAATTGAGTTTTTCTGCTAACTTTTTACCGTCAAGAATTTTTTCCATAGTTAATCAATTTAAGTAATTCAAATAAAAATAAAAAAAAAATTATATATTTTATATAAAGAGTGTAAACTAAAGATTTAATTAAGTATTATTAGATGATTATTAAAAATAATGGAAGGATTAAATTTTTCTTTTTTTCCAAACAAATACAATAATTATAACTATTATTCCTATTACTGATAATAATACAATTAAAACAATATAGTTAAACTCGACCATGAAGACATCTTGGTTGAGATAATTTAATGCATTTAACACTTGTAATACTTTAAACGCATTATAAGATGCTGCAATTGAGGAATCCCCTTGGCCTTGAGCTGTTGGATCATCTATAAATCCACCATCTTGAATATTTTGACGTGCTAATATCCAACTTATTGTTAAACTAGGATTTAATTCCGATGCATCAATTAAATTTATCGCATTAACGCAATAATAAGTGCTACTCAATAAAGTGTTATCTGCTATTTGACTGGGAAAATAACCTCCATAATTAACTTGATCATTTGAATCACTACTAAAGAATGAGACTAAATAATTTGAAGTTGCGGTCTCGTTAACGAGAAGAGAAGAAAATTCATTGATTAAATATATTGCATAATACGTTGTCAAGATTGTTGAGGGTAAAGTCTGATTACCTCCATAACCACCATCAGTATTATTACAAGAAAGAATCCAGTTTATATGGCGTGATTGATTAACTATAGGTTCACCTATCAATGTATAGATATTATATACAATAAATGTTGAGATTAGATTCACTGCTGTAGATGAATTTGTAATCGAGAATCCACCGTATGTTTGTACAGTTTGGTTAATATATCTATAAATTTTGAGTTTATAGTTTGAGTCTAATGATGCTATTCCGTTTAAGATATTTAGTGAAGCTAAGATATTAGATAAATCGTAGAGGTTAACATCGTCATCATCAAACATTTCTTCTACTTTAGATTCTAAATGATCAATAAATGTAGCTTTATCAATTTTGTCTTCAGTACCAAATAATACAGGAATGGAATATAAATTATAATAATCGATTATCTCTAAGGCAAAGAAGGTATCCTCAAAAGTATTACCAAAATTATTGTTTTCATCATAATTTTGATATAAAAAATCAACTAAATAACTCTCTCTAGTTTTTGCTGAAACCGTTGGAAGCATTATTAAGAATAATGAAAAAATCACAGTTATTACTGCCAAGCTCCGTAATTTACTTCTCAACTAATAAAACCTCAATATGGACTAAAATAGATTTTAATTTTTTTAATATAGCTTGGAATTAAAAATTAACGATATTATAAGATATAAGTTATAATTTTAGGATAAAATTAAAAAATTGGAAAGCTAAAAAATTTCACTTATATCTTTATATAAAAGATCTTTATTGGAAAGAAATTGCTCTTGAGTAATAAACAATCTCAGAAAAGACTGGAGTGTTCCTAGAATCGCTGCACCGTTGAAAATTGCATACATAAGGTTGTCAGGTACAAAGAAACTTAATATCTCTTCAGATGGGTCATAGAAACCAGCAAATTCCTTAGCAGGAGGTGGTGAATCAATTGTTTTTTTTGAACCTCCTTTAGTATCAAGAGTTTCAACACTTTTTCCACAATAAGGGCAAAATATTGAGGATAAATCGGTAATGCTATTTTCACAGTGAGGACAAAAGAGTTTCCCCGCAATAAGAGGTGCTTTTTTATTTGAATTATTTAAACTAATTGTAAGTTCTGGTAAAACGACTCTGCCTCCACATGAGGGGCATATTTCTTTATCATCAGATAAATCTACAATTGTACCACAATGTGGACAAGTATCTTGCTTTTTCTTCATTCCCTCAACAGATTTTAATAGAGCCTTTCCTTTAGTTGTAGATTTTTCCTGTTTTGGTTTAGGAATCTTTCCCAACTGGGGAATTAAACTTGATAATTCAAGGCCTAATCTTTCCTCAAAACCAGAATAAGATAGATTACCGCCTGATAAGACAAGATGAGATAATAACTCACTCCAATAATATTTATCAATTCCTTTAAGACTAGTTATAATAGCTTGAGGAATATTATTAATCGGATATCCTATTAGGCTTGGTTGAAATAATACCTCAGGTGCTTCATGAAAGATATAATGTGGAACACTTAGGGTAGAGCCATCTGGCATGACAGTCTTAAACTTTTCATCCTTTTTTGGGGGATTTTTTGGATCTAAAACAAAGTAACAATTACGTTCTTTTATATCCTTAACAATTTCATCAACTGCACTGGATTCGATATGAATCCCTTCTCGCATTAATAGGTTTTTCAGATACTGGTTAACATCTGTACCTGCTAAGGTTAATTTTTGCACTGTCTGATCAATGATTTGTCCATTAATTATTGGACAAACCCAAGTTATGCCATCTCCACCTTCAACTACTAAACCAGTTGTTAATCCCACGCTAAATATAGATAAAATGGGTGTGGGAACCATAATTAATTTTTGTACACGATGTGTTTCAAATAGAACTTGTGCGATATATTCTTTGGTTTCCTTCTGTAGAAATGGAGGTTCAGTATATAAAACAGGGTATTGAGAAAGATCAGGTATTCTTAGAAGAGAATAAAAACAATAATTTAGAATTTCGTAATAATCATTCCAATCCATTATTGCTCCCCTCTCTATCGGACGTTTTATCTTTAAAACACCCCTCATTTTTGCAGCATCATTTCCCACATATATGTTCCTCGCACTTACATCAACCATTACGGCTTTATACTTTTCTGTGCCGGTTATTGTGGGAAAAACAAACCTAGGACTGGGTTCTCCAGCAAATCCAACCTTTGTATAAGCTGATCCTATATCAAGAATTATCGGTGTTCCCGATAGAGGTAATGCCATGTTATCTCAATTTAATTTTGATTTATATGAACTATAATATCTATAAACATAAAGTATTGATTGTAATAAAAATATGTATGTGTTTTTTTTTAAGGTGATATCTTATAATTAATTATGATTCAAGAAGTATTACTACAAATTAAGATGTTTATATATTGTTTCGATAATAGATTGTTTTGTAATATAGCCTACTAAATTTTGATTCTCATTTATAACTGGCAAACGTTCGATGTTATTTTTTACTAATTTTTCTAAAACTTCAACTAACGAATCTGTTACTTTAGCAACAATTGGATCAGGTGTCATTAAATCTCTAACTCTTGTATTAGGAGATTCTAAATTCATAGCAAATCGTGCTAATCTAATATCTCTCTGAGTAATAATTCCAATTACTCTTTTATCTGTAGAATTGTTAACAACAGGAAGGCTGCCTACATTTTTTCTTAACATTAGAAGTTCAGTAGTACTGGCTTTCTCATTAGGAGTAATAAAAATAGGTTCTTTTATCATAAAATCAGATACTTTAATTTCATTGAATTTCTGAACTTTATCTTCCAAATAATCTCCCTATTAAATACTCATTGATTTAAAATCAGTAATAATATTGATGCTCTTAAAATTAATATTATTTAATAGAATTAAAATTTAATTAAATCTAAATATTATGTTATTTTAAAGGATTTTTCAAGCTTTTTTTCAACCTCTTGCAACTCGTATAACAAATTTTTATAAGTTTTTAGCAAATATTTACCCCAATTATTTAATATTACATACCCTCCACCACCAGCACCTCCTTTTCCTGTTAATACGGGGGCCATACCTGTTCTTCTTTCAATCCTTTTTAATATATTCCAAGCATATTTATAGGAATAGCCACATTCTTTTGCTGCTATTGTTAAAGACTTAGGTTCTTGTTCTTGAGTTACATTTATACTATCTAGTAATTTTGCCCACCCCGAGCCTAGAATATTCTTTCGTTTATTATTTTGAAACTCTAACCAAAATTTAATACCAAATCCAATTTTATGTTTTAATGTTTCAAAATTATTATCATCTGGTGGTTGTGCTTTCATAATATATAGATTATTTTTTTTGGAATTAATTATTTTTTATATTTTTGAATAGAAAAACATTAAAATATAATAGCCTTTATTTTTGTAAACTCTAAGGTTTTAATTATGTTTTTTCCGGAAATTAAAGGTTCAAAGAAAAGAGGCCAAGAAGTAACTACAAATTTATATTATTTTAGTGAAAATTTAATGCTGGATTGTAATCAATATATAATTAAAGATAATGATTCTAATGATTTGGCACTTTTTGATGCGGGAAACGGTATATCTTTAAACGGTTTAATAGAAGGCATGAAAGATTTTAATTTAAAGTTTAATAATATAACAAAAGTCTACATTTCTCATGAACATGTTGATCATGTTCTTGGCGTTTATCCACTGATAAATTTATTAAAAGAAAATCCACCAGATATTTATGCATACGGCAAAACCGCTAAAATATTGCAAGAAGGAGATGAATCGAGTATTTTCCCGGGTAGTCTTGGAATAACACCTAGTATGTTTGGTGTTAACATTATTCCTTTAAAAGTGGAAGATTTAAGTAGTAGTAACGTAATCAAAGTCAATAATGAATTTAGTTTTCAGATATTTCATACTCCAGGTCACTCTATAGGATCAATGTCATTATATGAACCTGATAAAAAAATCTTAATTCCCGGAGATTTAGTATTTACGGGGGGAAGTTTTGGTCGTTATGATTTTCCTGGAGGATCATTAAAAACTTTAACTGAATCAATAAAATTCGTAAGCAATTTGGATGTAAAATACCTACTTCCGGGTCACATGGGAATAAGCGATCAAGGGAACCAACAAATCGCTTATTCTTATCGAATGGTAAAATCAATTGGAAATTACTTTTGATTTGCTAGGATGAAATGAAAAAAGGGTAATTTAAAAAAAATAAAAAATAAAGTTTATTTATCTACTTGATATAATTTACTGACCATCTAACTCATCAGGTTCCATACTAATATGACTTAACAGCCAATCAATTTGTTCTGCTTTCTTATTTACATTTAAAACTGTAGTTAAAGGGATTACATCACCGTGTCCTGGCATAAGTGTAATAGAACCGGCTCTTAAGACGAAGAATTCGAAAACATCTGGAATGTCCTTTTTAATTCTTAAGCTTTTAGTTGGAATTCTTTCTGCTGAAGTGAAGATACCTTTTTTGTGGTAAATTTCATTTCTTTCAATCTTCCAGTAATCAAATTGAGCGCTAATAAGGACCAATCCTAAAATAAAAATCAACACGATCATGGCTACAAAATAAAACTCTGCAGTTAATCTCAAATTAAAATCAAATGTTGCAGCAGGTACAATCCCACCTGGGATTAAAAATATTATTACTAGCACAACAATTACGACAGCAAGAAGGAGAAGGAAAAATTTAGTAGACGAAAAATCAAAAGCGGTTATAAATAAA
Organism: Promethearchaeota archaeon; assembly: GCA_048939995.1. Lineage (GTDB taxonomy): Archaea > Asgardarchaeota > Lokiarchaeia > Sigyniarchaeales > SOKP01 > SOKP01. The sequence goes on along the minus strand of JBHLOY010000003.1, from coordinate 68,865 downwards.
TTAACAAAGAAGACAATCATCCATATATTACCAAACCAAGCTACCGGTTCTGTAAAAAAGAATTGCAAAAGCCATAAAATAAAACTTACAATGAGCAGTGGATAAAAGAATATAACCTTTGGATAAGATCGTAGTTTAACTTCAGACACAGATTTTACTTTATTTTCAGACATAATTATCACTTACTTTTTCTAGCAATCTTTATATTTTTTTTAATAAATAAACGAGTTATTAACAATATATATAGAAATGCTATTTAAAAAACCTTCTTATACACAGAATAATATAACATTTAGGAAAGCTTAATATTAAAATTAAATAATTATATTCCATTAGATTTAAGAATTAAATTAAATTTTGAGTAGTACATATGCTAAATCCACCTATTTTGCTATTCGATTTTGATGGTGTTATAATCACTCAGAAAGCTCTTGAATATACCGCGTTAAAATTATTAAAGAATAAATTCTATAAATTTAGGAATGTTAAGGATTTGAGATTAATAGATTTTGCCCGTTTATTTGAAGAAGCTGATTCAAAAAACAGGATTAAAGCCTTAATTCGCGCTTATAAAGTCTATAAGAGATATATTCCTAGTAGGTGGCGAAGAATTCTTTTTTTCTTGAAGTTTAAGCGTACTTATCCCCTATATGAAAGATATGAAACATTGAAGCCAAATTTAGAGAATGCTTTAAAAAAATTGAAAATAAACAGAATTCCAATGGGAATAGTATCGAATACAAGCAAGGCTCGGTTGAATTTTTTTAGAACAATTTTAAATTTAGATAACTTTTTTACTGTTTACATCTCCCGAGACAACTCTTCTTATAGAAAACCAAATCCATATCCAATCTTGTTAGCATTAAATCAAATTAAAACCATCTATAAATGTGAAATCATAAAAAATAATGTATATTTTGTGGGAGATCTACCGAGTGATATCGAAACTGCTAAGAATGCTAATATAAGGAGCATTGCATTATTAAGCGGACATGGAACTAAAAAGGATTTAGAAGAATCCAATCCAACTGTTATCCTCCAAAATATTGAATCTCTTTTGGAATTTGAACCAATCAAAAAATTCATATTAGACTAAAAATTAAACTAAAATGATTATGTTTAATTTGGAGGATTTTAAGGGAAATGAAATTCTAGAAAATATTGTTGGGAAACTAAATAAGTATTTGAATAAAAATAAGGTTGAAAAAGTTCATAAAATCATAAAAGATTTAAATGTTCTCTTAGAACAAGAAGATAATAGGATTTTAATAACCTATATTTTAAGTGTCTTAGCAGAAAATAATTTTAATTATATTTCTGATGATTTGTTAGAAAAAATCCATGAGTTTTTAAGTTCACCAGAATTAATGTTGAATTCAATAATTATATTAGGATTTGGAATGCTAAATGATTCCAAGTACATCAAAAAGAGTATATCGCATTTCACCAAAGCTTTGATTGAGAAAAATTCAGATGTAAGGGATAATGTTCATTATTTTCTCCAAGAGATTATAAAAAAACAACCCCAAGTACTATGTGATTATAAAGAAGATATCTTAAATGCTCTTTCAATTGAAGAAAATAATGATAATCTTTATTCTTTATTAGTTTTTCTAAGTAATTGTAAGGATTTTCACTTTAATGAACTTTTTTGCTTTAAACAAATATTTATAAGGATATTTTCAAAGTTAGGAGAAAAGATGCACCCTAATCTTTATAATCAATTAATAGCAGTATGTAAGATACTTTATGATCCTCTAAGAACCCTAAATTATGAAGGAAAGGATTTTGATAAAATCTTTGAAATAGTTAATTCTCAAATAATCTTAAAAAAATATAATATTAAAGAATTAAGTGAGAAACATAAAATTGGATTAAAGGATTTTATAGAAAATATAAAGAAATCCAAATTTAAAGACGAAGAAGTATATTTTTATATCAAAAGTGAGAAACGTAATGGAACTTTTTTTTATGAACTTGAGAAATCAAAATTGATTGATTTTTTTGAGCAAAATAGAAGAGTTTCAAGTCAATCAATTAATGATTTTTTATATATTATTGAATCAGATTCTGAATTAAATCTAGTTATGAAATCATTGATTAAATTAAAAGTTATCAAGGGCTATTTTTCAGATTTAGGTTATTTTTATCCATATAATTATTTGAGAGCTGAGTTTGAAAAGCAAATAAAGGATAACGGAATCCTATATATTAATAAATTTGATTATTTACCAAGTACCTTAATAAAGAAAATTGTTAAAGATATTTCTTTCTCGGGCAAGAAACAATTTTTATTAGGAAAGGATGCAACAGCATATTATTCATTAAAAACTATTACACAAGAGATCAATTCTAAAGCAGCAAAAGATAATACCGTTGATTTGAGACCTTATCGTGAGATCTTAACCAATAAAAGCTTTATTAAGTTAATAAAAAATCTTCCTAAAGATTATCTAACAAACTACCGCAAGGGAACAATGCTACTAACTAATCTAGGATTTTTAAAAATCGAAAAGGAAATTGAAGATTCTAAAATTTTAGGTTATTTTTCTATCCCAATAATATCTGGCAGGTTGAATATTGGCAAAGTTTTATTAGTTGATGTTTTGGATAAGATCGTTGATTCCAGAAGCGGGATATTTAATAATGATAGAGAGAGATTTTATTACTCAAAATATGTAAATGAGAAGATAGATAAAATAAATCAAATCAATGATCTTGACATTAGGAAATTTAAAATAGCAGAATTATCAAAAGAATTAAATATTCATGAAGATCTTATTTTAAATAAAATTGATGAAAACCTTCGCCTTATTGGAGATGAAATAAAACAGCAAGAACAGCTAATTATTAGAGAATATCTCGATAAAACTGGAATGAGTGAAACTGCTTTTTTTGAATTTCTACACTCATTAGATCTAAGATATTTAAAAAGAGGAGATACTTTAATTTTTAATGAAAATAAGATAAAAGACGCAGAAAAGGAATTAAGAAATGTTTTAATAGATAAAGCAATATCACAAGATTATATTTCTCTAGAAGATATAGATACTACATCGAGTTTGACTAAAGAATTACTAACTGAATTGCAGGATAGTGAAAAAATTAAAGGAATTTTTTATGATGATGGTGAAAAAGTAAGATTTTACACCCAAAAAGGAATTGAAAAACTAATATTTCAAAATAGCTATAGTTTTTCTTTTCAGGACCTTTTTTATGGGAAAGAACTAATGGAAAAAGAAATTGAATTACTATGTTTAATTACAGAGGATTTACTCAACACAAGGAAAATAAAGGGAACATTCGATAAAAAAAATCTTACATTTTCTAGTTTTGAAGTTCTATTCGAACAAGATTATAATATTGTATTAGATGAATTTGCGAAAATGATAAGCAATTATATTAGCTTTTTTAGTACCGAATTTCAAGTCATTAAGAAGATTCTGACTAAAAATAAAACTACCATATTTCCACAAGAAATAAAGATGGTTCAAGAGACAATTGATAGAATTAATGAGCAATATGTTAGGTGGAGAAGCGGTATAGAAGCTTTTATACGTAGAGCTAATATTCAATTATTAAAAAAGCAAGGATATAATTTGAAAAAATATAAGCGTATGATTGCAGCAAGTCAAAAAAGAGAAGAAATCAAATTATTTGAAAATGATCCCGAAGTACAAGATTATTTAGACCAATTTATGTCATGGGTTAAAAGATTTAATAATATTGAATTAAAATATGGTAATGTTATTTTTTATCAAAAAAGACTAATAAAAGATCCAGACAATCATGAAAATAAACAAAAATTAAATGATTTACTAAATCAATTAAACTTAATCTAAACTCCTAGAATCTTTGTTTCTCAATTTGAGTCATTAACTTATCGATATTTATTTTTTCGCTTACAATTTTATATGTTTTCGGACTATAAGAACCATTAATCTCTAATATGCCTTCTTTTTCGAGATAGTTTAATGAACGCCATATAAAGTTAATTTTAGAGCGATTAGATGACTTAATATTGTTACATCTTCTTATTCTTTTAGTATTTACAATATTCACATTATTATCGATTAATTTATTAATAGCATGAAGAGTTTCCCTTAAGTTTTTCAAGAAAAAGTCCATAAAATCTTCGCTTAGGAATATTTGTTATTTAATAAGTCGTATATTTAGATATACTCAGATGTTTATAAAGTTTTTTTCTTCTAACTAGAAATTATAAAAAAACAAGATCGCTTAAAGATTTGGAACTATTTTATTCAGAATTGCATTCTTTTTCATCAAGTTTTTAATGTCGAAACACTCTTTTACCACAGAAAACTAAAGCGCAATCTAGTTCATCTGCTCTTTGAATTACTTCTGCATCTCTAATTGAACCACCTGGGTTAATTATAGCTTTAGCACCGGCGTTTACAGCAGCTTCTAATCCGTCTGGAAATGGAAAAAACGAGTCTGTCCCCATAAATGATTCCCTTAGCTTATTCTTATGACCAAACTCTACTGCTTTTTGTGCAGCAAGTCTTACTACATGAACTCGTGATTGTTGTCCAGCACCAATACCGATCGTATAAATTCCTTCATCATAAAGTTGAGCAAAACATGCTGAATTCGATTTAGCCCATTTAGATACTCTATACGCAAAAATTAAAGCCTCCTTTTCAACTTCATTTATATTTCTTTTACTCACAACTTTCCATTCCTTAATTAAAGGCTTATGGTCATATTCTTGAATAACAGCACCTCCTAGAGTTGACCGTATCTCAAGTTGTTTATAAATGATGTCCCTTTTATTAAGAAGGTCCCCAAACTCAAGAATTATCATGTTCTTTTTCTGTTTCAGTATTTTTAATGCTTCTGGATCATATTTTGGAGCTAGTAAAACTTCTATGAAGACCTTTTCTTTATTTATGATAAAATCTGCTACATCTTTAGTAAATTTCTTATTTACGCCCCAGATTCCTCCAAACGCAGAAAGAGGGTCGCAACTGTAAGCCATTTTTACTGATTTCATTAAATCCTTTCTATCAATTGCAACTCCATTCGGAGAAGTATGTTTAAGAATGGTAGTAACATAATCGCTTTTATCAAAGTCAAGAAGCATTTGAATACAAGAATCAATATCCAAATAATTATTGAAAGAAATTTGTTTTCCTCCAAGTTGTTTGAGGTCGTATAATCCATATTTAGTGGATAAATCTTTATAATAACCAGCAGCTTGATCATAATTTTCCCCATATCTACAATCTTGAAATTTCTCATAAATTTTGATTAATGTATCAGGTAATAATGCATTAGGATTATAATACTTTTGAAGGTAATTAGCAATAGCAGCATTGTAATCTGCCATAATGGTAAAAACATCTTGCGCTAATGTTAACCTTGTTTGTTCAGTTATTGCACCTTTATTTCTTCTAAGTTCTTCAATGATGTCTGAGTAGTATTCTGGACTAGGAACAACTATTACATCTGGAAAATTTTTTGCAGCGGCACGAATCATTGTTGGTCCTCCAATATCTATCAATTCTAAGGCATCCTCAAGTTTTATTCCAGGTTTTTCTATTGCTTCTTTAAATTGATATAGATTACAAACAACCATATCAATCGGCTTTATATCATATTTAAAAGCATCTTCAATATCCTTTTGGAAATCTCTACGATATAGAATACCACCTTCGATTTTCGGGTGAAGTGTTTTAACTCTTCCATCGAACATCTCTGGACTTTTTGTATAGTCTGATATTTTCTTATATTTAATTCTATTTTTTTCCAACAATTCCCCCGTGCCTCCTGTTGACAAAATTTCAACCTTAAACTCATTGACTAAGGCTTTTACAAATGGAACCAATTCTTTTTTATCAAAAACGCTTATGATTGCCCTTTCAATCTTTTTCATAATAGATCATTTTTGCTTATATTATTTGAGTAAATTATGCGAATAAGTTAAATTATATCTATATAGACAATAAAGAAAATATTAAAGAATTCTAAAATTTTACTTGAGAAGTGATAATTAATATTTACCAATTAGATCGTGTGTCTTTACTTCTTGTTGTCCAAAGGGAGTAACTATACCAATCTTAACTTTTTTTAAATCATGGATCGTTTTTGCTCCAGCATATACCATTCCATTAGTCAGTCCTTCCTTTAATGATAAAATAACACCATCTAGATCTCCAACATAGGGTATGTATGCCGATATCCCTTCAGCAAGTACTCTTGAACCTTCTATGTAACGATCAGAAATAAAACCAGAGGTTCTAGCTTCCTTGCTTCCCATTCCTCTATACACTTTTACTTTCTGCCCTTGAATAGTATCTACATAACCAGGGCTTTCTGTACAACCTGCAAAGAAATGTCCAGACATTATTAGATCTGCACCAACTGAGAATGCTTTAGGGATATCCCCTGGATTTTTAAAGCCACCATCTGCGATTACTGAAAGTCCAAGTTTGTAATCATTAACTGCATCTGCTACTTGAGCCGTTGCATATAAAGTGGGAGCACCAACACCCGTCTGAATCGAGGTTGTGCAAATTGATCCCGACCCCATTCCTACTTTTAATCCAATAAGTCTTTCTTCATCAAAATCACATTTAGTGATAATATGCTCAGCTGCTTCATAAGTTCCAATATTACCCAAAACGAAATCAGATTCTAATAAATCCATTAATCTTTTGGTTCCATCAATATCTGTAACTTTATAATAATCTGCCACATCAATGAAGAAAATGTCAACATACTTATCAATCTCTTTTAACATCTTCTGAGCTTGTATTGATTCAGGAAATTTTGGAGATAAAGCTAAGGCGCAGATTAAATGACCTTCCTTATCCATAGAAGCCAATGGAAACTCTGGAGCTAAGTCTTTTTTAGTAATTAATCCTTTAAGATAACCATTTTCAATTACAGGAAGTTTTTCTATTCTATGTTTAAAAAGCATATTCAAAGCCTCTTCCCTAGAAGCTCCAGGTGGTATAGATATTACATTTTTGGACATATAATCTTTAACTTTGCCCTTTTTAACATCTGAGTCTAAAAATGGTAGATCCCTTTTTGTTAAAATACCACATACTTTTTTTTCCTCATTAGCTACAACAAGTCCACTGATATTATAATTATCCATTATAAATTTTGCTTTAGTCATAGGATCATTAGGATCTATGGTTGCCACATCATCAATTATAAAAGATCTAGCTCTTTTAACAATACGGACCATTTGTAATTGCTTTTCATACGAACAATTACGATGAAGGACGCCTAATCCTCCTAATAAAGCCATTCTAATAGCCATAATCTCCTCTGTAACAGTGTCCATGGCTGCTGACATAATCGGGACATTAAACTGATATGAACCTAGTTTAGAAGATATATTAGTTTCATGTGGTTCAAAATTTGTATAACCTGGCTGAATAAGGATATCATCAAAAGTTGCTATAACTTCTTCATAATGGACTTTTTTTCGGTAGTAATCTGACATTTTTCATCTCTCTGAAAGATTTTAAAGAATCAATTTAATTTGATTTAAGATGTAAATATTATTAATAAAGAAGCTACCTATTATAAAATTTTATCAATTTATAATATGAAAAATATATAGTTTTTGTAAATGATACTTTCAATACCTTGATAAAGAAGACTTATAATCTCGTAAAATTTACTCTCGGTAATGCTTGAATTCGAGGATTATCAATTAATGCATTAAGAGCTTCAATGAATAATTCTCGATCTTCCTTTATATTTTGAGACTCAAAATCGCAATAATTTACGAAATGATCATTATACACTTCAGAAGTTACATTATCCCCCAATTTTGCAATTATATCTCTTTCTTCAATGAGATTTTCCACAGGAGTCAATAACTCAAATTCACCATTATTATACTCTTTAAAAAGATCTGAATATGGAACAATATTAAGAGTTCGAAATCTAAATATTGTTGGATTAATTTCTGTCAAAACTTTAGCTGTTCCTTCAACATGTTCTTTTGAAAGTTTTTTTCCACCTAATCCGAGAATTACATATAAACTAAGTTTTATTCCCGCTTTTAAGACACGCCTTCCTGCTTCAATCATTGAATCAGAGTTAGTTCCCTTTTTCATCTTTTTTAATATAATACTACTTCCACTTTCTAATCCCATATAAACAATGTCTAAACCTGCTTGTGCTAATTCTTTAAGCTCATCATCTGACTTTCTTAATATATCTAATGCTTTAGCATAGCAACTTACTCTTCGAACATTTTTAATTTTCAATCTAATATATTTTATAATTTTAACTAGATAATCGGTAGGGGCAGAAGTTGGATTTCCTCCCGCTAAAAATACAGGAAATCCATGATAGTGATGCTCTGCATAGTAATCGATATCTTGCAATACATCTTCGAGTGGACGTATAGTATATTTTTGAGTAATTCCATACATTCCTTTATAAGTTGCACAGAAGGCGCAGCGGTTCCATGAACATCCACCAGTTACAGGGATTAATATTGAAGAGGCTGCTCCTTCCACTGGAGGTCTAATAACGATATATTCTGGAGGAACTGCTTTTAGCTCTATGTCTTCCATTTTTTAATCATTAATTAATAAGGAATCTTAATATTAGGAATTAAGTGTTATAATGAAAAAGAAATTTAATTAATTTTTTTTTAGAGGTAAAATTTAATTCTTTAAGGGAAAAATAAAGATTTGAATTATATGAGAATTCAAGAACAAGAAAAAAGTGTGATCTTTAACTTCAAAACGGTGATAATTGGAGGACCTTCTGTTGGAAAGACTTGCTTATTCAATAGGTTTTGTTTTAACTCATTCAATTTTGACACGTCAATGACTATTGGGATAAATTTTCATTCGATAAATTTGAAGATTAATCATCAAGACCGAATTGATAATTCAAGAGAAAATTATATAGTTAATTCGATTTTTGATTTTGGAGGTCAAGACAGATTTAAACCCTTAATTCCAAAATTTTTAGGAGGCGCTAATGGAGCGCTTTTAGTGTTTAATTTGGTAAATAAGAATTCATTCACCCAAATGGAATTTTGGTATAATCAATTGAAAGAACATGCTAATGGATCTCAAATTCCAAAAATTCTAGTTGGTAGTAAATTTGATTTAGTTGAAAACACTCCACAAGAAGAGATAGTTGACGACACTTTGATAAATAATTTTGTTGCGGAAAAAAAAATAGATGGGTTCTATAAAACGTCATCCTTAGAAAACTATAATGTTGTAGAAGTATTTAAAAAATTAAGTAATTTAATGCTTAAAATGCAAAATTCTAGTTTTGTGGTGTTTTAAAGTATAAAATATTTTTAAAATTCCCTCATATAAATATAATCTGCGAATTCATTGAAGAACAATTTTTGTTGTTTGTTTAAGTCGGGATAAATATCTTTCAAAAAATTTTTTGCTTGTGAGACTAAATTTTTCGAAAAATGTTCAGCAGTAATAACAGAATTTGTTTCAGCAAACAATCTTTCTACTATTTTTACATCCTCCTTTGATAAACTACCCTTATGATAGATTTCATTCAATTGTTTAGATTGGTTCTCATCTGAATTCTGAATTGCTAAAATATATACAAAATTTTTTTTTATTTTACTTCTTATGTCCTTATTCACATCTAGAATATCATCTCGAATTGCATAGGCTTGCCCTATTCTCAAGAGAGCTTCGCTTAAGGGTTGTATTTGATAATGTAAGTTCCCTTTAGCTAATATTGCTCCTATTTTTGCCGATTTTTCGAATAACCTTGCTCTTTGCATTTCAGCGATATTAAGATATTGTTCTAAAGTCATTGTTAAATTATGATAGTGCATGTACTCTTCGAGTATATGGCCCTTGATTAAAAAATCCATTGCTTCAGTATACTCATTAATTGCAAGTAACTTCAAATTATTAGGAAATTTTGAATTTTTAATGACATCAAGTCCAAGTAGATATCCATGAGTTCCACCTAATATACTCATATCTCTTCCATACATTTTTATAAGCTCATCTTTATGCCCAAAATCAAGGTTCTTATATATTCTTTCTAATTCTCTTTTTAGTTGGAAATAGAAGGTTGGTTTGGATCTTCGCTCTTCCTCTTCATCGATAAGATCATCATGGATTAAATGTCCACTATGCAATAATTCCATTGCCAAGGAAACTTTCCTAAGTTGATCTAATTGTTCATTCAAATAAATAGGATTTATAATTCCTGTAAAACTAGCGATTAGTAATATCGGATGCAACCTTTTAGCTTTTTTATTAACAATAAATTCCTTTAACTGCGAAATGAAATCTTTCAAGAGGATTTCATTTTCAATTTCGTCAAGATGGTTGAAATATTTATCCAATTCAATATCGATAGCCAATTTTTCTTTATTAAGGAATTCTTCAATCATTAAAAGCACAACTTTTTCATATCTTATGCTATAAATATATTTACTCTTACAATATAATTTTTTACCCAAACAATTTTTTTATTGTTTTTATTATAATAAATAATTCATTCAAATAAATCAAATCGAGGTGTTACCGCATTGAAATTAGCAATAATTTCAGATACCCATGATCATCAAACTAATATTATGAAGGCAGTCTCAATTATAAATGAAAGAAAAGTAGATGTTTTAATTCATTGTGGAGATTATTGTTCTCCTTTTACGCGTAAATGGTTTAATAACTTAAATCAAGATATAAAAGAACATTTTTTTGGAGTTTTTGGGAATAATGATGGTGATCATGTCTTTTTAAAAAAGAATCTTGGTGAAATCTGTAAATTTGCAGAAAATGGACATGAATTAATTAAGGAATTTGATGGAAAGAAAGTGTTTGCTTCACATATGCCAAAGCCTGAGACCATTGAAGCCTTAGCGAAATCAGGAAATTTTGATATCGTTTTATCTGGTCATACACATTCAATTGTGAATAAGAGATATGATAATGATGTTTTAGTAGTCAACCCTGGAGAAGTTTGCGGTTACTTAACAGGAAAAGGTTCATTTGCTTTAATTAATACAAGCAAACTTGAAGCAGAAATTATTTTTATTTAATTTCTTTTTTAAAATTTGATAAGTCTTTTTTAATAATTTACCATTTATCTTTATTATGGTTTTGCCTTTAGACAACATTGTAGTATTAGATTTAAGTCGCTTGCTTCCTGGACCTTACTGCTCCATGATATTAGCAGATCTGGGTGCTGAAGTAATTCATATCAATGACCCTAGATTTCCATATGGAAGTCCTCCTCCCTTTTTTCAGAAAGGTCGGTATAGGGAAAGCGCTTTTAATTCAATTTTAATGAGGAATAAAAGGTCAATTTCCCTTAATCTGAAAAAGGAAGGTGCAATAAATATTTTTTATAAATTAGTTCACAAGGCAGATATCATTTTAGAAACTTTCCGTCCAAAAGTAACTAAAAAATTAAAGATTGATTATAAGACTGTATCTGAGATAAACCCATCTATTATCTATTGTTCATTAACTGGGTACGGTCAATATGGTCCCTATGAGCAAGTCGCGGGTCATGATCTAAATTATATTGGTTTATGTGGAATTTTAGATTTAAATAAGGAGCGTGAGCTCTTTGGTAAAGAAGATCAGGAAAGGAGACCTATAGTGCCAGGAATACAAGCTGCGGATATAGGAGGTGGATTAGTGTCAGTAATTAGTATTTTAGGGGCTGTGATCGAAAGGGAAAAAAATTTAGGTAAAAAAGGACAATATATTGATGTTTCAATGACTGATTGCGTCTTTTCTTTTATGCCAATGGCAGCAGCTTTTGAATTTTCAAAATATTTAAATGATAGTAATATTCAACCGAAAAACCCATTACATGGGGATTTTCCGTTCTATTCAGTTTTTAAAACTAAAGATGATCGTTATTTATCTATTGGTGCTATTGAAATTAAATTTTGGCGTGAAATTTGTAAAGCTATTGGTAGAGATGATTTAATTCATAAAGGGAATGCTCTGGATGCCGAAAGAGAAGAAGCTTTTGAAGAAATTAAAAAGGAGTTTTTAAAGAAAACACAAGCGGAGTGGATGGAGATTTTTATTAAGAGAGATACTTGTGTTATGCCAGTCAAAACTTTTAGTGAAGCCTGTATTGATCCCCAAATAGAAGAAAGGAAAATGATAGTCGAACTTGATCATCCAAAATTTGGAAAAATTCAAAATATTGCCTCCCCGATCAAATATTCGCGTACTCCTTTGGTAATAAGAAGCTTAGCTCCAAAAATAGGGCAAGATACCGTGGAAATATTAAAAAGTTTAGACTATACTGCTGATGATATTAAATCTTTCAAAAGAGAGGGTATAATTTAACAAATTTTTAAATAAAGTTAATCTTATGAAAGTAGATAAAAAACTATATGAAATTATAAAGCATTCAGGAATTGATATAATCCTTTCAGTACCTTGTATTTTATTGAAAGATCTCTTAAATTTAATTAATGAAAAGAATGAGATTTTACATATTCCTTTAACACGTGAAGAAGAAGGAATTGGGATAGCGGCTGGTGCTTATTTAGGTGGAGGATTCCCTATAATATTAATACAGAATTCAGGAATAGGAAATTCAGTTAATGCTATTAAATCTTTGTTAGGACTTTATGAAATTCCTATAATTTTTTTAATCAGTCAGAGAGGAGGAAAAGATGAAGAAATCATAGCACAGATGCCAATGGGATATATTACTGAAAAATTGCTGAAGTTAATAGGGATAAAAACTTGGTCCATAAAATCTTATAAGGAGATTTCTAAATTTAAAAAAGCAATTGTATATTGTAAAAAAAGTAGCCATTCTGTAGGTGTTCTTCTACAAAAATCTTTATGGAGAGATTCTAGATGAGAAGGTTCGATGTATTAAAAGTTATTGTTAATTTATTGAAAGAGGAATATGTGATATGTAATATAGGTATTCCCTCTAAAGAGTTATATCATCTTAAAGATCGAAACAAAAATTTCTATATGATGGGTTCAATGGGTTTAGCATCTTCTATCGCTCTTGGATTAGCACTTTCTCAACCAGCGAAAAAGATCTGGTGCATAGAAGGAGATGGTTCATTGCTAATGAATCTTGGCAGTTTAAGTACAATTGCAAATGCAAATCCAACCAATTTAACTTTAATTGTAATTGATAATGCATCTTATGGTTCTACAGGTGATCAAATGACCTATACTGGTAAGGAAACTAGATTGGAGATCATTGCAGAAGGGGCTGGTTTTAAATCCATAACTAAAATTATAAAAATTGAGGATATTAAAGAAATTCTAACCAGTTTGGGTGAAGGATGCCATTTTATTTTGATTAAAGCTGAACCAGGAAATGCTAAAGTGCATAATATTCCGTTGCTTCCAAAAGAAATTAAAAATCGTTTCATAAAATCAATTTCGGAAAACTAGGAAAGAAAGAATGCTAGATAAAATCGAAGATTTAAAAAGAAAAATAGAAATTAATCCTTTGGATTCAAATCTTTGGATGCAACTCGGTTTTTTATATATTCAAGTTAATAATATCAATAAAGCTATTGAAGCATATAATAAATGTTTAGAACTCGATCCGAATGAAGCAATTAATTGGCATAATTTAGGATATCTCTATTATGACCTTGAAGATTATGAAAACGCTATAGTTGCTTTAAAGCGAGCTATAGAGCTAAATCCCCTTTTAGCAGTCTCATGGTCAGAACTCAGCTCTATTTATATTGATATGGAAAATTTTGATGAAGCAATTAATGCATGTAAAATTGCTGTAAAACTGAATCCTAAGGATGAGTGTACTTGGACTAATTTAGGTTCAGCGTATTATAATAAAAAGCTATATGAAAATGCGATAGAAGCCTTGAGAAAGGCATTAGAGATAATACCTAACTTAGAGTTTGCAAAAAAAGTACTTGATCTGGCAGAAAAGGCCAAACATAATGAATTCTAATATAATAAAAAAGAATTGAATTTATTAGCATATAATTTATTTAATATTTAAAGAAATTTTTATCTGCTTTAATTAAGGATTTATAATTTTAAAATGTCAGAAGAGTTTGAAAGGGAAAATAAAGAAGGGTTAGAAGAAATAATTAGTAAACCTGTAATTATTAAAGCAGAAGCCTATAAAACAATAATATTATACGCTAGCAGGTATGCAAATCAAGCAATCCCACCTAAAGATTGGAAAGAAATTTATGGGATTTTAACAGGTTATTCTGATAATGATTTTGTTTACGTAGAAAAAGCTCATGCTCTCACTTTTGGACATGATACTGATGTAAGCCTAGATGAACGACATTATATATTCATTGATGAGATACAGCAGCAACTAGATATGGAAGGAGAGGGACAATTTATTGTAGGTTGGTTCCATTCTCATCCAGGATTATCCTTATTTTTTTCCTACGTAGATCTTATAAACCAATTAGGATTTCAAGCAAAATACAATGATGCAATTGGACTAGTCTTTGATCATACTTTGTTAGGAAAAAAAAAAGAAGAAACTATTGGTGATAACATTCTTACTAAATACGATACTGGATTTGAAATATATAGATTGACAGATGTGAATATGGACCCAAATGTTCCAGAATTTGAAAATAATTATCAAAAGGTTGACTATATGGTCAAAGGCTTAAATAAGTATTTCTTTGCAAATGTTTTATCAGAGCTATCTGCTTTAGTTTCTTCTGGTAAACCTTTACAATCAGCTTATAGAGAGGAGTTTAAATTAAGGTCAGACTACAAAGATACTCAAGATTTAGATGACCAAAATTATATGTCTGAAATTGACATTAAAACAGAACCTAAGGACTTAGTTGAGATCCCAATTGAAGAAGATTTATCCTTTGGTTTTAAGAACCTATTTTATGATACCTCACATCAAGAAGGTAATTCTTATTCGAGTGAATCTAAAGAGCAAGCTGAACTTTTGATATATGAAGGTAATAAGGCTTTCCAGCATAAAGATACATTTACTGGAGTTGAAAAGTATCGCCAAGGTATTGTGGAATATAAGAAATTGAGTGATATTGATCGCGTTTTAGATTTATTAAGAAATGTCACGAAATTATGTATTTCAAACAACCATTTAGTTTTAGCGAGAGATTTTGCAGAGGAATTATATGATTTTTCGGAAAAGCATGATAATAGGTTTTATTTAGGCGTTGCAAGCTACATAATAGGATATCTCTCCTTAAAAACTGGTGATCGGGAGATTCTAAAAGATGCTCTAAAAAAAATTGAAAATTCTGCTATCTATTTTGAAAAGGAGAAAGATTATGCAGGAGCAGGTATGAGTTATAATAAGATTGCTACAATATATCAAACAAGACTTAAAAATTATGATAGTTCTTGTCTTTTCTATAAAGAGGCTATAGAAAATTTTAATAAAGCATTAATTCAAAGCCATCCTTTAAGAAAATCTCTCTGGAGTAAACCTGAATTACTCACTGAGAAGATAATTGAATTGAGAGATTTAGTTGATGAGCTTTTACCATATGTAGAACATAGTAAGATAAGAGAGAAAGTAATAAATGACCTTAAATCCATAAATTATAACTTTTAATTATATCTTTAAGATAATTTCGCCTTTTTTAAAAGAAAAAAAATAAATTTTAAGCTTAATTATTTTAATTACTTCTTTTGGTGATTATTATACCACGTCGAAAGCAAAAAATAAAATATTCTCGAAAAATTGTTTGTAAACACTTAGAATCAATAGGTAATATCTCTAATAGCCTTCAACCTTTATGTTTTTGTCCTACAAGAGATTTAGTCCTCGGTAGAAGAGCATATATATGTCAAGTATGCACAATTTATGAACCCGCTAAGTCTAATAGAAAGATACAAGAAATTTATGAAGAAAGTAGAAAGAGTGCAGAAAAAAAGATTCTAGAGAAAAAAATAGAATTAGAAGATTTTGAATACAAAGAATTAACCGGAGAGGATGAAATTGATTTATCTATTGATGAATTTGAAGAAGAGGAAGAGGAGGAGCCCGTAAAATTTGAAAAGAGAAAAGTTGGAAAAGATGAAGTAAGTGTTTCTCAAGAATTTGGGGATTTGGAATGTCCCTTCTGTGGAGAGATTTTTGATGATTTAAGAGCACATATTCCATCTTGTGAATTTGCTCCCGAAGACGTTAGTATCGAAGATGTGTTACCTCGTAAAAAAAAGAAAAAAAGAGTGAAAACTAAAGAATCAAAAATTGAGGACGAAGAGGGAAAGGATAAAAAAGTATGTCCTTATTGTGGTAAGGAGTTTGTAAGATTAGGAAGACATCTTACTTCATGCTCTAAGAGACCACAAGAGGGTGATGAGGAAGATAAAGACTAAATTAGAGATAATATGGAAAAGATATATTACTGTCAACCTGTTTTTCGGCCACCTAGTGAAGCTAATTCCTTATTAATTCAACTAACAGAGGGATGCACATATCGCTGTGATTTCTGTGTCTCAAATTTGCGGAAAGATTTTAAAGTTAGAAAAGTGGAAGATGTCAAGAAAGACTTGGATATTGCAAAGAAACAATATGGATCTTTCATTCGTAAAATTTTTTATTTAGATGGAAATGCAATGGTTACGCCAACAGAGAAACTATTAGAGCTTACTAGATATGCAATGGAAGCTTTTCCAAATTTAGAAAGAATAGGAGTATATGCTCATGCGCAAGATATTCTAAAAAAGTCTAATGCTCAACTAAAGTTATTATCTGATGCGGGTTTAAAAATTGCTTATGTAGGTTTTGAATCAGGATATGATCTCTTATTAGAGGAGATTAATAAGCATGCAACCAAAGAAGATTATATTAAAGCATCACAAAAACTAATGGATGCGAATATTACATTATCCGCAACATTTATTAATGGACTTGGAGGTTCAGGCAATCCTAGGATTTCAAAGGGACATGCAGTTGATTCTGCTGATTTGGTAAACAGAATCTGCCCATCAGATGATAGGATATGGTATATAGCATTCCTAACCCTTATGATTCCTCCCGGAACTGTTATATACGACAAGAAAAGTAAAGGCCAATTTAAAGAAATGAATTCTACTGAGATCCTCGAAGAATTAAAATTATTCATAAAAAACATCAAATTTCAGAATAAAAATGCAAATTGTGTGTTTAGGAGTAACCACGCAAGTAATTTCTTGCCAATAAAGGGCATCTTAGAGAGAGAGAAAGAAAATATCTTAAATACAATAAATTATGGGTTAACTCATCCCAAAATACTTAGACCTGAATTTTATCGCGGTTTATAAATCAGAAAATAACTTCCTGAGTATAAGTATTATACTTTTTAATTGGACAATCAGGATTTTTCATTATTATATCTAAGACGTCAGTTAGACTTTCTTGGTTAATTGCTAATCTTTCAGATAATTCTGTGATGGATATTTTTGGATATTTTTTTGCAAAAGTATAGATTTGCTGATTAAGTAAATTTTGATAAATAAGAAAAATTAATGCCTTAATATTGGGATAATTTTCGTTTTTAATCAATCTAACAAATTCCAATATCTTACTTGAAGCACCTCTATAATTCAAAATCTTATAAGAACTAATAATAGTATACAACCTCTTTAAAAATACGAAACATCGGTCAATTTTATCAGATAATTCATATAGATTGTAGTTATTTATATTTTCATCAACTTCATCTTTTAACATTGCTAATAATTTTAAAAAATTCTCCAGATTATACTCTGTCAGGGTTTCTTTTAATAAATTTTGATAACGCCTTTGATAAAATTTTTGATGTTTTTCTATTTCAATTATAATATTTTCTCGCAGATTGTAAAATTCCGAAAGTTCTGCATCCAGATTGATAATTTGTTGATTTTCTTTGATTAAAGTTATAGCAGATTCAACCTTATTTAAAGCATATTTAAACTCGCTATGTTCAGTCTTCTTTGAAATCATTGATTTATATTCTTGTAGTTCTTCTGTTAAATCATTTTTATGTTTAAATTCTTTAAGCTTATCTTTAAAGCTCATGTATCTTTACAAGAAAGATGTTATATATTCTTATTAAATTTAATTAAGGCAATTACAAATTTAAATGTGATATTCCACATTAAATATATATTTTAATTCTCATTTTACACTCACATAATTCTAAAGATACTAAAAGAGGAGAGCAAAAATGGATAAACTTTGCCTTATAGTAGGATCACCACGTAAAAATAAAAGTTGTAATTTTTTAATTGACCAAGCTATAGATGGTATTAATTCAACCCCTTATAATTTTCAAATTGAAAAAATTCAAATATCGGATTATGAAATAACCCCTTGCAATGGATGCGATCAATGTTTAAGACCACCTAATGACTGTCCACTTTCAGAAAAAGATGATATGATAAAGCTAGAAGAAAAAATTTTAGGATCAGTAGCCCTGTTAATCGCAGCACCAAATTATTTTGGTTCAGTTAGTTCTCAAATAAAAGTGTTAATTGATAGATCACGACCATGGAAAATGAAGAATTATCTTTTAAAGGATGTAATATTTGCACCGTTAGCGTCTACTGGTCTAAGGAATGGAGGAGAAGGGGTAATTTCAGATTTAATTAACTTTGCTCTTATCCAGGGTATGATTGTAGTGGGTAACACTTTAGGTTCTCCCGTAATTGAGGGAAATATCCCTATCTCAAGCTTACAAAAATATAATTTAAAAGAATTCTTAGCTAAAGGTGAAACTGATGAGCTGGCTGGTGTAATTGCGAAAGATTTAGGAAAAAGAATATCTGAGTTAGTACAAAAAATTAAAAACTAAGCATTCAAATTTGAATATATTCGTTATAGAATTATCCATCATCAATCCCACAGAATACTTTTTTAGGTATTCAATTTTATAAGTTATAAATGAAAAACTAAAGTTTTTTGAGAATATTTATTTTATAATCTAATATTACTTTCTAAAAAATATAAAAAATGATTTTAAAATGCTTGAACTAAAGGATTTTAACCCACACGCCATTAGTACTGAAGAGACTGAGCAAGTAGTACGAACGTCCATCGAAAAGGGTTTAAATGAAATTGAAGCTCAGAAAAGACTTGAAGTCTATGGTAGAAATGAACTGATTAAAGAGAAAGGAAAGACTGCTTGGCAAATTTTTATCAGTCAGTTTAAGGATTTCTTAATCTATCTATTATTTTTTGCAATTATCGTTTCAGTCATTATAGGTATATATGAAGCGTCTACAAGTGGTGAACCTTGGTCATCAGAATATACTGATGCAATCGTAATTGCTGCGATACTAATTGTGAATGCAATACTTGGGTTCTATCAAGAATTTCAAGCCGAAAGAGCTCTTGAAAGTTTGAAGAAATTAGCGCCACATATCGCTAAAGTAAGAAGAAATGGTAGAGTTATGGAGATTGACGTTGAAAATTTAGTTCCTGGAGATATTGTATTAGTAGAAGAAGGAGATAAATTTCCTGCTGATATTCGCATATATAAGGAATTTTCTCTATATGTAGATGAGGCAATATTAACAGGTGAATCAAAACCAGTTAAAAAACAAATAGATCCTGTCGAAAAGAAAATGATTCTTGCTGATAGAACCAACCTTGGGTACATGAATACTATAATTACAAGGGGAAATGGAGAAGGTATTGTTATTGGAACTGGAATGCAAACTGAAATAGGAAAAATTGCTGAAAGTTTACAAGAAGAAGAGATTGAACTTAGTCCTTTCCAACAAGAGGTCAACAGATTTGGAAAGCTCTTAGGAATAATAATTATCGTCATCTGTTTAGCTGTGTTTGTGACTGAATTAATAATTATCCTTGCTACAGAAGGATTTGCATTTGGAGAAGCTGAAATTAATGAAATTATTGAAGCATTTGAGATCGCAATTAGTCTAGCAGTATCTGCTGTACCTGAAGGTCTTATAGTTGTTATTACCGTAGTCATGAGTATTGGGATGAGAAAGATGGCAGATCGAAATGCATTAGTTAGAAAACTCACTGCTGTAGAAACTTTAGGCAGAGTAAATGTAATCTGTTCAGATAAGACAGGAACTTTAACCAAAAATGAAATGACGGTAGTAAAAATCTTTGTTGGAGGTCAAATTTATTCTGTAGAGGGCGTTGGTTATACTCTAGAGGGAGAAATAGTTGATAATGAAAATAAAAAAGTAGAATTGAGTGAAAGTTTACGCAGATTCTTAGAAGTTTGTATGTTTTGTAATAACTCTAATGTTTCTCTCAGAAAAGATGGGACGAAAAATACAGATGTAGTTGGAGATCCTACTGAGATTTCTATGAAAATTTTAGCTATGAAAATGAACCTAGAATCTAATGCTGAGAAAATCGATGAGATACCCTTTAATTCAGATAGAAAAATGATGTCAGTGGCAGTACGGATGAATAATAAGCTTTATTCGTTGATTAAAGGTGCTCCAGACGTTTTATTAAAAAATGCTAGCCATGGGGTCTATAACGGAGGAATAAAACCAATTGCAGAGGTCAAAGAGATGATTTTAGAAAAAAATGAAGAATTTGCTAAGAATGCTTTGAGAGTATTGGGTGTAGCCTATAAACCAATAAGCGAAGAGTATAAGGAAGAGGATTTAGAACAAGATTATATTTATCTTGGTTTAGTGGGAATTATAGATCCTGCACGGGATGAAGTAAAGGATTCAATACAAGAAGCTAGAATGGCAGGAATACGAACTATTATGATTACTGGTGATCATAAAATTACTGCAATTGCAATTGCTCAACAAATAGGATTAACTGATACAGAGGAAGCCATAACTGGAACTGATTTAGAGGAAATGGGCGATGAAGAACTACTAGAGAAAGTTAAAACTGTAGATATTTTCGCAAGGGTCACTTCTGCCCATAAATTAAGGATATTAAGAAGATTAAAAGATTTGGGTCTAATAGTTTCTATGACTGGAGATGGTGTAAACGATGCACCGGCGGTTAAAGGTGCTCATGTAGGTGTAGCTATGGGGCTTAAAGGAACAGAGGTTACACAGGAAGCTTCTGATATGATACTAATAGATGATAATTATGCTACTATAGTAAATGCCATTGAAGAGGGGCGGGGTATTTTTGAAACTACAAAAGGATTTTTCCGTTATATGTTAAGCACTAATTTTGATGAAATATTCTTAATTCTAGCAGCTTATATTGTAATGAAGGTTTTCCCACTCGTATTTTTGGCAATACCTGTCGTTCCAATACAGATTCTGTGGCTCAATATAGCCACAGATGGGATTCCCGCTATGGTACTTGGACTTACTCCGACAGATCCAGATGTCATGAAAGAAAAGCCACGTAAGGGTTTTACTTTGCTTCCAGAAATTAAAGGGCCAGTACTCCTTCTTGGTATTTATACTTCAATAACAGATATCACATTATACTTAGTATTATGGGGATGGTTGATCCCTGCGTGGACTTATGGTGGAGTAGATCTTGCATTAACCGATGGAATTACAATCTTTGGACAAGTTCTAAGCGCCGAAGAATATGCAGTTGCCTTAGCTCAAACAATCTTATTTACAAATCTTGTTATTTGTGAATTAATTTTTGTCTATTCATGTACCTCAAATATAAAGCCATTCTACCTCTTTCCAAACAAGCATCTATTTTGGGCTACTGGACTATCTCTTGGATTACAATTATTAATTCTCTATACCCCCATTGGATTAGCATTTCATGTCGTTCCGCTTTTTCATCCTTTCTATTGGATTGCTTTATTTCTTGGAGCATTTAGTGTATTTGTCGTAGATGAACTTCGTAAATGGAGACTAAGAAAGAAAAAAGGAATAAAAGCTTGGAAAAAATAACACAGTTTTATTAACTTTTCTTTATTTTTCTAATTTTGATGAGATAATTCATCCTTTTCTAACCGTTTAAAAAGAAGTCCAATTCCTACTAATTTAAAGGTATCTTGAACATTAATATTATATAATGCTGATGTCTCAATAAAAGAACATTTAAGTTCCTGAGCTTTATCTAAACCTTCTTCTTCTGAGACTTCTCGTTTGTCGGCTAAATCTATTTTATTTCCAATAAGTACAAATGGAGTATCTCCTAATTCTACTCGAGCATCTTCATACCAAAAATTGATAGCTTCTTCAAATGAACTCCTACAAGTAACATCATAAACTACAAAAACACAATTAGCAGCCCTATAATATTCGTGCCTAACTCTTTTAAAGTAATCTTGACCAGCAAGATCAAATATTAAAAATGAAATCACATCATCTTTGAATCCTTGTACATAATATTTCTGCGAAGTAATATTAAGTCCAATTGTAGGGCGATAATCAATTATTTGTCCTTTTTTTAAAAATGTGTTAACTAATGTTGTTTTTCCAACAGCATAAGAACCTAATACTATAAGTTTAAAATTTTGTTCTATTTTACCCTCCTTTTTTATTCTATGAATCGTTTTAACTCCGTTTATTACCTCATTGGATTCTTCTTTGGCAAAAATATCTAAACCTACTGAAAGATTTTCATTGAGTTTTAAATCAGGAATTGTTAAGGTATTATATCTGGAATCAAAACTATCTTCTAGTAATTGAGCGATTTTTTCAGCCACAAGATAAGCAATTGGAAATAATTTTTTTAAATCTATCATAAAATTACAGACTAATAATAGTATAGCATTAGGACCGGCTTCTAGATATACAATTCTATGATCTGGGGTTTCAAATGATCCACTTCCATAATGTGCTACTTTATACTCGGAGGATATTTTGCTTAAAAGTCTCTCGACCAGAACAGTTAACGCTCCATAAATTTCATCAAAATCTTTTTCATTATTTACCTCTTTTTCTATATTACTATATTTAGATATTAAAAGACCTTGATTTGAATATAAAAATGCAACTTGTAAGTCAATTTGAGTTTCAACAAAATTCTTTAGTAGAATTCTTATATTTTCTTCTTTGGACATAGTTCTGGATTTACTTTTAATTAAAAATATAATAAATTACTTTTTTTTAATTCTTTTCATTAATTTTATATTGTTTTTAAAATTTTAATTCACATTAAACTTCTATATTCCTAATTATTGAAGAGATAATTTTAATGAACATTCAAGAGTTTTTAAATAACAAACTCCAAGTTAATCAAACTGCTCTTACGGAATTTGAATCTAAAGAGTTGTTAAAAGAACTGGGAATTGCAATACCTGAGCAACGTTTAACATCTTCAGAAAAGGAAACTATTTCTGCTGCTGAAGAGATAGGCTTTCCTGTTGTTTTGAAGTTGATGGCAGAAGACATTATTCATAAATCTGACACAGGAGCTGTAAAACTCAATATTAAAAATGAGGCAGAACTTAAGAAATCTTTTGATGAATTAATGAATATTCCTTCCCAAAAACAAAAACTAATCTCTGTTCAGAAGATGGCAAATGAACCCATTACTGAATTAATAATAGGAATGGGAACAGATGCTCAATTTGGTCCATATGTCATGTTTGGAGTAGGGGGGATATTAGTTGAGCTTTTAGAGGATGTGAGTTTTCGTATTGCTCCTATAACTGAATATGATGCAAAAGAAATGATACATGAAATCAAGGGATTTCCACTTTTAGATGGATATCGCGGTAAACCAAAAGCAGATTTGAATGCCATTGTCGAAACTCTACTGAAGATATCGGAACTTGTCACAAAATATGAAGACATAAATGAAATGGACTTAAATCCTGTTTTTATCTACAATAAAGGTTTAGTTTGCGTAGATGCTAGAATCATCCTAAAAAAACCAGAAAATAAAGAATAGTTTCTATTTTTTTAAATAATTCTTATTTTTAATGAACATAATCTAGATCAAATAATTTTGTAATATTACAAAAGCAAAAAGGGGAAAATAAGAAAATATAAATTGATATTTCAAGATTATTATTTTTAAGTACTTAATGCAAAATTATAAAATTAGAAATTAACATTTGATAAACATGAGAAAGTCTAATTTTTATAAAACAAAAAGAATTTTAGCCCTTCTTCTTTTGACTTTTGGAGCGATTACTTCAACTATTGGAAATCATTTTCTAATAACAGGTTTAAATAGGAATGGATACAACAATAATGTAAAAAGTGAAGTTTTAGGAGATGATGAAAAATTTGACGAACCACTACCGAGATCAGCTGAACCACAAGATTTCAATGGAATTGGGGAACAAATAAATATAACGTTGCATCAATCTCTAATTGATACAGCAACAAAACAATTCAGTAATTTAGACGTTTCAAACAGTTTCACAGAACCATTTCCTTTATTTGCTGGATATGAAACATCCTTTGTGAATATTTCCATTAATAATATTAATGCTCCCAATAAAACACTTAATTTAGAATTAGCTACATCTTCTAGTGATCAAATCTCAACAGATTTATTCGCATACTCATTCACAATAAGAAATACTTGTATAATTCAGAATTTTTCAATATATCTCTCTGAATCAGGGGGTTCTGGAGGAAGTGTTGATATTAAGATTCTTATATTTAATGCAACATACGATTCAATTGATTCAAGAATTGAGCCCCATACTAATACTGGATTAATTGATATAACTCAATCTGTCCCTGATGAACATACTGGACAATGGTATAATTTTACTTTAAATAAAGTCTTAGATGCTGCAAATACGTATAACAATACATTTTTCATTTACTTTTATCAAAATACAAATTTTAATTTTGCAAGAGGATATTATCATTATCAGACTGGAACAACTACTGATAATTATTTAGTTTATCGTGATTCTGGGGCAGGTTGGCAAGCATTAGCCAGAGACATTTCCAGTCAGGTAATTGTTGGTCTTAATGATAACACACCAAGACCTACTGAGATTAATCTAAAAGTTAACGGAACATTGGTTAACAATCTCGGTATAGGTAATCAAGGATTTTACTCTTCAACTCAAAAATTTAGTAGCGCTGATGGAAATATAGATTTTGAAGTTACAGCTGATTGGTGGGAGGTTTCATGCGACATAATACGAGTAGAAATTAATTTTACCAAGATAGATTTAAAAGCTAATTCTATATTTAAGATTCTAAGTAGTAGTGATAATGTTCAATGGAATGTTTCTGTAGTAGGAGGATTAAATTATTTTGACTCACGAGTTACAGATTTCAATACTATTAATTTTACTATTCCTAAAACATGGCTTTCAAATTCAATAAAAGTATTTAATGATACGTCTGAATGGTTAAGTGCGGATATTAATAAGGATTTCACCAAAAACGGTTATCGCTATGTTCAAGTCCTGAATGCAGGAAATGGGAGTAATTGGTATTTGTTGGCAAATTCTACAAATTTGCTCTCTTCAATAAATACATATGTAAGCGGTATTCAAAGACAAATAGTTAATTTTTCAAACAATGTAGAATTCCGAGGCACATTTAGTGAAGTTATCTCAAATGGAGTACTAAATATAAGTGTTTATAGCCCTATACTACGTGAGATGAATCATACAAATGTCCTTGATATCTCAACTGGAGCACCAAATACAGTATTTTCAGTTTCTACGTGGGATATTTCTGTAGATGCAAGGGATTATGGTGTATTTAAAGCTCAAATGATTTGGAATAATAATACTGCTGCAGGATTCTTAGATTACTTTTTTACAATTGTTGCTGATACTGAATTTACTGTTCTTGATCCCCCAGGTGGTCGGATTTATAAATCAGGGGAATCTTTTGAGATATCTATTCAATATAGAGATATTATTAAACCTGAGGGTCTTTCTGACGCAACCATAGAGTATAGTTTAAATGGTACGTACAAATCCAAAAATGTTGCATATTTAGGAAGTGGTATATATAATATAACTATTTATGTTGATGACCCAGATTTCACTAAGTTTGGATATATCACGATTCCTATTAGAGCAAGTAAGCAATTCTACGTTAATTTAACAACTTCCTTCATGTTTCATCGCCAAATTACTACAATTATTACACCGGGTAATTCTGCTGACTTAGGGGATGTTATACGCGGCCAAAACGTTTCTTATACATTTAATTATGCCGATACTTTAACTAATCCAATAACAGAAGCGTCTTGGTCTGTAGTGGGGAGTTCATATGGTTTTGATTCGTTTCTTAAAAATGAGGGTGGAGGAGGTTATACTATGCACTTAGATACTGATAATGTCAATGTAGCTGGTTCCCCATACTTCTTTACATTTGAGATTTATTCAATTGGGAATGAGACCCAAATAATCCAATTAAGAGTGAATGTTCAAATAATCACTACTCGTATTGAGAGTACTTCGTGGATCCCTAATATACCACGGAACTCAGGATTAAATCAAACATTTCAATTTTACTTCAATGATACCACAAATGATCAAGGTATTCAAAATCTTATTTCAAGTGATATAATTGTAAGGAATAACGCTACTGGGAGCATTTGGACTCCTGGGTGGAATCTAATTAATCCACTAAATGATGGATGGTATATTCTGAACATTAGTTTAGCAAATAGAAACGCTGGTTGGTATACTTTACAAGTTAATGCCTCAAAATTCCCAAATTACGATTATGACATATCTTATCTTACTTTTTATATTAGAGGAAACTTTTCACTGATAAATTTCAAATCATATTCAGATCCAGGTGGAATTTTAGATCCTACAGGTCCGGGATATAATTTTACAATATTTGAAGGAAGTAATACAATTATAGAATTTAATGTAACAGATACTGAAAATAATGATCATTTAGTTTCTACATTAGGAGATTCATACATAGTTCGTTATAGAAATTTAAACACTGGAACAAGAGGATTAATTGCTAGTTCATTTCAAATTGTAACTCAAAATCATCAAGGATCTCTTACTACTTCAAATCCTGCTTTAACAATAGGGAATTATGCTATAAATATCACTATGAGTAAACTTAACTATGAGAATGTAACTTTCACATATTATTTAACAGTTAAAGGCAAGTTTCAGGCAAATTTAACATTATTTAGACCCACAAGCGTAGATGCAGGCCGCCAGTTTGAGATTGTAATAAAAGCCGAATATTTTAATGGCACTGTATGGTTGCCAATCGTTAATTCATCTCTTACGGTAACCCCCTATTATAATAATATTGCAGGTACCCCACTGGGGCCATATACAACGAATAGTACAGGAGAAAGGTCGTTTATAATACTTACTAATATAGATACTCGCACACTGAATTTAACAATACTATTGACTAGTGGATATTATCATCAAGAATATTCTGTTGAAATTTCAGATATCGTCATAATACCTCCTCCGGGTATTACAGATTTTCTACCCTATATCATAATCGGAGCTGTTATTTTAGTGGGTATAGCTGGATCTGTTGCTGTATATAAGGGGATTGTTACTCCAAGAAAGAGAGAAAAAGCACGGATTCTATCAGAAGTTAAAACTGTTTTTGATGATGCGATAAATCTTGAACACATTGTAGTTTTATATAAAGAAACTGGTACATGTATTTTCTTTAAATCCTATGGATCAGAGCAAATTGATCCCGAGCTGATAGGAGGATTCTTAACTGCAGTATCCTCATTTGGAAAAGAAATGGTCGCCCAGGAAGCTTTGAATGAAATTTCTTATGGAGACAAAATGTTACTATTAGCGGATGGTCAATATATACGAGTTGCGCTTGTGTTGTCTAAAAAGGCATCATTAATTTTGCGAAGAAACTTAAAACAATTTATAGATGCCTTTGAAAAGACATATGCAGATGTTTTACCAAGCTGGAGAGGTCAACTAATGCATTTTAGGAACGCTGGCCAAATTGTAGATGATATCCTAAGTACTTCTATAATTTTGCCTCATCAAATCACATATGATTATTCAGGTGTTAAAGATCTAAAAAATCCTCATTCAAGAGAGGTATTAAAAATAGCTCACTCTTGTTGCGAAGAAACAGAAAGACAATTCTTTTTTGTAGCGACATTATTGAAAGAGGCTTCTGAAAAAACAAATAAAGACACAGCGGAAATTTTTATGGGTGTTAAAGAACTAAGGGATAAAAAGATGCTAGTACCTATTGAAATTTCTAGTCTAGAAGTACAACCAATTTCACAACAAGAAATTAATTTAATTAATCAAAGAATCTCACAATTAACTACTCTTTCCTCTGAAGAGAGACAAAGTTTAGTAAATAATTTAGCACAGATGGGTCCTGCCGAAAGAGAAGCTTATCTTTCTAGCATAACTGAAAAGCAAAAAATAGTCTCTGCTCCTATTATGTCGAAAGTTGGGACTATTGAAATTGCCAGCAAAAAACAGGCAAGAAATGGAACAAAAGAATTGTTCAATCGAGCTAATAAAGCAAAGAGCAAAAAGAATTATCAAAAAGCTATAGAGTTATATCAAGAAGCTGCAATGATCGCATCAAACTGGGAGTTATCTAAAGAGTTTATTAAACTAGAAGAGATCGTTCGAAAAACCAGAATCGTAGAATTAACAGCAAAAAAGAAAGAATTAGAAAATGAAGCTAAATTATTTATCAAAAAGAAAAACTATCAAGAAGTCGCTCAAAAATACAAATACGCATCTAAACTTGCTTCTGAAATTTTCAAGTTAGGAGACACTAATATGACAAAAGAAGTTAAAAGATTAACCAATAAAGCAAATGAATATGAAAAATTAAAATAAAAATTTTATTATAATTAATTTCCTTAATTTTTTTAAAAAATTTTGTAATTAGATTTTAATCTGTTATCCCATTTTCTGTAATACTAAAGACAGCTTCTCCTTCTGGCAGATGAGGGGCATCAACTACTTTAGCTATTCTCTGTTCTCCTTTTCCTTTCCTCAAATAGACTCTAATTGTGGATCCATGAGCCACTACATTACCTCCTGCGGCTTGGATAGGATTTCCATAAAATACATCTGGTTTTGCTTGTACTTGATTTGTAACAACAATTCCAAGCTCCGGATGAATATCTGCTAACCTTAATAAATCATGCAAATGAGAATTAATCAATTGTTGACGATTAGCTAAAGTGCCTCTCCCAATATACTCACTTCTAAAGTGACCGATTAATGAGTCAACAATTATTAATTTTATATTTTTCTCTTTAATCAGATTTGCTGCCTCTTTAATTAAAAGGATTTGATGATCTGAATTATATGCTCTTCCAAAAATGATATTTTTTAACACATTGTTATGGTCAAGATCAAGAGCTTCAGCCATTTGAATTATTCTTTCTGGTCTAAATGTGCCTTCTGTATCAACGTATAAAGCTCTTCCTTCAAGTCCTCCTTTCTCTCGCGGTAGCTGAACATTGACACATAACTGATGCATAATTTGAGTCTTACCAGTTCTGAATTCCCCAAAAAATTCTATAACACACGCAGTTTCTATTCCACCTCCGAATAAATCATCAAGTTCTTGACTTCCTGTTGAAATCTTTGCAATATTCTTTCTACGTTCCCAGATGACTTCAGCAGATTTAAATCCTATTCCAAGCTGCTCCATAGATGATTTAATCAATTTAGTAGTAGTTTTTTCTCCCAATCCAGATTCTTCTTGGATAATGCTGGGAGGTGTATATGCTATTGATTCAAGGCTATTAAAACCCGCTTTAATAAGTTTTTTTAATGTAGCGTCTCCCACTCCAGGGAGTTTTTTGACAGCTTCAACGCAAGTCTGTGCATCTTTATTAAGAATATCTTGTTCGAAATCTGCATCATCCTCTCCCTCATTTTCTATATCATCAACTTCTTCTTCAAGCTCTAAATCTTCTTCTATATCCTCTTCATCAATATAAGCATCTTCATTCAGTTCTAAATTATCAAATTTATTAATATCTTCTTCCTTTTCAGTATTTCGAGCAAACTCAAGATGCTCTTTATAAATCTTTCCTTTAGTGTGGTTTCGTTTACATTCGGTACAATAATAAGCTTCTCCATTCTCGTTATTATTTATTCTTTTCATTTCAGTAGCTTTTGCCATAAATATTCACATAAGATAAAAAATTTAGTGTAATTTAAATATTGAAATTATTTATGGTATAAATACGAGGAAAAATATTTTAAATAAAATAGAGTTCAAATTTATCAATTTTTAAATTAATTTATGTGATTTAAAATGAGTAAAGAATTCGAAATAGAGTATTATCCAGAAGTTAGTAGTGATCAAATAGAAGATTCGATTAATTTGATCAATATGAGAAAAGAAAAGTGGGATCCGCCTTTCTTTTTTGACACCAAATCTTACATTGAAATAAATAAGATGAAAGAAATGATAGACCACCTTAAAACTGAATCAATTCAAAATATAATTGTTTTGGGTACGGGTGGCTCTATTCAAACCTTAATGGCATTAAAACATCTCGCAAAAAAAAAAATTTATCCAATTACAAGCTCTCGAGCAGTAGAATTAAAAGCCTGTTTGGAAGCCACTAAACCTGAAAACTCAATTGTGATCCCCATTTCTAGAGCTGGAGAAACTATTGATGTAAATTCTACTATTGGTACATTTACAAAAAGAGGATATAAATTCTTAGGACTTTCTTCAATGGGAACTATGAATAAAATTTTGAGAGAATTGGATTGTTTGATTCTTGATGTCCCTGATCTACCTGGAAGATTTGCGGCTTCCATATCTAATGTTGCAATTGTGCCTGCATATTTAGCAGATATTAATATAGATCAATTCATAAGAGGTTTAGATACAATCTATAAGATTATCCTGAAAAATGATGGAAATTTTGCTGTTAAATTGGCTGCTTTTTTTTATAATTTATATCAAAAAGGATATCGAGTGATATTTTCTATGCCATATTCTGTTAATCTTGAAGGTTCAGTTGGCCTTTTTGTCCAAGAAGTATCAGAAAGCACAGGAAAAGATGATAAAGGATTAATGGGGGCTTACCAATCAGCACCTCTATGCCAGCATTCAGTATTAGAATACCTACTTGGTGGAATGAAAGGTATCGTCTTACCATTAATTTGGACTGTAAAAAATGATTTAGTTGATATAAATTTAGACTCTTCTCTCGATTATATTGATGGCCAAACAGCGCAAACAGTAATAAATTATCAAGCAGATGCCACATTTCAAGCATTAATAGAACAAGTTGTACCAACTGCTAAAATTTCATTAGAAATTCCTAATGCTTATAATATTGGTCAATTAATTGCATTTATTCAAACTTGTGTATATTATACATGCCTTTTATTGGAAGTGAATTGGGCTAATAATCCTAAAGTAGTCATTGGTAAAAAGATATGTAATGATGCATTATTGAATAAATTGTCAAGTAATGAGAGAAAAAGGAATAGAAGATCCTTGGCAAGAACAAAATTTAATAATTTCTTTTAAGAAAGCTATGTTTGATTAATAAATGCATCATATAATACATTTATTGCTTTAATGCAATTTTCTCTGTCTATAATAGCCGTAAAGCTCAACTCTGATGAGCCTTGGGCAATAGCTTTTATATTGATTCCATTATCTCCTAATTGAGTAAAAACTTTACCTGCAATACCAGGAGTTTCTAATAAACCAATTCCTATAATAGCAACTAAAGAAATCTCATTATCCACTTTAATTTTAAACCATTTTTTACCAAAAAATTCAGAATATCTAAGCAAAGAATTAACTTTTTGAGAATCGGCAAAATTAATTCCAAAAGTAATATTATTCTCAGATGAACTTTGAGAAATAAATACTAGATTGATTTTATTATCACCTAAAAGAGAAAACAATTTTGAGACAGTTCCTGGCAAGGGAACCATAGTATCACTTTCGAGAGTCACCATGGATAGTTTATGGATGGAAGTTATTGCTTTTACGATTTTAGCATCTTTAATAAGTTCCTTTGTAAGTGTTGTAAATTCTTCTGAATCAGGTTCTTCAAAATATCTTATTTCAGAAAGGACATTACCTTTTTCATTCACATCTAAAGATATTGGATGTAAAATTTCAGAACCAAAAAATGCTAATTCTTTCGCTTCATTATAAGAAAGAGTTTTTAATAAAGCAGCTTTTTTAGTTATTTTTGGATCAGCATTTAAAAGACCTTTAACGTCTTTCCAATAAATAACCTTACAATTGTAATTATTTCTCAATGAGTATGCTAGCACCGCAGCAGTGAGATCAGTACCCCCTCTACCTAAAGTTGTAATCTTTTTATCAAATGTGGCTCCATAATATCCAGTTATACAAATGACAGTAAACTTTTTTTCCTCTATAAGAGGGATAAGCTTCTTTTCGACAAGCTTTTCGGTTTCTTCCAATAATGGTAAAGCATTTCCGAAATTATCATCTGTTAGAATTATATCATCGGAAGAAACATAAATTGCATTGATATTATTAGATTTTAAATATTCACATAAAATAAAAGTGCTTAATCTTTCCCCATAGGAATATATTAAATCTTGGATATCTAAACTAGGTCTAATTAAACGTATAACTTTGCCCAACTGGGTAAGTTCTTCAATATTTTTTTGGATAAATCTTAAAGTATCTGTATATTCTGGGGTCTTATTGATGACTACTTGATTTAAAAGATTGTAATGTAAATTATAAACTTCTTTAAGTATTCTAGCACACTCCTTATCCTCTAAACATGATTTTTCATAAAACTGGATCAATTTATTTGTAATTCCATTTACAGCAGAGGTAGTGATTATCAACTTATATTTCTCTTTGTGAGATTCTATAATTTTGAGAATTTGATCAAATGATTCTTTTGTTCTTATACAAGAACCACCAAATTTCATTACAACTAAGTTTTCCTTGTCACCCACTAGATTCTTCATCTTAAATAATAATTACTAGGTAATCATTAAAGTATATTAAAAGATTTTACGCTATTTTTTCTACATTTTTATAGAAAAAAATATAAAGGTCAAACTTGCATGATATGCAATGAGGACTCTTTTAGAAGAGTCTCTTTAATTTTGTTTTCCATATTATAACCTTCTTTATAGATTAATTTTTTGATACCAGCATTAATAATTAGCTTTAGGCAATCCATACAGGGAAATGTAGTAGTATATAAGCTGGTATTGCCTTTAATGGAGGTCCCATGAATGGCTGCCTGTATTATACAATTAATTTCCGCATGCACTCCCCGACATAATTCTGGCTTTTCTCCGCTCTTTAAGTTTTTTCTTACGCATATTTCGGGTGTACAATGTTTGAAACCAGAAGGAGCCCCATTATATCCAGTAGAAAGAATATGTGAATCTTTTACTAACACAGCTCCAACTTTTCTTTTTATGCAGGTTGATCTTAGAGAAACAACTTCA
Source organism: Promethearchaeota archaeon (assembly GCA_048939995.1). Lineage (GTDB taxonomy): Archaea > Asgardarchaeota > Lokiarchaeia > Sigyniarchaeales > SOKP01 > SOKP01. The sequence continues at coordinate 35,657 of JBHLOY010000003.1, read as the reverse complement.
GCAATTTTCATGAAATATGAATCCTTTGAAATTCTTCTATTATTTGGTTCATTCATATTGTTCGTTGTGTGGTTCTGAAATTTGAAATTACTTTAATAATTTTATAATTTTTTATTAATTATTAAACAAAAATTTCCTTTAAGCCATATAATTAGGGAAGATATTATGTCTAAAATAGTAAAAATACCCTGGGCTGCTTGGTGCGAACCAAATTCTCTCGATTTAAGGTTTCCAGGTTCTTGGGATGTAGTAACTTGTAGAATGAATGGAGCTCAAGATTTAGAATTATCTGATGATGATATAAAATACTCTATCTTAAATCCAATTGGTACTTCTAAATTGTTAGACTTGGCAAGGGAAAAGAAGAATGCTGTAATAGTAATTGATGATATGACCAGAACTACGCAAATATCAAGAATTTTACCATATGTACTTGAAGAAATTGAAGAAGGAGGGATAAGGAAAGCGAAAATTACTATTATCGCTGCTATTGGCGCTCATCGACCAATGAATAGACAAGACTTTACCTTAAAGCTTGGAAAGGGAATTATTGATACCATGAGAATTGAAAATCATCATCCTTATGAGAATTTAACCTATATAGGAGAATCTAGTAAGGGTACCCCCATTGATGTTAATTCGATATATCTTAAGGCAGATTTGAAGATTTCCATAGGAGGTGTGATACCCCATGGGTTAGCTGGTTTTGGAGGTGGAGCAAAGATGATATTGCCAGGAGTATGTGGCATTCGCACATTAGAAGCAAATCACTCTGCTGGAATGAGAGGAATAGGTGCTGGCATCGGAAGAATGACAGATATACGAAGAGATATAGAAGAAGCTGTAGAAAAAATAGGTTTAGATTTTTCTATTAATGCAATCTTGAATGAAGAAGGAAAAATCGCTAAATTGTTTTCAGGTCATTTTAAAGATGCTCACAGAAGAGCAATGGAATTTGGAAAACAATTTTATTCAACAAAGGTTACTTTAGATAATCAGATTTGTTTCTTTAATTCATTTCCAGAAGATTCTGAGCTTAGTCAAGCTCAATATAAAGCCTTCAATTTTTTGATGACCGCTCCCAATAAAATCCTCGATCGCTATGGTGCAATTATCATTATGACATCTTCATACGAGGGAAGAGGATACCATAGTCTTTTAGCTGAAACAGGATCCAAACTATATAAGAATTTAAGAGATAGTGTAGTATGGAAATCATTTATAAAGAAAAGAAGAGTGTATTTATTTTCACCAAACGTAAATGAATTTGATAAAAATCATTTTTTCCCTGAATCTGTTAAACTATTCAATGAATGGAATAATTTGATAGAAGAATTAGAAAGAAAGTATGGAAATTCCCCTAAAGTAGCAGTTTTTCCTTGTAGTACTCAGATAGCTGAAAAATCATTTTAAAACACGAAAATTATTATCGCAATTGCCACAATGCATCCCAAACCTGATAAAATATAAGTAAAAAGATGATTTCCTATCCTAAAGTGAACACGTGTTATCTTTAAATTAAGATCAATTGTCATAATGTTTTCATTTGTCTTTAAATGACCATATAGAACTAGTGGAGTTAAATATCTCACATATGGCCTTCTCCAAAACATTATAGAAAACATGACGATGACTGAAAAGAATGTGATCTCAAGTAAATCGGCCTTTCGTAGTCTTAATATTAAATAAATCAAGAAAATTCCCCCAAATATGATTAATTTTACATATTCAGGCGGTTGGTACGGGAGTGCTGTTTTCGAGCTTGAGATCCAACTGATATAAAGATCAATATAATTTGGCAAATATAACAACGGAGAAACTAATAAAACTAGAATAGGTACCCCTAAGTAGATCAATAGGTTTTTAATTTGTTTCCAATCTTTATTCAAAAGAAATTTGAAAAAGAAATATAGTGCTGCCGGTAAAGTAAACCATTTTGCGCACATTGTTAATCCCGAAAATAAATAAAATAGTCTCTTATCTTCTTTTGGATATAAATATAAAGCTAAAATAAGAAACAAATAGAATATGCTATCAGTAATATGATAACCACAATTAAAAGGACTGAATACATTATTCAAAAAGACAAATGGGTTTACTAAAAAAACACCTAATACAAATAATGCATTCGAAATATTGAATTTCTTAAGAACATAATAAAATAAAAGAGATGTCCCTAACTCGAAAAGAAATGCATAAAATACAAATAATTCAAATATATCAAACGAGATTATTTTTAAAAATAAAAGCAAAACTAAAGTTAATGGGGGATATTCTAATTCTGTTGGAGCCCAAATCCACTCACCAGTAAACATAGAGTCCGTTGTATGGTAATTTATCAATATATCTCCCCAGGGGAATGTAGGATCTAAATGAACCACATAGTAATATATGAGCATAATGATTCTTATGATAATACCAATAGAAACTAATATAAGCCCTAATCTGCGATAATTCCTAACTTTCCATAAACCTTCTTGATCTTTTAATAACATATATTACTACTTCCATCTGTTATCCTTAAAATAAGTGAAATAATAAGAACTTTAAAGATCAATTAAATTAAAATTTTCTGAAGAATAGAATACTATATTCAAAGGTAATTATAAAATAATGAATTGAATTAAAAAAGGAAATTTATGGAAGAAATAGTAATTAGTATATTAATCCCCGCTTATAATGAAGAGAAAAGAATCTCGTATTTTTTAAAGAATTTAATTAGCTTCTCGAGGTTAAATCTAAAGAATTTCGAAATAGTTATTATTAATGATGGATCCAATGATAAGACTGAAAAGATCGTCCAAAATCTTCAAAAAGTTCAATCAGATTTAAAACTTATAAGTTATAGAAAAAATATGGGGAAAGGGTATGCTATTCAACAGGGAGTATTAAAAGCTCGAGGAAAGTTTATTCTTTTTATGGATGCTGATGGTTCTACACCACCATCTGAAATACAAAATTTACTAAAATCATTCCAAAAATATAATTCTGATATAATTGTGGGTTCTCGAATTCAAAAATCTTCTAAAGTTACCATCCCTCAACCTTTTAGTAGGAGATTATTAAGTAAAATTTTCAATGTGTATTCAAATCTACTATTTAGAATAAAGATAAATGATTTACTTTGCGGCTTTAAAGGCTTTAAAAAGGAGGTTGCTATAGATCTTTTCAAGAGTCTCAAATCATTTAGATGGGAATTTGATGTAGAACTTCTATATAAAGCGAGGAAACATAAATATATAATTCATGAATTACCAATAGAATGGAAACATGAAGAAGGTTCAAAAATTAAAGTTCTAGATCCACTATTTATATTTTTGAACTTATTCAAATTGAGATTACAATACTTATAATTAGCTATTTGAATTTCTAGCGATTTGATCAACGCTTACTTCTTTGAATTTAAAATTAATTGCGACAGTAGAGATTCCCCCATATATAAAAACATAAAATATTCTTAAAAAGTGATCTAATACAAAGAGAGATAATATCTCATTATTAATAGGGAGATAAATAGGATAAAATAAAGTTATAATTGCGGTACCAATTATCTCAGAAAAACCCCAACCCCCTGGCGTAATTGGGATAGTTTTAGTAAAGAATGTAATAATTTGAGCCAAAATGATTATAAAAAAGTCAACGTCATAGCCTGCTAAGTAAAAAATTATGACCAATGTAAGGGATTCAAAAAACCAAGTTGGGATATTGTACACTAGAACCAGAACCATCCTTTTTTTATCTTTTCTAAAATCATTTAATCCCTCAACAAAACGATAGATAAATTTCTCTAAAAAAGTCTTAAGTCTAAGTGAAATTTTACCTATAAAATTTAAAACACCCTCCGTTTTAAAGAATAGTAAAAGAAGAGCTAGTGCTCCCAATAGTAAGATTAAAGCCCCAACAATTATAAACAGATTGAGTTCAGATGGGTAAGATATATTTATCAAATAAATATAGAGTAATGTAAAACAGGTAATTGAAAATAATATGATCAAATCAATGAAACGATCAATTAAAACTGCAACTAAGCATTTACTAAGACGAAAATTAGATTCTCTTTGATGAATGTATTCCATTTTTGCTATATCTCCCAATTTTGCAGGTGTTAATTCGTTTATAGCCCAACCCGTGCCAATAGCTCCATAGATTGTCAAATACCTTGGATTTAAATTAATAGCATTGAATGTAACTTTTAATTTTAAAGCTCGAAATATAAAAGCGACTGTGTATGTTGCTGAAAAGAGAAAAATCCCAAAAAATGATATACTTTGTAAATTAATTATGAGATTCTGAAAATCAACATAAATTATCATTAATATGATGATGACAATAGTTACGCATCCAATAATAATGCGTTTAGTTCTTTTTTCCATTGGATAAAAAATTAAGTATCCTAAATAAATTTGAACATAAAATTAAAAATTTTGCTAATAAAAGCTATAAGAGAAGGGATTATTCTTAATTATAACTAAATTTATCTTAAATTAATTAAACGAGGAAATTAAGATGGAAACATCAAAGAAGAAAATAGTAGAATCTGTACCCAATTTTAGCGAAGGAAAAGATGCTAATGTAATTGATAGCATAGTAAATGAAATAAAGGGAACCCCAAATACAAGAATTGTTGATGTACAATATGATAAAGATTATAATCGCGCAGTAGTAACTTTTGTAGGAACTCCAGAAGCAACTTTAAGAGCAAATATCAGTGCCGCTAAAAAAGCGATTGAATTAATCGATATGGGTAAACATAAAGGACAACATCCCAGAATTGGAGCAGTAGATGTCGTACCATTTGTACCCGCGCAAAATGTTAGTATGGAAGAAGCGATCGACTTATCTGTGAGATTTGCTGAAACAATGGCAAAAGAAAGTATTCCAGTATACCTATATGAGGAATCTGCTCGGAAATTGGAAAGGAAAAATATAGATAACATAAGAATTGGTGAATATGAAGGATTAAAGGAGACTATTAAGTCAGATACTGAGCGAAAACCTGATTTTGGCCCTTCAGAATTACATCCTACTGCAGGTGCAATAATAACAGGTGCTAGATTACCTTTAATCAGTTTCAATATCAATCTTGGGACTAAAAATGTGGAGATTGCCAAGAAAGTAGCCAAAGCAATTCATTTACGTTCTGGCGGTTTAGTTAATATTAAAGCAATGGGTACAATTTTAGAAGGGAAAGATTATGTGCAAGTTGGGATAAGTAATGTTAACTATAGGAAAACCCCACTTTACAGACAGTTAGAACTTGTAAAAATTGAGGCAGCAAGATATGGAGTTAAGATTATTGGAACAGAACTAGTGGGAGTCCTCCCTTTAGGAGCTGTACTTAACACTTTAGAATATTACCTGCAATTACAGAATCCCTCTAAACTTGAAGAGAAGCATTTACTCGAACATTATTTTGATTTTTAGCAAAGCTGGCCTTAATTTTTAAATACTATTTTTCCATTTTTAATAACTTGGTCAATCAAATTCATACCAAATTTATAAGGTAAGAATTTAAAGTTAGGAATATTAAAAATTAAAATATCAGCTTTTTTACTAATCTCAATGCTTCCTATTTCATCTTGTCGTTGGATTGCACAAGCAGCATTAAGAGTAGCCGCAGTTAAGGCTTCAGAAGGATACATTTTCATATTATAGCAAGCTAGGGCTATTATCATTTGCATTGATTCAGTCCAACAATTAGGATTAAGATCCGTTGCTAAAGCAATTGGTATCCTGTATTCAATCATTTTCCTGGCTGCAGCATACTCCTTTGACATTAATGAAAAGGGTGTTCCAGGTAAAAGAGTAGCAATTACTCCTGCTTTTGCCATTGCTTTTAATCCATCTTTATTTGATTTTAAGAGATGTCCTGCTTGAACAGCATTCAACTCAGCTGCCAACAATGCTCCATTTGTATCTACAATCTCATCAACATGTATTTGAGGCTTTAAACCAAAATGTTTAGCAACATTTAATATATTTCTGGCATCATCGATAGTAAAAATTCCCTCTTCACAAAACACATCACAAAATTCAGCCAATTCTTCATTAGCAATTTTTGGGATCATTTCTGATATTATTAAGTCCATATAGTCTGCTTTTTTATCTTTATATTCTGGTGGAATCATATGAGCTAGAAAAGTCGAAGTAATATCAATTGAGTGCTCATTGTTTAAAATCTTTGCTGCTCTTAGTGATTTAAATTCACTTTCTGCATCTAAACCGTACCCTGATTTAGTCTCAATTGAAGTAGTTCCAAATTTTATCATATGATCAAGTATCTTTTTCCCATTCTCTACTAATTTCTCTAAAGAGGCTGCTCTCGTTGCTCTCACAGTTTTTAAAATCCCTCCTCCTGCATTCAAAATCTCAAGATAACTCATTCCATCTAATTTCATTTCTAACTCGTTTTCTCTGGAACCATCAAATATGATATGTGTATGAGGATCTACGAATCCAGGAGTTACAAGTTTGTTTTTTGCATCAATTATAATTGTATCTCTATTTATATTATAAAATGAATATAATTCTTCGGTGGTGCCAACAAATTCAATAACATTATTCGTAACAGCAATTGCTCCATCCTCTATAATTGTAAGATCTTTCATTTGATCCCCAATTCGTGGGGCACCATATTTTGAATCGAGGGTGACTAACTGATTTGCGTGAATTATTACTAAGTTTGGAGAAATATCTTTATTGATTGCTGAGCTTAACGTTTCTTGTCTTTTCTTCACCTTTTTTAGAGGAACTGTAGAGGTCACATACATATTATATCTGTAATTATTATCCTTGATCTTTAATTTCTATTAACCTTTTACTTCTTATAATATCCAGACTTGCTTCTATGTATTCAGCAAGAATTACATCCTTATGAATATGGGGTATGCTTTGTCGTATGTAGCTGTGACAAGTTTCTAAAATTTCGCTTGACATCAAAGGTTTTCTGAAATCAAAAGCTTGCGATGCACATAAAAGTTCAATTGCTAAAATTTTTTCAAGATTCCTTATTATGTTTAATGTTTTTCTAGCACTAATTGAACCCATACTTACATGATCCTCTTGACCCATCGAGGTAGGAATGCTATCTGCACTTGCAGGAAAACACATAGATTTGTTTTCACTTACAAGAGCTGCAGAGCAATATTGCGCAATCATAAAACCAGAATTTAAACCAGATTCTTTGATAAGGTAAGGAGGAAGTCCCCACTTACCTTCTAAAAGAAGATAAATTCTACGATCAGAAATATTTCCTATTTCAGAAGCAGCTAAACCAACATAATCTAAAGGCAAGGCAAGTGGCTGACCATGGAAATTTCCTCCACTAACAGTATCATTTTCACTAAAAATTAAAGGATTGTCTGTCACTGAATTTAATTCACACTCTAATTTTTCAATTAGATGACCTAAAGCATCTCTAGAGGCCCCGTGTACTTGCGGTATACAGCGAATAGAATATGGATCTTGCACTCGACCACAATCCTTGTGTGATTGAACAAGTTGGGAATCCTTTAACAGCTTCCTCATGTTTCTCGCTACAATCTGGGCTCCTTGATGTGGTCGAAGATTGATCAATCGCTCATCAAAAGGTTGGGGTGAACCTAAATAGGCTTCAAGACTAAGAGCTCCAACTAGATCTGCATGCTCAAGACAATTAAGAAAACTTTCGATTACTTTTACAGCATAAGCTGATATGAATTGCGTGCCATTAATTAAAGCTACACCTTCTTTAGCACAAAGTTTTAGCGGTTTTAACCCATTTTCATTAAGAATTTTTTTAGAGGGATGATAATTTACTCCATCTTTGGATAAAAAGCCTAACCCTATTAGGGGCAAAAATAAATGAGCTAATGGAGCAAGATCTCCTGAAGCTCCAACTGAACCTTGCTCGGGTACAAGGGGGATATAATTATTTTCAATATGCCAAAGTATACGTTTGATTAATTCTAATGAGCAACCAGAATATCCTTTTGATAACGTGTGAACTTTAATAATCAACATTAGCTTAGCGATCTCTTGATCTACAGGATTTCCCACTCCTACACTATGACTTTTAAGTAGATTCTCTTGAAGTTTTCTAGTTTCTTCCTTGGAAATTTTAGTTGTGCATAGAGATCCAAACCCAGTATTAATGCTATATACCAATTTATCACTTTCAGCAATTGCTTGCACAGCTTCAAAGCTTTTATTAATCTTTGTTTCAATTTGTTCAGTTAATATACCCTTAATTCTTCCTCTGGCTAATTTTAAAATTATATCAATAGTAAGGTGATCTAGACCAAATCTAAAATTTTCTCTCATAAATACCAAAATCTATATATTATTTATTGCTCTTAAAGAATTCATCTATTATATTATTCACTAAATCATTGTTAGCTATAAAGGGGATTGTAATATGACCATCCTTATGCTCCATATTCCAAACTTTAGCGGCTTCAAGTGCATTTTCATTTCGCGCCCATGCTCTCCGAGCTACACCACAAGAGACATCCCAATCAACTGCAAGTTTTATAATGTTATTTACTCTTTCAGAACCATCCAATACCAATCCAAATCCACCGTTAATTGCTTTTCCTGTACCAACTCCTCCTCCGTTAGACAGTACACACATCGTCATACCTCTCGCAATATTTCCTGCCCAGCAGTGATGAGCCATGTCTGACATTAAATTACTTCCATCTAATATATTTGATGTTTCCCTAAATGGTGAATCTGTTCCACCTGTATCATGATGATCCCTTCCTAGCATGATAGGTCCAATTTCTCCATCCCTTATCATTCTATTAAACGCTAATGCGATTCTAATTCGGGTTTCTCTATCGGCATATAATATACGAGCTTGAGATCCAACAATTAGATTATTATTTTCAGCGTTTTTTATCCAATACCAATTATCACGATCTTGAGCCCTTTTATTTGGATCAATACAAGATGCTGCAGCTTTGTCTGTTTTTATTAGATCTGAGTGTTTTAAACTCAAGCAAACCCAGCGAAACGGACCATAACCGAAATCGAAACAAAGAGGACCCATAATATTTTGTACATAAGAAGGAAATATAAAGCCATTTTTAGGATCACTGTCAATGGCTACATCTTTTGCTCCCGCATCATATACAGCTTTGAGAAAGGAATTCCCATAATCCCAAAACTTTGTACCTCTTTGAGACATTATTTTTATTAGTCTATAATGTTCTTTTAATGATTCATTTACTTGTTTAATGAATTTTTCTCTATTAGATTTTAATAATTCTCTACCTTCCTCAAAGCTAATTCCCATAGGAGTATAGCCACCATCCCAAGCAGCATGACATGAAGTCTGATCACTTGCTAGCTCAACATTAATATTTTTTTCTACCACGTATTTCCAAACATTCACTATATTACCATGATATGCAATTGATATGGGTTCACCTTTTTTTCTGTATTCATCAACCCAGTTGAAGATTTCTTCAAGACTTTCTGATATTTTACTAACCCATCCTTGCTCAAATCTTGTTTGAATTCGAGAGAAATCGACTTCTGCTATTATTCCAATACCTCCAGCTATTTCAATTGCTTTTGCTTGGGCACCACTCATGCCACCTAATCCTGAGCTAAGGTATAAAATTCCACTAAGACCCTCTTTTGGAGAAATACCTAAATGTAACCTCCCAGCATTAAGTAAGGTAATATACGTTCCATGAACTATTCCCTGTGGTCCTATATACATCCAGCCACCCGCTGTCATCTGGCCATAATTTGCAACCCCTAAAGCGGCTGATAATCGAAAATCTTGTGGATTATCAAACATCCCTACCATCAGACCATTTGTCATAATTACTCTAGGTACTTCACGTTTACTTGGGAAAAGTCCCAATGGATGTCCTGACATTACCATAAGTGTTTGTTCCTCATTCATTAGCTCGAGATACTTCTTTATTAGCTGATATTGCATCCAATTTTGGCATACTTGCCCACTTTCACCATATGTAACTAACTCATAGGGGTATAATGCCACTTTAAAATCCAAATTATTATCAATCATTAATTGTATTGCTCGTGCTTCTAGAATTCCCTTATATTCGTTAATAGGTTTAGCCTTTATTTCACCGATTGGTCTATACCTATATCCGTAGATTCTTCCTTTGGTCACTAACTCATTCAAAAACTCTGGAGCTAGTTTCTGATGAAGTTTTTCTGGGATATATCTCAATGCATTTCTTAAAGCTAATTCTGTTTGCTTTCGTGATAAATCATATCCACGATTTGGAGCTCTTCTGACATTTACTTCAAAGACAGGCTCAGGAGGTAATTCATCAGGCAATTTTACTTTAATAGCATTTAAGCTAGGCATATTGTTATCTAAATCCCTCTAATATTTAAATTTCTTAGTTACTAAAATTTTAATTAAGAAAGCTAAAATAAGAAGTAAGAAAAGTTATTTTATAGTTTGTCTAAACCTAAACTCTCTAATTTTTCACTGCTTGGATATCCTGTTTTAGGATCATACGTTCTGTATTTATAGTAAGCTGATTTTAACTTCTCAAAATTCGGTGCCTTTCCAGCAGAACCACCTTCATTAAGGGGTTTAAGTATTATTTTAGGTAATTTATCATCTGTAGGAGTTGCACCCATCTTCAGATTAAATAATCTTTTTATCATAAAGATCCTTTCGCCCAATATCTTAAACCTTTCAATGTTAAAGTCTAAACCAGTTGCTGTATTTAACATTTTAATAATCATAGAAGGAGGAGGATTAGCAAAGCCACACATCACTAATGAATTGTATATTGATCTATAATCCTGAATTTTAGCACACGCAATAACCATATCTTCTCCATCTGAATACCAGTCAACATCCAAATTTACGCCAAACTCTTGAAGAGGAACACCTAAAAAGACATAATAGGCATCGCAGCCCATGTGACAAGGGCCTCTGCTTGGTGAAATACCATATGCAATAGCCATACCATAACAACGTCGTAAATCATGGTAAGGAATCTCCATACCATATGCAGTAGCAATTTCATCTTGAGGAATATTAAATTTTTTACCAACTGCATCTGAGCCTTCTGCTAAAATATCGCCTATCCCTTTCCGAGGTCCAATCTTTTTGATCATTTCTAAGGCTGGTTTTATATCACCCCATTTTGGCTCTAGACCATCGATATTAGTAGAATTAATTTTCCCATTATTAAATAGGTAATAAATTAAAGCTATAGCGCTCCCTCCACTAATAGTATCTAATCCATAATCATTACATAAATAATTGGCTCTTTGGATAGATTCAAGATTATCATTAAGAATTAATGACCCAAAGCTCACAACCGTTTCATATTCAGCAGCTTCAACTTCATGATCAGTTTTATATTCACCTTCTTTTATTATAACTTTCTTAGCGCACCCTATAGGGCATGAAAAGCAAGGATAATTTCTCGAAAATATTTTCTCCGACGCTGTTGCTCCTGAGATATTAAATGCACCATCCCACGTACCCAAAGTCCAATATTTTATCGGTAATTCTCCCTCAGAATTATATTTATCCACTCCTCCAGAGGTGCCTAAAATACCAAACATTTGAGTAGCAAAAGAGGACATTAATTCTTCTGTAGCCTTTTTTACTGCTTCTTTAAATTTTTCAGGGTATGCTGGTTCATAACCTTTTTTCGAAGCTTTTATAGTAATTGCTTTTAACTTTTTTGAACCCATTACAGCTCCCATGCCTGTTCTTCCTGCAGCTTTATCTTCAGATGCTATTGTTGCATACTTCACTAAGTTCTCCCCAGCTTGTCCAATACATGCAACTCTTGTTAAATCTGAACCAGATTTTTGTTTCAGAATTCGTGTAGTTTCAAACGTTCCTTTTCCCCAGATAAATGTTGCGTCCTTGATTTCAGCATTGTTATCAGTGATTTCTAATAAAACAGGATTTCTTGAAGATCCTGTGATAATTATTCCATCATAACCAGACTTTTTCAACTCTGGCCCAAAAAAACCACCGCATATAGATTCACCCCAAATTCCGGTGTAAGGAGATTTTGAACATATTGAAAACCTTCCGCTTGTTGGAGCATTCGAACCACAGAGAGGTCCAGTCATAATCATTAGAATATTATCAGGAGACAATGGATCTGTCTCTTTATCTATTAGGTTATATAAATATCTAGCACAATAACCTGTCGCTCCTAAAAATTCCTTGGCAATTTCTTCATTAAGAGATTCTTCAGAGATTTTATTATTAGTAAGATCAACTTTTAATAATTTTCCAATAAATCCTTTCATATATTTTCCCTTTAAATATCTTAATTATGTACTTATATAAGTCTCTTAAATTTTAAGATTTTTAGTTTTCGAATGTGAAAATGGTTTTAGATAAAATTGTAGAATAAAACAAGTAATTTATTTAATGATTTTAACATCTTGATCTTCTAACCTATCTAATAGATAGGGAAATCTAATTGTATTATTTTTTTCTATATTTAGATACTTAAGAGAAGATAAAGATTCAATAGATCTTGGTAATTCTGAAAGGTTATTTGCTCTTAGAAATAAATATTTTAAAGATTTAAGTTTACCTATAGAACTGGGTAGCTTGGATATATTATTATTTCCTAAATATAGATATTTTAAAGATTCAAGTTTTCCAATCGATTCTGGGATGCTGTTAATTTCATTATAATATAAATACAGCCTTTTAAGTGCTTTTAATGCACCAATTGTATTGGGTATACATTTTAAATAATTTTTTCCTAAATCAAGCGTTTCTAAATTTTGTAGTTGTCCAATTGCCTCCGGAATAGAACTCAAACGATTAAAACCTAGAATTAGATTTTTTAGTAAAGATAGAGATCCAATTGAATGTGGCAAGGCCTCTAATCTATTATTGGAGAGATCCAACTCTCTAAGTGATGACAATAAACCCATACTCTCTGGTAAATTTTTTAATAGATTTTTACTCAAATCTAAAATTTCTAATGATTTTAGCTCACCAATTGCGTCAGGAAGATTCTCTAATTTATTATCAAATAGATCTAACTCTTTCAATGAAATGAGAAATTTAATCTCTAATGGTAAAGTTTCAATTTCATTTCTATCCAACTTTAAAATTTCTAGTGCAGTAAGATTTTTAATGGAGTTCGGAATTTTCTTTAAATTATTTCGTTCCAGGTTAAATATTTTAAGTGAGTGCAAGTTAATAAGATCAGGTAAAGAAATTATTTTATTATTTGAAAGTCCCAACTTTAACAGAGATTCAAGGGAACTAATTGATTCTGGGACTTGAGTTAAATTATTTGATGATAAACTTAAGTTTTCCAATGAAATTAAAGAGCCTATAGTTTTGGGTAAATGATTTAATTTGTTATCAGATAATCCTAAATATTTAAGATTTTGCAACTTATCGATTGAATCTGGAATAGCTGTTAGATTATTTCCTTTTAAAAATAAAGAAGTTAATGATGATAAGTTTCCAATTGAATTTGGGAGTTTTTCCAATTTATTGTTTCTTAAATTGAGTCTCTTTAAAGATTTTAACGAACCAATTGATTCTGGAAGTTCAATTAAATTGTTATTACTTAGGTATAGAATTTCTAATGATTTTAGATTTTCAATGTCTGCAGGAAGCTCACCAAACATATTTCTGCTTAAATCTAAAATCTTTAAATCGGATAAATTACATAGGGATTTAGGTAAATTAGTAATTAAATTACCACTTAAATCTAATAACTGAAGCGATTCTAATGAGCTGATAGAATCAGGTATAATTATTAATTTATTCGATTCTAATGATAATTCCTTTAATGAATTTAAAGAAAAAATCGCTTTAGGGAGTTTGATCAAATTATTTTCACTTAAATCTAAAGTATCTAGAGATATAACAAAAGATAATTCTTCAGGTATGACTTTTAATCGATTACCTCTTAAAAGGAGTTGCTTCAAATGAGTTAGGACGTTAATTTTTCCAGGAAGAACCTTTAGATTAGATGAAAATAGGCTCAATCCCGAAATATGACCATTTGCTAAGGTGTATCCAATAGTATAGCTATGTAATTCTGATACTTCTGGGATTGGAAATCCTAAAGATAATTCTAAATTTTTCAAATATCTATTTTCTATATCTACAAGAGCCATGAAAAGGCCTTAAATGCTGATTTAAATGTATAATAATTCAATTTTCTAAGATACAAAAAAATAATATAAAAAGAATATATTTATGTTTAACATTTTGTAAAATTTTTTTTTGAAATGCAGAAAAAAGAGATAACTAGAAATCAATATCCTTACCACTATAAGAATAAAGAAATAATTTCTTAAAATCATTGGCAGATACTGATCTAGGTGTTAATGTTGAACTTGCGTCTTGATAACATAGATCTATTAACGTATCAATATTTTTATCAAAATCCTCTTTTGAGACACCAGTTTCTTTGTAAGATAAAGGAAATCCAACCTCTTTTGCTAATTCTTCTATTTTTTCAATTACCTTATTAGCTGCTTTTTTATAATCTTCTTTCCATTCAACCCATCCTAATTGTTTTGCTAAATTAGCATAGATTTTTATAGCATCATCAGTATCAGGGTCATTAAGGATAAATTGAGTGACATATTTAAGCGCTATCCCTACAGAACGCCCATGTGGGACATGAAATAAGGAACCAAAACTATGTCCTAATGTATGTCCAATATGTACTTGCGAATTTCCAAATGCTAATCCTGCGATTGTAGCAGCTTGATGCAGAAAATCCCGAGCTTTCAGATTAGTTCCATCTTTATAAGCAATTGGTAAATATTTAAAGATTAATTCAACAGCTTTCAATGCTAAAGCATTACTAAACTCATTCTTCCATTGAGATCCTATACCCTCAATTGAATGTGCTAATGCATCAAATGCAGTATTAGCTGTTAATTCAGGTGGCATATCAATTGGGAAGATAGGATCAACAATAGCGTAGGTAGGAATTAACCCTCTATGTATATATAAATACTTTTTCCAAATTTCATCTTCATATCGAGAAATAACGGTGACAAATGTAGTTTCAGCTCCTGTTCCCGAAGTGGTTGGAATTGCTATCATTTTAGCTTTTTTTCCCATATCATAGAGATCTGATCTGAATACATAGATATCATCAAGTTGAAAATCTGGATTTTCATATAGACACCAAACTGTTTTTGCTGTATCCATAACAGAACCACCACCAAGTGCGATAATTAAGTCTGGCTCATACTCCAAGCATAGCTTTCTGGCTTTTAGGACCCCTTCTTCTCTAGGATCAGGAAGTATTTCATCAAAAACCGAGTAAGTTTTACCAAGTTTATCTAATTTATCTGTTAATATCTTCAGATCACCTAAACCCGCAAGAACTTTATCAGTTATAATGAAACATTTGCTCCCAGAAATATTCTCCAAAAAATCCAATGAATCTGGTCCATAAATAATGTTTGGGGAGAAAAAGAACCACATAAAGTTTTCACTTTTTTACATTTTTATATAATTTTCTCTAATTTAGATATTAATTATACTAATATCTTTATTAAATTAAATAAATTATTAAATGCATACTTAGCTATAAAGGGTGTTTTTAGATGAAAGAATCTGAAAAAGATAATTTATTTATAACTTTTAAAGGCGTAATTGAAAGTATTATTGAAGATAAACAAAAAAATCTTAAAAATTTAAAAAATCTCAATAAATTTGAAGCTAAGATAAATTTTGGTCTTCAAATCCAAGATGATTATGTTTTTTGGGTGAATCTCATTGCAAAGGACGGAAATTACAAACTAGGACGAGACAAAATAGAAAACTATGATTTGGAAATAATTTCTGATCCAGAAGATTTAATGTACTTCTCTAGTGGTCGATACTCAACTCTTCATATGATGTTTAAAAAAAATAAATTTGGTTTTAGAAAATTACGATATAAGAAGGGAAATACAGGTAAAAGTTATCTTGGAATTTTATTAAAATTGCCAAAAATACTTGTTCTGGATAAGATAAAACCTTTAAATAAAAAATAAGGGACTTTTTAACCTAATTTAAACTTACTGAAAATCTTATTTTTTTCAAAGAAAAAGAAGTAGTCATTTTCATTGATTTCTTCTGATTCCTTATCTAATTGAAATAGAAAAACGTCAATACCTTTATTATCTGTGTGTATATTTAGGATAATGAAAGATGGGATTTGACTGGCAACAAAAGACCAAGCCCCAGTGATGCTTCCAGGATTTAATAATAATATTCCATTTTTAGTTAAAAAAACCTCTTCTTTATGAGTATGTCCAGAAATTAAGATATTACATTTCTTTTCTATAGCTAAAAGCTCCAGTTGCGTTTTATCTCCTCTAGGTTCGATTTCAGCGCCATGAGTTAATCCAATCAACAAAATTTCTCCCGTATAGAATCTAAATTCGTGCTCTTGATATAGGGGAGACGCTCTATTCCCATAATAATAATCCATATTTCCAATGACTCTATATACGTCTTTCTTAGTAATTAGATTTAATAATTTCATAAATTGAGGATAATTTATCTCATCTCCCGTGAAAAAAGTATATTCAAATAAGTCTAATTTGGCTAATTCCTTTAACTTATTTTGAATATGGTCGGATATACCCATAGCCCTTTTTGGTACGTGACTATCTCCTATTAAAAGCAGTTTTATCATAAATTCTAATTTTATGTCTATTTCTTTTTATCTTGCTCATCAGCTTCTTGGACAAACATATATAACTCTTTTGCTCTTTTATTGCTTTTAAAATGTTCTCTTATTGGTTCTAATAATTGATCTAGACATTTAGTTACAGCTGGTTTTAAATCAGCAGGATTCAATTTATCCGCCTTATAGTCACTTTCCAATTCTTTATATGAATTATAAACTATATCCCCTCCATACTTATCAAGACGTTTAATTTTGAAAGTATCAATTAATTCAAAGATGATAAATTTACAATATTCTAGTATTGGATTTTCATTGATTTCTTTTGGAGGACAGTATGCTTTATTTATTTTTCTTTCTATATCTTCATGAGAATCTAACATAAAAACTGCTGTATCTGGATCAGATTTTGACATTTTTAACTTTATTACTCTTTCAATTCCGGTTAATTCTGTATCTGGTGGTTTATTTAAACCCATTAGCATATGATGGTGAATGGCAATTGGTTTAGGTTTATTCAATTTAGAGGCAATTTCTCTAGCGAGCATATTAACCTTTCTTTGGTCTAACCCTAATTGACATATGTCTGCTGGAAGATAAAAAATGTCAGCTGTTTGCATTAAGGGATAGAGAATTTGAGATGCTGTTAGTTTTTCAGATTCTTCTCTTCCCATAATTTGTGTACATCTTTTCACCCTTTTAAGAGTTGAATTTATTGAGATCTTTAACACTAATTCCCAATACGCGGGTTCTTTTACAAGATCTGAAGCATAAATAAATTCTACTTTACTCAAATCCATTCCACAAGCTTTCCATACCTCAATGAAAAAGTCTCCTACTTTTCTAATAACCTCCAGATCTCCCCCAAATTTGAGATTTGCAGCAGCATGCCAATCAGCAACAAGAAACTTGAATCTAACTCCTGCTTTGGTTATTTTATTTACATTTATTGCTCTTAACAAACCTTGAGCAATATGAATATTTCCACTAGGCTCAAAACCATCATACGCATATATTTCTTGATTATGATCCATTTTCCATTCAATCATGTCTCTTAATTCGTTTAAATCTATTATCTCTTCACCGACTTCTTGCAATAATGCAATTTTTTCGTCTAAAGTTAATGTCATAATTCCAACCAATAAGTTATTTTTAAAATAATAAATAAATTTTATGATATAATCTTTATGAATCTATTAGTTTTATAAGAAGAATAAGAATTTTATAAAAAATTTTTTTATTTTATTTACCCTTTTTTTGTTCAATGGCAGCTTGGGCAGCTGCTAATCGAGCCACAGGAATTCTAAATGGAGAACAGGAAACATAATCTATACCAATAGAATTTGCAAATTTAATAGATTTTGGTTCACCTCCATGCTCTCCACAGATACCACATTTTAAATCTTTTCTAGTCTTTCTTCCTTGTTCTATAGCCATCTTCATTAGTTTTCCTACACCATCTTGATCTAAGGTTTCAAATGGATTTGATTCTAAGATTTCCTTATTTAGGTAAATAGGTAAGAATTTACCTTCAGCATCATCCCTACTAAACCCATAGGTCATCTGGGTTAAATCATTTGTTCCAAATGAAAAAAACTCGGCCTCCATGGCAATTTCGTCAGCAGTTAAAGCTGCTCGTGGAATTTCAATCATTGTACCGAATTTATAATCTAAATTTACACCGTATTCTTTTATGGTCTCTTCAGCAATCTCTAATAATTGAGATTTTACTAACTGCAATTCAGAAAGCATTCCTATCAAGGGAATCATAACTTCGGGGATAACTTCAACTCCCTTCTGTTTAAGTTCACATGCTGCTTCAAAAATTGCTCTCACTTGCATCTCGTTAATCTCTGGCCATACAATTCCTAAACGACAGCCCCGAAGGCCCATCATTGGATTTTCTTCAGAAAGCGATCTAATTAAGGAAATAACTTTGTTCTTTTTCTTAATTTCATCGTCTAAAGGACTATTATTAAGAAGAGATTTTGATAATTCATTCGTCATCTTTAATTCTTGATATTCAAGCATGACAGTAGTTAAATCAGGTAGAAATTCGTGTAGTGGAGGATCTAATAGCCTTATTGTCACAGGTTTTCCTTCCATGATTTTAAAAATTTCATAAAAATCTCCTTTCTGCATAGGTAATATTTTATTTAACGCATCTTGACGCTCCTCTTTTGTGCGAGCTATAATCATAGTTTGAACTACTGGAAGTCTATCTTGATTTAAGAACATATGTTCGGTTCTAGTTAATCCAATACCTTCTGCGCCAAATTCTATGGCTTTTCTAGCATCTGTAGGGGTATCTGCATTTGCTCTTACTCCAATAGTTCTTATTTTATCAGCCATTTCTAATAATTCTAAGAATTCACCTTTTATTTCTGGCTCTACTAATGGAACTTTTCCCCCAATTACACGTCCAGTTGTACCATCAATAGTTATATAATCTCCCTCTTGAACAATGGTTTCTCCAACTCTGAATTCTCTTTTTTCTTCATCAATTTCAATATCTTGGGCACCAACAACTGCCGGTTTGCCCATCCCTCTTGCCACAACTGCTGCGTGAGATGTTTTGCCCCCAAACTGGGTAAGAACACCGCTCGAGGCAAATAATCCATGCACGTCATCGGGCTTAGTTTGAGGTCTGACCAAAATAATTTCTTTTTCTCCCGCATTCGCCATTGCCTCTGCTTTATCAGGGTCAAAGATTGCTTTACCTGATACTGCTCCTGGAGATGCATTAATACCTGTCGCATAAACGTGGACTACAGCATGCTCATCAATACTTTTGAATAATAATTTTGAAATTTTATTTGGATCTAAACTCATAATTGCTTCTTCTTTGGAGATTAAGCCTTCTTTTACCATATCGACAGCTATTTTAACTGCTGCTGAAGGGGTGCGCTTACCATTCCTTGTCTGAAGAATAAATAGGGTTCCGTCTTCAATTGTAAATTCTATGTCTTGCATGTCCCTATAATGCTTTTCTAACTTATCCATCGTATTTAGTAATTGTTTATAAATTTTTGGGAATTCTTTTTTCATCTCTTCTAGCATTTTTGGAGTACGAATACCGGCAACTACATCCTCACCTTGAGCATTTGATAAGTACTCACCAAATTTCCTATTTTCTCCAGTTGATGGATCTCGCGTAAATGCTACGCCAGTTGCAGAATCCCAACCTTTATTTCCAAAAACCATTGTTTGAATGTTTACCGCTGTCCCAAAATCAGGAATATCATTAAGCTTTCTATATATAACTGCTCTTTTATTATTCCATGACTTAAATACAGCTTCAATTGCAATGAATAACTGTTTATATGGATCTTGTGGAAATGGGGTACCAATTTCTTTCTCATATAGCGCTTTATAATCTGCTATTACTTTCTGAAGGTCTGCAACAGATAGATCTGTATCTTGGGCACTTCTTGAAATATCACGTTTGGATTTATCCAGAATTCTCTCGAATTTCTCATCGCCTATTCCCATACAAACATCTCCGAACATCTGTATAAAACGTCTCCAAGAATCATAAGCAAATCTAGGATTTTCAGTTTGCTCAGCCATTCCCTTAACAGACTCATCATTTAGTCCAAGATTTAAAACTGTGTCCATCATGCCTGGCATACTCATTGGAGCTCCACTCCGAACGCTTACTAATAAAGGATTATGTTTGTCTCCGAATTTCTTACCGGTAATTTTCTCTAGTTCCTTTAATTTCTCAATTACAAGAGGTTCAATATCTGTCATTATTTTTTTAGGATTTTGAAAATATAGTAAACAAGCTTCAGTTGTAATTGTGAATCCTGGTGGGATATTTAATCCTAAATTAGTCATTTCCCCTAGATTTGCGCCTTTACCACCTAGTAAGTTTTTTAGTTCTTTCTTTCCTTCAGTAAAGTTATACACATATTTATTAGTTTCAGTTGTTGTCATTTCATTTTTCCTACGTCATAATAATGCTCAATTCATATAATCAAAAAAATAAAAACTAAATCATATTTGGTCAAGTGATTTAGATTTTAAAATTCTAAAGTTTATAAATATATTTTCTGAAATAAAATTTTGCTTTATAAGATTTTAATCTTAATCTTATTCTTCATTGTAGTTTAAAATTTTAAAAAGTTCCCAGATTCCATCAATAACAAAATCTGGTTTATAATCATTATTTTCCTCAATCATTTCCATAGAGATTTCTCCAGATAATACACAACAAGTGACTACTCCCGCCTCTAATCCCATTTTAATATCTGTATATAATCTATCTCCAAACATAATAGCATCTTGAGGATGGATTTCTAATTCTTGGAGTTTAAATAAAAGCATTTCCTTATTTGGTTTTCCAAAGACTCTAGGCATCCTCCCAGTGGCTTTAAATAATAATGCAGCAATACCTCCTGCGTCAGGAATATATCCTTCTTCTGTTGGACATTTATCATCTAGATGTGTTGCTATATATGGAATACCATTTTGGAGAAGATAAGAAGCACGAGCTAAACGCTCATAAGTTAAATCTTGATCAAAGGCAAGCACTAAGATCTCAGGATCCTGCTCTGTTAGAATAAAACCCTCACTTAGAAATTCTTTCTTAAGAGATTCAGTACCCAATAAAAAGATCTTTTCAAAATCATTTTTTTTAAGATAATCTAAAGTGGGATGTTGCGATAAAATGATGTTCTCCCGTGTAATATTTAGGTTCATGTTATTTAATTTCTTTAGATAATCCATAGTTGATTTGCTTGAATTATTTGAAAGAAAAAAGAAGAACTTATTTTTTTTCTCTAATAATCTGATTAAGTCAATAACACCGTCAAAAAGGTTATCGCCTAAGTAAACAGTACCATCCAAATCAAAGAAAAAAACTTTGGCATCTTTTACTACGTCAGAAAAATCTTGACTATAATCGAACATAAGTACTAATAATAGGGCTTTTATAAATTATTCAATTAAGTTGATCTAATAAACCTATTCAAAATTAGATATGAAAATGCAAAAAATTTTTGAGAAATCATTTTTCATACATTTCAAAGTAAAAATTATCTTCCTTTACCTGATTTTCAATTAACCAGGCTTTATATTTAAACGTCATTCTACCTTTCTTTAGAGGTTTATAAGAAGTTTCTTCTTCAAATAATATTTGTTTCATTTCAGAATTCAATTTTTTATATATTTCTTTATTAGAAGATCTGTCCATGAGAAAAAAAACTATAATAGCTAAGATAATAATAGATGGTGTAATAACCCAGCGGGCAAATTGGGGGGAATAAACAAGAGAAAATGTTCCAAAGATTAATGCCATTGGAATTGTACAATAACAACAATAATAGCAGCATGTTGTACTATAATATTTGGCTTTTGGCTTAAAATTAATATTTAGATTACGCGCTTTTGCATCTTTTATGAGCCACCTTTTATAATTTTTTACTAGTATTCCTTTATTTAAAGGTTCTAATTCAGATTGTTTTAAAAAGATTTCCCGATTTAGTTTTGAGTCAAGTACAATACAAGTTCTTCTAATTCGCCTGATAATTAGTAAATATAAGAATAATACGACTAAGATGGAAAAAGTCAGATACAAATACCACTCCAAGTTTACTAAAATTTCAAATGGGATAAACCAGAAAAATAAAATTATTAATAAAATGCTATTTGTTACTATTTTCTCAAATTTGGCACGTATATATAAGCTTAGAAATTCTAACAGCATTTTAATTATCTTAGGATTATCTTATTTTCTTAAGATTCCAAATATTAGAAAAAAAAGTTTGAAAATTATTATATTTTTACTTAAGTTACTTATTTTTCAATGGGTGTTCCGCACCAGATACAGAATTTGTCTTTTTCTGAGAGTTTACTACCACAGAAAGAACAAATTTTAGCTTTAGCAGGAGTAGTTATTTCTGAAGTCCCAATACTTCTACCTTCTACTTTATTTCCACATTTTGGACAAAAATTAGCATCTTTCCGGACATTAAACCCGCAACGAGGACATTTTTCCATTTCAGCTTTAGTAGTTGGCTTAGTTTCCTTAGTAATCTCTGGCTTTTCTTCTTTTTTTGCTTTTAAACTCTGAGTTTTTTGACCCCTCCTTGCAGCAAAAGCAACAATGATGATAATGACAATTATAACTAGTACTACAATTAGTATCCATGAAATATTTGTCCATCTATCAGCATAAGTCACGCCTGTATCATAAGTTACATCAAAAGTAATAGTTGTTGATTCTTCTGGTGAATTAAATGGATCAAAATATATGAAAAAGTACCAATCACCAGAATTAAGAACGTTAAATGTTCCACTTGCACCATAAACGGCTTCTTGTACTGCATAAGCACTAGAAAAATCAATTACATTTGCAGCATTATAACTAACTGTATAATTAACATTAACAGTTCCTGATAGGTCGTTATACCATACTAAGTAATAATCATTTGCTTGAGTAATTGGCAAAGATCCGGAGGCACCAACAGTATTCAATTCCTCTTCATAAAAACTGGGACTTCCTCCTTGATTCCATTGGTATAGTTGATAAGCATCTGCTATAAAGAAATCAACAGAACTGTTTGCAGTGAAGTCATAACTAATAGATGATCCCGGATTTAAGAAAAGCCAAAAATATTGATATTCGTTATAGATCAGATTAAATGAGTCAAGAGGATTACTACCTACTATAGTTGTTTTGGGCAGATTTTCAAAGGGTTGATCCCATATCGCAAATGTAATTAAGCTATTTAATGAATCAACTGAATAGGTAATAGGATTCCCAATATCAATATATTCGTATTCATACCAATATTCATTATAATAAAGTGTTTCAGTAGAACGATAATTGACAGATCCAGACGAGTTAGCATCAGTAAAAGGAAACCATAATCCAACGCCGAATAGAGGGAGTAGAACTAAGCCAAGAATGATGACAAAGAAAATCCCACCCCCGATATATGCTGGACTATAATACCATGGTCGATACCAATACCCTGACCACCATGGAGAGTACCACCACCGCCAGTACCAAGGTCTATATCCCCACCAATAATAATGTCGATGAGGATAATAATATCCATGTCTGTATGGACCACGTGGAGGGCGTGAAACTACTCGTGAAGCTCCAGTTCTTCCAAAAGGTACCCCACTTGATCTATGACCTCCACGGAAACTTGCAGGACCACCTCTAAAACCGCCTCCTCTGAAACCACCACCAAATCCACCTCCTCTAAAACCACCTCCTCTGAAACCACCGCCGCCTCTAAATCCTCCACCACGAGGCATCTTTATTATTTCACCTCTCTGTTTTTAGCTACTCCTTTCTGTCTGAAAAATCGGTCATGATTTATTGCTGCGATTATTAAGACCATTGAAATTATGGACATCGTTAACCCTAATGGATCAATTACGACAACAGTAGATAATCCAGAGAGTAAGAAAGCACTTCCAAACAATATCCATTCAATTATCATGAAGACGATAAGGAATATTGGAAAGACATTTCGTAATAGGAATTCTGTAAGAGTATACTTCTTCCCAGTATAGCTAGTATAAATTAAGGAGAATAAACTTATTAATCCAAAGATCAGTATTAGAACACTGAATACCATTATTGCAATCCAAATCGCTCCATTTAATGAAAAGATATCAAGATAGGTGACAAAATAATTAATTCCTCTTGCTTCAAACAATTGAAATGTTACTTTTCCATCGGTAAGAAATACAATTCCAAATAAACTAGATAAATCAGTCTGGTTTCCCATAAAAAATCCATATGCTCCACCAAAAGGTAGAACAATCCCAAGTAGAACAGCCAATATAGAACATACCGCTGTAAGCAAAAATTCTGCCATCCGTGTATTGTTAACTTGGAAAAATCCAATTTCATCAACATTCTCATCGGGAATAAAGCTCCAACAATCTTGGATGGAACAAACCCCTAAAAGCTTACCTTTTTCAACAACAGGGACAACATTCGCTTGTAAATCTCGCATCCTAGTAAATGCTTCTACGACAGGAGTGTTCAAGGATACAGGAGTGATTTTATACATTGCTGTAATTACATTAGCTGTTTTTGGATCTAATCCTTCTGCTATAACATCTTGAACGATATCAAAATCACCTATTACTCCCAACACATTTTCACTCCCTTCTTCCACTACAACTAGGTCTGGTATCCCCAATTCTTTCATCTTTTTTGCAGCTTCATTAATTGTCGCTTTACTGCTTATAGTTCCGTATTCATCATCTATGATCAAATCTTTTACATAATATTCTTTTGTGGATAAGCCCATTTTTAATCACATTATTTTTTGTTAAATTGGTTATTAAATATAAAAACTGATTAGGGTATTAAATGTTATTATAGTCCAATTATTATCACTTGGTTATATAACATAAGATTAATTTGATTTCTTCCTATTTGTCCAAAACATTTGTATACTGAATAAAATGATCCATATCAAAATCGCCTAAAATAATCTATATGTATCAGTTTAAACCTGCGTTGTAGAGATAATCCTAAATGGATATAGTGTTAAAAGTGTGAAGTATCCAATAAAATAAAAAAGAGAAAAATTGGTATTAATAAAATTCGGTTTCGATCATAGTAGTAGCATTTACAAGCTCTTGTGCGGCCTTAGTTGCTCGCATCACTTTCGCCATGTTCCCAACCAACTTGAACTTCCCTGCCATTAACCCTTGTATAGGATCTAGTTCCTTCTTTAGAACTTTTACCCAATTATCATAAGGACCTGAAAACACAAATTCAGCACCAACCTTTTCACCTTCTTTTAATGGTCGGGGTGGAGAATTTGGGGGCAAAATATCGTATTCTTCACCTATATCGAGAGTTTTTGCTCCTGTGCAATCTCCTTTGTACAATCCTATAAACATTTTAATTTCGTGATCCAAATTTCCACTTGGTTCAATAATAAAGATAAAGTCTCCTTCCCACCAAGAAGCTGCGGCTTTATAATTAGCGTTACTATTAAGAGCTTTTACATAAGCTTCAGCCCATTCTTCTGAAAATACTTTCATTATTATCTACTCTTTATTGAAAATTTTAAGATGATTGATATTAAGTTCTATATTTTATTCTAAATTAATCTTGTCAAAATTAGGTTTAGATAATCTTACAATTCTGTAAAATTAGTTAAATGTTTTATAAATTTAGATAATTTATTAAACTCCTATTCCGATTGTATTCCCGATGCCCGCTACAATAACTTTTGCTCCTTTCTCAGTACGTTTTCTTATTGCCATTTTAATCTTTTCTACTAGGTTTGGGACACTTTGAGTGATACTTCTCCGCATTGTCGTAATAGCATCTTCTAATGATTCTCTACATACTAATGCATCAATAGGAATTGCCTTTTTAGTTGATGATTCTTCAATGTAATATTTTTCTACACCTATTCCTCCAATAGCGGCTCCCACTCCAATAACAATTGAACCAGTTTTATCCCCAGAAAGTTTTAATCCTGCATCAATCATTATAATTCTAGAGATATCATCTCCATGTTCTTCAATGAGTTTTTTGATGGCGGTACCAGGTTTTCCTACAGTTCCGCCTGGTCCTTTTGCTCGAACGACATAAATAATTCTATCTTCAAACTTAACTTCCTGCACAATTGTATCTTTCGCAATTTCTTCTGCCTGAATATCATCTTTTTCTGCAATATCTCTTACAAAATTACCAGCTACAAGTGGTCCTAGAGCATCACCTATTGGGCTACCCTCTGAGAAAGCTTTAGCAGCATGATAATAAGATTTTGCCATTGCCTTAATCAAACTCATCTGCATTGAAATTTGCACTAATAAGATATAAGATTTTGATTTTTTCCCTAAGATTAAAAAGTGTTTGACTAGTCTATAAATATAGTCTACAGCCATCACGGCTTCTAACAGATTTTCAAGATTTTGAGCATCTGCTGAACCTTTAATTATATTTGGAGCCATTGCACTAACTTCTTCTTCAAATCTATTATCTCTAATATTAATCACATGATCTATTTTTGGAATAATTCCAAATGGGTCAAGAGAAACTGGAGTAATTGCGATAAAAGTCAAGAAATCTTCTAATTTCAGCATTAAATCTTTATCAGTTTCTTTTTTATCAGCAAATTTCTTGAAATTAGAAAGTAGAATTTGTTTACATTCATCATCCCATTCTTTAAGCTTAGATAAACCAGATTCTATTTCTTTTTGTGATCTCCAAGCCTGAATTCGAGTTCCATAAAAAATGGAAATAAAGATCAACACAAACCACAACACCTGAAGTAATAAACTAAGTGGATCCATTTGAGTTTGAGCAAATTGCATTAAATTCAATATCATAATTATTCTTTGAACTTTTTATTTTTTCAATTGTTAGAATTTTAATCTATTTAGTTTTCATAATAACAAAATTTATTTAGTTTTATATTCTTTTCTATTATAAAGAATAGCTTTCAAAAGAAACGAGACGGTTTAAGACAAATACATGATCGACGATGAGGATGAAGAGGAAGAAGTCTTAAAGAAAGGTATATCATTAAAAAGCGTTTTAAAAAATCTACTATTGGTAGTTTTGATTATTGTTGGTGCTTTATTTATCTATTTGGGGAGCGGAGCAAATCAAATTACTAACTTCTTTATAGGTTTTTCATTTATTTGTTTGGGTTCTACTCTCATTCAAATTCAAAAACGTCCTTCTGAACCAATAAGACAAACTCTTTCGATTTTAAAGTGTAAATTGTGCGGAGTTACGAAAGTAAGAAATTATCAACGTGGAGATTTTGTTTTCAAAAAAGTGGATACTTGTAATGACTGCAATGAAGCGATGGAAGTAAATCAAATCTATAGCGTAAAATTAAAGAAAGCTGTGGTTCCTAAAAAAGAAGAAACGAAGAAAAGTATTAATAAACCTGAAAAATAAATTTCTAATTTTTAACTAAGTGTGGTGTTCCCCTATATTTAACAAACTAGGATTGGGCGGAACTTTTGATCATTTACATGAAGGTCACAAATTTTTAATAAAAACAGCTCTAAAAATAGCACACCGAATAGAAATTGGGTTAACTTCTCAGGATTTGTTGAAAAATAAAAAAGCTCATTCAAAACTTGAGGATTATGCTACCAGAGAACAAAATCTAAAGAATTTTATTGATTCTTTTACTGATTTAAATAGAGTTAATATTGTAGAAATTGAAAGCTGGGATGATATGGCCAAATATTCTCAAAGCCCAGATTATGATGGCTTAATTGTAAGTGAAGAAACATATCCAAACGCGCTTAAATTAAATGATCTAAGAGAAGAAAAGGGCATGGAACGCTTAATCTTAATTATAATACCATTAATAAAAGATAAGAACAAGAAAAAGATCAGTTCTACCTCTATTCGTCAGAATTTAAGGTAAAATTTTTTAGGTCTTCTGTATATCTAGAATTATATTATTGCCTGAGATGTTATTAAATTGAATAGCATAAATACTTATTTCAAATCTAGTCTCACGCAACGTTTGTTTTTCTTTCAATTCTTTATTTTGCCAAGGGAATAAAACACTCACATTTAATTTTTCCCTTGGCTGCGGAATAAATTTATAATGGTTAATTATGTTTAATTTATTTCTCCCTTAGGGTATATAACGCTGTTCTAATTCAAGGTAGAGTTATTTTAGGCTAATATTTACGCGTAAGATTTAAATAGATTAAAAATTTAGAAAGTATATATTAAAAAGTAAAAATATTTAGATGTAATGAGATGTCAATCAAACTTAGGAAACAAGTAATATCTATTTTTAAGATTCTAAAAGAAAGAGAAGAAAATCTTATTGTAGAAGATTTAGCAAAAGAATTAAATCTTGACTATATCGTACTAATGTCTGCGATAAATGATTTAATTGAACATAATCTTGGTGGCTTTAAGGAGAAAGAGATAAATAAAATATCATTAAATGAAGAAGGGAAAAAATATTTAAAAGAAGGATTACCTGAAAGAGAACTTCTACAATTATTGATCAAAAATGATATTAAAGAAATATCTATAAATGAGTTTTTAAAGGAATCCAAATTCGATAAGAATCTTTTCTATATTGGACTCTCAAATATGAAGAAAAATAAATGGATTGCAGAGAGTAAAGCAACTGGGGAAAATAAAGTGTATCTTATTACAGATCAATATCCAAAAACAAAATTAGAGACTTTTTTGAAAAAATTTGAAAAAGCTCCGATTATGGATTATAACTCATTATCTAAGACAGATTTACAACAACTTGATATTTTAAACAAAAGAAAAATTATAGACAAGACAAGAAAAACCCAGAGAATATTATTTTTAACTGAAAAAGGTAAAAAGTTGCCTATTTCTAAAATTAAAGAATTAAAACAGGTCAGCAAAATTACTCATAACATGATTGCTAACAAAACCTGGAATAAATATGAGATAAAGCCATTTGATGTCACTAAACCGGGACCTATGTTAAAGGCAGGAAAGATACATCCTTTAATTAACTTAGTTAACGAAATTAGGGATGTATTTTTATCGATGGGATTTACAGAGATAAGAGGACCAATTATTGAAAGTGCATTTTATAATTTTGATGCTTTATTTCAACCTCAAGACCACCCCGCGCGTGAATTGCAAGATACATTTTATCTAAGTAATCCAAAAGTAGCAAAACTCCCTGAAAAGGATAGAGTATTAGCAATTAAAGCAACTCATGAGAACGGAGGAGATAGTGGCTCATTAGGATGGGGCTACGAATGGGATGAGAATATTGCTAAAAAAACTTTATTAAGACCGCACACAACTGCTACAACTATGAGAAGATTAGCTCAATTTTATCGAGATCAGGAAGAAGTTCCAGTAAAAGTATTCTGTGTTGATAGGGTATTTCGAAATGAAAGAGTAGATAAATCACATTTAGCAGAATTTACCCAAGTAGAAGGAATTGTAATTGACAACAATCTAACACTATGCGATTTGATTGGATTACTCTCAGAATTCTATAAAAAATTAGGATTTAAGAAAATTGTTACTAAACCCGCATTTTTTCCATATACTGAACCTAGCATGCAAGTTTCAGTATTTTATGATAAATTAGGTGAGTGGTTAGAGATGGGTGGATCTGGAATATTTAGGCCTGAAGTGACTTATCCATGGGGAATTCGAGAGCCAACACGAGTTTTAGCATGGGGTCAGGGATTGGAAAGAATCGCGATGCCTTATTATGAAAGGAGTGATATAAGAGATTTTTATATTAATCCCATAAAATGGTTAAGACAACAACCTTATTATAAGTGAGGTGATTAAAAATTCCTACTATTGAATTAAAAATTGAAAGATTAGAAAGATTAGTTGGAAAGCAATTAGATTTGAAAAATTTAGAATATGACTTGCAATGGATAAGTTTAGATGTAGAGGGTCTTGATGAGCAAGAAGGAAAAATTAAAGTGGAATATAACCCTAATAGACCAGATTTTTCCAGTCCTGAAGGTATTGCCCGAACTCTCAAGGGTTATTATGAACTTGAATTAGGTTTACCTAAGTTTGAAATTACCCGAGGAAATATTATTTTGAACGTCGATCCGAGTGTAAAGAAGGTTAGACCATATATAGTATGTGGTGTTATTCGAAACATTGATTTGGATGAAGACGAGGTTGCGACATTAATGAATATTCAAGAACAATTGCATTGGGCTGTTGGACGAGACCGAAAAAAAGTAGCGATAGGTGTCCATGATTTGGATAAGGTTGTGCCTCCTTATAGGTATACCGCTGTAAAGCCTGATTCAGTAAGTTTTGAACCATTACATGGAGATGGATATCCAATGAATCTAGAGGAAATTTTATTATTACATGAAAAAGGGATAGAATATGCCCATATCTTAGAGGGAAAAGATGTCTATCCAGTTATATTTGATAAAAATAATGAAGTGCTCTCATTTCCTCCAGTTATAAATGGAGTATTAACTACAGTTACAGATGAAACAAAAAATTTATTTTTAGATCTAACTGGAACTGACTTTAAGGCAATAAATCTTGCATTAAATATTTTATCAACTACATTAGCAGATATGGGAGCCACAGTAGAAAGTGTTAAAGTAAATTATGAAGGAGAACAAGAAATTATCACCCCTAACTTGGAACCGACTAAATGGGAAGTAAATATAGATTATATCAATAGTGTTATAGGTTTGAAATTATCTCCAACAAAAATGATTAAAAGTTTTCAAAAGGTTAGAATGGATGCTTTACAATCAAAAAAAAAGGGTTATTTAGATGTTTTTGTACCAGCCTATAGAGGAGATATTATTCACCCAATAGATTTCACTGAAGAATGTGCAATGGGTTATGGATACTTCAAATTGCCACTTACTATAAGAGAAGGAGGTATCGGAAAATATCACCCTATACAAGACTTTGCAAATAAAATTCGAAGAATTATGATTGGAGCGGGTTATTTGGAAGTCTTAAATTTCCTTCTGGCAAGTTCTGAAAAACAATTTATATTTATGAATCAAGAGATTGCCGAAAGAGAGATAACACAGATTGAGAATCCGGTTTCAAAAGAATATAATACCCTAAGAACAAGAATTCTCCCGAAGTTAATGGAAACATTACTATTTAATAGATCTGAAGAAAAGCCGATTAGAATTTTTGAAGTGGGAGATGTAATCTTATTAGAGCCTAAAGCTGAAACAGGTGCAAAGAGAGAAATTCATCTTGCTATAACAACTTACCATGAAGATGCAGATTTTACAGAAATACGCTCAACTTTAGATTATTTAATGACAACACTCGGTCATGATTCAGATTATGAGGTAAAACCCGGTGATAATACCAGTTACATTAAAGGTAGATATGGAGACATTTACTTAAATGGAGTTAAGATTGGAGAAGTTGGAGAAATCCATCCTGAAGTTTTAAGTAATTTTAAATTAGAATTTCCAGTTGCCGCTTTAGAATTAGAACTAAAACATTTTTTTGATTAATTAGAGGTAATTCATTTGGTTGAAATAAACGATCATCACAATAAAATAGAGAAGCTTAGGAAAGATATCGATAATATTGATGATAGAATTGCGGAACTATTAAACAAGAGGGGTGAAATTGCATTTGAAATTGGTAAGATTAAAAAAGAGCACAATTTGAAAATTAAACAACCTAAAAGAGAAAATGAATTAATCGAAAGAATTGGACTTAAATCAACAGTCTATATGAAGAAGAATATTCAAGCTATATGGAAAGAAATAATAAATGCTAGTAGAGAGTTACAAGATTCAATTGCTAAGAATAGCAAAAATTATTACTCAGAATTAAAGAGAAAGAAAACCACAAAAAACTGAAAAATTTTCATAAATCTGTCAAAGTATTATTTAGGTTTTTAAAAGGTTATTAATTATATAATTTTAAATTAAATGTATTTAAAACTCATTTTTTAAGTACAGAAAATGTAATTCACTAAATTCTGGTTAGGTTTGCATGCTTAATAACGCGAGAAATGATGGTCGTGCTTTTAATGAAATACGTAAGACAACTATTGAACGCAATTATCTTAAATATCCGGAAGGATCTGTGTTGATTACTCAGGGTAGTACAAAAGTGATAATAACTGCCTCTGTTTTAGATTTTGTTCCACGATTTTTAGCAGATTCAGGAACCGGGTGGATCACAGCTGAATATAATATGTTACCAAGAGCAACACAAGTAAGAAATAGCCGAGAAAGAGATAGATTAAGAATTAAAGGCAGAACTCACGAAATACAGCGATTAATCGGAAGATCAATGAGAGCAGCATTTGATTGTGAAAAGATTGGTGAACGAACTATTCAAGTTGATTGTGATGTTATTCAAGCTGATGGCGGAACAAGATGCGCTTCTATAACTGGAGCTTTTGTTGCAGTGTTTGATGCCATTAATTATCTTTATAATGAACATTTAATTTATGATTTTCCGTCTTACAAGGTTACAGCAGGAATATCCTTGGGTATAAAGGATGATAAGATTTTTTTAGACCTAGACTATAAAGAAGATTCAAAAGCAGATGTAGATTTTAATTTAGTACAAAATGAAGATTCAGAAATTATAGAAATTCAAGGAACAGCAGAGGGTGCCACTTTTAATAGAAAAAAACTCAAAGAAGTCTTGGATATAGGGGAAATGGGAATCTCAGAATTAATTAAAATTCAGAAAAGAGTATTGAATTTATAATTTTTTATCATTATTTTTTCTCTACTCTAAGTTTTACGTAAGTTTTTATATTGACTAATCAATTTTATTTATTTTTAATGATTTTTATTCACAACAAGTATATTAAGATTTGAAAGTATATGAAAAAAATCTTCATTCTATCTCCTTTAGCATTAGAAAATGGAAGAGGCGGAGAAATATCTTCTATGGAATTGGCAACTGGATTAAGTAAATACTATAATGTAATCTTTTCTGATACTAATCGGCTTTCTGGAAATAAATTGTTATCCAGAAAAATTATTATGAAAAAATTGAAAGATATTAAAAAGATATACCGCTTGAATTTTGCAACTGCTAGTATAGGGAATAAATATTTTGATATAATTTACCCCTGGGAGTTTATAAAACTGATTAGATTAACAAGAGATTGTGATATTATTTATACTTCAGTTTCGAATTTTAAAATTAGTTCTATGTTTATGATTTTAAGTATAATTAACCGTAGAGCAAAATTTATTATAGGATATAGGAGACCTTTGCATTCAAATAAATTATTTTCAATATACAATATCAGATATCGCCTAACTATCTTGCTTTATTCTCTTTTTAAAAAACGAATTTATCACCATGCATTATCAGATCATGGAAAAATGTTTTTAGATAAATTCTATAATCCCCAAAAAGTCTTTCATATAACTCATGGAATAGAATTGAAAGATTATTCAGAGATCGAATTTAATAAGAATCCTTCTGAACTATTAAAATTTGTATATATTGGATATTTGGACGACATTCATAAAGGAATTAAAGTTTTATTGAGAGGAATTGAAAAATTTATTCAAAAGAATCAACCTGATGATATTATCTTTGAATTTTGCGGAATGGGTCCCTTAGATTCTGAAGTTAAAGCATTAGAGACAAAATATCCTCAATATGTAAAATTTAATGGTTATATTAATTATGATAAAATCCATTATTACTACAAAAAAAGTGATGTTTTTCTTTTTTCTTCAAGAAGAGAACCATTTCCAAGAGTCTTAATGGAAGCTTTAGCTGCAAAATTAGTGATTATTTGTAGTAAAACTATTGGATCTCTTGAATTACTTAAAAATAAGGAATTTGCATTTTTTATTAATAAATTAAATTCAGAAGAAATAAGCGGAAAAATCTTGGAAGTCTACAAACTATGGAAAAGTGATAATACGAAATTTAAGCATTTACAGAATCTTGCCCAGAAATTTATCTTTAATAACTATTCTACTGAAATTGAAATTAACCTTTTTAGAGACTGGATTGAAAAGATTACTAAAATATAAGTTTATTTAGCTTTTGAAGATGCTAAGAACTTTGCCTTTCATATGATTTGGTGTCTTAATGTTATGGAGTTTTAAGAGTGTTGGGGCAAAATCTTTATATGAAACAATTATATCTCTCCCTTTTTGAATATTTTTCCCATAGGCAATAAAAATTCCATTTTCAGAATGATTAAAAGAATTAAACCGATTTCTCACAAAGAATGAACTTTTTACACTGAAAAGATATTTTTCTTTTAAAATGATTATTAAGTCTGGTAACGTACTTCGGTTAAATTGAAGTATTTTTTTGACATATTTACAATTTTGCAGAACCACCTTGATCTTATCTATGGAGACTTTATCTTTCTTATTTAAATAGATTCCTCCAAAATTAGAATAAAAATGTACAAAGCGAGTGTTTTGCAATGTGTTATTCGCTTCTGAACTCTTAATAAATATTTTCCTTATGGGATCTATTACTCTTTTAAACTCATTATGAAAGTAAGTTGTATCAAAAATGCCTCTATTAAAAATTCCAAAAATTTTGATGAATATACTCATAAATTTGGAAATGATATCATTATTATAAAAGAGGATTTTCTTCTTTTCTAAGAAACGTTTAATATTAAATTCATAGTGGTAAATTTCTAATCCATGATCACTAATTATAAATAAATTATCAAATTCTTTTGAATTTAATATCTTTGCTAAAAAATTATCAATTTTTGAGTATCCATATTTAATTAATTCTTCGGTGATCTTTAGTTTATATTTTGGATGATGGGTTATACAATCTGGAATTCTAATAATATAGATCAATAAATCAAAATTTTCTCCTAACTTACTTAAAAGGATACTTGATTTGATATTAAAAGCTTTAAATATCTCATAAATATTGGAGCCATCAATTATCCAGTTCTGCTTTATAATATCAGATAAATTTTTAGGATAATACATCTTATCGTTAATAAAAGGGGTTAATAAACCTGTTATCATCTCTCCGTTTATTTCCCAAGCAGGATAGGTTGATGGTAGATTTAAACAAAAGATACGAATATTATCAAAATTAAAGATGCTTTTTTCCTTCCATAAATTAGAAGAAAAAACCCCAAATGTAGGATCATAAAAAGTACAATATCCTAAATCAGTGACTTCTAAACCAGAAAAAAGGCAAGGAAAGGAAGGAATTGTTACAGGTGGTATAGTAACTTGTAAATTAGAATAGAATCCATCGTTAAGTATTTTTTTGAAAGTTGGTAGAAGTCCCTTTTTAATGCCAAACCTAATATAGTCAAACGATCCTCCATCAATTCCGATAATTATGTTTCTTATGGAAATTCCTCACTTCCTTTTTTTATTATGTATCATTTCATTTTTACTCAAATTAAGATTACTAACTGATCTTAAGATTTTAAGTTTCTCTTCTGAATCTTTAACATTTAATAAATGATAATCTCGTAACTCTCTAAATTCTGTTAGTTCTTTTTGACTTTTATTAATTAGATTATTTTTTTCTAAAGGATCAATTGATAAATTAAATAGATATTCTAAATTCTTTTCTTCGTCAAA
>JBHLOY010000023.1:0-23414 GCA_048939995.1 Promethearchaeota archaeon | reverse complement strand
TCTTTTAATATCAACCCTAATTGTAAAATTACCACCAAGAAAAATATTCCTCAACCTTCCAAAAAGAAAATAGAGGAAGATGATGTTAATCAAAGAATTCAATTTTGTACAGGGTATTTAAATAATACAAACAAAAATGTAAATTATATTTTAGATTCTGCTCTTTCAGATTTTATATCTGAAATTCCCGATAAATGGAAAGTAATTTTAATTTTGAATAATTATAAAATTAATGATATTATCTTACCAAAAGATGTCAAAGATTCAAGGATTTTAAGAATAATAGCAATTAGAAAGGGAATTCTTATGCGTTCTATAGAAATAGATGGCGATTTAATAGAAAAGCAATATAATATTGTTGTTTGAAATAATTTAAATATATTCATTTTTAAAAAAATTTAATTTTTACTTAAAATTTATTGCTATTAACAAGAGATTGAAAAGGAAAAATTTTGAAAGAATTAAGCTCTTTATTAAGGTCTTTTTTATATATCATCGGTGGTGAGATCGCTATTGAAGTTGGAATTGAGTTAATAAATTCTGAAAATAAAGACATCACAGATGAAGATATTACAGAAAATATTAAAGAAAGAATAGAA
This sequence comes from Promethearchaeota archaeon, assembly GCA_048939995.1. Lineage (GTDB taxonomy): Archaea > Asgardarchaeota > Lokiarchaeia > Sigyniarchaeales > SOKP01 > SOKP01. The sequence continues at coordinate 22,815 of JBHLOY010000023.1, read as the reverse complement.
AAAGAAGGAAGAGAGATCGATTTCGAACCTGACGACAGTGAAATTTTAAAGTTAAATACAGTACGTAAGACCTTATACAAATTATATAGCGAAAAGTTAGCTCAATTCAGAAGAATTAGAGACAAGTCAACGGGTTGGTTTATATACTATTGGTGGCATGAGTTTGATCTACTTGAAGAGATTTTGATGGAAAAAAAAAAAGTTTTAGAGCAAAAACTGAGAGAAAGACTACAATTTGAAGAAAATAATTACTTTTTCATATGCAATAATTGTCAAATTTCTCGTACTAAATATAATTTTGAAGAAGCTTTTGAGCTTAATTTTAAATGTCCCGAATGTGGTGGACCTTTAGATGCTCAAGATAATGAAAAATTAATTCAATTCTTGAAAGAAAAGATAGTTCTTATCGAAAAAGCTCAATTTGCATCAGCAGATAAGAAAACATAAAAATTGATTTCTTAAAGATTAATATTTTTTTTTAATAAACCGAAATAATTGATTGGGTTAAGTAAAACTTTGTCAAAAAAAAGGAGATTCGGAACTTGTTCAAAAGATTGTTATGGTTCTTGCGTTTTTATAGGTGAATGGGATGATAATGCTCCAGAAATTAAATTTATATCAGCTAAACCTCTTAAGCAACATCCTTTTACAAATGGCTTTTTTTGTAATAAATATAATCATAGAGAAGATTTAATTTATCACCCTCAACGAATTAAAAAGCCCTTAATTCGCGAAGGTAATAAAGGGAGTAATCATTTTAAACCTATTGATTTTAAACTAACGTTAGAAATCGTTGCTAGAAAATTAATTCAAATTAAGCAGAATTTTGGTCCAAGAGCTGTATTAGCAGCTTTTAATGCTGGAAATTATGGGTTAATATCTAGATATGGACCACTAAGATTCTTCGGGAAATTAGGATCCTCAATTACTACTGGAGGAATTTGTAATGAAGGAGGATGTGCCGGACTTACACAATTATTTGGCACCTATTCCACAACAAATCCATTTCAAATTATTAATCCATCCACTAAGCTTATTGTAGTTTGGGGAAGTGATGTTTCGAATAGAAACGTGCATGCTTATCACTTAATAAAAAAAGCGCAAAAGATAGGAGTAAGACTGATTGTCATAGACTCTCGGAAGACAAAGATTGGACATGAAGCCGACATTTTTATATATACTAAACCAGGTACAGATCATATATTAGCTCAAGCAATTATGAAAAATTTAATAATGAATAAATGTGTAGATCAAGATTTTTTAAAAAGTTATGTAGACAATTATGAAGAAACTATAATGGAATTATCTAAATTAGATTCCGAAAAACAGTTTTCTTTTTTAGGAGGAAATATTAAGAAATTAAAACAGTTAGTTGATTTATTAATAGAATTCAAACATCATACCCTTTTTAATATAGGTTACGGTGTTCAAAAAGATTTTTTTGGTGGTAAAATTGTTCAAACAATTGCCTTGATACAAATATTACTTGGTAATTTCGGAAAGTCTGGTACGGGTCTGATTTATTCACAGAGTGATTTCAATAGACACTTATTATCAAATATAATAAATTATATCACTAAAATTACTCCGAATTCAGACGTATATGAGACTGATTTAATCAGACTAGGAGAAAATCTAGCGTCTGGAAAATATAAGATGGTTTTTATATACAACTTTAATCCTGCAAGTTCACTTCCTAATCATAATCAAATTATTGAATCCTTAATGAGAGATGATCTATTTATAATTGTCCTTGAGAATTTTTTAAATGAAACAACCAAATTTGCTAATATTGTTATACCTTCAAAATTCGATCTGGAGACTTATGATCTCATTGCACCATATTATATTCCAGGGATATCGATTAATCAAGGAGGACCTTGTCCTTACCCAGAGTGCTTTTCCAACTATGATTTCTTCCGCCACCTTGCTGAAAAGATTGGTTTTCATGATGACCCAATATTCAATGAAGGGCAAAAATCGCTCTATAAGAAGTGTATAAAATTTTTGCCTTTAGAAATACAAGAAAGTATTGAAAAGGAAGGATATTACTCGTTATTTGATAATGATAATGTCCCTTTTAAGAATCTTAAATTCCTTACTTCTAACGGTAAAATCCATCTTCAAGGAGTAAAATTTAATTTCAGAGCAGAAGGACATTTCAAACTTAATAATAATGAGTTTTTTCTGCTTACTCCTTCTCATAAATCTTTTATCCATTCTCAATTTGCTCAAATTCATCCAGAATATTTAGAGGATTTTCAAAAGGTTTTTTTATGCTTAGATGACATTAAAAGGTTGGGTTATTCTATAGGGGAACAGATTGTAGTTTCGAATAAGTATGGATCATTTGAATATATAATAGCAGAAGATAATTCATTAAATCATGGTATAGCTATGATATATTCAGGTTCACTGTTAAATTTAGACCATAATGTTAATAGATTTACCTCTAACCAACCAGAAGAATTGGGTCTTTCTGGGGCTTATAATTCCGCAAAAGTTTTAATTATTGACAAAAAAGGATTTTAAAAGGGGAATTATTTCTTTTTGTCTCGTTTTTTTATGAAAGCTATATCCCCTAAAGAAGTGCTAGATGACTTTTTTAAGAATTTATCAGTCTGCACGCTTGCTTCAACTTCATCAATTTTTTTTAGTAATTTTATATTATAGATATTCTCAATTTTTTTTGCAAGATTTAATGTTGGTTCAACTTTATGCGTTTCAATTCTTCTTATTAAAGAAGGTTTTTCATTGAGTTTCTGTGCAAATTGATCTTGATTGAGCTTCAAAGACTGCCTTACTCTCCTTATTCTATGATCAAAATCATCTACAATTTCAAAATTAGCCTCGAATTCAGCCTTTTTGAAATTTTTCTTTGGTGGGGGATTTTTTATTATTCTTGACATTCTTCTTTCAGGGCTGTGAACTTTTTTCCCATGCTCAGCACAGACATTACACACAACAATATTAGCCCCTTCAATCAAAACATTAATTCCTTTACCCCATATTATACTACCACAAATAGGGCATTCTCTTTTTAAATCATTAATTCTTTTTTTAGCCATATTTTCTTATAAATAATTAAGGAGGTGTTTATAAGAATAAAAGTGGTTTGGGAATTCTTATAATTTTTGGTTTTAAGGTTTAATTCATTATAAAATATAACCTATAAATTTTTTAGAAATCAACTCTTTTATGATATATCAGTATTACCTTAAATTTAAATGAACAAATAGTTATTATAAAATTAAGCAATAATCTTTAAATTTAAAATAGTTATTAAGGGGTATTTTGCTTTTTGACCACAACCAAGGAAAAACGAAAGAAAGAAGAAACTAAGGATGGAGAATATCTAATTACCTATACTAGGCATTTAGAAAAAAGGCTTCGAAATTTAGAGACTGAAAAACAATTATTAGATGCTGAAAGAATACGATTAGAACAAGAATTACATAGTTTGAGAAATGAAATTGACAGATTAAGAGAACCTCCTTTAGTTTCAGCAACGATTATTGATATTTTAGATGAAAAAGGACGAGCAATAGTAAAAAGTTCTACAGGACCTAGTTTTGTTGTCAATATGAGTAGGAAGGTAAAAAATGAGAAATTAGTTTCTGGAATGAGAGTCGCCCTAAATCAAAGAACATTTGCTATTATGGAGGTTTTACCAACAAAATTAGATCCCTTTGTTAAGGGGATGGAAGTTATTGATTCAATCCCTGATGTCTCATATCAAGATGTAGGAGGATTAAACCAACAACTAGAAGAAGTAAGAGAAACAGTTGAATTACCACTATTAAAGCCTGATTTATTTAAAAAAGTAGGGATAGAACCACCTAAAGGTGTTTTATTATATGGTCCCCCTGGAACCGGGAAAACCTTAGTTGCTAAAGCAGTTGCTCATGAAACGGAAGCTACTTTTATTAGAATAATTGGATCTGAGCTAGTTCAGAAATTCATTGGAGAAGGTGCTAGATTAGTTAGAGAAATATTTAATTTAGCAAAAGACAAATCCCCTACGATATTATTCATTGATGAATTAGATGCAATAGGATCACAGAGACTTAAAATAGCGACATCTGGTGATAGAGAAGTCCAAAGAACATTAATGCAACTATTAAGCGAATTAGATGGCTTTGAACAAAGAGGAGATGTCAAAATAATTGGAGCCACAAATAGAGTGGATATATTAGATCCAGCACTATTAAGACCGGGGAGGTTTGATAGAATGATTGAATTTCCCATGCCTGACGAGGAAGCAAGGAGAGCTATTTTTCAAATTCATATGAGAACTTTAAATATTGAAGGGGCCATTAATGCAAAGAAACTTGTAGAATTAACAGAGGGTGCTACGGGAGCAGATATAAAAGCGATTTGTACCGAAGCAGGAATGTTTGCAATTAGAAAAAATGCAGAAATTATCATTCAAGATGATTTTGTAAAAGCAATTGAAAAAGTAATGCATAAAGTTAAAGAAAAAGCAATTGAGTCAAGACTTTATTCTTAACCTAAAATTCTAATTCTAAAATTAATTTTAAAACTATGTTTAGAAATTCTTCATCAAATTAGTTTTAAATTAAATCATTCTAGTAAAATATTATGGAACAAGATTTTCTGTTGACACTAAGAAAAGTTAAAGCAATTTGTGATTACCAATTTGGCACAAATATAACTGATATATTATTCGAAAATAATAATAAAGTAAATATCATTTTTTCCAGAAATACGGGTACGATTAGACATATTTATTATGATAAGAATTTAATGTTAAATTTTCGTCCCACAAATGGATTATACACTTTAACTTTATTTGCAGCTCATAAGATTATTTCTAATACTCCAAAACCAAAATTACGAGTAATAGTACTAAATGAAATATCAGAATTTGTTAAAGAAGGGAGAAATGTTTTTTGTAAACATGTTATTGACATTGATCCAGATCTAAGAGCTTTAGATGAGGTTATTGTTGTTAATCAGGATGATGATTTATTAGCAATCGGGAAATTAATGTTTCCCGTCCCTTATGTGAAAAGTTTTAAAAGAGGTATTGCTGTTAATGTAAGAAAAGGAATAAATAAATCTAAAATTTAAAAAGTCATATATTACATATAAAATAAATACAAGGTACTAACAGTGTTATAAATGGTTAAATTACCAAAAGAAATGCAAAAAAAAGAAAAAGGTAAACCAAAGAGACCACAACCAGTTAAAAAAAGAGATGGAGCTCAATTGGGTTCAAGACAAATGCGTCGAAGAATGCAACAACAAGGTATTGATATGGATCAGATTGAAGCTACAAAAGTGATAATCGAAGGTCCAGAAAAAACCCTTGTAATAGAACAACCTGAGGTAATTCTTATGAAACAGATGGGTCAGCAAATATATCAAGTAATTGGTGAAGCTAGAGAATATTTCCCTGAAGAATTATCGGTTAAAGAAGAAGAGATTGTTGAAACTTCAGAGGAAATTGAAGTTAAGCCAACAATAACTGAAAATGATATTATGCTGGTTGCTGCCCAAGGAAATGTAGATAAAGAAGAAGCTAAAGCCGTTTTAGTTGAATGTGAAGGAGATATTGCTAAAGCGATCTTACAACTTAAAAATAGACAACTTTCTTAAAAAAAAAAAATTAAGAATTATCCATAATTTAAGTTATATATACTGAAAATGGTATAAAATCATGTCAAAAATTAAGAAGAAAGCAAAAGAACCTATTGATAGTTCACTTAAACAAGATATTATATTTGAAAAAATCATTCAAATATCTGGATGGATTTTTTTATTTGCTTTGATAATCTTTTTAGGAGGATGGTTTTTCTTGGATTCTATATTAAATCTGGATGTATTATCATTAGGAGCTCCAACAATTGCCCTTACTATTTTCTTGGGAATTAATTCAGCTTTTAGTTTTGGCCTTGCTTCAAAACTTAGAGATAATAGAGATCAAAAAAAAAAAATATATCTTGATTGGTTGATAGCTGAATTTTTATTTAGCATGATTGCAATCTTTGCGGTTTCAGTATATCAATGGTAGATTAAGTAATTTCTCATTAAATTTTCAGTTAGGTAAACTTATTTATAATCTTCTCTTGGTGGATTAAAAACATCAATGACATTTGAGTCTTCTAAAATAATGGCTCCATGCTTCTCATAAGAGTTGAATATATAACTATCACCCTCTTTTGCGATGAAGTTTCCATTTTCAGTCATGAACTTCAATTTTCCTCTTAAAACATATCCTACTTGATGTTCTTTATGGGAGTGGATAGGGACCTCTGAGCCTTTATGAAGTGTAAAATAGCACAACATTAAGTGATCATTGTATGCAAGGGTTTTTCTAAAGATTCCATCTAAAGCTTTTATAAATTCAACACTTTCGCCGCTTATTTTCATGTTATTTGACCATTTGATTTAATTATTCTTTTAAATATTATCATAATTATTTACTTTTTAAATTCTATTAAAAATTAAAAAATCAATGAAGACGACATTTTTTTAAGGTTTTTGTAATTAGTGAAAACGAAGATGTTTTGAATGGTTTAGATAGAAAGGGAAAATAATATCGTATAATTAAGATGCATTGAACATTAAATTTGAAACATCTGATTAATAAATTAAGTTTAAATTTAAAAGATAAATAAATTTTTATATCAGAAGAGGTAAAATATTAACGTTAATAATTTTTTAATAGATTTTTTGTCTCAGGTCTGTTTACCGACAAAAAAGGTTGATTATTATTAGCTTAATTTCCTTGCCTAAGATATAAGAATATTAAAAAATGAGTTAGAATGCTATGGCTCTAGTACCAAATTCTCAAACTATTGAAAATAAAAATAATCGGAAATTGTATAGTGGAATATTAAAAAATTTATTACCGAGAGTGTTCAGAACAGAAGGAGATGTAGTTCCTTTTGATCCAGTCAAAATTGAGCAAAGTTTGATAAAAGAAACTGGCTTGAATAAGAATTTCGCTGATAAGATAACTGAATTAGCTGTGAGAAGAATTATCTCTTCAGGAATTAAATTTCTTTCTGGACCACATATTCGTGAGATTGTGTGTTCAATCTTATCAGAACAACATTATGAAGAAGAACGCAAATTGTATACCAGAATTGGTATGCCTTTAATGGATTATGAGGGTATTTTGGAAAACGGGATTAATGAAAATGCTAATCAGGACATGAATCCAGAAAGTATTCATCATTGGGCAGCAAATAAAATTTCTGATGAGTATGCTTTATTAAGGATTTTAGATTCTGAAGAAGCTCATGCCCATTTATATGGTGATATTCATGTTCATATGCTGAGATATTTCGATTTAAGACCGTTTTGTCAAGAATGGGACCCTCGGATGATTCTCGAACATGGGTTACCCCCTGTAGAAAGTTGGTCACATTGTAGCAGATCGGGACCTGCTGGAACTTTAAGAGTAGCGGTTACTCATTTAGCAAAATGGTTAGGTATTATACAAGGTGAATTTAGTGGAGGTCAAGGTTACGATTATATAACTACCTTCTTAGCACCTTTTACACGAGGTCTTTCTGATAGAGAAATTAAACAATCAATGCAATGTTTAATTTTTGAAACAAATCAGATATTTGCTGCTAGAGGTGGCCAAGTTCCATTTACTTCAATATCGTGTACGCCAACCATCCCTAAAGGATTACTGAATATTCCTGCAATAGGTCCACATGGTAAAATTACAGGTAAGTATGGAGATTTCAAGGAAGAGTGCTTAAAACTATTTGATACCCTAACAGATGTATATACTCAAGGAGATTATAATGGAAAACTTTTTGCATTTCCAAAACATGAAGTAAAAATAAAAAAAGAGTGGATTGAAGAATTTGAACCTTCTTATCTAAAGGTGATAGAAGAAGCAGCTAAAATGGGAACCCCTTATTTCTTAAATATGTGTCCGAATTGGATGCCTGATGAAATTCATAGTCAATGTTGTAGAAAGTTTTTAAGCGGCAATGAAATAATGAGTAAATGTATACTAAATCCCGATGAAAGAGATAATTTTAATGTATGGGAAAATTATGTTACCATTGGTTCATTACAGAGTGTGAGTCTTAATTTACCTCGATATGCTTATATGTCCAATGATGAAGATGAATATTTTAGGATATTAGATGATAAACTGGAATTGAGTGCTAGAATTCTAATCAAGAAGTGGCATTTAATGGAGAGAAGATTGAGATCAGGGCATTTACCTCTGTGTAGTGGGAAAATAAAAGGAAGTGCGATTTTTAATTTACAGGATCAAAATCTATCTATAGGATTTACTGGTTTAAACGAGGCAATTAAGAGTTTAACTAATGAGGAATTACATGAAAGTGAGAACGCTTATAATTTAGGAAAAAAGATCCTGAATTATATGGTAGCAAAATCTAATACAATGACAGAACGAGATGGATATTCATATTCATTATGGGAACAACCTAGTGAGCATACTGCTAGACGATTAGCTATACTAGATCTAAAACATTTTCCCAAAAAGGCTATAGTCCAATCTTCAGGTAATTCTGCTTATTATACTAATTCAAGCCATATCCGGTATGATGCTGATATTCCATTGTCCAAGCGGATTAAATTACAAGGAGATTATCACCCTATTGTGAATGGGGGTGTAATTACACATATTTGGCTCGGAGAACAAAAGCCAAATGCTCAAGGATTATGGGAATTGACAAAAAATATTTGTTTAAACACTAATACAGCATATTTTGCTTATACGATTGATTTTACATTTTGCCCCCATTGCAAAAAGATGCATCGAGGGGGAAAATTTGTGTGCCCGAGATGTAATTCTCCAGATGTGAAAGTTTATTCAAGAATTACTGGGTATTATAGTGATGTTAATAGGTATAATCCAGGAAAAAGAGCTGAATGGGAAACAAGAAAAAGATATAATTCTTTTAATTGAACTTTTTAATTTGAAGGTGTTTTGTCTGAAATAGATGTCTATATCATGATTTTCTCCTACTTTTATATGTGATTAGAATATTATTCTATTTATGCAATCAAATAATTCTCTGAAGGAGATTCAACATAAAGTGAATGATTGGATTATTAATCATGGTGGGTATTGGCCACCATTAGCAATGTTGACTGCAATTATAGAAGAGTTAGGTGAGTTAGCCAGAGAGATTAATTCCTGTGAAGGCTTTAAACCAAAAAAAATGAAAGAAAAAGATTCGAACCTCGGTGAGGAGCTTGGTGACCTTCTTTTTTCTTTAATTTGCATCGCCAATTATTATAAAATTGATCTCAATATCGAGTGTAATAAAGTCATAAAAAAATATATTGAGAGAAATTCAACTCGGTTTTAGTAGTTTATATGGGCATTTTTTGTAAGTTTATAATTGATTAAGTATTTTCTTTTGATAAGTATTCAAAACTTTTTTTATTATGTAAAAGAAAATGCATGAAGATGGACTTGAGAAACAAGAAATTATGAAATTGCTTGACAAAAAATTAGAAAAAGATTATACATATCAATCAGGATCGATTTTAGGATCAATGAATACAGAACCTTTAGACTTTGGCAAGGAACTTTATAATACGTTTGTTTCAAAAAATTTAGGAGACCCTGGATTATTTTTAGGAACAGCTAAGTTAGAAGAAGAAATAGTGGAAGAAATTGGAGAACTATATGGGGGAGAAAATATCATTGGTACTTTTACAACTGGAGGATCCGAAGCTAATTTAATTGCGATGAGAATTGCTAAAAAATTAAGACCTGATATTAAACATCCAGAAGTAGTAGTTCCCTTTTCGGCTCATATTTCATTTGACAAAGCAGCAGATTTATTGGGTATCAAACTTAGAAAAGCTAGACTCTGCAAGAATTATAGTCTTGACTTAGATCATTATAAATCTTTAATTAATAAAAAAACGTGTGGGGTTGTTGGGGTTGCTGGCACAACTTCCCTAGGCTTGATTGATCCTATTAAAGAGATAGGTGAATATATTAAAAATAGGGGTATTTTTTTTCATGTTGATGCTGCTTTTGGAGGATTTGTGCTACCTTTCCTTAAAAGATTAGGTTATCAAATCCCTCTATGGGATTTTTCAGTTGAATCTGTTGATTCTATTACAGCTGATCCTCACAAAATGGGATTAGGTGTAATTCCTTCAGGAGGTTTCTTTATAAGAGATCGTTCAATATTAGAAGAAACCGGATTTCAAATTCCATATTTAGCTGGGGGTAACTTTAAACATTTTCATATTGTAGGTACTAGAGCAGGAGGTCCAATTATAGCATTTTGGGGAATTATGAGACTTCTAGGTTTAAAAGGTTTTACAAAAATCATCAAAAAATGCATGGAAAATACTGAATTTTTATCTAAAAGAATTACTGAGATTAAAGGTTTAAAGTTGGCAGCAGAAACCGTTATGAATGTAGTAGGAATCACAACTGAAAATGACAAAAGTATTTGTGAAATAGACACTGAATTACGTAAGAAAAATTGGATGTTGGGTAAGTTTGAAGATTTTAATCTTATCAGAATTGTCGTAATGCCCCACGTGGAAAAAGAACATTTAATAAATTTTTTAGAAGATTTGGAGGTAATTGTAAAAAAATTAATTTAGCTTTCTATCTGATCATCTATGATCTGTTTAGTTATAATTTTTTTATTTATTATATTTTCTAATACTTCCAATTCTTTTAAGATAATTTGGTCAGTTAAATTATCTTTATTATAAAGAAAAGCTAATTCTTTTCCAGACTTTGACAATTTTTCAACTAAAAGTTCACATTTTTCTTTAATATGAAACAATGTTTTATTAGATATAGTGGGATTTACCTTTTTATAATTTTCAATAAATAAAGGTCCACCAGTTACAATTAAGTTCCGGGGATCTACTCCAAGATTCTTTAGTTTTCTTTTAATATAATTTGCAGAAACTATTAAAAGGTAGTCTCTTTTAATTAAATCAAGAATATCATTTAAACTGTTTTTAATTTCAGAAGATTCTTGTAAATATTTATCAAAAATTGGTTGAAGGGTTGAATTAAGTCTTTTTAATAAAAATAAATATTTCTTATTAAGTTTGTTATCTAAGTCGTAGTTTGGCGTAATTTCTCTAATTAAAACTTTAATTTCAATTAAATTATCAATGGCAGTTATTAGAGCTTTCACTTCTTCAGAATTTATTTCTTATCTCACATTCTCTTTGTATTTTAATTATTATTATAATAATTATTATAAAATAAGAATTTTAATACTATTGCACTGAAATATATTTATAAACTAATAAGTAATTACTTTAATTATTAGGGTTAAAATCTCATTAAAATTGAAATAGAGAATGGCTAAGAATAAAAAAAAAACACTGGGAATAAAAACAACACGATACTTCACGAAAACATGTTCTAATTGTAAACTTGAATATCCTAATTGGTTTACAAATTGTCCAAAATGTGGAGCTGCATGGGATGAGTCAGAAGCAGAAGAAATAGAGGAATCCGGGGAACTAAAAAAGAAAACAATAAAGATAGTTGTAAAAATTACAGAAGAAGATTTTGATAATAAACTAGAACAAGTAAAGTTAGTTTTTAGTGCAGATCATGGTAAGTCATGGTACCAAATGAAAATGGAGAACCAATTAGATTACTTTATTGCTGAAATAGCAGAAGTACCAATTGGTTCTTTAGTAATTTATTATATTGAAGTAAGTTTAATTAATGGAGAGAAAGTAATTGAGAATAATGATGGCAACTATTATCTTTATAATGTCGGAATGACTGAAAAAATGCTACAAAGAACAAGCACATTTAAAGAGGAAAGACTTGAGTCTGGGAAGGAAGCTAAAGAATATGACTCCTCTGACGAGATGAGAGTTGAAGCCCATCCACCCTTAATAAAAGAATCAATTGGTTTAAACGATTCTATAACTCCTCATAAAGCCGATAATTTGAAAGTTATTAGCCCTATTGCGAATTTAGATAAGGAGAAAAAGATTTCAAGGGATTCATTTATTCGACCACCTATAAAGCCTATAGATTATAAAGTTGAAAAAAATTTGACTATCTTCGGAACACCACAGACTCAAATCGATCCCGATTTAAGAATATGCCCTCATTGTAATTCGAAAATAAAAAAGATGTGGAGTACTTGTCCAATTTGTGGAAAATCTATTTGAATTTTTTGATATAACCAAAAAATTAAAAAGTAAAGTTAAAGCTTACTTCCGCACTTATTACAAAATGCATAATCAGATGATAATACAGCTCCGCATTGTTTACATACTAATAATTCTTGTGATTTTGAAGGCTCATTTTGTTTTTCACTAAAGGAAGGTGTTATTGGCATAAATCCAATTGGTTGAGTTTCGGTTTCGGCAATATTTGGTATAATCCTTAATTTTGATGTTTCTTCTGATTCAAGTTTCTTAGTTGCAACAAAAGGAGGGGAGGTGATTGTTTTTTCTTCGGTTATTTCTCCGGTTCGTTGAGTTAAGGTTTGAAATAATGAGGTTGATCCCGTTATTTCTAGAAATGATTCTTTCTTTTCTTTTTTCTTTTTTTCTTTCTTTTTCTTTTCTTTCTTTTTTTTTTCTTTTTTTGATAAAATTGTTTGAGGCATATAGTCAACGAGAGATTGACTCTTTGATTCTTGTGGTGTTGAGGGTAAAGTTTGTGTCCCCTGAAGCTCATTTGCTGGAGATTCGAATGTCATTGAAGCAGGTTTGGGTTTAGTAGGCTCTTCTCTTTTAACTACTTGGAAAGGTGCTTTAGAGGGGAGTTCTTTCTCTGTTCTTTCTGTAGATGAGAAACCTTCAGGTGCTTTAGTTAGTTGAGCTGTGAAAGGGGAAAAAGGGATATTTTTGGGTTTATATGTTTCAGTCTCTATAGTCTCAAAATTATTAAACTGTAACTCTTGTTGTGGTTCAACTAACTGTTTGGATAAAATTTCTTCAGGAGTTTTGAATTCAATTTCACTCTGTTTAGGTAAATTTATTTCAGAAAAACTAGTAGGAGGTTCTGGAACTGGAGGTGCTGCATAATCCATTTCTGATTGGTTTTCAAATATCTCGGGAGGTTTTGGTGACTTGATTGTGGTAGGTTCTGGAACTGGAGGTGCTGCATAATCCATTTCTGGTTGGCTTTCAAACATATCTGGGGCATCACTTGGCTTTATTGAGAGAGTTTCTGGTACTGGTGGCGCTGTATAATCAATTTCAGGTTGGGGAGTGGTTATTGCACCAGTTTCTTCTAAAGTTATCCTTCCAGGACTAAAAATAGTTTCATTTGCTATTAGTTTTTCAGGTACTCCAGAACCAATCATAAGACATGCCAAAATATAAAAACAATCTCCAACTCCATCACCAGTCTTAGCTGAAGTTTCCATATAATAAAGGTTGAAATCCCTTGTGAAATTATTGATTTCTTTAATAGAAATTGATCTTTGATCTATTAAATCGCTTTTATTCCCTACAAGTAATAGAGGTATTTCAGCTTTTATATTAGCCCGCACTTCTTCTATCCATTGAGGAAGATGTTCAAAACTTGAGGAATTTGTAAGATCAAAAACTAAAACAGCTCCTAAAGAACCTCGATAATACATAGGTCTGATTGAACTAAATCTTTCTTGTCCTCCGGTATCCCATAATTGTAATTTGCATTTAATTGAACCCTCGGCTGTTTCTATTGAAATTGTCTTAACATGAAAATCTACACCAATTGTCATTTTATAATCTTCAGTAAAAAATCCTTTCGAAAATCTAAGTGTTAATGCTGTCTTACCTACACCACCATCCCCTACAACAATCGATTTAAAAAGATAATCATACTCTTCTGCCATTCAAGTCAACCATATCTATAGTTTATATGAATTTTAATTTTATTAAGTATTCAAATTCCTTACTATTATATTAATTAATATAAATTTTCTTAATTATATTTTTGCTTAATTTTCTAAACGTCAAATTTTTAGTTAAACTCAACCATTTTAAAACATAGAAAATAGAAAATTGATTTCGAAGTGAAAGGATTTTTAAAATGTTTAAATAACCTAATTTCCAAATTAAATTTCTATTTTTATGATTTATTTTAAGGAATTCATTAACTTTTGTGATTCTTGATCAAAGTTGACATTATTGAACCATTGGTTAATTTCGTTTAGATCCTCACTTGGAAACTCATAAGAGTGGACAAGATCAGGATAAATATCTTGAGTTACTTCATTTTTATATTTCTCTAAAGCATCCCTAATAGATTTTCCAATATTTCCAAATTTTTTAAGGAATTTTGGCTTAATTTCTGTAAATATTCCTAACATGTCGTGAATTACTAGTATCTGACCATCACAATAATTTCCCGCCCCAATACCAATAGTAGGGATTTTTAAGATGCTTGTTATTAATTTCGCAATTTGCCACGGTATACTCTCTAGAACAATAGAAAAAACACCTGCTTTTTCCAAATTTATAGCATCTAGGATAAGCTTTTTTGCGGTATCAATAGTTTTTCCTTGAACTAAGAATCCTCCGAATTGATAAATTGCTTGGGGGGTTAAACCAATATGTCCCATAACCTGAATGTCAGCATTAATTATGCTATTAATTGTTGAACACATTTCTGTACCTCCTTCTATTTTAACAGCCTCCGCTCCTCCCTCTTGAATAAATCTTCCCGCATTCTTAACTGCTTCAGTTTTATTTACTTTATATGAGAGAAAAGGCATGTCTCCAACAATCAGAGCATTTTTAACTGCTTTACTCACTGCTTTTGTATGGTGAATCATTTCATCCATGGTAACTGACAGAGTATTTTTATAACCTAACACTACCATTGCTAATGAATCCCCCACCAGTATTAAATCCATGCCAGACTCGTCTGCTATTTTTGCGAAAGAATAATCGTAAGAAGTAATTGTAACAATTTTTTCCCCTTTCTTCTTCTTGTCTATTAATTTTTTTGCAGTAATTTTCTGTAATGACATAAGTTCAAATAACTAAGACCTTTTGATAAATCTTTTGAAAAAACCAAAACCTATCTAGAGATAATTATGGTGCTTAAGAGCCAGAGGGGAGATTTGAACTCCCGTTAACAACTCTGCAGGCTGTCGCTCGACCAATCTAAGCGACTCTGGCAAAAAAATTCAAGTTATCAAGATTTCAATTTTAATAAATTAAGATGGAGAGAAAATTTTAACTTTATGAATTAATTCTTTTTTGAATTCATAGAATATCAATAACATTTTTTAATGCACAATTCATTAATGATGCTTATGGACCCTAACTATATTGATTATAATTCATTAGGTTTCGACTTTATTCCAACTAAAACGATGTTTGTATCTGATTACAAGGATAATAAATGGGATAAGGGAAAGCTAGTTCCTTTCGGCAATTTTGAAATCTCACCCGCTGCTTGTGTATTAAATTATGGCCAAGGAATTTTTGAAGGGATGAAGGCTTTAAGAACTAAAAATGAACAAATTACTCTATTCAGACCTGAATTAAATGCACAAAGGTTCAACAAAAGCGCTGATCGAATGTTAATGCCAAATTATAATGTAGATGAGTTTGTTAATAACGTTAAGGATGTAGTAAAGGCAAATGAAGAGTATATTCCCCCTTATGATAGTGGAGGCTCGTTATATATTCGTCCTTTAATGATTGGTAATGGTCCAATAGTCGGAGTGAAACCGGCTAAAGAATATAAGCTAATTATCTTTGTAACACCTGTTGGACCATATTTTCCAGAAGGTTTTCAAGGGATTGATTTAGAGATCACCAAAAAGTATACTAGAGCTGCTCCTGGAGGAACTGGAGCTGCTAAAACATGCTGTAACTATGCTGGATCTATGTTGCCAGCAAAAGAGACTAAAGAGAGGGGGTATGCACAGGTAATTTTTCTTGATGCTGTCCATATGGAGTTTATTGACGAAGTAGGTACTGCAAATTTTTTTGCTGTAATCGACGGAAGATTACTTACTCCTAATTTAAGCGGAACGATATTACCGGGAATAACACGAAAATCGATATTAGAGCTAGCTACAAGGAAGTTAGGAATGAAAGTTGAAGAAAGGGAAATTTCATACAAAGAACTATTCGAAGACTCTTGCTCTGAGACTTTTTGCACAGGTACTGCTGCAGTTATTACTCCAATAAAGTCTGTAGTAATAGAAGATAAAAAAAGAATTTTTAGTGAAGGTAAACCTGGGGAAATAACAAGAAAACTTTATGAATTATTAACTGGGATACAGAGATTAGATATTGAAGATGAATATGGATGGGTTGTCAAAGTTTAGCAATTCTTTTCTAATCTTAATCTAGCTTTTTTTAATTAATCTTTACTAAAATATATTTTATTGGCTTAGCTTCATAAGCAGCAAATTAAAGGCTAGATTTATATTAAGACCTTTTTTAGATGAAATCTTTAGATATTCAATTATGTTCTGATTAGAGCTTAAAAGATTTGAGATATACTCATCTAACAAAGTGCAAGTTTTTAGATCAACTAAATCATATTTCGTACCTAAAATTATGATTGGAATGTTTCCCCATTCTCCTAGTTTATTTATCCACTTATAAACGCTATCAATTGTACTAATTCTAGAGAGATCAAAAAGGACAAATGCAGCGATGGAACCTTCTACAAAATCATCCAATATTTCTTTAAATTGTGATTGACCTGCAAGATCCCATAATACAAAATTAAATTCTGTTCCATTAACCTGTATTATCTTGGAATAAAAATCAACACCCTTAGTCAACTCATTACTTTCATTAAAGAAATCATATACTAATCGATTTAAGAATGATGTCTTTCCAACACCTCCATCTCCAGAAACAACAATTTTTACGGTTTTTTTCATCTTAATGTAATCTATGTAATTTTAGATATAAAAAGTTCGACTTAAAGATGTATGGTATAATGATACTATAAAATATTACTTTTTTTATTGAATTTTAGAGCTTCTCGCTTAGATATTGAAATCAATACAATTTATTTTCTAAATCATGAGAGAATGATTTAAATTGACGAATATCCCTATTCCAATTTTGAAATGAGTTATCATATAAATCAACAAACATCTTTGAGATTTCATTTATTAAATCATTTATTTTGTAAGTGCTTGGAGAAGGTTGATTTTGTATTCTGAAAATGAATAGAAAATTCTTCGTATGCTTAAAGGTTAATTTACAGTTTGAAAATTTAATGTGAGAAATTCTTTCTGCAAACACCTCTAACGCAAGCATAGAAATTGCAGAAAAGAAACCACATATCAAGTTATTTGAGAATTTAATTTTTTTATGTTTTTCAAAATTCTTCTCAAAAATACAAATACCTGACCCTTTTTCAATTATCCATAAGTTTTGCAGAAAGCTACTTTTTTGGTTATTAAGCTTTAATACTTCAATTGTCATTTTTTTGGTGGATTGATAATTTTGTATTTACCATATTTTTATAAAATTATAAAATTAGGAGAGTACAATATTTATGATTTATATGGTACGAAATAAGTATAGTTTTTTATAAAAGAAAGAGAAATAAATATTAATAAAATTAAAAAAATTATCAAGAAGTGTTCAGTATATGGTTGATTTGCATTTAGCAAAAGAAATAAAAGAAATGTATGATAATAAGAAGGTAAGTGAAAAACCAGATAATATAATAAAGATTTATGAATTTGTAAAACAATTGTCATCTGAGAATGATGAATTAAGAGAAGAACTAGAAGATATAAATGAATTTTCTGCTCAAATT
This sequence comes from Promethearchaeota archaeon, assembly GCA_048939995.1. Classification (GTDB taxonomy): domain Archaea; phylum Asgardarchaeota; class Lokiarchaeia; order Sigyniarchaeales; family SOKP01; genus SOKP01. The sequence continues at coordinate 5,084 of JBHLOY010000023.1, read as the reverse complement.
GTGATTAGTGATCCTGACTTTAAATGTTGGGTTAAGTTAGGTGGAGGAAACTTTGAATATGGAAAAGGTGAAGTAGATAACCCTTCATATACTTTATCTTGTAAGCAAGAAATCATGGGGGGAATGATGCAGGGAGATATCGATTCGACAAGTGCTTATATGGCTGGAGACCTTACGATAGAAGGAAGTCTTCAAGATGCGATGGCTTATGGTGAATTCCTTAGGACAGCAGTGGAGATATCAAGAGACTTAGAGCAATGAGGTTTTATAAATTAGAAAAGTATCTTTTGCTTTAACTTTTTAAAGATCAAAATCTTTAATCTTAAATTTTAAATTAATTTTTGATTTAGAGCATAGTTTATTAATGCTTCACTTTTTTTTGCAAAAAGTTTTAATAAAACTTTCGCTGCTGTTCTTCTTACCTCATGATTTTCATCTGAAATTAAACAATTTTCGAGAACTTTAAATGATTCCTCAGAGTTCAGGTTCAGTAGGCCAAAAGCAGTTAAACTATTTATGCGATTATCTATATTTGAGCTAGATTCAATAAAAAAGTTAAGTAATTTTAATGCTTCCTCTTTACTCAACTCTTTTTTCGTTACATACTCATAAATTTTAGCTACAGTTAATTTTTGTTCCACAAAATCTAGTGCATCTTCATAAATCAATTTTTCAAATTTTATTTTTAGATCAAACAGACAAGAGTGATTTTCTGGAATTCTGTGTTTATTACAAAACAAAAGACCACAGTATTTACATCTATAAGGGATGTTTTGAATAATAGCCTTACAAAAATAACATTTTATCAATTTTATAAACCTTCTAAGATAATCTCGATTTTAAAATAAGGAACCTTACAAATTATATTTAATTTTTATTTTAAAAATTCAACTTCCCTCAAAATATAGCGATTATTCAAGAATGATAAAATTAATCTTAAAAGTTAAATAAAATTAGTTTATGAAAGTGGGTTATGTTCAAATCTCCCCCATTTTTGGAGAAAAGGAAAATAATTTTAAACAAGTTGCGGATTTATTAGAGCAAGTAAAGGCAAGTCTAATAGTTTTACCAGAACTTTTCGCTACCGGTTATACCTTTATTTCTAAAAAAGAAGCTTACGAATTAGGAGAAGACAGAAATGGAAAAACGGTAAATTTCTTAAAAAAACTTTCAAAAAAAACTGGTGCCATAATTATTGGTGGTTTTATTGAAAATTTCGAGGATAAGATTTATAACTCTGCGATAATGGTATCAGGGGCAGATATAATTGGAATTTATCGGAAATTACACCTTTATTATAAAGAGAAATTATGGTTTTCTCCCGGAAATTTACCATTGCGTATTTATGAAGTCAAAGGTGTAAGAATTGGAATGATGATTTGTTTTGATTGGTTTTTCCCTGAGACTATGAGGACGCTTTCTCTTCTAGGAGCAGACATTATTGCTCATCCTGCAAATTTAGTGCTCCCTTATTGCCAAAAAGCAATGGTCATCCGATGTTTAGAGAATAGGGTTTATGCAATTACATCGAATCGAATTGGTCAAGAAATGAGAGGTACGGATGATTTTATATTTACAGGAGCGAGTCAAATTACTTCCTTTGATGGAGAGATTCTTTCAACTGCTCCACATGATACTACTTCTGTTGATTTCGTAGAAATTGACTTGAAAAATTCTAGAAATAAAAAGATCAATATCTATAATGATTTATTTGAAGATAGAAGGACCTCATTTTATCATTTAGGATTATAATTCCTCTCTCAACTTGATAATTTTTTTCCTTAGCTTCTTTAGTTGAGAATCTGCATCTGCAATATTATAAATAAGAAAACTTTCAAGAATCTTTATTACTTTTTGATAATAGTGAATACTATTAATGTAATCCTTATTTTTCTCATAATTTTCAGCCATTTCTAATACAAAATCTAATTCAACTTTTTTACTATTGTAATCAAGTTGAAACAATAGATTAGAAATTCTATTGACTTCATCCTTTAATTCTAGCTCTTTAGCAATAAAAAGAGCCTTAGTATATTCTTTATGAGCTATTTGGAAAGCCAGATCTTTTTCAGCAATTTTTGCCTTTTTGATAAATCCTTTAAGGAGTTTTTTCGCAGAAAATTCGTTTTTTAAATCAATTTCTTCTTTTAGCTGCTTAAAATCACTATCTATATTGATTAGTGAAGATATAAATTTAATTGCATTGATCTTTTTGTCATTTACTTGCAAATCTGTTTCAATTCTATTGATAACAACTTCAGGTTTGGTGGATATTATAATATTTCGTTCTAAAAGTTTATTTATTTCATAAAGGATTATATCTGCATCAATATTTACTATTTTTTTTACCTTATCTAGTAATTTATTAATAAAGAAGAATTGTTTCGAGAGAAGTAGCTCATTAGCTAAATTATAAACAGCTTTTTGAATAGAATTTTTATTAATATTTTCAATCTCATAAGGGGGAATTGATTTAGTTAAATTCATTGGAAAAACAAGATTTACGTTAAACATTTTGATGATAAAATCAATCATTTCATCAAATTCTATAGCTCCGGTATCTTTAAAAGCAATTAAACCATCTTCAAAAGTATTCTCAAATTCATATAAAAATTGAATAATTTGATATCTCATATTATCTGAGGCTTTAGTATCAAGGATTAAGCAGATCCTAATATACTCTCCATTTCTTAGTAAGATATTAAAATCCTTATACTGAAATTCATAAAAAGAATGTTCTATAGCTGAATTAAATTTATTAGAAGATACCTCCTCTGATTCAGAAAAAGTAATGTTTGCTTGAATGAATCCACTTAGTAATCCTACATCTAGATCTACTCCAGAAACAGCATAATTCAAGATAGGCAATCCTGAATCCTTATCCATAATTAAAATATGTTTTATATTTAGGACATCCAAAAATTTCTGCCATATCTGTTCTCTTTCTATTTTTAAATGTTTTTCATCAGATTCAATTTCAAAAATCCTAAATTCTGAATCAATTTCAAATCCCATTTCACTTAATCTATTTCTTATACATTGATGGCATGAGTTAAGCTTTCTAGGACAATCTTGTTTATTATGACTACAGTGAAATCCTATTCCGTTTAAAATAAAATATGGCATTCCTTAACCCGATAATTTTATTAAGATAGAACTGACTTAATAGTAAATTTAAAATTTTTAAATATTTAGAAATGGGGTGTTTATAATATATCTTAGGCACTCTTAATTTTTTCAAATGCCTTTTTATATTCCTTTGAATTTCCTCCTGCTACAATGAAGTCAACATAAACTTTTAGACTTTTTAGAAATAAATCTGCAGCCATCTCAAGTATGCTTTTCTGATCCTCGAGCTCAAATTCAGACCAAAGTATAACCATTGTTTCAGATCCTTTACTTTCAAATATATATCCAATTTTTTCCATAGGACTTCCTTCTTGAATAGAAGTCATCTTCTTTTCTGGAATGTTTTCTACCTCAATATTAATTATATCTCCAACATTTGTTTTCAGAAAGTATTTTTTTGGCTCAAGCTGCGTTATTTCATTTACTACTATATTCCAAACGGGTAAACTCATATAATCATTTAAGATTTCATATACTTTTTTAATAGGAGCTTTTAACTGTATACTCCTCTCTAATTTCGGCATATTAATACACTCATTTTAAATGATTAAATATCAACTACTATTAATTTCTTTTTTTTTTAAATAGACTTTTTAGGCTAAAATTTTATTTATCTTATTGAAAAAGAATGGGAAAATTAGATGATTATTTAAAACAACAAATCAACATTGCCGCTTACTTCTTGTCTCATGAAAATCATCCTTATGATACTCTATGTTGGATGCTGGCTGAAAGAGAGTTATACATTCAATATAACTTTAAAAAGCCGAAAGAGGATTTCATCAGGAAGAAAGCGGCAAAAATATTTTTTGCTAAGCCAGATTACGATGTACTTTGCTGGTTAATAGCAGAAAAGGACATATTCTTAAAGAATAAGGGTAAAATTTTTTGATTGCTTACTTTTTATTTTTTTCTTTTTCTTGTTTTAATAATTTTCCACAAAATTTACATTTAGTAGTGTATGATTCTAATTCTTTCCCGCATTCCGGACAATATTTTGGGCCTGTTAGACAATTATCTTTCATCCAAACTTCAGTTTCAACTTTTTCTTACTTCTAATGATTTAAAAAAAAAGAATTATCTAGGAACATACTCTCTTTTATCATCTCACTTACACAAACCTTTAGCGCTCTAAGCCTGAATCCTTGAATCCTCTTTCGAATGCCACACACTCGCGCGGTTGAGAGTGGCGGGCTGAATAGGTCGCCCGAAAGCTCCCTACGTACACCCCCACCTCACTAACCCCGTCTTTTACGGGTGCGCTCGTCTCATCCCCATGGTTCGTGTCACCACGCCCCACTCTTGTTAATTCACACTCTATAGATTCTAACTATGATATTTTACTCTTTGTAAATAAGACTTACTATGGTTTTCACAGGTCTACCTTTCAGCCTTAACCAGTTAAAATATAAGAAAGTGCTTCGTAACGATACGGGATAAGATAGGATGACTATTTTCAGGACCGGCTTCGTGCTTAGATGCTTTCAGCACTTATCCGTTAGCGCGTAGCTGCCCGGCATTGCCTTGTCAGACAACCGGTACACCAGAGGCGCCGGCAAAATGTTCCTCTCGTACTGATTTTCCCTTTCCCTCAGTCATCCAACATACCTGGCAGATAGAATCCGACCTGTCTCACGACGGTCTGAACCCAGCTCACGTTCCCTTTTAATGGGCGTACAGCCCCACCCTTGGGAGTTATGTGCGCTCCCAGGATAGGAAGAGCCGACATCGAGGAAGCAAGCCACGAGGTCGATAGGAACTCTTACTCGTGACAACTCTGTTACCCCCGGGGTAATTTTTCTATCACCTCAACCGCCCACACGAGGCTAGTTAAGGATCGCTAGACCAGGCGTTAGCCTCAGGATTCCTTGGTAGTCAGAATCCAGTCAGGCCAGCTTTTGCTCTTAAACTCTACAGCGGATTCCTGACCCGCTTGAGCTGACCATTGGTTACTC
>JBHLOY010000012.1:0-80280 GCA_048939995.1 Promethearchaeota archaeon | reverse complement strand
TAAGATCCTTATCACTAATAAGATTTATATATAAAGTTAATCAAAAATTAATTTATAGACAAAAACCTAGAGGATGAAACATTATGAGTTATTGTCCTAAATGTGGAACTGTTTTAAAGGAATCATGGGAGTTTTGTGGCGAATGCGGATATGATCTAACCCAAATTCAAAAGACCCAAATGGAAGGCCTAGTAAATGTACAGAGTAATATGGAACAAACAAGGTCATTAGGTTTAGAATGCTTAAAATGCGGATCAACTTCCTTCTTAACGGTGTTTAATCATTCTGAAACTGTGAGTACAACACATAGGAGATATACTTCGTATAAAACGAGATCAATTAGAGTTCCATTATGCGAGAATTGTAATAGGGAGCTTAGTCTATGGAGTAGTCAACATAAATCATCAAGAAGTTCTTATTATGATGTAATTACTTCTCTTTTATGTGGATTAGCATTTGGAATAGGCTTTCTTTTCGTTCCAATCCCATTGTGGCCGATTTCTATTATTATTTTTGTTATTATAATAGCAGTATTTATTTATATGGCTCACAGACAGAAATTAAAGCACCAAGATGATAGTCCTCACCGTTATATCAAATTCCGAGGGCAAAGGACATACGTAAAACCGAGAGGAGAAGGTGAGTGGATAAGATACGATGCGTGGCTTAACTATTTTACCCAGAGAGACGCTCAAACTTTTTTCCCTTAATCTTTTTTTTTATTTTAGGATTTTGAACTTCAAAGATTTTATGGGTTTATGAATTCACTTTAACCAGTTAAAACAGCGTCAGTTATAATTAATCTTCAGGAAGTTTAACTATCCTAAACCAAAATTCTTCCATTATTTTCATAATTCTATAAAAATCTTTAACATCTATTGGTTTATTTATTAAACAGTTAGCATGAAGATCATATGCTTTTACTAAATCTTCTTCAGCACCTGAAATAGTTAGAACAATGATAGGAATTCGTTTTAAGTGATCATCTTGTTTAATCTCCTTTAGAACTTCAAGACCATTCTTCTTTGGTAAATTTAAATCTAACAAGATCAAATCAGGTCTGGTCATCTTAGAATATTTTCCTACTTTTTTTAAGAAATTAATTGCTTCGACTCCGTCCTTAACAACATTTAAATTACTAATGATTTGGCTTTTGCTAATAGCCTCCTCTGTAAGACGAATATCTGCTAAATTGTCTTCAACAAGTAAAATATTGAAACTTTTTTTTCTTTTTATATTTATCATATATCCTCACTCCCTCTTGATTAATGTACTTTTAGTTTTTTTAACTGGAATATTAAAAAAGAAAGTCGATCCTTTACCTATCTCTGATTTTACCCATATTTTTCCACCATATCTATTAATAATTTTTTTACATATAGGTAACCCTATTCCTGTACCGGGATATTCTTCTTTAGTATGTAATCTATAAAAAATATTATAAATACGATCAAAATATTTAGCTTCAATCCCAATCCCATTATCTGATACAGAAAATATCCAGTCTTTATTAAGCAATTTTGCACCTATATGTATTCTTGGTGGTTCTTCTCTTCGAAATTTTATACCATTGCTTATGAGATTTTGAAAAAGTTGCACAAATTGAGTTTTATCAACTTTCAGTGTTGGCATTTTATCATAAGTTATATTTGCACTACTCTCTTTGATTGCTTCATGTAAATTAAATATGGCTTCTTTTAAAATGATCTCAAGATCAATCAATTTAGGAGGTTTAGCATGTGTCGTAATCCGTGAATATGTTAATAGATCTTTGATGAGAGTATTCATTTTTTTAGCACCATCTGTAATAAAGGAAATGAAATCCTTGCCATCTTGATCTAATTTATCCCAAAATTTATCTTCGAGAAGTTGAGAAAAACTAGTAATTGCTCGTAAAGGTTCTTGTAGATCATGTGAAGCAACATAAGCAAATTGTTGTAAATCTTCATTTGAGCGCTTCAAATCGTTTATAATATCATTTAATTCTATTTCCTTTTTAGAAATTTTTTCTGATAGATATGCAACGACTATTGAGACGAGTATTAATGAAAATCCTCTCAACAAATTATTAATTAAATCTGGATTAAAAAAATCTTCAAGTGCAATACTGTGAATAGTTATTAATAGAATAGTTAATAAAATGGGAACTACTAAACCTCGTTTTTTCCACCATATACAGGACAAAATAGAAGGGAAGTAGAAAAAATGAGCAATAAGGAGAGTTGTTCTAAGGATAATTTCGACATAATAGATTAATATAAATGAAACTATAATTAAAATTAGAATAACCAATGCTTCTGCATATATTTCTTTAAATTTTACGTTCATTATAATTTAGTCCCCTATTTTATTAAATACTCTTAATAGCTATTAGAATTTTTAAGTAAGAAAGTGAAATACTATATTTAAATACCATAGGGATAAGAATTCATTTTTAGGAAACTTGTTCAATATAATTGTGATATAATCGAACACTATTAGATTTTCCTTTCACTAAGATCTTCAATTCAATATAATTAAAAATGTGAATCATTATATTCCTTAAACAAAATATAACTGACATTAATTTATCTAAATCATTAATAAAATAATTTTTTATTGTACCGAATATTATTCAGATTAAAATTAATATTTATTGGGTGGATTTTGATAGAAAATAAGAAGATCAATATATTATTAATAGAAGATAATAATGCGGATATCCGCCTTATTAAAGAGTTTCTGAGGAATTCTAAGGGAATCTTCTTTAATTTAGAATCTTGTAATCGCCTTTCTGAAGGATTAGAACATTTAAAGACAAAAAAATTTGATTTAATGTTATTAGATTTAACATTACCCGATAGTGATAGAGATTCTACATTAGATAAAGTACTTAATTTTACAAAGGTAATTCCCATTGTTATTTTAACTGGATTAGATGACAGAGAGTTCGCATTGCAATCTTTACAAAAAGGAGTTCAAGATTATTTAGTTAAGAATGATCTTGACGAAAATAGATTAACACGCGCGATTCTATATGGGATTGAACGGCATAGAATAGAAAATGAGAAATTAAGAGAAAAGCTACAAAAAGTACAGTTAGATGGAAAAGATAAAGAAATACTTAACCTATTACAAAATAATTATAAGATGTCTTATAAAGAATTAAGTAAAAAGGTAAATTTAGCAGCTAGTACCGTACATAACCGTGTGCAGAGTATGATAAAAGAGGGAATCATAAAAAAAGTGGATACTATTGTAGATCCATCTAAGGCAGGTTATCAATCCATTGCAATTCTTGGGCTTTCAGTGGATCCATTGAAGTTGGATGATGTTGTGAATATATTAATAACCTTCGATGAAGTTCAGCTAGTAGCTTCCTCAACAGGAGATCACAGTCTTTTGATACAAACAGTTACTCAAAATGAGAAAAATCTTTGGAAATTTATTAACGAAAAAATTAAAACAATGGAAGGAGTTCACCCACTAATTAGTGTATCAAGTTTTATAGACATTTTTAAAATGACTCAAAAAGTTCATTTTAAAACGGAATAAAATTATGGAAATATTCCTCGTAGTTCAATTGCCTTAGCTAATCGTGAAATAGCTATCATATATGCAGCTGTGCGTAAAGAGACATTCTTTTCTTTTGATAGACTATATACATTCTCGAATGTGCTTACAAGAATATTTTTGAGCTCTTGATTTATTCTATCTAATTTCCAAAAGTAGCTGTGTATATCTTGAATATATTCAAAATAAGAAACACATACACCTCCAGAGTTGGCAAGAATATCTGGAACAACAATGATTCCCTTCTTATTCAAGATTTCATCCGCTTTAGGAGTTGTTGGCCCATTTGCTCCTTCTAATATAATTTTACAATTTATTTCCTCTACATTTGAACTATTTATTTGATTTTCAATAGCAGCTGGGATTAAAATGTCACATTTGATAGTGAGTAGTTTATCATTTCTAAGAAACTTATAATTTCTTTTTGTATAATCTTTTAAGAAATAGTGAGAATCCCTCCATTTTACCAATTCTTTTATGTCCAGCCCCTCTTCAGCATATAGTGCACCACTGATATCTGAAATAGCTACTATTTTAACTCCTTCTTCAAAGAGTATTTCAGCAATAGTCCCACCTACATTACCAAATCCTTGAATCACAACTTTAGAATTTTTTAGGTTAAAACCAATTTTTTTAAATAAAGCTTTGAGGATATAATATAAACCCATTCCCGTTGCTGATTCTCTCCCGACTGATCCTCCTATTTCAATTGGTTTTCCTGTTACTACTCCTGGAACGGCTCTACCTTTATGCATAGAATAGGTATCCATAATCCAAGCCATAATTTGGGCATTAGTATTAATATCTGGAGCAGGAATATCTATGTCAGGTCCAATAATATTGATTATCTCAGAGGTATATCTACGGGTCAACCTTTCTAATTCTGCTTTAGATAATTTTCCTGGGTCAACACATATACCACCCTTTGCTCCTCCAAGAGGTAAATTTAATAAACTTGTTTTAAAAGTCATCCAAGTTGCAAGCGCTTTTACTTCATCTAAACTAACATTAGGAGAATATCGTATTCCCCCTTTACCAGGACCACGAATAGTTGAGTGATGAACTCTATAACCCTCAAAAATTTCAAGCCTTCCATTATCCATTTTAATAGGGATTGATACGATTAAACAGCGCTCAACTTTTTTGAGATATTTTTTAATGTTATAGTTTAAACCCATTTTTTCAGAAACAATATCGATCTGACGCTTTACAATTTCAAAAGGATTCTCTTCTACTAATAAAGTCTCCATTATCCTTTTAGGATGTTCCACTTCATCTACGGGAACCTTGTAAATAATTCCAACATTTTCATTTTTATTATTTTCTATCATTTTCGAATAATATTCGGTTTATCGTTATTCAAATTAATTAATCAAATAGCACATTCTCATGATATATATGTTATTTGCTGTTTATAAATGTGCCGAATGGGATTCTATGGGGTCTCGTGTAATCGAATATTGTACATCATATTTAAATAATATGAATGATGTATTTAATCTAGATAAGATGTTAAAATAATTGTTGTTATTTTTAAAAAAAAATTGAATCATATTCAAGAATTTTTATAAATAAATCAAAAAAATATTAAAAAAGATGAGTCACTTATGATGATAAAGTGTCCTAAATGTGGTGAAGAATATTCAATAGGCAGAAAAATCTATCATAGCTGTGAAGGTTTTTCAATGTATCATGGTGCTCTTTTATGTGGGGATCGTATAGAGCACCCTTGGAATTGTGGTTATAATAAAAGGAATAATGATGTAAAATTAAAAGTGTTGAGTTATCTAAATAAGATTAAGAAAGTTTTAATTAATCAAAATTCTTATTAAAAGAAGTCTCTTTTTTTCTATTTTAGCTAATAACGTCTAATCAAACTGATCCTGTCCCTTGTAATCGATTTTTTCAAATATTTTTATTCTGTCAATTTAAATTCCTAGAGGAAGTTTAAAATGAAAATATATATAAATTTTCAATCAAATTTAAAAAAATGTTATAAAATGAGATTTATTACAGATGAGAAATTTGAATTTCTTTTACAATTTTTGCAAGAAAGACAAATTGATATTCTCTTAATATCTGATTTTGAAGATAGTGAAAATATTAATTTACAATATCTTTCAGGACATCCTACAGATGCCTTTGTATTAATAACTTCAAGTGGTGAATCAATTTTGATTCCGTGGGATGTCGCTTTAGCTAAAAAACATTCTGAAGTAGATGAACTCGTAGATTATTCGAATTTTAAATATAATATGTTTCTGGTAATGAAAGATTTATTCGAGAAAAGGTGGAAAAAAGCTACGATTACAATCGGGACTCATGAATCAATCCCATACGGTTTTATTGTTAGAATGAAAGCATTAATTTCAGGTGTTAAATTTTACAAGGAGCCAATTCAGATTTCTAGATTTTTAGGTGAGTTAAGAGCAACAAAAAGTGAAATAGAGATCAAACAATTAAAGATTGCTGCTCAAATAGGGACGAAAACTATTAGAGAGATTAGGAATTTTTGTGAGAATACACCCAACGGGACAGAAAAAGAATTATCTTTTCTCATAAGGAAGAAAATGGCAGATTACGGTGCTGATGATGTTGCTTTTGAACCGCTCGTTGCAAATTCATCCCGTGCTCATGAACTTCATCAATATCCTTATGCTAGTGATCAGAAATTTAGTTTACCAGGTTTAGCATTAATTGACTTTGGAGCTAAATATCAAGGCTATAATTCAGACATTACTGTGCCAATTAGTTTTGGAAAGTTATCAAATGAACAGATTAAAATGAATAATCTGACGATAAAAGCATATGAAGCTGCGATTGAAATGATTGACTTAGATGTACCTTTATGGAAAGTTCATGATAGAGTAGAGCAGATATTAAAGAAAGAGGGATTTTCTATGCCTTACGCGTTGGGTCATGGGCTAGGTTTAACTGTTCATGATTCTCCAATTATAAGTCGTAAACCAACTGATGAATATTCATTAAAGCATTGGAAAGAAGAGAGATTTCAAGAGGGAATGGTCTTTACAATCGAACCTAGCGTTTTCAAACAAGGATTAGGAGGACAAAGACTTGAAAATGATTTTCTAATATGGAATGGTAAAGTTGAGGTCATTACGCATTCAAAATATATTAAAGTCTGAGAATTTAAAATTTTTAAAATAAATATTCTATTTATACTATGTATTTTTATTGATATAATAATGAAGAATCCAATTATTCAAACATTTAATTTAACTAAAAGATTTGGTCTTGAGACTGTTGCAGTTAATAATCTGAATATAACGGTAAATAAAGGAATCTATGGATTTTTGGGACCAAATGGTGCTGGAAAAACAACTACGATTAAAATGCTCATTGGTTCGCTCTTTCCTACATCAGGGAGAATTGAATTGTTCGGAGAGGATATTACCAGTCATGAGAAAATGAACATTCATAAGCGTATTGGCTATGTCCCAGAAAATCCGACTTACTTTATGGGAATGACTGCAGAGAAATTGCTCATATATATTGGTTCAGTTTTTCGCTTATCCAAACAAGAAATGACTAGTCGTATTACAAATTTGTTACGACTGGTTGAATTGTCAGATGCAAGACATCGTGTAATTGCAAAGTTTTCTGCGGGGATGAAGCAGAGAATAGGAATTGCTCAAGCTTTAATGAATGATCCCGAATTATTAATATTAGATGAAATTACTTCTAATCTCGATCCTCTTGGTCGAAACCAAATGATTGATTTACTTAAAGATCTACGTCAAGAGGGAAAAACAATGTTGATTTCGACGCATATACTTCCAGAAATTCAAAAAATGAATGCTGATTCGATTGGGATCATTGATCGAGGTCAACTTATTATGGAAGGATCTATTCAAGAACTAAATGAAAAGCTTGGAGTTAAATTAGTGAAAATTAGCCCAAATATTGATTTATTTCGCAATTCTCTCAAGCCTTTTGTATCAAAAATAACTGAAGAATATGATACCCTCGTTATTGAAACGCATAATTTAGCAAAAGTTTGGCAGGTTATCGCCGAGATTTCACTAAAGAATAATATAATTGTAAATGAATTTCGATCTAGTGGGTTAGAGATTGAACAAATTTTTATGAAAGCTTTGGAGAAGGAAAATAAAAGTGTGGAGCTGAAGCATGTTGAATAGAAATTATACATTCATTAAAGAGGCTAAAATTTCAATTTTATCTTTAATTGTAATAATTATATTATGCCTAATTGTTCAAAATGTCTCTATGTTAAAAGGTCTAAATGGTCACTCTTCAAATGAATTAGATAAATCCTTAAAAACATCAATTGTATTTGATAGTGGAAATGAAGTCCGTCAAGATGAAATTATCTATGAAAGCATTTTTATAATGGGGAATGCCAATGTTTCCCTTATCAATACCACAGTTATTAATAGTATTTACATGTTCAATACAGGAAAACTATCCATAAAAGAAAAGTCAAATATTACTGTCAATATAATTATTTCAGATTCTTCAGAAGTAACTATCAACAATTCTACAGTTGGGGGAAGTATTGAATGTCGTGATTCATCAATTTTGGAGATTCTTTCAAGTAATAGTCCATTGACTACCATATGGAAATTTGATTCTGCTAATCTCTCAATAACGGAATCTTCATTATTTCAACTTAATGAATTTGGAATAGGTGGAACAATTTCAATTTTGAATTCTTCAATTACTAACGTTATGTTAAATGGAGTATCTTCCTCTATTACTTTGATAGAAAATTCTAATATTTTATTTCTTAATGATTTAGCTATACCCCTACACTATATCACTGGACCTTATAGTTTAAGCGTATTGCTATTTAGTGGTTTATATAGAACTTCTGAACGTTCAATAAATTTTACATGGATTGGGTGGGATAGTCCCTTAATTGATGGATATCTCAATACTAACTTCCATATCTTCGTTGATGGGCATTTGTACAGAGAAATTAATGGTTCAGGGTTTTATCAAAGATACATTGGTAGTTTAATCATTAATTTTACATCTACAGGTGTTCATAATATCTCTCTTACAAGTATCGATAGCATTGGAAATAACTATACTTCAATGATATCAATTGAAATAATTAGCTATCCTTCATTTAACTGGATATATTTTGGAATAGGAACGGGAGTTATTGGGCTAGTTATTGTAATTACTCTTATTTTTTTGCGGTTCAAACAAAATCGCAGATATTATAGTACTTTGGGGATTATATTCAAGAAAGAATTAGCTGATAGTAAAATCAAAACTATTATTTTCAGTTTAATAGGAGTCGCACCAGGTATAATATTATATTTCATATTTGGAGTGATGAACCGGTTATTAGGGGGGATTGGGATTGATCAAATTAGAATGTTGGTGAATATGATCCTAAGTTATTATCTTTTATATTTTGGAATTGCATTTTCAATAGCATTTGCATCTACAGGTATTATAAATACAAAAAGAAATGGATCACTTTCCTGGTTTCTAAGTAAACCAGTAAGACGTTGGGAATATCTTTGGGGTAAAATTCTAGCATATCTCTTTATTATTATTGTTGTTATGGTTGCGACATCTATTTCATTTACAATCGGGGCAATTTCTTATGTTGATGCAATATATATTCCAGATATTCTATCAATAGGAGGATTTGTATTTCTTATTGGTCTCCTAACATTGATTCCTTTAACAGCGATAGGCATTTCATTTTCCACTCTATTTAAAAAAGCAGGTCTTGCAATATTTTTACCAATATTAATCGTGATGATTCTCCCTACATTGACTAGCTTTCTTCCAATTCTTTTTCGTCATGAATGGCCACTTCTCTTTTCATATTCCTATTATTTTGAAAAGTTGGGAAGCTTTTGGATTTCGAATACTGGTGGAGGGTTAAGTAGCATTCTATCACCTTATTCTGAATTATTAGGGTTTACAATTACTACTTTAGAGATTGATCCTATATACATTATATTAATACTGTTATCAATTACAATTGTTTGCTTTACTGTATCGACCCTTTATCTTCAGAAAATAGATATTTTATAATTAATTTATTTATCTATGATTTGAATCTCATTGTTAAGTATACTTGAGTGTGTGTAATTTGGCTGACTATGATATAATTGTAATTGGAAGTGGGATTGGGGGTTCTGCTGTAGGAGCAATTTTAGCTTCGAGTGGTTTAAAAACTTTAATTTTAGAAAAGAACGAACTAATTGGTGGAAGATGTAGTACTTATGAAAAAGAGGGATTTAAAGTTGATGTAGGAGTCCATTCTTTCGGGAGATCGGGCAGAGGACCACTTGGTAAAATTCTTAATATGATAGGAAAAGAAGATGCGATTGATTGGATAATAGCAAAGAGTCCGGGGCCTCGTTGGTACTATAAGGGACGATTTCTAAGGTTTCCTCTTGAATTTGCAAAGTTATTAGCTCCTTCAGATTCTAAAATTCTCATGAAAATTCTTAAAGATATCATGAATATAAAAGATACTGCGGATTTAGAAAATATTGACTTAAAAACATGGGTGTCGCAGTATACAAACAATATTTCCATTCATTCATTCTTTAAAGCTCTATGTTGGATGTATTTCGTTGTCCCGCATTTTGAGGCATCGGCAGGTGAATTCGTGAAATGTCTTTCATCACTCTCGAAAGATCTACTTACAGGATACCCCAGAGGGGGGTGTATATCAATTCCTTTAGCCTATACCATGGCAATTAAACAATTTGGGGGTGATATAAATACTAATAGTCTTGTTGAAAAGATAATAATCGAAGATGGAAGGGTAAAAGGTGTCGAATTAAACTCAGGAGAATTGATATCTTCCAATTTTGTGATTAGCAATTCAGGGATAAAAGAGACTATCAATAGCATTGTTGGAAGAAAATACTTCAGTAATGACTTCCTTAAAGAAATTGATAATCTCAAGTATTCTATGAGTGCAATTACACTAAAGATCGCCTTAAAGAAACCCATAACCGATTTAAAAGTCCTAATGACGATATCATCAGAAGATCCTATTGAATATTTCAACAAAATAATTCATGGAAAGGTCCCTGATGATTTGGACTTCTTTATTCCTGTTCCTTCTAATTATGATCCTGGTTTAGCTCCACAGGGAAAGCAATTGATAACGGCAGGGACAATTGTAGCTCAGGAAAATTTTGAGAAAAATCGAGAGTTATGGGTCAAAAATTCCCTAGAAAATCTAAATACTATTTTTCCCGGTCTTTCCGAAAATATATTATGGGTAGATTTAACTACACCAGAAGATATCAATATATTTGGAGGAAAAGAAGCCGCTGTTGTAGGGATTTCACAGATTATTGGTCAGACGGGAAGCAATCGATTAAAATGCAACCTCCCGATAGAAGGTTTATTTATAGTGGGTGGCGATGCGGGAGGTTGGGGTATTGGAACGGAAATGGCTGCAAATAGTGCAATTGAATGCTCAAATATCATATTAGACCATAAAAAATAGAATTTCTCCAATTTTTAAACTTTATAAGCTAAATCATTCTTTATTATCTGTTGGATATCTTGAATTATATTTTTAGGTTCTTTTTCCAATGAACATTGAGCATTTTTTGGATTCCCTCCTCCTTTTCCTTGATATCTATTGATTAGTTCATTGACTAGTTCATTTGATCTTATCTTTTCTACATTTGAGTAAATTCTAACTTTCTTTTTTTCTGACATAATCAATAGTAAGGAATTCCCGGGCAATAAGGCTAGGAGACCTTTTAATAACTTATATTCGATTTCAAAATTTATCAAAAATAGTTTAATATCATCAAATTTAAAATCAGGATTCATTATTTTTTGATTAAAAAATTCATTTATTACCAAATCATGATTCTTCTGTAGTTTTTGATTCGCTTCCATTAGTTTTTCAAGATTTTCATAGCACTTATTTATGTTTGTGTTAAGTTTATTTGATATTTTTAATAGTTCAAGATTTAATTGAGAAATCTTCTCAATTGCTTTATTTCCAACTAAGTATTTAATCTCAAGATTTTTTTTAAAATCAATTAAAAACGGAGGTCCAATTTCAGTCGAATTTCGTACATGTGTTCCTCCACAGAAGTTGACATCGATACCTTTTACATTTACTACACGGATTTGATCAACTTCTGGTTTTTCACTCCTCGCTAAATTACCAATATTTTCTGCGTGTTCAGTCGTTAAAATTTCTGTTTTAATTTCTAGATTTTTAATTGTGCAAAATAATAAGAATTCAGTCAAAATATTATTTAATTTTGTAAAGTTAATAGCCTTATCAAATTGAATTATTACTTCTTCATTTTCAATAAAAGCCCTTGAAGTATTGATGTTATATTTGTTTTTAATTAAAGCTGAAAATATATGCTGAGAAGAATGAGCTTTCATTATTCCATAACGATTTTCCCAATTAATAATCCCTTTAATTTTATCACCGATCTTGAATTTGGCAATTTCTTTTAAAGGTATTTCATGGATAATATCTTTTCCTTCAAGAGATACCTTATTTACTTCAAATTTTTCATTGTTAGATACAATATATCCAACATCACTTGCTTGATTACCACTTTTTGGATAAAAAAGAGTACGATCAAAAATTAATCCATTTTTAGTAATTGCTACGATATTTGCCTCGAATTCGGTATCATAGGGATTCTTCCAGTATAACTTCTCACTCATAATGAATATAGTAAACTTTATCTTAAAATTAATCCGAAAATCTAAAAATTAATTAATTGCTTCTATTACTCTATCCAGCCATTCATTTACAAGTGATTCAAACAGATTTTTTTGCTCTACCTCCAGTAAATGTCCTGCTTTGTCTAATATCACAAAAGAAGCACGTGGATAACTCTCAAGAATTTTCCAAGCATCTTTATATCCAACTGCAATGTCTTGTTTCCCAAGCAAAAATAATACAGGCTTTTCAAACTTTCTTTTCATTTTATCAACATCAAATGAGAACGCATATCCTTTAGAAAATATGTCATCTAAGAATTTTTCATCTGCAGCTTGTAAACCTATAAGAACATTATCTTTATATCCTTTCCAAACGCGTTCGTTTTGAAGAATCACGAAATTTTCAAAATCATCTTTATTTTTAGGATCTAGTGTCTCTAAAAAGGATTTTTCCTGTATGATAGGTGTAAATTCGGGTAATTCTCTCTTCTGAGGATCGGGGACAATTAAAGGGCAAATAAAGCAAATTCCTAAGATTTGGTAAAGATTTTTGTAGATAAGTCCTCTTGCGAGATAGCCTCCGTAAGATTCGGACACAATTAAAAATTTTTCATTAGGGATAATTTTTTCAATGAATTGTGTTACTATTTCAAGAATTTGGTCCGAATTTTTAATCCATTTCTTTCCTTCAGTTTTACCCATGCCAGGTAAATCAAAATATATGCGTTTAAATCCAGATCTATTTTGAAAAATCGGTTCCATGGGTCCCTTTACTACATGATGATCGGGGGTAAAGCCATGAATCATTAAGATGGGGATACCTTCTCCATAGATTTCATAATAGATTTCAATATTTGGTAACTTACATAGCATAAGTATATTCTTTGAGTGATAACTTAAAAGTTTATTAGGTTACTTTCCTAGTTAGGCTTTCTAAGGCAATTTTAGTTGAATTTATCGCCTCCTGGGTAGTAGTCATACCAATAGTTACTGAACAAATATTATGTCTGGAAATATAATCAAATGCTACTTTTGGATCAATATGTCCTGCTGCTAACGTTTTCATTCCAACAAAAAAGTAATCTTTTTTATTATCTATCATAGTTTCTAATTTTAATTGGTTTCCCATAATGAAGCCTTTCACATTAAACGGTATTAAATAAGTTTTAATTTCTTTTAGATTTTTAAAACAAAATTCCAAGGTAGGAATAGGATTATGTACTGCAATTCCTGGAATCACACCTCTGGAAGAGATATCATCTAATAATCTTGAAAGTCTTTTATCGAGATTATCTGAGACCATTCCGTGGACAAATATTATTTTAGCACTGATATTTATCAATTCTTCGATAAGTGGATCCGTTCCAGGGAAAGTAGAACCAGTTACAACGTAATCGTTGTAGGTTTCCGTCATAATTTTTACTGCATCACAAATTTTTCCATCTGGAATCACTTCAATCCCACGGCTTCCAAATTTATAAGAATTCTCTAAAATATCTAACATTGCATCAATATTAAATAAAAATTTTCTACGATACTCGTAAGCTTTCACCCCAAATTGACCTGCGCCAATGAATGGAGAAGTTCCTGCCATCACTAAAGGAATGTTTTCTCCTTTAATTTTAAAAAACAAAGAATCGCACCTTATTCCGGATTTACGTCAATCTTTTGCTCAAGTAGCTGGAAAAAAGGCTCAATATCGATGTTTCCTCCGCTTATAATGACACCTACCTTTTTACCTTCAATTTTTATCCTCTTTGTCATCAATGCTGCCAACGGAACGGCCCCAGAAGGCTCAACGATTATTTTCATACGCTCCCATAAGAATCTCATAGCATCAATTATTTCTTTTTCTGATACAGTAACGATTTCATCAACATAAGACTGAATAATTTTGAAAGTTCGTTCACAAAGAGAAGTCCGAAGACCATCTGCAATCGTATTTGGGTAAGTACTTGCAATGATATGTCCCTCATTAATTGACCTTAGAGCATCATCTGCCATTGAAGGTTCAACCCCAAATACTTTAATCCTTGGATCTAAGCCTTTAGCAGCAATAGCTGTTCCACTTAACAAACCACCGCCACCAATGGGAGCTCCAATTGAATCTAGTTTACCTACTTGTTGGATTAACTCGAATGCTGCAGTTCCTTGACCATAAATAATATAATCATTGTCAAAGGGATGAATTAGTGTATACCCCTCTTGTTCTATTAGTTCTTCTGTTTTTTGAATTCTGGCTTCAAGTGTATTTTCACAAAATACAATCTTAGCTCCATATCCTTCAGTAGCTTTTATTTTATTTTTAGGAGCGCCCTTTGGCATAACTATTGTGGCTTTCATACCTAAAATAGATGCAGCTAGAGCAACAGCTTGCGCATGATTTCCACTAGAATGTGTAATTATTCCCCGCTTACTTTTATCCTTAGAAAGAATACCCATTGCATTAAATGCTCCACGAAATTTAAAGGATCCTGCTCTTTGAAAATTCTCACATTTTAGATAGATATTTGCGGCTGTTAAATTATCTAAGGTACGAGACGTCATTACTGGTGTATTATTAGCTGAATAGCCAATTCTCTTAGATGCATTTTTTATACCTTGAAATGACATAATAATTCGACTAATTCAGATATATGATATTAAAGAATTAAAGTTAATTTAGGAAGTTAATGTTTTAACCAAAATTAATCTTTATATATAACCTTCTCGAATTATGTTTAATAAAATTTATATTAAAACTTTTGAGGGATAATATGCCAACTTTTGGACATATTTTTTATGGACTATGTTTATTAATTCCCATAATGTATTTTACAAGAAACAAGTTTAGCTATAAAGTTGCAATTATTTTCTTAATCAACTGTCTTTGGGGCCCAGATTTAGTTAATCTATTTTTCGTCACGCCATTTCATTCAATCTTTGGATTTCTTATTCTAGCAATTCCTTATTCTTTGGTTTGGACTTATTCTTCAAGATTTTCTTTAGTAAGATCAGAAAAAGGCATTCGCTTAAAATTTGAGGATAGTGGAATACGAGAGATTAGTTGGAAAAATGCTTATTGTATTGTAGCTGCTGCTGGATTTTCTCATTTCTTTATTGATCAATTTTTTCATGATTTACATGAAATGAACTTTTGGTCAAGTAGGATTAGCTTCTGGGGTAACTTTCAACTTTTTCATTCTGATATCCTTAATTGGACTTGGATTCCTCAGCATACTCTCAGTGGACTTTATCTAATTGGTGATGTTGTAGTCGTCGTGACGCTTCTGCTTGCATTTTATTTCTTGAGAAAAGGCTATAAAGATACATTCTGGTTGTTTATAATATCAACGGCACTCTCTCTTGTATTAATGTTTGCACTTACACCATTAGTTTATTACGGTGAAAGGGAGTTTGCTGTAATGTTTGAGATGACACTTTATACATTCTTACCATTGATGTTACTCATGTATGGAGCACGTAATGTGCAGGAACATCCAAGAGAGAATCCTGATGTGCCAAAAATCAATAGAAAAACTGCTTTAAAGGTCGTATCATCAGTTTCATTAATCTTTGCAGTATTTATCTTATTATATGCATTATTGGCAATATTAATGGCTGATGTTGTTGCCGCGCT
Organism: Promethearchaeota archaeon; assembly: GCA_048939995.1. Classification (GTDB taxonomy): domain Archaea; phylum Asgardarchaeota; class Lokiarchaeia; order Sigyniarchaeales; family SOKP01; genus SOKP01. The sequence continues at coordinate 64,430 of JBHLOY010000012.1, read as the reverse complement.
CTATACAGACTTCCCCACTCCCGCTGATGAGATTGCTATTTCAATATTAGGGTATTTTTACCTCACAATTTCTCTTATTCTTTTAATCGGTTCAATAGGAACGCTGTTTAAAGTAAACTTTTGCCGCTATATGGCAATTGCAGCTTCTTGCTACTTCATTGTCTTCGGATTTCCAATCGCAATTGCTTTTTTCTTGTGTGAGAAGGATATTAAAGCTATGTTTAAAAGAGAATAAAAATTCTAACTATTTTTTTTTATTTTTTTAATATCTTTTTATAGGCTCAGTTCGTTTATCCTCAATCTTACCTTTAAGGATAGGATCATTGGTGTCTTTCATCCATTTAAAGAGTTGGTTTTTTAACTCCAGAATCATATCTCGAAAGCTAGAATCGTTAACTATATTATTAAGTTCCATTGGATCTTCCTTCAAATCGTAGAATTCTTCGTTAGGTCGGGGTGCTTTAATTAAATTTTCCATATATTTACCCGCAGAATCATGAGCAGTGAATAAATCTATCTGATATAGATTGTTCATTTTTTCAAAATTGATGATATATTTATATCTCTCGGTTCTAATACTTCTTATTGGATCATAGTACTCATGAAATGTTTTTTCAGTAAATATCTCAGTTCTAAAGGTTTCTTCTTGAGCATAATTTAAAAAACTCTTTCCTTGAATAGATTTAGGTATTTTTACACCAATTAAGTCTAGTAAAGTGGGTAACAAATCTAAATTGCTAATCATGTGATTTACTATTTTACCATTGCTTAAATCATCAATATTAGGATATGAGAGCAGAAGAGCAGTTTTAATTCCGGGATCATATAATGTACATTTAGCCCTAGGGAATGGTTCTCCATGATCTGTTGTAAAACAAATTACAGTATTTTCTCTTAGACTTAGATCATTTAACAGATTTGTAACCTTTCCAATTGATTTATCTAAGATATGAATAGCACTATAATAATTGGCTAAATCTTTTCTTATCATTTCGTGATCAGGCAAATAAGGAGGCACATTAACCTCATCAGGTTTCACCGGTATTCCCCATCCATCAAATGGTCTGTGAATCTCCCATGTACCTATGCAAACATAAAAAGGTTTGGGATCATTCTTATGTTCTTTCAAAAATTCTAAGTATTGACTTTCCATTTTTTTACATGAATAGGAAAATTCTCTTTTTCGCTTTGTGTTGGTATCATATCCTAATATTTTAACATCTTTACTTTCATGTTGTAATCCTATCAAGTGTGTAGTGTAGCCGTTTTCTTTTAAATAGATTGGTAATGTTTTATTGTTAGAGGGGAGAGTCCAACCACGATCTACTAGTCCCATTAATCCATGCTGGTGTGGATATAAAGATGTCTGAATACTTCCCCTACTTGGACTACATTGAGGGGCTGTACAAAAATGGTTAGTAAATCTAACCCCTTCTTTGGCTAGTTTGTCTAAATTAGGAGTGTTTAATGAGTTTGGTGTTTGTGGTGAGTCATAACAACCTATAAATTGACCTTGATCATGGGTTATAAATAAAATAATATTGGGTTTTTCTGTCATGGCTATGAGAAATGAATAATTAACTTAAAAAATAAAAAAATTTAAAGTTAGGAGGATAATAATTTGGCTTGTTTCTCCTCATGGAGCTTATTTACTTATTCTTTTATTACTTCAAATTTCTTCTTAGTAATGGGGAAGAGCAACATCATAATGATTCCGAAACCTAGTGCAATTGCAGGAAAACCAAACATTAGCATTCTTAGACCGAAAATAGTCTCTGGTCCCACTGTTGCGGGCGTGAAGACTCTCCAACCTACACTTTGAAATACAGAGTTAATAGTAACAAAGATGAATATAGTCGAAAGCCTTACTATTAAAGCATTTACACCATAAAAACTTCCTTCTCTACGATCTCCTGTTTCAAGTTCATCCTCGTCTGCTATAGCTGAAACTAGTGGGTCTCTAAAAAACAATGAGCCAGATAATCCAAGACCAACAAAAAAGTATGCGATTAAACCCGAAAGAAAGTCAGAGATAAACATAAAGGGGATAAGAACAACTATAAACATTAACATTGAAAGTATGAAACCCTTTCTTAAACCAATTTTAAGAGTAACAAAACGCCACAGAAAAATAAATATAATAGATGAAATGAAAGCTAAACCAAGTAAAATAGACTGAAGGAGTGAACTGGGGGTATTAAGTACAAATTTTGCATATATTGGGACGATTGTTGGAAGCATTCCAAATACATACCAATTTGCTAAAGCAGTTAAAGCATAACAAATAAATGATTTATTGATTAGTGTAATCCATAACGAATAAAAGAAGGAGGGGAATGTCTCTTTATCAACCGAGAATTCAGGTTTCTCTTTAATGCCGAAAAGAATAAAAATAATTGCTCCAATAGCCATCATAATAGCCATGACTATTCCGGTAATTACATAACCGGGGGCATTCTCAGGTAAAGTATAGTCTGAAATAAAAAAGCTTGGCATTATAAATGCAAAAATCAAAGCTAATACAGAGAAAATTTGCCTAATATTGTTCACTTTGGTTCTAATTTCTAATGATTGAAACATTTCTGGAAAAAGAGAAGTCTGATTAATACTATAGAGGGTATAAATTGTATCGAAGGCCATTATTATGATAAAAAAGTAGATAAAAGAAGAAACTTGATTAGTTCTTATTGGCGTCCATAGAAGAATCATAATAAGGCATAACGGGATGAAGCTTATTATAATATATGGGCGTCGTTTCCCCCATTTAGTATTTGTCCTATCTGAAATAATACCCCACATAGGGTCATTTAATGCATTCCAGATGCTCCAAGCTATAAATGCCCAGGTTATCCAATCAGTAGGTAAGCCAACTACTGAATAATAAAACGTAAAAATTAAGAAAGTAAAAAATTGGTATGATGCTACATCTGAAAATAAACCAGCACTGTATGCTAATGTATGTCCTATAGAGAACCTTTCTCTGTCACTTTTTGACACTCTAGTCACCTTACTTGTAGTAAATTTTGAATATTGAATATAGATTAATCAAAATTATATTAATAGTTTCTGATTAGGAGTAAATTATTAGTTCTGCTTTTAAGAACTTCATGAAACCAATCTTTCACTTTCAGAAAGAAATAAGATTTATTGGTTAAGTTGTTTAATCTTTTTTCAATTTCATAAAGCATGAAAAGTTAATAAGAAAAAAAAAAAGAAATTTTTGGATATTTTAAACTGCCATACTTGTTTACTTTTCGGGTATTCTCTCTTTTTCCTTTAAGGATCCACATATACTATGTATGTTGCCCAGTTTGCACCTTCAAAAATTTCACCATCGCCCCACGCAGTCTCCTCCTTTTCAATATATTCATAACACACCTGCATCTTGAAAATTATCCCTGCTGGGTTGCTGTAAGCAGTACCCGCGTCAAAAAAGTTTAAAGCTCGGATAAGTATAGTATTATCATCAGAGTTAAGATAATCGAGGAGATCAAAAGATTGAATTGTATTCCATTCATAGAAATCTGGACCATCTTTACTCATTGAACCTTCTCCACCAATCATTACATTATTCAAATAAAGTTCATAAGCATTATCTACATTTATTGAAATCTCGCCTGAAGTAGGAACACCGGGGATTAAGAAGTTTTTCTGGAAATACCATCCTCCATCTGGTACTGTAGCATATTCGAGAGCAGGATCTGTTATAGATGTTCTCCAAATCCATGTAGCTCCCTCAATCGAAGGATCTGATGGCCAACTCGGATGAACATAAGTTGAGTATGAATTTTCCCAAGAAATCCCATCTGATGACCAAAGAACTGACTGATCACTTACAATTTCAAAGCAATCCTCGATAATTTTTACTACATCAGCATGAGCGGCAATGTAAAGCGTTGTTTCTGGAGCCCATGTCCATGGAATGGTATATAAAACATTCTGGACAGGTGGATCATGACAAGTGTTATAATCAAAATGTCCTGGAATGGGGTTACCCTTCTTAGTTTGAGGAATATCCCCTAAATCAGCAGCAACATGCAAGTGCGTCCCAGATATAAACCAATCACCATATGTTACATATGTAATATAGAGAAAGTCTTCATCATTCCAAATAACAACATCACCCACATCAATGGCACTTTTAGGATTTCCACCACCAGCAATCAAATCAGTAACAAATGGAAGAACGTTGATTGTAGCCTGAGGGATCTCAACATAACCTATATAGTTTCCATCTTTATCACCATACTCTACTATTGATTCTCCTTCGACATCAACATCTAAATCAACTCCTATTGTTCTGAATTTTATATCGAACGTTAGAGTTACAATTTCATCAGCTGACATATCTGGATCGTCATCAGTATACATACCGATATTTTCCCAGATGATTGTGGTGGTTCCATCAGGATTATGGGTGATACTATCTGGCTCAACGTTAAAGCTAGTCTCATCAACGACGACATAACTCTCGGTAACTTCAGTAACATTAACATAGTGTGGCACTGTACTCGTGGTTATTTCTTCATATATCGCGTTATATATTTCCTCTAGATTTTCTGGATCGGGTGAATCATAATATACTCCTCCTGTAGCTGCTGCCATGTCTTGCAAAGGTACAGGAGAATGCCCTGATCCTAGGCCTATAGAATATATTATATATCCTTTAGACGCAGCTTCATCAGCTGGTGATCCAGGAGAACCTGAAGGTGTATATAACCCCATTCCATCTGTAAGAAAGATAATAATCCAGGATGCTTCAGTCTGTTTTCCAGCGTCAAGCATATCTATTGCTGTATCGAGACCAAGGTTAAGGTCAGTACCACCAGAAGCATCAACTTGGTCAATCCAGTATTTTACCCCATCTATATCATCAAAATCATTAGAAAGACCAAACGTGAAATCTATACCTGTTGGCCAGGTGGGTGGATAAATCATGTCCCAACTTACTACTCCAGCCTGATCTCGTGTGTCCACCATTTTATCAACAAAATCTTTAGCTGCATCCAAGCGTAAATTATAGGGATCACTCGAGGTCATACTTCCAGAGCTATCGATGGCAAATACAACATCCATAGGTGTAATTGTCGACTCAGTACCACCCGCACCTGTAACTTCTATGGTTACTGTGGCTTTCTCTCCAGATCCAATAATGATATCTTCGGGTGAAACAGTCTTAGTAACCTCGGGTGGAAGAATCTCTTGTGGTGGTGGCGGAGCAACCTTTTCAAGAACAAGTAGTGCCCAGGCTGTGATTATCGTAGGATTTCCACGTCCTGATGATAACTGCCATGAACCATCACCACTTTGTTGTTCAACAATTTTTTGGGCAAAGTCCTGATACCAATCTATACCGTTAAAGACATCTATTCCTATGTATTCAAGACCTTTCATCGCACAGAACATTGCTTGATACTGTGCAGGGTTTCCATCCCATCCTGGTGGCAGATTACCTCCACTTGCATCGCCCCAATGGCGTTCTAGATAATCCAACGCGTCAACAACTCTTGGTGTTGTTGGTGAATCTCCAACAAGTGCCATTTCGAAGATTAGGTTTCCAGTTTTCAAAATATTTGTCCCAATTGCTGTACTATAAGCGGTATACCATGATCCGCCATCATCATCATCTCCGTTAACAGGATCTTGAATATTGTTAATATAAGCATTGAGTTCTATCTTCACCCAATTTGGAATTATACATCCAAAATCTTGTGCATAAGCAAGTCCTAAAACCGCATATCCTGAGTTAGAGTTATCTGGACCATAACTCGAAATTGCATTGGGATCTTCAGGCCTTTTCCCTGGACTATTATCCGCTGCCTTGTATTCCCATCCACCTTGTCCTACACCAAGATCTGCCTGAGCATATGCTAGCCAATCAATCATATCTTGGGCTACCTCGCTGTATTTCCATCCATCGACAATACTTCCCGGTACATTTACTATTCTATCTGGGGTACCACTGGCTGATATTGCTGCTAACACAATCCCTGTATCATATACCTCAAAGTAATATGGTGAACCAAGTGAATATACCCCAATACCATTATTTCTAACATCTGGGTCATCAACTGTACCTGTAGCACCAGTAGTGTGATCCTGTAGTGATAAACTCTCTATGTACATTACTGTTGATCCAAAAAGATAATTTAATCCATTGATAACATTCTCATGATATGGGTACGCAGGATCGAATGGTGACTCATAACCTACCTCATATGCATAAGTCTCAAGTTTTAAAACAGCTAGACCTGTAGTAGCAACATCTTCCCAAAAAGCCGGCCAACTTCCATCAAGTTCTTGATCACCGGCAAGCCAAACAACTCCATCTTCTATTGCTTGCTCAATTTCATCTTCAGTAACAGCACTAACATTCGAAGGGAATATAGTAAATACAGTAATTACCAACGTTAAGCATATTACTACTAACATAGCTTTTCTTTTCATTTTTATTTCTCCAAATTTTTAATTTTGATATATTTTTTTGTGAAATTGATTATTCATTATTTGATCTATGATCAAAAATTGATTATGTGCATATCTTTGGGGGATATTAATGAAATTAAATGCTTAATTTAGACCAACATTGGATCGACGATCAAATATGAACAAATTAGATTAATCACAATCCAATATTTAATATTTTCGCATTTTGAACCTAATCAACTCATAGATCTAGAAAAAGCAACTTTTAAAATAGAAATTCATCCATATCTTTGAGTTTTAACTTCAAATATAATCAATAAATTGACCGATATGTGCCTTTTTAAACTTATTGACAATCGAACTCTATTGATCCACAATTTCGTATATCCATCCTTTCACGAATAATTCTATAAACTAAAACTTTAATTATTGTTAAGTTTAATTCAGATTAACTAGTTTGAAAATGATGAAGTACTATGCAAGATATTGAACAAAGTACCAAAAAATATGTATTTGTTGAGATTGTAATTTATCTTCTTTTTGCTTTAGGACCATTAACTGGAAATGTGATATTGGTTCTTTTTGGAGTACTTTCACTAGAGTTTAGCGTAGCTACAAGTGCAATTCTGATTTCAATTCCTTCATTTATGTTTCCATTCGCTATTATCCAATTATTCTCTGGAGCAATTTCAGATATTAAAGGACGGTTCAAAGTGATATTAATTGGTTTGTCTATTTTTGGATTAGGCATGGTTATTGCAATTTTGTCAATATCTTTACCAATGTATATTATTGCAAACGTTTTGGGAGGGGTTGGTTTTGGTTTTGTGAATCCTGTCTTAATTGCTTTAATGACAGATATTACCAATATTCCAAATATTCCAAAAAAAATGGGGTACTTAGGCGCTGTCGCAAATTTAGGTGTGGGATTTGGCCCAATAATAGCAGGCCAAATAGCTTTCTTCGGATGGAGATATTTATATTTGATTTTTATTGTAATTACATTTATCGGCTTTATTATTTTGTTAATTTTAAAACAACCCTCTCAAGTATCAACTCAGAATGCAGGGATTCGTATGTTTCTAAAACATTTCTCACAAGAGATTCGCCGTCCTGTTGTTATATTGTTGGTTTTTACTTCATTTTTGATTACTCAAACTTATTTAGCAATAATTACTTGGACTTCAAGAGCTTTTACGGGTATATTACCAGAAGCTATTGTTGGGTTAGTGATTGGTTCATCAGGAATAACTGGTGCTATTGCAGGGTTAATAATTGGGAATGCCATTAAAATTAAGGGTGTGAAAATTGCTATTATCTCAGGTTTGATTTCACTCTATATAAGTATCTTAATATTCTTAATTTTGGGAGATATAACAAATTTAAGCCTTCTTTTTTATTCAACACTAGCCTTAATTTTTACTGGAGCAGCAGGGGGTATTTTAATACCTACAATGATGTACTATAGTCAGACCCTTTCTAAGGAAAGAAGGGGAGCTTTAGCAGGATTGGTCACAGCGGGGCAGTTTATAGGGATTGCTCTTGTTCCAATAATTTATGATGTATTTTACCATTTCGGTGGAATTCAAATGGTCTATTTTGTTGTTTTAATTGTTTCTTTTTTCTTAGTTTTTATCATAATATTGTTATATTTTTTTTCGAAAAAATAAAGAATTAAGAGTCAAATATTAATTAAGGACAACTCTTCAGTTTTAGCTTTTTCTATAAAATAGGGGTCAATTATAGCCGAAATTTGTTTGAAATCATAATGTCGCGGATATATTGCTTTTAATCTGCATGTTGCTGAGCATTTTCCACATCCCTTGCAAATTGCTGGATTGATTACGGCTTTCTTTGTAGCAATACTAATATCCTCATATTCTTGCTTTAACTGATTAAGGGAAATCGCTCTAAATTCGCATACTTCTACACACCTTCCGCATCCATTACATTTTTCTGAATTCACTTTAATATCCTTAAAATAGCATTCAATTGAAAGTAAAAATGAGAGTAATTCTAATTTGGTCGTGGATATTTTTCTAATATTTAAAAATCTACTTGCCCGCCCCGCAGCCCCATTAGCTTCCGAAATTGAATCTTGAACCGTTTTTGGCCATTGAGCACATCCACAAACAAAAATTCCTTGAGATGAAAAGTCTAAAGGCCTTAACTTTTTATGAGCTTCTATAAAGAAGCCGTTTTTATCTATGGGTACGTTTAATATATCAGCTAGATTCTCTATTCCTTTGGGAGGAATCATAGGGGTTGATAATATTACTAAATCAGTTTTAAAGCTGATCATTTTTTCTGTATTCTGATTATATCTTAACTTAATTTCAAACCTTTCAGGTTGTTCTTTAACATTAATTATTTCAGGTAAATTTTCTAAATCGTATTTTAAATAGTTAGCTAACTTCTTCCTTTTACTTACATAGTCCTCAAATTCCTTTTTGGCCATATGTAATTCCCTAAAAAGGACAACAGCTTCAAGTTTTGGCTTTAATTCCTTCAGAATATTGATATTTTTAATTGTATTACTACAACATATATTCGAACAATATGGGAATCCTCCTTTCTGTCTTGCATTTACACACATAATTGTTGTAAAGTGGTTTATATTCTTCAACCATGATAAATCTTTAGTCTTTAATTTCTTCTCTAAATCCATCTGAGTAAGAATATTTTTATAAGCTCCGTATTGGAAGAATCCGTAAGGTTTGAATTCTTGACTACCAGTAGCTATAATTATAACCCCAACAATCTTCATTATCACTTCAGAACTAGCCTTTCTAATTGTGATTTCATACTTACCTATAGATCCACTCACTTTTTCAACTTTAGAATTTAAAAGCACTTCAATATTCCTTGCAGTGTGCACGCTTTCTTTTAGTTTTTGCATAAGAGATGATGGATCTTGCTTTATTGGATAAATTTGGTTTAGTTGATTTAGATTCCCTCCTAGCATACTTTCTTTTTCAATAACAATTGCACCAAATCCTTGACTACTTATATTTAATGCTGCAGTCATGCCTGAAACACCTCCCCCAATTATTAATGCTCTTGGGATAATTTCTATGATTTCTTCTTCAGGGCGGATGTCTACTTCTTTTTCTCTTATTAAAGTAGATCTAACTGAATTTAATAATGTTGCAACCTGTGAAGCTACTCCACTAGCGTGAGCAACTGTTTCCGTGATATTCATCGGTTCTTTACAAAATCCACAAAGATAAATTCCCTCTCTTAAAGAAAGAGATTTATTGAAATAAGAAGATTCCTTAAAAAAGCCATAATTGTCAAGCTCAATCCCTAATAGTTTTGCTAAATGAGACGTTCCATTTGAAGGGACTAAAGGAGCTGCTAGCACAACTAGATTAGCGTGAAAAGATAGATTTTTTTTTCCTGTTTTTAAATTATCATAATTTATAATTAGATCATTAGTTTCGGGATTCTCTTCAATAAAGTTGACTCCTGAATTTATGTAGTTAATACCATATTCATCTTGAGCAGATTTGGTATACTCATAAAAATTCCTCCCAAATACTCGAATATTATGTCTGAATATGGTTATTTGAGCATTTTCAACATATGTTTTACTTAATATAGCATTTTTAGCAATATACATACAGCAAACACGTGAACAATAGGGTATATTCTCTCTTAAGTAACCAGAACCTGCACATTGAATGAACGCTATTACTTCGGGTTCTGTTTCATCGCTAGGTCTAAGAATTTGATTACCAAATGGACCTGTGGGTGATAATATCCTTTCATATTCTAAAGCATTAATTACGTTTTTATATTGATAACCCCATTTTGGGTGCAAATCTTCACCAATCATATCGAATCCAGTAGCTATAACAATTGCTCCAACTATTATTGTAATTTCTCGCTCTTCTTGTTCAAAATCAATTGCATCACCTTTACATACTTTTTTACACACTCCACATACTTCTCTGTTTAAATATAAACATATTTCATGATCTATAATATATACAGGAGGTGTTGCTTGAGGAAAAGGCATATATATTGATTTTCTCTTCCCTAAGTTCATATCAAATAAATTAGGTACTTCTATCTTTGGACAACGCTTAGCACAATCGCCACAACCTTTACACTTATTTTCATCAATATATCTTGGACGCTGTTTTATCGTAACTTTGAAATTTCCTACTTCTCCTTCAACTTCTGTTATTTCCGATAGGGTAAAAAGCTCAATATTGGGATTTCTATATACACTCACCATTTTTGGAGCCAAGATACAGAGGCTACAATCATCGTTTGGAAAAAGTCTGTCAAATTGGGCCATATGACCTCCAATTGATGGTTCTTTCTCAACCAAAAAGACTTTAAACCCTAATTCCGTTAAATCTAACGATGTCTGAATTCCAGCGATACCTCCACCAATAACTAAAACAGAACCTTCCATTTTTTTATCCCCAATTTCAAAATAGAATTTTACTATCAAAATGAGATATTTACACTTTTAAATCTTTTGATCCAAATCGATCATGATTTAATGAAATATTTTCAATATGATAAATTAAATGATTAGTTATCTATCAGATATCGAAATTATGATCAGAAATCGCGATCCTTTTCTTTAAATTTGTACCAAGTCAAAAAAAAATTTTTTATTATTTACTGAAAAACTAAATTAAGTTCAATTAAATTAATGAAAATGTCAATTTATTGAACTATTTTTAAGATAATTTCTAGCTTAAGTTCGCCTTTACTTGGTTTTTTTTTTATTAATAATTTTTAGGCTTAACCTTATAATTTTTAAATAATATTTTTTCTCTTTTTTTTATATCTTTTTCCGAGATTTCTTGAATTTCATTATAAAGATGACCAATTTTATTTAAAACTTGCATATCAAGAGGATCTAGTGCTAATGCTTTCTTATAAGCGTGATATGCATTAATGAAAAGATTAAAATTTTCAAAATTCGATGCAAGCTGGAGCCATTCTTCTTTTTTATCTTTATTAAAAAATAATAAATTCTTAATAGATTCAACAAGGTTATTTATATCGTTCTGTTCATAATATTCTACTGCAACTTCATACCAATCTGTTTTTTCGAGTGATTCTACTTCAAAGGTTCTTTTAAAAGCATTCACAGAATCTTCTATTTTTCCAGTTTGCTTATAAGCTATAGATAACAAGAACCATGCTTTTATATAATTTGGATTAATGGCTAATATTTTTTTACAATTCTCAATGACTTCATTATAGTCTTCTTTTTTATTATAAAATAGAGCCAATTGAAACCAATCATCCTCTTCTGAAAAGTTAGAGTTCTTTGTCATAACAAATTACACTGATTAAATTTTAATATATTAAATATAAATTAATTTTGCGTTAATTAAATTTTCAATTAGGATTTCCATGAAATGCTTATTTCCATCAGAATTTTGAAAATTCGTGCAGTAGGTTACCGATATTGCTTTTTTCTGTTTACTTTTTAATATAACAACTCGTCCAAAAATATTTTATTTAATTCAGATTCATATCTTTATTTTTAATAATGTTACAAAAAACAAAAATGTTTGAAAATCTTAAATTTAGAATTAAAGTATTTTAAGTGGTCCTAATTCTTTGATTTGATTTGTAAATTCTGTAATCAAATCTGCAAAACGCTTTCCTTCTGAAGCAGAAACCCATTCTAACCTTACTCTTTTTTCATTAATACCAAGTTGCTTAATAATAATACTATGTAATCTTTCGAATCGCTCTTTTGCATATTCATTCCCTGAAATATAATGACAATCACCAATATGGCAACCAGTTATTAATATACCATCGGCCCCTTCCTTTAAAGCCTTTATAACAAATGCAGGATCTACTCTTCCCGAGCACATAACTCTAACTATTCTCATATTAGGAGGGTATTGGAACCTTGAAACCCCAGCTAAATCTGCCCCTGCATAACTACACCAATTACAACAAAACACTAAAATTTCGGGATTAAATTGCACGGTTTTTGATTTAGTTTTTGCTTTTGGCATATAAGTTCACATTTTGTTTCTATTCTAATAAATATGATTCTATCATTGCATAAATTTGATCAAAGTCATAATGTTTAACTGAAATAGCACCATTAGGACAAGTAGCAGCACAAGTACCACATCCCTTACATAAGGCTGAATTTATATAAGATTTTGCTACTTTTATACTGATCTCTTCGAACTCCATTAATGCTTCTTTAATCTCAATCGCATTATATGGACAAACAGATTCGCATTTTCCACAACCAATGCATCTATTTGTATTCACTTCTGCTATTAAGCCAGAAGTTGTTATCGTTTTTGCGCTTAAAAATCTACTAGCCCTTCCAGCAGCACCATTTGCTTGAGCGATAGAATCTTGAACATTTTTCGGCCATTGAGCACAGCCACTTAAAAATATTCCATCAGTAGCAAAATCTAAAGGTCGAAGCTTTACATGTGCTTCCAAAAAAAATCCATTTTTATCTAGAGGTACTTTTAGCATTTTTGCTAATTCTGTCAAATTGTTATTAGGAACCATAGGAGTTGATAATATAATTAGATCTGTATCAAAATTAATATCATCTTGTAAATTTGTATCAAATAAACTAATTCTGTACTTTTCTGGTTTATCATTTAATTTATCAATTTTTGGCAAGTTTTCTAAATCGTATCTAAGAAAAATAGCATTCTTCCTACGCTCACGATAATACTCCTCAAATTCTTTTTTAGCCATTTGAAAATCTCTGTAAAGAACAACAATCTCAATTTCAGGCTTTAATTCTTTTAACAGACTTAGATTCTTAATACTTACTCCACAGCAAACGTTAGAACAATATGTAATTCCCTCCTTTTGCCTTGCGTTTACGCATAAAATTATTGCTGCTCTTTCAATTTTATCTAACCATGATAAATCTTTGCTTTTTAGTTTTTTTTCCAACTCAAGCTGAGTAATAACATTTTCATTTTTTTCATTATATTGAAATACCCCCGTTGGTTTTAATTCTTGAGCCCCAGTTGCTACTATAATCGTACCAATTTTTAAATCATGAATTTTCTGTTTTGAGTCGACGATTGAAACATCATAATTACCAATATAACCTTTTATACTCTTAATTTGAGAGTTTAAATATAATTCAATATTTTTATTGCTTTTTACTTGACCCGTTATATCTTTTAAAAATTTTGAAGCATCTTCATGAATGGGGTACAAAATATTTAATCGATTTAAATTTCCGCCTAATTGGTTTTCTTTCTCCACTAAAAATACTTTAAATCCCTGATTTGAAATATTTAAAGCTGCAGTCATACCCGAAACTCCACCACCAATTATTAAGGCTGTTGGAGTTATATCTAATCGCGCTTCTTTAAGAGGCTTTAATAACCGTGCTTTTGCAATAGCCATTCTAATTAAGTCTTTAGCTTTTTCGGTAGCAAATTCATATTCATTCATATGAACCCAAGAACATTGATCACGAATATTTACCATTTCGAACAAATATTTATTCAAACCTGCCTCTTGACAAGTTTCTTGGAACAGAGCTTCATGAGTTCGAGGCGTACAAGAAGCAACAATAAATCTATTTAGATTATATTCTTCAATCATTTCTTTAATTCTTGCTTGAGAATCACTTGAACAAGAATACAAATTAGCTTCACAATGAGCTACATAAGGCAAAGTTTTTACATATTCAACAACTTCGGAAACATCAATATATTTACCGATATTTATCCCACAATGACATATTAACACTCCAATTCGAGGTTCATCAGAAATTTTAACCTCTAACTCAGACTTTTCTCGAAGTTTTTCTTTTATGCCTTTAAACTTTACAGAATTAAGCAATGAAGCGATTTGAGATGCTACTCCACTCGCATCTGCCACGGTTTCTGGAATATCCATTGGTCCTTGGCAGAAACCGCTTAAATATATACCTTCCCTAGACGATAGTGATTTATTGAAATAAGAGCTTTCTTTAAAAAAATCATACTTATCTAATTCAACCCCTAAAATTTTTGCCATTTCCACGGTGCCTTGTGATGGAACTAATGGTGTTGCTAATACTACCAAGTTACTTCTAAAATTTTTAAATTCTCCTGTTTTTAAATCTTCATAATGCATGATTAAATCATTATTATCGGGGTCCTCTTCGACTTTACTTACTTTAGTCTGAAAGTATTGCACACCGTATTCATCTTGTGCTCTTTGGGTGAATTCATAGAAATTTTTACCATAGGCTCTAATATCGTGTCTAAAAACATAACACTTAGACTTTTCAGAATGTTCCTTTGTGATAATAGCTTCCTTTGCTGTATACATACAACACACACTTGAACAATAAGGAATATTTTCATGTAGATCCCGTGATCCTGCACATTGTATAAAAGCTATATTTTCGGGCTCAGTTTCATCACTTGGACGTAGTACATGTCCACCAAATGGACCAGAAGCACACAGAATTCTTTCATATTCTAAAGCGCTGACTACATTTTTATAGTGATAACCCCATCTGGAAGTTAAACGCTCTGCGGGCATATCAAAACCAGTAGCAACTACAATCGCTCCCACTTTGATTTGAATTTCTTTAGGCTTCTGTTCATAATCGATTGCTTCAGCTTTACATACTTTCTCACATACACCACATACGCCCTTAGTTAATTTAAGACAGATTTCAGGATCAATTAGATAAATAGGGGGAACAGCTTGTGGAAAGGGGATATAAATGGATTTTCTTTTACCTAATTTCATATCAAATAGATTTGGTACTTCTATTTTAGGACAGCGCTGAGAACAATCACCACAACCCTTACATTTAGTTTCGTCTATGTATCTTGGTTTTTTCAAAATATTTACTGTAAAATCTCCCGCTTCCCCAGATATGCTTAATACTTCATGATATGTCATGAGTTCTATATTTGAATTTCTAAAGACTTCGACCATTTTTGGAGCTAAAATACATAAGCTACAATCATTTGTTGGAAAAGTTTTATCAAGTTGAGCCATGCGGCCTCCAATTGATGGGTTTCTCTCCACTAGATATACTTTAAACCCCAATTCTGTTAAATCTAATGAAGTTTGGATTCCGGCAATACCACCGCCTATTACTAAAACAGACCCTTCCATTCTGTTATCTCTCACCTTTTAGGTACCAATTATCTCAACATTGTTTATAATAAACTCTGAAAAATCCAAGATTTTAATACTTGCAATATCTTCAAAATCATTTTGAAGACATTTAAAGTGTAGCTCACATTTCGGGCACGAAGTAACCATTATAGTTGCTACTGATTTTGCCTCTAGCATACGTTTATATCTGAGTGCTTTAGATTTTTCATTACAATTCATCCATGAATTTACTCCACAACAAAGAGAATTTTCTTGATTGTGTTTCATTTCTTTAAAGTTGAATCCTAACTTCATTAATTCGTTAAAAATTTCTCTAATTTTTTTAGTTAAATTCACCTCCTCAGGTAAAAATCTACTCAACCTACAGGGATCATGGTAGGTAAATGTGGTATCTTTATCCTCTTCTACTGGTCCCTTAAATGCTATTTCATTTTGTTTCCATTTATCATAAATGTATTCAATAATATGCTTTACTTTAAACTTAGATGAAAAATTCTCAAAAATATTCGAATAATCAATTTTAAGAGTTCTATAACATTCAGCACATGCGGTGATTATTGTAGAGACTCCCGCTTTTTCAAATTTATCTAAATTTTTCTTTGCCAATTTGATAAAAGTCTTCAATTTGCCCTGTCCCCAGTAAATATCATGCCCACAACAACTTTCTTCTTTCAAAACTACTATTGATTTCTTTTCAATTTGGCATAAGAGTTTTATGGTACTTGTAGCAATATTATTTGAACCTTCAAATTCATATTCATAGAAAGGTAAACATCCAATATAATAAAGTATATCTCCTTTATCTGACACGCCGCAATCTTTTGGTATCCATTCTAATGATCTTTCTGGTGTAATGTATGGTCTACTCATAATTTCAGCTATTGTAGTATAAATGCCCTTATGAGCAACTAAATCGTCAGATTTTTGATTAGCTTCGTGTCTCATTTTATATCGTGCAATTCTAACGATATCTGCGAAATTAATTTTTTCTGGGCAGTCTTTTAAACATTGGTTACATGTAAGGCAATCCCATAAAACCCCAGAATTCAATACTTTATCTTCAAATCCTTCCAAGATTAACTGAATAATCCTACTTGGGGGAAATTTTTGAACTTTGCTTAGTTGGCAGACACTACTACAACGTCCACATTGATAACATTTTTTTAATAAATTTCTTAGGTTAGATTCGTAAACTTTATCTAAATAATCTAATGTATCACCAAAGAATTTTTTCCTTTCAATATCTCTTTTCGATTCTGTTATACTTCTCACATTTTATGTTAATTTCTGCATAAACTTTTCTTTACGCAATACTTTTAATTTCGAATATTCTATAATTGAATCTAGCATTTTCTTTCTTTTAGTTGCATCTAATTCTTTGCTAGTAATTACTCCTTCATTAACAACTTTAGAAAAGATTTCTTTTCCTTTTTTAGTTCGAGTTATTACAGTAGTATATTTATCTTGAGACCCTAAACCTCCAAATGATATATCCGCAAAGATATTAGTAAAATCCCCACAAGCATTACAAGCTGGACGCATATAATCATTCAAATGATTAAAAGGAACATGTACAATTTTTTCTGTAGGAGCCTCACTCCGTAATTTAAAAATCACATCTTCCTTAATATTTATCTTAACAATGTCTCTAAATCTTATATTAAAATCTTTTTCAAATTTCTCAATTTGAAATTTTTCAAATAGAAAGTTTTCATAACAAAATAATCCAAGACAAATTTCAACATTTTCTGAAGGAGTAACTCCTAAATCTTGCATACACCTGATAGTATAAATTTGACATGGAGTTCCAACTATTGCTAATTTTTTAAACTTATAATGATTTAATTCGGGAATAGAATGAGTGTAGGTGCAAAACTTTTGTATTTCATTTAATTGTGGGGTGATATCTAATTTTGCTCCAGAGGCTTTTAATAGATCGTATTTACTATCAGCAAATGTTGCTTCTCTGGAAAATGGAGCATCAGTTTTAGATACTATTGCACCATCAACCATTTTCTTTTCAATTAGAAAATTAATAATAGAATTAACAACTCCTCCATCTGTTCCATATTTTAAAAATTCTGGATCTGTTGCTTGACATGAATAGATATCTTCATAATATCCTATAGGAGTTGCTGAAAAGTCTGAGAAATTATATATCTCATTTAAATCATCATCTAAGATATGGGTTTGTGGACAAATATGGTAACAAATTCCACATTCCAGGCATTTTTCTTTATTAATATATTCAGGAGGCTTGTATGGGTCCTTTAATCCTATTACATCATACTCTGCTGAGGAACAAAAGGATACACAACCTCCACATTCTTGGCAGATACCCTTTTCATGAACTTCTTTAATTAAATCCTCAAAAGTTTTGGAACTCATCTTATTCACTCCTTTTAAGTTCAATCAATTTGCAATTTTTTCGTTTTGTTCCAGCAATTCGTTCCAAAAGTCCTAGCCCCGGTTTTACATCTTTTAAACTTTGAGATTCAATCAATCCAGCATCTATAGCACCTTGATAAATCTCATCTCCTTCTTTAGATCGAGTAACAACTGAAGACCAACCTCCTTGAGAACCTATTGATCCAACAGAAATATCAGCATAATCTGAAGTTAAATCTTCACAATAGTGACAATTATGACGAGCATATGATTTAATTTCTTTCAAATCTACACTCAATTCTTCTCCAGATTTCAATTTAATAATGAATTTTCCACTATCAATATTCATTTTTGTTAGATCATTAATATCCTTATCAAATTTGTCTTTAGTTAATTGTACTACTCCTTCATAAGGAAAGGATTCCATGCAGAATAATCCAATTGTATATTTGATATTTTTGAAGAAAGGGAGTCCACTTGGAAAGAGAATACCTTTTTCAATTGCCTTCATCATACAAGGTACTCCCACGACAGCAATTCTTTCATAATTTTTAGCTGCTTCGATGAATGATAATGTAGCAGCGTTTGCATATTTAGTACCACCAGTAATGTAAAGATCCTTAACATTATCGACGATTACTGGTTCAGGTTTCCATAAATCCTTTGAATGTTTGACAGCAATTATGGCATCCACTAACTTATTCTCTAATAAGTATTCTAATAATGAGGTTACCACACCTCCATCCTGTTTCACCTTTTTTATTGCATCTTTTGTTGTTGAACCCGAATACGCATTAAAATAGCCTCCAATTTTATCTGACCAATTAAGTTTTTTATCCAATTGCCGGATAGTTTTATAGGCTTGATCAATTGAAAATGAACGAGGACACACCGAAAAACATAAACCACATTTCATACATTTGTCTTCATCAATTTCAAGCAAATCTGATGTCACACTTATTGCATTCACTGGACATATAGAAGAACACCAACCACATTGACAACATACTTCTGCTTCAAACACGATTGAAACGGGTTCAAAATATTTTTCAACAAAATCCTCTGATAAATTTTTCACTTGATATCTATAAAAATATTCTTTTTCTTCTACTTCTTTTTCTTCTCCTTTTATTTTTTTTATGACTAATTTAGTTTTAATCTCGACCTGTTCCTCGATATAACCTTGTTCTTTTAAATAGATAACATCTCTTACAACATTATCAGGAGGAAATTCTTTTATAAGCTTAATTATTTCTTCTAAAAATAATGGTTTATTTCCTCTAAGCCTCTCTAAGACAATCCTTCTTTCTGTTTCCGCATCTAACATTGCATCATATATTTCAAAAAATTCACTTTCGGTATATTTGGATGTGTTTAATATCTCCTTTTTTGATTCATAAAAAGCTCTAATTTGGAAATTTTCGGACGCCTTAAATGTTGCTTCAAGCAAATTTTTTGGAGAAATTCCACTGAATGATTTCTCATTCACAACCTGTACCATATTTTTTCTTCTATTTTATTTATTAACAATTGAAATTTAATTCTATTAAAATACCTCTACACCAACACATGGTTAGTCATCTTATAACGAATATTTTTTTATAAGAGTCATTCTAAGAGGCTGCACTTTTTACTTTTTTTGTTTTTTTTTCGTGGATAGGATTTTTACCCATGCGACTCACTTTTTCCATTGTATCTTCAACACTTTTAACTAATTTTTCAGATTCAGCACCACTTAACCAATATTGATTAACTCTCTGGTTTCCAAATCCTCTGCGTTCTAATATTCTATTGGCTAAATCGACATGAGTTTGAGCTTTAAAATTGCCATTCTTAAATTGACATTCATCTGGTCGTCATCCAACTATCATTACCCCATCAGCTCCAGATTTAATAGCATATAAAATGTGCTTTAAGTCAACTCGCCCAGTGCACCTAACTTTTATGATTTTTACTGAAGGAGTATACTTTAAACGAGAGACACCAGCTAAATCAGCAGCACTATAACCTCACTTTAAGCAAGCAAACATTAATATATTAAAATTTTTCTCCATTTGTTTAATCTCCTCCTAGTAGTGCTTCAATTTCAGCATATAACTGATAATCTCTGTAATATCGTATATCAATTGCCCGAGTTGGGCAGCAGGAAGCACATATACCACATCCATCACAATTAATTTCATCTACAACAGCTCCCTCTTTGTCTAGAATCTTTATTGCACCTTTTGGGCATTCCTTTTCACACCTTTTACATGAAATGCAGAAATCTTTATCTACTTCCGCCACAATTAATTCGAGATCAATTTCACCAGCAGAAGTTAGTTCGGCAACTTTACTCGCAGCTGCTCTTGCTTGTGACACTGAATATGCGATATCTTTAGGTCCTTGTGCGAATCCAGCTATAAAAATACCCTTAGTTTTTGTTTCTTGTGGCATTAAACCGAAGTGGGATTCAGTTAGAAATCCATTTTTATCAGTATCTAAATTTAAAACCTTTGCAATTTGTTGAGTGCCTCTAGATGGTAATGCTGCTGTTGACAAAACCACTAAATCGGCATCGATGTTAATTATTTCATCAGTTAACGACGAATATACACGTATCTTAACATTTTTTGTATCTGGATCTTCTGAAATCTCACCTACTTTACCACGAATCATTCGAATATCCGAATCCTTAGCTCGTTGGTAATATTCTTCAAAACCTTTCTCATTAGTCCTAATGTCAATATAACAAATAGTAATATTAGCATCAGGAAATTCTTCCTTAAGTAACTTTCCATTTTTTAAAGCAAGCATGCAACAGACACCGCTACAGTAAGTTCTTTCAGTATCTCGACTTCCAACACATTGAATAAAAACAATCTCATTCAATTTTTTATCATCGGAAATTCTTCGAACATGTCCTTCTAATGGTCCATTTGGAGCCAACATTCGCTCGAGTTGAGATTGGGTAATTACATTGGCATATTCCCCATAGCCGTATTCTCCGTATGGTTCATATATATCCCAACCAGTAGCAATGATAATGGTTCCAACTTTAAATTTAACTTCTTCTGGTATTTGGCTGAAATCTATTGCATCTAACTCACAAGCATCGACACAATTAAAACATTCCACGCAAGTATCTCTATTAACATCATATAGAAAAGGGACTGCCTGACCAAAAGCAATATCAATTGTTTTCCTTGCTCCTAAATATTCATCAAAGTAATTTGTAGTGTAGGTTGGACAGACTTCTGCGCAGGCTCCACATCCGTTACAAGTTTCTGGATTTATATATCGAGGCTTCTTTTCAATAGTAATTTCGTAATTACCCACATAACCTTCGACTTTTTTAACTTCTGAATAACTAAGAATCTCAATATTTTCATTACGATTTACTTCAAGCATCTTAGGCCCGCAAATTCAAATAGCACAGTCGTCCGTAGGAAATGTTCTGTCTAATTGCGCCATTCGACCTCCAATGGTTGTATTTTTATCAACTAAATATACTTTAATTCCTTGATTTGCAAGGTCCAAAGCTGCATTCATACCTGCTATTCCTCCACCCACAACTAAAGTGGCCTTCTCTACAGGAACAGTTCTAATTGGAACGACTTCTAATAACTTTCCACGTTCAATACCACTCTTTACTAGAATTTTAGCTTTTTCTAAAGCCTCTTC
Source organism: Promethearchaeota archaeon (assembly GCA_048939995.1). GTDB lineage: Archaea > Asgardarchaeota > Lokiarchaeia > Sigyniarchaeales > SOKP01 > SOKP01. Next base: position 42,842 of record JBHLOY010000012.1, on the reverse strand, counting down.
ATTACTTTCAGTGCACCAAGAACAATGTTCACGCACATTTACCATTTGAAAGTAATAGGGGTTTAAATCAGTTTTAGCGATCGATCCTCTATAAACAGGTTCATGAGTACGTGGAGTTCAAGCAGAAACAACAATGCAACTAAGTTTCTTTTCTTTGATATCTTCGATAATTTCGTTTTGTCCACTCTCAGTGCAGAGGAAGCTGTGTTGCTTAGAAACAACAACTCCATCTATATCTTTAGCGTATTCCACTAGCTTACTGCAATCAACTTTTCCACGAATATTTATTCCTCATTGACAAGCATAGTATCCAATCCGTTGAGTATCAGATTTTTCCATCTTCTTTACACATCCACCTCTTGATTAACAATTATGTCTATATCTTTACTTAGCTTTTTTAAAAACTGATATTGATAAACTTCTGATATTGAAAATATATTAAATATCGAGAAGCTTATTTTTTTTATACTCATTTTAATTCTTATGTTGTATTTATTTAAATAATTTGTTATTTAGCGTTATAAGTTAAATCTGAAAGTTAAATTAAAGAAATAGGTAGTTTTATCCTATTTTGAAAACTATACGTTAATTGATTGAGAAATTAAATAATATAAAACTAAAAAATAATTGGATTTAATCATAATATAAAAAAGGTTTTTAATCGAATTTTCTTATAATTAAGTAAATCCAAGTTCAAAAGGTATTTTAAATGACGATTATATTTGGCTATTTTCAATATCTTAATTTATTTATTTTTCTTTATACTGTCGTACCAGCGATAATCTCAGCAAATTTTGCAATTATTATTTCCATTTTCCTATTTAGGGTTCATAGATCTCGAAAGGAAACAATTCAATCTTCAAACTTATTAAAGGTTGCAGGGATTTTAATAATTATTTTTAAATTATTACCTTTTGCACTTCCAGGAGTTCAAGCTTACTCAGAAACTGCATTTGAGACCCTAATTTTAATTAGTTATATCCTTATTTTTGAATTAATGTCATCTGTACCATTTTTTATTGCTTATGGAGTCTTTTTTTATGTTTTTGGTAAAAGAAATAAGGAAGAGATTAATGTATATTCGATGATTGCTGGGATTCTTTGGATGAGTTATTATGGTTTTGTAATGATTGTTGAGAGTATATTAGCAGTTATAAGTTTACTTTACGGTTTCCCTATCATACAAAATAACATTTACAATTTTGTTAGATTTAGCTTTATTATTGTAAACCTGAATGCTTTTATTTTATTAATAATTGACGGAGCTAAAAATAAACATAAAAATCTTTTGGTTGTAGGGATTTTAGGGTTAACCGCATTTGCTACAAATTTCATTTATAGTATCCTCTTAAATTATCTCTTTATATTATATCCATAATTAATCCTTTAAGGTATCTTCTTCAATTAATTGTCATTATTTCATTTTTGGGATCATTTTCAGTTAACTTTTGAATTACATTTTCTAATTGAATAATTCTATGTTCAAGGAGATCAATCTTTTCATAGTTACTAGATAATAACTTCCTTATAAGCTTGTTCTCAGATACAGTGAATGCTCCTAATTTATGTTTAAAGAATCTATACTTACGGTATGGTTCTGAGCTTTTCAATAACAGAACTTTTATTGCATTTTTAAATATTTTCATAAAATGTTTTTTCGATCCTACTTTTTCTCTTACTTCATTAAAATAATCGTCTAGTGTATGAGTTTGATAATTTAATAGGTATTGGGACTTTTTGGTGTCCATATAACCACAATGGAAATCTTTCTTAGCAAAAGCTTGTTCAGGTAAAAAATTTTTCCCCAATCCAAAGATTTCCATCATTTTATTAATGTATTCTCTATAAGTAGTTCTGCATCGCACCCCTCCAGCTATGTGAAATGTTTCACCCCATATCTGATTACATTCAATTGCATTAGATAATGCCAAGGCAACATCTTTAGAATCACATATTTCTATGCATGTATCTAAGGGCATATGAAACATTAATGGATCCATATCAAGTTTATTGACTGAGGTGATGTAAGTTAATCTAAAAATAGCAAAGTCTATTCCAGATTCTCTAATAGCCTTTTCAGCTGATATTTTTGTAAAAGCATAAAAGTCTCCTTCATTTGGATTTAAAGGATCTTTAAGACTAATCATTGGATTCATTCTTCTATCTCCATATACTGCAATTGAGGAGGTGAAGATTAATTTTGGTAGTTTATCTTGTTTTTTAATTGCATTTAAAAGATTAATAGTTCCTCCAACATTCACGGCTTCTGCTAATTCTGGATGGTAGTCCGCCAAAGGAGGAATGATAGCGGCTAAATGAATAACTAAATCTTGCCCTTCTACAGCTTTTTCAACATCCTTACTATTTCTAAGATCTCCCCATATGATTTCTATTTCATTTTTGAAATTTTTAGCTAATCTTTTATTCTTTTTACTATTTATTTCAATTACTCTTACTTCATGGTTTTTCTTAAGTAACTCTTTTAGTGAGCTTAATCCAACGTTGCCAAATGCTCCTGTTATTAAAATTTTCAAATATTTCTCCTCCTTCATTACTATAAATTAAGTTAGACTGCAAAACCAAAACAAAAACCCTATTTTATATAATTATTACTATCTAAAGAGTTAAATGGTAGCAATCGCAACCTATAAAAATTATGAGAAAATTTAATTAAACAAGGTAAAATTCTTGAAAATTCTGAATATAAATGAAAATAGTAAGATTACAAATTCCAGGTAATTTCTTAGAACAAATAGGTTTTAAAGATCTATTTGACAAAGTTGAATTTGTAGAAATTTTAAATGCATTTCAATATGACCAAACTCATTTTTTTGCTTTGCAGAAGATTCGTTTTAAACGTAATATTAATATAGATATTAAAGAATTTATCATGGACTACTTTAAACCTGAATCTTTGCAAGTTTTAAATCAATCTGGAGATGAAATAATCTGTATTATGGATCAAAGTAGGACTTCTGGTTTCTTTCCAATAATAGATTCAGGTCCATGGGCATTTCTCTTTCCTATTCAGGTCTCAAGTGAACTAGTTTTGCTTTCTATTATTTCCCATAAAGATTATATAGAAAATTTATTTGATATTCTATCATCTTACACTAACGATTTTAAAATAATTGGGATGTTTGACCTTAATAAAACTAATGAGTTTGATGAAGCAATTTGGAGAACATTTATTCCTCTCCCTCATTTTACAAAAAGACAAAGAGAAATTGCTAGTTATGCAGCAAAAAAGGGTTATTTTAAAACTCCAAAAGAAATTTCTGGGAAGGAAATCGCTACGCATTTTAAAATTAATGAAGCTACTGTGAATAAACATCTAAAGAATACTCGAAATCTTGCAATGGAATACTTTTTTGGAAAATATATCTAAAAAAAATAAAAAAGATTTTAAGTTAATTATCTTTCAGGTTCCAACTTTTTTATAAAGACAAATAATGCTAACGGAATAATCCATAGAAGAATAGAAAAGAGGAGTAACCATTCCCATAATTCATTACTGAATATCAGAAAGATTATGATAGTAGTAAATGGAACAATAATGCCATAAAGGCCTAATAATTTTGGCACTCTTGTTTTGTAAAGCACAATAAACCATCCCATAAAGAAAGCAGAAAGTACAAAACCCACAAATGCTAATTCCGACATCACTCCATGAAGCCCAAAATAACTTCTATCTTCACTAAATATACCAACACCAATATAAGCTAAACTTCCTATCAGTCCAAAGATAAAAGCACCGCTTGTTAGTCTGATCCTCAACCTAGTATAATTTTTTACTGTCTTCTGTGGAATTGGAAGAAGTAAGTTTTCCAGGTAAAATGTTATGGGGATAGTGAACACACCAGCAATTATACAGGCAATATCGTATAAATAAGGTGCAGGTGTATGATTAAAACTTCCAAGATCACTAATCCAATTATCAATGATTGAATAACCACCGGGGTGTAACAATGAAGCGACCAAAACACCAATTATAAGTAAAGATAGGTAGGTAACAATAACTATAATCCCGCAGATTCTGACAATTTTTAAGTTAATAGTTTTCTCAAATATATTTGCTCTTAATTTATTTATAGATTTTCTTATAGTCATAAAAAGCCTCGATAAATTTTGATTATTTAAAGAATAAATTAATAAAAAGTTATTTAATAAAAAATTTTGAGTATAAATTCAAAATTTTTATCTATTTTCTACTGAATTTTTTGAGACTTTTGATTTAATTTGAAAATATTTTTATAAAGGAACGACCTAAAATCATAATAATTAACAAAAAAATTGGCTTTTATAATAAATTAACAGCTCATAATGGTAGAACAAAAACCTCCTCCAGAAGAAATATTTCAGAGAAGAGAGGAGCTTGGGATAGACAATTCTATTAAGATTTTAAGAGAGATCATTAATAATGAAAAAGTAGAAAGCAAAAGAAGGGGGGCTATAAAATATTTAGGTTTAGTGGGTAGAGAAGCTCCTTTATCAATAAAAGAATGTTTTAGCACTTTAGAAAATATATTGGTTTCTGAAGAGAGTATTGAATTCAAATGCGAAGCTGCTAAAGCCTTAGGGAAACTCAAATACGATAAAGCCCTTAAACCTTTGAAGTGGATTTTAGAAGAGAAATCAGATAATTTGGAAATTAAACTCTCTGTATTAAAAGCAATAAAGAAAATTAAATTTGACGACGAAGAAATTGAATTATTTATCCGTGAGTTAGATAGCCCTCACAATTCTGTTAGAGATTTTATACTAAATCAACTTATAGCCCTTAATCCTGAAAAATTAATTAAAATCCTATTAAAATCCCTGAAAGAAAAAGAATTCTCTGATGAGCATAATACTGAGATTATAAAGCTACTTGGGACTGAATTATCCACTATTGACATTTCTTTTGAAGATGTAAGTTATTTAAAACAAAAATATCCAAAAGTAATTTCAGAATTAATCGCAAATAAGAATATATTATTAGATGAGATAACACGGATTTTAAAAGAAGAAGATGCTGAGTTAATGGATGCAATATTGACTATTACAAAACTGATTGAACCAGAGATTAAGGATGAAATTATAAAGCTTATACTTATGGATGATTTTATAGTTAAACAAAATGCTATAAAACTAAGTGGAAAATTAAAGTTAACTGATGCTGTAGATTTATTAATTACAAATCTCGATAATATTTACAACGAAGTCAGTGTTGCTTCAATTAAAGCGTTGGGAGAAATTGGTGATGTTTCAGCAATTCCCGATCTATTAAGTGTATTAGATATAGAAGATGTGAGTTTTGAATATACAGACTTGGATATGAGGTTATTTATATTAGATGCTGTAAAAAGTATTTATTTAAACAATAAAAAACCACGATATGACCATCTGTATTCTTATTTGGAAAAAGATAATGATACTATTAAAGAAAGTGTTGCTTTTTTATTTGGCGAATTAGGAAAGGAAGATTTTGTCAATCCACTACTCAATTTATTGCATGAAAGAAATTTGGAAATAAAGAAAAATTCAATTATCGCCCTAGGGAAAATTGGAAATCTTAAACCTCTTGATGATTTAATTAGCTTATTAGATAATAAAGAAGTTTATTGGCTAATTAAAAAGGTGGCTGTAGATGCCATCTTTAACATTTTCCATCGCAATTGGTATAAATTAAAAGAACAAGCACCCGATTTAAAGCGAGAATTGAATATCCATCTCGCGACATTAATAGAATATCTAAAAGTTAATGATGACGAAGATTTTAAAGTTAAATTAAGCTTAATTAAATTTTTAGAAACTTTTGGTGGAGAAAAAGCCCTAGAGGCATTACTTCGAAGGATAAATGACTTTCACAGGGTTGTAAGAATCCATGCTTCGAACGCAATAAAAAGAATCGAAGAAAAGCTTGAATTAGAAAAACCCTAAAACCTAATTCCATATTATGTCTAAGTAAAATTTTATAGGTGACTTAATTCTGTTTATTAAAATTAAGCTTATCCTCTCCTAAATCTATTAAATTAATTAATAAATTTTATTTTCAGTATTCCATTTCTTTTACATAGATTTTGAATTGTTGAAATTCTTAATTAAATCTTTATTAAATAATTATGACTGAGAATAAAACTGAGGAAAATCAAAAATCGTCCCAATACGAATATTCTTTCGATTATATTCAAAAGAAACTGGAAGGTAAAAAGGATTCCTATGGAATGCTAATGAAAGAAATAATCCGTGCTGGTATTTGTACGGAATGCGGGACTTGTGCTGCTGTATGTCCTGTCCTTGAATGGGACTATGTTACAAGTCAACCAAAGTTAATAGGCAAGTGTACTGGGTGTGGAATCTGTTATAATCAGTGTCCACGTACTATTACTGACCCAATCCAACTAATGGGTGAATTCAAAAATGGTTATGTAGCAAATACTAATATTCCGGAAGTAATTGGAGCTCAAGATGGTGGTACAGTTACTTCACTCCTCTCTTATTTATTTGATGAACATTTAATTGATGCTGCTGTTGTAACTATGAAGGATCCCAAAAAACCATGGTATCCCGTAGCTCAAATAGTCACAAATAAAAATGATGCAATTAAAGCAAGTGGTTCAATTTATTGTCATTCCCAAACAGTAGAGGCTCTAATGGAGGCTATCCGACAAGGATTCCATTCAATAGCATTCGTGGGTACTCCATGTAATATCGATGCGGTATATAAAATGCTGAATTCTCCAGCTGGAATGCTTAAATATTTCATGCGAGCTCATATCTTTACGATTGGTATCTTCTGTATGGATTCTTTTGCCCCGGAGGCTATTTATCCTTTTTTTGAAAAAGATGGAATTGATCTCTCAAAAGTTAAGAAAATGGATATTAATAAAGGTAAATTTCATATTTATTATGATCCCGAGAGTAATCCGGTGAAATCCTACACTATAAAAGAGCTAGATAAATTTAAGTCTTCAAGTTGCAATTTTTGCGTAGACTTGACTTCTGAAAAAGCAGATATTTCTGTGGGTTCTGTTGGTAGTGGTCCTAATAAAAATACTGTTTTCGCTAGATCTGGTCTTGGGGCAGAAATAATTGAAGATGCTGCCAAGAAAGGATATTTAAAAATAGATTCATTCAATGCAATTAATTTGAATTCAGTCTTATTTTTAGCAAAATTAAAGAAGGTATCCCAATATACAGTTCAAAAACGTAAGGTCTTTATAGTGAAAGACATGGCAGAGGAAGAACCTAGAATTGAAACTAAACCTGAGGACGATCAAGTTGCAGTAACACCAACTTTAGGAAGTAAAAAATTCTTAAGCGTATCTAAAGATATTGATGAAGAAAATAAAATTCTAAATATTTCAATTACAAATACTATTGGTTATGTTTTAGAAGACGCAAAAATTAGAATTGTTAGTTTAGAAGAGTTATTTGAAAAACGACCATGGGTTACTACCATAAAAGAATTATTTCCATTCGAAACTATAGAAATTGGATATCCTCTTGAAGAAAAGGATGGACAAATTGTATATGGAAATGTATTAGTTGAAGCTTCAACTGAGGATTATGGTAAAATCTTCTCAAGGACTTTTAAACTAACACCTAAAGAAGAAAAATAAAACGATCTAATTTAATAAAAGATTAAATGAAATAATTAATTATATAAAAAAAGAAAATAGTAAAGAACCCATAAAAAGGTGTGTGCTCCTTGAAAATAAGTTTAGTTGGCTTGAGTGGTTGTGGTAAAACGAGTCTTTATTCAGTTGCTTTTGCTGAAAAAAGTGCAGAAGACACAAAAAGTTTAAGCCCAACCATATTGTATGAAACTAGAAGACATCCATTTCTAGGCTTGCAAGTCGGAATTTTTGACTTTGGCGGACAAGAACAATATCGAAAAGAGTATATGGAAAAACCGGAAGTAATAAGAGGAACAGATATTCTAATCCCTGTGGTGGACCTACATTCACCTAAAGATTTTATACAAGCTAAGGAATACTTCAATGGATTGCTAGATATATATCGAAAAAATAATGAAAAGCCGAAAATCTTCCTTTTCCTTCATAAATATGATACTGAAGATTATCAAAAAGAGCTTCTTGATACAAATGTTAAGAAGGCAAAAGAAATTTTCTTAGATATGTTTAAAGAATATGATTTTGATTATAAGCTCACAAGCATTTACTTACAAGATGAGTTAGCTAAAGTTTTTAGAGATATATTAATTTCAAGCTATTCAGAATTAAAAGCTCATGTTGAGAAAGCCGAAGAGCAATTAGAAGAAATTAAAGCAAAAATCATAATCTCTGATGTTTCCGGTAATGTTATTGTACACAATGTACAAGGTGTAAGTAGTGGTCTAACTTTAAGAGGAGATTTAAGGGATTTCATAAATTCATGTAATACAGTAAGAGAGAATATTTTTATGTCAGACTCGGCTGTATTTAAAGGAAGAAACGATGAAGGAAAAGAAGTTGAACTACATATATTCAAATATATTATTTCAGTATTAATAATGAAGACCGGAGATTTAGATAGAACATCTCAAGATAAGCTAAATACGCTATTAAATGATATGAAACTATTTGCAGATTTAATTATATCTGCTCATACAGATTGAAAAAAATTTATATCTTATTCTTTTTAAAAGTAGATTTATTAATAATTGACAGCTATTGAATTAAGGATAAAAGATTCTATATAAATCTTGATAAATTTCAGCAAGTTTAGAAAGGAAATATTGATCATTTGTTTGTAAGTAGTAAGAAAGATAGCCTCTCAGTCCATCTGGATTTTTGATCCATTCTAAAAATGCTTCTATTTCTGCCTTTAGATTTAGATCCATCATAGGAGCAGAAGTAGTATAACCATACGTGGTATATTGTTCCGATTTTTTGATTTTTCCTTTTGTTGGTTCTTCTGAAAAGTCGATCTCAGTTTTAACAAATTCAGAAGTAGATCCCTTCTTTAACATAGCTGCTGCCCTGGCAACTGCAGGATATGCCAGGTGAAACCAACCCTTTGCCTTAGACCTAATGTGAGCAACCATACAATTTTCTCCATCAGGGGTAGTAGCACCAATTAAATGTCCTTTATTATGCCGATTTGTAGCTATAAACCTTTCTGGTTCCATTTGAACTATGGAATATCGAATTGAATCTACTGATACTGATTGTGCTGACCCACTAGCCCATCTTGATAATAAATTACTTATATCCCCTTTTATGTTCCAATTTTTTGTACAATATAACAACTTTCCTGATTTACTGATAATTGCAACCGATTCAGCATCTTTATAATGTTTTTGTAAATTATTAACCACAGTTTTGAAACTAGTCATAATTGTCTACAATGTTATTTATCTATCCAAATATCTAATTTTTCTAATTTTGGTATTAGACATATTGATTAGATTATTGAGATCCTATACATATAATTATAAAAGTATTAATTAATAATCATTTACATATTTGAGAAAAGACTTAGTTTTTATCTGTAAAGTTACTTTTAGAATTTTGAAAGCAATAAACAAAGAATAAATACTTGGAATAATTTTATAAAAAGCAGATAATAACATAAATTTACTTTATTTTTACATGCAATCTACAGGAAGAGACGATAGAAAAAGGAAAGACATGAAAGATGAGGAATACCTCACAAATTATGTCAATCATTTAGAGAAACGTATAAAAGATCTTGAAAGTGAAAGGCGAACTCTAAAAACTGAATGCTTAAAATTAGAACATGATTTAAATACTTTAAGAAATGAAATGGGGCATCTAAGAGAGGCTCCTCTAATAACTGGTACTATAATAGACATTTTGGATGAGAAAAAAGAGAGAGTAATAATAAATATTTCTACTGGCTCCAGTTTTGTTGTAAATACAAGTAAAAATGTGAGAGAAGAAAACCTTACTACCGGATTAAATGTTGCCTTAAATCAAAATACTTATTCTGTTATGGAAATATTACCCACACATTTAGATCCAATTATCAGAGGAATGGAATTAGTTGATACTATACCGGATGTATCTTACAATGATATTGGTGGTTTAGATGACCAAATACAGGAAGTAAGAGAAACAGTAGAATTACCTTTATTAAAACCAGAATTATTTGAGAAAGTGGGAATTGATCCTCCGAGAGGAGTTCTACTTCATGGTCCTCCAGGTACAGGTAAAACATTATTAGCAAAAGCTGTAGCTCATGAAACAAAAGCGACCTTTATTAGGGTAATCGCCTCAGAATTAGTACAAAAGTTTATTGGTGAGGGTGCTCGTTATGTACGAGAAATTTTTACATTAGCAAGAAAAAAAGCCCCAACAATTCTATTTATTGATGAATTAGATGCAATAGCTGCCGAGAGGATGGAAGATGCCACTTCTGGAGACAGAGAAGTTCAAAGAACATTAATGCAATTGTTAAGTGAATTAGATGGTTTTAACATGAGGGGGAATGTTAAATTTATTGGAGCTACAAATCGTATTGACATTTTAGATCGTGCTTTATTAAGACCTGGGAGGTTTGATAGAATTATAGAATTACCAATGCCTAATAAGGCATCAAGAACAGAAATTTTTAAAATTCATACACGATTCCTAAATGTTGAGGAGAATGTTGATTATAAAGAATTAATTAAACTAACTGAAAATGCCACTGGAGCAGATATTAAATCAATTTGCACTGAAGCGGGAATGTTTGCTATCAGAAGAGATTCAAATAAAATAAATAATGATGATTTTGTAAAAGCCACATCGAAAATTATGAAAAAAACTTCACAAGAGTCAGATAAATTAGAATTATTTAGCTAATTATTACTATTCCTAAAATATATTATAAAGCTGACAATCAAAGATCAGACTACTATAATTATATATATATTAGATTCCATTTTTACCTAAACTAGAATATTATTTAAAGTTGATTTATTATGTCATCTGAAAGGAAAATAAACATATTTTATGATTTTGGAAGATACATGCGAATCTTAGGAATTGCTGCTATTCTTAGTATTTTTCCTTATCTCTCTTTAATAGGTATGGTTATTACATTCATAATCATTATATTAATGTCAGCCGATCTTAGAGATATAAATAAAGGGCTTAACAATCCAACACTCGAGGAATTTCGTAGAAAGTTGCTTAATGGAATTCTAACTAGAGTAGTCGGAATGATTATATGTATAATTGGAAGTTTAATGATTCCCATCCTCATCTTCATTCGAAATAGAATATATGGAGGTATTCCTTGGTTTTATTTCACACCTTCCACAGTTTTTATAATCGGTGCAGCAATTGCAATTTTTATAGGATATATTCTTATTATTGTTGGATCCTCAACTGAAATGAGCGCTTGGAAACTTTTCACATCTTTTTTACAGCAAAATCAAGATTTAGTTCCACAGTCAGTTTATGGAGATCTAATAGATGGTGCGAATAAATCCCATACTGGAGCATTATTGTTAGCTTTAGGATTTTTAGTTATCACAATATTTATAGGCTTCATTTTTCAGGCTATAGGTTACTTCAAATTGGCATCTTTCTATCGAGTAGCAGAAATTCATAAGCCTGTAGAAACTTTAAAAGTCAAAGCAGAAGTTGAGCTAAAACCTGAGCCACAATTACCATCAACGGACTCCTTAGAGGAAGCACCAGTTAGTTTAGCTAAATTTTGCCCAATGTGCGGAGAAAGAGTACCATTAGAAGCGAGATTTTGTGGAGTATGTGGTTCTTCATTAAAGAAAGAATAAGTTCTAATTAAAATTTTTTCTTATTACTTTTCATTTAAGAAAGATTGACAAAAAAAAATTGGTCTCCTAAAACTATTTAAATTATTTTAGTGTTATTATCCTTAAAGAAACCAATTAATTAGAAGGTTTAAATAAATGTCAAATGATAATTTAGAACTGAAATGGTATAGCTTCGGGAAGAATATTCGAATCGTAGCTATTTTTAGCATTTTCATCGTAATACCTTTTTTTGCCTTTGTTGCTAATCTAATTATTCTAATCTTTGTTTGTATAGCAGTTAGCCGCATCAAAGCGATAAATCAGCAATTAAGAAGTCCATATCTCAGTAGTTTTAGTTCGAAATATTTAGCAGCTGCGATAATTAAATTTATAGGTCTGATATTGGTTAATATTGCTTTTATATTTATACTTGGGCGATTTATCACAGGTTCTTATATGTATTATTATTATTACTTTCCATTTCCGCTAGGAATTTTCAATCCCTTAATCCTAAGCGCATTAGTTCCTGGATTTATTCTTATGATTATCGGTTGCGGAATAGAAAAAGGTGGCTGGGAAAATCTTAAAAGCTACTTTTATGTAAGTAAAGATCAATTTCCTCCCGGATGGTATATTCGTATCAATGAGGGAGCAAGCAATTTAAGCTCAGCTGCACTATTATGGGCACTCGGATTTTTAATTGTCCCTATCATAATTGGATATATAATGTATATAGTAGGATATTTTAAGCTGTCTTCTCTTGCTGAAGTCGCTCCAACATTTTCAAAAAAGGTTGTTCCTCCTACTATCCCAGAAGCACCACAACCTCCTAAGGTTCCTGTTCCATCTACTTATTCAACTCCATATACCCCAGAACAACCAAAAGCAAGCGTATCCATGAATTTCTGTCCACACTGTGGATCAGAAGTTGAAAAAGGTGGTAGGTATTGTGGAACCTGTGGTTCACCTCTCTATGAATAAAAATAAAAAAATTTTTTTTATTCTAAAAAATATTATTATTTATTATTTTGATATCTTAATACAATTTGAATGAGTTTATGAGTTCTTCACTCTTTATTATTATAATTATTATAATTTCCAATTCTTTTGATTATGGAATGGTTTAGAAACCTTATTACAAGAATTACTTCAAATGTAGAAGAAACTTTGAAAAGTGAATCTGATTATATTCAGATGAGACTTCTTGTAGATGCGATTACAGAAGATTTTGAGAATAAGTTGAGACAAAGAATAAATGAGAACAATATACGATATAATATTAGAGAAGCTAATAAGGAAGATATTAAAAGTATAACTAAGCTATATAAATTAGCATGGAATTCTACTTCAATGCCTTATCATAACCTAAATGAACAAAACTTAAGTGAAATGATGGAAGACCCTGATATTATTTTCTTAATAGCTCAAGCGAACTCTATTGATTGCGGTTTTGCTCTTATATATTTTTCTGGGCGTAATAATGAAGTAGGTGTAATCGCTGGTTTAGGAGTTATTCCTAAATTTCAGCATAAAGGATTAGGTACATTATTAGGCTTAACAGTTTGGGAATACTTCAAAAAACGAAGTGTTAAAGAATTAAGATGTAAAGTATACAAGAAGAATCCTAAATCCTATCAATTTATTAAAAATCTTAAGTTTGAAGAATATGATGACGACTTAGTCACTTGGAAATTCTAAATTAGAAAAATTATTTTTACTTATAACCAACTCTTTCTCATACATTAGAATTTTTATTTAAATTTTTTCATATATGTAATTTTTGTAACATATCCATAGATATTATATCGTTTTAAAAAAGTTTTTAATTAAAAAACTATGTTAGAATAATGAGATTTTCTAATTATCCTAATCAAGGCATATATCATGAGTAATCGAAAACCAGAAAAAAATTCTGAAATTTGGTTGAAATATTGCGAAGAATGTGTAAAATCTAAACTTGAGAAGAACCATGAGCAACTCCTTGATCCCTCTAAAGAAGAACAAGTTAAAAAAGTAAGAAGAGTGAGTTATCTTAAATAATATCTTTATTTTTTAATTAAGATTAGAGCATTTTAATTAAATCTTCTAAAGTTCCAGTGTAATTAGGCTTGGGAGTTTCGTTATTTACATCCGTATTAGAACTATAAATTAGAAAAGTTTGGCATCCAATATTTTTAGCTGCCATATCTTTATCTTCATCACCAACCATTAAGCAATCCTTTGCAGAATGTCCTAAATAATCTATAATTTGTCTATAATAAATAGGATTTGGTTTATTTGCTCGAGAATTTTCTATAGTAGTAATCAAATTGTATTCAAAGTCTCCAACATCAGCCCAATCAAGTCTTTGCTGGATTGCTGTCAAAGGAAGTACAGGGGTTGTTGCAATGACTACTTGGTATCCCTTTTTAAATACCTTATGCATTAATGCTCGTGTTTCAGGTTTTTTAATGGTGTATTGACGTAATTCTGAAAATTTAGTTTCATAAAAATTATCAAACAATGGTTGAATTTCTTCTTGATTAAAGCCTTCTATCGGAAAAAATTTATTAATAAAGATTTGTTCATTGGTAATTTTTCCGTCATTTTGATTAATTTCCTCTGAAACTTTTAAAATTTTAGGAATTACTTTGTTTGGAGGGACTAAATGGGAAATACTATTTGCTAAAAGCTTTAAGTAATTTGGAATAAATTTTTTCAAGTCTACATCAATCAGAGTTCCATCTAGGTCAAATAGGATTGCTTTATATTCGTACTGTATCACGTTAATTCTAATTTTTTATCTGATGTTTTCTTATTAAGTGATAGAATATGTAATTCACTATTTATCTTTCTAAAAATGAAAGAAATCATAAATAATAAAAGCAGAACTTCTATTTTTTTTAGCAATTAATAATATATATTAAGAAAATTCAACTATTGATTATAATATAGTGAACTTCATAAGCTCATAAGCTAATTAAAATTATGAAATTAGAGCTCCAAGATTTAAATAACGGTTCGGTTTCTATAGGAGATAAACTTAATGTGAGAACTAATTTCAAATTTGAAGAGGATACATCTATTCTATGGGCTGGGATTAAATTAATCACACAACCACCTTGCGTAAAGGAATTACAAATCTCAAAAGAAGAAATCTTCTCAAAGGGCCATTTTGAGGCTGGAGAATATACTAGAGAACGCTCTCTATTAATAAAAACTAATGTAGTACCGACAATCAAGAATCGTAATTTGGAATATGAACTCAAATTAATTGTTAGGCAACCACATCCTACTGATCCAGATGATGATTTAGTTATTAATAGAACACAAAAAGTAGAAATAAGATCACGAGATTCAGTTGCTCAACGAAAACAATCTAACCCTATTTCCTTTTCAATTTCTGGACTTAATGTGCTCCTTAGTAAGGATTTGTTTAAACCAGGAGAAACAATTAAAGTTAGCTTTTCATCTGATGTACTTAAACATATCGAGGTACGGCTTTTACAAAAATCAAATCTAGTGTGTTTCTGTGATACATATGGTCAAAAATGTAGAAAGGTGGAAGAGCTACCTCCTGCGATTGCTGGTGATGCGAAAACTTCAGACATTGAAAAGGGATTTTTATTATTAAAAGTTCCGGAAATTGCTGAACCTTCTCATAATTACCTATGGGAACCAACTGAAAAAGAGTACTGGGGATTTAAATTCGGAGATTATACACAATATTCATTATTAATCATTGGAAAAACAAAATTCGAATATGGCCGTGAGCCAATCAGTTTTGAACTTCCAATAACAATAGTTTCAAAACCAACTGGAGATAATAAGAAAGAAATTGATTTATTCTCTGGAACACCATCAGCAGCCCCTACTTTATTTGATGGAATTTCCTCTAAATTTCAGAAAACTTATAAGGTAGTCTCAATAGACTCTGATTTGGAGAAATATAAGGTCAAAATCAAAAATATTTCAAAAGAAAATCTAAAAGGAGTTACAGTGAGAATTTCTGGACTTCAAGAAGGTCTATTCGAGACTGCTCCTAATTTAACTGGTTTTAATATTTGGAAAATTAATGAAGAAAAAGAAGTAATTTTTAGAACAAAACAAGATATTTCAGCCTTAATCACTATATTAGAAGATAATAGCCAGAAACTAATACGATTACAATCTCCTGTATCATCTGGTTTCTTCTGAATATTAATAGTTTAATACCGGAAAATTATGCCTGCTTCTACAACAGAAATGCTTTCGTATTTTTTCGAAGACCCTAAAGAGAGTTTTGTTGAAAGAAAATTAAATAATACAAAAATACAATATTTTTATCTGAATGGAGATCTCACTATTAAAACTAATTCTCAAGAAATTCTTAATGGTTGCTTACTATCTGGAAATGTTAAATTAAGATATAAAAATGAATCCTATGACCTACAACAGTTTGATTTTTTTTTGATGCCACCAGAAACCGAAGTTAAAATTACATACAAACCTCAATTTTCTAAGTTATGTGTATGTAGATATAAAACGGATAAAATTATTAATTTTAAATTTATAGTTAAATCGTATAGCCCACAGAAGTTTTTACCAAGAGGAGAATTTGGCTCTAAAGGAAATATAACAACATATAGAACTGTATGGACAGCAATTAAAAATTCTTTTTTTATGTCTGGTTTTACAAAAATTCCTAATGAGTCCCTTAGATGTGGAGTTATAACTAGCGTGAATCTTGAGCTAAACGCGGATAATAATGTTGAGATTTACTCACACATTCACCCCGAATATCCTGAAGTATATATTATGTGTATTGATGATGATAAGTACGCTATTACTCAATACTTAATTAATCAAGAAGGAGATTCAGTTTGTAAAAACCTTTCTAATGGAGATGGCCTCTTTTTCCCTGGAAGTCTAGGTCATAGTAACTTTGCTCGACCACTCTATAAAAAGCTAAACTATGTAATGTATATGTGGATTATCCCAACTTTTGGAGAAACTGAGACTGTTAATCCAAAAACTCTACGATTATGATTATAATTTAATCTAACTTGGTATAATTTCTTTATAGTTATTGCAAAAAAGGTAAAAATAACAAAAATTATTGAAATACTGATACAAGCTGACTCTTATACAAATTTTTAAAGATTAAACTTATTATTTCCTCAAAGGAGTCCAAAACGCCCTCTCCATTAATCGCAATCGTCTTTTTTACATCAATATTTGAGAATTTATAGTAATCAATCTGGTGCAGAAAAATATTCGGATTGAACTTTTCAGGCAGATCTTGTTTATTAAATGCCATAACTTTAGGCATATTTGAAATAGCATCTCCAAAATAAGTAGCTAATTCATTCCATGAAATCAAGTTTCGGTCATATACATCTCTTTGAGAATCTGCTACGAATATTATGCCATCAACGCCTTGGAGTGTAGCAGGCCGGGTAATTATATAGTAATCTTGACCTGTAGTTGAGTATAAATGAACTTTCAGCATCCATTCCTGGTTCTGGAAGCTTATTGTTCCATAATCAAAGAATAGAGTCCTTCTTTTCGCGGGTTCATGTGATGTCTCAATACTTTCGACCAGTTTCTTTTTTCCAAAATGATTGAATAAAGATTTAAGTGTAGTTGTCTTCCCGGACATTGCAGGTCCATAATAACAGACTTTAATTTGTATCGAACGTTCAAGTGAATTTATTATCATTTTAAGATAATAATTGGGTTTTATATTGATTCTATATTTAGATTTATAAAATCCAAGAATTTCTCTAATATTAAATTCTTAAAAGAATAATTTATCTTCCTTGATTTTACAAAATAAAAGCTCTCGTAAAATGAGAATTTCTATTTCTCTTCTTAAACTTGGCTCATCAAGATCAATCTGCTCTTTTTCCTTTAATTTCTTTCGAAGCTCGGTAAAATTCATTGACTTATGTTGTTGAGAGATCTCAGAAATTAAGTTCAGTATTTTTTGTTGATTATAAAGTGATTGAGCATTAGAATATAACTGATATAGTTTATGAGTTAAATTGTAATCAAAGTTGCCTTGCTTTTCAATCTTTTTTAGTCTCTCAAGCAATATAAGAGCATCTTTGTACATTTCTTGAGACATCAGCTTTTGAACTTTACTTAAATCCTCCATGAATTCTTTAGATTCCATAGTTAACTCAGTTTTGATTTTTAAGTTATTGGAATTTAATAATTTCTAATTTATAAGTATTTACAATTCAAAATCTAAAAGTAAAGTAATCTATTTTTGAACGCCTGCTTTATAATTGATATTAATTATCAAATTTAGGATAAAAATTAACTTTTAGTAAGTATTCATACTATTCAATTTTTAATTTATCAAGTTTTTGTAATTTCATTATTTCTGCCATAGTAGCCTTGATTTTCAATTTACCCTGTTGATATGCTTTGAATCCAGTTATTTCTCCTTTATTAAGAGCCATGAATGTGTCTGAACTCATGGAATACATAATATCAGGATTTTCTAGCTTTTCTTTGACAACTGGTTTAGGATTTCCATTAACTAATTCAATAACATAATATTCCTCAATATCAGTAAAGTAGTATTGGAGAGTTTTATTCCAGTCCTTGAAATGCCGTGCTACATCTTTGTGTGTATACTTTTTTAGTTGGTCATCTAAGATTTTCATTAATTCATCTCGATTTACCATTTCAATCACCTACTAAATTATCCATAACTGAAGCGAACTCCAGTTCCTCCTTTAGGTTCTTCAAATATAACTGCATCATCTGAGCAAACATTCCAACAAGCACCACATTCAACACACAGTTTCAAATTTATAGGGCGATATATAGGCCCATCTGGTTTCCACACTTCTCTTGTACAAAATTTAGCACAGTCCCCGCATCCAGTACATTTTTCCTCATCAACTTTTATGAACTCTCCCGTATCTCCAGGATAATAATCAACTTTCATTTCCACTTTCATTGTCTTCCCCTCTCGTTATATAAATTTTCAAAATCTGGATCTACATTTGCGTAAGGTTGTATAAGCTCTAATAAATCATATGCTTCCTGCAGAAGGTCCATGTCCTGATCCTCAACTCCTTTCATCCATTTAGTGTGTATTGCATTTGAAATAAATCCTCCTCCCATTATTACATTTTGCATCATTTTTGTAATCTCCTCATCAGATTTGCTTAAAGCTGTTTCTTTATTTACAGCACCAATATGGCGAAAAGCTTGCATAAAGAAATTACTAGCAATTAGTTCTTGATATGTTTCAAATAACTTAGCTTCTGAAAAGTCGTTGGCTTTAATTGCATTCGCCGCTGATTGAGCAGCATAAATTCCAGTAAAGAAAGCTTCAGGCATTCCTTCGCCTAAGAAGGGAACGACAAAACCTCCAGCTTCTCCTGTTAAAATTAATCCATTTTTCACTCTTTTTTCTATGGCTTCATCATACTCTAAATGGCATCCCCAAGCAACGATTTTCCCGCCTTCTAATTTTTCTTTTACCAAAGGTAAATTGAGAAAATTTTCCATGTATTTATTTACATTTGGAAAGTCATCATTTATTAGATTCTCATCCATATATCCACCAGTTCCAAGAGTTACCGTATCTTTTTTAGGAAAAATCCAAGGCCATGTTTTATATTGAATTCCTGGTGATAAATAATACTCAATACACTCTCCAATTCGCTCATCAACGGTTTCTTTCCCTAAATGAACACAGACAGTGACATATAATATCATATTTTTGCCTTTTCTTTTTGGAATCAGACCTGCTTTTCTTCCCACAATAGAATTTACTCCTCCTGCATCAATTAGAACTTTAGAATAATACTTTTCTCCGCTATTGGTTATAATTCCTTTTATATAGCTGTTTTCTTCGATTATATCAACTACGGTTGTTGAGAGTTTAACCTCCGCTCCTGCTTCCTTGGCTTTTTCGGTATGCCAAGCATCGAACTTATCTCTTCGAATAGAAAGAAGTAAAATACCTTCTGAAGGTATTTCATGAAAAATTGTTGTTCGATCCTTATTGATGTGATAGGTTCTCATCTCTCGTATTACTCTTTCAATAGGACCTTCTACTAAATAATGTAAATCAGGAATGATTAAAGCAGCTCCGTTTAAGCAAGTCCCAGATATGTTTTTTTCACCAGGGAATTGTGCTTTCTCGAGGAGTAAAACTTTTAATCCTAATTCAGCTGCTTTTTTAGCTGCTGCTGGTCCAGCACATCCAGCTCCTACGACAATAACATCATATTCATTCATCTAAGATCTCTCCTATAAAGTAAATACAACTTTTGATTTTTCGTTAATTTATTGATACCTAAAAGCTTCTAATTTTCAATATTTTATAAGCTTTGCTTGTTCAAGCAAAGTGTAAATTAAGAATATTGAACTAGCTTACTTTTAGGCATTTTTAGTCCTTTAAGTAATAGAATTAAAGATTTTATTTTCAAAATATCCTTCAGTTTTTAATTTATTAGCTAAGGATAGAAGTTCATTCCTAACGATAATTCTAATGAAAAAAAATTCCATAAAATATTATACTATGTTTTATATAGCAATTTTTATTTATATTATTAAGAAATAATCAAAAAATATGAGGATTAATTATGGATAAAGAAAAAGTTAAACAAGTTATAGAGAAAATCAGACCTCAATTGCAAGCTGATGGCGGAGACGTTGAAATAGTTGAAATCACAGACGATGGAATTGTGAAGGTTAGATTAGTGGGGCATTGTGCCGGCTGTCCTTACTCTCAAATGACTCTTTCACAAGGAATTGAACGAGCTGTGAAACAATTTGTACCCGAGGTAAAAGCAGTTCAGAATGTTATGTAAGAAGCTTTTTTCTATAATATTATCTTCTTTTTAAGTAAAAAGTTTATATATCTTGATCAATTTTTTTAAAATCCTTTACAAATTGCTTTTTTAAGAATTGTGGTTTAAATACTATCCTAAAATGGGATTATATTTCTACCTACTTCTTCTACTTGGACAAAATTGCAAAAGTTTTTATAAATTTGAAATAATCATACAGTACTGCTTAATCCAATTAACCAAAAAAAAATAGAGGTGTATTGTATGGTTTTAGTAGTGGCAACAACCTACTTTCCAGCAGACAAGTCAACTGAAGTTGGAAAAAAGTACCTTGAAGTTTTAAAAAAGTTCCCTACAGATAGATCCATAGATAAGCCAATTGTACCTGTAGCTGTAAGAACAACAAAAAAGGGAATGAAGGCAATTTCTGTTACTGAAGTTAAAGATGGCAAGTTCAAAGAGTATATGAAGCGGTTTTATCAGAATATACTCGAATATTTCGACATAGAAGGATATAAGGTAGATTTCGAAGTTTTTATGTCAGGTGCTGAAGCCTTGCCGCTTGTGGGTCTTGAAATGCCCGAAATATAAAATTAATTATTTAAATTCTTTTTTATTTAATTATTACCATCTATTTTTATCCTATTTCAGATAAATTAAAAAAAAAATTAGAAATTATTTAGATCGCTTTCTTTTTATCAAGAAGATACTTGATATACCTATCATTCCAATTAAAAGGAAAATAGGATTATATCCGGGTATTGCCTCCCCTCCTGTATACGAAATTGCTGAAATAATTGAACTAGAGCCCCATGAAGGCGTTTGTATTGTAAATGAATTACTACTATAATCATATATAATAGAGTCATAGAATTCTGGAGGTGGTTGAA
The DNA here is from genome assembly GCA_048939995.1 of Promethearchaeota archaeon. GTDB lineage: Archaea > Asgardarchaeota > Lokiarchaeia > Sigyniarchaeales > SOKP01 > SOKP01. The sequence continues at coordinate 21,462 of JBHLOY010000012.1, read as the reverse complement.
TCCATTCTTCAGTTCCAGTAATGTTCCAGGCAAAGAAATATAATGTAATAGAACTCAAATCTATTGAAGATGGAAGTGTAATAGTCATGCTAAGATTCCCATCAATATATATGTAATTAGTAGTTAATTGATCAAAATAAACTAAAGCTGTTCCTTCAGGTAAGGTTTCATTAATAGGGTTGTAAGGCAACATTGAATATATATATTCAACATCAGGACTAAGAGGAGTTACATTAAACGCTACGTTTACTGTTATATCCATCGGAAAATATGATTGTAATTGAAATAAGTTAGAACCCGCAGGACAAGTTCTATAAAATTTTGGGTAAATTGACATATAAGACCACTCTGATCCTGGAATCGGTTGGGTAGTCCATCCATATATCATAGTAGCTCTGCCTGAAGCTCCATCAAAGTAATAATATAATGATCGATCTAAAGTAGAATTTTTGAGTATTACATAACCAGGACCGTAAGTAATTTCATCATAAACAGCACTATATACACTAAATAGTTCCAGGAGTTCGGAACTATCAGTATTTTCAGGCATTAACAATGGTGGACCAAATTCAAATTGCATTGGAGATATAGGCCAATATATATTTGCAATAGCTAGAGGATAATTACCAGTGTAATGCCAAGATTCTGTAGTAGGATCCCATTCTTCAAAATTAGCCTCAACGTATGAATAGAATTGTAATTCTGGCTGAGAAGTGGGAAAGGTTAATGGCATTCCCATAGAACTGAATTGATTGTAGAGTTCAGTCAAATTAACAAATAAAGTGAAAGTTCCTGTTATATTTACTCTTTGATCAACTACATAATCACTATTCTGTTTATAGTATAGGACATCTCCTACATTAACGGACCAATCTACTAAACTCTGTTGTTTTAATTCGATAAACGAAATGTAATCATCAAAAATCATTAAATTTGACTGAATTATTCCCGTCGATTTGTCAAAAGCAATTTTTACAAAATCATTATTCGTAGAATTTCTAATGAAGGTTTCAAAAAATGTATTTTGTGAATAGGAGATTTCATCCACAATAAATTCAGAAATATCTAGAGTATTATTATTTAATGTAAATTCATAATCCTCCATAGCAAAATTATTTGGATAAAGAAATGCGTAAAATCCAGCTTCAAAGTTTAACTCATCAAAATACAATGGATAGAAGTTATTAGCAAATCCAATTTCATAGTTGGATTCAACAAGTATATAATTAGCTCCATTCCAGGCATATATATCAGCATATACCACTTGGTATGTCATGTAAATCAAGTTATCACTAAAGGTATTTTTAGATTTTTCGAGTATTTCTTCAGAAATATCCACAATATTCATCCTATAATCATCAGCATCCCCCCCCCAATCATAACCCTCATACCAATCAAAATAAAGATTATCTCCAACATTAACACCCCATTCTACTTGATCCGTTATATTATAATCAAACACCTGAGTAAAGGTGGCATTTATTAACATTGGGCCTGTACCAAATTGAGCCATTAAAAATGCGCTTCCACTTCTTAAAGTACCATTATCATAGTAATATGCTTCTGAAAAATATCCATCCGTAGAATTAGTGAACAAAATCCTATTTTGATAGGGATCAGACTCATAATGATCGAATTGATTAAAAACCCCCATTTGAGAGGCAGGATAATACATCGTTTCATTTATAATATCATCTAGAATATCAACTTCTATATTTGAACTATTCAAAGGTAAAACTAAAGCCATACCCATTTGACCTGCTCGATATCTATGTGTAATTGGATCAGAATTATTATATCCAAATAGAGCAAACTCTGATGGAATATCATATGCTTCTAGTTCTCCAGATGTTATATTATAATAGCATTGTGTCGCATTTATTTGAGAAAATGAGTGTACTCCTAACCAATCGGTAGTAACATTCCCAATAGCTGTAATATTATAAATCCAAATATCTCTAAACATTAATTCTATTTCGGATGTAGTATAGTTAGTCAGAATAAACTCTGCTTCAAAATAGATCTGGTCTCCCTCACTTAATGCCCAATGCCAGCCATTGTATTCATTCTCTTCAGGAATATATGTATCTGCTTTAATGTTCGATATAAAATTAGTCATAGAAGCCATCGAAACCATGAAAAAAAGAATAAATAATAATGATTTTAATTTGTTGTTTTTTGATTTCATATCCCTTAACACTTTTTAAAATAAATTAAATAGATTATTACTATTGATAATCAATTGTATTTTTATATTTATGCGATAAGGAGATGTTTTGATAAAAATGTCTATTTTTTTCTGCAATATAAAAAAAGAGACTTAATTTATTTTATAGCGCTTTATAGATTTTAAAGCCTTGACTAAGCCAATAAATCACACCTTGAACTAATTTTTCAGGGAAATTTTGGATATCAGATTTAGAAATATGTTTTTCAAGAACATTTTCGATTAAATAAGGAACGTCATCTATATGGCCTACATTTTCTTCATAGCTCTTCCAAAATTGATTACAATTTTGCACAGATTCATCTAGGATTGTTTTGGCCTCAGTTCCATAAAAATATCCAAAATGATCAAGACACAAGGTTTCGTAATCGATTTCCTTTAGTTTTTCGACGGATTTTAAGTAAGCGGTTTTATCCCATCGCGGAGGCATAAAAGGTGGGACAAAAACCGTATCTGTTACTTTCATGCCAAGTACATCTCCAATGAATAGATTCTTATTTTTCTCATCCAAAATAGCGATCTCATCATCCATATGGCCCGGAGTCTCAATTATATGTAAGGATATGTTTCTCAATTCAATTGAATCGCCTTCTTTAAGAGGAATGATTTCGTCTTCAATATTATTAAAGGGTCCGGTCTCAAATACCGCATTAAAGGATTGGTCTCTTAAATGGGGGATTGCAGAGGCTGCTGCGAAGATTTCAATTTCTTTTCCCTCTTTTTTTGCTCGCTGGCTTAGAAAGGGCATTGCTTGAACATGATCCCAGTGAGAATGGGTCAAAATAATCATATCTGGAGGGAACATATTCAACTCTTTTAGTTTTCTGAGAGTCTTCCGTGCTTCTATATGGGTTCCTGTGTCTATTAAACACGTTTTATCATCATCTATGAGAAAAATGCTCAATATTCCAGGAATCCCCATCATATTTGCATCAATTAAAAATGTATGATCATTTATCTTTCCAGGTTTTCGAATAGCTGTCATTTAATCACCTTTAGTTTGTTAATATTAAAATTAAATAATGGAAGATTAGAATGAAGGTTTAAAAATCTAATTCCTTTTTTTTAATGGTTATTTAAACAAAACTGAAATTTTTATGGAAATCCTGCTTTAGGCACATCAACTTCCACATATTCAATCTGACCTTTTTCTCTTATAAGATGACTTGTTGCTGTCGCAATAAATAAGGTTGTCAAATTTGAACCCCCTAACATGCAAGCATAGGCTTCATTCTTTACTTCTACAATATGAGTTATCGACCCTCCCTCAAGAACTCTTACTGCTCTATGTTGTCCCGGAGCAGCAACCCAGATAGCTTCTTCTTCATCAAGACAAATTCCATCGGGGGGAATAGATTTTAAATCAGCCCATAATCTCCGGTTGATAAGAGTTCCATCGTTTTTTATATCAAAAGCAGTTAATCGAGCTGAAAGCGTTTCTGCTATAATAATTGTTTTGCCATCGGGTGTAATAACCATGCCGTTTGGAAACGACATATTTTCAGCTACAATTTTAATTTCCTTATCAGGAGTAACCATAATAATCGCAGCAGGAATAAATGGTTGGTTGTTAATATAATCAAATCCAAAATTTCCAATATATGTATATCCATGCTTACCAACAACCATGTCATTTAAATGATAAGTTGCTAATTTACTTAAATCGACGAATTCTTTTAAGACTCCTAATTCGAGTTGAAACAATTTTCGATCTTCCATAGAGACCACTAACATTTTCCCATCAGGCAACCATCCTAGACCAGAGGGGCGATTTGGTACTTTGAGTACTGATTCTATCTCTCCTTTTATATTAACAGATATAACTTTGCGATCTTCCATATCAGAAAACCATAATCTGTCATCATGCCATCTTGGGGCTTCTGGAAATTTCAAATCTTTTACCAAGACTGTTGTGGTTAATTTGTTCATAATTATTATTTTTTCTAATAATTATTTATAGATATAATCTAAAAAACAGATAATTATTATTATTCAACGAAAAATTCATAAAGTTAATTATTTTACAACTATTATTGACTAAATATTAATTTAGATATGCTTTTTTAAGAATTATGAACGAAATCGAAAAGAATGAAATTGAAGAAGAAGATACTTCTGATAGAAAAAAGGAAAAATCAAAACGGAAGAGATCAGTGAAAAAAACACAAGGTCAAATGATTCAAGAAGCGTTAGGTTTAAAGCCAGAAGACATTCAAGATATTGAAGAAAAATTATTTATTGCCAGATTTCTTGATTATTTTGTTGAGGAAACCTTAGATTTTATTTATAAAGACCGAAGTCTCGACCAATATGTCAAAAGATTAACTGAAAAAATTGATAGGGCTGAAATAGGAACGGAAGAAGATATATTATTAAAATTAAGCTATGATGAAAAGAAAATTCTTGACACTATTTATAGACTCAAAGTTCGAGCAGAGGAAATTGCTTTGAGTAAAGGATTAAAGAATTCAGTAGATAAACGATTAAGAAATTTAAATTTAATTTTAACGATCCCCCTTATTGCTGCAATTACGGTATTAATGTTTATCCCAAACATTGGAGACTTCTATTTATTCATTTTTCCTATTTTATGTGTTTTTTGTATCATACCTCAATTTGTTAGGAATTCTGTTTTCAAGAAATGGATAAAATTTAAAGAGGAGAATAAAAATGAGGTATATGCTCAAAATCGTGGGGATGTCATGATTTTAAAGAGTTTTGTAAATGATATCTTAACCAATATCCGAGCTAAGCTTTTAGAATTAAAGGTTCCACTTCAACTAATAAAATTTGGACTTTATAGTAGGGACTATGAAAATTTAATGCTTATTAATCAGAGGACTTTGAGAGGAGTATCACAATATTATTTTGTTTTTGAGTATCCAGAAGGTATGGCCCCATTCCCGATTCCCGAAAACCTACAACAATATGAAAAACCCTTATTCTCCGAACAAAAACCCGAGAAAAACTTTATTGTATTAAATGAAATGAAAGGAAAAGATGGTGTTATATCTAGCTTTATTCCTACTTTAAAAGATATAATTGCAGATGACATAAATAAAATGTTAAATGATTCTGAGTTTTCGGAAGCTCCCCGTCCTTTTAATGAAATAATCCCCAATTATTCTAAAGAAATGGGCATATACTGCGTATGTGGTGAACTAGCATATATCCGAAGTGTTCAAATCAGTAATTGGAAAAATCAGTTTAAATTTTACTTATTTGAAGGAAAAGAATGTAAATGCGGTGAAAATATTTATGCTATCTCTCTAATAGATGAAGATAGCGAAGTACCAGAAGAATTAAAAAATATCTTTTTAAGTTAAATCTTATTTCTTTTTTATTTTAGAATGCCAATCAAATAATAGCTTGTAACCCCTGATTGCTCTTTCTACTTCATTTTCGAATACAGGGATTTTTAATTCATTTGCAGTTTTTATTAGACGTTTTGCACCTTCATGTTCAGCTTGGATTAAGATAATTATGATTGGTTTATCTGGAAATTTATGCTTTAATGAAGCGTAGATCCCAATATCAAATTCGATTTCAATAAAAAATTCCAAAGCTAAAATCAAACCATTAACCGCAGGATCTTCTAATAATGCCTGCGATGCAGTATTGTAGATGCCACAGATCTTTATACCAATAAACTTTTCGGGGGGCCAAAAATCAACAGGATTTCCAAAAGCACAGGTAGAGCCCCCTACTTTATCCAATATTATTTTTCTTGATTCTTCACTTGGCTGAGCAAGGGATAAATTTTGTTTCCTCATCTCTCTAACTATTAGATGTATTGCTCCTGATGATGGTCCAATAAGCCCTAGTCTTGGGCCTTTTGGTTCAGGACACCATAGAAAAATTTTAGCAATTTCAAAAAGCTCAATATAGTTGAACACCTCGATTCCTCCAGCTTGCTTCATTCTATGTACATTTTCTTCTTCTTTACCTACATGAAAAAAGAGCACAGGCTTAAAAACTGACACTCTTTTAACTGCTTCGATTAATTCAATTGAAATTTCTCTCAAAAATAAGGAGATAACTTTTGTTGTTTTATCCTCTAAAAAGAAATCAAGAATGTCTGCCTCATCAATGTGATAACCTTTTCCTAAGTGGATGACTTTAGATATTGGTAACTTTTGAGAGGGAGTCCACCAACCCATTGCTCCTGCAAGACCCCCACTTTGTGCTATAAAACTTAATCCTTCCTTAACATTTTTGTTCTCTCGCATAATATGTTGTCTTACTGGTATAATCGAAGTTGTAAAATTGTCAATGAAATTAATAACTCCTAACATTGATGGTCCTAAATAAGTAATATGGTATTTTTCACAAATCTGATGTAGTTTTATTGTTATATCAGAGATATTTGTACCGGGCTTCAATTCAGTTTGAATTGCGATATATTTTAGACCCATCTCACCTAATTTTTCAACTATCTCTAAGATGTTTTTACCTAACACAATTACCGCAAGTTCGGGCACTTCTGGAAGTTCTTCAAATGAATGATAAGCGTGAACTCCCAAAATTTCACTCGCATTTGGGTTTAATATATAAAGCCGTCCTTGATAGAATATTTCTAATAAATTTTTTAAAACAGTATAACTAAAAGAAAGAGCCTTTCTAGAAACTCCAACGATTAATACACTTTTGGGATTGAAAAATGGTATGAGATTTTTCAAGATTTACTTTAAAATCATAAATACTTATTTTAAAATTATATTATAAGAGATTTTGGAGTATTAAAAAGTTGTTGATTATAAAAGTAATCTACTCTTGAGAGTAAAATTGAATTATGTAAAAGCAAGTTCATATAGAGGAATCTCTTTTCGGTTCTTATCATCGTATAGAGGTAAACCAGCTTTTTTGAAAAATTCTGGGGCTTTATAGCTTAAAATAACGATTGAACAGGAACATGGTACTTTCATACTAGCTATTCTCAATCTTTCTCGGATTAAAGGGAGGTTTTTCAAATGAGTTCCAATATCACAAATAATAGAACCGGCCCGAACTCGCGCACAAACGCCTGTAGAACGCCCAAAGCTGTTCCTCATACCACTTTGAACGCGGTCAGCTCCAGCAAACGCCAACATGCGATTTTCGCGATATTTCTGAAAGGGTTTAGGTCGCACTCGTAGTCGATAGTTAGTTCTTCCTAAAAGTTTTTGTAACGCACCATTAATTGTAACTCTAATAGCTTCAAGAGCATTTGAGGAAATCTGTACTTGCTTATCAACCTTTAGAGAAACTACAAGTTCCCAATCTTTCCAAGCAATATCTTTATTTCCTCCCCAATATCTAACAATCTTTGATTGACTTCCTCCACGAGCATATTCTCTACGGTGATTTCTACTTCGCTTATGCTGGTACGGGCGGCGTGTCCACCCAGAGTAACATCTCCATGGTCTTTTATGCGCCAAATTTAATACACCTAATAAATTTTTACATTTAATTTTAAATAAGCTTAGAAAGTATAACCTTTACAATTAATAAGAACTATACTTATAAGTCTGTAATAAATAAATTTCATGAAGACTAATTAAAAAATTTTATTAAATTGGGATTCTAAACAATAAATTTCCTTATTATGATTGATGATTATACTGCATTTGTTAAAAAAACCGAGTTATTATGTAAAGGATTGTATCTAGATAAAAATCGAATTCAAGATTATCGAAGGCAAGGGATCGAAATTGATTTTGGTAGAAAAGGAGGTGCTGGTCCATCTGGTGGGCGATATTTTTTATTTGAGAATGGAGTTTTGGTAAATGTTGCTCTATGGGATAATAAAATCAGAACAAACTTATTGCTAGGAGATTATAATGATGGGCATTTTGAAATTTTCGATACTAAAACTAATGGTCCTTATAGTAGAATGAAATTAGTGTCTAACCCAAAATATTACAATCCCGAATATATTACATCTGATGGAATTCCAATGAAAAAGATAGCATTAGTCCATGGAATAGATTGCTTAGCTAGCACAATATACCAAAAATGCGTTTATTGGGCTTGTGGGGAGGGGTGTGCGTTTTGTGGTATTGAGTTAAGTTTACTTTCAGATGCTACTATTTTGGAAAAAACGCCCCAACAAATGATTGAGGTAATTAAAGCTGCTCAGAAGGAAGGAAGGTGTAATCATATGACTTTAACTAGTGGTACGGATGAAACTGACGATAAGGGTGCTAATCGATATATTCAACTATTACAAGAAATTAAGAGAAATTATCCAAAACTTCCTCTCCATGTTCAAATCGAACCGTTAGATGATTTAACTTACATTGAAAAATTAAAAGAGGCTGGAGCGGATACAATAGGCATCCATCTTGAAGTGCTTGATGAAAACATTAGAAAAGAAGTAACTCCCGGTAAATATCATATTTCATATGAGGATTTTAAGACTAATTGGGAATATGCCCATCAAATTTTTGGTGATAATCAAGTTGAGACATTTATACTAACTGGATTTGGAGAGGATTATGATAAATTAATATCTGGTCTAGAAGATATTATTTCTATTGGGATAATACCACTTATTACTCCAGTAAGGTCCATTCCTGGAGGGAAAAGTTTGCCAAAAACCGACCATAAACTATTAACCAAGGTTTATAAAGAAGCTGCTGAATTAATGAAAGACTATGGCGTTGATCCTTTAAAGAATAAAGCTGGTTGTGTAAGATGTGGTGGATGTTCTGCAATTAATGAAGCTTATAAAATCGCTTAAAATCTCTTGAATAAGAAAAATTAATAACTTTATTTTATTATCAAACTTGTAATAAAATATCTTTATAGCGAATTAAAGGTAATGTTACACTTATTAGTTTAATAGGTATGGTATAATGACAGAAATAGATGAGCAAAAAACGTTAAAGCCAACTAAAGGAGAACGAAAAGAAAAGTTTCGAAATCTTTCTGATATTGAAATAAAAAGACTATATACTCCAGAAGATGTCAAGGATTTAAATTATCTAATGGATCTAGGAGAACCAGGAAAATATCCTTTCACTCGTGGAGCCTATAAAAGTATGTACCGTGGTAGACTTTGGACTATGAGACAGTTTGCGGGATTTGGAACTGCTGACCAAACAAATAAACGTTATAAGTTTCTATTAGAACATGGTCAAACAGGACTGAGCGTTGCTTTCAGCCTTCATACAATCTATGGTATTGAAGCAACTGATGAAAAAGCACTAGGAGAGATAGGGAAAGAGGGCGTAAGTATTGATACCATAAAAGATATGGAAACTTTATTTGATGGTATAGATCTTTCAAAAATTAGCACTTCTATGACAATCAATGGTCCTGCTGCAATCCTTTTAGCGTTGTACGTAGTAACTGCTGAGAAACAGGGACATAGCCCAGAAGAATTGAGAGGAACGATTCAAAATGATATTTTAAAAGAATATATTGCACAGAAATCATGGATTTTTCCACCTGAACCTTCTATGAGACTTATTATTGACACGATAGAATATTGCACTAAGTATATACCTCAATGGTATACAATATCTATAAGTGGCTATCATATTAGAGAAGCAGGTTCGACTGCTGTCCAAGAATTAGCATTTACATTGGCTGATGGATTCGCGTATGTTGAAGCCGCAATGGAGAGGGGATTGGATGTTGATGATTTTGCTCCGAGGCTATCATTTTTCTTTAATTCACATAACAACTTTTTTGAAGAAGTAGCAAAATACAGAGCTGCTAGGAAAATATGGGCCAAACATATGAAAAATAAGTATGGTGCTAAAAATGCTGAGTCAATGAGACTCAGATTTCATACACAAACTGCCGGTGTCTCACTTACAGCACAAGAGCCTGAAATTAATATAGCTAGAGTCACACTTCAAGCTTTAGCTGCTGTATTGGGAGGCACTCAATCATTACATACCAATTCTTTTGATGAAGCGTTATGTCTACCAACTGAAAAAGCTGCTAAAATTGCATTGCGAACACAGCAAATAATCGCTCACGAATCGGGAGTAGCTGATACCGTGGATCCACTTGCGGGGAGTTATTATGTTGAATGGCTTACTAATAAAATGGAAGAGGAAGCTGAAAATTATTTCCAGAGGATTGATGAGTTAGGAGGAGTAATTCCTGCTATTAAGGCAAATTTCTTCCAAAAAGAAATTGCAAATGCGTCATACAAATATCAAAAAGAAGTGGAAAAGAAAGAAAGAATTATCGTAGGAGTTAATGATGTAACTTTCAGAGAACCTTGTTCTACACCCCTATTAAAGATTGATGAACAGGTAGCTAAAGAGCAAATAAGAAAGTTAAAGAAATTAAAGCAAGAAAGAGATAACAAGAAAGCTCAAGAAAAATTAGAAAGCCTTAAAAAAGCAGCGCAAGGTACCGAAAATTTAATGCCTTATATTATTGATGCTGTGAGAGAATATGTTTCAATTGGTGAAATAATTGAAACGTTAAAAGAAGTATTTGGCACATATCAAGAAGATTCAATTTTCTAAGGAGAGAAAAATGACTGAAAAAAGGAAAATAAAGGTTCTAGTATGTAAACCAGGATTGGATGGTCATGATCGGGGGGCTAAAGTATTAGCTCGAGCATTACGAGATGCAGGGATGGAGGTTATCTATACAGGACTCCATCAAACCCCCGACGATATTGTTAATACAGTAATTCAGGAGGATCCTGATGCAGTTATGTTAAGTATGTTATCAGGAGCTCATAACGCATTATGTCCAATCATCATGGAGAAGTTAAAAGAAAATGGCATTGATGATGTTCTTGTTGCGGTAGGGGGAATAATTCCTGATGAGGATAAACCCTTCCTTGAGAATCATGGCCTTAAGGGCTTTCATGGACCCGGAACTGAATTAAAAACAATCGTAGAATTTGTAAAGAATAACCTTAAGAGATAAATTGTAGATGAGCTATTCAACTTTAATTGAGAAACTTCTCAATAGAGACTCGAGGGCTGCAGCACGCTTAATTACGATTGTAGAAAATAACATCATGGCTGCTGAAGAAATAATTAACTCTATATACAAATATACTGGAAATGCTTACATACTAGGGGTAACTGGATCACCAGGAAGCGGGAAATCTACATTTATTTCAACTTTAACTAAGATCTTTGTTGAACAAGGAAAGAGGATTGGAATTATTTGTGTTGATCCGACCTCGCCGCTCACAGGAGGCTCTATACTCGGAGATCGCATCAGAATGAAAGAGCACTTTAATCTAGATAATGTTTTCATTAGAAGCATGGCAAATAGAGGTCAATTAGGAGGATTGGCACGAGCAACAGAAGATGCAATTAAAATCTTAGATGTTTATGGATCTGATGTAGTGATAGTGGAGACTGTAGGAGTAGGTCAATCTGAAGTAGATATATTCAAATCTGCTCAAACTGTAGCTGTATTGCTCCAACCAGAAGTAGGGGATGATATTCAGGCTATTAAGGCAGGGATAATGGAAATTACTGATATTTTTGTAGTGAATAAAATGGATCTTCCAGGAGCAGATCGAAAAGTAGCCGAGATTTCACAAATGCTCGAACTAGAATCCAGCTTTAAATATGATGATCAAGATTTATTTAAAGAGTATTCAAAGATAAGACGATGGACTCCCCAAATTGTTAAAGTAAATTCAAAAACAGGCGAAGGTTTCAATGAATTTCTTGAAATGATTAATCAACACAAACTTTTTTTAAACGATACAGGAATAATCGAAAGTTATACTAAAAATCGGATAAAGAATGAAACCCTGCAAATTTTAAAACATAAATTGACAAAGAAAGTAGAAAAGTTACTTTCTTCTAATTCTGAAATTGAGAAATATATTAATTTAGTTATGGATAAAAGCTTAGATCCATATTCTATGGCAAATCTAATAATAAAGCTACTTGGAATCGATTAATTTAAACTTTTTTTAGCTATTTCCTTTAGGGAGATTATTTCTAAAAATTTATTAAAGAAAAAAAAAATATATAGATTGGGGGAATATTAGTTTAGGTGTGGTCATTCGAGAAGCCAATTATCTAAACTTTTTCCTCCGCCTTCTATATATAAACTTAAAGATCCATAATCTCAATTGATAATATTCTTTATACCGTCAACATTTAGCCGATTTCATGAATTTCTACTGTCTCAACAGGCCACAAATCTCCATAAAATGGATCATATTTAGGGTGGGTTTCTTTAAAATCTGGTTTAAAAAGACAAATTTGATGAACTTTTACCATACCTAATTCTCCAGGGGTAAATCCGTAAGCAGCAGCGTGTTCAGTTAAAATTCCATAGCCTGTACCTATAATATTACAGGAGATATAGTCATACCAGATGTCCCATATGATCGGTAAAGGATCTCCAGGTGCAGAGATAAAGAATTTACATATCACTTTGTAATTAATATATCCATCAATCCCTTCCCCTAGTATTGCCGAAGGGGGTATTCCTTCATCTGGCCACCAATCTGTATTATTAAAGCAATAACCAATAAATTCAATGTAATTATATACCGTTAAAGGAGCATTTTTAACATCTAACATTAACGTTATTAAAGCTCTTCCATCGTCATACTTTCTTTCTTTTATACTCCCCTCGATTATAGTGGCTCCTTCTACTAAACCATTTTCATAAACAAGGTCGTATTTAATCCCTGGTGCCCAAGGTAAACCAGCTTTAGGCCAAGGTAATCCCATCTTACATACAAGCATTGAATAGGGACTAACAAAATCTGCAAAAGCCCAATTATCTGCACCCCATGAAAAAACGTCATAATTTGGATCTAACCAATCATCTAATGGTCTTTGATTCACTTCTTTTGCTGCAACTACAGGTATGAAGCTAAAAATAAGAATTCCTAGTGCCGCCAACATTATTAATTTTGAAGATTTTTTCATTTTTTTTACCTCAATTTCTAATTCTATTTATTGTCGAAAATGATCAACACTTTGATCGATGATCTATCCTGATCTATCCTGTTAAGTTTAATTATATATATCAATCGCCATCTATAGATCTCTGATCAAAAATGATCAAAGTTAATTTAGACCAAATTAATATTTAACATTTGCGCAAAAAAATTATAATTACAGTTTAAATGATTTAAAAAAAGCAATTATTGGAGATTAGAAGGAATCTAAATCTTTGTTATTATTTTGGGTTCTTTCCATTCTTCCTTCAAGACACTATATAAGGCTGTATCGCGCCATACTCCCCTACTGAAGAAACTTTTGCGTATAATTCCTTCCTTTTGAAAACCTGCTTTAATTAAGATTCTCTGAGATGCTAAATTTTCAGGATGTGTTTCTGCTTGAACTCGCACTATATCTTTTGAGAGAAATAAATAATCTACTATCATTTGAACGGCTTCGGACCCATAACCTTTGGATCTCTCATTTGGTAATAATGCATAACCAATTGCTATACTTGATTTTGAAAGAAAGTGAGCAATATACCCTATTTTGGTCTTATCTTTTTTCTCTAGAAAGAACCATTGACCTTTTGTATTACCTTCATAATCTTTCTCAAGATCCCTTAAACTAAATTGGGTTATTGGCTCAAAATCTCCATCAATATTACTTTCATTTATCCATTCTTTAATAAGAGGTAAATCTGTTTTTTCTATGAGTCTTAAGTTTATATTTTTTCCAATTAACATAGATATTAAAATTGATACTTTTATTTAACCAATTCTATAAACTCGGTTAATCCAATGGAAATTTCAATTTAAGGTGACCAGTAATAGAATCGCTTATAATACATATTTTCAAAACCATAACTGTTATATAGTCTCTTCGCGGAAAGATTGGATGTAGACACATCAAGGCATACTGATACAAATCCATTCTCTATCATATTGTTTAAAGCAAACCCAAGTAAGTATTTACCAAGTCCTTGCCCTCTAACCTCTGGAATAAGTCCAAATGGTCCAATATCTGCTTCTTCGCCATTCACTCGAGTTATAATGAAACCAACAACCTTACCTTGCTTCTCTAAAATAAGCGATCCATCCTCAATAAAATTACGAGATTTATCAAAGAAATATTCTATAGAAACTTTTTGTTCTGCTTGACTCATAGAAATAAATAATTCATCACCGCTATTCTGAAGTACTTGAAATCCTACATCTTCTAGTTGTTCATAAGAAACTTCAGAAAATTTTCTAAGAGTATAACCATTTGGTATATTGTATTCTGGAAGCTTAATTTTACCAAGATTTGTTTTCATATGCATCTCTTCGGCAGCAAATTTAAAACCACATTTTTTATACCAATTAAGAAGATCCCCTGACATTTTTCTATGCGCATCTGAGGGTAAATCATTTTGAATCTCCAATCTACTGTATCCCCGCTCAACAACATTTCGTTTTGATGCATTAATTAGTGATAAACCTATCTTTTCGGATTCACTTGACTGATCTACAATTGGAAGAAACCCGTTAATGAAAGCCATAGGAGCAATACCAACATAATAGTAAATCCATCCGACAATGATCATTTTTTCATTTCGTGCTATAAAGATCTGATAATCTACATTTTTAGACAGATCTTCAATATTTACTGCTAGCTCATCAATAGTCTTGTCTAATTCTAGTGGAGTGCCTTTTCTTGCTGAAATAACGATACTGGCAATTATTTGACAATCTTCTGAACTTAGTTTCTTTGATTCTACCTGGATCATCTATTAAAACCTATTTTAATGCGATCTATTCTATAAATTGTAAGCAAAATTTAATTCCCGGTAAGATATGATATCCAATTCCTAATATATGGGGAGTAAGAGCTGCTTTTGGATCAGCATACAACTCATAATCGTGCTCAATTTTAAGTTCTAATAACTTTTCATGAAGTTGAATAGCTGCATCAGCTAGTCCAAACTCATCAGTTCTTTCACAGTTTAATTGTAAATGAACTTTCTTTAAAGAATCAGGATATTTTTCTAATAAATTGATAAGATTATGTTGTTGCCAATTTTCAATTGCCTTTTTATTATAATCTATGATATCTCCGTTTTCATCTCTTTTAATAGAAGGGATTAATTTATTATCATTAGAAAAAATAAGGTCATATGTATCCATAATATCTTTCCAAGCGAAATCACCTGTTTGAGCAGACATTTTTTCACCAAAAAGTTCTGTGTAAACTGGAATTCTTAATTCCCAATCTAGCCTATCAAGATTACCAGCATTTGCAGGGCTTAATGAAGATATCGCATTAAATTTGTCAGGATGGTGTAAGCCTAAATATAAAGCACCATAACCGCCCATCGAACCACCCATCAATGCTCTGTGGTATTTATCTGGAATCGTTCGGTATTTAGAATCCACAAAATTTAGTAGGTCATTTATAATGTAATCCATATAATTTCCAGTATAGGGAGAATTCACATAAAAACTTCCCTTAGTCATTACTTTACCTCTTAAATCTCTCCGTTTGAATATATTTGGAATCTCTAGGCTTCCATCAGGCTGAATATAAATAAATGATCGTAATTCACCATTTTGAATCAACTCGTCTAGCTTCTCAAAAGTTAATAATCGATCAATGTCCAATTTCTCTAAAATCTTAGGTGGCGCAGCATTAAAGTCAAAGGCAATATCTTTTGAATCCTTGAAGTTGGTTGTCCAACTCCAATTATTACTAGAATATCCATGTAAAAAGTAAATCACAGGATATTTGACATCAGTATCTTCATAATAATCTGGAGGTAAATATATATTGATATCTCGATCCACAGGACTATTTAGTGGATTATTCTCTAAGGATTTTGCATGAAAATTATCTATTATATATCTATCTTCTTTTTTTGTCAAAAAAATTCACTTTTTATAGAATTTAAATTAAATAAGATAAAGGAACTACTCTATAAAAAGAATTTAATTATTTTATTATAGAATTATTATTATTTAGATTTTTTAGGATCCACCCATTCTGCATAGATCTCTTCTATACTGGACATAGTGCTATGACATTTTTCACATTCTTCATCATTAAGCTTTTTAAAAGTATAATCCCCTACCTTGAAAGGACGTTCCCTTTTTGCCTTGCATTGGCTACATTTAATAACTGATGTCTTCTTTTGGATGAATCTATCTTTTCTATCAATCTCTCCTAAATCTGGGATATCTGGGAATTGAGGCTCTTCCGACATTTAATAATACCTTAACTTTATTACTATTTAGTTTTAATTAAGTAATCCTATTAATTTTTTAGGTTTTGAAATATAACAATCTGAAGAGGTCATTGAAATTTTGAATAGTTCCTAGTAAAGTAGATCCAAGATAACACGAATCCAACAAAATCTAGTACAAAATAACCAATCATAAAGTATGATAAGTTATATATGAAGAAAAATGAAGGTCTTTCAGAAAAATAAACTGCTAAGCCTTTTAATAATAAGTGAACCACTATTAGAATGGCTACTATTGTAGAATTCTTTATTCTAATATTGGTTTTCTTCATCAATAATGGCGATTTTCTCTCAAAATCAGGATCAAGAGCCATACTGGACGAGATAATTGCTATTATTGTTCCAGAAGCAAAACCAATTGGCATCCCATAGAATATAATGTTACCAAAATAAAATATTAAGAACATTAAATTAATTAACCAGATATAAAAGCTTAATCGAATATAAAGTAAGAGAAGTCTTTTAAATCCACATTTTAACTCGAATCCTCTTATTATGGAATAGGATAAGATGAGAAGTAGGAATAAGTAAATTAAATCAATTGGATTTATCATTCCGTAAATGAAAAGTGAAGTAAAAATAGTTAAAATTGGATAATAAATGGGTGTATAGAAGCCAATAGCACATAAGTATTGTGGAATAAATAAAGTAAGGATTGAAAGTACAGTAATAACCAAAAATAATAATAGTGTTCCATTAATTTGTTTCCTAACTTTAGGTTTTAAGATTTTATCAATTGAGGAACCCTTAAAATCAAATTTACATTCATGATTTTCGGGTAATCTGTGATCAGAGCAAAAATTATTTCCACAATATCTACATTTAAAAGGAAGTTTACCAATCTCATTTCCACAATATTTACAAGTGGACATAGTAACTTTTTATCTTTTTGGTAATAGAATTATTATATTACCAAATAAAAAGTTAATTAAATTCCAAGATTAAGTTAATAAGAATTCATTAATCTCTCTGTTCTTTTCAAGTATATGCATTTAAGATAAACTAAGAAAGATTTCTTTTTTAAATATTTATTAGTTTGTAAAGATAAAGTGTATTCATACGTGAAAAAATAGAAAGGAAAAAAATGAAAGCAATTGTATATACAAATTACGGACCTCCAGAAGTTCTTCAGTTCAAGGAGGTTGTAAAACCAACTCCTAAGGATAATGAAGTCCTTATAAAAGTTCATGCAACATCAGTAACAATTGGGGATGTAATAATGCGAAGAGGCAAACACCCAACCTCCAAATTTCAAACTTTTATGTTGCATATAATGATGGGGATTAAAAAACCAAAAAGACCTATTTTAGGGATGGAGCTTGCTGGAGAAGTCGAGTCAATAGGAAAGGATGTTAAGCGGTTTAAGAAAGGTGATCAGGTTTTTGGATCTACAGAGATGAAGTTTGGTGCTTATGCTGAGTACAAAAGCTTACCTGAAGATAGAATACTGGCACTAAAGCCAACCAATATAAGTATTGAGGAAGCCGCAGCTGGTTTTGCTTCTGGAGGAATTACAGCATTGACTGTACTTAGAAAGGCACATATACAGAAGGATCAAAAAGTACTTATCTATGGAGCTTCTGGAAGTGTAGGCACCTTTGGAGTGCAGATTGCTAAGTACTTCGGAGCTGAAGTGACCGGAGTTTGTAGTACCACAAATTTAGGATTGGTGAAATCTCTCGGAGCAGATAAAGTAATAGATTATACTAAAGATGATTTTACCCAAAAGAGCGAGATTTATGACGTTATTTTTGATGCAGTAGCTAAACTTTCACCTTCACATGGTAAAAAGGTTCTAAAGAAGGGAGGGATCTATCTTAATGTTATTAAGGATTCCCCAAGCAAATTAAAGACTGAGTATTTAATCTTTATTAAGGATTTAATTGAGGCGGGTAATTTAAAATCGGCTATAGATCGACATTATTCCTGGGAAGAAATTATCGAGGCTCACAGGTATGTTGAAACAGGACATAAAAGAGGAAATGTAGTCATAACTATTCAAAAAATGAAGAATAAATTGGAGGATTCTCGATGATTATCTTGACAAGATTATCTGGTTTTCTCTTTCTCTTTATCTTGGTTTTACAAATTGCAATGGCAGCATTTGGTTATATATTAGAACCAACGCCGAAGCATTATGAATCAGATGCTAAGTTGATAAAATTCAACAATTATCCAAAAAAGTTTCAATTAAGCGTTGTATTGGCGGTAATAGAACACTGTAGCGTCATTACGCTCGCTATAACTTTATTTATTGTTTTTAGTCCTTATAACATAATACTTGGAATAATTTTAATAATCTTCCGAATAATAGAAGGCTCAATCCAAGTCTATAGTGAAAAAGATTACTGGAGACTCCTCAATATAGCAAAAAGATACTCATATACTATTGGTACGGAAAAAAAATCGTTCATTGATTCATTTCGAATAATTCTTCAAACAAAAAGCTTCAGATTTGCAATTGCAATGATCTCATGGTCAATAGGCACACTCGCATTCTCTATAGTATTAGTTATCTATGGAGTTGTACCTCTATATATTGGATGGTTAGGAATTGTTACTAGCATCTTCATTGGCTCCTTTAATGGGATAAAACTTGCGAAACCTAATTCTAAAATCTATGAAATTCTGTCGTCAATTGCAGGATTATCTGCGATTCTATTTGAAATCCTTATTGGAGGATGGCTATTATTTTTTAGTTAATTTAGTAAAGCAATTCTAAATATCAATTTGTATTTTTTTTATTTGTGTTTAATAAAAGTCCCGTTATTATATTCTTGAAATGCTATTCTTAACTCTTCATCGGTATTCATAACAATAGGGCCGCGCCAAGCTACTGGTTCGCTCAATGGTTTTCCAGAAATTAATAGGAATCGAACATTTTTATCGACAGCTCTAATTAAAACCTCATCACCGTCTCCATAAATGATAAGATTTTCAATTCCAACCAATTTTTCATTATAATCATCAAAATAAGCTTCTCCTTCTATTACATAAGCAATCACATTATGTCCTTTTTTAATCGTATGTCTAAATTCTGAATTTGAGTCTATTTGGACGTCTAAATATTCTGGTTCAGTAACTATATCTTGAACAGGTCCTTTTGTACCATTGATCTCTCCACTTAATACTTTAATTTTTACACCTTTAGTTACTTCAATTTCGGGAATTTGATTTTTTTTAATCTCTCTATACCGTGGATCCATCATTTTGTGTGAAGCGGGCAAATTTGCCCAAAGTTGGAATCCCCATAAAAGTGAATTTTTATTATCTTTTTTTGGCATCTCTTGATGTATGATTCCTGAACCAGCTGTCATCCATTGAACATCCCCCGCTTCAATAACTCCTCCATTTCCTAGACTATCCCCGTGTTCAATTTTTCCATGAAGCATATAAGTAATGGTTTCGATTCCACGATGTGGATGCCAAGGAAATCCGGCTATATAATCGTTAGGATCATCAGAATGAAAGTCGTCTAAAAGTAAAAAGGGGTCTAAAGAAGGGTCTGCATATCCGAATGCCCGCTTTAGCCTTACTCCCGCTCCTTCCATAGTAGGACGGCTTCTTAAAGCTAATTTCACTTTTTTAATAGAATTCATTTTTTCACCTTAAATTTATATATTCTAATCGAAGAAGTATACCTAAAAATAGATTTTTATTATATGTAATAAGAAGATTATAGAGGAAGATTAAAAACTACAAAAAAACAGGCAAAATTTTTATAATCTAGAGGTTCATCCTTTAAAGCTAAATTACTTTAGAGAAGAAGTTTAGACCCATTCAATTAGAGGGTTTTTTATTATTTTTTTTTTTCTTGCGATTTTATATAAGATCAGAAAAGTAATGGAAAATATTAATATCAAATAAATAAATATATTTAGAAAAAGATGCTTTAAGAGGAGTAAGAAGAGCCCTAAGGCATCAATCGATGGATCAGCATGTGCCGTAGAAGTTAGCCAAGGCTCTATGGGGAAAATGTAAAAAACCATCCAGATAGTAAAAAAGGCAAGTACTATGATACCAACAATCCAAACTAGATAAAATAAAATAGGTTTTTTCATATTATTTCATCCCTCAAACTATTTATAAAAGATAATACTTGTTAAAAAAGGCTATTTAATATAAAAACATTTGCACAGAAAAAAATGTGATTTAATTGTTTGAGTTCTCTTTAGAAACAGCTTCTTCTTTATCAATTACATTCTCTTTTTCTGGTTCAATATTCTCTTTTTCTTCTGGCTCAGGTTGAGGTTCGGGAGGCTTAGGTTCGCGAGCAATTACTACCTTAGCATATCGAATTACCTCTTTGTCTAATTTCCATCCATCTTGAACAATATCTATAATTGTATTACTCGTGACATCATTTTTCTCAATGGTACTCACAGCGTCATGATAGCTATAATCAAAGGGATCACCCACTTTTACTTTTATCGGTTCTGCCTTATAAAACTTCAAAATATTCATAAACTGGTCATAAAAGCCTTTTAATATATCTTTATGAGGATTATTCCCCTCAAGTGCTTTTTTAAAAGAGTCATATAAAGGTAAAAAGCTTTTTAGTGTTGACGCGGTATATTGAATGTTTAAATTTTGACGATTTTTCTCCCATCTTTTTTGAGCATTTTCGAATTCTGCTTGGAGTCTCATATATTTGTTTTTCCAGTCATTCGCTTGTGTTTGAGATTGATTAAGTGATTCTTCCTTTTTTTTAACATCTGATTCTAATATTTTAAGTTTTTCTACTAATTCTTCTTTGGAAAAGTACTCTAATTTTCGCGGTTCCACACCCTCAATAAGTTTGGTATCTGATTTTTCAATTGTATTTGGGCCTTCAGCCTCTGAACTCTTTTCTTTGACCTTGTTATCAGATTGAGTCGAGTGTTCCTTCTGATCTTTTTCTTTCTTTTTATCTGTCATACTCATGGACCTTTATGAATCATAAAGATTTTTTTTGAATAACTTATATGAACCTAGTTAAATTATAATTTTATAATGATCTCTATATCATAAAAATTTTAAATTTTACCATTAATTATAATCTTAATAGGAAATAATGTAGAATAAAATAATTATTT
>JBHLOY010000036.1:0-6112 GCA_048939995.1 Promethearchaeota archaeon | reverse complement strand
TTCGCATCATGATCTGGAACCATTGCGGCTATTGAAATAAGACTTAAAGGTGCCCCCTTAATTATAGCATCTAATCCAGCGTTTAATCGAGCGGGGTTTACATAAAGAATTTTCATATTAATATCACTATTTATAGTATCTTCCCTTTTATTTATAAAATGAACTATCGGTGCGAAGCGATCTCATTTTATTCCTTAGGAGAAGCACTAATACTTACTATTATTACTATATAGGAGTTATTCCTTAATAAATTTGTTGAATCTACATAGTATTTGTTGATTCAATTTAGCACTTAAAACCCTTTTAATGTTGAAGAAATATATTTATTCATATTTTTCTTATTTACTAATAGTGAGATACAATCAAGATAGCGTTGAGAAATTGCTACTGGGTTTGCAAAATGCAAATCCAGCAATTAAGGGAGTAATATTGCTCTCTGTTGAAGGATTACCTATTTCATCTACAGTGCCAAGAGACTTAGATAAAGCCCAGTTATCTGCTCTTTCTGCCACGATATTAGCATTAGGAAAAAAGAAAAATTCTGAGATGAATAATGGTGAATTCAATCATCTCTATATTGAGGGTTCTAATGGGGGTATTTTAATATTCCAACTGAGTAAATTTGAAGTTCTCGTATTGCTCACATATGAAGAAACTGATTTGGAACTGCTTATTCAGAGCTTGAATGATTTCAAATTCGAGGATCTACATCCTATTCATCTTAATAGTAAATAAATATTAAGAAATAAAAATAATAATAAAAAAAAATAAAGTATTAAATTTAAGGAAATTGTCCTTTCTTTAGCCTTTGAAGTATTTAATGGCTAAAAGGATGTCATCCCGAGTTACCTTCTTTCTCTTGCTGTGTTTGGTCAAACTTAAGGCTGTTTTGGTTATTTTTTCAGCAGCCATACCCATCCAATCGACTAATTCATCCACAGCGTCTCTAGCGACTATAATAGCGCCGTTATGCTTCATTAATCTTCTAATAGGACTCCAACTAATATATTCAGACATTTTTTATTCCTCCACTTAATAATTTTTATTTTTGTATTCTTATTGATTTTTGTTATTATTTAAAGGTTAGTTATATAGTTATACATCTTCTATATATTTAAAGATTTTGCTTAGCACATAATTTTATGAGGAATAAAATCAAAAAAATTTCACGACAAAATTCAAACATACAAAAAAGATCAACCTCGAGCAAGTTAACTCTTTTTTTTTGAAATGGTCTATATTTGAAATTTTAGCAAGATAAGATATAATAAATGATAAAAGGATTTTCTATTTTATTAAATCTATACAATTTTTGACTTTTTTAAAGATTTGATCAAATTCTGAGAAGCTACTTTCGTATTTTTTGCATGTTATTGAAGATAAATAAGTAAAAAAAATATCGAAAAGAAAACTCCAAATAATCACAAGTCTCAAAATTGTTAAAACTCCGATTGAATTGGTACTCTTTGAAGAATTAATATTAATTTTGGGTAAAAATTTAAGCTTATTTTCTTATAACTAGGACCAGATTATTTTTTCATATTTACAAATAGTACATTCTATGGATTCTCCTTTTTTAGGAAAATAAGATAAGACATTTCCACAATATTCACATTCTAAACTGAAAATTTTGTCTAGAGTATCGATTACATGATCAATAATTAATTGATTTGAAAACTGGTTAATACAGTTAGTTAAGACAGTAATGAGGATGTTAGGATTTTTTGAAGCAGCAAGCCATTCTATTTTATTGGAGCTAATTTGTCCAATTACTAAGACATCGTTACCAGATACAAGTTCAGTTGCGAAATACCAGGCAATCTTATTATTCTCATCCTTTGCAATTAATTGAAAGTTTTGATCTAGAATCGTATGTTCCACTTGATAAAAAAGGTAATCCACATCAATATGTTGCTCTCTTCCAATTCCAATACTTTTCATTCCTCGTTTTATATCTGCTACTTGAAGAAAATTCTTTACTTCATAACTAGGCAAGATTTTTGGTTCAAATGAAATTGGGTCAAATTTGATATCCACTGGATCTGAATCAAGTGCTCTTACAAAATCGGCATTATTTACAAAGGTAACATAAGATCGAATTTCGCCTTTTTCTTCTAATGATAACGGTGTGAAAAATGAATTTATTTGTTTTTGTGAAATTGCACTAATTGTTTCAAATTCAATTCTTAATTGCTTTTCATTTTCTTCAAGTAAATCAGAATCAATTATTATCTTAGGTGGATTACTCCTACAAAGTGTTAAAAAATCTGGAAACCTGATTCTAATCTTAACTTCTGTGATGGGGGCTAAACTTTGATTTGATATAAGTAGGGAGTAAAGAAAGTTAGCTCCAAAAGGTTCTAGTTTATGGGTTAACTTTATTTTATTTTCTTGGTCTTCATATTCTGAGGTTTCAAATTTTTGTAGTTGTGCTGATTGTGATTTAAGCTTTTTAAAAACAACTAAACCCTGAATATCTTCTTGTTTACTATCAGATTTTTTATTCATAGTCTTATGCAAATCCTAACGACATTAAGATTTCGATCTTTATAATAAAAAATAATCAATACGCCTTTTATAATTTTTGACCTTATATTTTTTTTAATATGAATTCTAGATAGATATTGAGTTTATGAAAGATTTTGAAGAATTAGATATTTTGTTTGAAAGTAAAACTATCAAACCTTCTTTTGATTATGTTCATGTTATTTTAGCAATATTAATATTTGGAGATAATCCTAAAGGTTTGGGGAGATATCGTCTAAAAGAAGAATTATTAATAGGAGAGGGAACTGCAAAATCTCTTGTCAAAAAGTTAAAGAAAAAAGGGAACTTTATAGAAGTAAAGATAGAAAATACAGAAAAAGATCAGCTTTCTAAGTCAAAAGGACATGTTTTAACTGAAAATGGTTTACTTATCTTAATGAAAATAAAGAATAAAATCCCATTATTAGATGAAGGAGATATTTCCGTATTAAAGGATTTTATTCTTGATTCTAAAATTTCAAAGTCTTATTATTGTCTAGTAAAGGATGCAGCTACTCAATTAAAGACCGGTGTTGAACAAAGGGATGCTGCTATAAAAGTTAATGGATTAGGAGCTACTTGTCTTATTTATAATGGAATTGAATTAGTATTTCCTTCGTATTCTTCGGAAATTGATAATTATAATATAAAAATTAATAAAAAAGTTCAATTGTATTTCAAAACAAAATCTATTAATTCGAATATAATCTTTGAAAAAGGAGATGTTATTATAATAGGTTTTGGAACAGATTTTAGAAAATCGCGACTTGCAGCATTAAATGCTGCAATAACGCTAATGTAATTAAAAAGTGATTTTTTTGGAGATAAAAATTGAAAAAGATATTAAGTTAGTTTTAAGTAATAAAATCTTTGAAAAATTAAGAGATTGTGTTAATAAATCCCTTCCTAATGAGGCATGTGGAATAATATTCGGTGAAATCAATCAAATTCGGAAAAAAATTTACTGTGATGATTTTGAATATCATTATAAAGCAAATAATTTTGAGTGTATTCAATCAGATAATAAATCTATGGCCTCTTTTTTAATAGAAAATGTACAAGATTTACATGAAATTATTCAAACCAGGCTAGACTTAAAGAACAAAAAAAGATTAATAAGTATTTTTCATTCGCATCCCTCAGGAGCACATCCAAGTTCTACAGATTTAGATCAAATGAAATTTTTAGATAATTTTAGTAGCTCTGAGCAGCGCTTTATAAGTAAAGCTTTTAAAAATTTGATTTGGACAATAATGAGCAGCAAAAATTATGATTTACGAGGGTTTATTTACTTAAATTCTAATTTTTTTCAAATTGAAGTGATAATTAAAGATGATCTTTAAATTTATTGAACTTGCTTGTAACCTTCTTTATTAATGGTACAAATTTGTATATGAAAACCAGAAGCAGCATCCCTTTCACGAGAACTGGAAATTGCCATTTTTAGTAATTCAATTCCTGCATTTGTAGTCATATTAGGCTTCCAATCTGCTTCTAAAACGCCTAAGGAAAAAGGTCCCCCTGAACCAAATGCAATGAAATCTTCCTCTTCATAAAGCGTTCCTAGTAAATCTACTCCATATAATTTTCCCTGCTTTTCTTTTAATGAAAACCCACCAATAATCATCATCGCAAGATAATAGGATCTTCCACTAAACAAAATATTTCGAGTTACACTAGCAATATATTTAGGTTCTGGGACTTTCTCTTCCTCAACTTCTTTTAATCTTGAAAAAGCTTTCAATTGATTCACAATATATTGACAATCAGCAACTCCACCCGATATTGTTGCACATGTATAATCATTTATTTTAAATAGTTTCTGGGCAGTTTTTGTAGCTACTGTATATCCCGCAGTAGCTTGAGATTCTGTTCCAACGACTATACCATCCTTCACAATAATTCCAACTGTTGTAGTGCTTGTTTTTATAATTCTCTTTAAAGAATCTTTATCTATATTTAATTTATTTGAAATGTTTTCCATCATTCTTCTAATAAAGTATAGTTAAGTAACTAATAATCTAAAGATTATATTGAATAAATTAATTTTGAGTATATTTACTTTTCTTTTACAGATTATAATCATCTAAACACAAAAATTTTAAAGAAATCATTTACTTTACTATTTACTAGTCTAATTATGGTAAATCATGGCTC
Source organism: Promethearchaeota archaeon (assembly GCA_048939995.1). GTDB lineage: Archaea > Asgardarchaeota > Lokiarchaeia > Sigyniarchaeales > SOKP01 > SOKP01. Next base: position 1,429 of record JBHLOY010000036.1, on the reverse strand, counting down.
GTTCTCAAGCAAGATCAAAAAGAAGATATACGGGAAAAAAATATAAATATTTTAGAAAGAAGCGAAAAAGAGAATTAGAACGTCCTCCTATTGAAACGAAAATTGGAGATGAAAAAAAGAAAAATCAAAGAACACTTGGTGGTAATCAAAAGTTAAAACTTTTCTCATCATTGTATATAAATGTCACAGACCCAAGTAATAATAAAACCTCCAAAGTGAGAATTTTAAGATTTGAAAGTAATAATGCCTCAAAAGATTACAATCGCCGGCATATCCTGACCAAAGGTGCAATTGTAGAAACTGAACTAGGAAAGGTAAGAATCTCTTCAAGACCAGGACAGCACGGTTTAATAAATGGTGTAAAACTCTAATTCTTAAAGTTAAATCGAAACATCCTTGTTCTCCAAAGGTTTGAAAGCAATACAATCCATCAAGAATATTATCAAAAGGCAGCAGCTTTAATCTTGAATCTTTATATTTTTAACATTTGCTTTCTTCCCCTCTATTATTTCAGTGTTTTTACTCTTACAATACTTGCACTGAAATAATTGAAGTCCAGTTAATTGAGCTTCTTCGTTTAGGGTTACTGTTGATATTTTTCCACATTCTCTGCATTTAACTTTTCCAGGCAAAATCTCTATTTTAAGCTCCGCTCCTTCCGCAATTGAACCAGAAGTCGCCATCTTGAAGGATTGTTTAAGTAGTTCAGGTACAATTAATGTTAATTCTCCTATTTCCAAATATACCTCTGTTATCTTTTTTGCATTATTTTTAATAGCAGTACTTTCAGCTATTTTAAATATATTATAAGCAAATGCGAATTCGTGCATAATAAGACTTATCTCTTAGATTCTCGCTTTTTCAACTCTTTTGCTAGTTCAATTAACACCTTAGACTTTTTCTTCCCTTTTAAATCTATTATGATTCTTCCTGGATCGTCCCACCACGCTCTTGGATACTTATATTGTGTCTCATGTTGAACATCATAGCCTAAGCCTTTCGCGGCATTATAAAGGTCATTTGAATGTACTTTCTCTATAGCAAATTTACGAGGAACACGCCTTCCTCCTGCTCTAGTTTTCTTTAGGTCAAAATATTGTGGCCAAAAAATTGTATAAGGTTTTCGAGAACGCATGAAAAAATCAATAATGGTTTATCTTAAAAAACTTAATAAATTTAAAAACCCTCTAAAGAATTTAAAAATTATTAGTACTAATTATAAAGATAATTAAAGATAAATAGAATTTAAGATTTTTATTCATAAAAGGTTGATTTAAGGCTATTATACCTTGTAAACTCTGGAAAGTCAAGCCATTTTAAGAATGGGAGGGTGGTCTAGCTTGGTATGATACGTTAGCTTGGTTCAACCGAATTAAGTCTAGTCGGCTGGGGGCCGAGTGGTCGGGGGTTCAATTCCCCCCTCTCCCAT
>JBHLOY010000022.1:0-25394 GCA_048939995.1 Promethearchaeota archaeon | reverse complement strand
GCAATAAGATAATTTTAAGATTTTAAATAATTCATGTGCTAAATATTAAAAAATTTACCTTCAATATAAAATTTAATATCTAACTGAAGAAGGAAAGATTTCTAAATGAAGGTAATAAAAATTCTGAAAGCAAAAGTAAATTACAAGGCAGTATTGTTTAACATTTCATTGACTCGGATTTGCTTCTCTATTATTCCTTAATTTAGTTAAAAATTTATAGATCATATTCTAAAACTCTTTAATAAATTGAAAATTGATTTAATTTTTATTATTAGTAGAATTTAAAATAGTAATAAGAAGTGATTTTTGATTTTATGAATCTAATGAATTAAAAGTTAATGGAAAGAAGAATGCCAAATAAAGTCTTATTAATAGGTGGACTTGGATATATCGGAAGTGTATTATTCGAAATTATTAAACAAGAGGGATGGGAGGTTGATATTTTTGACAATCATCTTTATAGAGATCTTTCTCCTCCAAATCTATTCATCGAGGAAGATGTAAGAAATAGAGATAAACTAGAAAAGATAGTAAAAGGCTACGATATTATAGTAAATCTAGCAGCAATTGTAGGAGATCCTGCTTGCCTAATAGACACTGGATTAGCTATTGATATAAATTGCTCAGGTACTCGAAATGTTGCTGAAATTTGTAAAAAGTTGAAGAAGTTTATTATACATATTAGTACATGCAGTATTTATGGAAGTGAACCTAATATCGTTGTGAAGGAAGAAGATGAGGGTTTCCCTATTGATTTCTATGGTCAAACTAAATATACCCAAGAGCGCCTTATAAGAGAAATATGCAGTGATGATTATTGTATTCTAAGGTTAGGTACGGCATATGGATTAAGTCCGAGAATGCGCTATGATCTAGTTGTGAATTCATTTGCAGCAAGAGCTCAGAAATTCAAAAATATAACGGTTTTTGGAGGAGAACAAGAACGCCCATTTGTACATATTCGCGATATCTCAAGAGCTGTAGCTCACGTTATTAAGAAGAATTTACACGGAATATATAATATTCGCGGTGAAAATCTAAGTTTGATGAGATTAGGAGAAATTGTTAAAGAAATCACAGGTTGTAATATCGAGATTAATAAAAATATTGTAGATAAGAGAAGTTACATGGTAGATAGTGCCAAGATAATGAAAACTGGTTTTGAATTCAATTATGACATCGAGTATGCTGTTAAAGAAATAATTGAATCTCCCACAGTGGAAGATTTTCATAAGGGGATTTATTCTAACTTAAAATTAGCAGAAAGAATAAAAATAAACGAGACTATTGGAAAGAGAGAGTTGCAGTTAATAGAAGGTGGTATTGCGGTAGATGACAGAGGATATTTAAATTTTGCTAACGATTTCAACTTTTATGGAGTTAAACGTTTTTATCAAGTTCAAAATTTTAGTACATCGACAATTCGGGCATTTCATGGGCATATGAATGAAGCAAAATATGTATATATCGCAAAAGGTTCCGCTATTGTAGCTGCTGTAAAGTTAGATGACTTTAAATCACCTTCAAAGCATCAGAATGTTAATCGGTATATTTTGTCTGATAAACATCCTCAAATTTTATTTATACCTCCTAGATATGCAAATGGATTTAGACCATTAGAAGAAGATACTCGTGTAATATTTTTTTCCACAAGTTCATTAGAAGAGAGTAAAGGGGATGATTATAGGTTTCCGGCTGATTACTGGGGAAAGCAGATATGGGAAGTAGAAAATCGCTAATCTTAACCTAATATGGAGTGAAAGTTAAAATGAGAAATGTTTTAGTTCTGGGTGCAAGTGGTATGTTAGGATCGGTGGTTTTTGACTACCTATCTAAAAATCCAAATTTGAGGGTTTATGGCACTGTTAGAAATGTCAAATATTTAAAAGAGAACATAATTCTTTTTGATGCTTACGATATTTCCCAGCTGGAAAAGCCAGAATTTGTCGGTTTGAAAATAGATTATCTTATTAATTGCATAGGAATAACGAAACCTTTCTCTAAAGATAATGATCCTGAAGGTGTTAAAAGAGCTATCTTAATAAATGCCGATTTTCCGTGGAAATTAGCTAGTTATACCAGAAAGTATAATATTAAAGTCATTCAAATTGGAACTGACTGTGTTTATTCTGGAAAGAGAGGAAATTATACTGAAGACGACCCCCATGATCCATTAGATGTTTATGGAAAGTCAAAAAGTCTTGGTGAAGTATTTGATAGATCAGTGCTAATAATTAGATGTTCTATTATTGGCCCTGAACTTAAAAAGCAAGAAAGTTTTTTATTAGAATGGTTTTTAAGTCAACCCAAAGGGGGAACAATTGGAGGATTTGAACACCATATTTGGAATGGCATTACTACACTTCAATTTGCTCAATTATCTGAAAAAATAATTTCTTTGAATAACTATGAAGATTTAATCGAAAAGTCTTATCTACACCACTATATACCAAATAATACAGTAAATAAATATCAATTAATGAATATATTTAATGATACATTTGAAAAAGAATTGAAGATCGAAAAAATTTATAAACCAGAACAAAAAATTGACCGATCTCTTGCTACTAATTATTCTGAATTAGAAAAAATTATGGGAAAAAAAGATTTAAGAACAGCTATATCTGAACTTAAAGCCTATATGATGAAAAGATAACAATTATCTTTCAGCATTTCTATAGAAATTAATAGAATTCCCTATTAAAATACTACAAATCTTATTTGAGATATTTTCACCATAATGAGAGACTGGCTCGACTTTATTAGATAATGCTAATTCTGCTGAATCAAGCATTTGATCGATGTTCATACCTGTTAATAAATTCACGCCAAGCTCGATTAGATCGACCCGTTCTGTGCTTTCTCTTATTGTCAAGCAGGAAGTTCCTAAAATAGCACATTCCTCAACAACAGTCCCACTATCAGTTATCACTAATTTAGCTTCTTTTTCCATCCCGAGAAATTCCAAAAAACCTTGTGGGGGGATTGGATTAATACCCTTTGGAAATTCTAATTTATATTTCTCCATCATATTTTTAGTTTTTGGCATAAGGATAAATTTAATTTCAATTTCTTTTCTTCTATATAACTCTCCTAAAAAACCAAGGATAATTTTAAGATTTTCCTCTATTTCTGTATTTTCAGCCCGATGACACGTAACAAGGTAAAAAGAATTGGTTTGTTTAAATGAAGTTTTGACAGCATTCACAACCTCTAAAATAGGATTCCCAATTACCCAACATCTTCTTGGATTTAATCCTTCTCTTAATAGATTTTGCTTATGCTCGGTGAGGTAACACAGATTCATATCAGCTAAATGATCGATTATTTTACGATTCTTTTCTTCTGGCATGATCCAATTCTTACTTCTCATACCTGCTTCAATATGGACTAAAGGAATATTTAATTTAGACGTTGCTAAGGCAAACCCTAAGCTACTATTATTATCACCGAGCACAATGACAAATTCAGGGCTTTCTTTTAATAGGACTTTTTCAAATTCAATCATTAATCTTCCCACTTGGCTCGAATGGGTTCCACTCTTTATGTTAAGGTTATACTCTGGTATTCTTACTCCTAATTGATCATAAAAAATTTTATTTAGATTATAATCATAGTGTTGACCACTATCAACGATAATGTTTTCAAAATATTTATCTAACTTTTTAATTATTTGAGATAATCGTATTATATCAGGCCGGATTCCTATACAAGTGATTATTTTTTTCATAGGAGTATAATAGGATTAACCTATCAAAAATTTTATGAATATATTAAAATGGTAATTATGAGATCTTAGAAAATAATTGAGAAAAAACTTTTACTTTTTTTGGCAGTATTTACTTCAATTTTCCTAAAGTAATATAGTAATAAACAAGAAAAGATGTTTAGTGCAAGCTTAATTATGGTTAGCTTTGAAGTCCCATGTTGTCGCCCAGATACTTTTATAGGGCACTCTTTGATTTTTAAACCATATACTGAAGCTTTTAATATTTGTTCTGTACAAAAAGCATAATCAGGATAAAGCGCCCTTTTCAATATTTTAATAGCTCTTCTATTATAAGCCCGAAAACCATTTTGATTGTTTTTAACCTTTAACTTGAAAAAAATTCTTAAGACTTTTTCTGCAAGAATTTCTCCGATTTGTCTCAATAAAGGTAAAGGATAATTGTAACTACCTAGATATCTTGATCCGATTGTAATATCTGATTCTCCTTTTATAATTGGTTTAATTAGCTCATATATATCATCAGAACTATGTTGTCCATCACTATCCATGCATACAATGATTTCTCCTTTAGCATTTCTCATCCCTGTAGTAATAGCTCCTCCATATCCCTTATTTTTACTATGCTGAAGGATTCGAATACCATTAGTAGAATTAACCTTTTTAATCTCTTCTATACTATTATCAGTAGATTTGTCATCAATAACAATAATCTCAATGGATTTATGATCTGGTAAACTTTCTAATACATTTCGGATTGTTTTCTCCTCATTATACATTGGAAGGATTATAGAAAGGATAGTAGTATTTTTATGAGATTCAAAATCTTCGAGAGATTTAAATAATTCGCTAAAATCGTGAAATTTTTTTTGAAATTTAACTATCTTTTCATCTGTAATATTATCTACATTATTGCTGCTCATTAGAGTTTTCAAAATAAAAGCCCAGATCGAAAAATTTCTAGTATGATTAAAAGTTTAGTATAATAATATAATTGGTATTAATTTAATAAAAATTTATTCTAGTGGTTAATTTTTCCAAGATCCCATAGATTAGGGATGAATTTGCTTTTTATTTAGTATAAAACTAGATATTTTAAAATATAGGAGTAATTCTTTAATCTTCTTTTTAAATTTTTGTTGATTTCTCAAAATTTTTTAATTGCCATTGGTGTTGTAATCTTAAGCCTTCTTCTATATCTATTTTGGGTTTGAAATTTAACATTTTCTTCGCTTTAGTTATATCTGAATGAGTCAAATCAACATCACCTTTCTGTTTTGGTAAGTATTTTATTCTTTTAGGTTTATTTGTTATTTTATACATTTTATCAACTAAATCATTTACTTTTAAGGGATTTGAGCATCCTAAATTGAATATCTCCCCTATAGACTCATCTTTTTCACCAGCTAAAATCATACCATCAACGATATCGGAAATATAAGTAAAATCCCTAACTTGTTCTCCATCTCCATAAATCGGTATTTCTTTATTTTGATACATTAACTCAAAGAACTTATATATAGCCATATCCGGTCTTCCTCTTGGTCCATATACAGTATAAAATCTTAAAGAAGTAATTGGCAAGTTAAATTCACGATAATAAAAGTCAGCATATACTTCACCAGTTAATTTAGATATAGCATAAGCAGATATCGGAACTTTCGGATGATTTTCATCACAGGGAGTGTAAATTGGATTCCCATATACTGATGATGATGAGGCATATACAATTTTACTAATTTCATCAAGTTGGCGAGAAAATTCAAATAGATTAACTGTACTAATGATATTATTATGTGCGACTTTAATGGGATGTTTAGTAGAATACCTCACACCTGCTTGAGCTGCTAAATGATACATTACATCAATATGCTTATCAACTTGATTAAAAACCGATGAATCTAAAAGATCCTTTTTTAAAAGTATGTAATCCTTAGTGAATTTGTAATTATTTAGTATAGCTGCTAATCTTTCTTCCTTTCCTTGATAATAATCATTGAAATTATCGATCAAAATTAGAAAGTTTTTGTTCTTAAGTAAAATTTCAGTTAAATGAGATCCAATAAAACCAGCAGCTCCAGTAATAAGAATTGTTTTATTTTTTAACATAATTAATAAATAATATTATTATCTTAGTAAACTAATACATTTATAAAATTAAAAAGTTAGTACATTATATTACATAGAAACCTTATAATAGAATATAATGAATCTTACAAACGAAACTAAATAAATTTATATTAAATTATTAAATTACATTCTCAATTAGATTATGAGAAATTCTTCATCTATGAAAGAAAAATTTAACACCTTATTATTTTCTTTATACCATAGAAAGCAGATTGTGATGTTTATCATATCAGCCTTAGCTTTATTATTCGTTTTTTTCCAGGTAAATTTTCAATTACAAAATAGCGTTTTAGAATTTCTTTTTGGAATAATATTGTTAATAAGTACCGCTGTAATATTACTTTTTTTACCTTTTTATCCTCTATATTATATCATTTTGAAAGAAAAGGGTTTTAGCTTTTTAGAAAAAGCTAGTTTAACTATTATAAGTAATTTAACTTTCTATATTTTATTAGGATATTTAGGAAATTTACTGGGTATTCCCATCACGGGCTCATTTTTTATAGTTATTATAACTATTGCTTACTTTGTTTTAATCATTTATATTATTTTTATCGAAAAAAGAAAGAATCTAAATTTATTTCTGAAATCAGAAAAGAAAACTACTAATAAACAAAACTTTTCCTTACTGAATTACATTAAGAAAAGGATTCCATTAGTTAGTTTGTTAGTTATATGTTTTCTGATATTACTTTCCATTCTTCATGGAGTCAGATTTAGTTATTTCTATGGAACTGATGCAATGTACCATGTTTTTATGAGTAAGATGATCAGTTCTCTCAATTATTTACCAGTGGAACAATACTTTGGAGCTTTAGGTTTACATCTTTTTACTGCAATTATTTACTTTTTTACGGGTATAGACCATTTAATAATAGCAAAATTCTTTTCATTTTATACTTTTTTAGCTTCTGGACTAATAATTTACAATCTTTTAAAAAGAATTTTTAAAAGCCGAAATTTGGCTATTTTTGGAGTTTTTATTTTAGAATTTACCTCATTAGGTTTTAGTAATATGATGTATCAATTTTGGCCAACTTCTTTAGCAACTATTCAATCTCTACATATTTTATTTATACTATATTTAAGGCTAGAAAACTTCATAAAAGAAGACAAACCTACTAGAAAAGATATTTTAACAAATCTTATCCTATCATATAGTTTAATTATCTTAATATTTATTAGTGCATTATTTACTCATTCCCTTATAGCTACCATTTTTATTGTATCATTTACATTTATTTTTTTAATCTATTTTGCAAGAAGTTATAAGAGGGGTTTTGATTTTTTAATTCTATGTATCTGCTTGGGCATATTTCTAGCTTTATTTAATTTTAGCGAAATAAGTGCCCATTGGAAGATAGTTGACATTCTAGCATTACCTTGGTTTTTATTGGTATTTGCAGGGATTTTAGGATTATTTTTAATTTTAAAACTACGAACTGGAATTAGATTTGAGAAAAATCAGTTCAAATCAATAATTACGGGTCAAAAATATAGATATTATAAAATAGCAGAAGATAAATTAGCTTTTCCAGTTCTTTTTGCTGTAATTAGTATAATGGTCATTATTTTTATAATCTTTAATATAGAAAGTTGGAATGTAAACTTTTCAAAAATTTTAATACTAATTGATAGTACTGTTCTTTTCTATTTCGGAATCTGGGGTTTAATCACTTTTCAGAAAGTTCCCCGAGGAAAACCATTAGCTCTATGGTTTCTTGGTTTGACAATTATTTATTTAGGAGCTTTTTCATTAGACATTTTTGTACTACATCAATATTGGTCTGGAAGAATACTTTTATTATTCTCACCAGTGGTAATTTTTGGATTTATATCTTATTTATATAAGTTGTTTAAGTTAAAATCCATATCTAAACTTAGGATTAAAGTTTTCATTCTTAGTGTGATTATTTTCATGTTTATTGCCCAATTCTCTGACCAACTGCTGGATATTGATGATCAAGAATATAGCTTACATCGAAGAGAAGTATATTCACTTCAATGGTATTCAAATTTTACTGATGATAGAAATTTTTTGATTTGTGAATTTGGAATCCCTTATGTTGTTATGTATTATAAATATCCTTTTGATGCTCAAAATAAAAGTCTTTTAGTGAGAGACCTTCTAGATTTTATACAAGAACCAAAAGGTTATTTTAAACCGAGTGACCATTTTTATGCAAATGGTACGAATAAATTACAGCAAATGAAGCAATCTCTAAACACAAATATTTATCTAATTTTAGATGATAATTATTTAGCTTTTAGTGGATTTGATGTCTATGAGAGATTAACAGCAGAAGAAATGGAAGCATATTACAATATGAATTATTTAAATAAAATTTGCTCCTCTAAAAGTGAGAGTGGCATAATATTTCCATATTATTGGGTTATTTAATAATCTCAAAATTCTCAGGAAATTGATATTCCAACTTCTTCTTTAATTCTAAGCCATTCTCTTCATTTAACCTAAAAATCTCGGGGATTTTTCCTGTAAGACCTACCATATTCTGGCGACTTATAAAAGCGCCTTTTACACCCTCCATGTCATCAACAGTATCCAATGCTCTCTTAATAGACTTTTCAATATCAAGTCCTTTGACAAGATTACAAACTCTAGTTGATGCTCCATCAGCAATAGTAGTAGTATTAGCAAAAATGGTTACAGCATCTGCTTCACCTAAACTAATTGCATGTCCTATAGTAGCAGAACTAGTTGCAATACCAATTGGAGAATCTTCTTTTTTAAGCAAAAACCCAATTTTTATGCTTAACTGGTTATTTCCAGCAAATAGAGCAACTTTCATGGTTTTCTCTGAATCATTTGCTACTTCTCCACCGTTTTCAATCAATGCGATTTTTGCTATATTAAATTCAGAAATATAAGATTTCATTATTTTAAGCATTATATCTGCAAAAGCTCCCGCTACAGTTGCCATTGGACCTACATCACATAAAAATGCCCCTTGGGCCATTAAATTAACCACCTCATATTCAGTTTGAACTCTTACAGGAGAAAAAGAAGTTAGAAATTCTTTATGATGAGATATATAGTCCTCTAAAAGCTGCCTTTGATAATAAAATTCTTTTTTTGCTCTTAAAATGGCATGTTTGGATTCTGAAATAATTGTTATATTTGATTGTTTTTCAATAAAATGAAATTTATATATTTGCATAGTTATCTTCTATTAGAATATAAAACATATTGAATCTTAAAAATATACTTCAAATAAATATAAATAAATTATCGGTTATTATTTAATCAAAAAAGATATTTGTAAACCATGAGAGAAATAAATTACGATAATATCATCTCACAATTGAAAGCAGAATTAAATTCAGAATGCGCAATCGCGAATAAATATGGAATAATTCTTAGCTCTGCTATTAAAGAATTTTCTAAGGGGAAAGTTATTCCTCAAAAAATTCTTTCCCTAATTGCCAACTCTCAGCATATCGCTAAAGACTTAAATTTAAAAAGAATTAACTCATTTGCCATAGAGGCTCAAGATTATAATTATTTATTTACATTTAATAATAATTTAATTTTAATTTCAAAACTAAATTTAGATGTCAATTTAGCTAAATTTATGCCAAGTATCAGTGTATTTTTAAAAAAACTTGGAGAGACTTCCAAAGGGCAGGAGATTAATGAATTTTCAATCTTTGATTTTTCAAAAGAGATCAACAAAGTCGAAGATGTTATTCAACAAGAAAAATCTAAGAATAAAAAATATTCAATTATAAAAGATCTCGTGAAATATATTTCGAGTTAAATGATAATTTTGTGGTGAATCTAAATTTTAAGGCAGGTTTATATCTATAAGGCTAACGATTTATTATATTATAGGCAATTTGGAAAAGCATTGAAGGATGATGTTTTTAAAGCATTATTTACGGATTTAATAAAAGAAGCTTTTGCTAAAGGAACCGATAGTGTAGATTATCACGATTATTATAAATATAGGATCTCTTTTATTACCGAACCAAAATTACAGTTAATATTTCTTTTTGTTACCGGTCTTACTGATAATTTTGAAAATGTCAAGAAGGAATTGATAAAATGTAGAAAAGAATTTCTAAATTTATTTGAAGACATAATAATGCATAAATATGATGAAAAAACTTTTGAAATTTTTGATCCCACAATTGATGTAACACATAAAAATTTACGACCAAAAATATCATTAGTTGGTTTTTCGGGAGTCGGTAAAACTACTTTAACTAGGCTTATTAGGGCAGAAGAAATTCCTTTGCAACATATTCCAACTATTACAGGTGATATTGCAACAATCAAAATTGGCAAATTGCATTTCCATCTTTGGGATTTTGCTGGCCAAGAACAGTTTAGCTATCTTTGGAATAATTTTATTAAAGGGAGTGATGCTGTCCTTTTAATTACAGATTCTAGTTTGGAAAACGTAGAAAAGAGCAAATTTTTTCTCGAATTAATAAAAGTACAAGCCCCCCATGCACATACCGCTATAATTGGAAATAAACAAGATTTAGAGACAGCAATGAAACCAGATCAAATAGAAAAAATTTTAGGTTTAAAAACCTACTCTATGATCGCAAAAGATCCTGTAAATAGAGACAAAATGATTACAATCATTGCAGATATTTTAGAAATGAGTGCAGAAGTATCTCCTTTATTGCAACCCCTATTAAAAAGAGATACATATATAGAAGAAGCAGCAAAGGCATTAGAGAATGCTGAATTTGAAAAAGCTGCGAAATTATTTGAAATAATTTGTGATTTATGCATAGAATTAGGAGACGATTCATTAGGAAAAGAGTTTTTCGAAAAATCACAAAAAATTTTAGGTATGCTCCCACAAATTTCACCTGCATCGCCTCCAACAAGTCAGGGTGTTGAAACTCCAGTGGCGCCTTCAACGCCTTCAGTAGAAGATAGTCCTGAAGTTGAAGGTTCTAAGGCATTTAAACAACACCTGGGGAAACCTATCGCTCTTAAAAAGCTAGAAATTCCTTTACAAGCATTTAAAGTTAAGTCTTCAACACTTAAAAAACCTATTAAGGTAATTAAAGAAAAAACTATATCTGAAAATCTTCAAACTGAAATTTCACCTCCAATCCCTCAAGAAGTAGAATCTTCTGTCCCTAAAAAAATTGGTTTAAATCTAAATCCTGAAGATTTTATGGTAAAGCAAAGACCTAAGTCAATTAGCGAGGTGCCTAAAGGTGCCAGGGAAAAATTGCAAATTTCTCCGTATGCTCAAGTGACTAACCAAGAAGTGAAAAGTGAAAATATCGAAACACCTTCTAAATTGATGCCAAAAACAGTTATGCCTTTAGAATCAGCAATAGAACCAATAAAGCCACCTGAACCAATAAAAGTGATTACGACCCAACAATCTCCCCCAACCATACCTCCAGAACAAACTTTATCCGCTTCTAAAGAAAGTGCTCCTACTGAAGTGCCCCAAAAGTTAAGCTTAGAAAAATCACTTATTGACTTAAAAATCAAAAAAGCTTATCTTGCAAAAATGTCATTAGATTTTGATATGAAAGAATTAACTGGAGAAATTACTGCCAAAGAGCTTGAAGATAAGAAAAGAAGATTAATAACAATTGAAGAAAATGTTAATAATCAAATAAAAGAAATCGAAGATTTACTTAAAGATTTTGAATAATTAGAACATTTTTTTATAATAATTTCTAGATAAACTATTTTCAAATTAGTTTATTTATTTAAATATCATATTGATAAATAAGCTTTTAAAATCCATTGAATTAATGGTGTAAGATATGACAGTTGTAATCATGAAATTTGGAGGAAGTTGTTTAAGTGATAAGAACGCATTTCACAAAATCCTTAAAATTTCAGAGATTTATGACAATGTAGGAAGAGTATATGTTGTTTCAGCATTTAATGGTGTTACAAATCTACTTCTGCAAATGGCTCAAAATGTTAATAACGAAACAGAATTAGACAAAAACATGGCTATCATGGAAAAAAAGCATTTTGATATAATTGAGGAAGTATTTAAAGAAGATTCTGATGAATTTTATAATATAAAAGGATGGGTTGATAATCAATTAAGTGAACTTGAAGAAATTTTTGTAGATATTAGAGAATTTGGATTAGAACCATATTATCAAGATTCTGTCTTAAGTTATGGAGAAATTATCTCAACATATATATTGAATCAATTTCTTATAAATAGAGGATTTGATTCCATTTTTATTCCAGCAAATAAGGTAATTATAACCAATGATGAGTTTAATAACGCTTATCCACTTTATAATTTAACAAATAAACGAGTAGAGAAAATGCTAATACCTTTTTTGGAGAACCCTAAAAAAAATACGATTATTTGCATAACTGGTTTTATAGGAAGAAATAAAATCGGATATACAACAACCCTAGGAAGAGGAGGTTCAGATTATACCGCAACCATATTGGCTCATTCTATTTACGAAATAGGTCATGATCAAGATATTAAAGTGATATTATGGAAAGATGTTGATGGTTTACTCGCGATTGCACCCAATTATGTTCCAAAAGCATCCTTAATTCGAAATCTAGATTATGAAGAAGCAAAACATATTGCGAACTTCGGAGCAAAAGTTTTGCACCCAAAATGTTTAGAAGCTATAGAAAAGAACCATATTCCATTAGAAATTAGGAATTTTGATAAACCATTAGAAAAAGTAAATTTTACCACAATTTCAGGATTTACTGATAGAAATAATATAAAAGGTATATCTGCAGTTGAAGATGGATTAATAATCACTATTACTTCAGGGAGTTTAGTAGATGTCCCCGGTGTTTTAGCTAAAATATTTAAAATCATGAGTAAGAATAATATTAGTGTCTCCTTAGTTGCTCAGAGTGCATCAGAAATTAGCACATCATTTATAGTCAAACAACAAGATGCTGAAAAAGCACTTATAGCTCTAAAAAAATCTGAGTACTTTTCAGATTTTTTTCAAATCAAAAGCGAAGAAGTAGCAATAATTAATATCACTGGTTTTAAAGTGTTAGATAACCTAACAAAAGTTAAAATTTTTCAGGCTTTGGAAAAGAAACGCATTAAAGTGAAAGCTCTAACTCAAAGTATTGATGATCTTAATTTTTCACTAGTAATAAACAAAAGCTATCTTATTGATGCTATTAATGTTATTCACCGTGATTTATATGAGGATTTTTTAGATGAATAACCTATTTTAAATAAGTAAATTCAGATTGAAACTTAAACACATTATTGTGTTCTTGAATTAATAATCCTTCTTGTTAATTCCGTAAATGCAGCATCAACATTTTCACCAGTCTTAGCCGAAGTTTCAATATAGATACTTTTTTCTTTCTCTGCAAAAGACATTGCATCATTTTTATCAATTACAACTCCGACATCTTCAAGTAAATCTGCTTTATTCCCAATCAAAATAAAAGGAATGTTCTCTCCAGCAAATTGGCGTATTTCAGTCAACCATTTCCTAGTTTCTGTATATGTCTGTTCCCTAGTTAGATCAAATACTAAAAGAGCTCCAGCTGCTCCTTTGTAAAAAGTACTGCGAATAAATTCGAACCTTTGTTGACCTCCAATATCCCAAATTGAGAGTGTAGCAAATTCTCCCGACCTAAACTCTACATCCTTTGTTAGAATATCAACACCTACTGTGAGCTTGTAATTAGCAGCAAATCTGTTTTTTATAAATCGTTGCACTAAACTTGTTTTTCCAACAGCAGCAGCGCCAGTAAGCAATACTTTTAGTTTAAAACTTGACATACAGTTTTCTTCTGGATTATATTTCGTATATTATTTAAAAAATATTTAATGGTATATAAATTATTATCGTAATTGTTATTTAAGAATTTAATTAATTCTTTCTTAAAAGTTTATATTATCCTTGTTAAAATTTTAATGAATTTATATCTTAAATACTTTTACCCAATTTTAAATAGATAAAGGGTCAAATACTTAACTTATGCACGCATATATAAAAAAACTTTTAAAAATCCATTAGATTTAAGAGTATTGGTTATTAAGATTGTACATTATCTTATAGGAACGCTTTTATAAGTTTCTAAACTAGGAAAGAGATTCAAATTCATATGAGGAAAATACATTGCTTCGGCATATTCTTTTTGGAAATTTTTTTCTAATGCTATTTCTACATAATTTATATTTTTCAGTAAATTCTGAGCTTTTGTTCTTAAAGCTTTATTTATCAAACAATTTTTTGCACCAGTCCCAGCTGCATTACCTATTTGATATATTTTATCCAAACTAATATCAGGAATCATCCCGATAAATTTAGCATTTTCTTTATTAATATAATTACCAAAAGCACCTGCTAGAAAAATTTGTGATATTTCACATTCTTTCTTATACTTAGTTCTGAGATAGTCTAATATAACTCTAGTTCCTGAGAAAAATGCCGCTTTTGCCATCTGTATTTCCCTGATATCTTTTTGAGAAAGTGTAATTTCTCTTCCGTTTGAAGTTTCATTTTTATAAGCAATTATAAATTCTATTTTACCTTCTATGGTTTGGAATCTATCTTTTTGAATAAAGTCTTTATTAAAATTCCCACTCCGGGTTAAAATTTTAGATTTTAATAATTCTGCAACAGCATCAATTAAACCGGATCCACAAATACCAATAGGTTGTTTGTTTTTTATAGTAGTAAATGACACATCTAATGTTTTAGGATTAATTTTTATTGTGTCTATTGCTCCACCAGCCGCTCTCATTCCATCTTTGATATGAGCACCTTCTAAAGCAGATCCAGCTGCACAAGAACCAGTAATTAATACGTTTTTATTACCTATAACTAATTCGCCATTCGTTCCAATATCTAGGGCCAATGTTAAGTCAGCTTCTTCATCAATTCCAGAAGATACTATTACGCCAACTGTATCGGCACCGACAAATCCTGCGATCAATGGTAAAATGTAAATATTACCTTGAGGGAATGACTTTAGATTTAATTCATAAGGAGTTAAATTGAGCTCTTGTTGGAGTACAGGAACATAAGGACTCACTCCAATGCTTCTAGGATTTAACCCAAGAAATATATGATGCATAACAGAATTGCCGACGATGGTAATTTCAAATATTTGAGCTGGATAAATTTTTGCCTTAAAGCATAATTTATCTATTAACTTATTTAGTGCATCGATAACAATTGAGTTCAACTTTTTCAGTCCTTCTTTATGATCCTTAATAAATGTTATTCTAGTAATTAGGTCCTCTCCATATGCAGTTTGGGGGTTTAACATTGATGCTACAGCATAAGTTTTTCCATCTTTAAGGTTAATTAAGTAACCTACTATTGTAGTTGTTCCAATATCAAAAGCAACTCCAAAATTCTCCTCAGTTTTATCTCCAGGCTCAAAATGAATTATTTTGGATTTATTTAGAAAAGTAATCGTAAAATCATAACAGTCATCATTAATAAGGCGGTCAAGGGTTTTCAAAGCATTTAAATCTATATTTTTTTCATTTAGCTTAATTATAAAGGGTAAATTATTTAGGGCTTTAAAGACTCTTTCTAAGTATGGAATAGGGCGATTAAGGGTTGGTCTTTCAACCCTTACATATACTTTCTGTATATTTGGATGAAGTTTAATTTTTCTTGTAATTCCAGAGGTTAATATTTTAAAATCTTCAATTAATAACTCATCAGGTAAGAAAACTGTAAATTGGGGAGATTTAAATTCATTTATCAATTCAATTTTTTCAGAATTAATTTTTAATTGACACGCTAATCTCCAGTTTTCCTTCAAACCATCTTTTAAAATTTCAATTTCTGTTTGAGATGGTGAATTAAAAAATCTTTGTCCTTTTTGAATCTGGAGTTTACATTTTCCACAAGTACCTTTCCCTCCACATAATGTTCGAATTTGAATTCCCGAATCGATAATCATTTGATAAATAGATTTTTCTATTGAACAATGGAGCCTCCTGGAAATTGGTTCTAAATCCATTACAATTTTATTATTTTCCATGTCCTAATCTCAAAATAGAAAATAGAAATATGAAGTTATATACCAATTATTAATATTTGATAAACATAATTGGGTAAGTATAAAAAATTTATTTGATTAAAGGATTTTATTTATAATAAGATATATGTTTTTATTCGTCATTTTATTTCTGATTTATGAATTATTCTAAGGAATTTTTTTTAAAATGCAAGATAATGATTATTTAGCTCAAGAAGCCCTTAAATATTTAGAAAGAGCTCAGAGATTTGAGGAAGAGGGAAATAATGAAGAAGCAATCGAAAATTATCAAATAGCTGCAGATTACCTTAAAAAAAGCGGGTATATGATGCATCGAGTTAGTGACTTATATGAAAGAATAGAAGGATTAAAATCGTTTATACAAGAAAAAAAGTTGTTCCAACATAAACAAGCAGCTACTCAAATTGAAAAATTGCAGGACCAAGCATTTGTTTTAATAGATAAGGCAAATAAATTAGAATCCGACGGATTTTTTCAAGGTGCAATTGAAAGATATAATTCTGCTATAAAATTACTTACACAGGCCGGCTGGTCTGAAACGCAAATTCAAAATTTAAGAGTGAAAGTTACTACTTTAATTGATAAACAAAACATTCAAGAATCAATCAAAAGTGAAAGCAGCCAGAGTGTTTCCGATATAGAGGTGAGTCCTCAGGTGGTGGATGTATTCGGTGAAAAGAAGAATGCTGAAAGAACTGAACAACTTATAAAGTATAGACAGGAGAGGGCAAGACAAAAACGTATCCAAAATGATGCATTTACTTTTATTGATAATGCAAAATTCTTTGAGAAGGAGAGAAGGTTCGATGAAGCGATTGAAAATTATGAAAAAGCAATTCAGCTATTAAATTCAATTGGATGGAAAGAACAGACTCAAAATCTCCAATTTATTGTTGAAAAACTTAGAAATGAAAAACAAAAGTATGAAAGATTGAAGATAGAACCTCAAATAAGTGAAATACCACCTTCAGACCTTTATGATGACTCTCAAATATACGCTGATGGTACTAAAATTATTGAATTTGAACTTAAAAAAAGAACGGAAGAGGAAATCCAAATTGAAGCTTTTAATTTAATTGAATACGCTAAGAAATTAGAGCGCGAAAAAGATTACAAGAGAGCAATTGAAAAGTTTCAAAAGGCAGTCCAACTTCTTAAATCAATTGAATGGGATTCCTATATCCTCCCTATTATGAATTTTATAAAGGATGTAAGGGAAAAGCAGGAAATGGAAGAGAATTTGGAAGATCTGAAAAATAAAAGAGAAGAAGAGATTAGAAAGATTCAAGATACGTTTTATGTTAAAAAAAGGGAGGAAATAATACAGTCTGCAAAAGAGGAAGAACTTCGCCGTAAAGATTATGAACAAAAAAGGAAAATTCAATTGGCAAAAGAGGCTGATTTTTTCACTTTTTTAGATAAAGCTGATAATTCTCTTCAAAAACAACATGATTTTGATTCAGCACTAATAGAATATCAAAATGCTTTAGAAGTACTCTTTGATCTTGGTCCAAGTTGGGAATCTTATATACCAATGATCAAAACTACGATTAATAGTGTTAAGAAGTTGAAAGAAGCCCATTATAAGAAAGAATTTGAAACTCAGAAACGAATGGAAGAGAAACAAAAAGAAGAATCTAAATTTCAACAGCAGATTACTGATATCTTACAAAAAGAACGTAAAAAGCTAGAAGAAAAAGAAATTGGGATCCAGTTAGAACAGGAAAAGGCGGAGTACATCGAGTATAGGAGGGATTCAGCATTTAAAGCATTAGATGATGCCCAAAAATATATCCAAACGGGAGAATTTGATAAAGCAATTTTGGCATATCAACATGTCGGTAATATTTTTGCTGGAATTCAATGGCATGAAGAATTACCTTTAATCGAAGAATCAATTAAAGATTTAGAACAAATGAAAAAAAATTTAGAGAATAAGAAACAGAAAGACATGCAGAATGAAATTGAAAGACAAAAAGAAGAACAGGATTTTCAGGAGAGAATTTCAAGCCAGTTAAGTTTAGAAAGGGAGAGATTGAAAAAAAATGAGATAAGATTAAGAGAAAAAGAAAAAGAGTTAGAATATCGACAGAAAAGAAAGGAAGATGCTTTTAAGTTACTAGATAAGGCTCAAGAGTTTATCAATAAAGCAAATTTTGATAAAGCTATTGAAATTTACCATGATGTAACTAATCTTTTTGCTGAAATCCAGTGGTATGATGAATTAGAATTCATAGGTAATGCAACCATCGAAATTGAAAATAAAAAACGGGAATTTTTTCTAAAGAAGCAAAAAGAGTTGCAAGAAAAATTAGAAAGGGAAAAACAGGAAAGAAATTTTCAAGTTACAATAATAGAGAAGCTAAAGTCTCAAAAAGAGAATCTTAAAGAGAGAGAATTAAAGTTAAGAGAAAAAGAAAAGGAATTTGAATATAGAGAAGATAAACGTAGAGAGGCATTTAGATTAATAGAAGAAGCACAAAACAACCTCTCATTAGGTAGGTTTAATGATGCTATTGACACATATAGAAAGGTTGCAAATGTTTTTGCTCAAATTCAATGGAGAGATGAAATCCCAATCATACATAATGCAATTCTCGAAATTGAATCGAAGAAGAAAGAGAAGGATATCTTTGATCAAAAAAGGATAAAGGACACTATTAAAAAAGAAATGGAAAATCGGGAGTTCACTGAAAGACTAAAGCGTCAACGAGAAATAGAGAATAGACGAAGATTAAAAGATCAGGAATTAATTGAGAAGAGGAGGAAATTATCTGCTCAAAATCG
Source organism: Promethearchaeota archaeon (assembly GCA_048939995.1). Taxonomy (GTDB): domain Archaea; phylum Asgardarchaeota; class Lokiarchaeia; order Sigyniarchaeales; family SOKP01; genus SOKP01. The sequence goes on along the minus strand of JBHLOY010000022.1, from coordinate 6,750 downwards.
CTCTAAAGAAGAAGAAGCTCTTAAATTGATTGAGAATGCTGATGTTTATCTAAAAAGAGAAGAATTTAACGATGCATTAATAAATTACCAACAAGCTTTAAATCTATTGGAAGATATTGGATGGACAGGAGGTTATATCAAATTAATCGAAGATACTATTAGCGAAATAAAAAACAGAAGTGAAGAAAAACAGAAAAGAGAACTTAGAGAGAAAGAATCAACAAGGAAAGAAATTGAATCTGACAAAAAATTTGAAATGCGACTTATGGAACAAATGGAGAAAGAAAGAGCCAGATTAAAAGCAAAAAGTATTGAGATAAAAGAAAAAGAAGTTTTAATGCAACAAATGGAATCTATTAAAATCGAGGCTTTTAATTTAATGGATAAAGCAGAGAACATATTAAGCCAGGGGTTTTATGAACAAGCTATTGAACTTTATTATCAAGCAGAAATAGTTTTAAATCAATTGCAATTTCCAACTGATTCTATTAAAGAATTAATCTTAAAGATTCAGGAGAAGAAAAGAGAGAAAGATTTAGCAAAACAGTTTGAAATTGAACAACAAATTAAAAAGGAGGAAGAACAGAAGCGCTTTCAACAAAAAATTGCTGATAGTATGAAATTTGAAACTGAACAAATGAGACAAAAACAAATTGAATTGATTAAACAAGCAAGAGTAAAAGGATATATTGAGAAGAGGAAAGCAGATGCTTTTGATCTTCTAGAACAAGCAGAAAATTTTATGAAAAAGTCTCAGTATGGTAGAGCAATTGAATTTTACCATAGTGCTGAGTTAATATTAAATGAAATCCAGTTCCCTACAGATTCCTTAAAGGAACTGATATTAGAAGTGAGAGAGAAGAAAAGGGAACAGGAATTAGAGAAACAAAAGCAGTTAGAATTAAAAATTCAAAATGAAAAAGCTCGGCAAGAATTTAATAAAAAATTAGTAGAACAACTTTTTAAAGAAAAAGAAAAATTAAAAGCAAGAGAAATTAAAGTTCAGAAATTAGAAGAAGGAAAAGTTGAAACCAAGCGGATTAAAGAAGAAGCTTTTAAAATATTAGATGATGCCGAGAAATTTATTAAAGTAAAAGATTATGAAAATTCGGTTAAAAGTTATAGAAAAGCTATGTTAATTTTAAATAAAATTCATTATCCTACTAATTCTATCTCCCAAATGACTATTAAAATTGAAGAGCTTAAGAAAAAGGACTTGGAAGAGAAACAATTAAAACTAAAGAAAGAATTAGAAAAAATTCAAGAGGAAAAGAAGCTAAGGGAACTCATAGAAGAGAGGAGAAAATATGAAAGAGAAAAAGAATTTGCTCAAAAACTTGCTATCAAGGAAAAGGAGAGATTAGTTAAAGAACAACTAAGTCATAGAGAAACTGCTTATAATCTTTTAGAGAAAGGAGCCACATATCTTAAAAGAAAACAACCCGATTATGATCAAGCAATTTCTTTATATATGCAAGCTAGGGCAATATTAGCTGAAAATGTTGGTTGGGAACCTGAAATTAACAATATAGATGTTTTAATTAAGGATTTAGAGCAAGAAAAAAAGCAGTTTATTGAAAAGAAAAAAATAGAAGTCCAGAGACGACTTGCCCGTCAGAAAGAATATGAAAAATTTCAAGAGGAAATTAGAACTAGACGTGAAGATTATTTAAGAAAAAAGAATGTACAAGAGAATAAGATGAGACAGCTATTACGACTTAAAGAACGTACTGATCAAATTAAACAAGATGCTTTAAAGTTAATAGATGAAGGAAAAAGTTTAGCAATTCATCATGATTTTGAAGGAGCATATTCTATTTTTGAAAGAGCGACCTCTAAATTTAATGAAATTGGTTGGATGGAGCAAGCAAAATTTATTAAAAAAGAAATTGAAAATACCAAACAATTACAAGAAAAAGTAAAACAAGATGAAGTCAGAATGCAGGCAATTTATGAAGACTTGACAAGTAAAAAGCGCTCAGAACAACTTCGTTTATTGGAAGAAGAAAATAAAATACAACAAACTATAAATAAAGTAAGTGATATGACAAGTGAAGTCTCTCAACTAATTAAAAAACAAGATAAACAGTTAAAAAAAAGAATAAGAGAAGAAAGAGTCCAATTGAAAGAAGAAGCAAAATCTTTTAGCAAAGATATGGCAAATTTAATTAAACTCAAACAAGAGCTTATAGAGGAGATCAATAAATCTAAGGAAAAGAGCGCTAAGCAAAAAGAAGATATGCAAAAAGCGAAGGATAAAGAAAAGGCTGACGAAATTAAAAAAATGTTAAAGGATATATCTAAAAAGGAAAAAGATTGAATCCTTATTTTTAACTGCTATTATCTTGTTTATAAAAATCACCATTAGATCTTCAGATAGTGAGTTAAATCAAATAATCTTAAATCTAAATGTTTATGTACATTAAATACTAAAATAATTTATATTCTTTTGATTTGTTAATATAATAGGATAATTAAATAATGCCATTTTAAAATGACGGAAAATAAAGAGGATGTGTTAAAATCTCGAATATACGCAAGACAGCAATTGATTGATGGATGGGACCAAGCAACTCTTGAGAAAGCTTGTTTAATGATTGTGGGAGTTGGTGCGCTTGGATGTGAAGTGGCAAAAGATTTTGCACTAATGGGTATTGGAAAATTAATACTTGTAGATTTAGATACAATAGAAACATCTAATTTATCAAGACAAATGTTATTCAAACCTGGAGATGAGGGTCGTCCTAAGGCAGAAGTAGCAGCTGAGCGTCTAAAGGAAATGAATCCCTATTTAAAAGTTGACTTTTATTTTGAAAAACTTCAAAAATTACCTATGTCGGTATTTGAAGAATCTGAAGTAGTGATTGCCGCTTTAGATAATTTTAATGCAAGATTGGATTTGAATAAAATTTGTTTAAGGTTGAAAATACCTATTATTGAAGGTGGTACAGTTGGTTTTGAAGGGCATGTTCAAATTATTATACCTAAAGGTTCAGGAATAGAATACAAAGATAAAGCCACTGAAATTGAGAATTTAGTTGAAAGCAAAATGTGGGAGCTTGACACTCCAGAATTTAAAGAAGCTTTAAGAGAAATTGATGAATTAGAACAGAATATTGAAAGAATCAAACAAAACAAAATTGAGCCTATTAGAGAGCAAATTCGAAAACAGGTTGAGGTGGATTTCGATGCAAAATATGCTGAAAATGTATTGAACATAACTCCATGTTACAGATGTCTTGTTCCAATACCACCTGCTGACGATAAGCTCATTGCTGCTTGTACTTTAAAGGGGTTACCAAGGAATAGAAATCATTGTGTTATTAAAGCTGAGGTTGATTTTGAAAAAAAATATGGTTTTAAACCAGATATGAATATGGATGAAGATGTATTAAAATTAAAACAAATAGCACAAGAAGAACTCGAAAAATTAAGACACCGTGTATTTAATGAAAATGTACCCCCGGAAAAACTCAAATCCTTAAGTTTTGAAGAAGTTCAAGAATGGGAAAATAATATTAAAGACACTTTTGGTCCAGATTTCAAATTTGAAGAAATGGAGAATATTTTGGGGAATAAAATTGCTGCAATTCAATCAGTGAGTTCAGTTATAGCTAGTATACAATCCCAAGAAGCTTTAAAGATGATATTTAGATTACATGGTAGAAATATCGGAGCCCCTATGGATCCTCCTTATGTCAATTATAATGGGGTTTACGGCCAATTTGATCATCTTAATATTATCAAAAGAGAGGATTGTTTGGCTTGTGGCAAAATTGAAGGCGAAGAAAATATAAAGATTGTTGTTCCTTTTGATGCAGATATAGGATATATATTTAAGGCTCTTAGAATAATTGGACATTCCTTAGAACCGATATTGTGGATAATTACTAATCCCACTTCAAAAGAAATATACTGGAATCCATATATACCTTCAATGAAGGATCCTAATATCAAATTAACCGCTTTAAAAATAAGAAATAATGATATAATTACATTAACACCACTTGGAAAAGCAAAAGTAGAATCAGATATAAAAAAGTATAATGTAATAATTACATATATGTGATTTAAATATCAAATTTCTTTTTTGATTTATGATCAGAAATCTTTCATACAATGAATTAGATTTTGCCTTAAAACTTACAGAATTTGAAAATTGGGGCACTTCAAAAGAAGAATTAGAAGATCTATACTTATTTTCCCCTAAAGGATTCTTTGTTTCAGATTCTAATGGAAATCTTGAAGGAATCATCTCGACAGCATGTTATAATACATTTGGATTTATAGGTAATTTAATTGTGTTAAATCAGTTTAGAAATCAAGGAGTTGGAAGTAATTTAATAAAACATGCAATTGATTACCTTTTATCTTTAGGAATTAAAAATATTATGCTAGATGCTGTTCCAGAGATGTGTCTTCTCTATAAAAGGTTCAATTTTAAGTCATTTTGTCGCTCACTTAGATTAGAAGGAGAAGTAGATCCAAATTCAAGTAGTCACATACGATTAATGACTAAAAAGGATTTAACAAGTGTGATTTCGTTAGACAAGAAACATTTCAAGGGAAATAGATCTTTTCTTTTGCAAAGAAGATTTTCACTGCATCCTGAGTTATGCTATGTTTTGAGTCGAAAAGATGAATTAAAAGGGTATATAATGGGGATTCCAAAAAAAGATCACATATTCATTGGTCCTTGGGTTGTTGATCCCAAAGAATTGAAACCATACTTACTCCTACAAAATTTAATCAGTAATATCGATAATAGAAAAATTCGCATTGGAATACTGGATAAAAATCAATTAGCTTTAAGAATAGTTTCTGAATTTAATCTTAATGAATACTTCTATTCAATTCGGATGATACTTGGAAAAGGATTCACTCAAACTAAAGGATTGATTGCAATTGCTGGTCCAGACAGAGGCTAAATCGTCAACTAGAAAGGTCTCTACGTCCGCATTTTCCTTTTAGAGATAATAAGCCAGATAGTTACAATAACTAACAACATTCCTAATCCAACATTCAAAATTAAATATATTAATTCAATAGGAACTCCACCATCGTTACCTTCATTATAGGTACAGGCGCCATTATCACTAAATTTATTTCCTTGACAATCTTCTTCAAAGATACATTCAATATTTCCTAATAGTGTATTTCCTGAAATAGTATTATAGTCGCTTCTTTGTAGAAAAATTCCATATCTATTACTATTGGCAGTATTTTCCGAGATGATATTAGAATCACTAAAAAATAAATAAATTCCATGATTTTCATTCATACTTGCGGTATTTCCTGTAATATTATTATTAATATTAAATTGCAAGTAAATTCCAATATTATTATTGCTGGCGTAGTTTCCTATGAAGTTGTTTTCATTACCAGAAGATAAACCTATTCCCCAATAAGCGTTAAAATTTGCTGTATTCCAAAGTATATCGCTAAAAGCACAATTTTCTATTAGCATACCCTGTTCTAAATTATAAAATGCGGCATTTCCTGAAATATTGTCATTTTCACAATCTCTTAAATAAATACCATAGCCATTATTATAATTGGCAATATTTCCCAAAATAACATCATAATTACTCTCCCTTAAATAAATTCCAAATATTGTGTTGTTATTTGCGGTGTTTCCTGAAATAATATTGTTATTGCTAAATCTTAAATAAATTCCGTATCTAGAATTGTTATTTGCAGTATTTCCTGAAATATTATAATTTTGACCATATAGGATATTTATCCCTACAGTATTATTATTTGTTATATTTTCCCATATAGTATTGTTAACACAACTTTCTAAGTTCATTCCTAACTGGTTATTAGCAATCAGATTTCCCACAATCTGGTTATAATGACTATTATATAATCTAATTCCATCATAATTTAATGAACAATTATTACTAATTAATTGGGAGTTAGTTACGTTAGATAATGTTATCCCTGCACTATAAGAGGGTCCCCCTACATATTCGGAATGATAAAGGGTACAGTTTGCAATTTTAAAGTGTATTCTGGAATTCTCTATTAAGATACAACTTCCCAAATCTCCCCCATCTATTATTAAATCCTGTATAATGTATGGATCGTCATAAGTGCCGTTCCCAATGCATATACCTGCAGACTTAGCAGTTGTCCAATTATTTTTTATATGAATTTTTCCCGATATTCCTGAATTTTTCAAATTTTCGTTGCATTCTGAGCTTTGCTGGAAATCTACTCCACCTATATTAACGTTTTTGGAAATTTGGGTGCAATATAAAAATAAAATTCCAATAGCAATTAATATGATCGGGATTTTTAAATTAGATTTCATTTTTATTCCAACTACTACTCCTGTAATAATTAAGATTAGGATAAGATGTATTTTCAATATCTCCTATTTTTGCTTCACTTATACTAATATTTCGAAATTAGTTTCATTTTAGATCAAGAGAACTCAAATCTTATTAGAATAGAATTTCTTTTTATAAAAATTTCACTTCTTTTCAATTTATAATATAACAATCTTGAATGATTTGTTTTTTAATCATAGATAGAAGATACATATACAATCGTAGCTTAATTTTCAATAAAGATTCTATCGACCTCTGTGTTTTTAATGAGAAAAATATTTAAAATAGCTATTATGGCATCTATAATTTTGATTTCATCTATTTCAGGAATAATTATTGGTTGGTTTATCAATTTCAATATTATTAGAACTTATGGCTATAATTTTAGGAATGCGTTTCCAAATCTAAGTTTTTC
>JBHLOY010000006.1:0-213621 GCA_048939995.1 Promethearchaeota archaeon | reverse complement strand
GATTCTGAAAATCATGAGCCAAACGAAGAAGTGGGATGCGGAGAGAAATGCAAATACAAATTAGCTAAAATGAGAGGAGAAATTTAGAATTATTCTCTAAGAAAGATTTTACTCTTCTCCTTCTTCTTCTACTTGATTAAATTTAAATTTAGGAAGATTCACATTAAGATTGCAGTTTGGACCGCAGTTATTGGAATGAAAATCAAATCTTTCAATTTGAAAATCAATTGGTACTACAAAATCGTGTACTGATTCTATTAGAATATTGGTCTTCACATTGATCACATTTGGATCTTTTCTGAAGCAAATATCAACTAATCTTTCGATTGTCTGTAAATCTGAAGCTGAAACAAAACACAATAAGTTAAATTCCCCAGAGATTTTAAATGCGTGGTTAATAAAAGGGCAATTCTTTATTTTCTCTACAATAGTTTCTACATCTTTTGTAGATATAAATACTATAGCCACTTTAATATCAACCTTCTTAATATTAAATCCAACTTGTTTAGTTAATAAATTTTTTCTTTCTAATTTGATGATTCGGGCACCTATTGCGGGTTGGCTTTTTTCAACCTCAACCGCAATTTGACTGTGAGTGATATCAGGGTTCTTTTCAATCATTTCAATGATTTTGTAATCATCATCATCGATATCTAATAACTCCTTAAATGTTTTTTTAATCATAATCTTATTCTCTTATTTTTTGGATAAGTAACTTTATTCTTTTCTTGTAGCTAGAGAGGAAATTTTAATTTAAATTTTGTTTCTATGAATATAAAATTAAATTGTTCTTAATATTAAAAATTATGAATAGTTATCCTTAAGGTCTTTTAATTTATAAATTATTCTTTAGTATTTCTTATGGTGATATAGGTTCAGAATTTATATAATATGATCTTCATACAAATATCTTCTAATTTTTATATCCTTTCAAGGTCAGAGGATCTGAGTAAAAGAGTTTAGAATGATAATGAGGATAGTGAATACTATTAAATCTAACAAGGATTTCCCCGTTTGTGATGTTAGGTTGATAAAAGTCTGCTATAAAGAATGAAATTCCAAATATAATAGATATTGTTGAAACTATTATTAAATCAATTGACATTATATACAATGATATATAGATAATTTTTAAAGTATTTAGAGCCTTTAAATTATTTAGTGTCCATTTTAGAGAAATAAACCTATAAGATCGAAATTTATGGATTTTCTAATTATAACTTCATCTGAAGATATCGCTTCAATGAATATTCGTGACAAATTATTAAATTCTGAGTCTTTTGTATTCGAGGAGGTTAACCATAAATGGAAAGGAAATACTGTTCTAAAGTTAGATAAAAATGAAAATTTGGATTCTAAAAATATAAATGTTTATCTAGGAATTACTGATGAGCGAATGATATTTTTAAATGATTTAGAGCTTCAAGATTTAGTATTTTACCCAAACTTTATCATACTTGCAAGCCGCCATGCATCCAAAACAAGAAGACCGGCTTTATTGACTCATACTACTGGTAACTGGGGTAAAAATGCCGATTTTGGTGGTGAACCGGAAGAATTGTCTCAATCAAGCGCTTTATTACATAAAGCAGGATTTCTTGCCTTAATACAACAAGTTAAAGAGGAAGTTTTAGAAAGTTATGTAATTGATATCGAAGTTACTCACCATGGCCCTACAAGTTTGAAAATTCCACTAATTTTCATGGAATTAGGTAGTAGTAAAAGAGAATGGAGTAAGAAAGATGCGGGTAAAGTGGTTGCAAGTGCGATAGTAAATACTATCTTCAAATTTATAGAACTTGAAGAAATCAATGATAATAAAATAGGATTAGGATTTGGTGGATCTCATTATGCTCCAAATTTCAATAGATTAATAAGAAAGGAAAATATTGCGATGTCATTTATTTGTCCAAAATATTTCATTCAAAATCTGAATCATAAAATCATAGAAAAAATGATTCTAAATACTTATGAAGAAGTCGATTTCTTTATATTAGATTGGAAAGGAATGAATTCAGATGATAAAAAACATCTTTTGCCAATTTTAGAGCAATTTGAAATCCCAATGGTAAAAACCAAGGAGTTTTAAAAAAAATTATTTTTGCTCATCTTTAATTTTTTCAAAATATTTTATGAGGTTTTGAACCACATAATGAGAGGCAACATAACCTTGGGTTGCTGCTTTCTCTAAAACTTTGTTTAAAAAATCAGCATGTTTAGGATTTCCTTCTACAGTCACATTTATTTCTCTTATATTGTAAAAACTTCTCCAGAAAAGCGTTGGCCATTCGACTAAAGGGCGAATAGTTTGGTTATAATTCTTAATACCTTCTTCGCTTAATTCTATTTCTTTTTCAATTGTGTAATACACATAACTTCCCTTCTTCCTCTTCTTAATAATTCCATCCAAAGCAATTTCTCTTAAATTGTTTCTTAGATTTGGGATTGTAAGGTCAATTCTAATCCTATTTAAATTTTCTAAGATGTTTTCTTCTTTTAATTGCTTTAATTTCATCATTAAGTAATTTCTAGCAATTATGTTGTATTTTAACGGAACAGATTTATGATCTAATTCATTATATTGAACCAAATCACCAAGGATCTTTTTTGCCACAAAATATTTCAGAATCAATTGATCCTGGGATGAAAATTCTTCTTTAAATTTTTGAGAATTAAAATAGGATTGGTAAAGGGTAACTAATAAGGTTTTAATACTATGAAAACCATCTTCAAAAGCAAGTTTTACCTCATTTAATATTTTAATTCTATAATCGATATCGTTTAAAAATTTTTCTTTCTCAACTTGAATTTGACGTACTAAATGGGGGCTTTGATTAATTTCTTTTAAATACTCATCCCATTCTTTTTTAAATCTATAGGATTGGGTTTTTGCGATCCCTGATAGTTTATATACCACTTCATAGAGTTTATTGAGGAAACCTTGCTCATCAAGATTAGTCATTTAATAATAACCCCAATCCGAATTACTTTAGTTTAATAATTATTATTCTCTAAAAGTTTTTAAATCTTTAATTAGGGATAACAAGAAACAAATAATGTATTAATAATTAAAAATTAAATGATTTAAAGTCTTATTAAGGTTAAAAAAAAATAATTGAATATCATATCCTTATTTTATTTCTTTTGGAAGCCGATAAAGTTTGACAAGGCTGATGATAAGCAATGTTGCTATTATAGCATCTCCAATTAAATGCAATACTAATACTACATTTATAAGACTTGCTATAGTTAAGATTGCTATTGCCCGTATTTCAAGCACTAAAGATAATCCTATAAATACCAGAACAATTATAGTCAATGGTTTGCTTCTTTTAAGAGCAAGAGTTAAGATACCAAAGACCAATGAGAGAATAAGATAGATTATCCCAACAAAGATCATCAATATCCAGAAAATCAATGCCGCAAAAGCTGCTGCGACTGCACCAACTATAGCTTCTGCTAAATTAGAGACTGTGATGTCTATTCCAAAATTAAAGAGAACAAACAATGCCTCTAGTCCATTTTCTGTAAAAGCCATTACCAAAATGGTTACAGAAAAAATAAGGATAATAATTCCCACAGTAATTTTTAAACTTTCAACTTTGACCATAATGAATAATCACATTTTGATATTGGATTATAAAATATGTAAGATACATTCTGATTTAAAAATTAATATCATAATTTTTATGAAATATGAAATAAATCTAAAACATAGAATAAACTTAAAGGATGGGAAAAGAAATATTGATTATTGATCACGTTGCTGTAAGTGCAAACTCAGAGGAAGAGAGTGATAAATTTTTCGTGAGTTTACTAGGATTAAAAAAGGATAAAGTTTTTACCGTGAGCAAAAATTTGATGGAAAAATTTTTTGGAATTAAGAAAGACCAGCAAATTATAAGATATTCTAGCGAAAAAGTTAATATAGAAGCATTTATCACCAATAAGAAAAATAAAATAAAAGGTAAATTCACTCATATTTGTTTTAGTATTGAGGATAGAAACCATTTTCTATCTAAGGCAGAAAAAATGATGTATAAAGTCATCAGAGTAGCTCGGGAAGGAAGCGATAATTATTATCTTTTTGTCAAAGATGCTTTTGGAAATTTATATGAAATTAAATCACCATAAACCTTTTTAAGTTAATTATTTATTTAAACAATAGGATAGGGTTATTATTAGACTGTTTTATAAATGGAGGATGTTATAGCTGCCGAAATCTTATAAACTAAAACTAATACTGGGAGGTGCTCAAGGCTCGGGTAAAACTTCATTCATAAATGACAATGTGGAAAAGGATACACCAATTGGGGTCTCCTTTAAACCTATAGATTGTTATGCAAATGAATCAGATTCATATAAATTTGTAATATGGGATTTAAAGGATAGAGAACATTTCAGATTTTTATTTCCATTATTTTGTCGAGGGGCTTGTGCAGGTTTATTATGTTTTGATGTATCTGATAAGAATTCTTTTTTTGATTTGGAGAGATGGATAAATATTTTTAGAGAGAGTGCAGGTGGCATTCCAATCTTCTTAATTGGAACAAAAAGTGATTTAGTACATAAAACTTCAAAACTGGAAATTGAAAATTTAATTCAAAAATATCAGTTGGAGGGAGTCTATTTTACATCAATTTATGACGAAGAGGATAAGAAAGCAGAAATTTTTAAATATATCGTCGAAAAAATCGAGCCTGATTATCCAATAGAGAATTTTACTTTATTTACTCCTAAACAAATTGATACTGAAAAATATAGGAATTTTGTCAAATACTTCTCAAGATGTCCTATTTGTAAAAGGGAGAATCATCCTGAAAGTTTAAAAAAATTTTATATAAGTAAAAATCCAAAGGTAATTAAGTTAAAAGAACAGTTAATTTTCATACTTGAAAATTTAGAGATAATGAATAATAGCAACATTAATCATATTTTAATTGGGATGCCTTGTTGTAATTGCTATAAAAACATTTTTGAAAAAATTTAATCATCCCAAACGGGTGAACCTAATAGATGTTCGATACGAGTCCTTCGTGGTCGAACAAACTTAGTATGATTTTCTTTTCTTTGGAGCAGTAAAGATTTTTCTAAATCCTCTGTATTTATTAGTTGAACTTCTATATCCCCCTCATTGAGTGAAATATGATTAAAGCTTGGATTTTCTGCCGCACGGACTTTGTTTGAGGCCGAAGTTCCGCAATATAGGAATGTGGTAGGGCCTATTACATAAGCGTGGGGGACATGTTTATGTCCATGGCATACAAGATCTACTCCAAATATTTGTGTGAACTCAATAAGTTCTCCAGCATCAGGATAAGTATTATGTTTCCTACCACTATAGGGGACTCCAATTGTATGATGATGTAAAGCTATCACCCGATTTTCTAAATTTTTGTTAAATTGTCTGCCTAACCAATCTAATTGTTCATCACCTATGAGTCCCTCTGATGTATCATCTCTAGCGGTACATAATCCTACAATCAAAGTGTCTTTTTCTTCAATTATCAATTTTGAACGTCTAGGGCCGATGAATCGTTCAAATTGAATTAAACCACTCGATTTTGCATCATGATTACCCGGTATAACCATAAAATTTTTAGATACTTCTTTGAGTTTTTCTAGATAAGGCATGAATGCCTCAAATTGCTTAAATCTACCCTTATGTACTATATCCCCTGTAGCTATAACAGCATCTGGTTCTTTTCTTTTGATAAAATTTATAATATTATCAAAACAATCCTCTCTAAATTCACTGCCGAAGTGTAAATCACTTATTTGAGTTATCTCAACCATGGGATATCAGCTGAAAGAAATAATTATTAATTAACTAAGACTTACTATTAATGTTTAGAATATAATTAATAAGACTCTAATGAGTATAAAAAATTTTGTATTTAATCTATTTATCGAAGATTCAGAAAAAAAATTAAAGCTTCTAAGAGAACTGAGTAAGTTATGTCACTTTATGTAATTTAATTAAGTTAATTACTTTCCTCTTGGTAGATTTCATTCAAAATTTGGTTATCCCGACAATTTAAACATATATTTTCTACTTTCAAGATGCTTATTTGTCCACAAACAGAACAGTAGAATTCTTGAAAGATTGTTTTCATTATATCACCCCAATTTTCACTTTTTATGTATTTATCTTCTAATAAAATAAAAGATTTTGATAGACTTAAACTATTACAATATAAAATATAGATACTATATAAGTTATATAGAAAAACGATTATTTTTTTTCAAAAAGTCTGTTATAAAAGTGTTTTTCTATAGAATCTCGACTTGCATATCTCTTTTCAATGAAACCTTGACCGTAATCATTTTTTCCCCCTCCTTTGCCTTTAAAAAAGCGAGTCTCTTTTTTTATAAATTCGCCCATATCAAAGTCAGAAGTTTTTACTCCTTTGGCATCAAGCATTCCTGTTACTGTCGTTCCTTTATCACTTTCATTAAAAAATAAAGTCATTATATTTTCAGTATTTTTTAGTACATTTGAACTGATATTTTGAACATCTTTCTGATCTAAATTATTAAAACTCGCAAATACTACCCTTGTTTTGCCAAAAGGTTTAGCTTTCTCAATTAGCTTTTCTATATAATCTTTGGTTAAATATTTTCTAACTTGCTCTAACTTGTTCCTTGCTTCATCCCATTCATAATAAAATTTTTTAATCTTTGATGGCACCTTTTCTTTCTTAACATTTAGAATTCGTGATAATTCAGTAAGGATATCACCTTTAAACTCATCCGTTGAACTTAATTGCATATCAACTTTATTATATTTACCTGTCTGAAGGCCTTTATTTAATTTCTTCCATTTATTGATTAATTCATTTACCCTTCCAACTATTTTTTCCTTAGAAACATTTAAATTTTTTTCTAATTCTGCTATAGCTTTGGCTTCTGCTTTCTGATTTTCTAAAGTTGCACTACCTGCTGTAAAAGTAAGTCTTACTATACCATCTTGGACTTTTTGGGATTTTAAAATTTTTATACTTCCTGCCTCTGAAGTATTGTTTAAATGTGTTCCACCGCAAGCTTCCACATCTACTCCTGGTATTTCCACAATTCTTAAATACTTCCCAGGAACAGCACCACCTTGATATATTGACATTCCATATTTATGTTCTGCTTCTGATCTCGGTATGAATGATAAATTTAAATCAATTTTTTTCTCTACTATTTTATTAGCTCTATTTTCTATCTTTTTAAGTAAATCGTCTGGAATTTGATTATAATGAGTAATATCCAGATGAGAATTTCGTAAAGTTTTTTTTGCTCCTGCCTGATTTACATGTTCTCCTAAGACCTGTCGTGCGGCTGCATTTACAATATGAGTGGCAGTATGATGCTGAGAAAGTTGAGTTCTCCAAGCCTTATCTACTTCAACTAGAATGTTATCTCCCTCGTTAAATGATGGTCTCTTTTCCATTATGTGGACAACATAATTGCCTTGTTTGAAAACATCCTTGAATGGTTCTCCATTGATTTTTCCTATATCATGTAATTGACCACCTGAGGTTGGATATGCTACGGATTGGTCTAGTATTACATAATTATCAATAATTTTAAGTACTTTAGCTTTATTAGATGTTTGAGTATAATCATGATAATAAAGAGATTTAGTCTCTTTTTCAGCAATATCAGATAAATCTAATTCAATTTCTTTTTGAGTTGCATAGATTTGTTCTTGCTTTTCATGGCGATTAACAACCCGTCTGTAAAAATCATCGGGAATTTTTATTGATATATTGAACTTTTTCGCTGTTTCTTTTACTAATTCAGGATTAATTCCCTTAGAATCATATAATTCAATTAGTTTTCCTATTGATATAGATCCTTTTTTCAATTCTTTCTCCAATACCTTCTTTGCTTCCTTTTTATTTGCATAATACTTTTCTTTTTCAAAATCTAAGATTTCTCTTATTTCATCCAGATGTTCAGAGACTTCGGGAAATATTCCTTTTAATTCTTCAGCGTGCCATTCACAAATAGTTGCAAGATCAATATTCCATTGAAATTGATCAATAAAGCTAATAGCACGCCTGAAGATTACACGTAGGTTATAACCTCCTCCAACATTGGAAGGAAGTTTTCCATCATTAATGGCAAAAAGCAAGCTTCTTGCATGTTCTGCAATTGAATAAAGGGCAGTCATTGGAATAATTTTTTTCTGAATTTCAAGGACATCAATATTTAATTCGTCTGCAACCCTCTGCCAGGCAGTTTCCATATCATCAACCTCATCGATATTTAAATAAGCTGAATATTTCGAAAATTTATTATATAATCCTAAATCTAATTCAAATTTAGTAATTTCTCGCAACTTAGATAATACATAAGGAAATGTGGCTTCATAAATATTCGGAGTTCCTTGAGAAAACCAAGAGACTCTCTCTTGACCTAGTCCCATATCTAAAACCTTAAGTTTAAGCTCTTTAGGTCCCTCAGCTGTTTGTTCAAACATCATGTAAACTTGATTAAAAAGCTCTACTCCTCGACTGAAAAACTCTAAACTACATCCAAAGTTGCCGCCTCCTGCCCAAGAGTCTTCATGTATAGTTATCTCCTCCTTTGGAAGTCCTACCCCTTTATGAATAAAATCATGTATATCAATAAAAAATTCATTTTGATTCCACTCTTCTGGTGGAACAAATGCATGCTGTCCTATCATAACAAAACCAGTATTGTGTGATCCAGTGACACCAACATTTTCGATATCATTAAACCTTAAGCAAAATTGAGGTATTAGTAATTTTTTGGCTGGAGGCTCAACTTCGCCTGTCACCACATATGGTTGAAAAGCTGAAATTGAAGCTATCGTAAATTCAGAGGTTGGATTCCATCTTGCTACACAAGGATATCTATTTATCGGTTTGTACCCTCTAGGTTCTAAAATCTCTACGATTTTCTTCCATACTTCTATGAATGATAATTTTATTTTTGATGGATTATCTTTAACTACTTGAAATCCACCAGAACAAGTAGGATCACCACATACGTTTTTTTCCTTAACTGTGGTCCAGAAAAATTTCCCACAGCTATTACATTGTTTTCTCATGTATCCTAGAGTTTGAAGTTTACTAGTCGGGAAATATTTATCAGAATCTTTTGAGGCAATTTTCTTAAAAATAGTTTTAAGTTCTTTGTCTGTACGAGCTTTTTTAAGCTCATTCTGGTCCCTTTCTGATAGCATTATAATCAGTATTAATTTGTCCAATTATAATTCATTTGATAATTGGAATTAATATACATTCTCCAAAAACTTTATGCTTATATGGACTTTTTTTTAAAAATTCCGCGGTTATTTATTAGGCAAGATTAAATAATTTTTTCGTTTTTTCAACAGTATCAGAATCAAATTTCTTAAATAAGGCATAAGCAGCTATCGGTACAATACATCCGCAATTGTCACATAATAATGGTGAATTTCCCATAACACAAAATTTTTGTTTTCCATTCGGATAGAAACTTTTTATTTGACCAGTTTTAAATATGCAATGTGGTACAAACTCTTTTGAGAGGTATAATTCTAACATTTTTTTTGAATAAAAAATAAAATCACCATATGCACGTAATACTTTTAAAATATCTTTAAATGTCTTTTTTAATATATTTCCTTTTAATAAAAGAGGGTCATTGGGATAACCAGTATAAAATAAAAACACAAATCCAGAAGCACCATTATCATATGCAATTTTAACAACCTCTTCAATTTCCTTATAATTTAATGTCATTATGGTTGATGAAACAACAGGATTATTTTCCCGAATAGTTTGTATGACTTTATCAAAAACTTTCACTCCTCTTATCTTATCATGAGTTTCCTTTGTACCATCTAAACTCACCCAGTATTTTGGTTGTTTATATCCATTAAATCGTGGCAATTTTATAACTCCATTTGACACAACTTGAACTGAAGGGAAAATTTTGATCGCCTCGTTTATAATATCCATTCTTAAAGTAGGCTCTCCACCGGTTAAAATAGCTATTTTTGTTCCAAAATTTCTATAGTATTTAAAAAGCTTAATCCATTCTTCATTGGACAACTCTTTTTTCTTACTTTTTAATTGTGATGTTGTAGAGAAAAAATAACAATGCTGACACTTTAAGTTACATTGCCAAGTTAAATCAAAATTTACATAAAATGGAACATTTCTTATTATTGATTGTAAAAATGATGGTCCCATGGAAATTAAACCTATTATATTTTGCACATTAAATAGTCCCATTATTATAAATAGGAATAATTTGCATAAAAGTTTTGATTCTAAAATTAGGTATGATCCTACTAAATAAGGTAAATTTATTACTATATGGGCAAGAAGTTATAAGAAATAAATTCCTTAAATCTACTATTCATGTAAGAAATAAAAATAATATTTACATGAATTAAATTGTAAACTTAAAATCAAAGAGGATTAAGTCAAATGGCTCATATATTAGTTACAGCTTGGTATCCCCCAAATAAAGCTCGGGAATTATTGAAAGTGTATATGTCAAAAGATAAACCACCATACCCTGATTTCGTTAAGAAAATCCATCACTGGACAGTAGTGTCTTCAGATGGTCATTATAAAACATATGCTGTATATGAGTTTCCAGATGACAAAGTAAAGGAAACTCTAAAGGCAATTGGGAAAAGATTTACATTATATGCTACAGTAGATGGTTACCGATACTATCCTGAATTATTACTGGATGCAGAAGAAGTAATTAAACTTTTTTTATAATTTTAACTTAATTTTTTTTGGTTCTAATACTTGAAGTCTTGAATATCCATCCTTTATAAAATCATAATCGAGGAGCTCTATTTTTTCAGGGATTATTTTTAGGATGAGTTTTCTTTTTCCTCGAACAATTTTTTGAGCAGCTTTGAATTCATGATCTCCTTCCTTTAAGAAAATTAATCTATTTTTCCCAGATGCTGTAATCTGCATTCCCTCTATCTTTCCCTCTGACATTGGAGTATAAAGTCCAATGCTAATGATTGGATTTTCTTTAATATTTTCTATTTTTTTTCCAGGAGTGGGTCCCAAATATATATTAAAATTATCATTATCTTTTTCCATATAGAAATCCATTGGAGTTGCTCTAGGAATATTATTGGAACATGTGCACAGTACTAGAACTTTTCTTTTATTGAGGAAATCATGTATTGCTTTTTTAAGAGCAAGTTCCGGCATTTTTTCAGACAAGACTTAGTCAACTTAATAAATTTATATTTTCTTATTAAAATAAGAAGAGGAATAGATGCTTTATAAATGTTTAATTGTTTAAAAAGCCAGGTTGTGGAAAATCTGTTCCTTCGATAGCTGATACTATATAAGGAGATATTGGTCCTCTTCCTAAAGCCATTATTCTTATCTTTGACTTTAAGGATGGATCTAATGCAGTCCCAAATTTAAGCGAAGCTTCTTCAGGAATCTCATTCGAAATTGTAGCTATTATCTTATCGATTTTGGATAAAGAAATTTTATGGTCTCCAGTTACAGAGACAATACATTTGTCCACTTGTTTAGGATCAGGCTCTAAAAGAGGATTATGTAAAGCTAATTTAGCCTTTTTTATCAGATCTGTTCCATCTCCAAAAGATTCAGTAATACCAATTAATCCACTAGGAATTTTATCTTTTTTCTCAAAAACTCTCCTAACATCAGCAAAATCAATATTTATCAAACCACAATTATTAATTAGATTAAGGATTTCGCGGATACATCTAATTAACACTTCATCCATTATTTTAAAACCAGTTAAGATCGGTATGTTTTCATTAAACCTTAGAAGATTATCATTAGGTATTGGGATGAGACAGTCAGTGTTTTGAATAAGCTCCTTAAGTCCTGATTTAGCTCTCTTCCTCCGTTCTTTGCCTTCAGATGTGAAAGGGATTGAACAAAAAGTTACTACGGTAGCTTTATTCTTCTTGGCTTCCCTTGCAACTATTGGAGCGGCACCAGTCCCAGTTCCCCCACCTAATCCAAAAGTTAAGAAAACAACATCTGCTTTTAAGGTCTCAGATAATCTTTCTATATCCTCCTCAGCAGCTGTTGCCCCAATACTTGGATCATTACCAGAACCTAATCCGTTGCATGTCTCTTTTCCTATTAGAAGCTTTTTATTAGCATTGGAATAATAGAGATCATGAGCATCGGTATTAATATTCATTGTTTCTACGAAATCACTTCCAATATCTTGCATCCGAGACACAGTATTATTGCCAGCACCTCCAATTCCTATAACTATGCTTTTAATTTTTAGGATCTTTAATAAATCTGATAAATATTTATCATCATCTAGATTAGAATTCTGATGGCTTTTATTTTGACGAGCAATTTCATTAAATCTAGATCTAACTGATAATCTTGATTTTGCAAGAGCAGTTAAGTCGTATTCTTTATCATCCATTTAATTAACCTTTTATGATTCCTGATATATAATATCAGTATTATATCAGAATAATATAAGAAAGTATTATTCTTGTAATATGGATGTAATATCTATGTATCTAAATAGAGTTTTATAACCCCCTATTTTTCAAAATAATATTATCGAAAAAAAAGGAAATTGATAGGTATTAATTAGCCAATTTATTTCTAGATAATATAAAGAAATCTATTTACGTATCTACGTTAAGAAGATACTATTTGTTTAAGGAAAAAGTAAGAATATTAAATTAAGAATTAAATTTATAAGATTAAATTTTCATTTGGAATATAGGAAGGGGTTTTAATAAAATGGAAATTGACTATAATGAAGAAAGCAGTGGAAAACCCTTAAATAACCCAGAGAATAATGAGTCGATTATAAATGTTAGAGCTATCTTAAGTTGTCCTTCCTGTGGGTATAAAAAGAAATTTAAAAATCAGTTCCCTCGTGATCAATTGGAACTTTTAGTAGTTGCTGTTAAAATTTTTGATTTCATGACATGTACTTGTGGGGAATTAATAAAGTTAGATTTAGAGTTTAATCTCTAGATTCTATTGAGCTGTTTCTTAAATATTTAACTTAATCTTTCCATATATTCCTCCTCCCCCAGGTACATATTGGATTTCATCATTTCTGAAGGCATTTATAACTGATGCTATATCCTTATCAAATTTTTCTATTTCTAATAAGGGAATATCCACTAAAATTGAAAATTCAGTTCCTAATTTTTCATTTAGTTGATTATATTCATTTAAAACGGTTTTACTATTAACGCTTTTTATTCCTCGTATGGATCTAATAATATCGATTAAAGGAATTGCATTAATATATTCAGGTCGATGTTCTGGATGCTTTGGTTTATTAAATGATGCAATACTGTCAATTCTTTCACTTACGCCTAATTTAATTTTAAAATTTTTATTAAACTCTTCCTTACAGGCTAAACAGTTGATTTTTTGCCTAGCTACTTGACTAATAAACTCCTTTCTAGATTTTTCAGGATCATTTGAAAAAAAATTTATAAAATTATTATTTATCGCATAATTTGATAGAAAGCCAAACTCTTCATTTTTGCTTTCTTTAAATAGTATTCTTCTTCGGCATTTATAGCAAAACATATTATAATATTTCCCTAATTTGGGATGCAATCCTACGTTTAAAGTCACTCTTCTTCCCTCTTTTCTTTTTAAAGCGAGCACTACTTCTGCGAAAGAGGGATTATCTATTTCTAGTTTATTAAATTCTCTACCTAAAGATCGGGGATCTTGGGAATGAGCATCGCTATTGCTTAAAAAAGTAATTCTTTTTAGGGATTCTAAGCGATCCGCTAGCTCAGTATTTGCAGATAACCCTAATTCCAAAAAATATACCTTTTTAAATGCATTTTGATAACATTCTTCCAAGGTTTTATACTTATTTTGACGAAATATGGCTTTAAAGGGTGTAAAAGCATGAGCAGGGCCTATTAAACCACCCAAATCAGTTATTAAGTCAACTATTTCTGCAGCAGTTAAGTCAACTCGTGGGCGGCCACCCCATTCATCAAATATATTTTTTGAGTAATATTTCAATTTGTTTTGAGCTGCTTTAACCGATTCAAAATCAGGAAATAATACAAGATGATGGATGCTATCTTTATCTTCTATTTCAGTTTGTAAAATAAAAAATATATCCTTATAATAATATGCTCCATCATTATTTCTTTTTAGATTCTTTTTTAGATACTTAAGCCAATCAGGTTGTAAAATATCTCCTGTACCTAAAATGTGAAGCCCTTTCTTTAAACAAGTCTCTCTCATTGTATCTAAATTTAATGATTTAGATACAGCAATTGAGTGCGGTGAGTGTATATGAAAGTCGCAATTAAATAAATCCATAACAATTCAGTAATTTAAATTAAATGAAAAAGTTAATAAAACTAATGATCTGTTATTTAAAACTCATTTCTCTGCATTTTTTAGCTTCATCAAACATATTTAATTTTTCATAACAAAAAGCTAAACTTTCGCAGAAATCTAAATTTTTGGGTTTAAGTTTAAGCAGTTTTTCGAACTGTTGGATAGCCTTTTTATATTCTTTTTTAATACTACAATAAATTTCTGCTAACTTCAATCTTGCAGTAAAATTAGTAGGCTCTTTATCCAAAGTCTTTTGATAATAATTTATTGCTTCATCATAATCTTGTAATGCGTGATAGCTAAACCCTAAATTTTCAAATAAAATAGGTTCATCATGAGTGATTTCTAATGCCCTTTTAAAACATGTAATTGCTTGGTTATATTTTTTTTTAAGATTATAAGACAACCCTAAATCATTCCAAGCTTCAAGAAATGATGGATCAATCTCAACTGCTTTTTTATAATAATTTATTGCTAAATCATAATCATTTAATTCATATGCGATATCTGCTAGTTCACAGTATAAATCTGCATTATTGGGTTCTAATTCCAATGCCTTCTTATAGTATTTTATTGCTGAGTCATAATCATTCATGTCATAATATATTGTAGCAAGATTATTGTATAATAAAGCGTCATCAGGATTGATTTTAATAGCTTTTTTGTAACAATTTATTGCCTTATCGTTTTGTTCCTGTTTGCGATAAATCAATGCAATATTATTCCACACATCTGTATTACTTGGTTCAAATTCTAAAGCTTTCATATAATACTCCAAAGCGGTTTGATAATTATCTAGATCCTCATAAGCAAATCCGATATTATAATAGATAATTGCATCATTAGGTTCTAATTCAAGTGCTTTTTTATAATAGAAAATAGCACTTTCAGGTTCTCCTTTCATTGAAAAAGCCAAACCAATATTATTTAAAACTTCAAAAAAATAAGGATTTAACTCCAATGCCTTTTGATAGCATTCTATTGCTTTATCAAAGTTATTATCATTATAATATGCATCACCTAAATTAATCCAAGCATCAGCATCACCTGGGTCTAATTTTACAAACCGTGAATATCTTTCAATCATATTTTTTTTTTATTAGTTCTATAAATTTTAATTATTGATTCTTCTTATTTTTTTAGAATAATATAAATTGAGTCTATTTTAAAATCATTGTATCTTGTGACTGATCCGTCAGTAAGACTCTATAATATTCTTTGTTCCTTCTAAAAATGACCTTTTCCAATTTACCTGTGACTAGAACTATCTCTCCTTTAATAGCTTGCTCACAGAATCTTCCTCTGTAAGAAGATACTTCATTAATTTGATCTTGATTAATTTCGTCTATATCAGTTTTATTAATTTTTAATAGCTTTATTTTATATGAACAAGGTGTAAAAATCCCATTCGCATCATCAACAATTTTTGCTTCAAGTTCTATTCTACCCATATTCTTATATAAAAAATCATAATAGGTTCCTTTCCAATCACTAGGACTTTTAAGGTATCTAATAAAGAATTCAAATCCCTTATACATACCCTGATGCAATTTTCGTCTTTCATATTTTAAAAACTTATCAAATGGTATATTTGAACCTCCTACTCTCCACTCATAATGAGTGAGATATTCTTGCTGAGAGAATTTCCTACAGTACTTACTAGTACTTAAAATAGTTGCTAGTTTTTCCTGAAAATTGCGACTTATTTCAGTTCCATATATTATTAAATCAATATCAGAATGTTCTTTACATAGTCCAATCATTTGAGAACCTGTTATACCAATTGAATTCTTTGGAAAGTCTCCTTTTTCAATAAACAATTTACACAATTCTTTTGAACAGCTTTCAAGGTGATTTGTTGTGGATCTCTGATTTAGTGCTTGATAGTATTCAAGTGGAGTATAAATTCTTTTTATTTCCTCATTTCTAACGCCTTGAAGCATGATGTCAAACTGCTTAGAAAAAAAGAGATATTTTGGATAGTTTTCTCTTAAAAATGAGTATCTTTCATTCAAATCATAAACTTTTTTATATTTTTTTCCGCTTTTGATGCGGTCACCATCAGAACTGGGATAAAACCGAATAAAGCATATTTTTCGATCATGAGGATGATAAATTCCTTTTACATCAAAAAAAAGATTATTATTTTTTGTTTCAATATAGTCTCCTTCAATTCCTTTTGGAATTTTCATAAGTTTCCCGAAATGAAATAATTAATATTTTGAAGGAGTTTTTGATTTTATTTTATACTTTGGTATCTCTTTAATTTTTCGTAATTCAATCTCAAATTCCTTTTTTTCTCGAAGAAATCTCTCTTTATCCCTTTCTAACTTTTCCCTTTCTCTTCGAATCATATCCTTTTCATTGGTAAGATTTGATTTTTCTTTTTCTAATTGCTTCAGATCATTATTTAATCTTTTATATTTATCCTCCAATTCACGAATCTTACGTTCTAATGAAAAGTAAGTGTTTTCTGCTTTTGGGACTTTTTTATTTAACTCATTTAATCTTGCTTCATGTTCTCGTTTCTTGCGTTCCAAATTTTTTACATCATTTTCAGTTTTATCTCTAAACTTTTCTAAATCGGATTTTTTCTTTTCTATTTCACGACTTTTATCTTTTAGATCTTTTCTTTTGTAGCGAAGTTTTTCTTTTTCATCATTTAATTTTCTTCTGTCATCATTAATCCTATTTTTTTCATCCGTTATTTCTCTTTTCATTTCAGATATTTCTTTTTTTAAATTCTCTCTTTCTCTGGTTAATGTTTTTATTTCATTTCTCAAACCAAGTAATTCATTCTCTAATTTTTCAATGGTCCTCTCTAATGCCTCCTCCCGTCTTTCCATTCCAGGTATTTTAGTTTTAATTTGTTTAATGCGAGCGTCTGTTCTTTCTTTTTCCTTTCTGAAATCATCTTTATCTCTTTCTAATTCCGCTTTTAAATTACTTAATTCAGCATTCTTTCGGTCTAATTCTCTTTCTTTTAACTTTAAATCATTTTTATGTTGTTTTATTTCATTTTTCATTTTTTGTAATTGATTTTGTAAATTTTCATGTTGATCTAAAAGATCTCTGACTTCAAGTTCCTTTTCCTTTCTTTTCTTTTCAAGATCTTTTATGTTATCTTTATAACCTTCAAGTTTTTCAACTAATTTCTCCCACTCAACTTTTTCATTCTTTAGCTTTATTCTTTCTTGTTTTATTTGTTTTAATAATTTTGTATCTGGAACAATTTCTAAAGCTTCTTCCGGTGTTTTTTCTCGAATTTGATATTTAGGTATTTTATTTTCTTTCATTGTAAGTTAATAAATACTATTTCTTAAATAGATAAATGGGCAATATTTCTAAACTTTTTGTACCCAAATAGTAGAAGTTATGATTTATTTATATAATAAGAGAATTATTATTTATATACAATATATTGAGAATAAAGTTTAATTTATTTTAATTATCTGTATTTAGGTGATAAATCATGGGTTTTGATGAAGAATTTGATGAAGATTTTGATGAAGATTTAGACGAAGATTTAGACGAACCTTCTACAAAAACCCCAACGGAAGAAGTTAAAACCAAAACTCCCGCCGTAAAACCAATTGTTGAAGGAAAAAAGATTTCAGTATTCTTTTTATCTACTATAGGCCCCGGAGAGAAAAAGCAAAAGCTTTTAGTTTATACAGGAAATAAAGTAGGAGAAATAAAGAAGACCGTAGCAAATTTATTTGGTCTAGATCCTGCTGATTTTCATTTATCTTCTGGAGGAGTCACTATGGAAGAGGATGCCGCATTAGGGGAATATAATGTAGCTGAGGGAGATGATATTTTATTGATTCCAGCAAGTACTGCGGGTTAGAGTTATAGCATTCTATAAATAGAGGGTTAATTGAAAGTCAAATTATCATTTTTTTTCTTTTCTAGAAGGAATTAGAGCTATCTCATCATCATCATCTAAGTTATAGTCAACTATTTTTATATTCTCCTGTAATATTATACCTCCAGATGATAGTACAAAATTATCAATATTGTAATTAAATAGAACTCCAAGCTTCTCCTTAATTTCATTTACAAATTCAGAAGTCTCAATAATAATTATTTTAGTTTTTTCACCAGGTTCTATTAAGGATCTTGCATAGACTCTTATTCTATCTTGCATGCCAATATTTATTTTAGGTGGAGTGAAAATAATTTGTTCATCAGGATTATCTTTACTTTCCAACATATCATCTATTAGTTGTGATCTTTCTTGTGGAGAAAAATACAGCATTTCCCTTAAGAAAAAGATTTTATCCATTTTAGAAAGATTTAAACAATTAATTTTCTCCAATTCTTCTGACTTAAAAACTGAGAAGATGTAATCATCCATTGAAGGTATTTCATTATATGATTCTATTGAATTTGCATATTTATCGATTAATGGCATTGCATCAAAATAATCCTCAACAAGTGTATTTTTATCATTCTTGTTTAACGATTTTTGCTTAGAAATATATTTAGGCCTTGTTATCCTTTTTTTAGGGATAAATTTAGATTTTTTTATAATATAAAAAGTACCTGTAGATAATGCTGCTACACTACCAATAGTAAAAAAAAGATAAAAAGGGAAATATTCTATTTTTAACCACAAAAGCATTATATAAATTAGTATGACAATAGTATAAAGAGCAATAATACTTAAAACTCTAGTTCTTTTTATCATAGTTTTTTCTTTTACTATTTTCTAAATTTCTAATTGATTATTTTAAATTTAAATTCAATTGGTATAAATTTGAAATTTCATTCTGATTTATTTATTAATTTGATAATATTACGGTATTCTTCTAAATCTATTTTAAATAAGACTCTTTTATTTTCCTTCTCAGCTTTTATTATTTTTAAATTAGTTAAAATCTTAAGGTATTTTTTAACTGTGTTATAGTTCTTTTTCAAGTCGTTTGCGATTTTTGTCAACTTCAATTTTTTATTTTCAATCTTCATCAATTCAATTATTTCCTTTACGATATCTTGGTTAAGATAATAATAAAGTTCATCTAATTCAGGATTTGAATCATATTCAAAAACAATTCGTTGATTATCAATCTTTCTTGATCGTGTAAATTGGAATTTTTCTAAGCATGATAAATGCCATAGAGTTTGATTACCTCCAATATTTATAGCTTTCATGATCTCATTAATATTTGATGGATTTGTCTTAATATAATTGTATATTTCATTTCTTATAGGATGTTCAATAATATTATTCTTCATTAATTTTGTTCCAGGAATCAATATTCGTTTTTTGATTAGTTTTTTTAATATTTTCTCTATCATATTTCTATTTAAGTAGGGATAAGCTCTTGATCTATAATTAATAAAAGTAATAATATCTTCTAATGAAAAGAAGACCTTCTTATTTAGATATTCTTTTACTAACTCGAGAACAATGGAATCAACATTATCTGGAGAATTCATGAAGTTTAATTTTAATTTTGTTTTTAGTTTTGATTTTTACAATCAAATCTTCTTTCTAAAACGATCTTTTCAAGCTTATATATATTATTAGAGATTCATTTAATTTATAGATATATCTTAAAAGGATACTAACTTAATCCTATTTTTTCTTAAGAAGATGATAAAAAAAATTCAAAATCATTCCAATTGGTTTTATAATATCATTTTAATGCAATTTTATTAAGTTAAATAAAAAAAATAAACCAATTAAAAAAATAAAAAAGGAGTGATATAAATGAGTTTTAAAGATGATTTTGATGAAGATTTAGAACCGGTTAAATCTAAAACACCAATATCCAAAACCCCTGCGACAGGAAAAAAATTAACTTTATACTTTATGTCAACTATCGGACCTGGTGAAAAGAAGGAAAAGTTAACCGTGAATGATGCTAATCGTGTAAATGATGTCAAACAAACCTTAGGTAATCTATTCGGACTTGATCCTGATGAATTTCATTTATCATCTGGTGGTGTAACTATGGAAGAAGACAGTCAATTAGGAGACTATAATCTAAGTGATGGTGACGATATTCTTTTAATCCCAGCAAGTACTGCCGGGTAAATTTTTATATTTTTCTTCATAAAATATAAATTAAGGGCAATTAGCCCCTTTTTTTCTTTTATTTATTAAAGGTGATATTAATGGATAAAAAATCAGAGTTTTTTGACAAAAATATGTCAGCTGAAGAAAGAGGTTTGTATGATCGCCAATTTCGACTTGAAGGATGGTCTCAGAAATTAGTAAAGAACTCAAGAATACTAATTGCGGGTGTAGGAGGCTTAGGGTGTGAAATTGCTAAGAACTTAGCTATGTTGGGTGTCGGTCATCTAGATCTAGTGGATTTAGATATCATAGAGCATTCCAACTTAAACCGACAAATCCTTTTTACAGGGGTAAAGATTGGAGCACCAAAAGCAATTGCAGCTGCTAAAAAATTAACAGAAATAAATCCTAATATAATTGTTAAGGGATATCACACTTCACTTGAGCGATTAGATCCTTTAGTTTATCAAATGGCTGATGTTGTTATTGGAGGTCTTGATTCAATGAATGCACGCTTAAACTTAAATGCTCAATGTATAAGATTTAGAAAACCCTTGGTAGATGGTGGAGTATCTGGCTATCATGGTCATATATATACAATCTTCCCATATCAGAATGCTTGTTATGAATGTAATCCTTTACCTATTGGAGAAAGCGATGAGATGGCAGCATGTACTGTAGTTGGAATACCTCGAAAGAGAATTCATTGCGTTTTTAAGGGAGACATGGCCTTTAAAGAAAAATTTGATAGAGATCCAAATCCAAAAGATCTAAATGAGATAAAGTTTATTCAAAAGGTTGCAAATGAATTAGTAATTAAACATGATTTCTTACCCGAATTTACTGAAGATGATATAGTGAAAATTCTTGATAGACATGATCCTGGGATAATAACTATAAATGCAGTTATTTCTGCTTTACAATCTCATGAAGCTGTAAAGATCCTTCATTGGAATAAAGGTCATAAAGGATTAGGAGAACCAATTAAGAATTATGTGATATTTAATGCAATGACAATGAAATTCTACCATATTGAAAAACCAAGGAATCTAGAATGTTCTCAATGTGGTAAAAACGTTCGACGAGTGTCAATAAGAATGAAAACTCAATCACCATGCTTAAATATAATTAAAACATTACAGAAAAACGGATTTGAATTGGAAAGTGATTTTGAACCTATACTAACTTTATTGGATTTTAATGATATCAAAGTGATAGATTTAGAAAAGAATCCAATTGAAAATGGTTTAAGAAATTATGAATTTATTACTGTTGCAGGATTTAAGGGCGGAGAAATTTATGTTACTCTAAAATTAAAATAAGTTCATAATTAAATTGTATTTTTTATAACATTTATAGAAATAGATACTTATAAAAGAGAAAATTATTAATATGAAATTAAAGAAACTAAAAGGATTGAGAATATGAGTATAAGAAGTAGTCGTATTTCCCGAGATTTTGCAGGATTAAAAAAGATGCTTAAAGAGGGGAATCTTGTGCAGTTAGTTCCATTTAATCCTAAAAAAAAAAGTATTGATCACTTAGCAATAACAATTAAAGGTCCTAAAGGTACTGCCTATTCAGGTGGCCTTTTTAAATTAGAAATGAAATTCCCTGCTCAATATCCAAAACAACCACCTTTCGTAAGAATGCATACTCCTATTTGGCACCCAAATTTTTGGCCAAAACCAAATGAATATAAAGGTCAGAGGAATATTTGCTTAGCGTTGGTAGATCCCTCGCTAATTGGTCAAAAAGGTGGATGGAGTCCTTCGAAAACAGCTGTTACGGTCGTTCAGGCAATAATTGCTATGTTAAATACACGAGGCAAATTTGTAAATCCAACAGACGTTTTTAATAAAAAAGCAGCTATCGAAATGATGAAAGATCCAAAATTTTTTGAGAAAAAAGTTACAAATTTAGTGAAAAAGTATGCTAATAGGAAATGGTGAACAGTAAAATGAGTGAAAAAAACTTGAACAGAGAATCTATCAAAGAAGAAATAAAGGGTAAAATTAAGGAAATAATTAAAAAAGAGTTACTTAATGAAATCTATGAAGAATTGAAATTAGAAGAAAAAGAATTAGTAAATGAAATTAGTAATATGATGTCTAAAAGTACACTTGGGAAACAATCTATAAAACATTCAACTACTGAAACACCTATCGAAGTAATAACGAAAGAAGCACCAAAAGTTATTCCTGTGAATGACCTCGAAGCAGAAGTATACATTTCAGTTAAAGCAATATTAAAGGTGGCAAGCCATGCACTTAAATATGCCAATTCAAAAATTCCAAGAAAGAATTGGGTAGAAGTAATAGGATTACTTGCAGGTAAATTAGACAATCAAAAAAGCATTTTACATATTGAAGATTATTATCCGATGGGGCATGGAACAGCTGTGTATGCTGAAATAAAAGATTATAAGAATTATGCAAGAGCATTTCGAGATATTAAAAAAGAGAAGTTATTTATTTGTGGATGGGCACACAGTCATCCATCTTATGGTTGTTTTATGAGTAATGAGGATATTGGTACTCAATCGAGATATCAAACCCTTTGGGATAAAGCTGTAGCACTGGTTATTGACCCATACCTTATTGATGGAACATCAGCTGGTTTTGAGATTTACCATGCTGATTTGAAAACAAAAACGTGGTATCCATTAGTGTATGGTATTAAAGGCTCATTGGATATTAGGATGCTCCCTGAAATTTTGGAGTTTATGAATCCAATAATTCAAGGGAACCCGGTTTATTTAGAATATGATGAATAATGATTTATTTTATAATTGGTGATTGTTAAACTGTGGTTAAAAATAAGTTTTTATTAATTGTAGTTATTATATTTTTAATAATCGGGATAATCCATGGTTTCCTTATCACCTTCTCTTTAAATATTTTTTTTAGTTGGCCACTGATTGGTTTATGGATCATTATTACGTTTAAGATTTTAGAAAATGTAAAACGTCATAGAGAATTTAATTCTCCCCACAATACTGCATTTTTTGTAATTATTCCATTATTTATTGGGATTTTTTATTCTATCTGGGGCTACTTTACTGGCGTGTTAGGTGAAAACTTAATTGAGGGTTCAAGTTTATATTTTAGTTGGTGGAGTATTATTTTTGGATTTCCATATGTATTGTACGGTTCTTATTCACTCTATCGTTGTTTTAAGAAATTTAATGTAATATATTTTGGTACAAAATCAATAAATGCGAGAAGATTAGGTTATATCTTAGCTTTCATAGTTCTTCTTTTTATTATAATATATTGGATAGGTTTTTATTCGGTTAATGTTTTTTATAATTCTCTCCTAATCCCGCTTCATTTTTCTTTAAACCTTAATCTTTTGATACTACTTATTACAACCTTATTAATACTTATTATTTTTGGATTTGTTGGTTCGAAACAATCCTTACCAACATTAACTCGTGAATATATCACACAACGTACGAGACAACTGAATTCATTAACTTCTCCATCCACTTTAAATTCATCTAGAAGGCGAAATACATCATCCAGACCTAATCCCTTAACTAGAACTACTACACGTACAACTATAAGAAGAACACCAACAACCGTTAGAAAAACAACTAGAACTAAGACAAAAACGAGTACTCAAACTAAAAGAGTTAAAGCTCGTGATTTATCGAGATATAAGCCAAAAGCATCATATCTCTCAGTAGAAGATTTTAAATGTATTTTTTGTTTTAAATTACCAAAACTTCCGGATGATAGAGGGAGAGGGATAGTAATATGCCCAAACTGCAGATATCCCGCACATGCGGATGAATTTAAAGATTGGATGCAAACATCCAATCTCTGTTCAAGGTGTAGTGCTCCTATATCATCTACCTATAGAAGAAATCCTAGAATAATTAGCGTAAAGAATTATTTAATTATCTATTCACACTTTCTAAGGAAAAAAAATTAATTATAAAGTTTAAATCAAAAGGGAATTGCTACCTAAATACTAAAAAAGAGTTAATCTTGAATATCTACTTGTTTTTTTAATTCTCCTATAGTAGTTTTTAATTCCGCATAAACATTATGGGGATGAATTGATTCATAGCTTTCAATTTTAAATATTACTTTAAAATTATCATCTAGATTAGGAAAATCTCTTAATATGAAATTTTTTGCCATTTCTCTTACTACATCTTCTGCGAATAATGGTTTCAAATGAGCGCTTCTGACAAGTTTAGCCTCTTCTGGTCTTTTCAAAACAGATTGCATCTTTCCACTCATTGAATCTTCAATGATATCAATAATATCTAATACATCAATTCTATGATTATTTAGATCTTTTATTTGTACTATGATAGTTCCAGTTGATCTTTGATTATGGGAGCTAAATGGCAAAATATTAAGAAGTTTTTGAATAACTTCTGTAGGAAGATTAATATCATTTCTATTTTTTATAATTTCTTCAGCGTATTCTTGACTCATTTCCTTGGCACATGGACAAACCGTCATTCCAACAGCATTAGCCCCAATATAATAGCTAAAGTCTATTTCCTCTTTATCATTCTTCCTAGCTTTAACAAAAGAAACGATATTATAAGCTTTTTGGATGGTTCTTTGTTCATTATCCTTTACTTGGACAATTATTTTTCCTTCTAATTTTACTTCAACTTTCTCTGTATAAGGGTGCTTCTCTAATAGTTCTCGAGCAATTCTATCTCCTACAACTTCAACAGAAGGAGTTGGTTTAAAAATTACCTCATTTATGATTTCTTCAATAGTTTCAGAGGTACGAGACATATGAATACCTCTTTTATGACTTGGTAATGAAATTAATGCTGAGATTTTGGGATAAAATGAGAATCGTTTATTTTCTTGAATAATATCAACTTTCTTTTCTACTCCAACAATTCCAACTTTATCAATAGGAATGTTTACTGTAGAAATTGAGTCTTGTAAGTCCTTTTTAAATTGATTGATTAAAAATCACCGAAATTTATTTGCGTCTACCAATTCTAATAATTAATATTCAATTAAATTATTTTTTGATATAAGGTAAAACTATTTCATGAGTAATATAGATATTTTTAGTGATTATGGTTTAATTGGTGATAATCTGGAACTTAAAAAAGATATTAAAATTAAATTTGATGAGGATGGTAACTTTAGAGCCATTTCATATAATGACATCGGAGATATATTTGAATTTCTAGAGAATAAGTCAAAGTTGTTGATAATACCTGGATTAATTAACTCTCATGTTCATATAGGAGATAGTTTTGCTAAAGAACAAGGGTTTAATAAACCTTTAAAAGAAGTAGTTGCTCCTCCTAAAGGGATTAAGCATTTACTATTAAACCAAGTTCCACGAGAATTAGTCGCAAAGGGAATAAAGAAAGCTGTGGATGAAATGCTTTCAAACGGTATTACATTTTTTATTGACTTTAGAGAAGGTGGACTTCAAGGTCTTAATATTTTATCTGAAACTCTAAAAAACTATTCTGATATTAAATATATTTCCTTGGGAAGATATGTTGAAGAGAAAGAAATTAAATTAATATTTGAGGCTGCAGGAGGAATCGGTTTACCAAGTTATAACAATATATCTCTGGAAGCTAAAGAAAAATTAATTGACTATAAAAAAAGATTTGGAAAGATAATTGCGTGTCATGTAGCTGAATTGAAAAGAAATCCTGATTTAATAAGTCAAATTTTTGATGACAATGTTGTTGATATTTTTATTCATGGTACTCATTTTAATGAAAATGATTTAAAATTAATAAAGGAAAGAGGAAAATCCTTAGTACTATGTCCATGTTGTAATGGATATTTTGGAGTAGGATTTCCTCCAATTAACAAAATAGTGGATTTAAGAATACCTATAGCAATTGGAACAGATAATATAATGGCAAATAATCTAGATTTATTTGAAGAATTGCGATATTTATATCGTATTTTAAGAATTTTTAACAATAACACATATATTACAGCGAAAGATTTGTTGAAGATGATTACAATTAATCCAGCTAAAATGTTTAATATCCAAAGTTATGTAGGATCTATTGATGAGGGAAAGCATGCAGATTTTTTCATGATTGATTTAAATAATCCAAATTATTATACATCGAGTTTAGATATTGAGAGCTTTTATGCTTTGATTCTTGGAAGAACAAACGCATCCAACATCAAAAAGACGTATATTAGAGGTAAACTTGTTCATGAAAAAAGTTAAAAGACCGTATATTATTTTAAGTGCCGCCATGACGATTGATGGGAAGATTTCATCAAAAATAGGGGATTCTGAATTATCAGATGAGGAGGATTGGAAAGAAATTCATAAAATTAGGACTCAAGTAGATGCTATCATGGTTGGCAAAAACACAATATTTAAGGATAACCCTAAACTTCATATTAAATTCTATCAACATAAAGGTTATTATCGTATTGTAATTGATAGCAATTTGTCTATACCTATTGATTCACAAATAATTAATTTCGAGCCAGAAATTTATCCTACAATAATATGTACTACAGAAAACGTTTCTGAGAACAGAGTTAACCGCTTTAAAGCTAGAAATGTCAATATTATCAAAAGTGGAAATAAGGAACGGGTCGATCTTAAGATACTAATGGAAAAATTACATGAATTAGGTATAAGAACTATTCTTTTGGAAGGAGGAGGAAATCTAAATTGGAGCTTCCTTAAAGAAGATTTAGTAGATGAGCTAAGAATATTTGTTGCACCATGGATAATAGGGGGAAAAGATTCCATATCTTTAGCTGAGGGCGAAGGTTTCAACAAAATGATTGAAGCACCTAGGTTTAAACTCATTAATGTTAAGCAAAGGGAGAATTATATTATTTTAAACTATAAGAGAAGGTAAAATGAGTGATTATATTAATTCCTATAAAAATTTATCAATCCAAAAGATCAAAAAATTAGTGAGAAAGATTAAAACTTCATTACCCACTGAGAAGCAAAATATTATTACTTATTCAAAAAACTTCACTCTATCGTTATCAAATTACTGTCAAAATCAATGTAGGTATTGTTATTATCATTATAAGGTTCCTAAATTAGATGGATTTGATAATACTACTCTTTTAGAAAGTGATCAAATGAATGGTTTAATTCAAAAGGCAATTGAGTTTGATTGTAAGGAAGCATTATTAATGTCTGGAGAAAGACCAGATAGCTTCTATGAGGTTAAAAAAGAATTAGAAAGTAGAAAATGTAATGATTATATAGAATTTGTTATTAAAACTTGCTCATATCTTTTAAATTATAATCTATTGCCTCATACGAATATCGGAGTGCTCACATTTGAAGAATTGCGGAGATTGAAGAATTCTAATGCAAGTATGGGTCTCATGCTTGAAAGCAGTAGTAGTAAACTGTTCAAGAAGGGAGCAGTTCATGAATTTTCTCCCGGAAAGCTACCAGATAAAAGAATCGAACATATAAAGAATGCTGGTAAATTGAAAATTCCATTTACTACTGGTTTATTGTTAGGTATTGGTGAGAGCCTCAGAGATAGAATTAATGACCTCCTTTTAATTAAAGATATACATGATGAATACGGGCATATTCAAGAAGTTATAATACAGAATTTTGTGGTAAAAAAAGAGATTCAATATCATCCAAAACAACCAATATCTATAACAGAAACCTTAAGAACAGCTGGTATAGCTAAATTAATATTTAAAAATGAAATTGCGATACAAGTTCCACCCAATTTGATTCAAGGTTATGAAAAAGATGCAATTGAATTAGGGATTGATGATTTTGGGGGATTATCTCCATTTAGCATTGATTATATTAATCCAGATCAGCCTTGGCCTAAAATTGATAAGTTAAGAACTATATGCAGCTCATTAGGCTACGAATTGAAAGAAAGACTTGCTATTTATCCTAAATATATAAAAAATTCCGAATCCTGCCCAGTAAGTATTAAAAAAATTGTAGATAATATAAATTTAGATGTTGCAGATATACAATCAAATTAGACCTGATATCAAATTGATATTAGAGAAAGCTCTTGATTCTGAGGAAATCTCCCCACAGGAAGCATTACAACTTTTAAAAGTGAGTGGAAAAGAGTTTATTGCGCTTCAAAATACAGCAGACACTATTTGTTTTGAGAAGAGACGAGATATTGTGACATTTGTTATAAATCGAAATATAAATTTTACAAACATTTGTCATCAAGGTTGTAAATTTTGTACATTCAGTGTTCCTATCACCAGTAAAGAAGGTTTTTTATTAAGTATTGAAGAGATAAAAGAAAAAGTGAAAGAAGCGAATAATAATAATTGCTCTGAAGTTTGTATTCAAGGAGGTATACACCCTAAGTTAAAATTCGATTATTATTTAGATTTATTAAAAGCTGTAAAAGATGTAAATCCCAAAATGCACATACATGCATTCTCCCCTCAAGAGATATATTATATCTCAAAATTATCTGGGAATTCAATTGAAAATACTTTGAAATACTTAAAAGCCAGTGGATTAGATTCTATTCCTGGCACCGCAGCAGAAATTTTAGTGGACGAAATAAGAAAAATCATATGCCCAAACAAACTGAATACCTCTAAATGGGTAGAGGTGATATCTACAGCTCATAAGGTAGGGATCCCAACAACATCGACGATGATGTATGGTCATATTGAGGATTTAGAAGATAGGATCGCCCATTTAGAAATAATTAGGAATATCCAACAAGAGACTCATGGTTTTACTGAATTTGTTCCCTTACCTTTTGTCAAAGAAAAACCCTTATTGTCAAGATTAAAAGATTTTCCATTGAAACCAAGTTATGGAATGGCAGACTTAAAGTTATTCAGTGTTGCAAGGATATTTTTTAATAATTATATTGATAACATCCAGTGTTCATGGGTCAAGTTAGGGCCAAAATTTGCACAAGTATCTCTTAATTATGGAGTAAATGATTTTTCGGGAACTTTAATGGAAGAAAATATTTCTAAAAGTGCCGGTGCTGAATTTGGAGAGTATCTATCTGCAGAAGAAATTATTAAAATCATAAAAGATGCTGGAAAAAAACCAGCTCAGAGAGACACATTATATAATATCATAAACTACTTCTAAAGTTCGCGATCTTGTAAATAATTTAAAAAGTAACGCTGTGCTATTAAGTCTGAACTAACTTTCCCCAAAACTTCGCCGTCTTTAACAACGGGCATTGCAGATATTTGATATTGCTCTAGTTCTCGAATAATATCCAAAATTGTGAATTCGGGCAAGGCACTGATAACGTCTTTGGTCATAATTTTCTCAAGTGATATATTGTGCATTCCTTCTGCTGTAGATTTTGTAATATCCCAGTCTGTAACAACCCCAACCAGTTTACTCTTAGAAATAACAGCAATTATTCCACTGTTTTTTTCAATCATTAAAGCAGCTGCCTCTTGAATACTACACCCCACCTCAATAGTCGGTATTGGTACCATGATATCTTTAGCCATTCGTTTTCTTTCTTTTGCTGTCAATCTTTGAATGCTAATTCTTTCTGCAGCGACACAGGGAAGCATATCTGGACTATTTGATAATAAATCTACTAATTCAATCATATTATCGCTAATTACATCCTTTCTGTAGGACTCACCAGCGATTAGACGATTCTTAGATAATTCTGCAAATTCATTTTCATGATCCAATAACCACTGATCTACGGCTTCACGGTTTCCAAGATATTTTTCAGGTATTTGAAGATGATCTGGAGTTTTGATTGCATGTTCTTGGGCTGCAAAGATTACTCCACCAGAGTTTACTAAATAGTCATTTGCTATCATAACACCTTTCTCTCGATATACGATTTGTTCCATACGTATCCTCGCAGCTTTTCTATTCGGATCTGGAGAATAAGTATTTGCGCCCTCAACAATTACTGCCCAGTTTCCCATTCTCTCTACTAACATTGAAGGATTTTCTGATTGCCATACGCCAAGGTAATTAAATATAGGGGTAGCAGGTATTAAGCAAAAAGCATTTTCGAGTAATAAATTGTTTGGATTTGTAGAGAATTTTGTTGGGTGTTTATATCCTTCAGATAGAATCTCATTTTCAAAATATTTATTGGTGACAAGCCCTTTTTCTTTCCATAAGTTAAAAAGTTCTTCGATTGGTAAACCTGATTCATTATATAGATATCCTTCTAGATCACTAATTCCAATAATCTTGGCTAATGGTATTCTTTCTTTCAGTATGCGCGAAGCATGAGCACCTACCGCTCCAAACCCTTGAATCAAAACTGTGAGTTTTTCCAATTTTGGAATTTCTAAATTCGCGAACTGAGGAAGCACACGTAACCTTGGCATTATTTCTAACAATGTTTGTAGAGCAGTTATTACACCTCCTGCTGCTGCTCCAAGTTCATCAATACGATTCCCTCCCATATCTGCTGGTTTTGATACTGCACTATCTAATCCGTTTTCAATAGCTATAGCCTTCATATCAGAATCATTGGTACCTACATCGGGTCCTGGGACATATATGCTTTTATACCGCCGAATTAGGCTAGCAAACCCCTTGATTATTTTATCATGTGTTTGTTGGGATATCTCTCTTTCAGCAACTATACCAGATTTGCCACCTCCGTATGGAAGGTTGGCAGCGGCATTTTTAAGAGTCATACCACGAGCCAAGTTATAGATATCTGAAGGTGTTATATCTTGAAGCATTCTTATTCCACCCATTGAAGGGATACCCATTGAAAGAGAATCAACTACTAAATAACCACCAATTTCCAAGGAGGATTCTTCATCCCACATACAGCTTACAAGTTTAGGACCAACTTTGTCAGCGATGATTCCTAAACGTGAAAGAAGGTGGACATCTAGATTACTGAATTCTAGATAACATTTTCCATCTTCCTTTTTGAGTCGAGTTTTAAGGGTCGCTTCAGGTAGATTTTCTTTTAAGAAAACATCCATTCTTTTTGGAATCATAATTAACCAATTTTAAATGATAAATATTAATTTTTGGATATGTTTAGTAATATGAGTCTCTCTAATTTAAAACTGTCTGGTTTAGCTAATTTATTAAAAATTCAAAACCTAAGCAATCAGAAAGAAAAATTATCTACAATATAATGCAGCAATCATTCATCTTGAATATAAGCTTTTCCAGAATTTAAGCATAATTCTGCTTTATTTAGTTCTCTCCCAAGATAATTTAGATGATAAATATTACTTGTTAAATTAGTTTGAATTATTCGTTTGCATATAGTTTCTCCATTTTCCCCTATGAAAGTATAAAGTAGTTTATGCTCACATGTATAGAACATTACATATAATTTCTTTGAATAATGATTAATATAGATTCTAAAATATCCTTTCTTATCAGGGACATAATCTTGGTTTTGGCCTTCTAGAATAATTGCGTTCTTTTCATCGATAATGGGTGATTTTTGAGACTTTTTCTTTTTTGCCCTGAAAATTTCAAGACCTAAATTTATTGGTGGGGTTTTTTTAGACTTTGCAAGATAATTTAATTTGATTGAATCCTTCAATTCTTTTACACCTCCCATAAGTTTACTGCTATGTTCAACTGTAAAAACTATTCCTACATCCAGTTCAATCGCAATGCTAGCTAAGAGGCCATTAATTCCCACTGAATCGACATCCATCAATTCTACAACGTTTGAAATGCCAAAGAACATTGGGAGTTCAAATTTCTTGTAATTTTCTTCAGCTACCTTCTTTTTATAGCAAAAATATGTCTCTAAAGAGGGGCAAATTCCAGGAGAAATAGGTGTTTCTAGTAGAGGATCTGCGATAAGCTTACTGAAACCATTACTTTTAAGGTTATCTGTAAGTTCGAATAACTTTTTCACTCTTGTGACTGGATCTTTTGGAAAGCAAGCTGCGTTAATGTTTGTGGGTAGGATCACTATTGGGATATCTTTCGGCAGACTAAGGCATTGCTTATAATTTCCAGCGTCAAGACTAAGAATCATATCAACACCCTCTTCAACTGCTGCAAAAATCTCATTCTTTACCATTGAATCAATACTTATTAATACGTTGAAGTTTTTTCTGATAAGTTTAATTATTTGTTTTATCCTACTAGGATTTGGTTTATTTGAAACGCATCCAATATCTATTATATCAGCACCAGATTCTATATAATGTTTCACTTTTTGGAGGATATTTTTATCACTTTTTTCAGGGCAATTTACAATTTCGGCAATCAGAGGAGGAGGTAAATTACGACCCACCATTAAATCTGAATTTTCTTGATTAATATAAAATGTATGAACAGTAATATTCTTTCTAGCAATCTCATATTGCTCTTTTACGTATTCTTGAAAATCTTTCTCGCCAGAAATCTCAATAAGCTTATTAGCGGGAATCTTATTTGATAAATCTATTGTGTCTAAATTTTTCAATATTATGTCTAAATCTGAAGCAAATTCTGGACCTTTTCTTATTTTGATTTCATATTTTTGTTCTAAAGCAGTAGTATTCCATTGGATAAATCCAGGGAGCAAAATTAAATCAAAGTCAGTTATTTGGATTTCATTAAGTATTTTACGAACAATTTCCTCTGATATAAACGCAGATACTGAAATTTGAGCTCTATAAACTTCAATTTCACAATTCTTTATTGATTGAGCAATTTTCTTTATAATTGGATAACTGTTTATACCAGTTATAATTAGTATTTTACGAATTTTTATCACTCAATGAATTTCTTTTTATCAAATGGAATATAAATATCATCTAATATTGAACCAGTGGCTTCCTTTATCTTTAAGTTATCAATTATCGGTTTAAATTTTCCTCCTAACAATCCATTGGCTATGAAAGCTGCACCTTGGGCGGCATGTTTAGATAAATGACTATATGACTTCATTAATTTAACTGGAGCAACATCACTAAGATTTCTAATTATCTTCTCTTTCAAACTCCTTAAATCTGTGCCACGCCCAGCGATAAGAACTTCCTTTATCTTAGATTTTCTAGAGAAAGATGATGATATCGCGTACGTAGATTTCTTTACACTAGAGAGATAGGCATTAAGTGCAACATCAGTTTGCTCATCTCTTCTAGCTAATAAAGATATTTCTTCTAAGCTTAGATCTTCGTATCCCGCGATATATGAGACCCCACCTTTGTAAATATTTTTTTTCTTAATAGTTTTAATTAAGTACGCTAATTCTCCATCAAGACTTCCGCATGCTCTAAATCCCATAATATTTGATCCTCCAATGCCATCAATAATTTGACCATCCTCAATCGCTAACACGGCAGTAAACCCATAACCAATATCAACCATTATAAAGTTAGTACCTTCAGGAGGAATATCAAATCTCTCCATTTGATCTCTAATACCTGTAACCGCTGTACATAGTTTATCTGCTGTTCCCATATCAATCTTATTGATTTTCCTATATCGTGGAATTGTTGGTAAATGTTTAACTCCTGGAACAATTACGCCAGGAATGTTTGCAGATTTGATTAAGCGTAAAACTTCTCCTAACCCGATCAATTTATTTTTTTCTTCTTTATCAAACTTTAACAGAGTAAAAAAAATATCCTTCTCGGTTAAATCGCATACATTCTTTAAAGGAAGACCAAAGCCACTGGGAGCTACCATTAAGTCTATGTTTTCTATAGATTTTACTAATGAGATTACCTTTTGAGGATCTTTAATTAATTCTTTAGTAGGTATTGATGAATCTAATATAATATCATTTCCCTCTAAGCCAAAGAAATCCCAGCTGAGCGTTCCCGGATCTACGCCTAAAGTTATCAGATTATTCTCATTTTTCATTCTATCAAAGAACAGATATTTTTGAAATTAACTATATATGAAAGTACAATAATTCTTTTTATATTTACTAGTTTATAACTATAAATTAATAGTACTAAGTTAATCCTTTAAAAAATATAAAAGAAATTATTCTCAAAATTTAAATCAAATGGAATTTAATTAACCTTAAAAAAGTGAGGTGTAAATGATTACTGTAATAAATATTTTTGTTTGTAAAATCTGTGGAGAAGCCTATATTGGAAAGGAAAGCCCCAGCCGTTGTCCTTTCTGTGGAGCTTATAAAAGATATATGGTTAAGGCTGAGAATTATGATGATAAAGGTGATTGGGATGTAGATCTAAATGAAGAGGATCGTCTTTATGCAGAAAAAGCTTTAGAAGTTGAAATATCAAACACCATCTTCTATAAATGCGCAAGTAAAAAGACCCCAGATCTTGAAGGCCAAAAACT
Organism: Promethearchaeota archaeon; assembly: GCA_048939995.1. GTDB lineage: Archaea > Asgardarchaeota > Lokiarchaeia > Sigyniarchaeales > SOKP01 > SOKP01. The sequence goes on along the minus strand of JBHLOY010000006.1, from coordinate 179,046 downwards.
ATTTAAAATCTTATCAAAAGTAGAAAATGAGCATGCCTCAGTATGGAAGAAAATTTTAAGGTTGGATAAGGTTGAATTTCCCGAATATGACGCTTGTTCTTCTGAATATACACCAAACTTAGAAGAATCGCATTCTAGGGAGGAGCGAGCTATAAAATTTTATAATGAAGCCGCAGTAAAATCTTCAAATCCTCGTATAAAAGAAATTTTTGAAGCCTTTGTAGAAGTAGAAACCGATCATCTCAAATTATCCGAACAACGACTTAAATAAAGTATACAAAATTTTATTTCTAAATGATTATAGACTTTAGAGAAGGAATAAAATCAATTCCAGTTTTAGGATCTTATGACAACAAACTTTCTAGAATATGGTATTAAAGAAGGATATTTATATGAGACTTTAGCTACAACCTTCTCTAAAAATAAAGAGGAAATAATACCTAATACATCATGTATGGGAATTAGGATAAAAGATAAGGAGACCATAAGTATAATTCCGTATCCTAATACGACTACTTACAAGAATTTAAAAGAAACTGGTCTTATTTGTATTAACTTTGTGGAGAATGTCTATTTATACGCATTAGCTGCATTAAAGGGATATTTTCTTTCTGAAGAGCTTAGAATTTTTCCGAATAAATATTATGACTACTATAATTTAAAGAGAGAAAATAAACCTTATACGAGAAAATTTCCCTTTATTAAACAAGCATGGCTAATAATAGTTTGTGAGTTAATTAATGAATTGCATTTTATAAAAAAAGATGAATTTGGAGAAGTTAAATTATCAGAATTTATGCTAAGAAGACTTGTAAGCTACAAATTAAAAGAATCATACAAATTCTTTAATAGAGCCGAGAATTTGACTTTAGAAACGATTATTCTTACCACAAGATTGAAAACTGCTTTTGAAACGAAAAAAGAGTTTTTAATAACTAAGTACCAGAAGAGGATTGAAGAAACTATCAAAACCATAAAAAGATTTGGTAAAAATCAGGATGCTCTTAAAAGTGTGGAACTTATAGAGAATTATATCCAAAATCTAAGATAAATTCTTTAACTTATTTTTTCAATATACATAAGAGGATATTTTAAATCTTCAATCCATTCAACTTTTGCTATTATATTTACTGCTTCATATTGAAGCTCAACTTCAGCTTCAATTACTTTACCAGATATTTCATCATAAGCAAATTCAGTTGATTTATCTCCAATAATTTTACTTCTATCAAGATTTATTTTAACTTTTTTAGCATAAGGTTGACAAGAGATAGAAGCTTCTATCCCTCTTTCAATAGAGGCGATAATATCTTTATTTGAAGATATAGGAATTCCACATAAAATATGATAGAGTGCTCCAAGCTTTATACCTATTTCGAAGCAAGCTCTTTCTCTTTCAGAAAGATCTGAAGGAAAAAATTCATTAAAATTATTTTTCGACATTAATCATCACTTAAAAATTCAATTTTCGCTCCACAATTATTGGGTTTACAGATATAGATATGACCTCCAATATCCTTTAGATAAATCTGAACTTCTTTTAATAATAGATTAGCTTCAGACTCAGATTCAGTTATTCCAATAACACTAGGTCCAAAGGATGACATTCCATAAGCTTTTAAGCCATAATTTTCAAAATAATTCAAAAGATCTTTTACAATATCATGTTGAAGGCTTATTTCAATTTTCTTAAACCCTATGTTTTGTATCCTTTTTATACCCTCCCCAAAACACTTTAAATCTCGCTTTATTATACCAGGTATAACTTTCATTAAAATCTGGTGAGAAACTTCATTAACTTCTTCTTTTGGTATAGGAGCATAATTTTGAAAAATGCCAATTTCATCATCTCCATATGCTCCCTTTCCTACGCTTGGTATCACTAGAATAAATCTCCAATTTGATGGAATATCATGCCTAAAAAGAGTAAGAGCAGGTTCTGCATTTTTTGAAGCAGAAGAAGGTAAAAAAGTTTCTTTTTCTTTTCCTTCACCAAAATCGTGACCTGCATCTAAGATAAAGCCTCCTTTTTCAAAACCTCGCCATCCAATTCCGGAAGTTCCCCCTCGTTCTACAATTTTAGTCAAGTCCTTTAGTTTAACATTATTAATCTTCTTTAGAAGGATAATAGCACTAGCAATTGCTAAGGATAGTTGAGTTTTTGAGCCCAGGCCTACATGACTTGGATAATATCTTTTAAGGTGAAAATGAAAATTTTTATTACTAATATTAAATACTTTGAAAACCTTCGAAGCTTTCTCATTTATAACCTCAATAGACTCACGATAATATTTGTGAGCTTCAATTTTGAATTCCTTAGCATTATTAGACGCCTCAAAGATAACATTAGGCCGGTCTAACATTAATCCGATACCCCCATCTACCCTACCAGTATATCCATTCTCATCTATTAATGAAAGATGAATCCTACATGGAGCCGTAATTCTAATTTTCATTTCTAATTATTTCGAATTAAAAGCTATTAAGTAGAATTTTCAAAATAATTTAAATATAATATAAATATTCGAAGTAAGATTTATCTCTTGCATTTAAACTAAACAAATAATTATAAAATAAGTAAGCTTGTAACATTATTTGTAATGTTTAGGTTGATTGCCTTCTAATATAGTTGTCAAAACAATATAGGTTCGAGAATTAAGGGTTTTTAAATATCGCAAGAGTGTTTATTGTAAAGAATGACTTGTTGTTGAGACTTCTTTATGAGAAAGCATTAAGTTTAGGGAGATATGAAGTAATTGGATTAGCCAAGAATGGAGAAGAAGCAGTTCGTATATATAAGAATTTTTCAGAAAAGCCAGACAGAATTATTATGGATCACTGAATGTTAAGTAAAAATGGAATTGAAGCAACTAAGGAAATTTTTAATAATTCAATTAAGGTTAAACCGAAAGTTAGATTTGCTAGTACAGACCAAACAATTAAGGAGGCAATTCTTTCTATTGAGTAACTAGCTTTAAAAGTAAGCCATTTACACTAGAAAATCTTTTTAATAATATTAAGAAGGCTCTAAATTAATATCGAAGAGTTTTTGATTTTTGAGTACTTATAACATTATTATTATATCAAGATTTTTTGATAATGAACTTTTTCAATAAGAGTGAAAAATTTGAGTGATCTAGAAGGTTTAACAAGAAATTTAATGAAAAAAGGAAATTCTGAGGAAGTTATTATAAAAAGATTGGTCAAAGAATATCTTGATTTTAAAGATATTGATTTACAATCTGCCCAGAAATATGCAAAAACGATCTTAGAAGAGTGTAAGAAAAGTGATTTAAAATATGTATCCAATAGATTTGTAAGAGAATTATTAGAGATTCATAATTCAGGTGTAACAATCGGTAAGCAGGGTGTCGGTTGCCGAGGAGCAGGGGATTTTTTTGTTCATAAGTTGGTAACAGAATTGTCAGAAACCGATTATAAATCATTTTTATCACCAAGCTCGTTAGATGATGCTGGTGCAGTAAGACTTTCTGATATTGAAGGATTTGAAGCTGAAAATGAACTTATAATAGTATCTAAAATGGAAGGCATCCATAGTCGGCTGAGCGACTTTCCATTTGTGTGTGGTTTTCACGTAATTTCATGTAATGGGTTTACATGAAGCGTATCGAGAGCTGCACTACGAGATCTATACGTTAAAGGTGCAACACCAATATCCATTATGGTCGATGTTCACCTAGGAGATGACGCTGATGTGGGTAAACTTTTTGATTTTATGGCTGGTATATCAACTATATCAGAGTTAGTAAGTGTACCCATTACTGCGGGATCTACTTTAAGAATCGGAGGAGATATGGTGATTGGAGATCGTTTAGTTGGTGGAGTAAGCGCTGTAGGTATTTTAAAAGATAATCTTTTAGCTAGACGGAATATTCAAGTAGGGGATAAAATTTTGATGACAGAAGGGGCAGGGGGTGGAACAATTACAACAACAGCAATATATTCAGGAAATCATGAAATCATAAGCGAAACGATGAATATTAAATTTCTTGAAGCGTGTAAAGAAATTCTTTCAAAGAATTATATAGAAGAAATTAGAGCAATGTGTGATATTACAAATGGAGGACTTAGAGGAGATCTATATGAAATCAATTATGAAGCAGGGTGTGGTGTTAAAATTTATGAGGAGCAGGTAAAAAAATTAGTAAATCCAGCAGTCTTGGCTTTACTAGAAAGAGTTGGAGTTGATTATTTAGGTGTTTCATTAGATGCTCTACTAATTTACTGTTCTAAATCTATTACAAAAGAAATAATTTCAGATTTATCAAAAATCAATGTAAAATGCGCAGAAATTGGTTATGTGGATGATTCAAAACAAATAAAAATGATATATAAAGATAAGAAAGCAGAAACAATATTGCCAAGATTTAGAGAATCAGCTTACACAAAGATTAAGCAAGAAGTTGGAGAGGAACTCCCTGAAAGAAAGGATATAATGGAAAAAAAAATTGAAGCGTCTGCTTTAAGATCGTTAGAAAAACGTAAAAAAATTATTAATTATTTGAAAAAAAATGAATAAAAAAGGTAATATTTTCCTTTGAAATATCTTTCATTTGAAACTACAACGCCTGTCAAACCAAAAATGTATTTAGAATCTAATACTGGGACCAAGAGTAATATTAATTGAATTAGTTTCTATTGGTAAAAGATAAAATTTCATTTAATGAACCGGATCGAAACCCTTCTAAATCAATCGTAATATAACAAAAGCCTAACTCTTTCAATTTAGTTTTAATTTTTGCTATGTTGTCTTTATTTAAAATTTGTATTAAATCCTCTTGTAAAAGCTCAATTCTCGCTAGTCTTTCATCATGATATCTAACTCGTAATTGTTTTAGATTAAAATTACTTTTTAAGAAATTTTCAGCTTCTCTTATCATAGATAGTTTATTTTCATCAATTGGCTGATTGTAAGGAATACGTGATGAATAACATGCCATAGAAGGTTTTGCTTTAACTTCTAATTTATAGAGTTCAGCAATATTTCTTATATCTTGTTTTGTTAGTTTAAAATCAATATATGGGGTACTAATACCTAATTCTTTTAAAGCTTGCATTCCTGGTCTATAATCGGAGAGATCATCTTGATTTGAACCATCAAGAACAATATCAAAATTCTTTTCATCTTTAATTTTAATTATATCTTTATATAAGCCTGTTTTACAGATATAACATCGATTATGGGGATTCTTCTTAAAATTATCGTTCTCAAGCGGGTTCCTTTCAATAATGATGTGAGAGATATGATAAGTTTTTGCAAATTCACTTGCTTCTTGAATTTCTTCATCAGGATAGAGAATTGATTTTTCAGTTATAAGAAGTGTATCCTTAGCATATTTTTTCGAAAGAAATGCAAGTAGACTACTATCAACTCCTCCTGAGAAGGCAACAATCACTTTTTTATTATTTAAATATGAGATAAGATTTTTAATTTTGGATTGCAAATCATCTGATAATTCCATTCTATTTTAAAAAAATGATAATAATTAATTTAATTTTGTGTTAGAAATGGTAATTTGGGAGTTTAATTTACAATCCAAAGCTTTAAATATTATTAATCCAATATTATATATAGCATAGTATTGAATGAATACTATAAGAAAATGAAAAAATTAAAGGTTGAAAGAATGATTAAACGAATTAAGGGATTTGATCCAGAGTTTCTTGATTATGCATCAAAATTTGAATCTGAGATTAACAGAGGTATTTCTGGGTTATGTATATTATCCATTATTAATCGCTATGAAAATGAAGGGGTACATGGTTATCAAATATCAAAAGATTTGCAAGATCAGACTAAAGAAATTTTGATAATTGAAGAGGGTACATTATACCCAATATTAAGGAAATTAGAAGATGATGGGATAATAAGGTCTGAAAGAGAAAAAACGGGGCGAAAACGGAAGTTTTACTTTATCACAGCCAATGGAATTAAAGTATATAATTACTTATCAGGATTTTTTTCCAAACTAACTGAAGCAATAGCACCCTTATTTGATGTAAACGTAAACTTAAAACGAGAACGATATTTATACTGTCCAAATTGTGCTAATAAAATCGATCTTACAACTTTAGAGTTAAGATATTGTGATGTATGTGGTCACAATATTGAAAATGAAGTAAAAGAAAGAGGATTTAAAAAATGAATGAAAAAAATTTGGAATCTTTAGTAAATGAATATATAAAAGAAGTTAAGAAAGCGCTCCCAGATTGGCTAAAAGATAAAAAAGAACATAAAGAAATTTTAGCTGAGCTTGAAACACATATATGGGAAAAAGCGAATGAACTGTCAGATTCGGGGCAAGCAAATGAAGAGTCTATTCGAATGGCTATAGCTCATATGGGGACTCCAAAAAGCATAGCGAGAGAATATAAAAGAAGAGGCACTCCTAAAGTCTATATTACAAAAGAACTGTGGCCACTTTATTTAAATGTATTAGTGATAGTATTTGCAATCATAATAATACTTAATGTAATCGGCTTAATCCTTAATATTGTATCCGGAACGACGACAGATCTAGGAGAACTATTAGGAGGCTTGATCGGAGGTGTACAAAGTGGATTATTTGTAGCATTTGCTATTGTATCAATTATATTTGTAGCATTATCAATGGAGGGATATTTCCCAGAAGATTTTAAATCGAAAAAAGAGCTTGATAAGAAAGCACTAAGAGTTGAAATGGGCTTACCACCAAAACCCTTTATAAAGCCTGTTGGTGAGATCATTGGAGGTGGTATTGGATTAGTAGTTGGAGTTTTATTTATATTCCAGCCATTTCCTGCGGGTCTTTTCATTGCTGAATTTCTATTATTACTTCGTATTTTTGGAATCTTCATGATCATAGCAAGCTCTTTTGATATTACTAGAGGTATTATAGGAAATCGGCAACCCTTAACACATCAAATTATACATCTAATCAAAATAATCCTCAAATTTGGAGTTATACCTTTCTTAATCATTTTATTGAATCGTCCTGATATCTTTCCATGGTTCAGTACTCCATGGATTCACGTTGGAATCCCCCCAGAATTTCATGTAGCTTATAGAAGTGGTATGATTGTATTAGTTGTAATAATTGCATTAACTAGTATAGATGAGATTTATAAAATTTGGAAACTCCAAAAATATAAATAATTTTTTTTTTTATTTTTCTTTCTTTTAAGTTAAAATTTAAAAAATAAAGAAAAAAGAATTTAATAAGCTTTTTTTATCTTTTGAATTTTATAGATTTTATAGAAATTAACAATCATCCCAGCAATTATCACCAAAACGATAACTATTATTACCCAAAAGTAAATTATGTAAGCTGGGATAGAGGTATCTAAAGGAATTGATGAAATTGTACCCCCTGAAAAGAATGAAATAGGGAAAATTCCAGGTTTGTCAATTAGAAATAAAAACAGAGGTATATATACCGCATCATAGCATGTTTTTATCCCAAGTAACACTTGTTGGGAAGTATAATTTCTAACACCAGCAATCAATCTAACAAGGTCAAATAAACCACTTACGAATATTAAAAGACCAAAGACCGTAAGCCAATCTAAAAATTGAGGTAAAAATCCACTAATTCCAGCAAATGGCTGAATTATCAAAAATAAACCAAAAATGATTCCTGCAATAGCTCCGAAAATAAGTTCACCTAAAGAGACGGGTTGCATCTTTTTCATTTTTCGCTTTTGTTCAGCAACTGCTTTCTTTTCTTCTCGAAGGCGTCTACTTCTTTCCAATTTTTCTTCTCTGCGTATTCTTGCTTCTAATAATCTTTGTTCTCGTCTTAATTCAGCTGCAGCTAGTCTTTCTTCCCGTAATGCTTTAACTTCGGTCAATTTATCTTCAACCCTTGCTTGAGATTCAGCAATTACTTCTTTAACTCTTTCCTTTGCTTGTTTGAGCCTTTCTTTTGTGTATTCCTTAGTTTCTTCTAATTCTTGTTGCGTAAGATGAAATGGAAAAATTAGTGCTAATCTAGAAGGAATCACACCAAAATCCTCGGGGAGAAAACCTTGCATTGAAAAAAATACGAATACGCCAGTTATTACGATTGCTGTGATTAAGCATCCAATCCACGTTCCTGTAATCATCCCTCCTATGGCTTCCCAAGGTGAAAAGAACAACCTAAAAATACCAATTATAACATTGAGGAATGTTACAATTACAAAAAAGAAAAGCATTGTTCTTAAATAAAATTCAAAAAGCTCTTCAGTTATATATAACTTAGGGGTACCACGCTTCTTATAAACCCTAGCAATAGTTTCTGGAGATCCAATTTGAATTAATGCTTGTTGGATATCAGCAGGGTCTGGATCTTCTCCACCTGCGATTTTTCTTGCTTCGTCTAAGATTTGCATATTAAGGTCATTTAATATCGCACTAACTTCCTCTTTTTTTGGCTTTAACCATTCAGGTAATTTCTTTCGTACTTGTTCTAAATAATTGTTAATCATTTCGTTCTCAGAATAACTCAAATTTAACAACCTTAGAAATTTTTTTAAATTTTTATAGTAATTCTATTTAGATATTATAGAAAAAGTTTAGTATTTTAAAAAAAAATTGGAGACCAGTTTTCATTAATATTGTTTAAATGATATTGGAGCTAATTTATTTATAAAAATAATTAAAATTGACTCATTTTAAAAAGTATGAAAAATAACACTTATAAGTCTCAAGAGGTTAAGAGACGACGAAAATTTGGAATCCATTTAACCTCCAAAGAGATTTTTCATAAATATATATATCCAGAAATAAGGGAACATCTAAAGAATTTTATTTGGGTTGATCTTTACGCTGGTGAAGGTAATTTAGTTTTGCCTATCTTGAAATATATAAATCCGAAAAGAAGGGATAACTTCTTTTTAAAACATTTATTCTTATTTGATGTACAAGAAGAAATGGTCAAAAAGATCATAGAAAATGCTCAATCGTATGGAATTTCAGAACATGTAGCAAAAAGTAATATTTTAATTCGAGATAATCTTGAGTCTTTTCCTGAATTTCTTAAAGAAAAGGATTTACCAATTTTCCATATAACTAATCCACCATATTTATATTTGGGATATATTAAAAAGCATTATGAAACCCAACAATATCTTAAATATTTCAAAGGGGAAAATAATGGTTATCAGGACTTATATCAAATCGCTATGATAAATGATTTAAGAAATGATGTTGAAAATCTAATTTATATTATACCTTCAAATTTTCTATATGGAGCCTCAGTATCTAACAAATTCCGGTTCGATTTCTTTAAACATTATAAAATATATAATATGATCATTTTTGAGACTAAAATCTTTGAATTTACTGGCTCTCACATATGTATTGGCTTCTTTAAAAAAAAAATTGAACCTAAAATAGAAAATGTAAAATTTTTGGGTACTAAAGTTAAGAAAGGAAATCAAATCATCCAAAAAAGTTATATATTAAAACCTAATCATAAATATAGAGCCGGATATGAATTTGATGAATTCTTACAAAAACATCGTGCCATAAAACCATTAAAAGTAGAATATTATTTATCGAATATGATGGTTTCAAAAAATTTGGGAACCTATAAAGTTAAGGTAATTGATGCAAATCAATATAAAAATAATGAATATAAAAAGCTAGATTTAGAAATTAATGAAAAATTAAAGCAAAAATTAGAATCAAACATATTATACATAAGAACTGTAGATACTGGTTCATATGTTGGAAGAGTAGGCTTGGGAATTATTAAAGATGATTTTAATGCAGTTGGTATATATGTATCCAGAAATCCCTATCGAACTCATCCAATTCAGATTTTTTTGGAACCGCAACTTTCAGTAGAAGATCAAATTTCACTAAAAAATTATTTTAATTATGTTTTAGAGCACTTTAGAAATATCTTAGATAGTGAATTTCTAACAACATACAAATATTCGAATGCAGATTATACTAGAAAATATTTAGGTTTAAGTCAAACAAGAAGACTAATTGAAACATTTCCCTTTAAAAATTTAAATGAACTTGATAAGAAGAATCTTAAAAAATTTGTTGAAGCCAATCAATTTGAAAAAATAGTGCAACTATTAGATCATTTTAAATAATTAGTCAAATGCTTGCAAGTAAGAATGCTAACAATCCCAAAAATGCTCCAACTTTCAAAAATAAGCTAATTTTCTTAAAGTTTTCTCTCTCTGATTTAGAATAAAACATTAATATTGTAGCATATCCAACAACAGCTAATCCAAAAATCATTGATATCAGAAACAATGTTGGACTAATAATGGGTGTAAGATTTGGCAAGATAAAAAAAATTATAGCCAAAAAGGAAAAAGTGATTGCCATTTTAGTAGATTTTTTAATACCAATCAAAATAGCTAGAGTTTTTACATTTAATTCTCTATCTCCTTCAATATCTTCACATCCTTTTATCACTTCACGAGAAAGCAATAGAAAAAATGAAGTTAAAAAGAAAAAATAAATATATGAAGGAATTAGTGCATTATTTAATATGGCTCCATAAACTAATCCGATTGAAAATGAAACACTGACGATTAAGTTCCCAAAAAAACCACTTTTTTTACCCCATTTGGCATATACCCATCCAATAAACCCAAAAAATACTGCAAGAATTATATTCAGGAACCCTAATCTAAAAAAAAGACTGTGAAATATAGATATTATTATTCCCACTCCATATGTGATAAAGAATATGATCTTTGCCTGATGAATGCTAATCCTTCCACTTGGAATAGGTCTTTGTGGACGATTTATCTTATCTATTTCGATATCATAGATATCATTAATAACCATACCTGAAGCCGCGATGAAGAAGTAAGTTATAGCTCCAAGAATTATATTTATTATAATAAGATCAACTGGAATATCGATTCTTGTATTTAATATACCAATTACTACTGTAAAACTTCCCATTATATCATTTATAGGGCGGAGTATTTCAATAATATCCTTCAACTTCATTTAAAATATAACCTTATTTTAATGGATATTTTTTCTTACAAGTTGTTCCAGCTTCCTTTATCTCATCAATAATAGAACTTAAACACATCCCATTATCATGCAGGATGTTATTTTCTAAATAAGTTCCCATTACAATAATATTTGCCCCTGCTTCAATAAGTTCCCTTGCTGCATCCTCATTCTTAACTCCCCCTCCAACAATAATCGGTATATTTAACATGCTAGAACAAAGTTGGATAGTTTCGGATGGTATTCTTTCACTCCCAGAACCTGCTTCTAAGTATAAAAGCTTATAACCTATCATTTCAGCCGCAAGAGAGTAAGCGGCTGTTAATTTTGGTTTATTTCGTGGAAGTAATTTGGCTCTCCCAATCCAACCAGCTGTTCCTCCAGGCTCAATTATTAAATAAGCTGTCGATATCGGTTCGATATTTAAAATTTTTATTGTATATGAAGCAAGTGCTTGATTACCTATAATATTATTCGTATCCTCGGAATTTAAAAGAGACATAAATAGAATGGCATCTGCTTCTTTGGAGATATTAGTAATTCCGCCGGGAAATATTATTACTGGTAAATCGATCTTGTCTTTTATGGCCAAAATTGTCTCATCAACAAAACGTTGATCAAAAACAGTACTTCCTCCTATTAAAATTGCATCAGTTCCTGCTTCATAAGCACATTCAGCTATTTTAGCTGCCTTTTTTGGACTTTGTTTAACAGGATCGGGATCAATTAAGGAAAAATGCAGAGCCCCTTGATTATTAATTCTATTTATAATATATGCATAGGTGCTCATCTTCATAGATTTACTTGTCAAAATATCGACCATAAAATTCACTTATTAATAATTAATTTACTTTTTTAGTATTTATTAACATTTTTCTAATTTTATCATAAACCTGAATTACTTTACTTTTCCATACTTCAAAATCATTTATACTTATTGGAAATTTTTTATATAAAGTTGAGATTTCTTTCATTCTAATTCTTAAATAATTTAAATCTAATAATAGATTAGGTTGAGTAAATCCTTTAATTGCTTTATTGACCATGCTTAGGAGATTTAAGTTCAATCCTCCTGTTGATGAGATTTCTAATATTTCTTCTCCAGTTAATAAATCCTTTTCTAACCCAAAATTTAATTCAGTGTTTGTAAGCACTTGTAAAGTCATTCTAAGTAAATCTAAAGCAGCAAATTCAGCTCCAAAGCTCGTCATGACTTTAGAATTGTATTCCCATAAAGTTTTAATTGAAAGATCGCCTTTTTCAATAGCTTTTAGAGCAGTTTGTGAGGCAAAAAAGCCACCTCTCATTGATGGATCTATTCCTCCACCATGTAATGGATTGACTTGAGAAGCAGCATCTCCAATAAACATTATTCCATTATCTGCGCATGACCAAATAGGTCTTCTAACAGGTACAACGCCTCCACCAGAGGACAATATTTCAAAATGTGATGTTTTTATAAATTCTTCAAAAACATTTTTCTGATAATAATGTTTTATTTTACCTTTATATTCAGGAAAGGTGCCTAAACCTATATTGACTGAAGATTCATTTTTAGGAAAGTACCATATATAGCCTCCTGGTGCTTTTTCTTGATCTAAGATAATTGAAATATATTCTGGATCGTTTACTTTGAGATCTGTAGGTGAGAATTTCACAATTTCTCTAAAACATAATATTATATCACTCTGAGAGATATTCTTTTCAATAATTTCACTATTTATTTTTTTCCTTAAAGGTGAATGAAACCCAGAAGCATCAACTACAATTTTAGATTTCAATTCCTTTTTTTCACCACTTTTCAACTTAACTTTTACTCCAGAAACAGATTTCTGCTTGTACAATAAATCTAGAGCCATTGTATTATCTAAAAATTGTTCAATCCCTTGATCTAACGCCTCATTTAGGAGTCTTTGTCCAAATTCTTGCCTATTTACTATATAGCCTGCTTGTTTTGGATCCATAAGGTCGATACATTTTTTTAAGTTTGGTGAATATAATTTAGCACCTTTGATATGGCAAGATAACTCATCTCCTTTAGGCGGATTAATATTCAGAAACTCAAATATCTCAGTACCTACAGCATCTCCGCATATTTTATCTCCAATTTTATATTTCTCTTTTCTATCAATAAGACACACATCTAATCCATTTTTGGCTGCAAATCGAGCTGCTGTAGTTCCACCTGTACCAGAACCAACCACAATTACATCAAAAGAATTTTTAATCATTTCCATTATGTTATCATTTAATGTGATTTTAGATGTGTCCTAAAGATTTAAAAAAATTGTTTATATGAAAGTTAATAAAAATATTATTAATGTTGTTAAAATTGGCACAGTTAAATCATCCCATGTGCTTGGAGAAACCATTTCAACAACAGTAGCTAATATACTGGTAATTAAAGATATTATTAAAGCAAATTCAATTGAAATGTGGGTTTGAGTTATAGGATTAGTTACTCCTAATAATGTAAATGCAATAAAGCATAGAATAAATCCACTTCCGAAAAAAGCTAAAGAGCCTTCTAATGTTCTTACTGACTTTATCCATGGAATTTTTATTTTTACTCGTCCATATCTCTTTCCAATAATCGATGCGATTGTATCAGAAACAATCATCAGTAATATTCCAGCTATTGGAAAATATAATTGATTAGGAGCAAAGATTACAAAGATTGTAATCAATCCCGTAAGAGATAAACAATAGTGAAACGGTCCTTGGAGAAATCCTACTTTTTCCTCTGCTTCTTCTCCAATTGAATCATACAATTCTTTTAGCTGTTTAACTTTTGACTTTTTGGAACTCAATAGTACTAATATTGTGAGAGTCCCAGCGATAATAACTGGCCACCAAACCCAAGTGTAATAGGGACTTGAAAATACAGCCAATCCAGCGAATAAATGCACAATTTTTCTTGCTTGAAATTTTGAAATTTTGTCTCTTTTTTTTAATTGAACGGGTATAAGGATAGTAGCAAATATATAAAGATACGTTAGCAACACAATTATTAAATCGAATAAATAGGGATTCATTGAAATCTATTACACTTAAAATTTTTATTATGATTATGCCAAGAAAAATTTTATTTTTTAAAAACAAAATGACACTATTCTGAGTATTAAATGTAATAAAGAGAGAGAAGGCTTTTTTTAAATAAATCATTATTTAGTATAGACTCAATAGCCTTTACAAAATTGCTTAAATTAAAAAGCTACGGTATGATGCCCTTTTCATTATTAATAAAGCCAGCCTCTGCAGATTGTAATTTAAGATGTGACTATTGCTTTTATATTAATCATTTGAATGTTGTAGAACAAAAACCTAGGATGTCTGATGAAGTTCTTGAACATTTAATTGGCAGCTATATGAGAACTGATCAAAATAATCATTATATTTTTGGTTGGCAAGGGGGAGAACCTACACTTATGGGACTTGATTTTTTCAAAAATGTTGTTAAACTCCAAATAAAGTACACACGTCCTGGAAATGTTATAAGCAACGGTCTTCAAACCAACGGAACTCTTATAACAGAGGAACTCGCGAGATTTTTTGGAGAATATAAATTTCTACTAGGAGTTAGTTTAGATGGTCCAGAAGATCTACATGACTATTATAGAAAGAGTATAAGTCAAAAACCAACTCACTCAATAGTAATGCGTGGAATAAAAAGATTAGTGGAAAATGATGTCGAATTCAATATTTTAACCTTAGTTAATAATTTAACGGTCAAAAAAGGAAGAGAGGTGTATCATTATTTACGAGAAAATGGATTTTTTTATCATCAATATATTCCATGCGTGGAGTTTGACGATAATAATAGTCTGATGCCTTATTCGATATCTGGTTATGATTGGGGGGATTTTCTATGTGAGATATTTGATGAGTGGTTTAAAGAAGATATCAATAAAGTATCTATTCGATTATTCGATTCTATTCTAGAATTCTTAATAAATGGTAGATACAATATCTGTCGTATGGGAAATTCTTGTTGTCAATATTTTCTTATTGAATATGATGGGAGTGTTTATCCCTGCGATTTCTTTGTAAGAGATAATCTTCTTCTTGGAAATATATTAAATAAGACATGGGAGGATTTGCTAAATGCTCCTCTATATCGTCAATTTGGAAGGCAAAAAGCTAAATGGCATAATTCTTGCTTTTCATGTAGTTTTTTACTTTTCTGCCATGGGGATTGTCAAAAGTTTCGCACTGGAATTCAAAATAATAGTGCATTAAGCATGTTATGTGAAGGTTGGAAAAAGTTCTATAGTCATTCATTACCACATTTTAAGATGATTGCAGAAAAAGTAATAAAAAGGGAGACTAAAAATATTTCAATAAGGAAGGAAAAAAAAATTGGCAGGAATGAGCCTTGTCCATGTGGAAGTGGTAGAAAATATAAACATTGTTGCTTAAAATAAGGATTTTATGAAAATTTATAATTAAAATAGAATTTGATAGAGTAAATATATAAGTTCTACGAATTATGCTTAGAGTAGGAATAATTGGGTGTGGAGATATTGCTAATCTTAATGTATTAGGATATTTATATTCTCAAGATACAGAACTTGTCGCAGTTTGTGATAGTGATACTAAAAAAGCTAGAGAGAAGGTAGAAAGATGGGGATTAAGAACGCTTAATATTTATGAAGATTATAAAAAGATGGTAGATTGCGAAAATCTTGATATTGTAGAAATTTTAACCCCACATAATCTTCATGCTCCAATGGTAGAATATTGTGCTAAAGCAGGAATTTCGGGGATTTCTGTGCAGAAGCCATTAGCTCATACTATTAGAGATTGTGATAAAATTATCCAAGTGTGTAATAAATATAAGGTAAAATTAAAGCTTTATGAGAATTTTCGATTCTATCCTTTATTTTTAAAAGCAAAAGAGTTACTGAATGGGGGAATTATTGGAGAACTTTTAAATTTTCGAATAAATACCATCGCAACTGGTGGTCCTGGGATTACTATTTATACAAGGGGATTATCATCACTCGTATGGAGAATTAAAGTGGAAACTTGTGGAGGTGGTCCCTATATTTATGACGATGGAATACATAAATTTTCAATGGCCCTCTGGTTAATGGGAGAATCCCGCGTAGAGAAGGTTTATAGTTGGATAGATTATTTTACAGGAGTTTGGGATATTCCAAGTTATATATTTTGGAAATATCCTGATAAAAATTCAAAACAGCCTTCAAAATATGGTTCAATGCAATTCACATTAGCTCAAAATGTGTATTATCCTAGTAATTATTATGATTGTGATGAATACATTGAAATTTCGGGAACTAAAGGTATTATGTGGTTGAATCAGTGCACTTCAGGAGGAAATTTTATTTCTAAAAGTCCACAATTTCCACCTATAGTAGTATATGTCAATGGAGAAGTGAGATCATTTGGAAATAATTTACCAAGAGACTGGAGATATTCATTTATTAATTCCACTGAACATTTTATTAGCGTATTAAAGAAAGGAGGAACTCCTATTTATACAGGGGAAGAAGGAAAAAATTTATGTATTTTTGCTAAAATGCCCTACATATCACAACAACAAAAGCGTCCAATTTATTGGGAGGAAATTAATGCAGAAAGTGAGCAAAATAGGGAATATATTGTAGAACAACCTGAAAATCGAGATGCTAGTGGTTTAGCAAAATATAATAGGATGAAAAAGAGAGATTTACGTAAGGCTATAAGAAACGGTTTGAAGTATCAACAATTCAAATATGAATATGAGGAATAATTAAATTCATACTCAAAACGCTTAGAACGATTATAGATCATTAAGTGAAATCTCTTTTCCTAATTCAGTTGATTTGATAGCAGCTAAGTTAAATCTCAAAATCTTTTTTGCAAATTCTCCAGATAAAAGTGGTTCAATATTGCCCTTTACAGCTTCAATAAAATGGTTAGTTGCATTAATAAAACTAAATTTCCAATCGTTATTAAAATCCCTATAAGTTTCAACATTACCATCTCTTATTATCACGATTGGAGCAAAAATTTCTGATTCTGTCATGATATTTCCAATTGAAGTTCCTTGATTTATTCTCATTATTCCTCGACTTGCTATAATCTCTATAAATTCATCCGTTGGGTAATAATTCGATGGCAATAGCATTTCTGGTAATAATGTAAATTCCATATGTCCATATTGAGGAACCAAGTGTTCTTTATCTTGTTTGTATTTAAACATTACATAAGCAGGAACGTCTAAACCTTTAAAATCGCCTGTCCAAGCAAATACTTTATCAATTTCTTCATCAAAAAACCATGAGGCTAATACGAAATCATGCCATCCATTATCAAATAAAACTGGTGAACCTCTATTTGAACCTCCGATTTTTTTTGGATCTTTTCTCCAGTCTTCTGTGTTTCTTGAGATAATCCAACCGCCCTTACCTGCCATGGCAGTTTTAATTCGAATTGATGATGGATCTCCAATATAATCTTGGTCTAATAATTCTTTAGCCTTAATAATATGAGGAGCAAAAACAAAATTTTCATAGATTGACAATAACGACCCAGATTCTTTACATATATTAATCATTGAATTTGCTTCATCCAAATTTAATGCCATTGGTTTCTGTACAGAAATGCCTTTAACACCGCTCTCTGCGGCTGAGATCGTGGCTTGAGCATGCAAATGGTGAGGAAGTAGTATCTCTACAATATCTAACTCTTCCTCCTTTAGCATTTCTTTATAATCAGAAAATATTGAAATTTCTTTATTTAAATTAAAGCGTTTTATTTTGTCTTTTGCCTTTTGAATTGTTCTATTACACAATGAAACAATTTTAACCTCATCATTATTTAGGTATCCAAGAACATTCAAATCAAAAATTAAACCAGTACCGATAAAGCCTACTCTAAGCATGACTTTCAAAAGTATTTGATTAAATTTATATCAATCTATAATTGTATTTATTACATTTATATATTGAATGTATAATTAATTTTAAAATTAAAGCGTTTAAATAGGGATTTTATAATGAAATCTAATGAAGAATTAAACCCGAGTAGAGCTTATGAGCGCGCATTATATTTAGGATGTGGTTATACTTACGAAGATTTAACAAAACCTAAAATAGCAATTGTTAATTCTTGGAGTGAAATAAATCCAGGTCACATCCACTTACGAAAACTAGCTGAGCTAGTGAAAATAGGAATTAAAGAAAAAGGAGGAACACCTATGGAATTTAACACAATTTCGATATGTGATGGAATTGCTAACTCAGGAAATTTCTCAAAATATGTTTTGCCTACGAGAGATATAATTGCAGCTTCAATTGAATGTACAATAAAAGCATATGGATTCGATGGTATGGTAATGTTATGTTCTTGTGATAAAATTATCCCAGGGATGCTTTTGGCTGCCGCTAGATGCAATATATCTACAATATTTTTAACTGGGGGTATAATGGAACCAAAATATTTCAATGATGGTCCTTTAAAAGGAAAGATGTTTGTAACATCTGATATAAAAGAAGCTATAGGAAAATTTAAAGTGGGCGATCTTAATAAAGAACAATTTTATCTTATAGAATCTCAGACTTGTTGTTCACCAGGAGCATGTAATATGATGGGTACAGCTAATACAATGGCATGCATTGTTGAGGCTATGGGACTTTCCTTACCAGGTTGTGCCACATTAAGCGCAATTGGAAAAGAACGTGAAATTTTATGCCAAGAAACAGGTGAAACAATCATGCAATTGGTAAAAAAAGGGATTCGGGCGTTAGATTTAATAAATGAATCAACAATAAATAATGCTTGTAAAGTAGCGCTATCCGTTGGTGGTTCTACAAATATGGTTTTGCATATGTGTGCATTATCTCATGAAATTGGAGGAAGTTTAAATCATTGTGATTTTGATAATTTAAGTAGTTCTGTTCCTTTATTAGCGAAGTTTAAACCAACCTCAGAATATACACTTTCAGAATTCCATGAAGTAGGTGGAGTAAGGGTTTTAATGAAAAAATTATCAAAATATTTGAATTTATCAGTTAAAAATCTATTAGGATTAACTTTAAAGGAATATCTTGATAATGTTAAATATGAAGATTATCAAATTATTAGAAATCCAGAAGATCCAATTGAACTTGAAGGAGGAATTGCAGTCTTAACAGGAAGTTTAGCTCCTCAGGGAGCAGTGGTAAAGCGTAGTGCTGTAAGTCCTGGAATGTGTCATCATAAAGGTCCTGCTAAGGTGTTTGAAAGTGAAGAAGAAGTAAAAGAAGCTCTTTTGGATGATAAAATTGAAGAGGGAGACGTTTTAGTGATAAGGTATGAAGGCCCTAAAGGTTCACCAGGAATGAGAGAGTTATCCTTACCAGCAGCAATGTTAGTTGGCATGGGATTTACTGATTCAGTTGCTATGATCACCGATGGTCGTTTCTCAGGAGCTACAAGAGGACCATGTATAGGTCATGTTTGTCCCGAGGCTATTGAAGGTGGCCCGATTGCTATTGTTAACGAGGGAGATTATATCGAAATTGATATAAAAAATCGAAAATTGAATCTAATGATTTCGAATGAGGAACTTACAAGTAGACTAAAAAGCTGGAAATCTCCATCACCAAAAATACAAGTGGGTTTCTTAAATACCTATAGAAAGATTGTAAGTTCTGCTAAATATGGCGCGTATTTAAAATAAGGGTATTGTGAATTTAAAATCGCTATATTAAGAGAATATGACATAAATTTTAATAAAATTTAAGCTTTAGTGAATGCAAAAGTAATACAATTTTAAATTGAAATTTGTCAGAATTAAAAGAAAAGGATTTAGGGGCTGTTGTAACCCCTCAAAAGACCGCAAAATATATCATATCAAAGTTAGGTAAGATAGAGTCGAATCAAAAGATTTTAGATCCATGCGTGGGTCCAGGAGTCTTCATTAAAACCCTAATAGATGTAGGGGTAAATGAAAGTCAAATATATGCTTACGATATTAACCCCAATTATAAAGAGCCTATTAAACAATTAGGAATAAAATTTGAATTATGTGATACACTTCTGAATATCAATGACAAGTCATTAAATGAGTTTGATTTTATAATTGGGAATCCTCCTTACCTTAATAAGTCAAGTTCCTATGTGAGAAAGAATAAATCAAAATTGAAAAGAATTTATGGTCATGTTAATGCCCATGAAACATATTCAATGTTTATAGTTAATAGTATATGGAGATTAAAAGAAGCTGGTAAATTAGGATTTATAACTAGTGATACATTCTTAACCTTAATTACTCATAAGAAACTTAGAAAGTTTTTACTTGAAAATACTAAATTAAATGAGATATTACTAGCCCCAAAGGATTTATTTTCTAAGCAGGGTGTTAGTACTAATCCTGTGATAATTATATTGACTAAATGTACAGGAAACCATAATAAGGTAAATAGAGAGAAAAACATAATAAATATTGTTCCTCGCCTTAGATACGAATCTGAATACTGGAATCCTCCGTTGAATTTTGCTTTAAAGCAAAAAAAGTATCATATTTTACCTTTTAATATATTTTTCATTGATATAGAAAATCAAGTAATTGAATTGTTTAAAAAATCACCTAAGTTAAAACAATTTATTAAAGGCTATATAGGAATGCATACTCATGATAATAAAAGATTTATTGCTGCTATTCAAGGAACAGATTTAGCAGATATTTTCAATAAGAGAAATAAAAAGATTTTGGAATTGGATAACAAATATAAAATTATTTCCAGAGACGAACTAAATTCAGGAAATTGGAAACCTTATCTAAAGCGTGGAGGGTCTGATCAATACTATCGACCTATCATGGAGGCTCTTAAGTGGGATAAAACAGCCATTTCGAATTACGACATTCCAAATAATATACCTTTTGAACAAGAAGGTATTGTAGTGAGTGGAATAAGTACAAAGTTGGCAGCGCGCTATATGCCAAAAGGATGTTATTGGGATTCAAATAAGGCTATTGGTTTTATCATCGAGAATGATTCATTTTCTATATTTTATATTCTAGGTTTATTAAATAGTTCGCTATACAATTATCTTGCAAAAGGAATCATAAATAATACCAGTAGTATACAAATTTCTGGGATCCACGCATTACCAATCATTATACCGGATGTTAATACAAAATCAAAAGTTGAGTTATTAGTAAGTAAAATAATTCAGAATAAAAAGCATAATTTAAGCTTTGATTATAAATCCATACAAAAAGAAATAGATAATCTTATATATAAACTATATAATAATAGGTTTAAGTTCCCCCCTGAATTAAAAAAGAAATTAGATAGAAAGTATTCAATATATTCATAATTTTTTCTAACAAAAAAGATATTTTTCTAGTTCCCACTCAGCTTCATTTCCATCATTGGTTGCTTTATTATATTCTTCAAGTTCTTTCTCTTTTATTTCTATGAATCTTTTAATAATATCCTTACCCAATGCTTCTTTAAGTAAATGGCTCACCTTAAATGCTCTTAACGATTGATCTAAACTCCGTGGAAGTTGTTTAATTCCTAAATACTCTCGTTTTTCACTAGAAAGATTATCAATGTTCTCATTAATTGGGCTATTTGGTTCAGTTTTATTTTTAATTCCATCCAGGCCAGAGGCAAGCAAAAGAGCAGTGCCAAGATATATATTCATTGAGGCATCTCCAGCACGATATTCGACTCTCGCTGATTTCTCATATCCAGGAACACGGATCATCGCTGTTCTATTACCTATTCCCCACGTATTATATACAGGAGCTTCATGGTTAGGAATAAGTCTTTTATATGAATTGGTGGTTGGATTTAATAAAGCTGTAATAGCATTTACATGTTTTTGTATCCCCCCAATATAATATCTAAGCAAATCACTAATTCCGTGTTCTTCATCAGCAAAAATGTTTCTTCCTTCTTTAGTGAGAAATTGATGAATGTGTAATCCATTTCCTGCTTGTGAAGAAAATGGTTTTGGGATAAAAGAAGCAATTAAATCATCATAAGAAGATTCTGTCCTTATGATTAATTTTGCAGTTTGAACATTATCTGCTTGATATAAGGCATTATAAGATAAGAACTCTATTTCATGTTGTCCAGAAGCAACTTCATGATGAATTGTTTTGATTCCAATTCCCATTTCGAGCATATCATCAGTTATTTGACGTCTTAATTCATGTAAATGATCTTTGGGAGGCATATCCATGTAGGTTCCATTGTCTGCAACTTTTAAGTCATTAGTCAGAAAATACCATTCTAATTCTGGTCTTGTTAAAAATTCATATCCTAAAGAATTAGCTAAATTTAACTGTTTCTTTAATATCCCTCTGGGACACATGGGATAAATATTACCCTTATTATCAGTTATATCACAGATAAATCTTCCAATTCTAGTGTTCCAAGGAATTACAGTAAATGTATTTAAGTCCGGAACTATTTGCATGTCACTTTGTTCAGTTTTTAGAAACCCTATACTTGACCCATCAATACCTGCACCGTCTTTCATCTCCTCCCATATTTTAGCAGGAAACTCAACTTGCTTAAATCCTCCAAGTAATGTCGTGAAATGAAATTGAATGTAATCTATCCCTTTTTCTTCAAAAATTTTAGAAAATTCTGTCATTATGTTTGATTAAAAATGATAAAAGTATGAAATAAAAGGAAATGTAAGATTAAAGTTTTTCTCCTTTAATTTCCTCATTATACTTCTTCCTGCGATCTTTTAAGTAACTCGGGATGGTCACATCCCACCAACCAATTGCAGGAGATCCAGTATAAGGGTATTCTCTCTGTACCTCAATTTCAATAACTGCTGGATTTTTTGATTTTGCAGCTCGCTCTAGTGCCGGAATTATTTCACTTTTTTTTGAAATCTTTTCTGAATAACAACCAAATGCAACTCCAATTTCTGCAAAGTCTGGAGTATAGCTAGTCCCATCCTTATTCTCAAAAGCCGTACCATAACCACGATCTTCTCCAAAAGCTGATTGCTGTAAATCTTTTATAGCAATCCAGCCGTGATTATTTATTACAATAAAAAAGAGGTTAGTTAATCCCAGTTGCACAGCAACCGATAATTCAGAAATCGTCATCATGAAATCACCATCTCCTACTAGAGCAGCAACTTGCCTATCTGGTTTTCCAATATCAATTGAGCCTAATTTTGCTCCAATTGCAGCTGGAACACTATAACCCATGGTTGAGAATCCACCCGCAGTCAAGCAAGTTTTTGGTTCATAAAACTCTAATTCCTGCAACATCTGGGCTTGAACATTACCTGAACTTGTAACAATAACAGCATCTCTATCAAAAAATTTTCGAACTTCTCTTAAAACTGTAGATATCATTACAGGAACTTTTGAATCATCTCGATACTGATTCAAAAATTCAAACCATTTTTTTTTCTCTTCTTGGATTTCTTTATAATATGAGGTAGATTGGTAATCTTTTTTAAAGTCTCTCAACTCATTAATGAGTTGATTTAAGCAAGATTTCGCATCTCCAACTATTCCCACTTTTATAGGATAATTTTTACCGATTTCTTGGGGGTCTATATCAATTTGAATTAATTTTGTAGGAGGAATTGAAAAACTAACACCTTGTTTATAAGAACTTGCTGTTTCATCAGCAAATCTACATCCTACTGCAAGAATAACATCAGAAGTAGATGTCATCTTTAAACCGACAGTTGTTCCTTTCGAACCAGCTGACCAACAATAAAGCGGATGAGTATTATCGATTATATCTTTTGCCATCATGGTGACTACAACAGCAGCTCCTAATTTTTCAGCTAGAATTTTAATCTCCTCACTTGCATTAGAAGTAATAGCACCGCCACCAATAAATAATAGAGGTCTTTTAGAAGATTTAAGTAAATTAGCAGCTTCTCGAACTAATTCGGGATCAGCCATAAATCGTCCTCGATATCTTCTTTCTAATGGTTCTGGGATTTCTACATCTATACTATTTGCCTGGACATCCATAGGAAGATCAATATGCACAGGGCCCTTTCTCCCTGTTAACATTATATTGAAAGCTCTTTGCATTATTGTAGGCAACTGACCAACAGTATCAACCTCAAAACTACGTTTAACTATTGATTCTAGTATTTTAGGCATACTTGAATCTTTTTTTCGTTCTATCTCCTGTAAAACACCCTTACCTCTCATGTGTACATGTGTATCTCCTGTAATTACAAGACAGGGAAAGGAATCTACAAAAGCATCAGCAACACCAATCGCAGTGTTAATAGCTCCGGGCCCTATTGAAGTAAATACAACTAATGGTCTTCCTGTTATTCTGTAATAGCCGACAGCCATATGTACGCCAGACATTTCTTGCTTTGGTTGAACCAATTTCAAGTGCTCTTTATCCTTAAAAAAGGCATCAACTAAGGCTAAACATCCATGTCCAGGAATTCCAATAACATAGTTGACTCCTTCTTTTATCAAATATTTAGTTATAATTTCTCCTCCTGTATATTCTGGCATCTTTTTTTTCAATATTTAATAATTTTTGAATCAATAGTTTTATGAATATAAAACTAAAATTAAGTTTTTTTTATCAGTAAGTTTTAAAATTCAATAATCCCCTCCAGTTTATAAGTTAACCGTCAAAACATAAAGCATATATCTTATAATTTTGTTGAATTAGAATTTGCCATCTACCTTAGAAAAGATTCGTGTATTGGGAGAGAATTCAAAATATGATATATGTGCTAGTACCGCTTCCAGTCGCACAAAAAAATATCCAAAATTATTTGGAGATTCAAATGGATGGATAGGTGCTACTGCTAATGCAGGGATTTGCCATAGCTATACTCCTGATGGGAGATGTATGAGCCTTTTCAAAACTTTATACACTAACAAGTGTATTTACAATTGTAAATATTGTTTTTCTCACAGTTGTAAGCAAAAAATGAGCTTTACTCCGGAAGAATATGCCCGAACCTTTATGAAGTTATATTCTATGAATGTAGTGGAAGGTGTGTTTATTTCATCTGCCGTGTGTAATAGTGCTGATAAAACAACGGAGGAAATGCTAGAAGCGATAAAACTTTTAAGATTTAAGTATAAATTTCAAGGATATATTCATTTTAAATGTTTACCTGGAGTAAGTCAATATCTTCTTAAAGAAGCTATATCTTTGGCAGATCGCATTTCAATTAACTCGGAGGCATCTAGTAAGGAACATCTTGCCGAAATTGCTGAACAAAAGGATTTTGACAATGACATATTAACTCGTCAAAAATGGATTAAACAATTTCGTATTAAACATAACGAAGAGGCTCTTAAGATTTTAAAAGATTTAAAAGATGATTATCAGTTAAATTTCCAGAAAAAAATGATCAAAACTCATCGAAAGGATGGTTATAAAAGTTTTCGTTGGGATGGAGCTCCAATTTTAAACAGTGGACAAACGACACAGTTTGTCGTGGGTGCTAATGATAGTGAAACAGATTTTGATATACTTAAAAGGATCGATTGGGGATATAAAGCAATTGATCTCAGGAGAGCTTACTTTTCTTCATTCATACCGATAAAAGGTAGTCCCTTGCAGGATAAACAGGCTGCCTCATTAACTAGAGAACATAGACTATACCAATCGGATTGGTTACTAAGAATATATCATTACACTCTAAAAGAATTAAAAGAAATCCTAACAGATCAAGGGAATTTACCAGATGGAGATCCGAAAATTCATTTAGCACGACAACATTATAAGAGTTTTGGACCAATAGATCCTAATAAAGCATCATATTATGAATTACTTCGTATACCTGGAATTGGGCCTGTTTCGGCAAAAAGAATTATTAATCTAAGAGCTAAAAAGTTTATATTTGTACGTCGTGCTGATTTAAAATCAGTTGGAGTTGTACTTAAAAGAGCAGATCCTTTTATTTTGCTGAATAGCCAAAATCAGAGCACAATTACAAACTTTATTTAAATATTCGATGTGGAAAAAATGAAAGGAAAAAATTATCAAAAAGACCCATTAGAGGTAATAGGATGTGCTAAAGGGTATTCTCGCGAAGAATTAATCAAAAACCTTAAAAGACATGCGTTTTTTACTCCAAATTTAATTTATCAAATCAAAAGAATACCTAATGTTGTTTTACGAAATCTTGGAATACCCGAAGCAAGGAAAATTAACCAAATGATGCGAGAAGTATTTAAAGAAGCTTATAGAGCGAAGCAATTTACACGAACAGAAATAAATAATCGTGGTGTTTTGTACGGGGTTGTTTTTTTGAAACACAATGTAATCGATCTCGTTTTACAATATTTTCATGAAAGATGGCCAAAGTGTGTTATATGCCTTTATAATGAATATGCTAAAAAAACTAGTATTATCAATGAAAGTGGAAAAATTGATGAAATTGAGTCCTCTCTAAAAGGTGTTGTGGAGAAAGTTAGCAAAAATCGCCCAGTAATTCCCTATTTTGAAGACATTCAATTTTCTGGGAAAGAAATATTTGAGACTTTATACAAGTCCCAGTATATTCCAGAACGAGAGAATCAACCATTTTTTAAAAAAATGATTCCGATGCAATGTTTTGAATTACCTGGTATGAGAAGAGGGATTGAGAAGAGTTTTCGATATCGATATAAAAATCTTGATTATTTCCTTAAGTAAAATAGATGTAAGTTTTGTTTTTATAAAATTATCAACATGATTTTTCAATAAAAAATAAAATCAAAGCTTATATGACATCTCTCTTTATCTTTCATAAGAAGTTAAAAATAGATAGTTAAGGCTCATATGAACCCAAAAGTAATATCCTTTAGTGGAAAAGGCGGCGTGGGGAAATCAACACTACTAATTCTAATGCTTAAATACATCTTGGAAACAAAGAAGTATAGAAATGTATTATTAATCGATGCAGATCCTGATGCAAACATAGGTGATATTATTGGAAAAGAAATCACTTTTAAGGAAACTGTTGGAGGTAAAATGTCATTATTGAAAGATAAAATACAAAAAAGACAAATTCCACTTGATGTATCAAAGGATCAAATTATTGAATCTGAGGTTTTTGATGCCTTACTTGAGATGGATGATTTTGATATTTTAGAAATGGGTCGAAGTGAAGGTTCAGGATGTTATTGTAGCGTTAATAATGCTCTAAAACGTATTATTGATGTATTAGCAAAAAATTACGATATTGTTCTTATTGATGCTCCTGCTGGATTGGAATATTTTTCTCGAAAGACAGGACAGGACGTTACAGACCTTATTATTGTAACAGATCCTAGTAAAATGGGGTTTCATACCATGGAACGCATCATTGAAGTAAGTAAAGATGTGGAACTAAATTTTGAAAATATTTTAATTATCGGAAATAGATTTCCAAAAGATTTAAAAAGGCTAATAATGGAACGTGTAGAAAAAATAAACCAAAACAATGTAAGATTTTTAGGATTATTACCAAACGATGAAGAAATTAGCAAAATGAATTTAGTCGGAGAAAATCTACTACTTTTATCAAATGAAAGCAAGGCATATATAAGTGCCAAAGAACTATTTGCTAGAATTATATAAGTTCAAACTTAATTTGGTTCTATTCCTGTCTATATACGGGGACTATTTTTGAAGTAAATTGTTCAAGAGAATAAGGAAATTCATCCTCACTTGAGATTTTGCCAAGTTCCAGCATAATTTGTCTTGCTAATAACCAAAATGTTAGACCTAATGCTTTTTTACCCCGATTATTTGCAGGAATTGCCAGATCAATCCCATCAAGGATGTCATCTGTATCAAATAATGAGACTACAGGAATACGGGCTAATTTTGCTTCTCGAAGGATGACTTTATCTGCATGAGGATCAACAATAACTACTACTGAAGCATCTTTGATATAATCGTCGATCTGAGGATTAGTAAGTGATCCAGGTATAAATCGATCAACAATAGCTTTACAGCCTAAAGCTTCACAAAATCTTCGAACGGGCTCTTTACCATACCTTCTAACAGAGGTTACTATTACTCGATCGCTCCCCTCTTCGATGTATTTACTTAAGAATTTAGCAGCAATTCTCAAACGCTCATCTGTTTTGGTTAAATCGATAACGTAAAGCCCATAATTAGTCTGTCTATAAATAAATCTTCTAGCATCTCCAGAAAGCAATTTTGTCCCAATATGTATCCCACAACTTAAATAGAGTTGTTTTTGCTCTTCATCCTTATCAATTATTTTTTGGGCGGCTGCGGCCTCCTCTTCGATACTTTCTGTGTCAAGTAAATCGAGTTCTTCAACTAAATCAAGATCTTCTTCGAAATCCTCAACGAAATCTTCCTCAAATTCAAAATCTTCTATGTTTTCCTTTTCTTCGGTTTTTTTAGCCTCTTCAGTTTTTTTCTTCTTTTTAGCCAAGGTGTGACCCTAAAAGTTTGTAAATTAATAAGTTAATTAAATAATCTCAAATATATTAAATAAAATAGCATAATTTTAATATTTTATTAAAAGAAGTCAACTATTTGCCTTAGAACTAAAGAATTAAAAAACGGAATTAATTTCTAATAATATCAAATTTTAAAAATCACATAGAAGTTCAAAAATATGGTTTAAATTATGGTGTCATACCGATTGGTAATTGGAATCATTGTAGGGATAGCCTTTAGCTTTTTTACAGGTTTATTCTTTGATATGGATGGTATTCTTCCAATTATTCAAGTTACGGCAGGATCAAATGCTTTAAAAATAGTAACCATATTAATTGGTTGGAACTTTGAACATGATTTTATTTCTTTTTTTACTGAGAATCCTTCTATAGTTAACTTTTTCGCTCCACAACTTTTAGCATGCATTTTTATAGGATATCTAAGCGGTTCTATTTCAAAGGGAGTTAAAAGAGGATTAATTGCAAGCTCATTAGTCACTGCAGTGGATCTAGCGATTTGGTGGTTACTTAGTGTGTTATCAGGTGAGGATTTAGCGGCATTATTTCAAGGAGCTCAATTGATTGCTACAGTTGGAGGTATTATTAGTGCACTAATTGGAGCAATATTAGGGGGCTTAATTGGTGGATTAATTAGTGGACCATACGAAGAAGTATATTAGAAAATAGATAAAAAAAAGGAGTTTTTCTATCTTATTTTTAATAATCGTTTCTGTTTTCTAATTTTACGCTCAGCTAAAATAAGAAATGGAATTAAAATACCCAATCCTAAACTAAATATGATTATCCAATTTAATAAAACCTCTAAAGAGAGGTCATTTTGACCTCCATTTTGTGGAATTTGAAATTGAACCAAAGGTCCGATGAAAACTGATGTTGCACTCAAAAAATTTCCATCACTACATTCAAAAGAATAGTGATAAGAATTTGCTGATGGCTTTAAAAGCGTATAATATTGATAAATACATCCATCTGTATATTCATCATCGTTTGGATCCTGTTTTTCCATAAAGTAAGAGGTACCATTAATGATAATCTTTACATAAAAGGGGGCATTGTTATCAGAATCAAAGTAAGTAATTGTAAAATGAAAGATGGTATATTGTGTTCCAGAACTAGGTAAAAATGTAGAAGAAATTAATAAAGGAGCGTTATAATTAATTATGGTGGTAAACCTAGAAATTTCTGACCAAGTCCCGTTGAAAAGCATGTATGTGGGCCGAATTCTCCAATAATATATGTTTGAAGAAAAGTTTATAAAAAGGATTTTGCTTGAGACTCCCGGTATTTCAACAATATCATGCTCTTCGAAAATAATTTCTGAAAAATCGGATTTATTTGAAATTTGTACAGAATAATTAACTGGACCTATAAAAAGATCAACGCTAGTCCAACTGAAGTTCACAAATCCGCTAGTAAAATGAGAGTTATAGATTGGTGTTAACAAGATTATAGGATCAATATTATAAAGGGGAGAGACCTCGGGACCTTCAATCCAACCTGTTGAATTAGTAAATAATCCATCAGAGCAGTTTATCTGAAAGTTCCAGAAACCGAAATCTAATGTTATATTAACACGATATTCAATTCCATCTACTGCTATTTTATCTAAAGGATCACTTGGTACCATGTTGTAAGTTATATTATTTACTGTGATGTTAACCTGTAATGGAAAGTTATTATCCTCATCGTAATATAAGATAACAAAATTAAAACTTGTAGAATTATCACCAATTCCAGGGTTGAATTGAGGATTAATAAGGCTAGGTTTCTTAAGATTTGTACTTATAACTTTTAAATTATTAAATATTCTGGTCGAGTTGTAATATATTCCATCACTACAATTGAAAAAATAAGTATAATTATAAGTGGAAGGTAAAAGATACGTTAAACAATGGTATATGACTCCATCTGAATAATTGTTATCTGAACTATATAATTTTACCATTTCATTTTCAGAGCTATTTATGATAAGATGTATGTTAGTGGGGTGATTGTTATCCAGATCGAAATAAACTACTGAGAAATTAAATAAAGTTCCTTGATTTCCTAAAGTAGGTGTAACCCTAGCATTAGATAAGGAAGGTTTATTTTCATTATTAATAGATATAATAAAGAATCTTTTATCCGATTGATACATGGTTCCGAAGGTGTCATTTCCAAATACTTGAATTTGGTGTTTTCCCATTGGTACATTAAGCGTTGTGTTCCCTAATATAGTTCTATTAGAAAGCCCGTCTAATGAATAACCTGACCAATCTAGTGTAAATTTTGAATTAAAACTTAATAATATTCCTTCATTCAAGTTATCTCCAATGTTATAATTTGGATCCCACGAATAACCTATGGCATCAATGAATAAAGTTTGTACTTCTGGGTTTCCTCCCATAAATTGAACTCTATCTGCGCTTGATTTATTATACCACATACTAAACTGTCCATATTCAGTCCCATTTATCCAGACTTTGAATTTATATTGATTTAGTTCTCTATAACCTCCTGTGGTGCATTCAAAGGAAATCTCTATATGATACCATTTATTATCATCACAATTTGTTATATCGTGCCATGCTCCATCATAGTATCGAAAATTTTCATTAGATATTACAAAATCAACCAGGACGTTGGAATCAATTATGCTTCCAGAGTAGAGCCTAAGTCCTTGAAAACCAGTTGCATCCGTTGTTCTGGCCCAGAATTCATAGCTTCCATAAGTTTGCGGAGAATCAAAAGCATTATAAAAGTAAGGAAAATCACTAGTACTAGTATCATCAACCGCTACAACCTTATTATGACCATCAACATTATCGACAATGTTGATCTCCCCTCCTATTTCTTCTACAATACAATTAAGTGGATTTTCTCCTTCTAAATCATGTTCAAATCCTAATGTTGCGGGATAATAGCCACTCATTGGGGATAAATATGTCTTATTTTCAGGGGTTATGATCTCTAAAAACTTTGTATCAATTGAGAACTGTCTCAAAGTTGATTCATATTTATTGTTAAATGAATCATTTCCAAATACCTGAATATTGTGTGTTCCATTAGAGGGTAATGGGATTGTTACGTTTCCTGATATTGTTTTATTGGCTAATCCGTCTAATGAATAGCCCAACCAATCGGGATTAAAAGCGGTATTAAAACTCAACAATAATCCTTCATATCGATTATCCCCTATTTGATAATTTAGATCCCAGGAGAATCCTACTGCATCAATATAATATTTATAATTTATATCAGAACCCCGTGTAAAAAAATAAATTTGAGAAACATTATCAATGTTATTTTGAAAGTTGAAATCACCAAATAATTCACCATCAACATAGAATCTCCAAGAGTCTTGAACTAATCCATGATAATTTCCCGTAGAGCATTCAAACTCAACTTTTATATGATACCAGGTATTATCATATACGGTTTTAGAAGTATCATGTGTTCCCATATCATCTTGATACCTAATAATGTCTGAATAGAACTGAATCCAACCAATACAAGACCCCCATACGCTGGTTGCAGTATCATCTAATAAATTAATACTAAGTGTGTCCGAAACATCATCTGACATTATCCAAAACTCTACAGTGCCGTAACTTTGAATTGGAAATGATTTATGTAATTCATCATGATTTGTATTGCTGCCATCATAAATTTCTACTACTTTAAAATGGTTTTCCATTTCATCATTGATATTGACATAGCCAGCACCTTCGAATACATCCCATTCAGCAGGATCATATCCTGTTAAGTCATTTTCAAATCCATATGTCCCAGGATAATATCCACTCATGGGTTCTATATAAATCTTATCTTCTGGAGTAGTTATATTAATTGGATCACCATTACTTAAATGAAAATGCTTTTGATTCTCATATTTTAGGGTTTTGTTATAAGAGAAATTATATACATTTACATATAATGAGATAAGGAGTATTAAAGTCAAAAATAATGATATTAACCTATTTTCAATTTTCATTTTTACATCTATCTCCTATTTAATCTCCTTCTGAATTTATCATAGCCTTTGGTTCTTCCTTACTATTTAACTCATTAAGATATTGAGCATAACTTTCATTTATGAAGGAAAATTTTATCGTATTAGTGTTTGAATCTAAATTGGTTTTCACAATATCATAAAGTTTTATTTTGACTCTCATCTTTCTATGATGATTTAAATAGGGAAATAATATCGAAATTACCAGAACTCCTATACTAAAGTAGATTGCATTTAAGAAATAGTAAAGTAAAATAGATAAAGTGATTCCCAATAAGGAGAACAACAAGAAAAACTTTCCACTTTTACTCGCAAGACCTTTCTTCATTTCAATATACTGTTTACATTTTTCACAAACTGGTAATGCTATTGTATAATCATTTTTATAATCCTTAGAAGGGGTGTAGTTTCCAAATAAGTAATGTTTTAGAGAGATTGTTGTATGTTTTCCACAGGCAATACAAATTGCTGGGAAAATCAATTTATCAACATCTTGAAATTGAATTAAGGTGTATTTTTCTTTTTTCTTTGGGTTTTCATTAGTAAGATTTGATGCCTTAATTTATAACTCCCTCCCACATTTAGTGCAAAATTTATTAGAGATTCCATTTGATGCCCCACAAAATCCACAGTTTTTTGTCAGAGGAACCCTTTCTAGTGGCTTTCCACAATTCTTACAGAATTTGTTTATATCTTTATTTAAAGTCCCGCATATTGAACACTTTACAGTTGGAGTAGAACTCACTGAAGATGAAGGAATTGCTGGTTGTGTTATTTTTTCTGAACCAATAACTCTATCCAATGAATCTAGAATAATCTTCTTTAAATGGCTATTCATTGGTTCAGGTACTCCTAACATTAATGCATGTAGCATGCTTTGAATTGAAGCTTGATACTGTCCTTGATTGAATAATTTAAAAGCATGATTTGCTATATTCAATGCTCTTTGACCTTCTAATGAATAACTAGGTTTTGGAGTTGGTAAACCATAAATGATTAAATTTCTTACTTCTTTTAGATCTGGGGGAGTAACTCTGCCAGTTGGCGGGATGTAAGGCCTACCATAAGTTGGTGTATATGTTCTAGGTTTATAAACAGGCTTTGGTTTTATTTCTTTTTTAATAGATAACGCATTGTAACCTTCTATTTTTTTGTCAACATAAAATTTGCCTTTTGGGATTTTTTCCTTATGCTTCTTAGCATATACTTGAGTGCGTACAACGTAATAGACAGAACCGATTAATAATACTCCTCCTGCAATATTTAAGAAAATAGTAGTTAGAGAAGTTCTAGGATCTAAAGGATTAGTACCCCATAATACTTCAATACCATCATAATATCCATCTCCATCTGTATCAGGATTAAATGGATTAGTAAAATAAATTTGAACCTCATTTCCATCCATTAAACCATCATAATCAGTATCTGGGTTTTGTGGATTTGTTCCAAGGTTATATTCATTTACATTATTTAATCCATCATCATCATTATCAAAAAGACCGTCACTATTCGTTAAATTTAAACAATTATTGTATTCCCAATAATCTGGCATGTGATCATTATCCGAGTCAACATCATTCGCATTTGAACCTAGAAGAAATTCTAATAAATTTGAAAGTCCATCATTATCTTCATCAGCATTTGCATCATCTACTAAGGGATTTAAGTTACATTGAATTTCGTAGTGATCATTCATAAAATCTCCATCTGAATCGGGATTTAAAGGATTGGTGTAATATTGACTTTCTAAAAGATTAGAAAGTCCATCTTCATCTGGATCATATCCTGAATCATTATTAAGAGGATCAAAACCATATATGAATTCATAATAATCATCCATGCCATCACCTTCAGAATCCTCATCAGTAGCATTGGTAAAGTAAACGAACAATTCGAAATCATCTGTTAAACCATCTTCATCTGTATCATTGTCACATGGATTAGTAAAATATACTAAAATCTCATCACCATCATCGATAGTATCCGAATCTGTATCAGGACTTTGAGGGTCAGTATTGTTTCCAAATTCATGGATATTAGGAATACCATCCAAATCGGGGTCAAAGGAAGTATCATCAACTAATAAATTTAAATTATGTATATATTCCCAACCATCAAGCATCAGATCATCATCAGTGTCAGTATCATTTACAAAAGAGCCGAGTTGATATTCAAGTAAGTTGTTTAAGCCATCATTATCCTCATCTTCATTAGAATCATCATTTATTGGATCTAAATTATAATGTAATTCAAAAAAATCATCCATCCCATCATTATCAGTATCATTAGATGTAGGATTTGTTATTCCATAGAACTCAGTATAATCATCTAAACCATCTGAATCACTATCTGTATTAGATATGTTCATTCCAAACATAATTTCGGTGATATCATCAATAGAATCCGAATCTATATCATTTGAGATAGTTAAATTCAAGAAAAGGACTTCATTTCCATTTACGCGGGCAAAAATACCATAATCAGTAATTCCGGTTACCCCATTTACTTCTAAAATACCAGAATAGTATCCAAATCCGGTTTCTGAAACAGGATTTTCTGTTAGATCTTCTACAGTGTATGCCATAGGATTTGAATTATTATAAGCTGCTATTCTGAGTGATTCAATTAATCCTGTTCCATAGAGATTAAAAGAATAGGATAAGGAATTTCCAGTTGGAATTAAGCTTAAAGCTCCAAAAGTAGTAAAAAGTACGGACTCTCCACTTATACCATCGTATTGTTGTGGGTGATGAGTATAACCCATGCCACTTGAATAACTTATGGTGCTTGAAGAAGTATATGAGAAACTTTCTTCCATTGAAATAACACCATCCGCATTAGAATCACTAGCAGAATCAAAAGATTCAAGAAAAAAATTAGTGAAAACTCCATGTTCTAATGAGGGCGATTCTAAACTTGACTCTTCATCATCACATGCAGTCATTATAAATCTACCTACTTGTTGTACTTCAGGAATCATACCTCCCGTATTACATGCATCTAAAATGATATATCTTTCATCACAATTTATTTGATCTAGTTTTGAATCAAGCAGAGAATCTAAGTAATAATTAGTAGGAGTACTAGGTATAGAATCATATGAACATAAAAAATGAGTGCCATCATACGTACGTGCTTCATAACTATCTATACTGAATCCCCAATCAGTAATTGAGCTATCAGTAACAAGTCTAATATAAAGTCTATAGTCACTCAAGATTGGAATCCAACCAGACCAAAATCCGGAACTATAACCAGAATATCCTTCATAATACCATCCAGAACCTAAATCAGTATCGCCTAAATATACATAATCATAATTATATTCAGTTTCAAAATGATCAAAATGAACTCTCATGTAAGCTGCGTTAGAATGATAAATACTCCACATATTGTCATAGTAGTTTGAATAAGGGTGAGGAGAATCGACAGAATAACTTATGACACCAGTACTTTGGGTTTGAGCACCTCCATGCCCTGAATAATAAAAGAAAAAGATATCTTCACTACTAATTTGGGAGGCGATTTGATTAAATGCGCTATCTATAGCTCCTTTTGAAGCGCTTGAATCTTGAAGATAAATAACATTTTCAGGTTTGAAATTAAAATCATTAATTAACATCTGATAAACATCTTGGGCATCATCATCACAATAAGACAAATCTGAAGTCGACCCAGGATAATCTGATATACCTACTACAATAGCAAAAGCATTCTTTGGAGTTATAGGGGCTGAAGAAACTGGATTTTCAACATCCAGGGTCATTTCTTGAGGTAAAAATTCTTCAACATATGGTTGATTGATATAATTTATCATAAAAACCAATGTAAAAGATACAGATAATAAAACAATGATTAAAAAGATTATTTTCTTATTTTTCATCTGCGATCTTCCTCAATTTCAATACGATAAATGTTTTTGAATTCTTGTCTAATGATCTAAATATTTACTACTTTAGTATATAAATACTTTGATCTTTTAGTCAATAACTAAACCTTTTAGTTGATAATCGCTTTTAGAAATTAATGTCTTATGATGAAACCTTACCTTCGAGTGAATTCGCCTTTGAATTTTTAAAAAAAATGAAAGTACCATACCATGTTAGGCGCCACTCTCTTAAAGTTACTGATAAAGCACTAGAAATAGCAGAAAAAATCACAAAAATTGACCTTGATGTTAATTTAATTGAAATCGGGGCATTATTACATGATGTTGGTCGGGCAAAAACACATGGATTCAAGCATGCGATAATCGGAGCACAAATATTAAGAGAACATGGTTTTTCTGAGAAATTAGCTAGAATTTGTGAAACCCATATTTTAGGGGGATTAGATAAAATCGATGCTGTTAGTGTTAATCTTCCTGAAAGAGAGTTTCTACCTCAATCAATTGAAGAGAAGATAATATGTCTAGCTGATAAACATATGGCTGGAACTCGAGAAGTCTCTATCGAACAAAGGTTTAATAACTGGTTCGTAAAATATGGAAAAACACAGATACTTATAAAAGCAAAAAAGAGAATTGAAGATATTCAAGCAGAATTAAAAAAGTTAATGTAATTTCGCATTTTTAAGTTTCTTTGATTAGAGATTAGAAATTACTCACGTATTTCCTGTTCCTTTAATTTTTTTAAAACTATTTTTTGAATTTTTTGTTGGACAAATTCAATAATTTCATTTGTATTAATAATAGGGTAACCCTGTTCTTTTGCTCGCAAGAGATATAGTTCTCTCACTTTATTCAAGAAGGAATCATTCTCAAATTTTTCAAAGCTTGTTGATTTTCTTGCTAGGGATATCATTGGATCAATATCTAATATAATTGTCAAATCTGCTTTTCCCGCAAACTTATTAATTGTTTTTACCCAATCAATTGAAATTTCATCTGATTGTATAGATTGATATACTATTGATGATTCAATGTATCTATCAGAAATAACTATAAAACCTTTGGATAAATATTCTTTAATTTCCATTCGATAATGAAGGTCTCTATCAGCTGCAAACATCAAGGCATCTGTAGTTGGGGGGATGTTTTGATTCTTAAGATTTCTCCTTATTAATTGACCTACTTCACTATTTGAAGGTTCTTTAGTTAAATGCACTTTAAAACCCTTTGACTCTAAAAAGCCGTAAAGAAGCTTACTATGAGTTGTTGTACCAGAACCGTCAATTCCATCTAATACGATAAAGGTTGGCATGATTAAATTTTATATTATTTTTCATTTTTTGGTAAACATGAGTTAAGTCTAAAAAGAATTCACTTTATAAAATGCACCTTAAATTATTAAATTATTTTCTTCTCATAAAAATAGATGGTGCTTGACTTAAATATTTCTTAAATACTTTGCGAAGCTTGCATGTAAATCCGACATCTTATACTAAATATAAAGCTTTCGTGAATAGAGAAAATAGCTTTACCTTTTTCTTTACGTAGATAATTTTTATTTCCAGATAAGAACTCGTTTACTCTAAAATAAACGCGATCATTTTCAAGCCAAATTTTATCGACTAATATATTAAGACCAATATTATTATCTTGACTATATACGTGAAATGAGGTTATTTTCTCCGTTTTCAACTCCCCAGAGCCATAGTTTCATAAAAAACTGTATAAATATAATTATAAGAACTACACATTTTAATTTGGAGGATATTCTATTCATTTTTCAAAATTTTCATAAATTCATAGAAATATTTGTATGAGTCTTTAAAGTGGCTATCCTCACTTGAATAATTTAAACCATCTTTAAACATATTGACAAATCCTTGCTTATCTTTGCTTTGTATGATTTTTTTATATTCTTTTATTAAATTTTCAAATTCATCTAACACTTTTTGAAATTCTTTGTTTTGTATCTGAATGTCAGCAAACATCTCCATTTCTCTTTGAATAATACTTTCTGAAAAGACTTTTTGAAGCAGAAATGTAGTTCCTGCATATTTTGTTAAATCGTTCAGCGTTTCATTCATTCTTCTTAATAGATTTAAAAATAAAATATTAAGCATGTGAGGGATTCCTAATGTCATTGCTATGTATTTATCATGTAGTTCCGGAGTTGTTTCTGTAACTATTATGTCATCAGATTTAATTAAACTTAATAAATCATCAACTATCTTATTATAGTTTTCTGTGCCACCAATTCTTAAGATAAGAATAATGTAATTCTTCATATTTTTAATTCCAGGACCAAACATAGGATGAAGTGAAAGACAATTTATGGGGTATTTCATCTTAATTTCTTCATATACTCTAATTACTTCATTTTTAATTGAAGTGATGTCAAAAATTAGTGAATCTGCTTTTAGAAAGGGAACTACTTCTCTTATTATAGCTGTTGTTAGAGGAATAGGAACTGAGATCATGACTATGTTTGCATCTTCTACACTTTTACCAAGTGATAGTTCATAATTTACATTCAACTCATAAGCAGTACGTTTTAAATTTTCTTCATTACGAGCATGTAAAATTATATTAAATCCATGTTTCTTAAAATATTTTGCAAAGACTTTTCCCATCCCTCCTGAACCACCTATTATGGTTAAATTCTTACCTAACATTATCCCCCTCCTAAATATTCAATTACCTTTCTTTTCATTAATTCTATATTAGGTTTTTTATTTATCCACCATTCAAATGCTAAAGCTCCTTGGTATACCAACATATCTAAACCACCTAGTACTCGGCAACCAATCTCTTTCGAATCTTTGAGCAACTGGGTTTCTAATGGATTGTATATTAGATCAAAAACAAATAATCCACTATGTAAAAGATTTCTTGAAATTGGGGTTGTTTCCATAGAAGGAAACATACCGACCGGAGTTGCATTTATTAAAATATCTGCATTTTTTATTTCCTCTCTAATAGTTTCTTCATTATATTTCTTACTTTCAATATTGAATTTTTTCAATTCACTCACTAATCTTTTAGCTCGATCCTCAGTTCGATTAATTATTACGATTTTTTCTGCCTCTAATGCCAATGAATAGGAAATGGCTTTTGCAGCCCCACCTGCCCCTAATATTATAACTTTTTTCCCTGAAAGCGTACATCCTGCATTCAATAACGCTTCTTTGGCTCCTTCCGAATCAAAATTTTTTCCTGTTAAAAGCCCATCTTCATTTTTTATAGCATTTATACTATTGATTTTTTGAGCAATAACATCAATATTATCTAGAAATTGCATTACTTTTTCTTTATGAGGGAGTGTTACGTTGATCCCTTTTATATTAAGGGCCCTTATTCCTTTTATAGCATCCTTCAAATTATTTGGGGGTATATCAAAGGCTAAATATATATAGTCCAAGTTAAGATCTCTAATAGCAGCATTATGCATAATAGGGCTCATTGAATGTTCAATTGGATGCCCAATAACACCAAGTATGTCTGTTTGTGCTGTAATATAATTCTTAACTGACATTTACAAATAAATCAACAAATTAATAACTATTAATATGTTTAAGGATAAAATTAATTTATAATTATTTAGCTAATATTCTAATAAATGAGTATTGAATTTTAGAATGAAAAAAGTAATTCTTAAACCGGGAATAAGCGTATTTCCTATGCCTAATGCTATTATCTCTGTAGGAAAAGGTGATGAAGCAAATCTAATAACTCTTGCTTATGTGGGAAAAGTCTGTTTAAAACCCGCTATTGTAGTTATCTCAATTCAACCCAAGCGCCATTCTTATATCTTAATCGAGAAACATGGCGAATTTGTAATCAATTATCCAACGATTGAACAGTTAAGAGAAATTGATTATTGCGGTACACGCTCAGGAAGAAATATTGATAAATGGGAAGCATTAAATTTGACTAAAGAGCCAGCATCAATTGTTCAAGTACCCATGGTAAAAGAATTTCCATGGAATATGGAATGTAAGGTTATTAATCGTATAAAATTAGGATCACATGTATGCTATTTCGGGGAAGTACTAGCTACCCATTCTGATCCTAAATATGTGCGAAATGATGATTTAAATCCAGATGAGTTTGATTTTTGTGCATATATTTCAGGAAGTTACCTTGAAATAAAAAAAGGAGCAATAGGAAGGCATGGATTTACTATGGATTGAAGGTATTATTTATTCAAAAAACTGAGTTAATTATGAACAAAGATTCAATTGCACTTATTGGATTCATGGCAACTGGAAAAACATTAATTGGAAAGGAACTTGCAAGATGCTTAGGTAATACCTATCAATTCATAGAAACTGATCAGATGGTAATAAGAATGGCTGGGAAATCAATAAATCAGATTTTTAGAGAAGATGGAGAACAAAAATTTAGAGAATATGAAATTAAAGCTTGTAAGAAAGTTTCAAAACTAAAAAAAGCTATAATCTCATGTGGTGGAGGTATAGTCCTAAACAATAAAAATATTAAGAATTTGAAAAGAAATTGTCTTTTAATACTACTAACTGCAAGTACTGATGAACTTTGCTATAGGATAATGAAGAATGGGAAAGAAAAGCGGCCTTTAATAAATAAAGATAATCTTAAAAGAGAAATAGAATCAATATTACATTATAGAGAACCATTTTATAAAATTGCAGCTGATATTATTATAGATACTACAAATAGAAATAAAAAAGAAATAGTAGATGAAATTATCACTAAAATAAAAATTCTCAAAAAACTACATTTAAATTAAAGAATTCTTACTATTTTATAAAGAAATTTAGATCGTAGAATATGACAGAAACATACAAAAGGTTTAAATGTTCTGAATGTGGAGAAGAGAACCCTAGGAAGCTTCATGAAGAGCCAGATAAGACTCAAGTACTTTATTTTTCTATGCAGGGAACTCCTGTTTATAAAAAGAGAATAAAATGCGGTAGTTGCGGGAACATCTTTGATAAGAGTTAATAAAGAACTTTTCTATTCTTAGCTATTTTTCTTTTTCCTATTTTTTATATAGATAATATAATTTTATTATGGGCTTTTAACATATCTTTCATGATTAGTTCCATAACTTCTATAATTTCTGGATTGCTATCGGGAATACTTCTTTTTGCATTAACACTGCCCATTAAAACCTCATTTAATCCACGTAATATCATATCAGGATTATACCATGGTTTTTGTGATGCCCACCACTGTTGACAGCTATAAATTCCTCTATCAAGCAAATTTCGGGCATTTTCAAAGATCTCTTTTTTTTCTTCATCCATACTTTCTCTATATTTTGCAGACAAATTGATCAAAGTTAACGCATACATAAAAAAACGATGCTGTTCTCTATGTATTTCGTTATTGGGATCGAACCATA
Source organism: Promethearchaeota archaeon (assembly GCA_048939995.1). Lineage (GTDB taxonomy): Archaea > Asgardarchaeota > Lokiarchaeia > Sigyniarchaeales > SOKP01 > SOKP01. The sequence continues at coordinate 137,419 of JBHLOY010000006.1, read as the reverse complement.
ACGGAAACGGTACATCTTGCGCTAGATCATAAGGCAATGTTGACCAACTAGATTCACGAGGTACTTGTTTATATTTAGTTGGAAACTTATCAATGATTTCAGAGACAGTACAAAGCTTTACATCCTCTCTGTAAGGTAGTGTTTCAAATAGTGGGATTAAGAAATCCTTAATAGCATGTTTAACATGATGCCCAAAAGTCTCACCATCAAAGGCTAAGGTTATATACATATCCTCATTCGTATTTTTGTATTTCAAACGATTAATGAAAGCATCTACATTATTTATTTTATTAAATGCACAATCAATTGAGATATAATCGTCTCTAAATATTAACTTAAGACCATTCTTATGTAAAGAAATATAGTTGATTGGAAAATCTGGAAGCATATTTGCGATTCCACTAAGAATTACCCAATCAAATCCTAATTTTTTTACTACTCTAAAAACATCTTCAGAAATAGCCATTTCAGGAGGGAAAAAACCGCGAGGTGAATAAAGTTTTCCAAAGAAAAATTGATTAGTTTCATCATTCAGCTTAATTTGGCGTCTAATCTCCGGTTGTGGAATGAGAGGTAGGATTGGATGGAATTTTGCTGAACCTGTGAATTCAATTTGGCCTCTATTAGCACACATAATTATAGATTGAATTAGATCATCATATCCAAAATCATGGAGTTGCTCAGTCAATGAACCATTAATATTAAGTGTAATTTTGGTATGCGTGTGATTTTCTAATGCATTAATAATCGGTTTATATGATTCATTGACAATCTGTTTAATTACTTGCGGTATTTGCACTGGGGGTTGATATACATGGAATAAAAATGCGAAATACACAACCATATAAATCACTATTGGTAGTTAATATTTTAATTTTAAGCATATATTCATTTATTATTTGAGAATATTTCATATAATTCTTGCATTATTTTTACATGAATTTGTCCTGGTGCTGTCTGTTCATCCAAAGCAGCATAAGTTAAAAATGAACCTAACTTTACACACATCAATCTTGAGAAAATTCCTATATCATCCATGCAGAAGGATATAATCTTTTTATTATTTTTTGATAACTCTTGACAAATTTTTAAAGGAATTATGTTGTCTTCAAAATTATTGGCTTTAAACGTTAATTTATATACACTCTTATCTAGAATGTCAAACTCATTCATATTATTTTTAATTACTTTTTCTTCGAACCTTAAAATTATCTCTTTTAAGCTCTCGAAATCTGGAGTTTCTTCAAGATTATGATAAGAGAAAAATAAATTAACTTTTGTCATAAAAGACAAGCTAATAATGTCACTAAGAGTTTGTAAATCTGAGTTCATTTCGATATCGAAGAAGTCTGGTTTAGTTTTAATCAGCATTTTTAACAGTTTTATCCTTTGGGACTTCTCAAGTTTAGCTTTTCCTCCTTCAGAAATATCTCTAAGGACAAAAATAGAATAGCATTTACTTTCAATTAAAGATTTTAATTGTTTTACAAAATTCTCTGTTAAATATTCGATTTTATTAATATAATCAAATCTAAATTCGATAAACTCAGGATTGAATGTTAAAGCTTTATCTACTACTATTTTAATTTCGTTTATGCTATTAGATTTAATTGGAATTGAAATGCAAATATTAATGCTCATAATATGATAAAATGAAGAAAGTTAAAAATAGTTATAGTTCTAATACGTTTTTAACTTCTTTTTCAGTTAATTTATTTTCATAATTAATTTCTTTGACTTTTCCTTTTTTTTTATAATAGTCAAGGAGAGGTTTGGCATTTTCTTTATATACATCGAGACGGTTTCTTAAAATTTCTTCATTATCATCGCTTCTTTGCTCAAATTTTATCGATGCTCCACATTTATCACATATATCTTCTTTCTTTGGCTTCATAAAATATTTATTATAGAGTTCACCGCAATCTGGACATGAATATCTACCAAGAATTCTTTTAATTATAATATCCTCATCTACTTTTAATAATAACACAAAATCTATGTTGGTTATATCTGATAACGCCTCTGCTTGGGATAAAGTACGTGGAAAACCATCTAGTACAAATCCATTTTTTTTAACGTCTTTTTTATTCATTCGATCCTTTATCATTTCAATAACGATATTATCTGGTACTAATTCTCCCTTTTCCATAAAAGTTTTGGCTTTCAAACCTAAAGTAGTTTCATTTTTCAAATTTTCTCTAAAAATGTCTCCTGTGCTAATGTGGACTACTTTTGGTAAAGCTTGCTTAATTTGGGCTGAAAAAGTCCCCTTTCCCGCTCCAGGAGGACCAAAAAGAACTATCTTTTTCAAATTATTCTCACTTAATTGGTAATTTTAATTGCTGTTATTTATTTCTAGAGTTATAACTATTATTAAATTTATTATTGAGGTAATGAGGTAGTAATTAATCAGTTTTAAGTCATATCTTTATCAATTAAGTTAAGTTTGTCCTCCCCCATAAAGAAAGAAATCTGGAATAAGCTTAGAACCAGGGACTACTGAGTACTTTTCTAAATTTGTAATACCATGTTCAATTAAAATTTCATCATCTATGAAAAAGTTTCCTGTACATTCTTTACTAGGTTTTGTTAATATTAAATAAGCTGCATCAGCAACAATCTCTGGTTTTCTTGAATGTCTTATTGTTGCATCTCCTCCCAATAAATTTTTAACCGCAGCGGTAGCTATAGCTGTACGAGGCCAGAGAGCATTAACTGCAATTCCTTCCTTTTTAAATTCTTCAGCCATACCTAACACACACATACTCATTCCGTATTTGGACATTGTGTAAGCAACATGATGAGTAAACCATTTTGGATCCATATTTAAGGGCGGAGACAGATTTAGAATGTGTGGGTTTTCAGATTTTTTCAAATAGGGAAGACATAATTTTGAGCATAAAAATGTACCGCGTAAATTAACTGAAAACATAAGATCAAATCTCTTCATGTCAGTATCCAACGTTGGTGTTAAACTTATAGCACTTGCATCGTTAACTAAGATATCAATCCCCCCAAATTCTTTGATAGTAGCATCCACGGCTGTTTGAACTTGTTCTTCAAATCTAATATCTGCTATACAAGCAAGACCTTTACCACCAGTATTATTAATATCTTCAACAGCACTATATACTGTTCCAGGTAATTTAGGATTTGGTTCCGCGGTTTTGGCCACTACAGCAATTTTTGCCCCATCTTGGGCAGCTCTCATGGCTATTGCTTTACCTATGCCTCGACTTGCGCCTGTGATGAATAATGTTTTATCTTTTAAGTTAATCATTTTAATTATCTACCCTACACTCATGAATTAATTTCCCTTTCTCACTTAAGTTCATAACCACAACTTTAGGACGACTCATCGCCTCTATTGAATATTTGATACCTTGAGTCCCCAATCCAGAGGATTTAGTTCCTAAAAATGGAAAATGATCAGGTCCTCTCTCACTCTGACCGTTTATTTGAACTGTCCCAACTTCTAATTCTTGAGCGATATTAAACGCCAGATCAATATTATTAGTAAAAATCATACCTTGTAATCCATACTCTGATTTATTTGAAATATCAATTGCTTCTTCAGCGCTACGAATACGAATGAAAGGTAATACGGGACCGAATGGTTCCTCCCATGCTACCCGCATATCTGTTGTTACATTATCAAGAATAGTTGGCCACATTATATTCCCTTCTCTTCTATTTCCACATTTTAAAGTGGCTCCCTTACTCAAAGCATCATCAATTAATCCTTGAACGTAATCGCATCTTTGTGAATTTATTAAAGGTCCTATTGTCATATTTTCTGCGGGATTCCCAATACTTAAATTCAATACTTCTTTGGTAACTTTTTCTACTAAAATATCCGCGATTCTTGGCATTGGTAAAACCCTTTTAACTGCAGTGCATCTTTGTCCGCTAAAAGAAAATGCGCCTTTTACTATAGCTTTAATAGCTAATTCTAAATCAGCATCATCAAGAACTATAGCAGCATCTTTTCCACCAAGTTCTAATAATAAAGGTTTCATTCCTGCTACCTTAGAAAGATGCTTACCTGTTTCTGAAGATCCTGTAAAACCTATCATATCTATCTTTGGATGCCCGGTTAAATAATCTCCAATTTCTGAACCGCGTCCTGTAATAATATTAAATACACCTGGGGGGAGACCTGCTTTCTCTAAAATTACACCAAAATGTAATGGCGTTATAGCACCTTCACTTGGTGGTTTTACAATAACACTATTACCTGCTACGAGTGCTGGAGCAATTTTTGAACCTGTTAAATTAAAAGGATAATTGAATGGTCCTATACATAATACAACTCCTAAGGGGATTCTATAAGTCATTGATATTTTGTCTTTATTAAAACCTTTAAATGCGTCTCCCATAATTGTTTCACCTACTATTTGAGAGCCAGCATCTGCTGTTGCATTAAAAATATCTGCAGTTCTTCTAATTTCAGAAATAGCGATCTTTAATGGTTTCCCTATTTCTTGCATAAGAATTTTTCCTATAGGTTCGGCCCATTTCATCATTAAATCTGCTGCTTTTCTTAAAACATCAATTCTATCTTTTGATGGTGTGTTTTCCCAGCAATCTACATTTTCTTTAGCGCAATTAACCGCTTCATCAACATCTTTTTTACTACACGCTTGAACATATCCAATTAAATCATTATTATAAGGATTGTAAATAGCAGTAATTTTACCCGAATCTGATACTTTCCATTTTCCATTGACATAGTATTTATAATTTAATCCATCCTTCATTACAGAAAAATCATGAATTTCATTCATTTTTTATCGTAAAAACATTAAAATTTATATTTATAAAATTTATTTGTTAAAAATTTAAGTCTATCCCTAATTTTTTATAAAAAGAGTGAGATTCTATGATATTTTTGAAAATACTCTTAGAATTTTAGATTTTTTTATGCGTGGGGTTTTTTTGGAAAAATTATGTTTTTATTGCATTTTTCAGTCTCCTAGCTAAAAACTCAACTCGTTTGCGCTCTTTAATAGTTAATAGCTTTGAAAAATCTTTTTTAATCGAATATCCGTAGTATGAATTACCAAAAAAGGTATTTGTTTTTAAAATTGTATTTAAAATGTAATTCTTACTTCCCAAATGGAGGTAAATTGATATATCGTTCATTATTAAAATAGAGGAAGGATTTTCATTAAATTTTTGTAAGATATTTGACACTATTTTATAATTATGACATAAATTTTTATATAACTCGTCTTTATTTCTTGCTTTTAGTCGAGGGGGTATTATTTCTCCCTTGAATTTAATATAATTACATTTTTTACTATCCTTGAAACAGTCTTTAATTAGGCCTCCTACTTTTAAATTGTTAATGTAAGTTAATTTTGGGGCAAAATCTAAAATAGAAATTTCTTTAGGCTTAAACTCTTTTAAATTAAATAGAAATTCCACAAATTTTGCTGTTAAATAGGTTTTTTGAGTATTATTTTCTCCATATAATAGAGTATGTTGCCCAATAAATTTCTGAAACTCAAAATTATTTAATGATCTCATAAAAAGGATTTAAACGGTATTTAATTTAAAAAAAAAGGTTTCCCAACTATATCCTACCCTCTTCAACAATATCAAAATTACAAAACCTATAATGCTCCCTGTAAGAGAACTTAAAAAGAATAACCACCAATAAGTAATTAATCCTGCTATTATAGATTCACCAATAGGCGCGATTAAATATGCAATAGTCCCTCCTATAAAGACAGTACCAATTGGTTCACATAGAGCTGATAAATTACTATATTCAGGTTTCTTTTTTCTTAAATAGTAAGCAATAATACCTACTATAAATGCTCCTGAAATTCCTCCATGAAAAGCATGTATTGTCCCTATACCTGCTGAAAATCGTATTATTGCTATTCCTAAAGCAGTAGTGCATGAAAAACTTATACCTATTAAAACACCTGTCATAGCGTTGATAAGATGGGCAAAAGGATTAATTCTAGTACCAAATATTAAAATATATGCAAAAGGATTAAAATAACTTAACACAACTCCTAAAGCTATAAAAATTGCGCACATTGCAACTTTTAACGTGAATCTAGTATCTCTCTCACTCATAATCATTAAAATGTTATATAATTAATCTATAAAATATATTTTCAATACCAATTATACTTTTCTGAAAATTAATTATCTTTAAAATTTAAACGTTATTTAGATGCATATAGTTGGTTTTTCTTCAAATAGTAAAGATTAGAATGTTTTTGTTGTTAAAATGTAATTATCTTAAGGAGATAAATGAGGTCATGAAAATTGGAGATAAAGTCATTGAACCTACTAAAATAATTTGCGTTGGTACAAATTATATGGACCATATTGAAGAAACAAAATTAGAAATCCCAAAAGAGCCTGTTTTATTCCCTAAAACTCCAAATTGTTTGATCTTAGATAGAGAACCAATTATTTATCCTAAATGGTTATATCAGAATCGCAAATATAACCGAGTTGACTATGAGGTTGAATTAGCATTCATTATAAAAACTAGATGCAAGTATGTAGCTGCTAATGATGTTTATAAATATATTCTTGGATATACCGTATTTAATGATGTTACAGCACGTAAAATGCAAGCTAAAGATATAATTTCTAAGTTACCTTGGTTCCGATCAAAATCTTTTGATACATTTGGGCCTATAGGCCCAATTATACGAGATGTTAAAAGCATTGAAGATCCTCATAATCTAAAAATTGAATTAAAGGTAAATGGAGAAATTAAACAATCATCGAACACAAAACATTTATTATTTAAAGTTCCAAAATTATTAGAATATATTAGTAAATTTTTTACGATGGAGTCAGGAGATATTATCGCTACCGGAACCCCTGGAGGTATTGGTCCAATCAATCCAGGTGATTTAATTGAAGCAAAAATCGAAAACATTGGTACACTTACAAATAAAGTAATTTTAGAAGGAGAGTGATTATTAAAGATGAAAATTGGGAATATTTCAATTAATCCCACAAAAATATTATGTCTGGGAAGGAATTATTTAGAACATATTAAAGAAACAGAAGCGCCTATACCTAAAGAACCAGTTTTCTTCGTTAAAACTATAAATACACTCATAATGAATAATGAGTCAATCATTTACCCAAAAATATTATTTGACAATAAAGAGTTTAATAGGGTGGATCATGAGGTTGAACTTGCATTTATCATAAATCAGAAATGCAAACACATTCCAGCTAAATCTGCATTTGAATATATTCAAGGTTATACCATAATTCTTGATCTAACCGCTCGAAATATGCAAATAGCTGATAGAAATATTAATTTGCCATGGTATAGAAGTAAAAATTTTGATACTTTCGCACCTATAGGTCCTATTATAAAAGATGTTAATGAGATTCAAGAACCCCATAATCTTGATATTGAATTAAAAGTAAACGATGAGGTTAGACAGTCCTCCAACACTAAATATATGATTTTTAAAATCCCAGCAATTTTAGAATATCTCTCGAAATTTGTGACTTTAGAAAAAGGGGATATCATAGCAACAGGGACTCCAAGTGGAATATCACCTATTAAACCAGGAGATACAATTGAAGCATCGATTGAGAAAATTGGCAGAATCACACACAAGGTCATTTTAGAAGAAACTTAGGTCTAAAATATATTTTTAAAATTAAGGCTCACATTTATTTATCTAAATAAATAACAATTTTATAATGGAAGAAATAACTGAAGAAATAAAAAAAGAAATCTTTAGACTAATAGCCATTCCTGGGTTAGAAGTTAAGGAAATTCCTGAACAGATAAATTCCAACTTTAAAACTAATTTTAATTATGACCAAATTATGGAATTTTTATCAGATGAGTTTTTTAAAAAAAATCTAGATTATGGCAGAAGATTATGTTGTAGATTTTAACCTATAAATTTCTATTCGACCCTTTAGACATTATAATAAAACTTATTAATTTTTATACATTTTTTCTCATACTAAGTTCAAAATATACTTTTAAAAGACTTAGGACGCAAATTAAAGCGGTTTCGATATAAAACATATTGGAATAAAAATTGACAACGAATTTAATTTTACGTTCTTGACCTTTTAAGTATATTTTTTTACTAAATAATCAAGCAAAACGGTGAAATTGCATGAGTACTAAAGGAAAATTAATTGTAAAGGCTCTTGTGACTGGTGGGAGAGTTATAATTTAATATTCATTTAGAATAAACCCCGAATGCGTCAGGAGGGCCACCTATAGGTCCAGCCGTAGGCCCAACAGGTATAAACATTAAAGATGTAGTCGATGCTGTCAATGAGAAAACTATGATCTTTAAGGGATTAACAGTTCCAGTTAGGATTGAATGTGATCCCGAAACTAAGCAATTTGAAATTTTTGTTGAAACTCCAAGTACTGCATCCCTTCTTCTGAAAGAATTGGGTGTTGAGAAAGGAAGTGCTTCAGCTTCAGAAACAAAGATTGGTAATTTAACATTGGAACAAGTAATTGCTGTTGCGATTGCTAAAAAAGAAAGATTCTTAGATAAAACGTTTAAAAATTCCTTAAAAACAGTATTAGGTACAGTGCTATCGATAGGGGCTACTGTTGAAGGAAAGGATCCACGAGAAATTCAGAAAAAAATTGATAATGGGGATTTTGATGATCAAATAAAAGGTGAGATTTAATAAATGAAATTAGACGATAAAATGTTAAGAAAATCATTAAATGCAGCAATTAAATTTTCAGTGAAACAAAAAAAAGGTTTTAAGGACAAGGTTAGAAATTTTGATGAAAGCATAGATTTTATCATTAATCTTAAAGATCTAAATTTGAATGACCCAAAACAGAGAATTGATAAAGAAGTCCTCTTACCTAACAATGTTATTATCTCCGAAAATCCAAATATATGTGTTGTCGCTTCAGATGACATTCTCTTAGAAGCAAAGAAATTAGGTTTAGATACTCTGGATGAAGAGGGTTTAATTAAATTGAATAACGAAGAAAAAAAATATAAAAAGAAATTTGTTAAAAAATACGATTTTTTTGTCGTAGAAGATAAAATGATGCCAAACTTGGCTCGATATCTTGCTCGATTTTTAGGCCCAGTTGGTAAAATGCCAAAACCTTTCCCTAGTGGATATGGAATAATTTCTAATCCAGATGATTTAAAAGTTGCTATAGAGCGATATTTAAAAGCTATTCGAATTCAATTAAAAAAACAACCTCAAATACAAGTCAAAATTGGAAAAAAGTCGATGGAAAAAGAACATGTTTTTGAAAATTTGAAAGCTGTAGTTGATTATATTGCTGAGCAAATGCCCCATAAGTATAATAATATTAAATCTATGTATCTGAAAACTACTATGGGGCATCCTATTAAAATTGATGAACAATATTTAAAATCAATAGAGGTGTAACAGATTGATTGGAAAAAAAACCATTCCACAATGGAAGAAAAATGAAGTTAGTAGCTTAATAGATTTGTTTAAGAATAATAAGAATATCGCTGTAATTGAAGTTGCTAATTTAAACGATAGACAAATTCAAGAAACCCGAAAACTTCTAAGAGGAAAAGCTGTTATTAGAATGTCTAAAAAAAATCTACAGTTAAGAGCGATAGAGGAATACAAAAAGGAGTCAAAAAAGCTAAACTTAGAGATATTTGCAGAAAATATTCCAGGACAATCAGCCTTATGCTTCACAAATATGGATATTTTTGAGTTAAAGAAGGTTTTTAATGAAAATGAATGGATGGTTCCAGCTAAACCAGATGAAGTAACTCCAGTAGATATTTGGGTTCCAGCAGGAGATACAGGATTACCTACTGGTCAAGTTATATCAGAATTAAATATGACTCTAAAACTGCCAACTAGAATACAAAATGATACGATTTGGATAAGAGAAGATACCAGAACGCATAAAGCAGGAGATGTTGTTGATGTTAAACAGGCAGCAGTTTTAAAAAAATTGGGGATTAAACCTATTGAATCTTTAATCAAAATACATTCTGCGTGGAGTGATGGTGAGATAATACCAGAAGATATTCTATATATGAATGTAGATCAGTTTAAACAAGATTTATCAAAAGCTTATAGAGAGGCTCTTGGAATCCTCTTTGAAATCCCCGTTTTATTTGAAGATATGACAAAATACTATATCCAAAAAGCGGTTGCGAATGCTAATTTGCTAAATGCAATTATATTTGGAGAAGGAATACAAGTAGCTCCTAAAGAAGAACCTAAAGCTGAAGTAAAAAAACCTGAAAAGGAAGAAGAAGAAGAGGAAGAAGTTGGGATAGGAGGTTTGTTTGGCTGAATTTTTCAAATTAAAATTAATAAAGTTAAAAATTATTGAAATTAAGAATTGGAGGTTATAAGATATGGAATCTATTTACGCTGCTTTACTGCTACATAAAGCCAATAAAAAGATTACAGAAGCAAACTTAGAGAAGGTTTTGGAGGCTGCAGGTACTAAAGTCGATAAGACAGAACTGACTAAACTTATAGCAGGTTTAAAAGAGGTCAAAATTGAGGATATAATTAAATCCACAGGCTCTGCTCCTGTTATAGCGGCCCCAAGTGCAGCACCTAAAGTAGAAAAGAAAGAAGAAAAGAAGAAAGAGGAAGAAGAGGAAGAAGAACCTACTGGAATTGGTTCGCTCTTCTGAAACAAATCTGAATTAAATTTTTTTTTTACCCTATTTTTTATTTTTTATCCTCGAAATTTGTTAAAAAAATCAGTTTGATCAAAAACTTTTTTTTAAATTTAATTTTTTATTATTTACATTTATCAAGCACGAAAGTAAAATTATTGTATAAATTAGACTTCTCAATAAAAATGAAGGTATTGATACAGAATGGGAGGTAAATTTCTAAAGTTTTTTTCTCCATTTGTACGGATAATGCCGGAGTTAAAACAACCCCAAAGAGAAGTAAGTTTCAAAGAAAAACTCATTTGGACTGCTATAGTTTTAATCATTTATATCATTTTATCTAGTATTCCAATATATGGTGTAAATCTCTCAGAAACAACCGATTACTATTATTGGTTAAGAGTAATTTTAGCAAGTCAAAGAGGAACGTTAACAGAACTAGGAATTGGTCCCATAGTTACTGCTGGTTTAGTAATGCAGTTATTACTCGGTTCAAAAATAATTAAAGTGGATATGAGTGATCCTTATGATAGAGCTATGTTTAGCGGTTCCCAAAAAGTAATGGCTATGTTTTTAACCATATTTAATGCTGTTGCATATATTATAGGGGGAGCTTTTGGTCCTGGTTTAGGTATTGCAACACAGACATTTATTCTTCTACAGCTATTATTCGCCGGAATTATCATAATACTCTTAGATGAATTATTGCAAAAAGGATGGGGTCTGGGAAGTGGAGTCTCTTTATTCATAGCAGCTGGAGTGGCAGGACAAATATTTGTAAATTGCTTCAGTTTTTATGGTTTAAACACTCCAGAAGGAGCAAGAGGTATTGTCGTTGCGTTTTTTGAATCATTTACCAATCCTGATTTAGATACTGCCTCACTTTTTCAAAGAGGGCAATTACCTTCAATTTTAGGGGGGATTACTACATTAATTATTTTTGTTATTGTTATTTGGCTTGAATCGACTAGAGTGGAAATACCTCTGACATATAGAGGATATAGGGGTTTTAGAGGAAAATATCCAATGAAGTTGCTATATGTATCTAATATTCCCGTAATATTAGTGAATGCTTTATATGCAAATTTATTATTCTTTGGGCAATTAATTGCGGGTCCTGATTCCGCTTTGCGGAATGCAGATACTCAATTTTGGCTAAATCTCATTGGAGTATTTGAACCACGTACGGAAGGTATCCAGCAAGGACAATATTTACTTCCGACAGGGGGATTATTATATTATCTCTCACCGCCCCAAGGAATTGACGCACTGCTCCAAGATCCCTTAAGAGCCGTCATATATTTAGTGATATTCATTTTCCTCTGTGTAATGCTCGGCCGTCTATGGGTTGAAGTTTCAGGATTAGCACCACGCGATATCGCCCAACAAATTCTCGATTCTGGCATGAGTGTTCCAGGATTTAGAAGTTCAGAGCGTATAATTGAAAGAATTTTGAAGAGATACATTCCCACTTTAGTTATTATCAACGGAATCATCATCGCAGGCATGAGCTTTTTCGCCGATTCATTAGGAGCACTGACTTCAGGTACGGGACTCTTAATCGCTATCGGCATCGTTCACCAATATTCAGAAACAATCGCGAAGGAGGTGGCTGCAAGCCAATACCCTGGCATGCGAAGCTTCCTTGGGCTGGATTAGGTACCGCTATTTCTTTTCCTCTTAATTTCGGTCAATTTTGAAGATGATCGAATCACTAAAAAATTTAAAATAAGACTGAATATATTGTACACTATCTATGTTACTAATAATTTTTCAAGATTACCCTCTAGGGTGGTTTAGTTATCCCCCTGGTGCAATGTTTTTTGTTTTACTGTTAGCTACAGCAACAGCATTGTTAAGCACAGGATTGACAAAATGGCTAACTGATATTGATGAGATGAATAGGAAACAGAAAGCTTTAAAGGCTCATAATGAAGAAAAATCTAAGATTATAGAATTAGCAGAAACGGATGTTGAACGATATAGAAAGCTTCGCAAAAGATGGGAACGTAAAGACAGTATGTTTAAACAGACTCAGCAGAGAATGTCACTCCAGCGTATAAAGCCCACATGTATCACTTTTTTACCAATGATAATAATATTTACGATTGTAAACTTTGTGTTTAGACCAGACAATATACCTATACCAGTCGCATTATCTCCTATGAATGCAAATGATATACCATTTATTGGAGGAATAATAGCAGCATTTACTGGGGGACCACCAGCTCCAGATTGGACATTGGCATTTTATAATATGTATAAAATTATTCAACCATACCACGGATGGATTAATTTTACGGCATGGTATTTTCTCTGTAGCTTTGGAATGAATACTATCATCCAAAGAATTTTTAAGTTGCAAACTCAAGCATCCGGTGGCTTTGAACAGATGATGGGTGGTGGTAAATCAAAAGCTCTGGAGTTTCCAGATGTTTAAGATCCCTAGATGTTAATAACTCAAAAGAAAGTACGCAGACAGAGGGATTTGAACCCTCGAGTGCTTTCACACACCAGCTTATTAGGTAAGAAATTCTCTCCAAGCTGGCGCCGTACCAGGCTAGGCTATGTCTGCAAAAAATTTAAGTTAAATAACGCAATTAAGCGTTATTTATATTTATTAGGGAATTTCAAGCTTATTTTATTATTTAGGGATTTCTATAGTTTCTTTCATTTTTTTATCCAATTTAGCTTTTTTAATGGCTGCTTCTACATCTTCATGTTTAGCACCTTTTTTAATCTCGATTATATCAGCTAAAGGCTCAATATGTTTATAATTCACTCTCCTTCTTCGAATTTTTAAGCCATCGATTATTACATAGTTCTTGTCAATAATGTCTACCACAACACAGTAATTTCCTGCTTCTCTTCCCATTGTTTTTACACAAACTCTTCCTATATCATAAATACTCATATAATTCGTCACCAAATTATTTTGTGTTCATTTATCACAACTGAATTTAAGCTTCAGTCGGGATAAACATTTGTTTGTAAATGAAGAAATTATACTAAAAATAAATCTTTTATGTTTTGTTAATTAGAAGGTTTAAGCTACTTCATCCAGTTTTTTAAGTATAATATCCACAACTTGTTCGATTGTTAAATTCTCAGTATTTATAATCAAATCGAAATTTTCATCTATTTTGTTCAGATCTGTTATATCAATATTATATAATTTTTTGAAGCGTATAGCTTCTGATCTTTCTCTTAAAGTGGTTTCTTTTAATTTTTCTTTATATGGAGTTTGATCTCTAAAGCCCATCCTATTGACTCTTACATCGATAGGGCATACTAAATGTATTCTAAAATCTGCTATATTTTCAAGAAGGAATCCGCTTAATTGACTATCTACTATGATATTCCCTTTTTTAGCAATTTCAATGACTTTTTTATCTAGTTCAAGGTCAATATCAGGATTGTTTTCAGCATATTCAGTAAATTCTTTTAGAGTCATTTTTTTTTCATGCGCTAGCTCTCTGAAAGCTTCACCCGTGGAGTAAAAAGTAAGGCCAAGAGCTTTTGCAATTAATTTTCCAATTGTGGATTTTCCAGTTCCATGAAGGCCTGAAATTGTAATAATCACATTGGTCAACTTGGAGTAACGTGATTGAAGATCTAAAATTAAGCAGGGATATTAAGAGAATCTTATAAATGCCATACGGTCTCTTTAACTATACTTTGTAAGCATTTAGCACAATAACGCCCGCTAGCTATTCTATTTGCTCTTCTGGATGTTTTATCTGTTTTTTTCATTTCAGAAGGTCTTAGTCGTGGAATTGATTGAAGTGGTTTCTTACATATGATGCATTGAGTTTTACTTGGCTTTCTTCTCCAATAATGCATTGTTGTACGGTTTCCTGGGGTTTTTAGCTTTTTTCTCGCTTTAGCTTTTGATCGTAATCCTGGTCTTGGCAATTAAGCTCCCTTTAGAATCTTTTAATTGAAATTTGACTCTTAAATTAATATAATATAAAGTTGTAACAAGTTAATTAATTTTATTATTTTAACTAATCTCTCAAATTCAATTTCTTTTGAAAATCTTGATATAGTTTGTATAAATCATCTTCAATTGAATCTCTAAACTTCTTATTTTTAATAAATTTTGAGTAGTTGTTTAAAACATTTTTATAAATGTTTTCAAGGTTAAATCGAATTAATTCTAAGCCCGGAAATTTTTCCAGATTATCTTTTATGTCCTTAAATAATTGAGATGTAATATTTTTATTATCTAATGCGTTTAATCTGAGCGCATCTAATAGAGTAATAAAAGAAGAAGTGATTTGAGAAGTAACACCGGGAAGCTCTAGGATAGATGCGCTAATTCCTTTACTGAGTAAATCTGATTCCTCGCCATGAATTCTTGAAAAATTAAGATCTGATACACTATTTATGATATCAATTGCTCCATAGTATTGTTCATTAAAGTCCATATAATCTAAGAACTCAGAAATATCAATATTTTGTTCTTTTAATTCGAAATTAATTTTTAAAAGATCGTTCATACAGCTTTTAATGGATTTTTGGAAAAAATTGTGGTTCAAATTACCACTTTGATATTTTTTATACAATGTATGTATTGTATTAACAATTGAATAAAGTTCTGATTCCATATCATCCATTTTAGCCTTCTTTTTTTGTTCTTCAGACATTTAACAAGGAAATAGATCAGTGATTATATAAAAAGAAGATTTAGAGTTAATAAATTTATCTTCAAAATGTTGGTCGTAAGAAGAAGAAAAGCAATGCTACAACTATACCTATTATTAAAGACGATAACAAAACTCTTGTGGTTGATGAGTTTGATAATTCTCTTATCGAAAGCGCAACTAATATTGGAACCCAAATTCCAACAGTTATCGCATCAATAGTATGTAAAATTGTCCATGTAGGAGAACTAAAAATATCATTAAAGACTAATGGATCGAACAATCCTAAAATATTAATTGGCTGGGAGCCAAAACCAATCAATACAATGATAATTTCGACGATATTGATTAAAATAAAAGGAGTAAATGAGCAGAACATCATTTTGTATTTAAAAGCTTGTTGTTGATGTAAAGTACCTCCTTTATATATACTAAAAGGACTCATTTCTGCTTCACGATACTGTTCTTTTGCTTCACTTCCAAGATAAGACTCTAATTTTTCTGAAAATCCAACAGCATAATTTGCTCCCTTTGTAAATAACCAAATTAGAATGAAGCCAAAAATAAAAAAATATGCCAAACCAAAAAGAAAGAAGGCGATAAATATAGATAAATTATAAAAAAAGATTCTAAAGTCAAGAGGAGGGACATCTTGTATATTAAAATGTGAGAAAAATGCCAATCCCATAATTCCATAGAGTAGAGCATTAAAAAGTAATATAATATAGCCTGGAGCGGACTTTCTGCGATGATTAATGCTCCAGAATGCCTTATTTGGCTTTATAAATAACCATAATAATATCTTATACCAAGGATCGGGAGTAGTCCAATTTGACTCGATACGTTTAAAAATGGAAAAGTTTTCTATTTTTTCAAATCTTAATCGTTTACCACAGAAAGCACAGACAAAGAAATCTGCCCGAACTTCATTTCCGCATCTGGGACATCGTAGCTGAGTCGTTGTAGCTGCCATATCTGTTTTTAACTATTTAATTTTTTATATAAATCATATAATTATAATCATTTATATGTTTTTAGCAATTTCAACTCTTAAGAAGAGTTTTCAAAAGAATATTAAAAATATTCAATTATAAAAGAATTTTTATCTTTCGTAATTTCATAATCCCTATTTGTAAAGAGTTTTACTAATTCCAAATTAGTCTTAGTATGTCCTGTAATTTCAAGTACTCTAAGTGAGGAGTGTTCTTTAATGAAAGCAATGAGTGGTATTAATTGATCGCTTAGATAATTATCGATGGGTATTTGATTGTAAACGTATTTTAAAATTTCCCTTGAAGCAATCTTTCCTAACTTTTCTGAACTCATACTTTTCTCACCAAGAATAGTCCCTGAAGAAATGATTGCACCTGAATCAGAATGTGCCCAGAGACATACTCCTACCCCTGGGCTAAGAGATTTCACCGTAAAGTACTTTATATCAGTTTCAACTCGGAAGTCATGTCGTATTTCTTGATTTATTGAACCTTTAATTCTCTCTCCAATATTTTTTTGTAAATTTGAGATTATTATTTCACCTTGGATTAAATCAATATTTCCGAGTTCTATCAAATTGATTGGTTTTAATTTTGATTTGGGAGGAACTATTGTGCATGTAGTTAAGGCACCTCCTTTTGGGTAAAATCCGTATTCTTTCACATCAACTAGTATTTCAAGACCGCTTTTTTTGAGAATAGGATATGTTACATTTGCTAGGTAATTTAAGCTAGGAGCCCACTTACCAAAGGTTCCTCCTCCATTAATAAAGATTTCGATCTGACCATTTTGAGAAATTCCAAGACTAGAAATCTGGATTGGTTGGAGTAATAACCCAATATTAGCTGCAGTGTTAACTTCAATATTAAGTTTATTTATAAAGCTCCGATTTGGTATAAAAATTAATTCTTCTGTGCCGACTTTACATTCTCCATCTAGGGCATTAAGTTGACTCCCAGTTAAATTAGCTAATGTTTGTAACCCTAGAAGATGTTGAAGGCGTAATCCTTTTTTAGGACGATTAGCTCGAATGTTGAATATTTTTATTGGTAGATTGAATAATACGGAAAAACCGGCAGCAAGCCGTAAAATAGAACCACCTCCTTCACCATATGCCCCGTCAATTTCTAAATATTTCCGCTTATTCATGACTCAGATGCCTCAGATTGATTTTTAATTCTTTCTATACCATTATTTTGAACTATTAAATTTGCTACTTCTTTTGGAACTAAATTTTTCCAAGTCTGATTATTTCTACTGATTAATTTTCTGATTTTAGAGCCATTATACTTCTTCTTGAAAATTGTAATTTTTTTTCCTAATCTATATCCTTTTGCTTTAAATAATTGCCTTACCCATTCGCTATTAGAAAAAATAATATTAAATTCTCCTACTATAGATTTTACATGATCAACCCATTTTTTAGCATTAAAGATATCTGGAATTTCATAGATTTTGTATTTTGCTTGATTAATATTTCTTTTTTCCAGAGCAGCTCTAATAAATTGGATTCTTTCTTTACTAGAGAAAGGATCTGTCTTAGTATTAGAGAGTTGGGAGCTACCTATCCCTATTTTGACGGACTTATAACTTTTTAAAAGTTGATTAAGTACGTATAAATGTCCATGATGAAATGGTTGAAATCTACCAATAAAGAAAGCAATTTCATTTTTTGCTGGACTCTTGTTGAGATTATTTTGTTGGAAGTATTTAATAATATCCAATTCAAGAAGTTCTTTCCAAATTTTCTTTGAATAATCAATATATTTCTCATTTTCTAATATTTGTTTCAGTTCTGATTTACTATAAAACCTACTGTCTCTAATTTCCAGTTCCTCTGGATTAGGTTTTAATTCGATATTATATTCTACTAAAACTAAAAAAGTGTAAGCAATTTCTATAGTCTTTTCATTTATTTCAGCTTTTAAATCATAGAATTTAATTTGGATAATTGCTTTTGGAGGAATGCCGAATTCTTCTTGTAATTCCCTTTTTGCGTTATTTTTAATATCATTAATATTTAGATTTTTTTTATATATTACATGCCCTGAAGCAGAATCTGTAAAATATTCTGGAAACTCTTTCTTTTTATTACTTCTCTTTTGAACCAGAAAAAAGACATTATTTTTAGGTGAAATAGATACTATAAAGACTCTAATAATCAAGTGACTAACTTTTCGCTTATGAGCTTCTTGTCTCTCCATAGGATAAATAAATTTTGAAATTTGACCTGAGTGAAGGTATTTTATGTTTTTTTTTTCAATACAAGCTAAAATTTCTTTTTCCATAAGTTTGAACCCAACTATAAGTTGATTATTTAAATTTTATTGTTATTGTATCCCCCACATTAAATCCAATTTTTTCTGCAGCATTCCCTTGATTAAGAGAGATTTCTAATAATCCATATGATCCTTCTAAAAATAAGATTGCCCTTTTTGGCACATTATTATAATGACTTGTAAAAGGTCCTGTATATTCTTTACTTTTAAATAATAATTTAATTTTTTCGCCTTCTTTCAAGGTTATTAGAGTATCACTTATCTTTTTTTGGTTCAATGGAATATTTGTGATACTATTTCCAAATTCATCAATATAGATAATAGTTGCTGTTATTCTTCTATCTGAATTAAAAACTTGATATGTATAAGGAACACGAACCAAATTTTTAGGGTCAAATGGGGGCCCAAATTCCATTAATTTATGATTTTTGGAAATATAGGCTCCAACAGGTGCCATTATATCTCTCCCATGAAAAGTATTAGAGATTGGTTTAAGAAAGTAGCTCTTGTTTTTAACACTAACACATTCAATTATCTCATCCATTTTAAACACGTTTGTAAAGATCCCATTGTTAGGTCCTATAAAGAAGTAGTTAGAAATTAATTTAATCGCAATAATTTCTCTCAACGAGCCGACTCCAGGATCTACAACTATAATGAAAATTGAACCTTCAGGAAAGTAATTATAGGTTGTTTTAATTAAGAAAGAGGCTTCATATAAATTATAAGGAGTAATATTATGGTTTATATCTATAATATCAACATTACGATTAATATTTAATATTACAGCTTTCATTGTTGCAACATAATGTAAACCCCTCGTTCCAAAATCAGTTATCAAGCCAATAACTTTTTTGTTCAAATTGCCCATTGTTTTATTTATTTCTATATTTTTCGTCTACTTTGTAGAATTCCTCTAATGCTTTAGATTTTAGTCTGTACTCTTCTTCCTTTTCAAATTCTACAAGTTTTTTTGATAATTCACTTGCTTTTTTATATGATAAATAAGCTGAATGAAAGTCATCATTTTTTAAGGAATTTCTAGCCTCTTGTACTAATTTATCTCTCTGTTTAGATATCTCTGGGACTTTTTCTGAAAAATTTGCCTTTTCATTCAAGGATTCTGCGATATCTATTACATATAACGATTCAGCTATGTCAGCAGCTTTTTTATAAAATTTTGCAGCTTTTTCGTAATCTAACGATTTTAGTGCTTCTTCAGCAATATTATAATGTTCAGAGATTTTTTCATGTTCACCATCTTCTACTTTTTTTAGAAGGTCTTGAGCAATTTTTCTTTCATTCTTTCCTCCACTTAACATGAATTTCGTAATAGATATAATACTTGATTTCAAAGCTTCTGGTTTTAATATATCAATAAATGGTTCTAAATGCTCATAATAAATATCTTTTAAAATAGGTCTAAATTCAGCTTTCGATAAATTTAATAAATTTAATCCAATAATTTCAATTGCTTCTGCTCCCAATTTAAGCGAAGAACGAAATTTCTCAGGTTTATCATTCTCATTCAGTAACAAACCTATTATTGTACCTGAAGCTTTTCTAGATAATTTTCCTTTGAATTTATAGAGATAGGAAAAAATTTGAAAATCTTTTATTTTTAAAAGATTGTATTCATTTTTCCCATGATCCAAATTCAATCTTAGAAAAAGATCATTCGACACTTCAAAACTTGACTTACCTTCTTTAAAATAATATCCTAATATTTTATAATCTGCTTCTAACGGTAATAATATTACAAAACTGCCGATTGGCATTGTTATCTAGTCTCCATAAAATAATAATAAAATATAATAATCATCTAAATTTAAAGAGTTTACTATTCCTTGCAACTCATTATTCTATTAGTTTCTTCTCTAATTGATTGAATAATATTTAAAAGTTGCGCGTAATAAAGGTTGTTAGAAACTGTTTTAGCCACTTGTCTAATTATTTCTATCGCTTTTCTTTCTTCTTCAGTAATAGTTTCTAATGATTTCTTTTCATATAATTCTTTAACCTTTGCATTAAAATCATCAGCAATTTCCTGAATACTCTCACTAGATTTCATTCTAAATTGTTTAAGTACTTCTACTATAAGACGGATATTTTCATTAACAGAAATAGTTTCTTCAGAAAACTTCTGAGACATGGCTTGAATTGATGTACTCATTTGATTAATCTGAGCAATAGTGCCATCTAACGAAGAAGTTATTTGATTGATCTTATTGATCATCTCATTTAATAAATTTTCTGCCATAATATCACCATTTTATAATTTTGTAGAGGATTGTTTTAAATTTTTCACGGAATTTATAGCCTCAGAAAGTAATAAATTCACTGTGTCTTGATTTAAAACCTCCCCAGATAGTTTTTGAAATTCGTCAAGCTTTTTTATTAAAGTGTTTAAAGCATCTAAACCCAATCCCTCTTTAATGCTTATTAATTCTGATTTTGTGCTTTCACCAATTTCTCTTAAAACTTCAATGTGTTTTGTTTGAGTGATATCTATTTCTTCTTCAAATGATTTTAGCTTTTCATTTAAATTGGTAATTTTTTCTTCGATATTTTTATTTAGTCCATCTAAGGATGTATTTAGAGCTTGAATGGCTTGACCTAATTGGGCTATTCTTTTATAAATCGAATTTAATAAATCTGTAAGCATTTCAGCCATAATCTTCTCACTCTTATATATATAATTAAATTCTAAATAAATTCATTTTAAAGCTTTAATTATAAATATAACAGAGTGCAACAATAAAAAAATTTTTATGTTTTTGAAACTTTTGAATTTGTAAGAAAAATATTTTTTTAAATATGGAGAAATACTTTAGATAGAATTATCATTGTCTTGGGCCATTAGCTCAGACTGGTTAACAAGCTCTTTAAAGCTTGGTCAAAAAGCGCAGGTCTTATAAATGACCAACGGACATACAACAAAATAATTTGTCCGTTATTAGTAAAAACCTGAGTCTCATTGTGATTCCATCAATGAGTAAGGGAAATCCGGGGTTCAAATCCCCGATGGCCCATTTTTTTAAATTGAAAAATAACACTATTTATCTAAATTTGTTGAGATTAAATTTAATATCCATTTTTTTATCTGCATAAGATTTTTAAGTAATCCTGCAACAAGATTATCAGGAAAAAATTTCTCTTGGTCCAGATTTTGGACTATAGTCATCCATTTGTTTAGCGCTAGTTGTACTAGACTTGCTCCATCAGCTTCCATAAATATTGGTATTACAGCAGCACTCTCTCTAGCATCCCCAATAGAGAAATAAACTTTTCTATTTATCTCTTTTAACATTACTAAATTTGCACATTCATCTAATTTGCGTTCCACTAGGATCATTTTAAGTATTTGAGTTTGAATATCTTTATCCTTTTTTATATATTGGTCTTTTCTTTTATTTAAAAGAGGCTGAATTTCTGTTATAATCTTATCTCCAGTAGAACCCTCGGGAAAGAATTTTGTTAATTTTATTTCATTATCCAATGCTACGATATTTATGAATTTTTTACTACTAGAATAAAAAATTGCTTGAAATCCTCCTTTATCCTCACTGGGAGCTAATTTAATAAAAATATTTCTCATTGTTATTGAATTGCAACAATGATATGCTAATTCGAATAATTCTTTTGATTTTAATGGTTCATACGGTATTTGAATATTTTTGGATAGCCATTGAGAAGAAATTACATTATTAAATTGGTTTAAAAGTCGATTCTCCATATTTAGATAACCTAATAGTATTTATTATTATATAGTTCTATTTATTTTTATTTATTTTTATTAATTGGGTAGAAGAATTAAATAATTTGACTGATTTTACTTCTGAATAATTTGATCATAAGCTTTTTCAAACCTTTCAACAGCGAGAGTGATATCGCTTGAAGTTGTCCCAATTGCAGCATTCATTACAATATAAGGGGTTGTATAGTTTGAACAGCAAGTTCCAAAGGTACTTTCTTCAGGGTTATATACTCTAGGGCCTGTAACTCTTAGATTATATAAAGCTCCTCCGAGAGCGTATAACTGATCTTTTTTTAAATTTCTTAAAGATAATGCAACAGCTACTGGATTATAAATATCAAGAATCCTTTCATCAAATTTTTCTGCAACTTCTTTAAGTTTTATTTCAAGAGTTTTTCGATTTTGTTGCTGTTCTTCAATTAATTTCTGGTAACCACTAATTCCTAATGAAAGCATTGAAATTAAGAAATTTACTATCGGAGTAGCGGAGGCACGTCCAGCATAAGATTGACTAATTTTAGTAATGATATCCTTAATTGGTGATGCAATCAGAGCCCCACCAACAGGAGTCAGGAAATTTTTATCTGTCGATTGAATTATTGCATCGACTCTACCAGCATCAATTGCTGATCGGATTAGTTTCATCCATTCAGGGCTTTGAACACCATATGCATTAATGATAATATGTACAAGATCATTTTCCTTAGCAAATTTACTAATTTCCTTTATGTTATCTGGTTCGCGAGGTGGAAAAAAACTGGTTATTGAAATAACAGCAAAACAGTCTTCATCCGAATTAGATTTTATATCTTCAACAGGAATTCTTACAGCGTCTCCAAAAATTTTACCTGTAATAATTTTTGCCTTAAGACCCATTAAGTCAATCGATTTTAATAGCGATTTATGATCAACTTGAGGAACTAATACAGTTCTTTTGAGATCCGAATCTTCTTCACCCCCATCTGGCCTTAAAGCCCCTAAAGTTAAAGCTAATGACATTCCGGTACACATTGGAACTACAATTGCATCTGAAACATTTGATAATCCAGATTTTTTCAAGATATTCCGAGCCAAATAGTTGGAAAGCTCATACATGATTGAGCCTCCAGGTGCTTTTGGTTGAGCAGCTGTTAAAAAGCCACTTCTCCCCACACCATGGCAAAATCCTGCTGATGTTTTTAAATGAAGTTTTGAAGCTATTCTTGCCTCTCTTTCACCAACTCTAGCTGCATTCTTATCTTTATCTGTATCCATATTTGAAAGAGTTTGAAGAAAGAATTCTATTTGTTCTTCGGTCCAAGGTTCTTTAGGAATGGATCTTTGTTCAAATAGGATTTTTATTGGATTCAAAAACTCGTTTAAAACAAGTTGCCCCCTATTCAACATGTTTTTAGGAATATTTGAGTCTTCGAATAAATCAATAATATTGTTAAAATCAACCATGGAAAACACAATATATTTATAAATATGATATAATGGCGGCCCTCGAGGAGATATTCGAAGATTAGTAAATTTCCAACCGTTATCGAACTCCTATCCCTTCGCAGGATAACTGGGTTTGAAGCCCAGTGTCAGAGACCACTTATCGTTGGAGATCGATATGATCTCAAAACAATTCCGACCGTCTAGGGCCACTTTAAATAATTAAGTAGATGGTTTTAAAAGAAATTTATGGTTTATGGTTTATTGTTTAATACAGAAAATCTATTCTTTTAAAATCAATTTCACATATATATCATATCAATTCAATGATTAAATTTTTAAGTTTACTTCTTTGAGTTATAATTATAAAAATTTATATTTCAGCCAAAATTGAATGAGTTTAGTTAGATATATAGCTCGTAGATTAATATTTTTGATTCCAATTTTGTTCGGGACTTTAACATTAACTTTTATACTATCGAGGCTTATGCCTGGTGATCCTGTTTTAGGATATGTTGCTAATCTCGGGCAGTTAGAACGAGGTATTTCTCCAGAGGATTATGAACGAGCCCTTAGGTTACTTGGACTTGATAAACCGATATTGGAACAGTATGCTATATACCTAAAAGACTTATTTACAGGCAATTGGGGATATTCTATTTCAGTTGTACGAGGAGTACCTGTATGGGATTTAATAGGTCAAAGAATTCCTCGAACTGTAGATTTAGCAGTTTTTTCGATGCTTATAGCAATACCACTTGGAATTAAAACAGGAATAATATCAGCAAAACATAGAAATAAAGCAAAGGATACCTTTGTAAGAGGTTTCTCCTTATTAGGAGTTTCAATTCCAGTATTTTTCTTAGGATTGATATTTCAATATGTTTTTGGTTATATTTTAAAACTTTTCCCTATAACTGGGTATAAGAATTATAGTTATTCCGATCCTGCTCGTGTTACTGGCTTTAGAATAATTGATGCTTTAATTTCAGGGGAATTTTATATAATCTCAGATTATTTATATCATTTAATTTTACCTGTATTGGTTTTAACCTTCCATATGCTGGGAAATATTACCAGACAAACTCGCTCAAGTATGTTGGAGATTCTAGAAGAAGATTATATACGAACTGCCAGAGTTAAGGGTTGTGATGAAAAAAACGTGTTATATACTCATGCCCGGAAAAATGCGTTAATACCTACAGTAGCTGTAGTAGGATTAAATCTTGGTGGTCTTTTTACTGGTGCAGTTCTTACAGAAGTCACTTTCAATTTTATTGGCGTAGGAGATTTATTAACAGCATCAATTGCACTTAGTGATTATTGGGTATTAAATGGGATAGTATTTTTTATCACAATTTCTTATGTTCTTATTAATCTAGTTACAGATGTGATATATGGCATGTTAGATCCTCGAATAAGTTATTAATAGATTTCTTAATTCTAATTCCTAATTATTTTATCTACTATATCGTTGCATTTTATTCTTCTACTTCCAGGGGTCATCAAACCTACATTATATACGCTATCTATATAGTTAACAATAATATGAGATGTTGCACCAAAAATAACATACAATCTGCCATTCGGTGCCCTATATTTAAATTTACCGACGGCAATTTGATCTCCCTTTATATTATAAGTTTTTTCCTTATAATTATTCTTATTTGCGAAGAAATTGATTGGAATTTTTACAATCTCATTAACTTCTTCTTTTTGTTTAACAAAGTCAAGTTCTTTGACCACATATCCAACAAAAGGGGTTATAATATATCCTTTAGGAGTAAGATGATCATCTATGCACCCTAAGATAATTATATTCTGTCGAGAGATTCCTATTTCTTCATTAACTTCCCTTAGAGCAGTATCTAATAAGGTGTGATCAGAATTAGCATCGAATTTTCCTCCGGGAAAAGACATTTCACCTGAATGCTTATCGTTCATTCTTTTTGTACGGCGTATCATAACAATATTATATGGTTTCTCTTCAATTGGTTGAATTAAAAGCAATACAGCTGAATTGACAAATGGTGTTTGTTGCATTTTAAGTCTTTTCGGTGAGTTAAAATCTTTTAATTTGCTTCTAACCAAATCCCCATGAAATCTGAAATCGTTATAGTTCACTGGTTAACTCCTATCATTTGTAACTTTAAACTTGTTAACAATTTGATTCCTATATTTAATATATTCTTTTAATTGCTTAATTTTTTCAAGTTTAAATCGATTTAATCCTAATTCTGACATATTGTAATCATATATTTTTTCAATAAAATTTGATATCATATAGGCTGTAGCCCCCCAAATTGTATAATTTTTTTTACTTGTAGGATCGAAATAATTAAAATAAAAAATAGGAAACTTTTTATTTTCAATGCTAATTGCTTGTTCTTTAAAATTTTTTTTTAGAATAAAGAAATCAATAGGAATTTTCAAGATACTCTGAACTTCGCGATCATCTTTTACCAATTTCTGATTTTTGTCAATAATTGCAATAAAAGGTGTTATTATATACTTTGTCATTGTCGGAAAATCGTCAAGACAACCAATAATTTTTATTTTATCTCTTGGAACTCCTATTTCCTCTTCTGTTTCCCTTAGGGCTGTATCTCTCAGGTTTTTATCTTTATCGGGTTCAAATTTGCCCCCTGGAAAAGATATTTCTCCTCGATGCCTTGAACCTCTTTCAGTACGATGTATTAGAATTAATTCAAAAGGTTTATTGTCATATTGAATTATAGAAAATATAACAGCGGAACTTGTAAAAAAAGTATCTTTTAGAGAAATCCTTAAAGGAGAATCACAATCAGAAATTTTCTTTCTTACAAGAGTCTCATTGAAAATTAAATTTAAATTATCCATTAGTTTTTGAAAAGATTTTAAGATGTTAGTTAATTAAAAAACATAATATTCAATCCTAATAAAATTTTTTTGGAGATGTTTAAAATTGAAACTCCCAAAAGAACTCAGAGAAAAAAGAGATTTAACTAGTACCACAAACAAAGGAAAAAGATGTTCTGTTATAGGTTGTAGTGAGTTAGCTACAAGATCTCTCTCAGAAAGTAAATGGAAATCGTATTTAGAAAAAGCGGATCTGAAGTACAAAGAGAATAAACAAAAAAAAATCTTTCTCTGTAAAGAACATTATAAGGATGTAAATAAATTCCGGAGATCTCAAGAGAAGTTATACCAAAAAAAAGGATTTTTAGAAGATTCTATTTCTTCGGGAAAAATAAAGAGATATGATTAAAGTTTATTAAGGTTAAGGTATGAGAATCATTTCTTCATAAAATGTACTAATTAATGAATATTGAGCTTCAATAATTCCGATCGTTAGAAATGATAAAGCTACCAAAAATATTACAAAACCAATTAAAATTTTCCTCATAAGATCGATAATAATTATGTTAGAATTAATATAAAATTTAGTTATTCTACAAGTTTTTCTAATGTATTAATCTTCACATCAATTTTTTTTAGTTTTATATCAAATGCTTTATCTTTTTCTTTATAATCTTCTTCACTAATTTCTTTTGAAGAAAATCTCCCCTTATTGAGATTTCTTTCAGCCCTTATTTCAGACTTTTCCATTTTTAATTCTTTGATCCATAATTTCATACCAGCAATTAGATCCTCCCGTTCTTCCTCAAAGTCTGCTCTCTCTTCTTTGTATTTCTCTTTTAATTGTTCAAAAGTTTCTTTATCTATTTTCCGTAATTTGAATTCTTGAGTTAAATTTTTTAATTGAAAAACTCTTTTATCAATATCATCTTTAATCCTTTGAACTATAAATGGTTGTTCCATTTTTTCTTTGACTTCAGTCTCTTTTCGTTTAAGTTCATTGATGAGAGTTTTTATTGCATCAATTTTAACATTAATTGATTTCTTAAATTCCTCCTCTACATCATAACGAGGGTCGTTCAAAGATTTTTGGATCTCTTTTAATTTTTCTGCAAGTAATTTTTTATTCAACTGTATATCCTCATACTCAATATAAAGGATCATCTGCTCTTTAACATCAAATGGCAAAGGTTTTTCTACTATTCCTTCACCTTTAGCCTTTTTCTTCTTTTCTTTTTTGATTTCAACTTCTTTCGGTTCCTCTTCAATTTCGATCTCAAGCGATTTTTGATTTCCTCGGAGTTCTTTTACTTTTTCTTTTATAACATCTTTAGGTTTTTGAACTTCTTTTGCCTTGGGTTTCTGAACATCACTCAAAACAGGTTTACCGCATATAATGCAATATTTATCAGTAGGTTTCAATGGATTACCACAATAGACACAATAACGGGGCATTTTCCACAACTTTCTTTTTTAATATATTATAGATATTATAATAAAATTAAAATCCTTTTAATTAAATTTTATTGGAGTCCAATATTTAGAAAAATAATTGAGAATTTTTTAATTTCCTCTTTTAGGATAAAAAGAAAGTTACAATTATACTCTTGATTGATTTTAAGAACTTAATTCCCATTCATATTGGGTTATACGGGCATATAGATAGTGGTAAGACAGCTTTAGCTGCAGTTCTTAGTGAAATTATCTCAACTGCAGGTATTGATGCGCATCCACAAAGTAAGGAAAGAGGTATAACTATTGATTTAGGATTTACAAGTTTTGTGTTAGATAAGTATATTATTACCTTAGTTGATGGTCCTGGTCATGCAGACTTAATCAGAATAAGTGCTTCTTCAGTAGAAATAATTGATTGTGCAATAATTGTAATTGATATCAATAAAGGTCCACAAATTCAAACCGGTGAACATATTATTATGATAGAATCATTAAATATTAAGGACGTTATAGTCGTATTAAATAAAACAGATATATTTAATGGTGATATAAATCACGAAATTAAGAAAACCAGAGCCTTTTTTCAATCAACCAGTTTTGGATCCAAAGTGCCTATCTTCGCTGTATCTGCGAAAAAGGTAATAGGATTTCGGGAATTAAAAGAAGGGATTTTAGATAAAGTAAAAGGTTTAAAGATACAAAGGGAATTTGAAGGAGACATAATAATTCCGATTGATCATCATTTTTCTATAAAAGGAAGAGGAACAATAATAACTGGCACGATTTTACAAGGCAAAATAGGTTTAAATCAAACAATATACATAATGCCTGTGGGGTTCTCTGGTAAAGTAAAATCAATTCAAATATTTCATCAAACAGTTAACAATGCGAAAGCTGGTGATAGAGTAGGTATTAATATTAAAGGCATAGATGCTAAAAATGTCTTTAGAGGTTGTTATGCAACTGACAATAAGGATGCGTTTGAATATTCTGATATAATTGAAGTTGAGGTGAAAAAAAATAAAATATTTAAAGCAGAAACTCATTTTGGCACACAAGTACATATCACTATAGGAATGTTCACATCAACAGGTTATATTTATCCTTTTATTGAATCTAATGGAAAAAAGATTCAAATGAATGCAACTAATGATTTTATAACTTTCAAAGCTTTTCTATGTTTCAATGAGAACATTCTATTTAGGAAGGAAAAAGCTACAATATTATTAAGCCGCTTAGATCTACCTCCAACTACTTTAAGGGTACTAGGCTCAGCTAAATTGATTAAAACATTCAAGGAATCACCTATAATCTATAGATATAAAGTAAAAAAGGGAATTATACAAAATCCATCGCACTCTCAAGGTATAATTTGTACTGGCTTAGCCCAAAGTTTAACTGGTGCCAAAAAGATCGTCGGTCGTAGATTAGAGAAGCCTTTCACTAAAATAATTAGTCCATTTGGAACTAAAGGAGCAGTAATTGTGGGACTTGAAAATAGTCAAATTATTGTGAAAAAAGGTGATTATGTCATTTTAAGGGAACTTAGAAGTTATAAATTAAAATCTAAAAAAGATTTAAATTCTCAAAATTAATTTATATTATTAAGTGAGGTTATAATAATGGAACATATCCCTGCTACTGAAATTGAGATTGATCAAGAAATTTTAGATGAACTTATGCGCAACTTAGAGCATTTGGAGAGCTCAACTGACCTTGAGGGTACTGCTTTGGTATCTAAAACAGGATTAAGAATTGCTAGTTCTGAAACAGCAGATATAGTTGCTGATGTATACAGCGCAAGTCCTGCAACATTAATTTCCTTGGGAGAAAAAATAAGTTCTGGCTTAGGCCAAGGAGAATTACGAGAAATTGTGATTAGGGGGGTAAAGGGATATACTATTATTATTGTGGGAGATGCGGATAATAATTTCATGCTCTTTACTAATTGTAAAAAAGGATATAAATTAGGTTATTATTTTCATAAAATTCGAAAATCCTTTAAGGAAATGGAGCCTACTCTTAAGAAAATACAGACTTCTTATAGAAAATCATAACATTCGATGGGCTAAGATTAACTTAGTACCCATTTTACTACATCTCCATTATCAAGATTATAAAAATTTGCAGCAGCTACAATATACTCATCATTTACATAAAATAACCAATTTCCATAAGTTCCATTCACAGCTTCCACAAGATATCCCATTTCTCCATAATCTTTATAAAGTACGTTACAACTATAATTTAAAGCATCAAAAGCGGTTGTTTTATAATTAATTAAGTTCATATTATCTACCGTGATTAATGTACCATTACCATAATCAACTACTAAAGTAATATCATATACTTCTTGTTTGGGTTCATTAATAGTACCAACAGAAAAATTAGAAATGTAAATGAATAATGAAGTGAAACTTGCAACCCCTAAAATCGCGATAAGGGCAAATTTATTAATTTTTCTGTATTTGGGATTAAATTTAGACCATAATATTGATGATACTGCTAAAATACCGCTTATAGAGATAACCAAAAGATATGGAAAAACCTCTAGTAGTAAATCAATTTGGACACTGGAAGGTATAATGCGAGACCATGGGTGATAACCTTGAATTTTTATCTCAAGTAAATAGTTACCTATTGATGTATCTGCCCATAATAGTAATCCTGTTTGTTTTTCATAAATTAGGGAGGTTTTTTGAGCACCACCAATTTGATTGAATTGTATTTTTAGGGTTAAATCTGTCTCTTGAATTTCCACATTACCAGAAATAAATCCAAAGGCTTCTTGAAAAGCTAATTGCTTAACTCCAGTGAGATTATCTATCATAACTATTCGAAATCCTGGTTGAAATGTATTATAACCAAGTATCAAGTTATAAGCAATTTCGCTGTTTGATCTATTAAATAGGGTGAAATTTGAGACAAGAATGTTTGAAATATTCTCAAAAATCTTAATACTTAACCATGGAATTGGATTTTTAAAAATATTCCCCCAATCATTTATATCCTTGTTAAACAAACCAGTAAAATTGATAGTTAATAAACCATAAGGATTTGTTTTAAAATTACCCTCAAAAGAATCTTCTGGCCATGGAGTGAAATTATACCAACTAGAGACTCCACCAAAATTATCTACAATATAATTATATACGCGTTCCTCACTCAGAGTGAAATTAACGGAAGTGATTTCAAGTCTATAATTTCCAACACTAGTTTTAGCCCATACTAATAAACCAGTTAACTTATCATATTTAAGATATGTCCTTTGGGTTCCACCTGATTGTTCATAACTTATATAAAGGAAGTGATAAGATTCTTCAGATTTAAGTTCACCTGAGAAGTATCCTATTACTTGTTCTTGAGCTATTTGTTTAATATAAGTCATGTTATTAATCGGAATTAAAAAGCCTGGCTGAAACTGGTTAAATCCTAATATTAGATTATAAGCTACCTCACTACTAGAACGATTTGTAAGGGTAAGGTTCGTTCTTACAATACCTAAATCATTCTCAAGTATTTCAATATTCATCCAAGGAATCGGATTCATAAAGATATTCCCCCAATCGTTAGGATCTTTGTTAAAAAATCCAGTAAAATTGATTTTAATTTGTCCTGATGGATTCGTTTTAAAATTTCCTTCAAAAGAATCCGCTGGAGATGGAGTAAAATTATACCAACTTGAAATCCCCCCAAAATCAGTAACATTATAAACGTAAATTCCATTATAATCAACATCTGGAGAATAACTTTCTGGCTTTGACGTATTGAGTTTGACTTGAGACAAATTATTTCCAAATATTAGGGCTACAAATATTAAGGTACTAAAAAATGATATTTTTTTCATTATTAAGGAAACTTATCCTACTTCATTTTATTATTAATTATTATTCTTTTTTTTATTTAACGTTTTTGCAATAACTTTTTAAAACATAATGTCATCATTATATTAGGTAAAGTTACCAAGTGTTGAAATTATTGGAAAGCCGTTTAGAATTGGATAAAAAAGAAGTATATAGTGGTTCTGTATGGCTTCAGAAAAAGTCATTTCGGATTGCCTTAATCAGTTCCTTTTCAGCATTAGCAGTGGTGTTAGGATACGCTTTAGCTATTCCAAATGTTGAGTTATTTACGTTAATGATTTTTCTGGGAGGAATTATTTTAGGTAAAATAAATGGGTCAATAATAGGACTTATAAGCTCAATGATTTATTATTTTTTCAATCCTTGGGGACCTCCCACAGATTTAATCTTATATATTTATCAAATCATTCATTATTCAATGACTGGAATGATAGGTGGTTATGTACAAAATTTTCTTAGTAAAAAAAAATATTTTAAACCAAAAGAAGACTTATACATTTTTCGGATAATGTTAATCTTCGGCTTTATTGGAGCATCAATCACATTTATTTACGATATAATTAGTACAATAATACCAGCCCTATTATATTCTTATAACTTTATTATATTGTACATTGGAGGTATTATTTTTACTACTACACATCTAATAGGAAATACACTTGGGTTTGTATTCATTTTACCAGGATTAGTTAGTTTATTATATAAATTATTGTACTAAAAAAGCCTAGATTGATAATTATTTTGTTTGGGCAAGCAGGGTAACTTTTCCTCCCGCAGCTTCAATCTTTTCTATTGCTTGTTTTGAGGCTTTATTTACAGAGAGATTTATTCTTTTATTGATGTCACCACGTCCTAATACCTTTTGAATATTGATATCATTCAAATTAATACTGTATGTATTTCCAGATTTAGAAGCAACTTTTTGTAGAACTAAATCATCGATTTTAAAATCTAAATCTTTTACATTAAGAGCATTAGTTTGATAAATACGAGTCATATCTTGAGGGCGTTTGAAACCTTTTGCACCCATAATCCAATCTGGATCAGGAAAACCAAGTTCTTTTTGTTTACGGTAGTAAGATTTCATACTTTTATTCCATTGGGTTGTCTTGCCTCGACCTGCTCTCTGCCCAGTTTTTCTGTGTTGCCCAACTCGTCCAAAACCGCATGTTCGAGTTCCTCTCTTTTTTGTTATCTTTCTGGGATATTTTCTCATTATAAAACACTTCCTAAATCATTTTATGAATTAATTCATTTATATAACTCTTAACATATCCTAAGCAACCACCCTCTCCATAATGGAGTTTAATAGAACCTCGATAACCTTTTTTTGGTGGGTGTAGACGAAAAACAGGTTTAATTTTGTAGATATCTCTAGTTCGATATTGTATATCTCCTTTCAATAAAGCTTTTGCTAGTTCTTTAATGTTTTTGTAATCGGTTAGGTTTTTAATATGCTCATCTGTTAGTGGTTTATTTCCTTCTATCCTTCCTCTTGTTCTTAAAAGTCTAGTTAATGTCTTTTCATCGATCTCACCGAAAGCAATATAATCCTTGCATTTATTCAGCATTCCTAAATAGCTCTTTTCTCCCCAAATGAGAACCCCATGATTAACTTTAAACATACGTAGCATTTTTAAAGTATCTAAAATAGTTCTCTTCATCCCTGGGGCCCCTCTTATTCTAATTGCAAAATATAAGGCAGGAGGTTGCTCTTTTGCTTTTGGTTTTTTCTTTATGATTGATTCATTTTTTGCTATCACATTTACCAACTCTTTTTATACTTTAAAATTGTATTTATGGGCATTTTTAAGAGCATTAAAAGTTGCTTTTACTAGATTTTCACTAGTTCGTGTATCACCATATGTTTTACTCCAAATATCTTCGATGCCAGAAAGTTTTAATAATTGTTTTACTTTATCTGCTGATGCTAATCCCACTCCTGCAGGTGCAGGAATCAATCGAATTCTAACTGAACCACACTTTCCATTTGTTTTGAAAGGAATACTATGGGTACCTCCACAACCACATTCTTTACTCCCACATCCTCTAAGTACAGGAATTACAGATAATTTAGCCTTATCTATTGCTTTCCTTATTGCAGGACCTACTTCACGTGATTTTGCTGAACCAACTCCAATAAATCCATCGGCACCAACTAGTACAACAGCTTTGAATTTAGAACGTTGACCACTAGCACTCATTTGTTGAACCATTGAGATTTTTACAACGTCTTCACGTAATTGAGGAAGAAGAATGTCAATTATTTCTTTTTCTTTAACAACCAAATTGTTTGCAAAAATCTTATCTAATGTAATCAATCCTTCACGAACTAACTCTCCCAAGCGAGTTCTAGGCACCCATGTATCTTCAATATTTCTCAAACGACTCATAAAATATCACATCTCTAAGGTTTACTTTCAATTGATTTCAAAGTAGTTGAAAACATTTGACTTATCTTTAATGGATTTATTTTATCATTATTTAAATATCCTGAAAATATCTTTTCATACTTTTCAGGATTTTCATCTTTTAATCCTTTTGCATATTTCTCAATATGCTGACCTTCTATTCGTTCTTTTAGATTTTCTGGAAAAAAATCTTCATTATAAGGAACTTCTAAACCGGCATCTATTACTCCTTTAGATGCCGCTATCAACCTATTACGATGATATAATATCCCTAAATCTAAGATGGCTTCAGTAATGTTTTGTTTTTTTGCTCTTAAACCAGCAAGATATCCTGTTAAA
The DNA here is from genome assembly GCA_048939995.1 of Promethearchaeota archaeon. Classification (GTDB taxonomy): domain Archaea; phylum Asgardarchaeota; class Lokiarchaeia; order Sigyniarchaeales; family SOKP01; genus SOKP01. Next base: position 102,779 of record JBHLOY010000006.1, on the reverse strand, counting down.
TATGCTGCGGGAATATTTCCAGTATTTGCCTTCCAACCATACTTATTTTTTAATTCTTTAGAAAATGCTGAGGAAATAATTTTGTCCCCTCCAAGTTTGGATTGGACAACTTGAATTAAAATATGATTATTAGATGCTCGAGCTACAATTCTTAATTTATTTGATTTTAGAAATTTTAATCTTCTTTGATAATTTGTTTTACCAGTCGATCTTCTTCTAAATGCACGCCTATATCTTGGTCCTTTTGTCATTTTTACCTTCCTCTCCTCAATAACTCTTTTTCTTTAATATATCGATTCATTTGAGCAACACTCGTGAACATTCCTCCTTTAGCGTTTTTATACAGTCTTCGATAATTGCTAGCTGTAATTAATTTTCTATCTCTTAATTTCTTTAATTCTCTTCTTTGGGGTCTTATTCTTCTTATCCAAGCTCTCTTCTTAGGATTTCTGGCAATTTTTGTACCTTTTCTTTTTCCTAAACCTCTAGCTCTTCCTTTTTTCTTTCTTTTATGACGTATATTTTTACGAGAATTTGAAATTCCTTTTTTATATTTTTTTTGTATAATACCTTCTTTGATTAAACTTCGTATGTCTTCTCGAGTTATGGCTAATTGAATTTCTTCTATCAAATAAGGGTCAAAGTAAACCCGATTTTCACCACACTTTAATATTTCCGCAGCCATTCTTTTTTGGGCCTTTAAACTCATAAATTTACACCTTCTTTAGTTAATCCTCTTCTAATGATTCCTCTAGATCCATTAGATCTTCCCCTTCTTCAAGAGGACTTTCTAATAATGCTTCAAAGCGCTCTAATTCTTTTTGGGCAATTCCTAGATTAAGTATTTTAAATCCTCTATTCTGAGCATAATCGACTAAAGCAATTCTTTTCTTAGCGCCTAATTTTCCTGAAATTTTGATTGCATGCTTTTTATTGCTTAATCCTTTGAGATCATTTATATTAAAAACTCTTACTTCCTTATATCCAGATGGATGGATTCCTCTAACTTTCTTAGGACTTCTATAACCAACAGATGGAGATTTTACACCACTTTTTTCTTTTTTCCTTGTTTGTGAATCAATTCCTCTGGCTTTTCTCCATGAATCTTTTAATTTTTTATATCTCCATGATTCAATACGCCTAAAGGATGGTCTTTTCCTTTTTAATTTTTTTCTTATTTGAAATAATCTTTCCCTTTCCATTTTATCTCACTTTTTTATTTTATTTGCCAGAGAATTTCCTCTCCCAATTTTATTTTATAGAGGTAAACTCCATCTTGAAACACTCTAGGATCTTTCTTTTTAATTCTACAGCATTTTTTAAGATTTGCAGCTGTTTGTCCTAACTTTTCCTTATCTGGTCCTATTAAGATGATATCATCTCCTTCAATTTTTACTTCAACATTATCAAGATATTTCGCTATCCTTGGGGCTCTTTCACCTAAAAAGTTGATAATATGTATTTCTTCTTTATCTGATTTTACTTCTGCGGTAAATGGGAAATGTGAATATGCCATTTTACAATAATATTCGTAATTAGTTTGAACTCCTGTTATAATACTCTTAATAATGTTATATATGGTATTAGTTAAAGCAAGTGTACCACTTTTGGGAAAATAGGTTGAAAATATTATATTTTTTCCTTCAATCAAGACTTTAACTCCCCTTATATGAGAAAAATCTTTTGTTATTTTTCCATTTGGTCCATTTACGATTATATGTTGATCATCACCTAATGTAACTTTTACGTCCTTTGGAATCTCTAATTCTTGTTTAAAAAATGCTGTTCGTACCATTATATATTACCTCTACCTTCTTTTAATAAATATAACATAAAGCCATTCCACCAATATTTTTTTCTTCTGCTTCTTTCATAGTTATAATGCCTTGGTTTGTAGTCATAATGATTAAGCCTAATCCCGGTGCTGGTAACAATTTTCTTTCAAGCATTTCAAATTGAGATACTTTATAATTAAGCCTTAATAATCCTTTCGCTTCATTTATTTTGCCTAGTAGGGCGATCCTGAATTTACCGTGGCGCCCATCATCATATCGTTCAAATTCTCCAATATATGCATTTTTTTGAAGAATTAACAATATTTTTTGAATCAATTTAGATGCTGGGCTTATGATAATTTCTTTCTTCCTCGCTCGCTCAGCATTGCGTATCATATTCATTGCATCTGCGATTGTATTTACCACTTAATTCACCATTTTTTATATTTAATCAAATCTTTTAAATCCTATTGCCTTCCCAATCTCATAGAAACATCTTCTACATATATATAAACCATATCTTCTAATTAGACCTCTATGGGTCCCACATCTCCTGCAGGTTCTTTGTCCCTTGCCAATTTTTCCTTGAGGCACTGTTATCATCATTTATTTTTTATTTACATAAATTCTAAATCTAATTGTTCTACAATTTCTACTCCAAAATTTTTTTCTAAGAAATATTGAGCTTCTATTTTGGAAACATAATGATCTTTTGGAATTTTAGCTCTTGCTTGCCTTCTATATTTAATTCTCATACCTGGTCTTATAATCCGTCCACCCACATCTAGACCCCATATTCCTATTAAATTGTCATATTCAATGCTAGGTATAGAGATATGTTCAGTTATTCCAAAACCAAAATTACCATAATTATCAAAACTTCTACGTAGAATTTTGTTATTATTCACAATTAATAATCTTTTAAGTAGTTTCTCTGCTTCCTCACCCCTGATTGTAACCATCGTTCCAATGGGTCTTCCTTTTCTTAAATTAAATTCTTTTATATTCTTTTTTGATAAAGTTTTTACTGGTTGTCTACCTGTTATAGTTTCCAAGACCTTTACTGCTCTTTCTAACTCTTCTCCACCACTACCAACACCAATGTTCAATACTAATTTCTCTAAAAAGGGGCGTTTCATTGGATTGTCCCAAATTTTTTCAAACTGTTCCGTTTGTTCTTTTGGGGTTTTCTTTTTAGTTTTAACTGACATTTTAATTATCAACTCTTATTTTAATTATGTCTCAATTTGTGGAAGGCTTATTTCAGATTTAGCTTCTCCAATAACAAAAGTATAATCATACAATGTCTCAGTGTGTTCTGAATTATGTTGGATGGAAACCGTGCTTGCTTTAGGGCCAAATCGTTTTAAAATATTAATAATTTTACCAATTTGACCAATATTTTTCCCTGCCATAATAATAGCTATATTACCCTCTTTAAATCTAATGACTTTCTCAATTTCTTGTTCTGGAATTGTTATCTTTAAAACATCCATCCTCTTATATATATCCTCTTTAGGATTTTGGGGATCTTCGACTTGGACTAAAATATTTCTGCCATCATGTAAGTTTAATTGAATATCTCCACCTTTAACGGTAGTTTTTTCATTAATTCGGCATAATTTATAATTACTCTCGTTTTCAGAAATTTCATGGAGTATTAAACCATAATGAGAATCTGGAAGTATGCGATAATGTTTGTTCATTTTCTCAATGGTTAATACATCCATCAATCCCACAGGAAAAGCCTTATCCTTAATTGTTTTTCCATCTACTTTCAAATAGCCTAGGCCAATCAATTTTTTTGCTTCTCTCTGAAAGTTTACAATCTTAAGATTATCTCTTACAATATGAAGTAGTGGTAAACAAAATCGACTAGGATGAGGTCCAGGAGAAGTTTTTATAAAGAATGTACCATGCTTTCTTTTAATTTGTAAAAACTTAGGAGTATTAAGTCTTTTTAATGATTTTTTTCCTCCATGCCGGGTCATTTATTCTCCTCCTCTTTTAATTTTTTTGGTGCAATCAATTCTTCTTCACTAAATACGTATAAAGCTTTTCTTTCAATCATATTGGCCCTCCATGTATCTAATTTCTTTTCCTTGCCTAATTTTGTCAAAACAAGCTTGGAAATATGGATTGAAGGGTTAAATTGAGTTCCATCTGCTTTTTCAAATTGACACTCTTTTATTTTCGCTCTTTGATTTTTAGTAATTTCCAGAACTTCCCCTTCGAAGTCTTTAAATTCTCCTTTACACACTTTTACTTGATCACCAACTCTTAATGGGAGCCTTTTTATTCCATATTCATCTCTAAGGAAATCTGCTACTTTAGTTGATAATAATTTAGCTCTTTGGTGATTTTTATAATTAAACAATGCTTTTCTTTGCTTTCCTGGCTTTTTTGAAGTAATTTTCACAGTTATTCTCACTTTTTTCAATTAAATTATTAAGGATGAGATAGATGCTAAACGAGGGAATAATTCAGCTGCTTCTCTTGCTATTGGGCCTCTAATTTCGGTTCCTTTGGGGTCACCTTCTTTACTTATTATTACTCCAGCATTATCCTCAAAACAAACACGAGTTCCATCTATTCTTTTATAAATCCTTTTTTGGCGTACAATTACGGCCTTCATGATATTACCTCGCATATCAGGTCGACCTTTTTTAATTGTCACTGAACAAACTGAACCTACAGTTGCTTTAGGTAACCTCCTTAACCTTGTTTTAGCGTGATCAACGTTAATTATTTCCGCAATTTTTGCTCCAGAGTTATCTGTGATGAATATTCTTGAAGAATTTTGTAGACCATAACTAGTCCGAGGCTTCACCATCTTCTTTCTTCCTGTTTTTCTTCTTGTTCCCATCTAAATCCCCTCACGTGATATTTTATCCAATACAATAAATGCTTTTGTTTTAGAGATTTTTCTACTCTCACCTACTCGCACTAAATCTCCTAATTTTATTTCATTTTTTAAACAATCTGGTAAATGACATGCAAGACGTGTATTACGCCTTTCATATCGTTGATATTTTTTAACAAAATGAAGATAATCTCTTCTAATTATTATGCTATTCCTAGATCTTTTACTCACTACAATTCCACTTGTTATTTTGCCCCGAATTCTTGTTGTCCCGTGAAATGGACAATATTTATCATCACAATCCTTTGTTTTAGGGGGTGTTACTCCGGGAATACCAATATTTCGAATGCTCATTTTATTTTCTCATCCTTTTCTTCTTTTTTAAACTTCTTAACCTATTTTCTGGAATACCAACAATCTTGGTACCATCAACTTCTAATAAATCTTCATTTAATTTGAATCTGAAAATATAATCCTTTTTTATATACTTTTTAATTTGGTTAGTTTTTTCAATTATAAGCATATTATTAGTTTCATCTATTATAATTCCTAGATAGTTGAAATCTGAGCTTTCTGCTTTTGATTTTAATTTTGCATAAGTGTGAAATCCAATTAAGTCATGATAGATCATATATTTGGGGCTAATCATTTTACTCTTTCAATCTCTCTTCGTTTTTGACAGTTAATATTCTAGCTATTTGCTTTCTCAAGAGTTTTGCCTTTGCTGGATTATCAGCAATACCACCACCAGTTTGCTGACTATATAACATCATTAACTCTTCTTTTAATGTAATGAGAGTCCTTTCTCTCTCTCGTTCATCCATTTGCCGGACTTTTTCAGCAGTTATAATTTCGGGCATCTTTTTTCACTTAATCCTTATTTTCTATTTTTTATTTGGTTCAATTGATACCTCTGAAACATCTTCTTCATCCACTTCATCTATTAAATCTTTTTCCTCCTTACTTAATTCAACTTCTTCTTCAGTAACTTCATACTCTTTTTCTGCTATTTTTTCTATTCTTGTTTTCTTTTCGGCTGCTTTTGCTTTAGTTTGTGCTTTAGCTAATTCATCATCATGAATTTTTACGTCATCGCCCATCTTGGTATCTGCTTTCATTATTTTAACAATTACACCAAGGACTCCACTTTTTTGAATACATTGAGCAACCCCTTTATCAACTCCAGTTTCAGCGGGCTGTCCTGATTTGGTCATGGTACCAGCTCTAAATATCTGTGAACGCGCTCTCTGTGAAGTTACCTTGCCAGCTACTCTAATTTCTACTCCTTTTGCTCCTGCATCCATCACTTTACGTAATATGTAATATCCAGCTCTACGATAATGTCGCCCTCTATCAAGACTGTATGCTAACCTCTCAGCCATAATCTGAGCATCTAGATCTGGATTTTGGACCTCTTCTACTTCTATCTGGGGCATTTCCAAGCCATATTCTTCCTGTAAGATGTCTGTGATTTCCTGAATTCTCTTTCCACCCTTTCCAATTACTAAACCTGGACGTGAAGTTTTCAATGTTATTCTTACTCCCAAAGGAGTCTTCTGGATATCTACTCCGGCGAAACCAGCACGTACAAGCTCAGATCTAAGAAACTCATTTATCTGCATCATCTTAACACCCTGTTCTATAAAATGTCGGGATAAGGGACTCAATTTTTTTCACTCATTCTGTTATAATTTTTTCTTATTAACTCCTAACTTGGAAATTCATAAACAACAATTTCAACATGCGAGAGATGTCTGTATTTTGCACTCGATCTTCCATGAGCACGAGGGATATATCTTTTAATAATCCTTCCACGATGAGTTGCCGTATGGATTATTCGACATGCTTCAATATCTAATCCTTTATATTCTGCATTTGATTCAGCTGCGGATAATACTTCATAAATTCTAGCAGCTGCCTTTTGTGGATATCTTCCTGCATACCATTTGAATTGCTTTAAATCTTTACGATGTGATTGTTTCTTTTTATATCTTCTGAATGGTACAGATTGTTTAATTTGAATTACTTTTTCTAAATATGATTTAGCCCTATCAATTTTCATACCTTTTATTACTGCACAGATTTCTCTAGCATGCTTTGGTTTGATTCGTAAATCTCTCCCAGATGCTTTAGCTAATCTCTCAGCATCATACTTTTGTTCTACAAATGAATAATCCCAATTAGGCATTCTCTTTATCTCTCTTCTTAATATTATTTAAGGGGAACATACTTACTTGAGCGGGTTGCTCCGATACCAGGTGATCCATGTTGCACTCTCTTTCTTGTTAGAGCAAATTCTCCAAGATAATGACCGATCATCTCAGGACGAATTTCTACTATTTCATAAGTTCTTCCATTATAAATACCTACTTTAAGACCTACAAATTCTGGGAATATTACTAAGTCTCGAACATGGGTTCTTACAACTAAATCCTTTCCTCTTTTTTTTGCTCGATAAGCTCTCCTTAATCTTTCAATGACTTTTTTCTGGCGTGGAGGTAATCCTCTTCTTAGAGTTCTTCTGACTCTTGAAGGGAGTAATTGAAGTAACTGATCCATATTCATTTTTTTTAAGTCTTCTAGCGTATTACCGCGGTAATGAAACCTTAATTTATCACGTTCCTTTTCAACGTCTAATTCCTCGATCTCATCTTCTTCTTCATCTTCTTCTTCAATCTCTTCCTTAACTTTCTCTGGAGATTCTTCTTCTTCTAAATCTTCTTTATCTTCTTCATCAAGTTCCTCATTCGGAGCCATTTTTCCACCAATCTATTTGTTCCATTTACTATTTCTTGTTTAATATTTACTTAATTATTTTGACATGTAAGGTTATAAGTTATCTATTAAATTTTAATTTTATTAAAACAAGAGAACTGAAAAACATAAAATTTAAAAGTCTATGACCTAAAGTTGACCCAAATCCCTAGGATCTTCAAAATGTGAATTTTATCGAGCCTTAAAGAGTTTTCTATTAAGGTTTATATCATTTAATAATAATTATTAGGATTATAAACTCTTCTAATATCTTCTTCGTCAAATTTTCCCTTCCAACTTTCTTTTAATATAACGAAGGCCTCTGGATCTTTATTCGGATTTATTACTGAATGAAACATATCTTTTAAATTTATAAAATGAGAACCATTTTTAATAAAATAATAAACTCTATTGCCATTTATAATAATAGGTTTACCTGCTAGGACTTCCCAGGCTTCATCTCGATATTTATGAATTTGGATTGAGATTCCCATCTCTGGTTTAATATATATCAGATTATACTTACGATATGTGAATTTTATGCTATACCATTTTGATAGTACATCGACAAAACCTTTAGGAACATTAAACTTATCAATAAATGGTTTCGGATCAATATTTACTTTTTGTGTATGTTCATATTTATATGGATTGTAGATAATTTTATGTTTAGAAATATCCAAATTGACCGCATACTTAATTTTTTTCTTCCCGTTGTTTAGCAACATATAATAATCAAATGGAGCTATGCTCAAATCTCCTATTGATAAACTTTCAGTAATAAAAGAGGGCCCATTTATGAGGAAAACATCATTTAGAAAACTTTCATTAATATAAATTACCAATCTATCTTTACCATTTTTTCTTAAAGAAGTTCCTTTATGGCCATCTAAATAATTCTCTATCAATTAAACTCACAATAATGAATTATTAAAATTATGGTATCTTTCTTCAATCTCATGTATATATGGAATTGATTCTTGAGCTCCTTTTCTGGTTACTGCAATAGAGGCTGCAGCTGTAGCATATTTTACAGATGTTATTATGTCTTCTCCTTGATTTAATTTGCTTGCTATAACTCCATTAAAGCAATCACCTGCTCCTACAGTGTCAACTGCCTGAACTTTAAATGCTGGTAATTCAACATATTCATCCTTTTCTGAGAGATATATTAAGGAACCTTTACTACCAAGGGTTGTTATCACATTTTTCACCCCTAAACTGCATATATTTCTCGAGATATGGACAATCTTTTTATTTCCTTTGAGAGGGGTTTCTTTAAAACCTAACAATGCGTTTAATCGAATTATTTCGCCTTCATTTGGGATGAGAATATCGATTTTCTTTAATATTTTAATGGGAATGGGTTTTAAAGGAGCAGGATTAAGAATCTTTATTACCCTCCCTTCAGAGGCAATTGAGAAAACTTCTTCAATAGTTTCAATTGAGATTTCCATTTGTATTATTAAAGAAGTCGCATTTTTAATCAATTCTGCAAATTTACGAATATCTTCGGGCAATAATTTAGTATTAGCTCCTGGTGCAACACTTATCATATTTTCCCCATCTTTGTCAATCATTATGAAAGCGATTCCACTTGATTCAATATTATCTTTAAGAATGTAATTTGTATCAACTCCTTCATTTCTTAATTGAGAGATCATTTGCTCCCCATAAACATCTTTACCTATTTTGGCTATAAAAATAGTTCTTGAACCTGAACGTGCTGAAGCAACTGCCTGATTTGCTCCTTTTCCACCTAAAAATTGCTTAAATGTTCCACCTGTAACTGTTTCACCTGGTTTAGGTAACCTCTCTGAATATATGTTTAAATCTATATTACTAGAACCGATAATAATTACATAATTTTTCGAGTTAATCATATTATTTTTGATTTTTAATTTTTATTAACCATAAGTAGATCATCACAATTAAAATTGTATCATATCGAATGGTTTTAATTTAATATTATTTTAACAAATAATATTAACTATAACCAAATTGCTTATTATCATAACAAAATAATTATAAACTAAAAGTGAATAATAATGGCAAAAGATAAAATTATTGGTGCGATAGTTTTAATTCTTGGGATTTTAATTGCAGTTATTTACACGATGGGATCCCTCGTTGATCTTATATTCGATAAGTTGCTTAATCAACCAACGTGGGATCTAGCTTTTCGATTCTTTGGTGTTGATTGGCTAGATTATGAAGCATTCGTTGTATTGCCAATGTGGTTGATTGTGATATTAATTTGTATTATCGCCATTTGGATTGGGTACAGTATGCTTACCACACCCGCACCTGTTCCACTTGAAGAATTGGAGGAGGAACTAGCGGCTGAAGAGGAAGAATCTTCAGAAGATTAGCGAGAACAATAAAAAACTCTCTATTTTTTTTTATTTACATCATAAAGAAGTTTTAATTTAAAAAGTAAGCAAAGAGATCACCATTATCACAACAGCTAAATAAGAGATTGGAATTCGATTCATATAATAAACCATTCACACTTGATGGTTGTGAAATACTTGTTAATATTTTTCCATTGTCCACGCTTACAATTAACAATTCTCCTTTAGTAGTACCAATACCTAAGTATTTTTCTTCATCTTTATTAATCTGGCATAAAGTCTCTACATTTATATGTTTTAATTCCCACTCAACTTCCAAATTGTTATTTAGACAAATCAATTTTGAAGAAAATCTTAGATCCTTTAAATTTTTTAAATGATTGAAGTGTGAAAAAGAATACGAACTTATTAATACCTTTTTGTGATGAAAAAATAGCGGTGAAAAGCATTTCCATACATAATCATCGAAGAAAATACTTTTAATTTCATTTTGAGTTTTTATATCAATTACATGAACAGTTTTATCATCTCCGCCACATAAAATAAAGTTTGTATCCTCGTTTGTTAAATATGAGATAAATCTTACTTTATTGGAGAATTTCTTAAACCATAATAAATTTCCATTACTTCCTTCAAAAACCCTAAATGTTCCGTCGTTTCCGCATGCTAATATTTCTCTCTTAGGAGGAAGATCATTATTTAAACATATAGAAGCATCTTCTATCCCGCCCCCAAGTAGTTGACCCCAAATTAAAGAACCATTTGAAGACTTTAGAACTCGTAAACTTTTATCTAGAGAATAAGCAATAATTTCTAAATGGTTATCAAGATTTATATCATCCATTAAAAACCCACTAATTGAAGAGTTGAATCTATGTTCCCATAAAGGTTTTAGTGATAATGGCATTGAAATTTTAAAAACACGTAATATTCCATCCATACCACCAAAGATTAATTCCAGATCATTGTCATTATTAAGATCAAGAATTTTAAGATTCCAAATTGGCGTATTTTGTGTTAAAACGCTCTCGAATGATAATATTCCATTAAATGAGAAAAAGTAAATTTTTCCTGATTTAGAATATAGGACTATATGATTTTCTAATCTTTGATTTTTCATTAATTCTAGTCCCAATAATGGCTTATTAGTTTGACATTTCCATTTCTCAATAATTCTCAAATTAATTCACTGAGCTTGAATTATTTAACTAATATTATAAAAGAATTTATTTTATTTACTTTTAAACCCTAGATACTCTAAAAATTATATTTGTGATTAATAAATGTCAGCAGAAAGGAAAATTGATATTTTTTCCGCCTTAATATTGACACTGAGTATCATTGCCTTAATAATGGTAATAATTGGACCATTCGCTGGATTCTACCATTTTGGTTATGGTTACAATTACTATTCTTGTTTATATTGTGAGTATTGGACTACAGTTGATTTAATCGCACAGATATTTATAATTATACTTTTAATACTTCAATTCTTAATTGCTTTAAATGAATTAATTCCAAAAAAAATCATTTCAAAGGATTTAACAATGATAGGATTAATAATGGCAAGTTTAACATGGACTTTAGCTCTAATAGGTTTAGGTTCCTTCGGAATAGTGTACGGATTATTTAGTGATTTTGAATGGTGGCCGGAATTAGGGTTCTATGGTAGTCTTGTGGGTGGGATCCTTTGTATGATATTTTTTATCTTAAAATTTAAGTATAAATAAATTCTTTCTTTTTTTTTTCAAGAAAAAGATTTCCAAAATAAAAACGAAATTTAAATTTTTTACTTTATTCTCATAATTACTGAAAAACACATTGAACGAACATATAGAAAAAAACACAACTAAAAAGGTTTTAATTATGGGATTCGGAATTGAAATTGATTTGGAGGCTTGCTCTGGATGTGGAACATGTTATGAGGTCTGCCCTAGTGAATGTTTTGGAGAACCAGAGGGAGGCAAAGTACATATTTTGGAAGAAAACAGAGACGATTGTGTAGGTTGCAGAGCTTGTGAAACTCAATGCTCTGAAGAAGCTATTACTATTACAGAAGATTAAGATCTGTTAAATATTTCAAAATTTTTTTTATTTTTATTATCACTCTTTTAAGAAATTATTTAATAATTTCAATATTTTCTAATGGAATCCAACCAAATTTTCCTGTTATCGAAGTTACCCATGCCCATCCGCTTTCTTTCCCTTCAATTAGAAATTCTTCTCCAATTGAGGCTGTTAACTCTGTTGCATCATAATCCCTTAACATAATAGCCTTATTCCCATGAATTTCGAGGTAACTTTTAGGAACCCATCCTGATTTTTCGGATTTAGTAATAGACCAAATCCAACCGGGCCACTCCGAATTTTTATTTTCTACATGCAATTTTTCTCCCTTTTTAAGTATTAGAGGGTCGGGAAAGGAACTTTTATGTTCTTTAATTACTCTGCAATACTTTTTTATCATTTTCTTAGATATAGCTATTTATTTCTTAAATAATCTTCAGAATATAAAAATAAAAATTTTTCGTGAAACCCCCCTTTCACGAATTATTAATCATATATTATAATTCTTCACATAAAAAAACAATAAGTTCTTTTATTAAGGTTTTTATGTCCCTAATTCTAACAAATTCATTTTCTCCATGAGCTTTAGATGATGGGGATTCAATACCGGTTATAATAATATCATTCTTCTTGAGAATTTCTGATACGAATCCCATATCAGAGGAAGATGCCGTTCCGATTAATTGAATCTTATCCTCAAGGAGATTGTTACTGATTGCCATAGCTTTTTTCCAACTTTTAATTACGCTTGAATTAGGGTCAATTTTTAAAGGAGGATTATCATATCTAAAAGAAATTTTAATATCTAATGCGTTGCTATTTTGTTTTCCTCGATTTATACTTTCGATAATTTCATGCTTTACCTCCTCAAATTTCTTTTTTAGCTATAAGATTAATACGAGGCCCTTCTAAAGGGTATGGAATTTGTTTAATTAATTCTTCAGGAACTTTAACCTCTTCTAATGAGAAATCCAATTCGATAAAATACGGATATAAAGCATCAACATAATCACGATAGGAATTACCTGGAGGTACCGAAGTGTCTATTTCAATGAGTTGTCGCATAATCTGCATGATTCGTTCTTCATCTAGATTATTAATTTCTTCAAAAATCTCTTGTATCATATTTCCACTTAATTTATTGAAATAGGTCTAATGAATGAATATAGTTAAGGATTAATTAAATTTTAGAATAAAATGACCAAGAAACACCAATTGGAGGACTTAGGATTACCATAATAAAATCTTATTACAATTCTTGCAAACGCCCTCATTAATCTGCATATTAAGGCATGTTTCATGATATAAGGTTTTACAGGCTTTACACATGTAAATCTTTCCAGCATATTCCCCAAAATCATATCCACAATACCCACATTTGCTAGCAAATGAAAATTCACTGCTATTCATATTTACTTCAATAATTTGCGAGGTACCTGTCAATCCACTAACACTATCCGAAGGAGTTAGATAAGTATTTTGTTGAGTTGATGCTGAATATTGCTGTTGGGGTTGTTGTGTATCCTCCCAATTAGATACATATCCAGGCGTAGGTGCTTTTGAAATTCCTGTTTTTTTAGCTACTTTTTCATCTAAAATATTTGTTAAGATAAGTGCAGAAGCATATTTGCCCTTTACCCCCCCTTTCTGTAAATGAGTGTGAGAGATCATATGAATAACTCTACCTCCAGTTTTCCCATAATCAAAATATACAAAGACTGGAGATTCACCCCATTTTCGTAAGATCTCCTGGGATGATATTAAGACCTGAACACTTGGGTTCAAGATGCTTATTGGAAAGCTTTTGGTCTCTAACCACCATCTGAATTCTGACCTTTTGGTATTTTTTGCGTCTTGTTTTTGCCATTTACTTTGTTGAATTTCGCTTAGCACCCCATCAAGATAAGGATGATTTGGTTCCATTATCTGGCATGCAACAACAGCATCTCCTGTTTTTTGTCCATTCCAGCGAATATAACCCGGAAAAATTACTTCTACTAAAGTTTTAATTGCCCAATCTGTTGTTATTAGCCAGCCGCCATTCAAAGATACATAATCTTTTACTTTTGGATATGCCGAATGAGGAATATCATCACCAGGACATCCAATTAGTACTACATCATAGTCATTAAGATCATATTTCATAATTTGTTTTGGTTTTATTGTTTCACGAATGGCGGCATACATATGGTCAATAATTTTTTTTGGTTTCTCATATCGTCCTTCTACTGCTAAAATTTTACCATGTTTTTCAACAGCTTTTACAACATCTTTTTTATTAAGCGCTTCCATTTTACGTTGCTTAACTTCAGAATATAAATCTTTCCAGCTACTCATCTAAATATCTCTCACATTAAAATTATAAGGAATTTAATGTTATTTTTATAAAAGTAATAAAAAAATACATATATATATTTTCATGGAAAGCAATTATGATTAAATATTTAAAAGAACTGGGGAATCCATCAGAATTTTGGGAATACTTTTTTGAAATTTCAAAAATTCCTCGCTGTTCTGGTCATGAGGACCAAATAAGGCTTTTTATACAAAAAGAAGCTGAAAAACTGGGATATCAAACTAAAATAGATCAAGTTAAAAACATAGTAATTGAAATTCCTTCAAATTTAAATGAAAAAAATGTTCTAGGCGTTACTTTGCAAAGTCATATGGACATGGTCTGTGAAAAAAATGATGATGTAATTCATGATTTCTCAAAAGATTCTTTGGATTTGGAAATAATTGAAATAAATAATGAAAAATGGATAAAGGCTAAAGGTACTACCTTAGGGGCTGACAATGCTGTTGGAATGGCATATCAATTAGCGATTATGAAGAAAATGTATAACAAAGAGTTAAATTTAGGCCCTATATCAATTAATCTTCTATTTACTGTCGATGAAGAGAGAGGATTAACAGGAGCAAGCCAAATCGACAAAAATTTTATAAGTGGTCCTTATATGATAAATCTGGATTCAGAAGGGGATAATAAATTTACAATTGGAGCTGCAGGTGGCAGAGTTTTTGAAGTGACTCTACAAATTGAAAAGAATCTTATTGATCATAATAAAGATTTAATTCCTATTAAACTTTCAATTACAGGATTAACTGGTGGTCATTCTGGAGTAGACATTGATAAAGGTAGAGCAAATGCACTAAATATACTTTCTCAAGTATTATGGAAAATAAATAGTAATTATAATATCCATTTAATTTCTTTAGATGGTGGTAATTTAGATAATGCTATTCCAAGAGAA
This sequence comes from Promethearchaeota archaeon, assembly GCA_048939995.1. GTDB lineage: Archaea > Asgardarchaeota > Lokiarchaeia > Sigyniarchaeales > SOKP01 > SOKP01. The sequence goes on along the minus strand of JBHLOY010000006.1, from coordinate 87,712 downwards.
GCAGAAGCGTTATTTTTTTCTGAGAAGTTTAAATTCTCTGAAATTACTCAATTTATAGAGGAGATCTCTCCAAATATTCAGATGTTGTATGAAGATATTGAACCTAGTATTAATATCCTTATCAAGCGGGTACAAGAATCTAGTGCCTTTTCAATTATCTCAAAAGATGTCCAAAATAGATTAATTGAACTTTTGTTTTCAATGCAAAATGGCCCTATTTATATACATCCAGCAAATAAAGAATTAGTCCACACTTCAAGTAATTTTGCTTCAATAAAGACATCAAAGACTTCTATAAAATTTATAATTAGTCAAAGAAGCCTAACTCAATATGACCAAGATGTTATATTTGATCAGTTTCAAACTTTATTTAGAATGTCTGGATTGAAGATTAATACTAATATTAAGTATGAGTATCCAAGTTGGCCTCCTAATTTTAATTCAAAGCTTTCAAATCTTGCTTCAGAAACCTATGAGGAATTATTCAAAAGTGAGGTTATAATACAAGCTATTCATGCAGGTCTAGAATGCGCTTACTTTAAGCATCATTTTCCTAATTTGGAAATTATTTCAATTGGACCAACTATTATTGATGGTCATTCTCCAGATGAACGGCTAAAAATAAAAACCGTAGAGAAAATATGGAATTTCTTAATATCTTTATTAAAGAAATTAGTTTAGATATTATGAAAATAACTTTTATAACTAAAAACTTTTTAATTTAAAAAAAATTAATATCTTGTAGATAAAAAGTAACTCGCGGATATTTATGCAAAAACAATCAACCCCTAAGGAAGATGTCAGTGGTTCCGAGACAATTTTTGAAAAAATAAAAAGCAAAACCCCTTGGGTGTTTGGAAATTCACTAAGAAAGCCTAAAGTAAATTATCCGCAGTTAAAACTTCCAAAGATGGAAATGCCTTTACCGGGAAGAACCTTAGTAGTTATAGGAATATATATTATATTATTCCTCCTTCAAACAGGTATTATTTATATTATTTATAGAGAACCTATCGCTATAGGGGCCAATCCACAAGGTAATCCTGTTTTATTTTATCCGGATATATCTGAAGCTTTCATAATTGAGAGTATTGTGGCTTCAATTTTCATTTTTCTCTGTTCTATTGGTTTTATACTACTTTATCAGGCATCAAAGTATGTGTATAATAAGATAACTGCGATAAAAATTTTGATAATTGGAATTATTTTAGTTATTTCTGCTTTTGTTGCATTACAGGCATTTATAACTATAAAATTGGGAGAAAGATTATTTAATGTTTAATCTTCTTGCTTAATGTTTCTGTTTATTATTGAAAAAAAGAAAAAAAAGTAATGAATTTTTAATCAAAAATTATAAATTAGCAATAAAAGCTTTATATGCAGCTTCATCTAAAAGATTTCCTTTTTCAGAATCCCAATTTGATGGGTTAACTTTAAATAACCATGCTGAAAAAGCATCTTCATTGATTTTTTCTGGTTCATCCATTAAGGATGAATTAACTTCTGTGACTGTTCCGGAAACTGGGCTATAAACATCCCCAACTGCTTTACTTGATTCAACAGTGCAATCCAATGGATCACTACTTGGCTCATCTCCGTCCATTTTAACTTGCGTAATAGTAGCCCCTTCAAGAGCTTCAACATCTACAAAAGAAATTTCACCTAATTGTTCAGCAGCATAAGGAGTGATTCCAACTGCCCCAGTTGAATCATCAAACCATTGGTGGGTCTTAGTATACCATATTGTCATTTTTTATCTAACTCTTTGTTTATAATTTTTATGAACAAAATATATTGAATTTAATTGTATGATAAATTTAATTATATCCAAAATATAAAATTTTTTTATTAATTAAACCTAAAATCAGATCTGATAAAATGACAATTACACTCAGTGATATAATCAATTATTATAGTAATTTTAAAGATACTTATATTAAAATCCTAAAAAGTTTCAAATTTGATTATAAATCTGATAAATATGCACGAAATCTTCTGCATAAAATTATTTTGAAAAAAAGTAAGGATTACAACCTTGAAAAAGTCCTTAATTCTATTAAAAATCTTGTTAATGATAAGGAGATAATACTAATATATGGTTGTGGACCATCACTGGAGGAAACAATGAAATTTACACTCGAAATAAAGGGAAGCCATATTTTTAATAATTTCATTAATTTATGTGCTGATGGATCATCTAGGTTCTTACGCGATAATGATATACCCGTCGATATAATCTTTACAGATTTAGATGGAATTACTGAAAGGGAGTTCCTTTACTCAAAATTCTTAATTGTACACGCACATGGAGATAATATAAATAAACTGCAGGCCTTTGAAAAACTGATTATTAATTTTGACAACATAATCGGGACGACGCAGGTGGAACCAACTAAAAATGTTTTAAATCCAGGAGGTTTTACAGATGGTGATAGAGTTCTGTTTTTTTTAAAGTCACTTCTAAGACCAACACAAGTAGTTTTTTTAATAGGTATGGATTTTGATAAGATAGTTGGAAAGTATAGCAAAATTGATAAATTAAATAATTTTAAAGCTTCAAGAATTAAGAGAAAGAAACTAAAATATGCTAAATTTTTATTAGAACAGATACAAAAGCAAATAGTATGCCCTATTTATTATGTAAATTCTACTACAAAATCAAAAAGAATTCATAATTTAACTTTATCTGAATTCAAGGAATTCGTTTTAGATAAATTCTAATTAAATATCGCAATCTTTAATACCTTCAGATTTTATTTCAAATACTGCTTTTTCCTCTGCTAGTGAAAATGAATTAACTAAATGTGCATTCCCAATTGATTCTCCTTGCATAGTTAAATACAAAAACTCAGAACAAAAATGATTTAAGTATTGAATTCCCACTGGATTTTCTGCGATGATGTTATTAGCAATGAAAATTGGAGAAACCTGAGCGCTACAAATTGTGATTATGTTATAAGAATTGGTGAGATCATTAAGATACTTTAATATTTTAAGAAAATTAGTTTTAGCCTTGTAAAAGCTAATTTCATCATTAGATTGCTCTAAGCGATAGTATTTATTAATTGAATCAATTAAAATTACTTTGTATTTATTACTTTTTATCATATTTTCGACATTTTGTAGATTCAAGAGAAACATAGAATTACTTAAAGTCTTCGTTACTAAAATGCTTTTCAAAACATTATTCGGATTAAGTTTCTGTGCATCTGCTATTTGAATAATTCTTTCGGGACGAAATGTATTTTCAGTATCTATAAAAATAGAAGAAGCAAATTTCTTGTAGGATTCTACACATAATTGATGACAGAGTTGAGTCTTTCCAGTACTATATTTTCCAAATATTATATATAGTTTTTCTGAACGAAATCCCCCTCCCAATAATTTATCTAAATTGTGTAACCCAGAAGAAAGTATATTAATTCTTTCTAAATAATTGGTTTTTTTTTTTAATATTACATCTGTACTAATACGTTGATTTGTTTTGTAGAGTATTTTGGAGAGATTTAAGTCCATCTTATATTAATTTACTCGATATTTAAAATTTAGTTACTATTAAGAATTATTTATCTATTAGATATTAAAAATTAACCCTAAAATAATTTGCAAAAATTAATTTTAAACTATACATAATTTATATTTGTCAAAAGAAAGAATGAAGATTAAGATGGCAAAGAAAAAAAAAGAAGTCTGTCCTTATTGTGGGAATAGTTTTGCATACCTTTCACGTCATAAATGCAAAGTGAAGGAACGATTGGAGGGTTCCGAGGAATCTGATCAATCAGAGGCTGAAAGACGAATCGAAAGGATAGAAGAAAGGAAAAGGCATTTTACTCGAAATCTTAGAAAGGAAGAAAAAGCTGTCCTTGATATAATAAATAAAAAAAGGAGTTTATATTTTAAAGATCTTTTAAAATTAACTAAAAAAAATCGTAATGATTTAGATGAAATTTTGGATACTCTAGCTCTACAATCAAAAATAAAGATAAGAAGGGAGTTAGTTGCCGCATCATGGACAAAATTCATATCTGCTGTTGAAGATATCGAAGCAAAAGTAAAAGATATTAAAATTGATAAAAGCAAAAATGATTTTATATTTGATATCTTCTCATATCAACCATGTTTAATATGCCCTTTTATTGGTAGATGTAATGAAACGAGCAATGATCAATTTAATCCCCATATTTGCGCTTGGCTTACTGAATGGATTTATGCTTCATTAGAGGGTAAAATTTATAAGGTAAATTTTGATGAGGTTAAATCAGAGAATTTAGAGTAACTACTTTTTTTTTAATCCAATGAGATAGATTTCATTGCTTTTTTTACTCGAAGCCCTTGGTTTAAAACTTTTAACTTGCATGAAATAGCTTTTAAAACTTTTAAAAAAAGCTTCAAAATCTTCTCCTTGAAAGAGCTTAATAACAAAATTTCCTCTATTTTTTAAAAAGTCTATTAATGAAAATATTTCATAACATAGTTTGATTTGTCTTGCTTGATCACTAAATTTATTGCCAGATTTGTTTATGCTGGCATCAGAAAGAATTAAATCTAATTTCTCTCCATTAAAATATTCATCAATTTTATTCCTTAGCTCTTTATCGTTAATGTTCATTGTTAAAATCTCAATATCCTCAATTGGTGATAGTTTTTTAATGTCTACACCCATTATTTTAAAATAATCTCTTGAATAATGAGAATCATTATATTTCTCGATATTTTTAATAGCCAATTCTTTTGAAATTTGTAACCAAGAGCCAGGAGCGCTTCCTAAATCTAGAATGTAAAAAACTCTCTTAAATACGTCAAACCTACTTTGGATTTCTAAAAGTTTAAAAGCTGAACGTGCTCTATATCCCTTTTGCTTAGCTTCTCTATAAAATGCATCCTTTGCATGGTCTGATTTATATCTAACCAGATTTAACACCTTAATTTTTACATTGCGCGGATAAGTTCTGTTAACATTTTTATTCCAATATTTGTTTTGATTGATAAAAAGTCAAAATGGGTTCTTGAAGCTTGAGCTCCTTGGCTTCTAATCTTCTCAATAATTAAATCAATTTTAGGAATTTGTGGAACTCTCAACTTTTCACACAATTTATGGATATTGTAGTATGTAGCTGGCATTTCAATTTCTTTTAATACCAAATTTAAAATTTTATTTATTTTATTTTTATTAGAAAAGTAAGAATCTAAATTATATTGAATTAATCCTTCAACGAAAATCTTATCATGCAAATTTTCAATCCAGAGAGGACCCGCATAGTCCAACACTTTACTTGCATTGCAGATCGGGCATTGATGAGGAACCTTCAAAATGTCATCAGGATATATTGAACGATGCCCACAATCATTACAGTGAAGTATAAATCCATTATTTGAAAGATTTGAGTAGATTTTTTTATTTCCTTTATATGTAAGAGCAAAAATCTTTAAAAAATGACTTGAATAAAATGTTAATAGTGGAATAATGCCTAGATTATTCATATTAGCTATTTTAGAAATAAAGTTGAGCAAGATTCTTGCACCAATTTCTTTACAATATTCATTGTGGAGAGGTTTAGATAGGTACTTTTTAATGCATGCATTCTTTCTAATTCCAAACAAAACTGCCGTATCTGTAGCAGTTATACATAATAAACCATTCTCTTTTTGAATTGCTTTTGAGGCTGTATCAATAAAGTAGGAAGGAGTACCAAAAGGATCGATAATTATAATATTGGGCTTTTTTAACTCATTAGGATGGCCCAATTTTAGAAAAAGAGAATTAGCATCCTCATTAGTTACTTCTACATGATTTAAAAGGTTTCTATTTAGTTCTAAATTTTTTTTTATTAAATAATTTGCAAGAGGGTTTATATCATTTATGTAAATTTTTTCAATATTATTACATTCTTGGAGTAATCTAATAGATGTTATTCCAGAGGCTGCCATGGAATCAACGATGATCAACGAATCTGGGTTATATAAATTTTTATATGTTATAATTGATGATATAGTTATGTCACGATTTATTTCCATGTTCTTATTATAAAATACATTCATTGATTTTGATGGTATTAAATCTTTATCCGATTGATGTATATAAAATTTAACAGACCCTTCTTTCTGTAATATGTATTTATTATTTCTACTCTTATTATTCATTATTTTTCTAAACTTTAATTAAGGTTTTATTTAATAAATCTTTCAAATAGTAAGATAGAGATTGACTACTTTTTCGCTACCTATAATTCCACCATATATGAGGGTATGCATTTCCTTGACATTATTTTTTTTTAAAGGGGGAATATCTTCTATCTGTTTCGTTTTACCTTTATTATCTAAAGCCAAAAATTCTCCTGCTAGTGCTTTTATAATATAGGCTAAGGGTAACCATTCATAATAAACCCTGATTTTTGGTTTAGGTGAAGGAAAGTATGCATAAATCCCTCCATAATTAATGATTGCATGAATATCTCCTACAAAACTGCCACTATAACGATCTTTTAAGTGATGTTGGAGAAGCAGCTGTTCATATTTTTTAAATTTTTCAAACCATTGAGTAGAATCGCCACCGATACACCTAATGCCGCCTTCTAATTCATTAGGCATGTATTTTAATTCCTGAAATACATAATGATAAAAGGTCATACTATAGGGAGAATTATCTAACATGAATTCTGCAACTTTATTATCAACAGCAATCACTAGATTTGTGAAAATACCATAAAGTACGTAAAATCCACAGATTATTCTACCAACATCATTATAAATTCCAACAATTGTGCCGACTGTTCTATTTACAGCAACATTTGTTGAGCCATCAACAGGATCAATTGTAATCCCAAATACTCCCTCTCCTAGAACAGGTTCTGATTCCTCAGAAGCTATATATGAAAAACTTGTCTTACCCTCTGTTAATGCTTTTAAGATTATACTGTGCGTTAAAATATCTTCATGAATTTGAAGTTCATTAAAAATGTTCTTAGAATCACCGTAAGTATCTTTAATATTCATTCTTTGTTTTATCTCTCGAGATGTTATTCCTCTCTCAAGTAAACCTCGTATTGGAATTGTAGCTTCAGCTATAGTTTCAATAATTTCAATTAACTTTCCTTTATGTGGATATGATGGATTTATTTCTCTTTGTAACCACTTAGATAATTTAATTTTATCATCCTTACTACTCATAATCTAAAAACTAACTTTTTTAAAATCTTTAATTTTTATAATGTAAAATCATTGTTAATTCTTTATATAAACAGAAGAGAGTTAAATTATATACAGAATTATAATTAAACTATATAGTTTATTTAGAACAGATTTATTTTATTAATTCCAAAATTAATATTAAATTAAAAGGTGTAATCCATTATAAGATCGAGAAAATTAATTAAAGTTAAAAAAGTATTAAGACAAAATTACGCTGCAATCCTAATTGTTATTTTTTGGTTTCTGGGCAATTTCATCTATTTTTCGATTAAAACTTCTGACTTATATGAAGCATTATTGATAATATTTTACTTCAAGAACTATATAAGCTTATATGGCAATTTCTATGCAAATTTTACAGAATTTATAATTTTCGGGTTAATATTTTCACTTATAACCATCGATCTTTTTAGAAAGTACAATCCAGCAGACACCTGTAGAGAATTAGCAAGATTTTGTGATAATCATGTTGTAGTTATAGGACATAATCATATAGGAAAAAGAATTGCTAATTATGTTACTGAGAATACAAAATATGACGTTGTAATTATTGAAAAGAAAGAAGATTTAGTGAAAGATTTAATTGACAACGAACAAGCTGTTATAAATGATGATGCTTTAAAAATGGAAACCTTAAAAGATGCGAATATCGAGCAAGCAAGGGCTGTCTTTGTTATGAGTGATAATTTAGAGGTTCAATTGGTAGTGAATGCTAATATTAGAGAATTAAATAAATATTGTAAATTAGTGTGTCGTGTTTTTGAGGATGACATTGGGGACCTAATTGCTAAATCTTATAATGCTAAAGTTATTTCTACTTCCAAATTTGCATCTGAAGCAATTTTTAAAAAAATTACTAAACGGAATTACCAAAAAATTCTTCTTATCGGGTTGAATCATATATCTTTACGATTAATTGAAAAGATCCAGTTAAACAAAAATCTTAATTATTATATAATTGAGGAAGATGAAGAGAAAATTGAACAATTAATGATTCCAAAAGAAACTGTAATAATAGGCGATCCAAAAGAAGCTTTAATATTAGGGAAAGCAAAGATTCAAGAGATAGACTATGTAATTAATACAATAACAGACGTGACTAACACTATACTTATTACACGTAAGATAAGAGAATTAAATTCTACCTGTAAAATTATTTCTAGATTTTTTTTAGAAAGTGTTGCTGAAGTTCTTGAAAGGCCTCCTTTTCGATCAAAAGTAATTTCTTGTTCGAAGCAAACACTAAAAATTATGATTAAAGAGGGAATATTAGATGTTTCATGAAAACCCATTCTTAGTAAGAGTGACTAATTTTTTGATAATTTCCTTATTTTCTGTATTAAAAATAAATTTACGTTGATTTAATTTATTTGTACGTATAATTTTAATGGTTGAATTAATCCAGTATTCCATAACTAATCCTCCGCTTTGCACTTCAATTATTTGTCCATTAGAGTCAATATAAGTTTTATTATTGACTATTAAAATATCTATATTATATGTTTTATTTAAGTAGGACAAGTTCGCTAGAATTTGACTTAACTTATAATTCATTAAAAAATTTTTTTCTTTATTTTCTCTATTAAGTTCTATACGATAGAGATCTGTTATAGAATCAACTATAATTAATTCAATTCTGGTATTTTTATCTAGAACAATAAATTCTAAATTGAAAACTAAAGAATACAAATCTTCAAAATTTAATGACTGTATAAAGTTTATGTTGTTTAATATCTTCTGATTTGAATCCTGGATAAAATTATTGATTTTTTCATAAGGGAAGTTAGGTTTTGTATAAATATAAATAACAGTTTTCTCTTTAAAGGCAGTATCCAATGCCATTTGAAGCGAAAAGGTAGTCTTTCCAACGCCATAATCACCCCAAATCGAAATAATGCCTTTATTGGAAAAAAAAAGGTGGATAAGTTCGTTAAATTCTTTATTTTCAGAAAACATAATTATAAGTTTTTAAATTGATAATTAATTTATATATTTAATTTGAGAAAATTACCTTTATATATATTTACAGAAGATTTGAACTTTTTTTATAGATTAAATAAAGCATTAAAAGAAAAAAATATCCCCTTTAAAATATCTAACATCCCAAACAAAATTCCAAATTTCCCTTCGATAATTCTAACTACAGTCAAAGAACTCGACAGATTGCTAAGAATAAATAATAGAGCAATAATATTAGCATATTCGCTAAATGAAAAATTTGAGGATTACCTATTAAAAGTCATCGCTTCTTATAGAGTAGGATTTAAAAATAATTATAATTCCCTTATATTCTCAATCGACCCTGGAAATAGAATAGGCTTAATGGTTTTTTTAGATGATTATTACTTTGATTCCTATTGTTTTTATGAAGAAGATAGTATAATTAAGAATATTCACGCAACAATAAATTATTTTCAAATAAACAATCCTCATTTAATGAATTTAGAATTTAAATTTGGGAGTGGAGTTCTCTCAATAACACAAAAATTAATTGATATGATTTATAAAACAATAGAAAATGAAAATAAGACAAGAATTTTTTTAATTGATGAATTTAAATCTTCAAAAATAAAGACTTTAAACAAATATCGCCAGAAAAAAATATCTAAAGATGAAATATCAGCTTTAATTTTAGCATTAAGAGAAGGTATTGAACTTAATTTTAATAATTATCTCTCAATATTTAATCAAACCAAGCGAAAAAAATCTAAAATTAATAGCTTTCACCAAAACAAGTCTAAAACTCTTAATGAACCATTATATCCTATGGAAGAGATAATTAAAAAAATTTTAAATAATGAATTTTCGCTCAGCGATGCATCACAACTAATTTAAAGAATAAGTTTTTTAACAATTTGTTATATAATATTATAAATCGATAAGATTTCTTATTTCAAGAAAATTCAAAATAAATATTAATTTTTTATTTTGAATATGTGATAAAATTAACTATGACTCGGTTCAAAAGTGTTGATATATTTAGAGGACTTTGTATTTTTTATATGATTTTTGGACATATGATCTATTGGTGGATTTCTCCAACAGATACTTGGCTTTATGAGGTAATATGGAATTATGGAGCTATTTTTGGAGGAGGTGGTTTCCTACTTGTCTCTGGGATGAGTGCAGCACTTTTATATAAAAGAGGATTGGTGAAAGCTCAGAATAATCAAGAGTTTAGTTTGAAAACAATTAGAAATGAATATATTATTAGAGCTTCATTGATTTTATTTATCTCTATGATATGGAATACTATAGGAACTATATATATGGGCTTGCCCGGGGTATGGTTATGGTTTGTTTTACAAACTATCTCAATTTCTCTTCTAATGGTATGGCCACTTTTAAAAACGTCTAAGATATTTCGAATATTTATTTGTTTTATTAGTTGGATTAGTAATGAGTTTATATATGTGTGGTTGACTCCTTATGCTGGACAAGAGAATATTCTTGGATATTTTTTCTATTTCCTTTACAACAGCCCCGAACAAAATGTAATTCTTGGATATTTTCCATTTCTACTTTTGGGAACTGTGATCGGAGATATTTTGTTTGATGCGGGAAGAATAAATAATTTGGAGAAGCAACACTCTTATTTAAAGAATAAGTTATTCAAACCTATCATAATTGGAGGTTTCATTCTAATATTTTTTGGATTAGGTTATAAATTTCCAAATATTGCAAATAAAGAAACATTTTCATCCCATATGTTTATACTTGGATTTGAGTTTTTGATCTTCGCGTTTTTAGTCTTTTTAAAAGATTATAGAAGATTTAAGTTAAAAAGAAGTTATAAGTTCTTTGAATTTTATTCTTTCTATTCTTTTACAATGTTCCTCTCACACCATCTATTATTTTTCCTATTTCAACCACAATTTAATAGTATGCAAATTTGGTTTCTAATAATCCCAATAATAATTATATGGACATTGTTATTTCGTATTCTTCATAAAAATTGGGAAAAATATATTTCTTTAAAATTTCTTATTAATAAATCAGCTATCTTTTTTGCTAGAAAAATCGATTTAATTAAACCTAATAAACCGTATTTTAAGTATAATTTAAAGGAAAAGTTTAATTAAGCTATTTATTTAGAGAACAATCTAAACTACTAATCTAAATTAAGTTAATTTACCCTATGAAACGCTTAAAAAGTATTGATACATTTCGCGGATTGAGCATGTTATGGATGTTCGTTGGTCATCTTCAGAATTGGTGGTTAAGAGATTCAGATTTATGGCTCTATAATTTATCTTTTACAATAGTCGATCCAATTGGCTCTTCAGCATTTATCTTCATAGCAGGCTTAACTGCGGTATTATCTGTTCGTCAGAGGTTTATTAAAGCACAACTTAACGATGAGTATAAACCTCAAATGATTAAAAGAGAATACTTTTTTAGAGCCTTATTAATCTTCTTGTTGGCAATTATGTACAATATTAGTATAGCAGCAGCAATTCTGAATCCATTATGGATATGGACATGGTTTGTATTACTAACGGTATCAATTTCTCTTATTCTTGGATGGTTTTTAATGAAATTGCCAATTTGGATTAGGATTGCCATTGGTTTTATTATTTGGATTTTAAATCAGGTCTTATTATTCTTTTTGTTCCCTTATCAAAATCAATTAAATGTATATGGAATTATGTTTCATATTCTATATCACAGCCGTGATCTTGATGTTATTCTTACATTCTTTCCTTTTTTTTTGTTTGGAACTGTAATAGGAGAAATTCTATTTAAAATCTATCGTATTAAGGATGAAGAGGATTTAAAAAGGACTATAAAAAAAAGATTTATATACCCTACCTTAATTTCAGGTCTATTTTTAATTTTTGTCGGAATTGTGATATTTTATCCTAATTTTCTAATTAACCGAAGTTTTTCTTGGACAATTTACACTTTAGGAATTGACTTAACGCTATTTTCAATATTATTTATTTTTGAAGAATTTAAAGTGCTTAAATTAAAAAGAAGCTACCATTTCTTATTTTTTTATTCATTTTATTCCCTTACAATTTACTTTATCCATAATGTATTGTATTTTTTATTTTATAAACAATTAAACACAATAAATATATGGATCTATATATTAATCACAGTCAGCCTAATGGGGCTATTATTTAAAATTCTTTATAATAAGTTCGGTTCAAAAATTTCTATTAAAGTACAAATTGGGAAATTAGCTTTTTACTTTGCTAAAAAAGGAAAGCAATTTAATTAACAGGATAAGTTGTGAATAGTTTCCCCCATTTTGTCTTAATAAATTGCTTTATCCTTCGCTTTCCAATTGTAGGATACCAGATCATGTCATGAAATATCATAGAAGCCATAATTGGACCAATAAAAAAGAGCTCATTTTTAAATAAGGGGTAGATGAATTGTAGCGGTCCTTTCCTTACCATTTGATCCCCCCAAATTACTAGACTCCTTTTTACTCTAAAATTCCAATTGATTTTTGATACATCCTCCCCAATTATTTCAATTTGATTGAAATCTCCGCATCCTAATCCCATATCATGAGCTAATTTAATGGCGGGCAGCTTAAAAGGATCAAAACCCATCATTCTGGCGACCACAGTGTCTACAGCAACTTGATCATATCCTGCTAAAATATAATTTTTAATTCTTGGTATCATGGTTCTTGGTCCTGCCCCATCGCCACAAACAGTTCCATCAACCACAGCCATGATATTTGGATGAATCTGTTTTTGAATTATTAATAAATCAACAAGCACTTCACTCATATACTGATGTGAAAAATGTCTTCTTTTAGTAAGTAAGCCACCAAAAGCGTTTTTCATAGCACAGGTTATACCTCCATGTTTCATTTCGCTCTCAGTATATTCTAAAGAGCCTCCAATTGCCCCAGTATGTCCATGTGTTTTCATAGTTGGAAGGTGAATAATAGACTTTCCTACATAAAATTCAGGGATTCGAAATCCTTCAGGAAACACTTTTGAATCTAAAACAAGCAATTCTTGTTTCTTTAAGTTCAAGAATTTAGGCTTTAGAGATTCATATGGAATAAAAGGAATTCGAGTTAAAGGGATAAACCATGCATTGTACTTCTTTAATATAGGCCACCAACGATTTCCTTTCAATCCTTTTTCAATATTGGTCACTACTGTTCTATTTTCTGCTGTAAATAATTTATGAGGATCATACCCATCCTCAACCATAGTTTTGATAACACCTTCTAATTGCCATGGCGGACTTGAACATGCAGGAAAGAATTTAGACCAACTCAAATTTAACTTAATAAGAATTTTTTCTTGTTTACTATAAAATTTCTGATATTCTGCCATATTGAGTAATATCTTATAGTCATTTAAAACAGAGGCGGGTTTTGTTTTAAGTACAAAAACTTGAGGGTTCACTGAAGTCATAAAAAAAAATAATTATTGAAGGTTTATTTTTTTTATGATTCTAAATAAAGCTTAGAAGATAAATATAAATAAGAAAAAAAATATTAGAAATTAATCTGAAATATATTCCCAACCTTCATAGGATTTTTCTGCTTCTTTTTTGAAGGGTAAGCAGCTTATGTAATGATTTCCTTCTAATTTTATTTCTACAGGATTTTCAATTCCACATCCCATATGTTGGTCTTTTTCAAAACATCGTGGATGAAAGGCACATCCAGAAGGGGGATTTATCGGACTAGGAACGTCACCTTCTAGAATTATTCTTTTCCTTTTAGAAGAAGGATCAAATGTAGGTCTTGCGGACAATAATGCTTTCGTGTATGGATGTGTGGGATTGTAAAATACTTCATCAATTGTACCACCCTCTACAAATTTACCTAAGTACATGACTTGGATATTATCTACAATATGTTGGACAACAGTCAGATCATGAGTGATAAAAATATAAGCCAAGTTAAATTGATTTTGAAGATCTCTCAATAAATTTAATATTTGGGCTTGAACGGAGACATCAAGTGCAGAGGTTGGTTCATCCAATACAATTATTTCTGGATTACAGGCCAACGCTCTTGCAATAACTATTCTCTGCTTTTGGCCCCCTGAAAATTCATGTGGATATCTATCTAAATGTTCTGCTTTCATTGAAACTGTTTCTAATAATTCAAGAACTTTTCTACGGATTTCGCTACGTTTTCTTATACCCATTAAAATTCTTAAGGGTTCACCTATTAAATTCACCACCTTCCAACGTGGATTCAGTGATGAATCAGGATCTTGAAAAACCATCTGTACTTTTTTCCTTATTTGCATTTTTTTTCGTTCCTGTTTCAATGCTTTCTTTTTACGCCAACCTTTAATCCCTGCAGAATCAACTCTTATATCTCCAAAATAAATCTCACCTGCATTATTAGGTACAAGATCCAAAATAGTATTACCGATTGTTGTTTTTCCACACCCACTTTCTCCAACTAATCCTAAAGTTTCTCCTTTATAAAGTTTAAAAGAAACTCCATCGACCGCTTTCACATATCCTACTACCCTTTTAAAAATACCACCATAAATAGGATAATATGTCTTTAAATCCTTTACAGTTAAAATTGGTTTTTTCTTTTCAGAATCTTCCCATTCTTCACTTTCCAATTCGTTCTCTATAATTGTCATTTTCCTCACACCTTAAATTCATTTAAATTAAGAGAGATTCACCTTTTTCTTCTTTTGTCCATTGATATTTTGGAGAATCCTTATATCTAGGATCATATAAGTGGCATGCAATATAATACTTATCTCCAATTTCAATGAATTCAGGTTTAACTTTATCACAAATCTCTAATCTTTCATCACATCGTGGATGAAATCTACAACCTGAAGGAGGATATATTAAATTTGGAACCATCCCTCTGATTGTTTTTAATTTCTTATCTCTTAACTCAATACTTGGAATAGCAGAAATTAAACCTCTTGTATATGGATGACGCGGTTTCTTAAAGAGGTCATCAGCAGTAGCATATTCTACAATGCTTCCACTATACATCACTGCTACTCTATCACATAATTCAGCAATAATCCCCAGATCGTGTGTTATTAATAATATAGAGGTTCTAAATCTGTCTTTTAAATCTTTCATTAATTCTAGAATCTGTGCTTGAATTGTGACATCTAAAGCTGTTGTTGGTTCATCTGCGATTAAAAGAGCTGGATTGCATGATAAAGCCATTGCAATCATTACACGCTGTCTCATACCTCCGCTTAATTCATGAGGATATCGTTTAAGTATACCTTGAGCATCAGCAATTCCTACTTCTCTAATAATTGTTACACATTTTTCAGTTAAGATGTCTTTGAAGGTTGGTATATGAGTTGTTTCTTTCTTTAGTTGATTAATTTGAGATTCAATTTCCAAAATCTCATCCTCTGATAACCTGTTTTTACTATTACCTAAATGTTCTTTTAACTCTTTTTTTTTTTGTAGCTTGTTTTTTCTTTCTAAGTTTTTCTTAGCAAGTTCCTCTTTTATAGTATCTTTTTGATGTAATAAAAATACTTCACCTACTTGAGTTCCAATAGTCATTACTGGATTAAGTGAATTCAAAGGATCTTGAAAGATCATAGTAATATTCTTACCACGATGCAATCTCATTTGATTTTTATCTAATTCTAGTAAATTTTTACCTTTAAAAAATACCTTCCCGTCAATTATCTTTCCCGGGGCTCTTACTAATTGGAGGATTGATAAGGCAGTGACTGATTTACCGCATCCAGTTTCTCCTACTAGACCGAGTACTTCATTCTCATATATGTCAAAAGAAATACCATCAACAGCTTTTACAATTCCTTCTTCTGTATAGAAGTATGTTTTTAACCCTTTAATTTCTATTAGCTTTTCTTTTTTGATTTCTTCAGAAGAACTATCAAATTCTTCCACTTTTGAGCTTTCTACCATGTTTCTGATAACTCCATTTTAATATATTTACTAATTTAAAATAATTAAATATTAGCTATAAGTTTTTCAATCTAGGATCTAATGCATCTCGTAACCCATCACCCAATAACATGAATCCGAGCACAGCTAGTAAAATCATAAATCCAGGTCCCATTGAAGCCCATGGAGATATGTAAAGAAATTCACGTGCTTCATTAATCTCATTCCCCCAGTCTATCATTCTTGGATCGCTAAATCCTAGAAATGAAAGCCCCGCTAAGCTCAATACTATACCTCCTATATCGAAAGTTACAGAAATGATTATAGGTTGAATAACGTTGGGTAATATGTGTCTAAACATAATTCTCCAATCCCCTGCACCAGCTACTTTAGCAGCTTGGATATAAGGTAATTCTCGTGCTTGTAGCACTGATCCTCTTATCAAACGAGCATAATAAGGTACTCCAAGAATACCCCATGCAAACATAATATTTTCAATCCGCGTCCCAAGGATTGCAACAAAAACTAATGCAAGAATCAAACCTGGAAAAGCAAGCAAGACATCCACTACTCTCATAATGATGGAATCAACCCATCCTCCATAATATGCAGCAATCACTCCAATAATTACTCCAAATATGACACTAAAGCCAATGGCGGGAAGTGCAACGGTTAAAGATGTTCTTGCGCCATATATCATTCTAGCGAGCACATCACGTCCAAATTTGGTTTGCCCTAAAGGATGATTTGGTGAGGGCGCATCCCAAGCCCCAGGATATACTCCATTAGCTTGTTCAACTGTGAAAGTAGATACCCAATGAGGAAATACAGCCAAAGTTATTATTACAAATACTATAGCTATCCCTATTATAGTCAATGTAGATTTAAATCTTCGAATGAATTTCCTTCTACTCACTGTTCTTTCGTAATGAAGCTCTCTAAGAGATAGTTCCTCCAACCTGGAAGCTGGAATGAAAAGGAACTTAAGGTTTTTAAAGATCCAAGAACCTACTTTATTTACGGTCGACTTTTCTTTTTCTTTCTCTTCTACTTGAACTTGATAAATCTCTTCTTCTTGCAAATGTACTCACTTTTTATAAGAAATTTAATATCTAATGCGCGGATCTAACATTCCATAGATTAAGTCTGTTACTAAATTGATAGCAACAAAGATTATCGAGAAGAAAAACACTAATCCATTAAGTACCCAATAATCTGAATTACGAATTGATTGAACAAGCAATTGTCCTATTCCAGCTAGTCCAAATGTTGTCTCTGTAAGAACGGCTCCTGACAAGAGTCCAGCAAAACTCAATCCAATAACGGTAACGGTGGGAATCATAGCATTTTTTCTTGCGTGTGTATTGATTACATCTTTTTCTTTACAACCTTTTGCTCTTGCAGTCCTTACATAATCTTGCTCGAGTACCTCCAGCATACTGGAACGAGTTTGTCTCACAATTCCCGCTAACGAAATAAACGATAAACAAAATACTGGCAAGATTAAGTGGTATAAATAATCAGATATCATATATATTTCCTGAGAAATTAATGCGTCAATCCACCTGAAACCAGTAACAACAGCAGGATCCGGATAACTATAAGTCTTAAACCCAGTTGTTGGAAAAATAGGCCAAAGATAACCTAGTGTATATTGTAATATCATACCAAGAAAGAAAACGGGAACAGCGACTCCAACAAGTGACATACCTCGGAAGATAGTGTCCCTTGCTTTATTTCTATGTTTTGCAGAAATAACTCCCGTCTTAATACCTACAAACGCGGCTATAATTATGGATAAAATTGCTATATCAACAGTTCTAGGTAAACTAACCATAATTAAGTCCCAAACAGGCATACCTCGCACAATAGATATGGAAATACCCCAATTGCCGGTAAATAGATCACCAAGATACCGAAAATATTGTATATAAATGGGTTGATCTAATCCCAGTAGGCGCATTACAGCTCTGTATTGATCAGGATCTACTCTTCCCTCGGGTAAATATGCTAATACAGGATCCCCTGGCATAAATCTTGATAAAACAAAAGTTAAGGTCAGTACACCAAAAAGTACTGGTATCATTGCTAATAATCTTCTAATAATATATTTTATCAAACTCATTTTCCAAAAGCCTCCTAAACTACTTTTTACCTCTTTATTACTTTTACTCTTTTTAAATAGGTCTTATATTTTTCCTTGGCGATTGATGCCAAAAAAGCGGCGAATAAATTTATTCCAAATAAACTTACAATTGTGATATAACTTTCAATTCTTATGAAGTACATTCCAATTACAGTAATGTCAAATTCTTCTATTATGAACCAATACCATATCCATGATTCAATTATAATAAAGGGAATTAACCAGATACTGTTTCTAATTCCATATTCAAAGAACTGTTCTCTAAATGCCATGATAAAAACAATAACTCCCAGAATAATTGCTGAAAGAAAGGTATAAGGACTAAATAAAACCTGGTATAAAAACAAAATTCTTTCACCTATTCCTTTATATGATGATACTGGTGGATGAAAAATGTTCGCCAAATAACCAAAAAACACAAAATGAACTAATAGTAGTCCTAGAATAAAGTTAGTTTGTCTAGCAAATTCAATTTTTTTGAATTTCATAAAATCATTCTCTTGTAAGTTTGATTTATTGTAATAATTTATCTAAATCAATATCTTGTATCTTAAAAGTTCTTATATTCTGTTTAAAAACTTCAATATCAGAAATATTCGATCTTTTATTAATTATTAGGTTATCTTTGTAAACTTTTAAGTTTATCGTATAGTCCTTAGTCTTTAAAAGATTTAAATTATATGAGAAGCAATCTAACAAATCTTCATAAATTAGATAAGGAACAAAACCCATCTCATAAACCTTATCATTGATTTTATCATGGACGGGCATTTTAATAATTAATGGATAGAATTTATTTTTCCTTTCTAAATATAATTTTTCTTCCTTAAGTTCATTGTCTATATTGATATAAAATATGTTCTTTTCAATTTTAATGCGAAAATAATCTACAATTGACTCACAGTATCGAATTAAAGTATTTCTAAAATCTCCTTGAGTTGAGTTTATATTATTCTGAATTATATTACTATACATCTTAATAAATTCAGCATTGATAAATGTAAAGGATTCAATTAGATCGAGATTATTAGAACTAAAGGAATTGGATTCTCTCCACCAATTTTTCACTTTTTTCCTCTCCAAGTCTCTCGAAGTTAGCTCTTTCTTTTTTATTTTTGCATATTCAATAAGATTTTTTATTCCAATGCTATAAAATAATTTAAAATCAATTGCTAAATCTAACTTCTCACATAAAGCATCCAATTTATGGATTTCTAAATTGATAAAGAGGGTAGGCTCTCCATTTGACAATTTGTCTACACGCATCGGAAGGGGAAAAATAGGAATCTTAAAATATTCAGTTGGAAAAATGTCAAAATAAAAACCAACTGGGGCAATATCATCTTTAAATGATTTTAGTTTTACAACTGGCGATTTGAAAAAGATCATATAAAAAAAAAGTAATAATTAAAAAAAAAAATATTTATTTTAAGTTAGTTATATCCTATGCTCGGTATATAGGATAGAATCTTAAAGCGCCATAAACATTATACCAGAAGCCATATAGATCTGCAGAGTGAATTGATATTGATACTGAATGGTAGACAAAGACGTGAGGATATAATCTATTAGCTAAATACCATTGAATATTCTTATAGATGTTAGCTCTGGCAGTATCATCAGTCGTAGTTAAAGCTAGCGCAATCATACCATTTAACTTAGAGTCATCAACTTGTCCAGAATCTGCGTATGATGCAGGATTGAATAATGGATCAAGCATGTTAAATGGATCTTTGTAGTCTGGAGCCCAACCGATGAAAAAGAGCCCTAATTCGTCATAATCACCAAATAATTTTCTGAGATATGCACTCCATGTTACCCCATCATCCACTACATTAATGCCTATTGCAGGAAGCCAAGCTTCCAAGGCATCCAACATGTCTTCTCTGAATGAGTTACCTATGTTATAAGTATAGTTAAAAGTCGCTAAGGTCGCACCTAACCAGGTGGCATCAGTAGGATCATTATTTACTGGAAATCCAGCGGCAGCTGGTACGTTATCGACAACGACCTGTCGAGCAACAGCTAAATCAAAAACTGCTGCTTGATTACTGGCGTTATAGGGAGCACCATAACCAGGTGAGATTGGTCCATTAGCCCTAATTCCTAAACCATTTAGTAACTCATCAATAATATATGTGTAATTCACAGCGTATGAAATTGCTTTCCTCCAGTGAGTTGGAATCAATACGTTGTTCATACCAAGGTATTGATATACTAAAGAAGGAACATTATTATCAAAAGAATATTCTTCAACATGAATTGTAGGATCTGCCCTGTATGTGTCAAGTAAGGAAGTTATCAGGCCGGATAAATAATCAATTTCATGACCTAACATTGCATTGTTTCTGGTGGTAGGATCCGTAATGATTGCCATGATTACTTCTTCAAAAAAAGCAGGACCTTGCCAGTAATAATCAAAACGACCAAGTCTCACTTCGACATTTGGAACGTAATACTCCCAAACAAAAGGACCAGTTCCAATAAGTCTTCCGTATGTAAGTGAGATAAAGTCATCGTCAGGAGTCGATGCTGGAGATAACATACTACCTGCAGTATAACATAGTAAGTCTAAGAAAGGCGCAAAAGGAGCATTCAGAGTGATGGTGACATTATAAGCTCCATCAGAGACAACATTGTTTATGATAGGAGTCACACCATCAGGGAAAAAGTATAATGAAGATGGATCTCCAGGAACCATTGTACTTGGAAGAGTTCCAGTACAATTGGTTAAATACAATAGTCTATCTAAATTCCATTTTGTTGCGTTTGCATCAAAAGGAGTTAAGTCGTGAAATACAATTCCTTCTCTAACCTTTATATGTAAAATAGTGTTTGTTTCCCACCAATAGGTTTCAGCAAGGAGAGGATATCGTGGTAAATCAAGTCGTGAGAAATTATAAGCAAAAAGTCTTTCAGCTATTTGTTCGATAACATCATTAGAGGCAGAATCCCATGCATTTACAGGATCAAGCACATGAGGGCCTGAGGCAGTACCATATACTAGAGTTGTATTTGGTGGTGCAACGAATTGAGCACCTTGCAGCCCTAGAATAATGTTACCGACTCCTGAAGCGGCTAAAGCTATAGCTAGTACAATAATGGCGACATTTTTCTTTTCCATTTCCATATTTTTCACTTAATTAAAAGTTTTGAATTTTTTATTAGATTTTGTTAAATTACTACTTAAATTTGTAAACTTATAAGTTTTTTCTTCTCTTTTTATAAGTTTCAGAAATCAATATAAGATTGTAGCCTAATTTGATTTCTTTTGTAATATTATATTTAATTCTATTTAAAGCTTATTTATTAGGGAATAATCTCTATTGAGGAATTTTATATCGTAAAATAAATCATTTGCATTATTCTACGTAATTTGTTTAGTGTTTCAATTTAGTCATATATACTTATTAAGGTTAATTAGGTTAATTAAGCGAGAAGATTTATGTTAATATTGAATTAAAGAATTCAATGAATTGGTCAAAATAAAAAGAAAGAATCAATATTAAGAATAAGATAAACGCGGAGATAATAATACCCTTATCAAAAAATGCTTTTTCGGGACTTCGGGCTACTTTTGGTTTTGTGGTAGTTAAATAATTATACCGCATTATAATGTATAAAGCGATTGGAATTGTAAAGACTGCAATATATTCATAAAGGTTGACACTGCTAGGATCAAATAATTCAAAGTTAAAAATCAGATAGAGTGAATATGTCATGAAAAGACAACTTGATATAATAATATAAAACTGGTTTAATAACTCTACAGAATAATATTTATAGACTTTTTTATGTTCTATTGCTTTTTGTTCACCAAGATAATTCAAGTCTCCTCTTCTTTTTGCTATTCCCAAGAAAAGTGCTACTTCAAAAATTGCTAAAAATAGCCATGCAGAAACATATTCTTTAATTAAAAAACATCCTGCTAAAGCTCGCCATAAATAACCCAAAGAAAGAGTTAGAATATCAACAAATGCATAATTTTTTAAAAAAAGGTTATAAAGCTGACCAGTTACGATAATTAGAATTAACATTAAAGCAAAATACAAGTTTGGTATTAAATAAATGAAAGAAGGAATGATAATACCTATTATAATGAATAGAATTATAATCGCGAATAATATTGAAAGTTCTTTTGATGCAAGAGGTTTTTTCTTTAATTTCTCTGGATGGTTTCTATCATATTTAATATCTCGAATATCATTTATGATGTAATTAAATGATGATGCACAACATAACAAGATAAAACCTATAATTAGAGAAAAATACAAGGAAAAATCGAATAACCTTTCGCTAAAGAAAATTCCCACAAATATCAAAGCATTTTTATAGTATTGTCTTATTCTCAAGAGGTTGAGAATACTCCTCAATTTATTTAACATATTAAGTTCTTGAAAAACTCATCTATATTAAACTTTATTAGGAGAATAGATTCTTTTTAGAATGAGATAGCCCGGCACGGATTCGAACCGTGGTCACGGGGTTCAAAGCCCCATATGCTTGGCCGCTACACCACCGGGCTCTCTTCATCAATAAATAGTTGAATTCTATATATTAAAAGGTTTTAAATCTTGTTTAAAGAATTCATCATTCAATAAATTCTTGTTGGTTTTTAAGAATTCAAGCTCCTTAGTTCTGTTTCTAAACTCATCAGGGAGCATTTGCGGAATTGTATCAATTATAGGATACCAGCGTTTACATTTTGGACAGAGTAATAGTCCAGAATTTATTTCTACCTCAAGTTTAATTTTATTAACAAAAAAAAATTCAGGGATTAGATTTTCAACTTTTTTTGCAGCAAAATTTTTTAAAAATTCTATTAGCTTTTCTCTAATTTCATTCTTGATTAGATTAAAACATAACCCACTTATTTTATCTTTGGATTGATCATTAATATAATTAAGTTCATTAATACTTGATAGCAATAGCTCAATGTATCTATCGAAAGGAGTTTTTTCCAATACAATACCATCACTAATATATACGATTTCACCCTCCTTATAGATTTTAATTATCGAATCTTTTTTAATAACTTCTAAATCTCTTTGTTTATACACATTTAAAAAAGATTCAAAGTCACCAATTTTGTTAGCATATGAAAAAATATATAATTCTAAAGGAAAATGTTTATCAATAGGACAAGCTAAGACATCAAATAACCAAGGCTTCATTTATATTAACCAATTCAATAAAATAGATTTGAAATTTATAATAAATAACTTCTAAGTTGTTGTATAAATTTATCAATCGTGCGATCAATTCTTTTTCTTCTCTTCATAAAATCCTCCAATAATTTCTGATAAACTGCTTTTGACTCCAATTTTCCTCGTTTATATCGATTTTCGAGTAATGTTAAACTATCATTTACAGAAATTCGTTCAGCATCCATTAAATCTAATTTATTAATAATATTATTAAAAATTTCGTTCGACTCCATTAAAGTCTTTTTGAATGGAATGATTTCACGTTTAATTTGCTCTATTTTAGCTGAATTTTTATCAGAAATATTTGAAAAAGCCTTTTTTGTAACTTTTTTACGCTTTAAATTCTCTTCTGCTTTTCTAATTTCTAACATAAGAGCATTTTTTTCCTCAAATAAAGCGCAAAATTCTCTAAGTTCATTTAAAACCTTCACGTCTCTTTCAATAATCGAGACCCCCTCCTTTTTCTTACTTAATTTTATGAAAACTACATAAAATGATGAGATAGAGGTAATGATAATCACAATTATCATAGGTCGAAGAAGTAAGTCAAATAAATCAATAGCAAAGGTAATCTGGATTAAATTGGATTCCAATGGACTCACATCATTTAAGTTATAAATAAGAATTTTAGATCCTTCTGAATCTATAATCGCGTCGGGTAGGGAAGAGATGAAGTCTAAATTACCACAACCTTCAATAATTATATTAATAAATTCATTATTTCCTAGAAAGGGATATCTAGTTATCATTAAGTCTATTTGAAATGATTGTTGAAACCAATTCAGAGAGATGTAATCGTCGAAAGGTAAGTTATATTCTACAGTAAATTCAAATTTAGAAAGGGGTGAAATACCTACTCTGTTTCGTAATAGATTAATTTCAATGCTTTTGTGATCTGAATTGGATTCTGTTGTCGTTATTGCCAGATTTCCAATATTATCAAAGACACGCAGATTTTTAGAGTGAGAGGGAATCTTAAAATCAAAATTATAGATAGGAACAGCTCCAGTATTCTGAATCAAAAGCACTTCCTTAATCTTAATTATACCTAATGGTAGAATATTTATATCTCGATTGATTGTTTCTATTTCTAATTTTATATACTGAATGTTCTGAAAAATAATTGTAATTTCCTTACTTTCATCAGGAAGATTAACTAAAAATGGTTCCAAATATTCAATTGTCAGACTTGAAGCTAAATCATATAAAAGAATCCCAGGTGAAATTTCACCCCCCATTGTGTCAATCTTCTCAAATTCAATAATCGTTGAGTCTTGAGGAGTTCTAACAATTGTTTTAATATTTTCCCCATTTGCTTTATAGGGGAGAATTGGAAATACAAAAGAGGTAAGATTTATATTCTGTTCTGAACCAGACGTTTCAAACGATACTAAGTAATTATAGGTTTGCATGATAAAGATCGTAGTATCTTGTTGATACAACAATGGTGTATCAAAATAGATTATAACCATTCTAAAATCATTGATCTCAAAATTGGCTCTCTCAGTTAGAAGAGATTCTTCTCCGGAATCTTTAGCTTGGATGTATAGTAAATCAGAAAACTTTTCCTTAGGTATTCCAATTGAAATTGAAGTTATAGGGTTGTTATTTTTATTTAAAACAATTAATATATCTTCAATGTGCACCAAGCCATATCGACTAATATTTACGTTTCTTATTATTTCAGTAATTAATACATTTTCAGCTCCTTCCAAGCTGTTTGATAATTCCAGATTTGTATTTTGATTATTATTTTGAATATTAGTCTTAGAATTTATGTTAATTGATGAAATTAAAAGTGTAAGAATAAGAAGTCCAATAATTACAACAAAAATTTTTTTTAATCTAAACATTTATTTTTAACTTACTCCAAAAGTTAACTAAGAATAATTAAAATTATTAATAAAAATTTATTTAATTTTTTTTTATATTTCGGAATAAAACTTAATATAATTCGAATTTTATCTTTAAATAATATAAATTAAAAATATAAAATCTAATTATGTCAACTAAAAGAAAATCTCAATCAAGACGTAGAAAAAGACGAAGTGGAAGCGCTCCTATGCCTATGGGTGGAGCAGGATTAATGCGGTTTTTTGAAGACAGTTCGATTGGAATTAAAGTAGGTCCGATTTCAACAATAATATTTGCTGTTGCTTTAATACTGATAGTTATACTTGCTTGGTTGCGTGTTTTTAATTGGTTATTCAGTTTTGGGTAAGATAAGTTCAAAGAATTCTTATCAGTTTTTCTTAAAGAAGTGTTAATATGAGGATCTCAGATTTTCAAAATTTGATAAGAACCTTATACTATAAAAAAGATTATAAAAGAGGAATTAGAAACAGTTTTATTTGGTTAGTTGAGGAAATTGGAGAACTAGCCAACCTGTTAAAAGAGAAGGAAATGCCAGTCAAAAAGATTTCTGAAGAGTTAGCAGACATTGTAGCATGGACGATTTCAATCGCAAATTTACTGGATATTGATTTAGAAGAAGCCTTAATTGAGAAATATCCTAATCAATGTAATAAGTGTGGAAAAAATCCATGTCAATGTGAGAACTAACAATTTTATGATTAAACCAATTTAACCTCTTTTAATCATTCGCTCAAATGATCGTGGTAGTTTATCTAAAATTTAGAATTTAGTAAATCTACAGAACAAATTTTTATGTGAAAATTAATAAAATAATTTTTATTTAAATAAATTAAATACAAAAATGAATATATGAGATACATTGATTAGGGCTAATCAAGAATTATCAATCATTCATTCTGAAGCAGAAATCCACCAAGATGCATTTATAGATAATTTTACTGTGATTGGAAAAGGTGTAAAGATAGAAAAAGATGTTTATATTTCTAAGGGTGTAAAAATCTATGGAAAAGCATTCATAAAGAAAGGATCATATATAGGGGAGAATTGCATTATAGGGCATCCCCAAAGGAATGTTTTGAAGCAAATAATTGAAGGCAAACAACAAATTAATGATTTTGAAGGACCGATGTTATCTATAGGGTCAGATTGCACAATAAGAGCAAGTTCAATAATATACTCAGAGGTTATAATTGGTGATAATTGCCAGACAGGGCACAATGTGTTAATTCGAGAAAAAACACGAATCGGGAAAAATTCTTTAGTAGGGACTAATTGCGTCATCGATGGTAATGTAAATATTGGAAATGATGTAAGTATTCAAACAGGGGTATATATCCCATTATTTTCTAAAATAGGAAATAATGTTTTCATGGGTCCTTATTGCAAATTAACTAATGATAAATATATGAAACGTAAAGATTTTCGTTTAAAAGGCGCAAATATTGAAGATTTTGTATCAATTGGGGCAAATTCTGTAATTTTACCGGACATAACTCTAAAAAAGGGAACTATTGTTGGAGCTGGAGCTGTAGTAGTAAAAGATACTGCTGAGAATGATGTGATAGTAGGTAATCCAGCAAAATTTTTAAAAAAATTTACCTAAATTTGAAATGGGATAAATATTTAAATGCTGATTTAATGAGCTTAGATAATAAAAAGATTTGGATTGATATTGAAGAACCTAAAACAGCAATAATGTTTAATTCTCTAATCACCAAACTAGAGGATGAAGGAGCCTCCCTTTTAATCACTGCTAGAGATTATGACTCGACTTTCCAAATCTTAGACGATTTAGAAATAAATTATATAAAAGTGGGGAGACATGGAGGTGCAAAGCTGAATGGGAAATTGAAAGCATACATTGAGAGATTAGGAGGTTTATATCCATATATTTCCGAATTTGAACCAGAATTTTTTATAACCTTTTCTTCTCTTGAAGGGGCAAGAATCTCTTATGGCTTAAATATCCCATCTATTGGCTATAATGACGAACCAAGGAATGTTCATGTTTGTAAATTACTTTTTCCCTATATAGATAAAATAATAACTCCTGAGTGTGTACCGAAAGATTGGTATATAAAACTTCATGCAAATCCAGAAAAACTCATTAGATATAATGGAATTGATGAGATCGCATGGTTATTGGAATTTCAGCCTAACTTTGAGGCACTTAAAAAGTTTGATATTGAAAAGGGACAATATATTATTATCAGAAGCGAACCTAGTTTCGCAAGTTATTTTTTATCCAAACTTGAACCTGAAAAGACATTAATTTCTGATTTTTTTCCTCAAATTTTTAAGGAATTTCCTAACCTAAAATACTTCATTATCACTAGAACAAATCAGCAAGAAAATTATCTTAAAGTTAGATTAAGAGATTATCTGCAAAATAAAAACATTATTTTGACACGTTATTTACCTAATATGACTAATCTTTGTTTCTATTCTGCTTTAGTTATTAGTGGGGGAGGAACAATCGTTCGTGAATCAAGCCTATTAGATGTACCAAGTATTGAATTTTTTCCCGGAGATTCAGCACCCCAAGAACTGTTCTTAATGAGGAACAATTTTCCGTTAGTTCATATTAAACAATATAATAAAGTTGCTGAAAAAGCAATTGAAATTTTATCAATTAACCCAAAACCTAATCATTTTTCGAGAAATTTTAGAAATAGACTTAAAGATTTTGAAAATCCGAATGAAATATGTTTTAAGAACATAACAGAAAGAATTCCCCAATAATCATAAAGATTTTTAATTCAGGCTTTTTTATACTTTATTTTTTTGATTTGAGACCAGAAATATCTGATTGTTAAATAGTACCATAATGCTAGACATGGTACTATAAACATAATAGAGAAGATAATATTAGTTGGTATTCTTATAAATCCTAAATCAATATCTTGATAAAAAATCTCCATGATAATTGAATCAATAAAAATCAAAAGTATGATAATGATTCCTAAAAAAGTTATCATTAACATGACAATACCCCTTACTCTTGGGAAGATGTATAATATAATAGTGATTATAACTAAAGTAATTATTACAGATATAATTAATGGTGCTAAATCTATATTATTTAAGGTCCAATGGATAAATATCATTGAAACAATTGAAAATAACCCACATACGACAGAAATGATCAAAAAATTTTTTATTAATTGAGGTTCTGTTAAGGGCCCTTTGGCTAAAATTAAGCGTGGTAATGTTAGCGCTGCCCTCTTTTCTTCGGAGGCTGTAATTAAATCATCATTCATGAGGATTATATCACTCTTTTGTCCTTGTATTTCACTACTTTCTAGAAATCCTTTAACAGAACTAATAACAAAAAAACTATTAAAAAAATGAATCAATAATGCACTAAACACAGCGACTTCTAATGATCCCAATAATGCTATACAAGCAAATAATGCCCCCATAGTTAAAGTACCTACATCACCCGGGAAGATTTTTGCAGGGTATTTATTAAATAGGAAGAATGGGATTAAAACACTGATTCCAGATATTATAAATACTAATGCTTCAGACGAATTCCATATAAAAGCACAAATTAGCAAAAAAATTAGTGCAATCAAAGACGTACCGGCTCCTTCTCCGTTATAACCTTCTAACATATTCGATGTATTAGTTAAAATAGCTACAATTAACGGAACGATAACAGGGTAGATTCTAGTTAATCTCGTTTCTCCGAGGATTGGTATTGTAGGGGATTGAATATTAATATAACCAAAGAAATTTGCTACAAAAATTACTACCCCTGTGAAAATTGTGAGTAGAATTTTGTATCGGGATCTTAACTTTTTTCGATCATCAATATAGCCAATTGCTCCCGATAATAGTATTGTTAATAAAAATATCATTAATTCATTAAATAGAATTGGAAAAAAAATGAATGATAATATTGTAGTTAAAGTTAATCCAAAGAGAATACTTAAACCCCCCGATTCAGGGATTTCTGGTTTGTCATTTTTATGGATATCAATCCCAGTAAATCCTTTTTTTTTCATCAGTTTAATGATATATGGAATAATAAAATAAGTAAATAGAAATCCCCCAACAAAAATTATGATTAAGGATATAATTTCAAAAATTCCCCAATTTAATTGCGTTATTAGAATCATTGGTATATTTTTCTAGTAATAATAAATAAAATTTGACATTAAGAAATTAAACATAATTTATATTCTTTTATTACTAAATTTATATTTTAACTAGTATCAATAGCTAATCTCTATAGTTTGAATTTTCTAAGCTTTTAAGAAATTTTGATAAGCTTCTTCCAATTTTTTTCCAACATAATTCCAAGAATATCGGGATATAAAATGTTGAGCTTTTTTTAATAAGTTTATTCGTTTATTATCGTTGTTAAGTAAATCAACGATTTCTTGACTTAAGAGTTTTGGATTTTTAGGTGGTACAAAAATAGCATTATCTTGAAGAACTTCCTTATAAGCCCCTATTGAGGAAGATATCACAGGAGTACCGCATGCAATTGCTTCTATAGGAGTTAATCCAAATCCTTCTGAAGAATATGAATATGTTATAAATACATCTCCCATGCTATAATAATAAGGAAGTTCTTGTTCTTTAATAAATCCCATAAAGTGAACGTCTTTATAACTTTGCTTCCACTTTTTGAATGCTTCTTTCATATAAAAATCTGGAGATCCCCCAATTATCAATTCAAGATCTTTAATTTCTTTTTTTGCATACGTATAAGCTTTAATGATGTTTTCAACATCTTTATAGAGAGCAATTCTGCCTATATATAAAACCACGGGCCCCTTTAACCCTAAATTTTTTCGAAGTTCTTTTGCTTTTATTGGATAAGGCTTAAATTTACTTTCAATAGCAGAATACAAGTTATAGATTTTGCCAGGTTCAATTTTAGGGAAATAACTTTCTAATTGCCATTTAGTAAATTCTGAACATGTTGTAATGATTTTAGCCTCTTTAACAACCTTATTAATAATTAACTTTTCGATTGGGATCATCGAAAAGCTTGATTCAATAGGGCCTAAATCATGAATTGTTGAGAGGAATTTTTTATTAGAAAAAAGAAGAGGTAATGTACCTTTAGGACCATTTCCATGGATAATATCAAAATCATTAGTTCTTAAAAGATTAACTACTTTTGATATAAATTGAGGAATCCATAAATAGCTCTTCCGCATGATTCTGATTTGTGATATATTTGGATCATTTAGATTATAATTCCATCTTCCAGTTATAACTCGGACGTTATGGCCTCTACTTTTTAAGTATTCATAGATTCCAGAAAAAAATTTTGCACTACCATCTTGCTTATCTGGAGAAATAGCTAGTGTAATTAGGGCAATTTTCAATCTTTTCATTTTGGAGAAAAGCTTCTTTTATTTATCGATTTTTTATTTAAGTTAATTGCTCAAAAGTATCTTCATTAACTAACACAGTTTCTTCAGTTTGAGCTACATAAACACCTTTTTGTTCTGCTAAGACATAATGAGCCTTCAATTTTCCTTGTTGGACTAATTCTTGAATCCCAAAAAGTACCCCCATTCTAAATTCTTTACCTAACCATCTTTCAGCAAAGGGTAAAGTTTTAAAATTTTTATTAACATAACCTAGAATCTGTTTGGAGAATTTTCTTCTTAATGGAACTCTACCAGTATAAGGGTTAAGCTCATAAATATATGAAGCATTTGTTGTATGAACAGACCCGTTTCCTGTTGAGGCAAATATTTCAATAGCAAAAACATCCCCGTCCTCAATAATATCGCCTCCTTGGGAGCCTAATTCTGGTAATTGCTTTTTACCATGAACAATCCATCTCTCAACCTGGTGTCCACCAAGCTCTTTTATAGGATTATATTTAAATCCTCTTACAATATCTTCAATTTTTTTACCAATATCTTTTGTATTGACCTTAGGTTTAACCATCATCTTTGCTGCTTCTAATGCTACCTCTGTTGATTGAATTATATTTTCAAGTAACTTTTCATCGTTGAAACTTATAGTGAAAGCAGTATCAACAAGATATCCATCAACATGAACTCCCAAATCTACTTTTACTATATCGCCATTTCTTATTACAAGATCGTCTTCTTTTAATGGAGCTGTATAATGAGCAGCAATATTATTTATTCCAATATTTACTGGAAAAGCACTTTGGCCTCCTAATTCAACAATTCTTGATTCTGCTGTTTCAATTATATCTAAAATTTTTGTTTCTACTTTAATCTTAGGTTTGATAAAGTTTTTAACATCTTGAGCAATTTTTCCCGCTTTTCTAAGTGATTCAATCTTATATTGCTTTTCCTCAGCCTCTTTTTCTAATTCCTCTTTACTTTTCTTTCCTTCAATTTTAGTTTTTAATTTCTGATTTTCACTCATTTTTAATTTCTGATTTTCACTCAATTTTTTTTAAAAAACAACTATTTCAGATTGAGAAGATAAATAAAAATAAATAAAGTAAATATTAATAATTAAATAAAGTTAATTTTAATAGATCATATAATGATTTAATTTATCGCTCATTTAATTTGATTTATTGTTGAGGATAAAATTAGGAAATTTAATTCTATCACATTTGAAGATATGGAGGAAATAAATCTTGTCTGAAAATATCAGTGAACTTACAGATCTCCTAAGAAAATTATCTGCTGTCAATTCTGATATAGAAGGGTCTGCGATTGTTAGTGTACAGGGACTTCCGATCTGCTCTGTTTTGAGTCGAGATGTTAATGATGGGATAGTTTCGGCCATGTCGGCAGCTATACAAAGTGTTTCGGAGCGTGCGGTGGAAGAACTTGATAGAGGCGAGCTTAAAAGGATACTCATTGAAGGTGTGAGTGGTATCATTATTCTTTCTAAAGCTGGGGAAAATGCAATTCTTTGTACTTTATGTCATGCTAATGCAAGTTTAGGCATGGTTTTCCTCAATATCCAGAGTGTTGCAAAAAGAATTGCTGATTTATTAGATTAATTCTAAGAAGATTAGAACTTTTTTTAGGAAAAAGTTAACAATAAGATATTTATGGTTGAATCCATATTGTATGAGCAAAAGGATTTAAAAGGAAGAGATTTTGAAGATAATTATTATAACAAACTATCTCAACATTTAGAAAAGAAGGAATTTAAAGAAGTAGAAGGTCTAATTGATAAATCAATAGATTTAGATATCTTCATTGATCCTAGGAAAATTCCTAATAGATTTGAAATAATCTCAGAATTATTAATTGATTGTATTCAAACTCTAAATTTGGGAGAGATATTTAAAATTTTGAAGTTTGTTAATAAATTTAATTTAGTCGACAAAGATTTAACAAAATCAGAAATAGAATTAATCAACGATATTAGAAAAGATTATTTATTTATCGCTAATTTAATAGATTTATTTGGAAATATCTCTAACTCCTTTATCATATATGTCAGAAAAGAAATGCCATTAAACTTATTATATTATTATAATAATTATTTTAGAGAATATAGTTTTCAGTATTATTCTAATGAAGTTAATGATATTGATTTAATACTAAATTATTTAGATGATTATAATGCTTATGGTTTAAACGTCAAACTATTAGGCAACTTAGAAGATTTTCTTAAATCATTTCAACGTAAGGTAACAAATGAAAATGCGAAATTTATACAAATTAGATTTGCAAATAAATTTCATTTAGTTTCACCTAAAAATCTCCGTAAGAATTTAGAGAAGATAGTCTCTCGAAAAGAATATAAATTTTATAGTTTGTCAATGGTTATTCTCTATGGAATCGGCCCTCAAGGGCTTGGTTTTACTTTTTCTACTCCTAGAGGTGAAGTTATTGAGATTTGCACTGATGTAAAACAAAATGAAGCCATGATAATAAAGTACAAACAATTTCTCACTGAGCAATTTCTCTTTAAGTTAAAAGAAGATTTAGTAAGCATTAAATTTCCTGATTCTGTTATAGATAAATTAATTTTGTATCTATTAGATTTATTAAAATCTAAAAATCAAATTGACTATTATGAAAAAGACATTATTATACAGAAAATTAAGGATTTTTATGATAATAACTTGAATGTATCTTTGGATAAAGTTCAGAAACTACTTCCTGAAATTTCGAAGTTTGTAGCTAAAATTTTAAGACCCATAAAACTAATTGATCAATTTAAAGTAAGAATGGATTTAATTGCTAAAAACAAGTTAAAATCTGAGGATGTAGCAAAATTGACCAGCCTGAGAGAAAAATCTAATTATGATGTGCTTAGAGAACGTTTTTTTCTTCAGTATATTATTAAATGGTTTTATGAGTTATATTTAATAGAGAATTCTAAGTAGAATAACTTTCTGGAATTCTCATGTTTTTTATCTTAATCTTTCTTGATATTGATTTAATTTAATAATAAGTATGTTAATTTATTATTTAAAGCGTTATTTTTTTGTAAGGAAAGGCTAGGAATGATTCTTTAAAATTTTGAGTAATTATAAATACTGCATATGAGTATATTATTATATATTTTAAACAAAAATAATTCTAAAATATTTAAAGTATTAAAAATGAATTTTTAAAAAATAAATTATAAAAAGGTGAATCATAAAATTGTTCACTGACATCGCAGGATGGTTAAATGGGATTTCTGCTTTTGGCGTACTTACAATAAATATAATAATAGGTATTTATGGTTTATTCAAAGCAGGAAAGTTGAAGGCAAAACTTCTTACTGTTACCGCATTGACAATTATTTCCATTGGATTATTGTGGCTAGGCCCAACTACAGATTTTATCAATATTCTTATAAATGACACTAATATCAATCAATATATTTATCCATTACTCAGTTATATGTGGGCTGCTCTGGGTATAACTCTGGGAATGTATATTGGTGGAGAATTATTAATACCAAAAAAGAAATGGATTCTAGTGGGTATTTTCATTATTATAAGTATTGCTTATGAATATTTTCTTTTTTTGAGTCCTCAACAGTCTTTTAATTATGTTATACCTGCACCTGGTACAGATATAATTGATACTTCTAGTAATTATGGGTATCCTACTGCCTACTTTTTAATTGTCTTTATACTATCTATTTTAATTTTTAATGGTATTGGGTTCTTAGTGAAAGCTAAGCAAGCAACTGGGATTTTAAGAAAGAAATTTCTATATCTAGCCATTGGTTTTATTGTTTTTGCAATAATCGTAGCTTTTGATTCAGTAGTTCCTCCTATAATTGCTGTATCCATTGTTAGGTTTGGAATTATTATATCTAGTATTTTATTATATCTTGGAATAAAAACCTAAATTTTATTTATTATTTTTTTTATTAATTTTCTTCTTTGGAAGAAATGGATTATTAAGGAACAGAGAAATAAATAAAAGTCAAAAATAGCTTTTGTAAAGCTTCTTATTTTCTTATTTCTTGTAAATAATCAAAAATGGTATCAATTCGTCCTTTTATGCTCCCAAATAAACCTTCTTCTTCTGAAACAACTGATTTGATGGCTGTTTTCAATCCATAATGACTTTCGGATACTATAATACGTATAGGTAAAGTCAGTATTTCATTAAAAAGCATAAAAATTTCTTGAATTATTCTGATTATCTTAGGGAACCTTTCTTCTGTTTTTTCAATCATAGTTTGATCAGTTGATACTAATCCGTCTTCTCTTTCTTTTCTCAATTCCTCCCAAACATTATCTTTTAATTCTGAGAAGTTAATTCCTAGATTTTCTAAAGCTAGCTCTGCACCTTCAAATAAGAAATTCAAATCATCTTTGCCTGAATATTTCTTAACATTCTCAACCATGTCAACAGGAGCGAGTCCTTCCAGAAAACTAATTAAAAGTTTATGATAATCATTTATTACATCAATGGGTACAAATAATAGGACAAATTCTCTCAATTGTTTAAAAATATATCCAACAATTTTTGAGAAAGTTTCATTACTTAGTATTTTCTCTACTAATCCTCCATACTCATTTAATAAGTGCACAGTTAAAAATCCAATTATTCTAATCATATCATCTTCATAATTTTTAAAGTAATCGAAAAAGTGCGTTGGTTCCATATTTAATTTATCTTGAATAAGCTCTGCAACTTTTTTTTTAACACCTTCTAAAGGTTCATCAAGTAATTCTTCAATTTTATCTAATGAAAGGGCATCTTGTAATTTATCGATAATGTCCAGTTTTGTCTCTTGAATAAGTTCTTCTTCCATCTCTAATTCAAAAATTACCCTGGAGGTTAACTGATCTTGAATTCGCATTGTAGATAATTTCTTCCATTCAGCAATATCATATATTTTACATATGAACTGAAGAGAATCGCCTCCTTTCGCCTTACATTGCTGTTCTACTATGTTAATTCGATAATCATTTTTTTTAGTTTTCAGTATAAAATTAGCTACACCCTCTAGCATTCCACATAATCCACAAGCTAACCCTTCTGTTTCTTCACCCTTAAGCTTTTGAAAATCAAAGGTATCCATCTCATCATCACCATATTGAGTACAAATTGGACAATTTTTAATAGTGACAATATAGTCATTGTATTTTGAACCTTCTTTGGGTATTTCCTCATATATTAAATCTCCTTCTTCTATCTCTTTTCCAAATACAACTATCCATAATAATTCAAAATATTCTAGGACTTTTTTTGGGCTTCCAGGCATCCATTTAAATACGCTAGAATGGCGTTCACAAGATTCTAATGCCGCCTTCTTACCAATTTCTCTTAAAATAATTAAGCTATCTTTTTCATTCTCAGTAATTTCATTAATTTCTTTAAGAATTTCACGATTAAGAAGTGTATAAAAAAGAGAACTAGTATTTTGACCAAAAGCTTTGGAGATTTTTTTTAATAACCATTGAACAATACCCATTTCATTTTCCTCCGTTAGTATATTCAAATTGTTGAACACATGACTTCTGCCCGAAGGTTCTTGATTCCTTTATTTCAATAGGATGAATGAGAAATGAATAACCATTATTTTGCTTATTTATCAATAATATAAATTCAGCTACCATCGCAGCGATAATTTCACATCCAGCTATTTCAATATCCTCAAAATGATACTTACAGAGAGCACAATCACTATCTTTAACTATAATATGTTTCTCATTCTCATTAATTTCTATTGAAACTGAGCTATTAAGGATACTTTTATAAATAGTAGCAATAAGATTTTTTATATTTGTGATGTTTACTATTTCAATGGGTTTCCAATTCTTTATATATGTATGCGCAATATTTTGACCCATTCTATGAAACCTTCGTCTAATTTCAGAAACGTTATTATTTTTCATGAACCGCTGTAGATGATAAATTGCATTTCGCATTTGATTCATAGTAGCTTCTGATTGGACTAAATCTTTTCTTGTATTACTCATAATTAGTTAACTCAGAAAAATCAAAATTTAAATAATATTTGAAAAAAGATAATCTAATTTAATATTTATGATACGAATTCGAATTTTATACAGATGACTTTTATTATGAACTGATTCTCACAACTATTCTTATTAGCTTCTTGATTTTTTATAAGTGAAATTAATATAAACACATTTTCATTAATGCCATTAATATTTACCAAAATAATTTATTATTTATTATACTATTAAAAGTAAATTGATCAAAAATTCCCATATTAAAAGCTGAGATTTTATGATAAATGTCGAGGATTTAAAGAAGTATGGTATCGAAATAACCGAGGATATGAAACAAGGAGTTCTTGTATGTGATATCTATACTGTTTGGTGTGGACCTTGTAAGTTTCTAAGCCCTATCTTAGAAAAACTTAAAGATGAAGGACTAATACGATTGATAAAAGTAGATTTAGATCAAAATAGACCTTTAGGAGAAAGGTTCGGTGTAACAGCTATACCCACACTTCTATTTTTCAACAATGGTGAAATGGTTAATGGTATTATTGAAATTCAAGGACAACCATTAGTTAAAGACGGGATAATGGTAGGTGCAGCAGGAGAGACTATTATTAAAGAAATAATCTCGAAAATAAATAATAACTAAGTATGAAGCATAAATTCAAATTTGTACCCTTTTATTTTCATTTAAAATTTATTAATTTCAATTCCTTTAATTGCATTAAACTATCTTACTAAAGATGGTTTTGCTTGAAGAATAAAAGAATTAATTTTAAAATAGAGAAAAAGTTATAATATATAAGTCTAAGATAGCCCAAGAAGAAAAAAAATGGCAACAATAGATTTTAATTTTAGAAATCAGATTATTCAATCTGATATTGGAAGTACACTTGCTTATTGTTATCAATGTGCTACTTGTAGTGGAGCATGCCCAGTAGCACAAGTTACTAATGGTCGCTATAATCCAAGAAGACTTATTTTGGATGCTCTCCTTGGATTAAAAGAAAAGATTTTTGGAAAAGAAAATGCATTTAATATCTGGGGATGTACAGTCTGTGACACTTGTGATGAGGTTTGCCCTCAAAAGGTTGAATTAACCGAGATTTTTACTATTTTAAAAAATATGAGCGTAATAAGAGGAGAAGCTCCAGATTATTATACTACTCAAGCATTCACTATATTAGAGCATGGAAAAGCCATTCCAATGCAACCTGCTATTGAGAGAAGAAGAGATCAACTAGGATTACCAAAAGTTATAGCCCCAGATGTAGATGAAGTAAAGAAGCTATTAGAGACTTCAGGTTTAACTGAAAAAGTTAAGAAATCAGAGTAATCTTTTTTTTACATTTAAAGTTAGTTTTATTTTTAAAATTTTTTAAACTTGATGGAGTTTTGGTCAAAAATCATCGCACACAAATGTGTTTTTTATGAGAAAACCAGTTATTGGAGCAAATTGGAAAATGAATTATGGAACTCCTATGGAAGCATTAGATATGATTCGTGAGTTTAAATCATTAATAAAGAAAATAGATTCCGTTGATATAGTTATTTTCCCACCATACACAGTATTAGCTACTATATTAGATGCCGTTGAGAAGACTCAAATAAAAATAGGAGCTCAAAACATGTATTTTGAAGAGAAAGGTGCTTTTACAGGGGAGATTTCTCCTAATTTTCTAAAAGAAATTGGATGTCAATATGTTATTTTAGGTCACAGTGAAAGAAGAGATGTTTTCCATGAAACTGATGAATTAGTAAATAAAAAGCTAAAAAAAGCATTAGAGATTGGATTAAATGCAATTGTATGTATAGGAGAACACCTCAATGATAGAGAATTGGGCAATACTAAGGATTTCATTCTTAATCAATTCACTAATACTTTTAGAAATCTTAATAAAAAAGAGATTATTAAGACCATTATTGCTTATGAGCCAATATGGGCAATAGGAACAGGTAAAACGGCAACACCAGAACAAGCTGAAGAGATCCATATCTATATTCGTGAAGTCTTAGAAAAAATATACGATAAAGAGACTGCTCAAAAAGTAAGAATTCAATATGGGGGGTCGATTAAACCAGATAATGCGGAAGCCTTATTTAAAAAAGAAAATATTGATGGTGGATTAGTGGGAGGGGCATCATTAGAAGCAAAATCTCTTTTCAAAATAATTAAGGCAGCAGAAGGGAGTATTACTTAAAAAAGATTCTATCCAAGAATTTGATTCATTTTTACAGCTACTTTTCCAGGAAATTCTCCTAGATAGGATTGCGGTTCAGCGAATAAAAGATAATAATAAGGTTCAAATAAACCATTAGTAGTTGGACCTACACCTGAATTAATGATATAAACCCATATTTGTTGTTCTAAAATATAAGATTGTCGATAAATCCATTCCATTGGTGAAATTTCTGGAAAATTTCCTATATGCCTTAAAATTACGTTAATATCATTTAAATTAGTAGTTTTTCCAAATACTAAAAGTGGTGATAAATCAAAAGAGGTGATACATAATCCATTTAGTCCATAATTTTTCATTTCATTGAGAAAGTTATTTGCTACTTTGGTTATCTCATTCTTATTATTATTTATACGGTTTTTAGCTTCTTTATCAAGTAAAATATACATTATTTGATCTTCCTCATTTTGTAATATTTCCAAAGCGGAATCAAGAGGAATCTTTTCTGAAATTATCAAATCATAAATTAATTTAATTTTCTGATGTACTGCTTCATGTAATAGATATGATTCGGTCTGTGTAGTTATTAATACATCACCATTATATTTGGATTCCTCTTCAGAATCTTTTATGAGTTCTTTTGAATTAAATTCGAGAATTTCAATTTTCTTATTCAAATTTCGCGCAAATTCGAATAGAGCAGAGACTAAGCCAGCATTTAGTTCAAATGAACTGATAGGGTCAAAATCCAGATTTTGATTGGCTTTATTTTCAGCAAAATCAAAAAATCTTAAAAATAATTTCGCGTCCTTGGGCGGATCTTTTACGTTTATGTGATAATAAGGAAATCCCGTATTAGTTATGACTGAAAACTCATAGAAAGTCATGATTTTAGATCTTAACTGTAATATTTATTCAAAAATTTTTAGATTATCAATTTATAATAGCTTATAATAATGATTTAACTTAAAATATTTAAATTAATTGAGTTAATATAAATGTGACAAAAAAAAGAAATTTCAAAAAATTATTTTAAGATAATAGCAGGTCTTCCAGGTAAAGCTTGTGTTGCTTTTTGTTCGAGAGATTTTAATTCAGAGGTGATCTTAATAGTACAAGAATATTTTTTTTCCAGTATTTGTTTCAAATTTATAAAAAATTGATATTCTTCATTAAAAGATAATGGGGACTTTACAAATTTACCGCGTTTTTTCAATATTTTCCCTACTATTTGAGGAATGACTTTTGTGTGTTCTTTATATTTTTCATTTTTTAGTAGCTCTTTTATTATTATTTTAGGATCTTCTAGATTTTCAATTAAATCTAATAAATCTGAGACAAATCGATATTTCCATTCGGCTGCAATAATTATAATTAAACTCTTAATATCTCTCTTCTTGACTATTTGCAAAATCTGATTTATTGAATTGATGGTATTATCTAAAAGCTTCCATTTGTATTCATTTTCAAGTGTTAAAACTTCTTCTTTATAAGATGGCCATTGAGTAAGGCTTAAAAAATCATTATTTCCTAAAATCTGCCATATTTCTTCAGTTACATGTGGTATAAATGGATGTAACAATTGAACTAAATTTTTCTTACATGTAGTGAAAATTTTTTCATTCACTCTTTCAACTTTGTATTTAGTTAATTCTGATGTAGATTGTATAATCTCATTAAGTGCCTTTCTTATATCAATCACTTCTAGACTTTCAGTAACATTTTTGATAGTCTTATTCAAGTAATAGTCAACTAGATTATCCTTGATTGTAATTTCATTTCTAAATTTACCATTTTTTTCGCACATCAACATGAAAAAATTCGTTATAAACTTAAACGCAAAATTAACACCTTCGTCAGACCATTCTAGTCCTGATTTTGGACTTGCGCCAAAAAGGATAAAAAATCTTGCGGCATCAGCGCCATATTGATCCATTATAGTAATTGGATCAACAGTATTACCAAGACTTTTACTCATTTTTACACTTTTTAATATATATTTACTACCACAGCGTTTACATTCCTTATTTTTCATATCTGATTTCATTGCGAATGTATTACACGTCTGACAGTAGGGATGAGCTTTATTTATCATACCCTGTGTTAATAATTTTTGGAATGGCTCATCATGAGAATGTAAATTTAAATCTCGAGCAACTTTCGTAAAAAATCTAGCATATAATAAGTGCATAACAGCATGTTCAATCCCACCGATATACTGATCAACATTTCCCCAGTAATCTACAATTTCTTTTCTATATGGTATTTCTTTAGACTTTGGATCACAATATCTAAAGAAATACCAAGAACTATCTATGAATGTGTCCATTGTATCGGTTTCTCGTTTAGCATCTTTCCCACATTCTGGGCAAATTACATTTATGAAACTTTTACTTGTTTTTAGTGGATTTCCCTTGCCAGTAAATTTAACATCCGTTGGTAATTCTACGGGCAAATCATCATAAGGAACGGGAACAATTCCGCAGTCACTGCAATATATAATGGGGATTGGGCACCCCCAATACCTCTGACGTGAAATTAGCCAATCTCTTAATTTAAAGTTTATGGTTTTAAATCCCATTCCCTTCTCTTCTAACTTTTTAGTAATTGAATTAATAGCACTTTTATTTTCTATTCCATTAAACTCATCTGAGTTAGTTAAAATCCCATCACTTTCATAAGCTCTAGTTATTTTTTCAGAATTTAATTCATAATCATAGGGTTGAATCACAACTTTAATTGGGATATTAAATGCTTTAGCAAACTCGAAGTCTCGTTGATCGTGGGCAGGAACGGCCATTACTGCTCCAGCGCCATATTCGTATATGACAAAATTTCCTATATAAATAGGGACTTTTTCTTTATTTATTGGATTTATAGCATACTTTCCGATAAACATCCCTTTCTTTTCAATATCTATATTAGTTCTTTCAAACTTGTTTTGTTTCATTACTTCTGAATAGAAAATTTCAAATTTATTTTTATATTCAGAGTTATCTACCCATTCTCTAACCCAAGGATGTTCAGGAGCAAAAACCATAAAAGTTACTCCATATAAAGTGTCCGCTCTTGTTGTAAAAATATCAATTGTACGATCCTCTCCTTCAATTCTAAATTTAATGATTGAACCTTCTGATTTTCCTATCCAGTTGCTCTGCATTATCTTTACTTTTTCAGGCCAATCAACAATTTTTAATCCATCAAGAAGTTCTTCGGCATATTCTCTTATTTTTAAAAACCATTGAGTTAGAAATTTTTGCTCGACTTCTGTATCACATCTCCAGCATTTACCAGCTTGAACTTGTTCGTTTGCAAGAACTGTTGCACAATCTGGACACCAATTTACATATGAATTTTCTCTATAAGCCAACCCTTTTTCAAGCATTTTCAAAAAGAACCATTGATCCCATTTATAGTAATTAGGATCATGACTAAATATCATTCGTGTCCAATCATATGAAAGCCCGATGCGTTTTTGCTGTTTTTGAATTGCTTTGATATTAGAATCTGTCCATTTTCTTGGATCAAGTCCATGTTCAATCGCAGCATTTTCAGCAGGTAGCCCAAAAGAATCATATCCCATAGGATATAATATATTGAATCCACACATTCTTTTATACCGTGCAAATGAATCTCCAATTGAATAATTTCGGAGATGGCCCATGTGTAATTCTGAAGAAGGATACGGATACATTTCAAGAACATAGTATTTAGATTCTTTTTTTGCTAGATTCTCCGTAACTTCAAAAATTTTACTGTTTTCCCATTTCTGTTGCCATTTTTTCTCGATTTTGTGAGGATCGTATTCAACCATACAATTAAGACCTAATCAATACAAAATTCTTCAATTAAATATTATTTTGAATAATTAATTCAATAAATTTTTTTTGAAATAGAAATTAAATTAATTGGATAAAACTTAACTTAATTAAAAACCTAAGAAAGCATAATGACTGTTGAAAAAATCAGAGTTTCTATAGGGAGTGCAGCAGTATTGGGATTAATTAAGAATAAAGGCTATGAAGAAATTCCAACTACATGCTATTGTATGACCTATATTGAAGGGCATTGTGTCGCAAATTGTGGATTTTGTCCTCAAGCTAGAGATTCTGAAGGATCTACTGAG
Source organism: Promethearchaeota archaeon (assembly GCA_048939995.1). Lineage (GTDB taxonomy): Archaea > Asgardarchaeota > Lokiarchaeia > Sigyniarchaeales > SOKP01 > SOKP01. The sequence continues at coordinate 44,790 of JBHLOY010000006.1, read as the reverse complement.
TTTTTATCTCGAATTACATGGCCTATATTTGAATTTAAGGAATTTTTGACAAAATTAAATTATATGCCTCCTCCTAAAAGATTTAAGAGAATATGTATACAAACATTAAATTATAAACAAAATTTTAGTGATTTAGTTGAGATTATATCACAAATTAGAACAAATTCAAATATACCCATTTCTACAGCTATACCACCAATGGAGAAGAGTAGATTAAAAGAATTGAAATTGATTGGTGTTGATAGAATAGGAATCGCATTAGATGGGTCAACTGAAGAGATCTTTGAAGCGATAAAGGGAAAAGGGGTGAGCGGTCCCTATAATTGGAATAAGCACCTTCAAAGTTTAAAAGGGGCATTAGAGATTTTCTCGGAGGGTCAAGTTACTACTCATTTGATAATAGGTTTAGGAGAAACCCAACAACAAATTTTAGAACTAATTCAAGATTTATTTAATTTAAAAATTAAAGTTAGTTTATTTGCATTCACTCCAATTAAGGGAACAAAGCTTCAAAATAAATTAAGACCAGATCTTATCGGATTCAGGAAAATTCAGCTTGGTAGATATTTAATAATGAATGAGATCAAAAAAGCTAGCGATTTTACATTCAATATAAAAGGCGATCTTATCAAATTTAATTTAAATCGATATGATTTATTGAATATTATTGAAAATTCTGATGCATTCATGACTACTGGATGTCCAGGTTGTAATCGTCCTTATTATACATCTACACCTTCAGGACCAATGTATAATTTTCCACGGAAATTAATGATAATGGAGCAAGAAGAGATTTATCAGTCACTTTTAAAATTCCTATAATAAGATTTTGTGAAGAATCATGGAAAGTTGGCGATTTATACCTTTACGGACAGAAAATGGTTACTGGAATATGGCTTTAGATGAAGCTATTTTAAGATCAGTTACTAATAGAATATCTCCTTTTACAATTAGATTCTATAAATGGAAACCATCAACAATATCAATAGGTAGGAATCAAAGTCTTTCAACAGAGGTACATTTACAGATAGTTAAACAGAAGGATTTTAATATTGTAAGAAGAATTACTGGAGGAGGAGCAGTTTTTCATGATGAGACTGGCGAAATCACATATTCAATTGTATGTTCCCTAAAATTTCTTGAAAATCTTAATGCTAAGACAGTAATTGAGCAATTTGAGTTAATTGAAACTGGTATTATTAAAGGATTAACCAATTATGGTTTAAAGCCAGAAAAAGGAGTTATACATTGTCCAGCTATATTTTTAAATGGTAAAAAATTCTCAGGGAATGCCCAAATTAGGAAGCAAGGTTATCTTCTTCAACATGGTACAATATTATTAGAAATTAATCCAGAACTAATGTATTCTGTATTAAAAGCACCCAGTAACGTATCAAAATCAAAAATGGTAAGATCTGTCTATTCCAAATGTATAGGGATCAAAGAACAACTTATTATTTATGATGAAGACAATTTTTTACAGTCATTAAAACAAGGTTTTGAGTCTGCTTTATACATCAAATTAGAAGATGGTAATTTTTCTGAATATGAAATGGATACAGCAAGGTCTTTAATGATTGATAAATATTCAAATGAAAAATGGACAGCGAAATATGAATGAATTAAAGCGGTTATTACAGAAATTTAAAGAAGGGTTGTCTTCTTGGTCAGAATACTCGAAGTTAATCCAGTTAAAACCAAGAGATATAGATTCTTTTCTGAAAGTTGCCTATGGCTTGAAGATCAAGAACTTTGGGAAACAATTGAAAGTATATATTCCTAATATGAAGTTTCCCGCAATTAGCATTACTGGCTCTGATTGCGCTTTACAATGTGAACATTGCAATAAGAAGTATCTCAATGGAATGAAGGGAATACTTTCTAAAGAGGATTTAGAAGATTTTTTGTTAACTCATTACAAAAATGGCGGTATTGGAGCATTAATATCTGGAGGGTGTGAACCGGATGGATCAGTGCCTTTATTAGAGTTTTTAGACACAATTAAACTAATTAAAAGCAAAACAAATTTAATAATAAATACTCACACAGGACTATTAAATGAAAGTACCGCAAAAAAGTTAGCTGAATCAAAAGTGGATATAGTTTCTTTTGATATAAGCATGGACGAGGAAATTGTTAGAGATATATATCATTTAAATAAGAATCTTGAAGATTATAAGAATTCCGTTGATTATTTAAGGAAATATAATTTAAATATTGTTCCTCATATTTGTGTTGGCTTATATTACGGAAAATTAAATAAAGAATTAGAAGCTATAAAATATATTAAAGAATCAGGGATAAATCCATCATTAATCGTATTAATTGCATTAATACCTCCTAAAGAGTCAAAGAAGAAATTTCTTCATCCAAACCCGATTGATATTGCTAAGATAATTGCTATAATTAGATTTGTATTCCCTAATACGGAAATTTCCCTGGGTTGTATGAGACCAAGAGGAAAAGTCAAATTGCAAATTGAAAAGTATTCTATTTTAGCTGGAATCACTCGAATCGAAATTCCTTCAATTCAGACTTTGAAATGGTTAAAGGGTAGATCGCCAGATGTATCATTTAAATTTTATTCTGCATGTTGCGCTATTCCCACGCAGTTTGAAGAATATGCGAAAAGTAAAAATTCCGATTTGAAAAAATATATTGAATTTATTTCTAATTATGAATAATAAAGTCGAATTAATAGGGTTGAAAGGTATTCCTCTTATAAAAGAAGGGGATGATATTGCAAAAATAATTGTAGAAAAACTAACTGAAAATAATATTTCCTTACTGGATGAAGATATATTTGTTATAGCACAAACTATAGTGTCAAAAAGTATAGGTAGAACTAGAGATTTAAAAGAAGTTAAACCAAGCAAGAAAGCAATTCAGATTTATGATAAAATACTTCCTAAAGCAAAAGAATTCAATTTACCCATTAAAGATCCAAAACTTATTCAAGTAATATTAGATGAATCAAATTCAATTTTGAGGAGTGAACATGTTCTAATAGTCGAAACTAAACATGGTTTCATTTGTGCAAACGCTGGAATTGATAAATCTAACGTTAAAGGGGATAATATTGTTACCCTATTACCAGAACATCCCGATAAAGAAGCTAAAAAGATTCGAGATTCCCTTAAGGGATTAACTGGCAGGGATGTAGCAATAATAATTTCCGATTCTTTCGGTCGCCCTTTTAGAAATGGAGCAATAGGAGTCGCAATAGGAGTCTCAGGTATTAATCCAATTCTAGATAAACGAGGTTCTCAAGATTTATTTGGATATGAATTACAAAGTACAATTATAGGTCAAGTCGATAATTTAGCATCAGCAGCTCAATTAATTATGGGAGAAGCTGATGAAGGTTTACCTATTATACTAATAAGAGGTTATAAATTTGAAATTAAAGAGAAGGCTTCTATCTCATTAATTTTGAGAGAAAAAGCTTCAGATTTATTCAGAGTGGATAGTTCAGATATTTATTTTACCGAAATTTTAAAATCTCGAAGAAGTTATAAATTAAAATTTAGTTCTAAATTAGTTGATAGAAAAATCATTGAAGATTGCATTGATATAGCTAGATGGGCACCAAGTGCCCATAATAGACAACATTGGCGTTATATAATACTAGAAAGAGATAAGCTTCGAGAAAGATTAATTAATAAAATGAATGAGAAATTACGCATAGATTTATTAAATGACGGCAAATCTGAGTCTTATATAATTAAAAAAATTGAAAAGACAAGATCTCAATTCTTAAATGCTCCTTATCTTATTCTCTTATGTTTGGATAAAGATTGTTTTGATAATTATTTTGATAAAGAACGTAAACGAAATGAATTTATTATGGGAATTCAGAGCGTGAGCGCCTCAGCAGTATATTTTTTACTTAGTCTTGAATTAAACAAGTTGGCTGCTTGTTGGTATTGTGCTCCCTTATTTACTGAAAATATAGTAAAGAATGTATTGAATTTACCAGATTCTTATTATCCATTTGCATTCTTCACCGTTGGTTATCCAACAAGAAAGGCTATAAAACCAAGAAGGATATCTTTAGATGAAGTTATATATAAATTAGAAAAGAAAGAATTATCTAAATATGGTAGAAACTAGTTACGTAGTATTAGCTGGTGGAGTTGGCGCCGCAAAATTTATTGATGGATTAGCTCATGTAATAAGTCAGGAAAGCCTTAAAATTGTAATAAATACTGGTGATGATATTGAATTGTTTGGTTTAAGAATTAGTCCAGATATAGACATAATAACTTATACTTTAGCAGGTGAAATTGATGAACAAAAAGGATGGGGTTTTAAAAATGAAACTTTTAATTGTTTAAATGTCTTAAAAAAGTATTATCATTACGGATGGTTTAATCTTGGAGATAAAGACTTAGCAACTCATTTATTTCGAACTGATTTATTTAAGCAAGGATTTAATAAAGCAGAAATTACTTCGATTATATGTAAGAGATTAAATGTAAAAGCTGAACTCTTCCCAATGTGTAATGAAGATGTTCAAACAACTATCATCACGGAAAATAACTCTCTACATTTTGAGGAATATTACATTAAGTATAATTGTGAACCAGAAATTAAGGGATTGAAGTTTAAAGGGATTGGAGAAGCAAAACCAATAAAAGAGGTATTAAGATATATTAAGAAGGCTAAAAAGATAATCATTTGTCCATCAAATCCAGTAGTTTCAATAGGGACTATTCTCCAAGTTAAAGGAATCAGAAGTGCATTAAAGGAAGCAAAGGAAAAAGTGTTTGCTATATCACCCATTATTGAAGGAAAACCTATTAAAGGACCAGCAGATAAATTGATGAACTTCCTAAACTTAGAAATATCATGCTTAGGAGTAGCAAAATATTACCAAGAGTTTTTAGGTCATTTAATAATCGATAATAAGGATTGTCATTTAAAACCTGAAATACAAGACTTAGGTATAAAGGCTTATTGTTTTAACACAATTATGGAAAATTTAGATAAAAAAAAGAATTTAGCGCAATTTGTTTTAAGTTTAAATGATTAAGTCACTGCTCCCTCTACTTTAACTTCTTCCTTAACCTTTTCTTCTTTTATTTCTTCCTTTTTTACGTAATCTCCAACAGATGTTAAAATTTCTTTGATTCTTCCTTCTTGTTGCAGTTTAATAATCAAATTTCTGTGTTTTATATAGGATACTATTTTTGAAATTATTGGAAAGATTAACATTATAGGTAGTAATAAAATAATAATAACTTCTGGTGAATACATTGCCACACTTTCAGTAATTGCTGGTGGTAAGTTAAAAACTTCTTCTAAAAACCATCGTGGGTGGATAATGATAAAGCTAATTATGATAAGTACTACAAGACGGATAATAATATTTATAAAAGTAGAAATTGCTAAACTTTTCGATTTTGGGGCAGATGATCTAGCTGTTAAAGTATCTTGAGCTTCAGAATCTTCACGAAAAAGCCTTTCTACATACCTACCTAAACGTCTTGTCTTTGATGCTGCTGATACTAATTTTTTTTCTTCTTCCTCTAGCTTTTTCTTTTCAATCATTTCTTTGACATAAGAAAATTTTTCACTCGTTTTGGCAAAAAATTTGCTGAGTGTCGTTTTTTCTCCCATATCTAGCTCTTCCATTCTCTTTTTGGCCTCTTCTTTGATTTTATCAACATTAGCAATAATATAGTGTGATTCACTTCGTAAGATGCTTAATTGGGTTTCCAATCTGCTACTCCTTTCTAAAGAGGGTCTAGTTACTGTTTCTGTATAGTTAATTTGAAAAGCTAATTCAATATACATATATGAAATAATTGCAAGCAATATAACAGGGCTTGATAGAAAAAGAAAGAAATTTTCTAATGGAATACTGCTAAGAGAGTCACTTAAAGGTATTGGTAAGTCTTCTAAATAGCTACTTGAAGCATGGAATAAATCCATCATGTTGTTATATCCAGTTAAAATTAGAGGTACAACGATCATCAAGACTAACGCACCTACAGCTAATAAGTCATGCTTAGGGTTTGTTTTAAAGAAAGTCCTGATTGCGTAAAATATTGAAATCACAAATAGCAACTGAAAAGTAATTAAATAAAAATCGCCAAAAAAGATTGAAATTTCATTAAAAATTAAATTTGGAATTTGATCGATAGTTGGTGGAGTCCCAGATGGAAAAGTGAACCAAAGGCTTATTAAGTTTTTAAAAAATCCTTCGATAAACGTAAACATGAAATCACGATTAATAAATGAAAAAAAAGCTGTAGATACTAGAAAAGCGCAAGCTATTGCTATTAGATAAGCACCTCCAAAAATAATAAAAGTAAAAATGTTTTTCAAACTATTGAAAAATGATAATAAAGCAAATTCTCCATCTGGGGTAAAAAGTACCTCATTAAATTGGAATATTGTGAGGAAAACTAAGATTAACCAAATATATAATATTACATTGACTATCTTCAACATAAGTAAATAAGATCTTGTCATAATTAAAATGCCCTCCCTTTTTTCTTTGCCTCCATATAATTACCTAATACTTGATTCATCATATCATCAGGACCTACTGTGATAATATTAACTCCAAGATTTCGAAGATTTTGTTTTACTTTAAGAATATGCTCCATCATCTCTTCACTTATGGCTTCTGCTAAAGCTTTATCAGTAGAAGATAAATCAATTTCATGAATCTCAAACCATGGGCTAAAAGGATTAACAACTATAACTGTATGATTAAAGGGGATCAATTTTCTCAATGCCTGTCCAATTTCTTTCACATCCAATTCCAAATCCGAGATAAAGAAGATTAAACTACGCTTTTGAAATCGTCTTATAAAATGATCCATAGCTTCAACCATCCGGCTTTTTCCTTGAGGTTTAATCCTAGCCACAAAATCTAATACTTGATAAAAGTGATCTTCTCCTTTTCCAGGTTTTAAGAATTGCATATTTTTTTTATCTGAAAAGGTAAACACACCAATGCTATCTCTACGTGTTAATGCTACTTTAGTTAAAAGCATACAAGCTCTTATAGCGTATTCAAACTTTGTATTTTCAATGGCACCTCCAGCCATAGAATTTGATGAGTCGACAATAACCATTACTGTGATATCTCGTTCACTTTCGAATTCCTTTACAATTAGTTGTTGAGAACGCGCACTCGCCTTCCAATCTATTAATCTAAATTGATCTCCAAATACATACTTTCTCATGCCATAAAATTCTGAGCCTAATCCTTTTTGTTTAGATCTTTCAAGGCCATAATTTAGCTGCAGTGATCTTTTAGACCCTAAAATTTCAATTCTTTTAATATCTTCATATGGAGGATAAACTAATATGTCCGAAACACTATTAGGAACTATTCTTTCTTCTGAATTAAAGCCAAGTCTGTCTTTTATTGTAATTGAGAGAGGCCCAAGAGGATACTCTCCTCTCACTTTTGGTTCTAGAACATAAGAAAATTTAATTAACCCTTTGGGACCTATACGAGTAGAAATAAAATTTTCACCTAGGACTAGCCGAAAGAGCTCTGGATTATAATAATCTCGAATCTCGAGAAATTCAAAGCTATTTTTTCCTGTATTCTCAACAACTACCTTCACGTGCACAAAATCATCTTTGAATACTTTTTCTTTTTCCAGCTCGCGATATACACGCAATTCCTCTACATTCATTTTCCAATAAAAAATTGGTAAACTAATTATTGTGCTAAATAATAAGAGAATGGCAAAATATATTAAATAATAATTTACAAATGCAAATCCGGCTGTAAGGAAAAAAACTGAAAAGAGAATTAATGTCCTTCCTTTTCCTCCAAACATTTTTATTTTACCATCCTTTTAATTATTCTTCTTATACAAATATTATGCTTTATTTTTAGAGAGGCTGCTTTAAATTGGTATAGGAATTTCTTCGATGATATTTTTAATCACTGATTTAACATCTAGACCTTCTAATTCCGCTTCTGGCTTTAATAGAATGCGATGATTCAATGCAGGGAACACTAAGGCACGAACATCATCAGGAGTTACGTATTGACGTCCTAAAATAGATGCTCGAGCTTTAGCACATTTCATTAATACTAAACTAGCTCTTGGACCAGCCCCCATGCTTAATTGTGGATGATTACGTGTTTTTAAGATTATGTCTCTTATATATTTTAATATTCTATCATCAATATAGACAAGATTCATCAGCGTTTGAGCAGCAAGTATTTCTTGGGCACTAGTAATTTGTTCAACTGAAGGAGACTCTCCGGAGATTTGTCTTCTCATAATTTCCACTTCTCCATCCTCTTCGGGATAATCTAACCATAACTTCATTAAAAATCTATCTAATTGGGCTTCAGGAAGAGGATATGTACCTTCCATTTCTATAGGATTTTCAGTAGCAAGCACAATGAATGGTTTATCTAATACTAGGGTCTGGCCTTCTATTGTGACTTGTCGTTCTGCCATGGCTTCTAATAAAGCTGCTTGTGTTTTTGGCGCACTTCTATTTATTTCATCTGCTAATACAACATTTGCAAAAATTGGACCTTTTTGAAGAACGAAACTACCTTCTTCTTGAGAAAATATTTTTGTACCTGTAATATCCGCTGGTAGTAGATCTGGGGTAAATTGTACTCGTCTAAATGAGATTCCTAATGTTTTTGCAAATGTCTTTGCCATAACAGTTTTACCGAGACCAGGTACTCCTTCTAAGAGTACATGGCCATTCACGAGAAGTGCTATAAAGAGTTGTTGCAAAGTTTCCCCATAACCCACAATTACGCGTGAAACTTCACTTAAGACCTCTTGAGCCATTTCTCGGATTGGAGCTACATCAAGTTCCTCTCTCTCATAATATTTTGCTTTATCCGGGCCTTTTTCTGGGACTTCCATATTTTTCACATTTTTATTTTTTATTTTATTCTTAATTTAATTGGTGATCATGATTATTTTATATATTATTAACAACCCATTCCATCTCAAAGAATAGGTTCTCAAAATCTTGTTCATTTTTTACTTTAGATTTTCCTTCTTTAATAGACAGCATTCTGTCTATGAATTTTGATATTCGTTTTGTTTTTACTTTTGATATATTTGGTTCTTTAGCTATTGCTAAGTCAACCACATTTTTAGTTGAGATAAGGCGATCTCCTAATTGAGTATTTAATTTACGCTCTAATCTTCTGTATAATAGTTTTAGAGCCTTGCTATATTCATTTTTACTTCTGAACCATTCTATTTTTTGGGCAAAATAGGAAGATGTTCTAAATCTTTCATGCTCTTCTTTTTGTTCTTGCTTTTTAGCTTTCTTTTTCTGAGCTTTTTCATCCTTCTTTGGTAAATATTTTCTCAGGGTATAGACTGCGAGGAGAGGATATATCCAAGCTGTGATCGGATTTGTCGAAAGGTGTATAATATACTGTATAATAAAACCAAAAATTCCAGCAGAAGTCAAATCTCTTGAATATTCTGGCCGAATATGAGCCTCATCAAAAGCAATGACCCAATCTTCTTTAGGATGATTAAATGTTAGCCAATTTACGATATTAATTCCAAATTGGCGATTATCAAAACCTGGTTGATTAATTAATTCATTATTGAATAAGCTAGCATCTGCTGATAAAAAAATTCTCCCGATACCAGTATCTTTTGCTACAAATACTGTTTGTGCCCTTCCTAATCCTAATCTATCAGGAAAGACAGGTATTACTGCAGATATCATACTTAAATCCACATAATCATCCACTTCTTTATACATATAATCTCCATTTACATCAACATAAGAGTAGTCAGTAGTGGATCCCACAACATCCCATCCAAAATAAGTTACAAAAGGTCCTCCAACGACGGCAGAGGCTTCAGATAGGATAATTCTATCAATGTTTGTTGAAGGTGGATTGGTTCCTGCTGTAGTTGGATGTCCTGGAAAAGATTCAATAACTGGAAAATCAGGCCTTAACTCATAGGACCCATTATCTCTTAAGATTCCATTTGGAAATATAGTGACAGGTAGAGCACCTTGAATGTCCGGATCTAAGGCACTAGCAATAAATATCTCCCAAAGTAAAGTACTTGTACTGCCATGATCATGGCATATTAAAAGAGAGTTTGGGACAGTACTTTTAAAAAAGTTTATAAAATATGGTATTTCGTTAATAGGATTATAAAACTGATTTGTTCCTAATAGTATTAATAGAATTGACTTATTTAGTTTATTAAGGCGTTCGGTTGCACTAAGGCTAGTTTGAATTGCCATAATATCATAACCTTCTTGTTCAAGGGTATATTTAAAATCTGAAGCTCCATTCCAATCATCATTATATATCGAAAAATTCTGGTCATTCTCTCCTCGATCGAAGATAGGACCAATTAATGGGACAAAAGCAAAGATAAAGATTGTGAGTAATAAGGCTTCTTTATAAATAGAACCCGTTTGAACTTTTTTACGGGAAAGTACTTCTCTTGACTTTTGAGCAGTTATATTTCGAAGAAAAATTATGAAACTAATACCGAGAAAGATAGCTCCAACATAACAGACAAAAGGAATATAGCTTAAGTATGAAGGTAATGCCTCTCCAGGATTGTTTTCTTCAAAAATATCCATAAAATCTGACATGAAAATACCATAGAATATCAGAAATATGGTAAAAAACACAAAAATTATTCCCTTTGATAAATTTACATTTTTTCCTTTATTTTTTCCACTGATAGCCATCTTCTTATTTTAGATTAAATTATTTTGGTTTTTTTTAATTCTAAAAGCTTACAGCATGCAACTTCTTTCCCGTCATTTCATTATAAAGATTTGAAAATAATTCTATTGTAAAATTTAATTCTTTACTTGTTGGTTCCACTCCCCCATAAATTATATCCTCTATCTTTCTTATAAATGGATATACTGATTCAGGCTTCTGACCTAATTCGTTAACGCAAGTAATAGCATATTCCCGAATCGTTTGATGAGCTAATCTCGGTTTCTTGTATTTTCTTCTAACGAGATCGTTATAAACAAGATAGATATAAGCTATAGCTTCTTTAGCTCTTTCCGATTGAACTAAAACCTTTACATTTTCAAAACTTTGGGATACATCTAGCTCGGGTTCTTGTTGTTTTTTCCTTTTCTTTACTTTTGCCATACTAAAACCTTCTACTTAATTTTTTTTTAATAAATTATTTTTTACGAGTTTTTATTTTTTTGTAATTCTTTTTCATCAAATTTGTTTATATTTATAATATTTCTTTTAAAAATTCAATATGAAGTTATATCCTGTTAATTGAAAGTAAATCGGTGAAAATAATTCTATTGTTTTATAAAAATCATTTTCACCTATCTGAAATGGTTTTGCATAAATTATTTCTTCAATTTTTTGAATAAATGGGTAAATAGTTGTAGGATTTAACTTTAAATCTTTTACGCTAACTATTGCAAAATCCCTTATAGTTTCATTTACATTTCTTGATCTACCATATTTTGCATTTATTAAATCCATATAGATTGCATTAAAAAGGTATGATAAAGATTCCTCTAATCTTCCAGAATCTTTAAGAATTTTAAGATTTATGATTTTACTTTCAAGAGGTAAATTTACTACTCTTGAAAGCTTATCTTGTTTTTTGTAATAACGATAACCATAGATTGCTAATCCTATAATTATACTGGCTAAAATTGGTAAAAAAATTGTTAAAAATAGCAAGTATGGTGTCTGACCTGGTGGTATTGGCGCACTTGGCGTTTCAGCTTCTACATCAATATACCGAATTGTATCTATTCCAGTCCCTCCTAAAACTATTCTTATACTACTAACCCCAACTCCAATAGGAAGGCTGTAAATAAACGAAAAATCTCCATTATTATCTGTAGTATCTGTACCAATATATGTTGCATTATAAAATATTTCTATATTGCGATTGTTAATTTTAAGATTCGAATCTGTGCTTGATATTAATGTTCCAGCGATATTTAAATCATTATTTTCCGTAATAGTAGATGGTAAATTCCATACACATGATATATCTGAAAAAATCTTTGTATTGCTTACTATAATTTCAGAGTAATCTACGTATGGATAATCAGAAAAATTCAGTTTTAAAATCAAGTCATCTTGTGGAACAAAAGGTATGAATATATTATTATAGGGGATTTTGCCTGAACTATCTGTAAAAATGATATTCGAATCTACGATATTTGAGCCATCATACCAATAATAACTAACAAGCTTATTAGGGATTCCTGTTCCGCTTTGAAAGTTTAAATATCCTTCAAAATTAAAAAATTCTCCATGTAAAGATGCAGATGGAGGGTCTTGTACGTTAAAATAAGAAGCAGTATTTGTAAAGATTAATAAATGTGTACGATATTCTACATTATCTGGTGTAGGATCAATAACTTCAGCTTCGATTATATGGCTGAAGTAAACATCAAGAGCCGAATCAACAACATAATTGATTAAAAAATACCCACTTATATCTGTGTCATCGTTTATACTTGGATACATTATGCTATTGATTTTTAGAGCTATAGTAAACCCTGCTTTTCCCTCATCAGTTATTCTATTATATAATCTTCCGTAGATTTGTATAGTAGAATCATGTGGATGCCGAGAATTATTAACTCCGAATACATCTATTAAATCTAGAGTTGCCCAAATACCAGAGGTCTTTAAAGTTTTACTTTCTGTGTGCTTTATAATATTAGTATTACAATTTAGACTAATTAAGAAGAGAGTCGAAATTATTAAAAAAAATCCTAATTTGTGTTTTTTCCGCTGAAATTTTCCGTTATTCTTCTTTCTATCCTTATCTTTCATAAAAATTGATCTTCCATTATGGTTGTCTAAATAACTGCTGTTCAATTGCTTTAATAAAGTAATAAAATGGAGCACCAAAGTTATCTTTAGGATAAAAATTCACCCATACCTGGGCGTTATCAGGCCAACCTGCCCCTACAGGGATTGTGATATTGAAAAATCCATTAATATCTGTAAAACCAATCCCACTTGAAATAATATTTCCCAAACTATCCCGGATTGTTACATTAACTTCATTAAAAGCTAAGGCACTACCATTATCCCATCTTAAGTACCCCCAGGCATAAAGATCATCTCCTTCATAGAATTGGTCTTTAACAACTCTCGTGTCATAGTTCCCAATTATGCTAGTGCCAGCTGTTATATTTATAGGAACAAGCATACTCATTGAAGGAATCATATAATTTGTTAATGAGATTCCAGATTCGCTAATACTTCCAGTGAAATAAACCAGTAAATAATAATTACCAGGAGGGCAATTTAAAAATATAGAATTATCTATGTAAAAATAGTTACCATTAGAAACCACTCTGAATTGAGGACCATTAAAATTTACATATGCTGAAACATCTGTAAATACATCATCTAATAAGAGCATACCAATAGTTAAACCATCTAGATTGGTTCCATTTTGCTGCAGATTGCCATTAACATTAAATAATTGTATATTTCTTTGAATATTATTTCTATTTGAGTTAATAGAAATACTGATTGTCTCATTAATTACAATATAAGTAGTATTAAACGTGCTATAAGTATGATAGTTTACTCGGAACCTTATTAATCCAGCATGTAATGTGTTAGTTGGAATATCAAATTGCGTAAATCCGGATTCGTCTGGAAAAGTAGAAGAAGAAATAAGATTGTTGGTAAAATCATCATAAAGATATACAGTATTTCCCGCTTTTGGTAATGCATGTATAATTTGGACTTGGACATGAGCAATTTCTCCAAAATAGTAACTTTCTGGAGGGAATGCATTATCATAAAAGGGTAAGGTTGGATTTCCCTCAACAGCTAAATTAATATTAAGATTTTCGGGATCAATCACTTTTAATTCATTAGTACAGTTTATAAGATCATAAAAGTTCGGGAAAGCTAAATAAAAATCATGTTCATTATTGTAATTTCGGGGGCTTGAATAAGAAAAAATCCCGTTAAATTCAATTTGTAAGGTAAAATTTTTATCAGGGGTGGAACTTAACACTGAAAAAGTAAGATCAAATTCACCATTAATACCTAGTTGATAGGATCCCCCAATTAACCTAAGATAAGAAGTATAATCGGTTCCTCCATCAACCATATAAACTGAGATTCTCGCGAATTTTATAGGAAGTCCATTAAATATATCATTTACATAACCATGCAAATTAAAGTTTGTTTGTCCTCTATTAATTTCTCGAGGTATAGGTCCACTTGCAAGGTTTAAAATTATTGGCTCATCTAAAATGAAATATGAATAATTGTAGTTAGACCCCCACCTTGCTCTTAATAGATGTGGTCCCGCTACAGTAGAAGGGTTTGTGGAATATATCAGTTGAGCAAATCCTAAAGTAGTCGATGCTGTTCCAATTAAGAATTCTTGGGTAATATCATAAAAGTAAATAATTTCTCCATCAGCAATTGGAACCCCACCATAAGTTAAATATACTGTGAGATCTAAATCTCCATTTCGATTAACCACAGGCTGATTATAATCGTTAGAAGTAGTTCCATTTATCCAGAAATTAAATGATAATGTTGTAGGGGTAGAAATAAGCAATTCATATGGAAAAGCTGAGGAAGTATTTATAATGGGGAGAGTAAAATAATATGGATAAGGTTCACCAAAGCGATCAAATGTACCATTAAAATCTAACCTTAAAGTATAATTTCCCGTTGGAATATTTGGAGCAACTTCAAATGGTAAATTAAAATAACCATCGCTTGTCCAAATATATTCGCTTGGAATTAAGTAAGAAGAATAATCTAACCCAAACCTCAGTAACTTCAATGTTAATTCACAATTGTTTATACGATTAAAATTAGTAGTATCTAAGATTTCCCCTTCAATAGAAAACTGTGTATTTGTAGCCCCTGTTGCTGTTCGATTAATTTCTCTCGGGTTTGGTCCAGAGATAATGTTTATCAAAGGCTCTTCATTTAAAATGAAATAAGAATAATTTTCTTGTGAATAGTGTCTTGCGTACAACAAATTTGGACCAGTTATGCTATTATCTCCAATAAAGTAATTAATTGATGCTATTCCGTTCACATCTGTTATATTATAACCTATTTCAATACCTCCTTGTGTATGATCGTAAAAATAGACTCTTTGTCCTTGAAGTGGCCCAACATTTTCAACTAAAACTTTTGCGGTAAGATTTAAAACGTTGTATCTATAAACTTTAGGATTATTTACATCTTGAATAGGAAGATTATTGATATAAAATAAAACGGATGGTGGTTTTGTTACATTAAGTCCAACTCTTTG
This sequence comes from Promethearchaeota archaeon, assembly GCA_048939995.1. GTDB lineage: Archaea > Asgardarchaeota > Lokiarchaeia > Sigyniarchaeales > SOKP01 > SOKP01. The sequence continues at coordinate 29,530 of JBHLOY010000006.1, read as the reverse complement.
ACTGGAATTCGTAATTGGATTATATGTGAAACTAGGAGGTAAATTAGGATAGTTAGGTAAACTAAAGGTACCATTAAAATCAACTCTTATTTCATACAGGCCTGAATCTACACTAGGATTGAGATTTAGAGTATCATCAAAATTACCATTAAGATCAGTATCTCGGAAGGGAGGGATAAATGCATTAAATATCTTATTATTTGTACCATTTTGAAATAATATAAAATTTACTTGAGCATCCTTCACTGCCTCTGTTTTTATAGGATCGTATAAATATCCTTGTATATCTGTGAAACCTGAGGTATTAACTGTGGTTGGATAAACATTAGTTAGTCTTACTTGAATTTCTCCTTCAATGATAAGGAAAGTATAATTTGCGATGAAAAAATCAAAACGTGCTTCAATTACATGGGGGCCAACTATTTTTGAATTATTAATATTGGTTAAGATAGAAGCCTGTCCATTAATGTCTGTAAAGCTAGAACCTAGAATTTCTCCATTACTTACATCTCTAAAAGTAATTCGCTTATTATCTATAGGCTCTGTACTCGAACTCAAATAAGCTGTTAAGTTTGCTGAATCTCCTCTATTATAAATAAAATTATCAGAGCTGGCAGAGATTCTATAGTCACCCCCTATTATTGGATTCCCCCCTGCTCCAAAGCTATCAAATAAAATATCCATTTGTACCCATAGACCATTTCCTAAGGTATCAGTAGGAATAAAAATTTCAGCCCAGTTGTAAAGATTCCTATATTTAATGGCAGAGGTATTCATCATTTCTAACGGATCCCAAAATTCTTCAATACCAAAACTATTGAATCCATCAACAAATCTACTTGCAATTCCGAAGAGTCTTGTAAACACACAAAAAGCGGAAGCAAAATCCGCCCAAGTACCTATTTGCGTTTCACAAAACCAATCTACTACATCTCTTCCATCCGGGGCAGGAACATAATCATCTGGATCAAGAGGGAATGTAAAATATGTTTGGAAATAATTTCTTATTTTATTAGCTACTACAAATGCGTTATCATTTTGATTTATAGTATTATTTAAGATAATGAAGTGATTATAAACATAAGGGTTATTAGCTAAATATACATTTATAGATGGGGGAAGTTGTAAATATCTACTTTGAATAGAAAGAGGTGTATATTGAGCTTGCGCCGCAGTATTATTAATTTGATTATTATCTGGTAAGTCTAGACCAAATAAATAATATGAGAGATTTGTATCCTCGGAACTAATAAAATCCACTTCCAATATAGAGCTATTTAAATCATCAATATACAAATCTTCAGAACCGAAATTTAAATTTGGAGGGATTGAATAAATTCCACTTTCTATAATAAGAGGTCTTGGAAAAAGAGTTGGAATTACAAAAGAATTTACTCCAATAGTGGGGGACAAAGGCATTCTAATTCTAAATAGATCCTTATCCCAATGATAATAAGAGTAGTTACTGTAAGGATAAAAATCAGATAGTTGCGTGGCTGCTGTAGAGTGCCAACCATCGCCAGTATATTCATCAAAACATTCGTATTTCCATAATTTATTTGTCATATCATCAAAAAAATCATATTCATAAAGTCTAAATACTTCAGCTTCAGAAGCAAGTAAAGCTAATTGGCTTTGTGAGAAATTCACTTGATCAAAATCATCAATATCTCCATCAAACATATCTTGGATGGTATCTAATAAATCTTGAAGTTGGTCTAATGTTAAATTTAAATCGTTAAAATCATCTCCAGAGAAATTATAAGGAGATGGTGGTAAGGTCAAATCAGCATCTTCCCATTCCGCCTCTGAAAGTTGATCACTTGGAAAAGGTCTTTGACTCTCGAAAAGGAAACTATAAAACAATACAGAAAAAGCAAATAGTGAGATTAATAGAATTGAAACCAAAAATATTCCAATTATTCGTTTTTTATTAATAGGAGATATTAATAAATCCTCACGAAATTCTGACATAAAAAATCAAATATTCCCTTAACTATTACCCAATCAAATTTGCAATACTAATTAAAATTATTATATAAATAATTTTCCCTAGGAATTATTATGATATGTAATATCTAAAAATGAGTTTTTAAACTTATTCTAAAATAACCCAAGTTAAATTTTATTAAGTTTAATAAAATTTTGGAAAATAAAAATTATTTAAAACTCGAATCCACATTTAGTACAGACATACTTCTTAGCATATTGCGGTTTCGGTATATAACTGATTATTTTTGTTCGATCCTCAACTTCCTTTATTGCAAAACCAGATGCTCCACAATTTGGGCACAATCGTCTAATTCCACCAAGTCCGGCACCTATATCTGCTGATGGTGCAGGAGATGGCTTTAAGGATGTTCCAAAAGAAGGACTACTTCCCAATGTTGAGGTTTGCGAGGTAATTCCTTGAGCAAGGCTCGAAGGCATGACAGGTTTGGGTTCTTTTAATTCTTGAATTCTCTTTTCTTTGTAGGATAATTCTTCTTGCAACTTACCAATTTGGGATTGGAGAGGTCCTATTTGTTGTTGTAAGTTCATATTCTCTTGTTGAACGCGTTGGAGTTGCCCTTGTAACTGAGGTATTTGAGTTTGTAATTGAGCTTTCTCATTATTTAGTTGCGTAATTTGATTTTGATACGTTTCTATTGTTGCTTGAAGATTTTGAACTTTAGATGATAATTGATTTATTTGATTATCCCTATCGTAAAGTTGGGCATTAAAATTTGCTAATTTACTATTAGCGTCTTGGATTTGTGCTGTTAATTGTGTAATTCGCGATTCACTAGCCTGGATTTGACTTACTGCGGCGTTATATTCTACTTGTGAAGGTCCACTTGGTATTGAAGGTTCAGATTCATATTTTGGATACGAAGGGACTTGTTGAGGTGTGGGAGCTTGAGGAGGCGGTATGGATGGAGGCGGTACTGAGGGCGGAGGCATAGAAGGAGGTCTTAGAGGAGGCGGTGTAGGTTTCTTTGGTTCCTCATCCTCATCTTTTTCATATTCGTAAGAAATTATATTCACCTTTATGATTAATTAATATATATTATTTACAAAAAATGATCTAATTTGTAACTTTAATAGCGAACTAACTTTATAAATTATCGCACAATCTTTAAGTAACAAGACTTAGGGATGAAAAAAATTAGAAACAATTCCAGTAGGGGTTCAATTTCTCCTTTAATTTTGGAATTAACTTATCCTTTAAATAACTTAATATAGCCTTATCTGAGGTTCTAGGGGTTTCCTCAATTAATTGATCATCCTTTCCATTTAATACTTGTAAACAATTATAGACCGCCCGAGCTTGTTTATCTACATTGTATCCTCCCTCTAATGTAATAAGAATCCTTTCATTAGCAAATTTTTGAGCTAGAGTTTTTATTCTTTTTAAATAATGGGCTGGCGCTTGATATGTCCAATTCATATTTGTCAATTCATCAGTCCAGTGAGTATCAAAACCAGCTGAAATAAGTATAAACTCTGGTTTAAATATTTCACATATTGGAGCAATTATTTCATCAAAATATAAAGGTATAACATCATCAGCAGACCCAGCTGGCAAGGGATAATTAATTATTTTACCTGTTCCCTTATGTGAACCGATTTCATCAAAATTTCCAGTTCCAGGATAAAAGTAACCATACTGATGAGAATTGAACATAACTAATTCACCCGATTCTGATTTGGATCCTTGGAAAAATATATCTTGTGTACCATTTCCATGATGGCAATCCCAGTCAATAATTATTATTCTTTTTATGTTTTTTTCCCTAAATAGATATTCAGAAGTTATAGCAATATTATTAAATATACAGAAGCCAGCAAATCGATGAGAATTAGAGTGATGCCCTGGGGGTCTTACTAAAGCAAATGCATTTTTTAAGTTTCCATTCAATATTTCATCTGCAGCTTGTAAATTGCCCCCAACAGCATATAAAGACGCTTCATAAGTCTTAGGTGATACAGCAGTATCCATATCAAGATATTGAATACGATTGGTTCTTTCAGCTAATTCGCACATATTTTGAATTTCTGTTATGAGTCTCTCTCTATGTACGTATTTTATCTGGTTAAGATTAGCTTTCCTTGGTTTTATAAGTCTAAATTCTGGATCTTCTAGGGTTCCCTTTTCTTTTAAAAATTTCATTATCGCAATAAGTCTCTCATGGCTTTCCACATGTGTACCAATCCTATGTTGAAGATAAACATCATCATATACAATTCCAGTTGTCATGAATAAATCCTCTCAAATGTTTAAGAATCTTTTATTAGTTTAATTTTAGGTTTTAATTTATTTAATATTAACATATTTTTATTTAGGTTCGATTATGTAATGAATTATGAAAAGATAAAAGATTTGGTTTATAAATGTTTAAAATTAAAGTTATAATTATTGGAGAACCTGGAGTAGGTAAGACAAGTCTTGTGAAAAAATTTGTTTCAGGTTATTTCTCTGAAGATTATAAAGCCTCAATAGGCACTAATATATTCACAAAAAAAATTATGTTAAATTCTAATAAAGAAGTTTTATTTCAAATTTGGGATATAGCAGGTCAAGAACGTTGGTTGAAAATGAGAAATCTATATTATAGAGGTTCTAATGGAGCCTTAGTTGTTGGAGATCTTACAAGGAAGAACACATTCAAACAAATAATTGGTTTTTGGATACCAGACCTTAAAAAAAATTGTACTAATATTCCATTTATTTTAATAGCAAATAAAACCGATCTTAAATCAAATTGTTCTAGAATTGAGATTGAAGAGATTGGGAACAATATAAATGCTAATTCGATATTATATACTTCAGCGAAATATGGAGAGCATGTAGAAGATGCATTCAAATTAATATCAAAATTAGCTTTAGAAACCTAGAGTTGATGAATTAGATTTAATCTTCTCTGTTTGTGAATCTTAAAAAGTTAGTTTTGGGTTCATATAGAGTGCCTTCTTTAATTAATTCTTTAAGAGCATCATTAATCCATTTTTCATCTAGATCTTCTTCGAGATCAAGGATTTGTACCAAATTTTTTCTCTCCATAGCTTTCCAATTATTTTCTTCAAATATTTCCTTTAATCTATTTAATAATTTATCAAGTTTATTAATTGAACTTCTAGATTGCCCAACTAAAATTCTGTCCATATCTATTTTCCCAGTTGTCTCATCATAACCCGTATCTTTAAGGTATCTTTTAAATAGTTTAATTATTTCATCAACATCATCCTTTAAAACCCTATTTCTTAAAGTCATTTTAGCATAAGCTTCGCTTAATCTAACTAGAGCGTCTAAATTCCTTGCTAATATCGATACAACAGCATCTTCACTTTCATATTGACTTCTTAAGTCCAAATAAAAATCTTTGATATGTTCTTTGGCCTCCTCAGTTAACAATGGATGACTAGTTTTTCTTGCATGTTTAATATATTTTTTTAACAAATCTCCAGATATTGGAGCTGTATTTGTGCTTTCATCTTTTCCTATTTGACCTGAATCTAGCATTGAATTCTGGAGTATAAATTCAGCCATTTGAGCGTCCTCAGTGGGATCTGGCTTATCAATTACAACAAAAATAAGATCAAATCTAGAAAGCAGAGAAGGGGGTAAATTTATGTTTTGTGTAGGTGTTTTATATCTATCATATCTTCCAGAGCGTGGATTTGCTGCGGCAATAATTGCTGTTTGCGCTTTCAAGGTTGCAACGATACCTGCTTTAGCTATACTTACAGTTTGCTGTTCCATTGCTTCATGTAAAGCTGATCTATCAGCTGGATTCATTTTATCAAATTCATCAATGGCCGCTACACCTCCATTAGCTAATACTACAGCTCCAGCTTCTAAATTCATTTGTCCCGTATCAGAGTCTTTAATCACAGCAGCAGTTAAACCTACTGCTGTTGATCCTTTTCCTGAAGTATAGAGAGCCCGTGGTGATATTTCAATTGCACTCTTAAGGATTTCAGATTTTCCTGTTCCAGGATCTCCAACAAACAAAATATGTATATCTCCCCTTTTATAACTCCCATCAGGTTTTAATTTTCTAGTTCCTGCAAATAGAGATAAAGCACATGCCATTTTAAGGTCATCTCTTCCATAAATCGTAGGAGCGATAGATCGAGCAATTTTTTTTTGGATCATAGGTTCTTTTGATAACTCCTCAATCTCCTTTAGATCTTCCTTTGATAATTCTATGATCTCCTCTGATTTATCTTCAGGATCAATAAAATTTACTTCAATAAATGTTTTAAATAAAGTACTGTTAATGTTTTTAATTGATTGAGCTATTACTGACTTGAAAATACCGATAATTTTAACTCTATCTCCTGGTTTCACCAAATCGACTAAATCTTGTATTAAAATTGATTGGGTTGATCTAGGAATTCTACCAGGAGGTAAATCTTCAGGAATCTCTTGGATCATAATACTTTGCCAATCAATAAATGTTGAACTTTTAGAGATTAATCTAAAATCTGATTGAGCTTTAGCTTTGCATCTTTTATTAATGCAAAATTTAGGCCATTTTATTTTTGATGAGAGTTGAATTACCTCAAATTGGAGATTACAAATATTACATTCGAAAGTTGCTTTAATCAATTTAGGTCTTATTGTAGAGCTTCGTACAACGATCGCTTTAAAACCCACTAAATTATCAATATGCTTTGCTCTTAGACCTCTTAATGGCACCATTAAAGGGCTTTTCTCATCCTTTGTAGCAATCCTAACGAAATATTCTAAATCTTTAGTTTTACCTCCTTGGAATTTCATTACATTTTCAAAGGCTTCAACAGCATCTTTTATTATTGATTCTGGATCTTTTTTCAACATTTCAGCGATTTGAGAATCAAAAGCTAACAAATCTTCATATAAAATAATAAGAGTATTACTACCTTTAGAGATAATATCATTAATTTGATCTTGATACTTAAATATCCCAGGTCTATCTTCAAATAATCTTAGGAAATCCTCAAAACGTTGAACTTGATGAATAGGAATACTAGGGCTAGATGCTGGGGTTGCCAATAAAAATCACCTTAAAATATATTATATATACCCCATTTATTTTTAATGATATTTTAATCTGCTTTATTAACGATTTAAGCTTATTAAAGTGTAAATAAAATTGTTAGGAAAAAAGTAGGCAGAGAGATAAGATTTAGTGATAGAATTTTAATTTAGGAAGAATATATTGACTAATGTTCCTTTAATTTTGTTAAATTTTCGCAGATTATTGGATCTTGTGACATTTCACATCGAACTTTTAGTAATGCAATAATTCTCTTTTTAATTGTTTCTTCTTCATATTTAGCAGTTCTACCTAAAATTATAGCTATAGATTGCTGAGTTAGTAAAGAGCCAGAATCACTTAAATTTTTCAACAAGATATTTAGCAGTTTAGAAAGCCCTACATTTTTTATCAATTCAATTATAGTATTTATTATAGATCTTCTTACTTCCTCAGATTCATCACCTAAGAGGAGAAGGATCTTTTCAAAATTATCATTAATAATATTAAAGTCATAAATTTTTAGTAGATTAGCCGCTCCTTCTCGAACTTTCGGATTAGAATGGATTAAATTTTCTGTTAATTTATTAAATGGAATAGTCGAAGGAGATATATCTTTAATTGATGCGATTAAATTCATTGAAGATTTTCGAACCCAAGTATTCTTGTCTTCCATCAAAGATGCTAGTTTTTGCACTATCTTTTGTTTATCATCAAGTTTCGGAATAATTTTACCTAAACTTGAGATTGTAGCATCTCGTACTATCCACTCATTATCTATAAGGGTTTTTTTCAACAAAATTTCTATTACTTCTGAGGGAAAATTGTGTCCAATAAAACCTAGAGTTTTGACAGCAGTCTCACGAATAAAGGCATCATTATCAGAGACTAAATTTATTATATTAGATATCGGTATTAACTTAGGTTCACTCTTGGCTAATTCTAATATGGATTTAGATAAAATTATTCGAACTGACAGATCTTGACTCTTTTCTAATTCTAATAAATCATTGATAACAGGTTTTAAGGATAAAGGTTTTTTGTTTGCTATACTTAAAATCAGTTGAGAACCTTCTTTCTTTATCTGTAAACCATAAGGTTTCTGAAATATCGAAATTATTCTTCTTAATTCAATTTTATTAAGGTGATCTTCGATTAAGCCTTCAAGAGATACTAATGAGTTTAAAACAACATCATCGTTATCACTTTCAAGATTTATGAGTAATTTTGGGATTACAACTAACGGATCTAACTTAGCAATTTCAATTAAAGTACTTGAGATTATACCCTTTAATATATATTTTGATTGATCCTTGACTTTAATTAAATTTTCAAAGATTAAATTTGGGGAGAGTTCATATTTTTTTCTAAGAATTCTCGAAATCTCATTTTTTAATTCATTATCCTCAAATTTTATGAAAATTAATAAAATTGTTAGAATCTTTTCTGGATCTTTTTCCCATAAATCACTAAGAAGATCTAAAGTATTTTTTAAAATAGATATATTGGTCGGGTCAATTTTATTTATTATTAAATCTATATCTAATGATTTAGGATTCTCATCGAAATATTTTTTCAAAGCTTTTACAGAAGATTTTCTTACATCGTCATTAATATCGATTAATCCATCATATAAAGGTTCAACTGGAAATGAAAACTCCTCAAAATTCCCTATCCAAGCAATGATTTCAAAAACAGAAGCTCTCACACTTGCAGTTGGATCGGCCATATAAGCAATAAGTTGAGTGATTATTTCTGAGTTTATTTTATCTAAAGATATATTTTTCAAGTTTCTAATAGCAGCAGCTCTCACATTTCTATTAGGATGATTAAATTTATTCAATATGATATTACTTGGAAGAGAGAATCCAGAATCTTGGATAATATTAAATAATTCAATTATTACAGTACTATTTGGATCTTTCATTAACTTTTCAATGTTTAAGTTTAAAAGTGATTCTTCATTGTGTTTGATTAACCTTGAATATAACTTTAGTCCAATAAGTTTAATACGCCACTCAAAATCGTTTATTAGTTTTAAAAGTAATGTTTTTGGAACTTTTTCCAACAATTCTATATTTGCTTGTAATAAGGATCGAGTAAAAGGATATATTTTATCATAGTTAGGGGATTGAATACCATCGATTATCCATGGGAGAACTGTTTTTGGAATGTCTTTTTCCAACTGACTTAATATTTTATAACATACCCGTTTAGAATTAAGATTAGAATCACATAAACCATCAATTAACATATCTTTAAATTTCCATACATCGGGAGAGATTTCACTTTTTATAGGAATCCTTTCAAACATCAGGAGGATTGTATTTTCAGCATGAGTTCTTAATTCTGGATTGGGATTTTTTATGAAGTTAAAAAGAGGTATAGGATCAAAAGTTTGGCCACATTGAGTAATTTTTGAAAACTTAATATTAAATTTGAATTCATTTGTTTTTGAGATCAAATAATAACTTGTAAAAATTATGAGTATTATTTCTTCGAAAGCTGATGGCCATGAAAATAATATATAATTTGGTTGAATTTCTTGAGTTAAAGCCCAGAAATTCAAGGAAATAGATAAAACGTTAATATTGACTAGTAAAAAGTTTACGAATACATTTATCCCGATGGCTGCCATTAAATATGCTGCAAAATAGATATCTATTGCTCTGTATTTGATTTTTCTTCCCCAGAACCGTGTGAAGTATCCAATAATCCCAAAAAATAAGGTTACATAAGCAAAATAAGAAGACATGGTGGAGATAGCAAATGATCCTGTGAAATAAAATCCTATTGTTTGAAATAATGAGATCCAAGCCCATACAAATACAAAGATCATAAATCCTAAAATAATATATGGCTTGGGGTAAGATAAAAATTGCTTGACACCCCGTTTACTATCTTCAAAATTTAAAAAGACTGATCTTTTTATTGCGGGGATATGGTAATACTCATTTGAAATTCCAGCTATATAACCTTTAGTTCCATAAAGAATGAGGTTTAAAAGGGGATAAATTAACATTGAAGAAATCCAGATCAGTAAAAAAGGTAATCCTGCTAAGGATAACAATATAGGGGGAATAATAAATAATGAATATAATAATAAAGCTATAATAAATGATACTATTTTATTTTTTGACTTATTAATAATATTCTCACTAATAAATTTATGAAACGGTGTAAGACCCTCATCAGATTCTTTGCTCAAAGCAATAAATAAAAAGTCAATTAGGGGGTAAATTGACATATAAATCAAGCATATGATGAAAGGAATTAATAGAACAAGTGGATTCACGTTTTCAATAGTAAAAATGACTCCCATTGAAATAACAATCATAGTTGCTAGACTAAAAAGAATCCCATAAATGGTGCATTGAAGGCGATCTTTCATTTTAAATTCTCCTCTTTTCACTAAGGCCACTTGTCTATATATAATATAAAAACCGAAGAAAAAGAGAATTATAAAAACACCAAGTAAAATAAGTTCGACAATCAATATAACCACAGAGTCTTTATGTATAAATAATAATATTTAATTTCAATTGTAGATCATTTTAATTAGTATATAAAAGCATTTTTATTTTTAAATTATAGTGTGGTACAGATGGAAGATAAGTTATTTTTAAATTTAAAAAGAAATAACTTACTTTTAAATTTAAAGCGAGTTAATTTCATCTTTAAACATGAAGAGTTGATGACAGAATGTATAAAGAATTTTAAGCCAGTTAGTTTTTTTGGAGAACCATTTGGACCATTTGAGAAAGGGCACAAATATAGATTAAAATTCTTTAAAGCATTACCCTTTATTCAAAATAAAATCTTGAAACTAACATCTGATGAAAAATGCGATAATGTTGATGTTCAGAGATATGCGATAAGCGAACGTGATGATCAAAAATTATTTCATCAACAGAAACCATATTTTTTGAATAGGATTAAAGAGTTTAAATCTATTATGGAATATGAGGTGCAAAATAACATAAAGCCGAAAATGGATTTAGATAGATATATTTCATACGCTAGTAATATCATTGATAGCAGATTATTGAAATTATTGCGCTTGTCTAAAGCAGATTTATCTTTGGATGATGAACAACGCCTTACATCATTAGAGAAAATCTTGTATAGAGAATTATACAAAATTATTAAAGCATGGAGGGATTTCCTTCTCTTAAACTCTTAATTAGATTATTTAACACCATATTTTTTAAAATATTTATCCACTAAAAAGGATAATTCCTCAGAAAGATTTAGTCTAGTAATCAGTTCAGTAATTATGCTCATAGAAAAATACTCTACTCTCTTTTCTTGAACTACATCTTCGACTGTTTTATCATCATCTCTTACTTCATCCCTATTTGTTAAACTAATTGCAGCTATTACATTTACCTTATTATGCTGTAATCCTTCTATACACTGAACTAGGGACTCCCCAGTTGTAGTTACATCTTCTAGAATTACGACTCTGCCTCTAGGCATTCCTAAATACAGCCGATCTTTTAATTCACCGTGATTCTTTATTTTTCCTCTGCCCATTGATAATACAAATTTTTCAGGTCCATAATTTGGATTCTTTCTCGCCCATTTAAACTGCATGATAATACCTAATTTAGTAGCTCCTTCAGGTACACCAAAAAAACAATCTGGATTTAATTTTAGATATTCTATGTACGAAATCATATAATCAGTCAATCTATCTATTAGATAGACATCCTCAGATACATTTCTCCAATTAACATAAAAAGGAGATAATCTTCCTGATTTTAGTTTTACAGGTTTCTTATAAAATCCAATTACATTATTCTGAACAATAAAATCATAGAATGATTCTTTTTCAATTTCCCAATTCATTTTATTCTTTTAAAAGTAGATATTCTTTTCTAAATTTTGCATATTCTTCTCCATTAATTTTTCCCGCTAAAAATTCTTTTTCCTTTTGCAGCATAATTTTTCTTTTTTTTGATAATTCTTTTCTTCTTTCAGCTTTCACAAACATTTCCGAAATGCTTTCTGATATAGCTGTAACTTTTTTATTTTTACTCTTTTGGAGATTAGTAAGATATTTCTGAATAGGTTTAACCATTTCAATATTTTTTTTTGCGATATCTTCGATACGGGTAAGAGCGAGGATTATTTCTTCCGTATTTTCACTTTCTATTACACTGATTAATCGCGGAATTGCGATATCTTTCATAATTTCATTAAGATAATCTTCTACCTCTTTTCTAACAATTTTGTCTTCATAAGTGTCTAATTTTTTTTCACGAATATATTCAATAAATATAAGGGGCAATTCTACTGGCCAATCATTCATTTGTTCTTTATCAATTAATTGAATTACTCCACCATCTTTCTTATGAAATAATCTCATATCCAATCACCTGTGGTTAATTTTTCTGGTAGATATTCATCTGTTAGAAATTTAAAACCATGAGTTGCAAAAGCTTGAATTTCTGCTTTTTCTCTTAATTTGAGGGCAAGTTTTAAATCTGCTTCCCATGCCTTGTTTTTTTTTACAAAATCCTCATTTAACAAATCTTTTGTCCGTTTTTCGTCTTGTTTATTCATTTTGATTCTCGCAGCCTTAGGAATTTGGTATTTATCTAAATCTCTGGTTAAAACTCCTAATAGTTTAATGTTTGGAGTTGCCAGAAAGGGTGACTCATAGCTTAACCTTTTTGAACCTCTTAAATAGACTGAATGAATATAGTGTCCATAAGGATCACTATCAACTAGAGTAAAGGTTGGGAGATTCAATTCTTTATTTAATCTCTTTAAAAACATACGCGTCGCAACATTTCCTACACCCTGAGCAGTTAATAGAATGCAAGGATATTTTCGCCAAAATCTATCCTCAGCAAGCCTCATCATAGCAGCATTTTTTTCAATAACTAAAATAAATTCAGCATCAGATTCGATAATTTCAATTTGATCTAAAAAAGGTGATATTGTCCATCCTCCACTTCCTTGTGCTTCAAGATCTATAATATCCGTCCTATCTCTAATCCTTAACCTGCCTACACATGAACCTCTTGGAGCAGCAACGATATGGGTAGAATTTCTAGAAGTATATAGCATAGTTGAAACATCCTCAATGCTCTTATCACTATTTTTTTGCTCAGCAAATAAATTGACATCCGTGTAAAATACCTCTCTTTTTGTTGCATGAATATCTTCGTTTAATAATTCGTTTACAACTTCAAGGACTCTCATTAAACGCGTAATATCAGCGACGCTAGTGAGTGAGTGAAATTGTTTTTCCATAATTTGTTTACCAAGTAATAACAAATCATTATCCTCATCCCAGATTATATTTGATGATGATCTAGAAGGTAATTCAATTGAAGGTCTGCCAGACTTATAGATTTGTTCAATAATGTTATCTACTAATCTATAGATTCTGTTAAGAATTTTCTTTCTGCTGAGATCTTCAATTTTAATTGTAGCTTCAGGTTGTGTAAATTCTTTAATCTGTTTACCGCTCTCTAAATAATCATAATATAATTGTTTAGTAGCTTTTAAATCGTAATCTCTTTTTTTTGACACTTTAAAATCACTTTAATTTCCAATTTTTTTTAGTTTTAATTATTTTTTCTTCCACCAGCTCTTTCCTCACTAACTCTTTCATTTTAAGCTGTAAGAAACGAGCATCCATCATATCTTGAATTTTTAATTTAAAAATAAGATGAGTTATTGGTTGCCAATCCTCATTAGACATTGCTTTTAATATCTTTTCTGTTGTTATTATTGGTAATTCCTGTTTTTTATCTTCTGCCGTTTTCTTATCTACTTTTTGAGTTTTAACTACTACTGAAGTTTTAGGTTTACTTATCATTTCTTTTTGTTCTTCTGTTTCTATATCTTTCGAAGAATCAACTGGAAGAGGTACTTCTTTAATTTTCTCTATTTCTTGAACCTTTGATATTTTAGTTTCTTCTGGGAGTTTTATATCCTTTATAGGTGTGGATATTTTTGGTTTTACTCCAATAGCATTCTTCATTAAATCTATTAAATCTTCCTTATTCAATTGACTTTTATACTTAGTCTCCCCTTTAGTACTAATATTGTAAAGACTTTCAACAAATTGAGGAATATACTTCTCGATTAAACTTGCTCTTTTTTCCTTTTTATGAATAGCATGCTTTCTATTAAGATATATCCTTAATCTCCTTCCAATTGCCTCAAGACAATACTTTATTTCTTTGATTAAATCCTCATCATCTGCTAAAGCATTTTTTGACTGAGATTTAAACATCAGATGGACATAAGGACCAGATACATTGATTATTAATTTAATAGGTCCCTTTGGAAGGTTATTATCATAAGTATCTAATTTATAATTTTTCCAATTTACTGATTGAACTGCTTTTGTTATAGCACAATCTGCACTGTCTCTTAATTTTGGGGTTCTATTTACAAATCTAGAAAGTACATCTCTAGATCTCTTAGGAGTTTCAAGTTTAGTGGGATCATTACAATAAGCTAATCCTGCTTCAACAACATATGCTAAACCTTTTCCACTTGTAGGAGATCTTGTTTCAGCAGACACAAAATCGTCATCTTTAGTGTAGTTTTCAATAAAAAACTCAAACACATCTTGATAATTCGTATTTGTGTCATCTTCTAAACCAATAATAGTTGATTGAGCTAAATCAATTTCATTTTGAACAACCAAGTTTGTTAGTATCTGGGAATTAAGATCGATTAATTCTTGCTCACTAACTGTAATATTCTTTAATATTTCATCAGTTCCAGAAGAATTTTCTTTAATTTTAGCTCTTTTTTTAGCTTGTGATACTTCATAGAATAATTGATTAATAGTCTCAGTTGGATCTTCAAAATCATCAATATTCTCAGACACTTTCAAACCAATTTCTTTTATTAGTGTATTTTCTAGAACCTGTTCACCAACAGGAATTGCCGTATCGGTTGGAGGGGCCATATATTTAACAGATTTGAAAGCGTGGAATAAAGAATTGAATTGCTCTGTTGTCAACTCTGAAGGTTTCTTCTTTGATAAATTTACTTCTCTTATTAGATCCTCCAATTCAGTCCTATTTGGTATTTTTTTTACTTCTACTAAACCATCGGTATTAGTTTGTATAATTTGATCTAATTTTGATTTAATCTTTTCCTTTTCTTCGGTAGCAATATTTACATCTTTTAATAGTTTAGAAATTTTTGACTCAATTGTTTTAATGTCTTTTTTGGTGTCACTTTTTTCAATTTCATTATTATATTTCTTAATTTCTTTTTCAATTTTCTCAAGATCTTTATTAAGTTTGTCATATTCTGTGATCTTAGAAAAATAACTTTCTTTGAGTTTCTCGGATTCTATTTGATAAATAATTAATTTATCCCTTAGCTTAGTTGATTTTCCGTAAATTTTTTTTTCAAACTTGAGATAAAATATTGCGGAATCTTTTGTTGTCTTTTTAAGATATCCATCTTTAAGAATAAATAGATTTAATTTTTCTTGTAGGTCTGCTTCAGCAATGGCAATAATCTCTTTTGCTGTTCTGGAACTTACTCTAACAAAATTTTCCTGTAAAAAAGCGGAAACTGTTAAATTTTCTGACTTTGATAGTAAATCTTGCAAATCTCCGATATTAGTTGAGGATGGGTGCGGTTTAGCATATTTGGGTTCTCTCGGGAAGGATGATACCAATCTTCGATATATAAATTCTTCTCCATAAGGATCAATGAAAATTATTGTTACATGAGGATTCATTAATGCTGTTTCTTTGATATAAGTATCAACATACCCTCTAACATATTTGACATTTAAATAATTTAATTTGATATATGTTCCATGAAGGAAAGGACTATCCACCTCTGTTGGGTGAACTAAATACTTTTTCTCATTTTTAGATGTTGTAAAAAATTCGGAGACTGTACTATAGATCATATCTGACGTTTTCGATACCGCAATAATTGGTTTTCCGGTCGTATTTTGGGCATCGCTAAAAGCACTAGGCGCTCCAAAACCTTGACTTCCTCTAGTTTGTTTTAACTCAACACTTTTAGAAGACGCTAAATACTTTCCGAATTTTCGTAAATCTGCCTTACCCATACCTATTCCATTATCAAAAATCTCGAAAGTATAATTCATTACATTTTTCTGACTTAATTCAGAAGTTAAAAAAGAGGGAGCCTCATATTCCCTTAAGCGAATTAACACAATTGGTTCAATATCGACAATATTCGTAACTGGTTTTATGATTTCATTCATGTCAACTATGACTCTTCTAACTTCTTCTTCAACTTCCAATTGAGCTTTATCAGCAATTTCTCCAGATGTTTCTTCCTTGTCCGCGATAGAGTGCTCAGTTTCTTCAGCTAATTTTAATTGGTTAACCCCAATCTCTTGCATTAATGCTTGTTTTGCCTCGTTATTTAATGGCTGAATTTTTTCATCTTCTCTTATTTCCTGAATAATTGAAAGGTTTTCTAAAGATAGTTCTTGATCTAAAGAAAATTTGATTTTAGAATCATCTGTATCCAATTCACTCCATTGGAATGTTTCAATTGCGTCTAATGCGTTATCTAAAAATTCAGCTATATATTGTGTATGCTTCCAGTACCCAAATTCGAATCCAACTAATTGCGTT
Organism: Promethearchaeota archaeon; assembly: GCA_048939995.1. Taxonomy (GTDB): domain Archaea; phylum Asgardarchaeota; class Lokiarchaeia; order Sigyniarchaeales; family SOKP01; genus SOKP01. The sequence continues at coordinate 12,915 of JBHLOY010000006.1, read as the reverse complement.
CGTTTACGCATGAACTGAGCAATAGTTCCTTGAGTTATTCTCCCATCCTCTTCAGAACTCACCTTTTCCTTCACCACTTAATTTTCAATAAATGAATATAGAAATCTTATATATATACTTACACATTTGTTATATATAAGAAAATAATAATATTTAACCCCAAGGTTATTAGAGTTTATCTAATAATCCCGGTTATCTATTTAACATCTATTTTTTCTTTCATTTTGAAAAGTAATTGAATTACTATTTAAATATTTTTATGAATAGATCAAAAAAACGAAAAAGAAATTTAAAGATTAGATATGCATTTTATGATAATTTTCAATAGCAACATCCAAAATTCTTGAAGCGACATATCTTTTAGTAGATTTTTCAACATGGGTAATATGTTTTTCTTTATCAATGATATATACTTCATTATCTTTGCTACCAAATCCAATATCGTCTCTACCGATATCATTTGCCACAATTAATTCAATCTCGGATTTTAATAATCTATTATAAGCTCTTTCAATTAATTGACTTCTTGATACATTAGTTTCTGCCTTAAATCCTATAATATAAACTTTATAGTTTTTTCTCCTAGCTTCATCAATTATTTTTGGAGTCAACCTCATATTCACTTGTAATTCCTTAACCTCATCCGAAGAAATTTTTCCTTCAATTCGTTCAATGGGTTTATAGTCACTAATTGCTGCCGCTGATATGAAAATATTATAATCTTTAGATGATAGTTCGCTTTTCACAGCACTGATAAAATCATCTGTGGTTTCTACGTTTAAGGTTGTTATATATTCAGGAATTTTTACCATACATTCCCCTGCAATTAATAATACATCAGCACCCCTTGCGGCAGCTTCTTTAGCCAACTCAATACCCATTCGCCCCGATGATCTATTTGATACAAACCTTACTTTATCTATTGGTTCTCTTGTTGGCCCAGCAGTAATTAACACTTTAATACCTTCAAAATCCTTTTTGGCTACCAATAAATCAATAACGCGATCAATAATATCATCTAACTTTGCAATTTTAGCCTTCCCTTCAGAGATTCTTGGACCAAGTATGTCTATACCGTATTTTTTTAGTTTAATTATGTTTTTTTCTATAATTGGATGAAACATACTTTCATGCATCGCTGGTACAATTACAATTGGTATTGAAGATCCTAAGGCTGTTGATACAACTGTTGTTACAGGAGTATCATCTATTCCATTGGCTATTTTCGAAATTGTGTTAGCAGTAGCAGGACATACTAATACTAAATCTGCTTTTCCTACCGCATTTGGTCTATAACCCGCTAAGAGCACATGCTCTACTTTACCGGTTAGTTTAGTAATAGTGGGATTGCCTGTTGCCCAATGCATTAATGAGGGATTTATTAATTCGGTTGCTGATTTAGATAAAACAGAAATTACTTCAGCACCTAATCGCATTAACTCTCTTGCTATTATTGGAGCATTTATGATGGCAACCGAACCAGTTAAACACATACATATCGTTTTTCCTCTTAGAATTGTGCCTTTTGTTTCAATAATATCCTTTGAAGGGTGATGAAATTTCTTTTTCTCCATATTACAACATCTACTAATTAAGATTTATATCTATTAGAATTATCTCTTTAATATAAAAATAATCAATGATGCAATTTTTTTTCATTTGAAAGAAAATTCAAATAATTGATCTTGAATTTTATTCTTAATTTCTTTTGATAGATTATCTAAGGTTTCCTCAGGAATATTTTCTAAATATTCAATTAATTCTCTTTCTATTATTGGACCTAAAGTCCTAATAAATTTTTCAATAATTTGATGTTTTCTAAAATACAAATTTTTATAAGTCTGTGTATAAGCGCGATTTAGATTTTCAAGCCACTTTTTACCTTTTCTCTCTAGAGTTCTTATAACTTTTAGAGAACTTGAGGCATTAAAGTTAAGAAATTCAAATTTATGTATGATTAAGATTTTTTTAAAGTACTTCATAATCTGTTCCTTATCAACTGAGTTTAAATTTGTATTAGAATTAAGAAAAAGAATTATCATGTAGTTATCAAACAAGAAATGAATTTGAATCTTGAGATTTGAACCATAAATCTCTAAATGAGATAAATTCTGGATATTCGTCTGAGTGGCAAAAACTTTAAATGAACTAAAATACATTGAAATGAGATCAACTTCAAGAAATGAAGTTTCTTGAGTAATGAAAGTTTTAATAGGTCTATAATTTTCTTTTGAATCATATTCAAGTATCATAAGGGTGTTCCCATATTGGTCTGCAAGTACAATGCCTACTATTGGAGGGGTTTTGTCAAAATTTTTTGAATTATAGGCAGAATCAACTAAAATTTTTTCTATGTTAGATAGATGGTTCTTATTCTTATTTCTATCAATAAGCGTTTGTTCTTTAATGGTCATTTTCTATTTTTTTTGAATATTGAATGTTGTAATTCAATTTAGCATATATCTTTCAATAAAAAGAATAGAGTGTGATGATTTATACATAAATATAGAAAAGTTAATAGAGACTATTTTTACGTATTCAAACTACATTCAATTTTTATTATCAAATTGCAATATTGAAATTGATTTATAGCTTTTATATACGCTCCATTGCGACCAATTTCAATACCTTTATCCTCATAGGATAGAAACTTTATTGAAATTTTTGAGTTTTCAATGTTTATATCATAAATGAAAGGGAAGAATATTAAGATATTTTAATCAATTAATTTAAACTACTTTTCTGAAATGTGGTTAAGGTTGAAAATAGACAATTTTAAGTTTAATTTTTTAGCAAATCTTTCTATCTTATTCAAAAGATCCTGATTCACAAGATCTTTATTCGCTATATTCAAGATTTTAACGAATTTTCTACCATAATAGGTTTTTTTAAGATTTGAAATGTCATACTGCATAATTCCTTCCTTAAATGATTTATATATTTTTGAATTTTCCAATTCCTCTTTTCTTATCTTTACGATTTCATCTGAATATTTCATAAAAGAAGTATTTCTCATTTTTTTTAAATTAAATAAGTCAGTTGCACCAACTTCTTTTTGATTTAATTTCTTTTTTATGAAAGAATGAATTTTTTCTAAAAACTCTACTTTAAATTTCTTAAGAGAAAGATCTTCCAACAATAATTTTTTAATAATTTCAGTATAATTTATGTCCAAACCTGCCAATTCTGTTGTTAAATTTAATAAAGATAAGATTTGATTAGTTCTTTCCTCTGGATTTAATTTTAATTGATTAAAAATATAATCTCTTTCTTGATTGATGAAATTAAATAGAAATTGTCTGAAAGCCTTTATAAACTGATTATAATTTGGGACAAATGATTTATTAGGGTTATTAGATACAATTATATCAGCTTCAAAAGGGGTGATTTTTTTCTTTAGAACTAAATTTACAACAGATAGAGGATAGTAACCTTCAATAAATTCCATACCTTTGGAGACACTATTAATTGCATCTTTTATTGAGCATTTTGTTATTATATTTATAGTTTTAATAATATTGCCCTCAATTTTAGCGGGATTTTTCTGACAATAACATAGATCGAAAGGCTTTAAATCATGAAATAAGGGATTGTTTTGATCGGGAATTATGACTTGCGATCCATATGCATTTACAATATTAGTATGTTGAGGTTTACTCGCTAAGTCCCATTCAATTATGATTATCTCATTTGTATTTAAAAAAGCTTGAAAGGTTTCATAACTATTGGTTGGTTTAGACATTAAAGAAAAACCTTCAGTAAGATTGATATAGTACTCTTCTTGTTCTCCCCAAAATTGATTTTTATAATAAAAAACATCAGGAAAATTAGTTAGATCATCTAGGAATAATTCTTTCATGATATGATAATTAATTCCAATCTCAGATGACTTAATTGTGGATTCATCTAATCCATAAAAGCCAATATGCTTAATAATATAATTATAAACTGGAATATTAGAATTATTTTTATCATGACTTACGATATAAGTATTTCTCTTCTTTCTAAAATTAATATTTGTTTTTTTTATACGATGATGATCCATGAGAAGCTTTAAATATGCAAATTTCTTTAAATAAACTTTTCTCTTTAATTCTCTTATTTCATTTTTATATTTTTTATAAGCATCAATATATTCTGTTTTGGGAATGTTAAATATTTCAAACTGGTTTTTCATTAACTTAATTTTTTCGATTACAGAAAAACTCTCAATTTCATTTAAAAAGTAGTCAAGAATCTCTTTTTTAAATAATTCTTTATCCATACTTGTCTTTATTTGCTTAAATGAAGGACTAAAGGAACTTAATGCTTCAATATTTTTCATTATAAAAAAGTTAGAACAATATTTCTCATTAAAATCGTTCGATTTAGTCATTTCTATTAACCTATCAATTAGTGAAGTTAAAGATGAGGTTTTATTAAATTTGTAATACTTTAGGATCTTATCTATAAATTCAATAATACGAAGTATGTCATAAAAAGAATACAATGACACTTGTTCTAAAATCAATTTGAAACCTTTTTCAATATAATCATCATATTTGGCTAAATATTCTGATAAACCATTTTCATAGCAATTTTTTAGGAATTCAAATAATTCGACGAATAAATTATTTTCTAGAGCTGTTTTGAGATACTTCTCAATTATTGGCTCGCATCCATTCTGATTGATAATCGCTTTATTTAAATAATTTAAGCCTTCTACATAATTATTATCTTCCAAACAAGAATTTGCTAAGATTAAAAAGTTATCACTTTTTCTTCTGGAACCCAAATCTTCAGAAGTTAAGTTATATTTTTTAATCTCATCTAAAATCTTTAAAGATAACTTTTCCTTTAAAATAAGTAATAATTTTAATAAATGGATACATACTTTATCATCTAGCTCGGTGTGTATCAAGAATACAGGGCAATCATGATATATTTCATAATTATGTTCGTCTATTATCACATGAAATTCGCGATCCTCATCTGAAATAATAGCTTTTATAAGTAATGGGTTCTCTTCTAATTGAATTATAGTTATCTTATTAGTTGGAAATTCATCTGCTTTTTTGTATAAATTTGATCCAAATTTATCTTTTAATAATTCGGATAAAGTTTTTTTATCCATCGTCTTAAAATCTTGACTTTATAATTTCAGATATTAATTTAGGAAATTCATTCCAATCTTTTATAGTAAGAAGTTGTCCTCCAGCTACTTTAACCATTTTCCTAGCTTCTTTTAAGTTGTAAGAGGTTTCAGGGCATATTAAGATAAAATCCACTCCTAAAGAACGCAATATTCTAATTTCTTCAATACCTTCACGGATATCGAAGATTTCCGCATCTGTAAACAACACATTCAATTTTTCACGAGAATTTGAATGTTCCTTAAACTGTTTATTTGCCCATTTGAGAGCGCTCTGAATTCTTGTCCCTCCTCGTGCGCTAACAGAGAGTAATTCATCTGCTAATTTTTCTAAATCAACTTTTTCATTCAATTCCTTTAGAACATGGGTATCTGATTCGAAAAAGGTTACTCCAAATTCATCTTTTCGCATACCGTAGCAAAGCATTGTCACACAAATAGTCATATAAGCTAATTTATCACCTGACATTGAACCGCTAATATCTAATTCAAAACAACAAGATCGAAGTCCTTTAGCAGTCTCAAAAACATAAAAATCGTCATAATTGATGTGATCTAATTCCTTTCCTTTTTCTAGCAGATTAAAAATTGTTTCTTCTAAGTCTATATTTTCAAAGTCATCTCCTATAGTATAGGGTCTAACGATGTTAATTGGTATAGGTCCTGTTGTTGCAGAACCTAAACGAGCCCTAGAATAGTATATCCCTAATTCTACTAATACTTTTTTTGCTAGCTCTTTAACTTTCTGTCTTGTATGTTCTGGAAGATTTTTACGATGAATAAACCATTGTTTGAGTAAATTCTCACCACTACCAGCAGATAAACAAGCAATCGCTTTTTCTTGACCTTCATTTCCTCCAACTTGGTGGGCTGCTTTTAATGTTTCACCTAAATTAAAATGCCCTAAAGCAGCTAATGCTTCTCTATTATCATTAGCTATAGCACTACTGATTAATTCCTTAACCCTATCATAATTGAGTTGATCTCTAATCTGCTCTATTAAATTTGAGATTCTTTGGAAATCTCCAACTTTTTTATCAATCATCTTTTTTAATAATTGATAATTTGGTTCAATTAACTCAAAAATCTCTTCATCAGACATATTGAGTTTTTTTCCAATATCTTTTATTATATCTGATTCAGGGTTTAATCCAATTTTCCTAAAAAATTCAATAGTATTTCTTAATTGTTCTGGTGTCTCACATACTTCTAGACTCTGTTTCACTAGATTAGGCATTTGTTGAGCCATTTTCTGACTGCAATGAATATTTGCACAACTATTTGATAATTGCTGTAATTGATGAGTGAGTGTTTTGAATGCTTCATGTTTTACTTTTTGTTTCATAGCATCTCTTATGGCATTTTGGAGTGATTGATTAAACAAATCATTCCATGATTTATCTGCAAATGCACTTTTAGTCAAATTTTCAAGAGATAAATTCATCTTAGAATTATGGAGTTGTTCTTGAACTTTATTTAGTAGTTCAGCTCTTATATTTGTCCCAAAATATTGATCTAAGGAATTAGCTAAATTAAAATTGTGCTCAAAGGAAGAATTTTTTAAAGAATTTGTTAATACTTTTTGGGGATCAAATTGAGGGGTTTTCCCTAAAGTTTTAGCAGCGTTAAATAATTGATCTAAATTCTTGATTTGGTTCTGAAGCTGATTTTTAATATTATTTAATTGCCTTTTTATATTTTGATCATCAATAGTTTCATTTAAATACTTCATTGTTTGTAAAAGATCGTCAAGTTTATTGTTTTTAATTAAATTTTCTAATTCTAAAGCAATATCTCGATTTTCAAGTGCTTTAGCAGTAATTTTCTCCCATTCTCGAAGGGATTTTGATTGAATTAATTCATTTAAACCCAATTCAACTCCTGCTTTTATATCATTTGGTTCTAGTGAATTAATTTTTTGTTCTAAACGATTTTTTGCTTCTTCAATCAGCTTCTCTAAAGAGGAAATCTCCTCCTTATATAATTCAGAATCATCGTCAAAAAAATGCAATGCTGATTTATATGGTTCTTCATCTCTTTTTTGGTTTAAATCATCAAAAAATTCTTCTAATTCTATAATCGAATCTTGATCTATCGATTTCAAAAATTCTATTTCATCTATTTCATCTTGAATTTGATCTAGCTCAGATTTTATTTCATCAGAATCAATTTCTTTTTTTAATTCTTCTTTTAATTCTTCGTTAATAGGAAAAAATGACTCAACCATGTCTTTCTTATAATTAGGAAAAAGAATTTCAAAAGCAATCTCTTGTGCTAATTGCTGATTATCGGGGAATGAGGTAACAGTGCTTATTTCAATGTAATCATTTGGAGTTACTTTTCCGATTCTATAATACCGAGATAGAATTAATCTTGGAATTGAAAGAACTTGTCGTGATGAAGGAACCTGTATTATGTCAGGATGATTTCTCATCTTTCTAATGAAATTCACAGCGAACTCACAAGGATTTTCTGGGAATACGCCCATTTATAAATATCCTCCTATGCTCCTAGTGTTTTATGAATGACATTATCAATAATATTTTCAACCTTTATACCCGGCTTTGGTTTAATACTTCCTAATAATACATATTTTGATATTTCAGAGAGATATTCATAAACAGAAATACCCTCTCCTAATTTTCCTTCTTTTTCCAGAAAACGCCTTCTAGCCAACATCTTAGCAATAGCTATTCCTGCTCTAATAGATGCAGGCACCTCAATGTCAATTTTATTTCTTCTGGTTTCATCAATTATTGAATAAATTAACTCTAATTCCGATTCCTCAATAATAAAATGCTCGGGAAGATTAATTCTTATAATATCTAACTCAGTGGTTTTATCTGGGTATGTCAATCTTATCCAAACCTTAATTCTGTCTTTTAATGCTTCTGAAAGACGATGAGTTCCTGATAATTCCTCTGGATTCATTGCTGAAATAAAAAAGAAATCATCATCAGCTTTTATTCGACCTAAATGTGGAATACCTATCGATGCTTCTTCTAATGGTTCTAAAAGTGTGTTTTGTGAATATTCTGTAGCACGATTGATTTCATTCGCTAGAAAAGTACCTCCTTCTAACATCGCATTGAGTAATGGACCTGGATTAAATGCTTCAAGTACAAAACCTTTTTTCAAAGTTATTGCTGGATCAAAAGATCCTATAAAATGTGAGGGTTTTATACTTTCATCCATAGTCATCCAATAAAAACTCTTATTTTTATTCTCTTTAGCTCTTAAGCTTGCAAAATATCTGCACAGAATAGTTTTCCCAACTCCTGGTGGACCTACTAAAGCAGGAAACAAACCAGTAGCCTCTGCATCTCTTAGAAGCTCTAATGCTTTTCCATACTGGCCAGATAAGACGATATTAATATTTTCCTCAGTAATATCTTTTATAAGATGTTGACTAAAAAGTTGCTCAAATTTTTCTTTATTAATCATACCAATTTCTCGAATGAATCATAGAGATAAATATGTATTCCTTTATGGGAATAATAAGTTAATGATAATTTAAAATTTTAAACCTAATATTTTAAAAAGTTCAAATAACCAAAGAGGGCTAAAAAAATAAGCCCTTAAATATTTCAACTAACCACTAAGTATTACTTTAAATAGTATTTTGTGTCTAATAATTTGTAATAATAATCAAGATTAACAATTATATTGTTTTAAATGATTTATTATAATAAGAAATGAAGGTTATAACAAAATTTGACTGATAAAAAGAGTCCCCAGAAATCATTAATTGGATTTTTTGAAACGAAAAATCAAATAGAAATGCGTCTTTCATCAAAAAGGTATGAAAATAAAAAGAATAAGGCTATTATAGGAAACCCTCATCCTTTCTTAAAGTGGGCAGGGGGTAAAAGACAATTAATTCAACAGTTAAATCAATTTATTCCTAAGAATTATAACCGTTATATTGAACCTTTTGTTGGAGGAGGAGCATTATTTTTCTATCTTTTACCTCCAAAGGCAATTTTAATTGATAGTAATTTAGAATTAATAAACATTTTTAAAGTAATACAAGAGAATGTTGAGGAATTAATAACATCTTTGAAGAAACACAAATATGAAAAAGATTATTATTATAAAATCCGTGCTATGGATCGTAATAGGCAATTATATTCAAATCTGTCTAATATTGAGAAAGCTTCAAGGACAATTTATCTCAATAAAACAGGATTCAATGGATTATATCGCGTTAATAGTAAGGGGTATTTCAATGTACCATTTGGCAGACATAAGAACCCAACCATATGCGATGAAGATAATTTAAGAGCAGTTCATAGAGTTTTAAAGAATGTAAAAATTGTTCATGGATCATTTGAAATTTGCTTAGAATATGCTGAGAAAAACGATTTCATTTATTTTGATCCTCCATATTATCCTATCTCTGAAACGGCATTGTTTACAAGCTATACTAAACAAGATTTCGGAGAAGATTCTCAAATAAAATTATATGAAATTTATAAAAAACTAGATAAAAAGGGATGTAAATTATTATTAAGTAATTCTTATTGTGATTTTATATTAAATTTGTATAGAGATTATAGGATAATTACTTTAAAAGCAAAGCGTGCTATTAATTCTATTTCTTCAAGGAGAGGAATGATAAATGAAGTACTTATTATAAATTGATATTCTTTCCTTGTAATATTTTTTAACCTATAAATTTATAATTTCTTTATTAAATAGATCTATAAATCTCATTTTATTGATTAAAAATGCAACAGAAACAAACAACTCTTTTAAATAGAGAGGAGAGACTTTTTAAAATAAAAAATGAATTAATTAACGCTCCTCATGAGATTTGCATTGAAAGAGCAAAATTATTTACTAATTCATATAGAAAAACTAAAGGGAAAAACCATATTATTCGTTTTGCCAAAGCAATGCAAGCCGTATTATTGAATATGACTATAAGAATCTGGGATGATGAATTTGTTGTAGGAAATAGATGTAGTAAACTTATCGGGACCCCTTTATATCCAGAAGTAAGAGTTGACACTCTTGAACAAGATGTCGATACTTTTGAAAATCGTCCAGCACAAAAGTTATTCATTTCAGAGGAGGAAAGACGAATTCTTAAAGAGGAAATTATACCTTACTGGAAATATGAGGATCACACTCTAAAGGAACTTTTTTTAAAAAATTTAGATCCCGAACTAAAAGATATAATGGATACACTAGTTTTTTTAGTTGAGGCTGAATTTACGAATGGTATTGGTCATTTCTTTCCTGGACATGAAAATATTTTAAAATATGGGTTAAATGGTTTGATTAAAAATGCTAAAAAAAAGCTAGAAGAATATTCTAGTAATACAGAAAAGTTGATTTTCTTAAAGTCAGTTATCATTCTATATGAAGCAGGAAAATCATTTATAAAAAGATTTTCTTCTTTAGCTAAAAAATTAGCTAACGATGAGACAAACTCTAATAGACATGATGAACTTTTAGAGATTTCCAAAATTTGTATGAATATATCAGAGAATCCGCCAAATAATTTTAAAGAGGCACTTCAATTGATCTATTTCAATCATCTTATCTGTGGCATAGAAGATGGTGGCTTTGCTATTAGTATTGGGCGTCTTGATCAGTTACTTTTTCCTTATTATTCTAATGACATTGAAAAAGGATATATTTCGAGAGGAGAGGTACAATTTTTATTAGAATGTTTTTTTCTCAAATTGACAACCTTATGGAATTATGTTCTTTATTTAGGTATTAATCTTGCTGAAGGCCCTCCAATTACAGAAAACCTTACAATTGGAGGTCTTGATAGAAGAGGCCTCGATGCAACTAATGACCTATCTGACATCATTTTGGATGCTTATACTCATATCCAAACTGTTCAACCCACTTTTTCTATAAGAATTCATCAGAACACTCCAGAAGATTTTTTAATCAAAGTTGCTATGTCAATTAAAAAAGGCACTAGTTTAGCTTTATTTAATGATGATGTGATGATACCAGGACTCGTAAACCGAGGATTTTCTATTGAAGATGCGAGAGAATATGCCCCAATTGGATGTGTAGAACCACAGCACCCTACTAAATCATTTGGTTCAACCAACGCATGCCAAATTAATATTGTGAAATGTTTAGAATTGGCATTAACGAATGGGTTTGATATGTTTAGCAGAAGGGAAGTAGGTCTTAAAAGGGAAACACCAATCACTTCTTTTGATGAATTATGGGAATTTTTTTTAAAACAAATGAAGTTCTTTATAAAAAATATGATTCTGACTATGAATTCACTTGATAAAACTATTTCTGAAATTAAACCTCAACCATTCTTATCTGGATCGGTTAGTGATTGCATAGAACGTGGTTTAGATGTAACTAATGGTGGTGCAATCTATAATTATACTGGGCCGCAGTTAATTGGTTTAGCAACTGTAACAGATAGCTTAGTCGTACTAAAGAAAGTAGTTTTTGAAGAAAAAATACTATCCTTTGATGAAATGGTACAAATTCTAACAAAAAACTATAGAGGAAGTTATCATGGAAAAAAGGGTTCTGAATGGAGAGAATACTTTATTAATAAAATTCCGAAATTTGGAAATGATGTTGAGTATGTTGATCAAATTGCTAAAGATATTGTTAAAAATTATTGTGAAGAAATCTTCAAGTATAATAATTTTCGTCACGGTAAATTTAATCCGGGAGTATACTCAACTTCCTTTCATTTAGGATTTGGAGCATTTACAGGCGCCTCACCTAATGGTCGAAAGTCTAGAGATCCCCTTTCAAATGGAGTGGGGCCTACCAACGGAAGAGATAAGAACGGACCAACAGCAATTTTAAATTCAGCAAAAAAGTTAGATAACTCTCTTATAACCAATGGAACTTCCTTAATTCTTGACTTCCATCCGAACTCTATAAGAGAAGATATTTTTATTCCACTAATAAAATCATATTTTGAACCCAAAGGAGGTTATCATCTTCAATTTAATGTTATTGGAAAAAATATTCTATGTGAAGCACAAAAAAACCCCGAAAGTTATCGCGGTTTAGTTGTAAGGATTGCTGGCTATTCAGTGTTATTTACAGAACTAACAAAATCAGCTCAAGATGATATAATAGCAAGAACACAATATTGATTAAAAATAATTTCCCTTGATTTCTATTCTAAAATCATAAAAATTATTAGAGATATTGATTTTTATTAATCATTGACATAGTTAAAAAATGGGCCTGTAGATTAGTCGCAGATCACGTGTAATTCGATGAAAATTACAGATTATTTGATTCGCATTCAAGAGGCCGCGGGTTCAATTCCCGCCAGGTCCATATATGATATTATCGCTTTTAAATAACAAGAATTATCATTTTTATTGGAAAAACTAACAATTTCAAATATCATCAAAAATTTTAATACTAACCCTAATTTGGAATCGGAATTAATATGACACAAGAAAGTAGTTACCCAAAAAGATTTAAATTTAAGGAAATCCAAAAGAAATGGATTTCGTTTTGGAAAGATAACGAAATTTACAAGTTCGATAAAGAGAGGAAGGGTGAAATATTTACAATCGATACTCCTCCTCCATTTGTAAGTGGCGTATTACACATTGGACAATTTTTGAATTATGCATGGATTGATTTTGTGGCTCGTTATCATAGAATGAAAGAAGATCTCGTATACTTTCCTCAGGGTTGGGATTGCCATGGTCTTCCAGTTGAACTTGCGGTTCAAAGAAATTATAAAATATCCAAAGATGATAAGGAACGATTCTTAGAAAAATGTAGGGAATGGGTAGAAAATAATATTAAAA